>CAWGPZ010000017.1:35000-417442 GCA_963824605.1 uncultured Actinomycetota bacterium | reverse complement strand
CGCCGGTCTTCTCGATCGCGATCTGCCATACCTCGTTGACCACCCGTTGGCTCTCGGCCGGCAGCCAGGAGGCGACGGTGCGGCGGAGCTGAGGGCCCTGGGCCGAGAAGTAGAAGGCGAAGAGCACCACCGTGAACAGGTCGAAGACAACCCCGACGAGCGAGGTGAAGATGCCGAACAGACCGAGCCCGATCTTCGAGCCCCACTCGGCGACTCGTTCTTGGGTGACCTCGAGTCCGTCGATCAGCTGGTTGGCATCGAAGTTGGCGTTGAACGTGCGGTTCGTCCAGTTGACCAGGATCTCGAGGTTGTTCGGCAGCGCTTGGACCAGGCTGACGACCTGATCAATGAAGATCGTGCCGAACACCGCGAAGAAGCCCACGATCGCGACGAAGAGCCCGATCATGACGATGCCGGTGCCGGCCCCACGCTTCATGCCGCGCCGGGCGAACCACGAGACCGCCGGCTCCATCGCGATCGCGAAGAGCCACGCCAGAAGCAGGAGAAAGAGCAGGTGGCGGACGCCGAAGAAGAGCCACTCGAAGACTTGGAGGAAAAGAACCACGGCCACGACAGCGAAGGCGATGCGTCGAATGAGCCGAGGATCTGCCACGGCCGCCGCGACGACGCGGGACGTGCGGCGAGCGGCCGAGTCGGGGTGGCGGGTGGGCGGTCGCTGCCGGTCGTTCCAGTCATGGGGCGACGGTAGCCGACAGCCCCGACTGCATGGACCATGCGCGCCGGGGCGTCTGAGGTACACTTCTCGGGATGCTGAACGTGCGCCTGCTTCTTCGCAGCCGCGGCGAGGCCTAGTCCGACCGGTCTCCTCGCCGCGGAGTTGCGTGTGCCTCCGGTCATGGCCCGCCCAGCAGATCCGAGGAGACAAACTCCGATGTCCCAGAGCCAGCCTCAGCCGCGCGTCCAGCAACCCAGCGGGATGCCGACGCACAAGTACCGTCCATTCCCCGCCATCGGTCTGAGTGACCGCACCTGGCCGAACACCGTCATCACCGAAGCTCCTCAGTGGTGCTCGGTCGACCTGCGCGACGGCAACCAAGCCCTCATCGATCCGATGAGCCCGGCGCGCAAGCACAAGATGTTCCAGCTGCTTGTCGACATGGGGTTCAAAGAGATCGAGGTGGGCTTCCCGTCGGCATCGCAGACCGACTTCGACTTCGTCCGCGAGCTGATCGAGGAAGACCTCATCCCCGACGATGTCGTCATCCAGGTCCTCACCCAGGCCCGCGAGCATCTGATCGAACGTACCTACGAGTCGATCCGCGGCGCCAAGCGCGCGATCGTCCACCTCTACAACTCGACCTCGACCCTGCAGCGCCGAGTGGTGTTCGGTCTCGACAAGGACGGCATCAAGGACATCGCCGTACAGGGTGCCCGGATCTGCAAGAAGTTTGAAGAGACGGTGCCTGAAGTAGACGTTGCGTACGAGTACTCGCCGGAGTCGTTCACCGGCACTGAGCTCGAGTACGCCGTCGAGGTCTGCAACGCGGTGATCGAGGAGTGGCAACCTACGCCCGAGAACCCTGTCATCATCAACCTTCCGGCGACGGTCGAGATGGCCACGCCTAACGTGTACGCCGACCAGATCGAGTGGATGCACCGCCACCTCACCCGCCGCGAGGCAGTCGTTCTCTCGCTGCATCCGCATAACGATCGCGGCACCGCGGTTGCTGCCGCCGAGCTCGGTTACATGGCAGGCGCCGACCGTATCGAAGGGACTCTCTTCGGCAACGGTGAGCGCACCGGCAACGTGTGCATCGTCACGTTGGGGCTCAACCTGTTCAGTCAGGGCATTGACCCGATGCTCGACTTCAGCGACATCGACGAGGTGCGCCGCATCACCGAGTACGCGAACCAGCTGCCCGTACATCCGCGGCATCCATACGGCGGCGACCTCGTCTACACGGCCTTTTCCGGGTCACATCAGGATGCCATCAAGAAGGGCTTCGATGCGTTGGGCGCCGACGCCGAGCAAGCCGGCAAGACGGTGGATGACATCGAGTGGGCCGTCCCTTACCTGCCGATCGACCCCAAGGACGTGGGACGCAGCTACGAAGCGGTCATCCGGGTGAACAGTCAGTCGGGCAAGGGCGGCGTCGCGTACATCATGAAGGCCGAGCACCAGTTCGACCTTCCACGCCGGCTGCAGATCGAGTTCAGCCATGTCGTTCAGCAGCACACCGACGACGAAGGCGGCGAGGTCACGCCAGAGCAGATGTGGGCGATCTTCGAGCGCGAGTTCTTGGCGCACGACGGCGCTCTGCAGCTGAACGCCGTGCACACGTCAAGTGCTCAGGGTGAGAAGGATCTTCTACGGGTGGGCCTCTATGTGGACGGCGAGCGACGTGAGCTCGAGGGTCACGGCAACGGGCCCATCGCTGCGTTCGTCAGTGCCTTGTCGACGATCGGCAAGGATGTGCGCGTGCTCGACTACGCCGAGCACGCCATGAGCGCCGGTGGCGATGCCAAGGCTGCGGCGTATCTTGAGTGTGCTATCGACGGCCAGGTCTACTGGGGTATCGGTGTTGACCCCAACATCCTCACTGCCTCACTCAAGGCGATCGTCAGTGCGGTGAACCGCGCTGCGCGCAGCGTCTAGGGGCGGGCCGCGTTACATGCCGTGCCTATGCGCTTGAACCCGATACGTTCGTATACGCGAGCCACCGCATCGGTGTCAGCACTCAGGAAGATCACCTCGATGCCACGCCGTATGGCGTCGGCCACGAGCGTGTCGGTGACGGCGGCCCCCAGCCCTTGCTGGCGGCTGGCGGGCAGCGTGCCCACTCCGACGATCTCAGTGACGTCCCCGATGGGGTTGTGACCCCCGGAGCACAGCACGCCGTGCTCGTCCTCGGCGACGACGAGCACCGAGTCTCCCTCGCGAATGCGTCGGCGCAGCCCGTCCGACGCTTCTGGCTCCCACTGATCGATGGCTTGGTCGCGCTCGGCGGAGCCGATGTCGGCGATAGCGGTCTGGGGTGAGGCGAATGCCAGCCGCGCTACCACCTGAGCAGCGGGGATGACCGGGTCGTCGGCCAGGTCGACCCGTCGAACTCCGACGCCGTCTGGAACCGGGACGGCGAGCGAGTCGTGGTGCACGAGAAGTGGGTGGGTGGTCACCGTGAGGCCTGCGTCTCGACACGCGGTGGTCAGGTAAGGGGCGATCTCGGTGAGCCACTCGATTCTCTCCGGCAGCCCCAGCTCACGTTGGCGTGCGCAGAGGGATCGGATGTCGGCGGCCGTTGCATAGCCTGGCGCCCAGCCCAGGCTAGGTCTGGCGAAGAACTGAAAGCTGAAACGCGACCTGAAGAGGGTAAACGGCCCCACCTCCTCAGCGTCAGCCTGCGACCGCGGCGCTGCATCGAGATACCGTTCGATGCGGTTGATCAGTTCGGTGGTCATGGCACGATCTTGGCCGACTCGCCGGGGCCACGGCCACCGGGTGTCCCGATCAAGGGGAGAATGGGGCGGTGAGCCTCTATCAAGACGACGGTGTCGTGCTGCGCACCCAGAAACTGGGCGAAGCAGATCGGATCGTCACGGTGCTCACCCGCAATCACGGCCGTGTGCGCGCGGTGGGAAAGGGAGTTCGTCGTACCTCCTCGAAGTTCGGTGCCCGCCTTGAACCCTTCAGTCATGTCGATGTGCAGTTCCACACGGGGAGGTCGCTGGATATCGTCACGCAGGTCGAGTCCTTGGCGGCGTATGGGGCGTCGATCGCCAACGACTACGGCCGCTACACGGCGGGAACCGCGATGCTCGAGACAGCAGAGCGGCTCACCGATGTAGAGAAGGAGCCGGCCGTGCAGCAGTACCTGCTCCTGGTCGGTGGCCTTCGGGCGCTGGCCGCCGCCGAGCACAGCGCCGGCGCTGTGCTCGATGCCTATCTGTTGCGCTCCTTGGCGGTCGCGGGATACGCGGCAAGTTTCGACGACTGCACGCGCTGCGGCGCGCCGGGGCCTCATCGCTGGCTATCAGTCGAGTCTGGCGGTTCGGTGTGCCGCGACGACCGTCCAGCCGGGTCCATCACGATCAATGCCGAGTCACTCGAGGTGCTGTCAGCACTGCTCACCGGCGACTGGGACGTCGTCGAGGCGGCCGACCCCCGCTACCTCCGCGAGAGCACCGGGGTCGTTGCGGCCTATACCCAGTGGCACCTCGAACGAGGGCTGCGTTCACTGCGGCTGGTCGATCGCACGTGAGCCGTCGCCAGCCGGTGCTTCCGCCGAGCCGACACGCTACGGGTGCTCGTCCGCCTGAGGTGCCGGCTGATCTGGTGCCGCGTCATGTGGCCGTCGTCATGGACGGGAACGGTCGCTGGGCCAAGTCACGGGGACTCCCGCGGACGGATGGGCACAAGGCGGGCGAGGCCGCGCTCTTCGACCTCGTTGAGGGAGCGATCGAGATCGGTGTGAAGTATGTCTCGGCCTATGCGTTCAGTACCGAGAACTGGAAGCGCTCGCCTGATGAGGTGCGCTTCCTGATGGGGTTCAACCGCGATGTGATTCGGCGACGCCGGGACGAGATGAACGCAATGGGCGTCCGCGTCCGATGGGCTGGGCGCCGGCGGCGGCTGTGGAAGAGCGTCATCGATGAGTTGGAGTCAGCGGAACACATGACGCGGAACAACGACGTGCTCACCCTCACTATGTGCGTCAACTACGGGGGCCGGGCGGAGATTGCGGACGCGGCTTCTGCTGTGGCGCGTGAGGTGGCTGAGGGGCGGCTCGATCCGTCGAAGGTCAACGAGCGGACGCTGGCGCGTTACCTCGATGAGCCGGACCTTCCTGACGTCGATCTCTTCATTCGCAGCTCCGGTGAGCAACGCATCTCAAACTTCCTGCTGTGGCAGAGCGCCTATGCCGAGCTCGTCTTCCTCGATGAGTTGTGGCCGGATGTCGACCGGCGCCACCTGTGGAAGGCGATCGAGCAGTACGCAGCTCGCGACCGTCGCTATGGCGGAGCCGACCCCAGTCCTTTGACCTGACGTGACCTGACGTGCCTAGCGGTGCGTGGGCGCCTCGTGATGAGCGTGACCCTGGGGCTCGATCTGGAACGTGCAGTGTCCGACGGCGAAGTGGTCGGCGAGACAGGCTGTCAGGTCGTCGAGGACGTGACCGGAGCGACCTTGGGCAATCACGGCGTCGTCGACAACAACGTGCGACGCCAGCACTGGCATGCCCGACGTAATCGTCCACACATGGAGATCGTGCGCACCGACCACTCCGGGGGTGTCGAGGATGTGCTGACGCACCTCATCGAGATTGACGTTCTTCGGCGACGCCTCCAGGAGGACATCCACGGCGTCACGCACCAGCAGCCAAGCGCGCGGAAGGATGAGCAGCGCGACGAGGACGGACCCCACGGCGTCAGCTCTCAGCCACCCGGTGGCCATGATGACGACCGCCGCCGCCACGGCCAACACAGACCCCAGCGCATCGCCCAGCACCTCGAGGTATGCACCCTTGATGTTCAGGCTTGAACCAGCGCCACCGCGCAGCAACATCATGCCCACGAGGTTTGCCGCAAGGCCGACAAGAGCGAAGAGCAGCATCGACCCGGCTGCTACCTCCGGGGGGTTCTGCAAACGGTCGAATGCCTCGATCAGGACCCAGAGGGCAACGCCGATCAGTAGACCGGCGTTGGCCAGTGCCGCCAGGATCTCCAACCGGTAGTAGCCGAAGGTGCGTCTGGGGGACGCGGGACGGTTGGCCAAAGTGATGGCAAGCAGCGCCAGTCCGATGCCAGCGACGTCGGTCAGCATGTGTCCGGCATCAGCCAACAGGGCGAGGCTGTTGCTGAGTGCTGCTCCCACCAGCTGCACCATGAGAACCGTCACTGTCAGACCCAGGACGAAGACGAGGCGCGATCGGTAAGACGCCGTCAACGAGGGTGCATGTGAGTGGCCCATGACGTTGGGTCAGCCGCAGTCGCTGCAGATGCCGGAGATCTCGAGTGTGTGGGTGATGTCGGTAAATCCATGATGGGACGCGATCTCGTCGGCCCACGACTCGACGGGGGGACTATCGACCTCGATGGTTCGCCCGCAACGGGTGCACACGAGGTGGTGGTGATGATCGTCGGTGCAGCGTCGGTACATGGCCTCGCCGTCGTCGGAGCGCAGGACGTCGACCTGGGAAGCATCTGCGAGCGCCTGCAACGTTCGATAGACCGTGGTGAGGCCGACGGTCGAACCGCTCTCGCGCAAGCGTGCGTGGATGTCTTGTGCGGTGCTGAACTGCGTCAGGCTGTCGAGCATGGCGAGGACGGCTGCTCGCTGCCGGGTGTTGCGCTGTGGTGCGGCGGACGCCTCACGAGGGCTCATGAACCTTGCCCTCCTGGGCGTGACGGACTGCGTCGAGCACGATGTGCGCGACGTGTTCGTCGGTGAGCTGATAGGCGACTTCGCGTCCTCGGCGCACACCTTCAACCAGGTCGGCGCCACGAAGCACGCGCAGATGTTGGCTGATCAGCGGCTGGGGGAGGTGCAGTCGTTCAACGAGCTCGTGGACGCACTGCTCACCTGTGGCGAGCTCGGCCACCAAAGCAATCCGGATCGGGGAGGCCAACGCGCGGAAGAGCTCAGAGGTCTCGTCGTAGCCATCAACGGCGTTGCTGTGATTCACATGCACAGATTGCCATACATGCATTGCTTACCGCAAACGGGCACCACACGGTCAGGCGGTGCGACGCACCCCGCGCCAGAGTCCTGTGACCAGTGCCGTGGCGCCGAAGAGCGCAATGGCGGTCAGGACGATCGACCCGCCAGACGGCGTGTTGGTGTAGTACGACGCGGTCACGCCCACGACTGCACAACCGAGTCCGATTGCGAGTGACAGGGCAAGGGCAGACCGAAAGCTTCTGGCCACGAGCTGAGCAGTGGCCACCGGCACCACCATGAGTGCACTGATCAGCAGCAGGCCGACGACCCGCATCGAGACCACCACCGTCGTTGCGGTGAGGACAGCAAGGACCAGATTCAGCGGAAGGACGGGCAGACCGCTGGCCCTTGCGTACTCCTCGTCATTGGCCACCGCGAACAAATGTCGACCCAGTCCGAGTGTGACGACCAAGATGAGGAGGGCGAGCACCGCGAAGACAGCAAGATCCTGCGAAGTGGTGGTCGTGATGGCGCCGAAGAGGTACTGGTTCAGACTGGTGGCACTGCCCCCGGGCGCCTTCGAGATGAGGACGACGCCACCAGCGATACCGCCGTAGAACATGATGGCCAGGGCGAGGTCGCTGGTCGTGCGCCCACGGTCGCGGAGCAGCTCGATCGTCACCGCACCGGCGGCAGCGGTTGCCAGGGCGACCCAGACTGGAGCCCAACCGGTAAGAAGTCCCAGCGCGACGCCCGTCAGGGCAACGTGACCCATGCCGTCACCCATCAGGGCGAGTCGCCGTTGTACGAGGAAGATCCCGACGCTGGGGGCGGCCAGCCCGACCAGCACCGCGGCCAGCAGTGCGCGTTGCATGAAGTCGTACTGCAGGAACTCCATGGCTAGGTTCCCGTTGGAACGGTGGGGGGCAGCGGTGTGTGGGGCGGGTCGTCGGCATGGTCGTGGTGGGCGAATGGCTCGCTAGCGGCCAGCACGATCGCCTGGGTGGGGTCGCCGTCGTACACGATCCGTCCGTGGCTGATCCAGACGACACGTGTGAGGTGGGGGCTGAAGGGCTCGAGGTCGTGGGTGACGACTGCGATGGTGACTCCCTGGCGACTCAACGAGCCGAGCACCTCGACCAGCGCGGCCTGTGCCTCGACATCGACGCCGGCGGTCGGCTCGTCGAGCAGCAAGAGCTCGGTCTCAGCAGCAAGAGCCCTCGCGATCAGGACGCGGCGTTGTTGTCCGCCGGACAGCTGGTGGACGGGCCGGGCGGCGAGGTCGAAGATGTGGACGCGCTCCATCGCGCGGTTGACAGCCTTGCGGTCCTGGGCGCTGGGAAGTCGCCAGAGCCCAGAGCGGGGCAGGCGTCCGCTCGCGACCACCTCACTGACGGTGGCAGGAATCGGGCCTCCGACGGTGTGCCGCTGTGGTACGTATCCGATGCGCCACCACTCCCGGTAGCTCCTGGAGGGGACTCCGAACAGGTCCAGCTCGCCGGCACTTCGTTGGGTGAGGCCGAGGATCGACTTGACCAGGGTCGACTTGCCGGAGCCATTGGGCCCGACGACGGCGACGAACTCGCCAGCGCTGATCGCGAAGTCGACGTCCCGAAGGACCGGGGCATCGGCGTACCCGAGGGTGGCCCCCCGCAGTTCGACGAGTGCCTGGGTCAGCGGCAGAGCAATCCCTCCTGCAGGTTGACGAGGTTCGACTGCATGACGTCCAGATAGTCGTCGCCCTCTGACTCGTCTGACAACCCCTCGAGCGGGTCCAGGACGCTGGTGCGTGCACCCGTGGCCCGAGCCACGGTCTCGGCGACATCAGGGCTGACGAGCGTCTCGTAGAAGATGGTCTGGACGTCGTTGTCGCGGACGAACTGGGTGACGTCGGCGAGTTCCTGCGGGTCTGGCTCGGTCTCGGGGGTGAGCCCGGTGAGGCCGACCTGCTCGAGGTCGTAGGCGTCGGCGAGGTAGCCGAACGCAGTATGGCTGGTCACCAGCTGCCGCTGCTCGCAGCTGCTGAGGCCCTTGCGGTACGACGCATCCAGCCTCTCGAGCTTGAGGCGCAAGGCCGCGGCGTTGGCGTCGAACGTGGCTTGGGCCGGTGGGTCGAGTTGGCCGAGCGACTCGGCCAGGGTGTCGCCGACGTCGGCGAGGCGCAGGGGGTCGAGCCAGAAGTGCGGGTCGGTGACCTCTTCGCCGCCGCCGTCAACCGTGGTCAGCGAAAGGTCAGCAGCCTGGCTGACTTCGAGCACCTCGCCGTCGACCTTCTGTGCAACGGCGTCATCGACGGCCGGTTGGAAACCCTCGAGGTAGACCGCAAGGTCGGCGTCGGTGAGCTGGGCGAGATCTTGCGGGGCCAGCTCGAGATCGTGCGGCTCAGCGCCCGGCTTCGTGAGATTGGTGACGGTGACCAGATCGCCGCCCACCGCTTCGGTCACGTACTGCAAGGGGTAGAAGGCCGCAGCGACCGTCCATCCCTGGCCGCCGGCGTCAGCTGGAGTCTCCGCGTCGCCGCTGCACGCAGAAAGGGCCACGGCGCTGACGACTGCCACGCAGGTGAGAACGGGGCGAGAGAGGGGTCGCGCAAGCATGAGCCCACTGTGCTCTAAATGAAAACGGTTGTCAAAACCGTTTAGCGGAACTTGTCGACCGCCACGTAGACCAGCAGACCCACCGTGAGGAGTCGTAGGACGCGTCCCAATGGCGAGACGTGCGACCAACCCACGCTGGCGAGCCAAGCCAGGAACAGGGCCAGCACGAGGAGCAAGGCGCCGCCGAGCGCGCTGTCGAGATAGAGGCCGGCGAATAGGACGCTGCCGAGCACGATGAGGAAGAGCCACCGGGGGATCCGGCTCAGGCGCACGAGCCACGGGGCGCTGATGCGCTCTAGGGCTGAGGGTGTGTGGTCGTCGGTCATAAGTCCTCGGGGCGTCGGGGCGTCGGAACTGGTGCTCCCATCGTCTCCCACGCCCGCAGCTGATGCTCGCCCGGGGCGATGAGCAAAGATGTGACCGTGTCTGAATGGGTGGTGGTGATGCGCTTTCGCGTGCCGACTGACGGCGCCGAGCGCTTTCGCGGAGAGGCCGGTGCTGTGGGCCGCCTGCTGGCCGGCTTCCCTGGGTGTCGGGGTGTTCAGGTGGCGAGGGCATCAGATGATCGATCGCTGTGGACGATGGTGGCGCGATGGCAGACGGTCGGCAGCTACCGCAAGGCCCTGTCCTCCTACGAGGTGAAGCTGAACGCGGTGCCGTTCCTTTCGCAGGCCATCGACGAACCGACGGCTTTCGAAGTGCTCTTCGCCATGGACGCCGATGGCGAGCATGAGGCATCGAGTGATCTTGCGGGCGATGCCGAGACGGTCGACCGCTCCAGATAGCCTGAGCGCTCACCGCCGACACCCAGCCGGATGGCTCAGAAAGCAGGAACCCATGGCCGCCGACCTCATCGACAACGTTGTCTCGCTCTGCAAGCGCAGGGGTTTTGTCTACCCGAGCTCTGAGATCTACGGCGGCCAGCGCGCCGCATGGGACTACGGTCCCCTCGGCGTCGAGCTCAAGGAGAACGTCAAGCGTCAGTGGTGGCAGTCAGTCGTACGCGAGCGCGACGACGTGGTCGGAGTCGACACGTCGGTGATTCTGGCTCCCGAGGTGTGGGAAACCTCTGGGCACGTCTCGGCGTTCGCCGACCCACTCACCGAGTGCACGTCGTGCCACAAGCGGTTTCGCGCCGATCACCTGGAAGAGGCGTTCGAGGCCAAGCACAAACGGGCGCCGGAGTCCCTGGCCGAGGTCAACTGCCCGAACTGTGGCAACAAGGGCCAGTTCACCGAACCCAAGCAGTTCAACGGCATGTTGAAGACTCACCTCGGCCCGGTCGAGGACGGCACGGGTTTGGCGTACCTTCGGCCGGAAACCGCACAGGGAGTCTTCGTCTCATTCGCCCAGGTGCAGCAGACCTCGCGTCGTAAGCCACCGTTCGGGATCGCCAACATCGGCAAGGCGTTCCGCAACGAGATTACGCCTGGCAACTTCATCTTTCGCACCCGCGAGTTCGAGCTGATGGAGGTGGAGTTCTTCGTCAAGCCGGGCACCGACGAGGAGTGGCACCAGAAGTGGATCGACGCACGCTTGGCCTGGTACACCGACCTGGGGATTTCGCCAGACAACCTCCGCCTGTACGAACACCCGGCTGAGAAGCTGTCGCACTACTCCAAGCGCACCGTCGACCTCGAGTACCGCTTCAAGTTCGGCGGCCAGGAGTTCAGTGAGCTCGAGGGCGTCGCCAACCGCACCGACTTCGACCTGAAGGCGCACGCTGAGGCGTCCGGTCAAGACCTGTCGTTCTTCGACCAGGAGGCCGGTGAGCGCTGGTTCCCGTTCGTGGTCGAGCCGGCCGTCGGTGTCAACCGGGCGATGCTGGCCTTCCTGCTCGATGCCTATACCGAAGACGAGGCCCCCAACGCCAAGGGTGGCGTCGACAAGCGCACGCTGCTGCGCCTTGACGCGCGGTTGGCTCCGGTCAAGGTGGCGGTGCTCCCGCTCTCGCGTAACGCCGACCTGTCACCGAAGGCGCGCGATGTGGCGTCGGTGTTGCGCAAGCGCTGGAATGTCGACTTCGACGACGCCGGTGCCATCGGGCGTCGCTACCGGCGTCAGGATGAGATCGGCACCCCGTACTGCGTCACCGTCGACTTCGACTCGCTCGACGACCATGCCGTGACCGTGCGAGAGCGCGACACCATGAAGCAGGAGCGGATCGGGATCGACGGACTTGTCGACTTCCTCGCCCCCCATCTGCCTCCGTCGTAGTCAGTGTCGGATCTCCTGCGGTTCTGTGGCGTCCTGCGGGCGAAAAGCGCAGGAAATCCACCAGTTGTGTGCCTGGAGTCGCACGAAGGACTCACCTGGTGACGCCGAACGCGCTGCGGCTGGGCGACCTCGAGGTGCCGGTACCAGTGGTGCTCGCGCCCATGGCGGGTATCACGAACGCCGCCTTCCGTCGCCTTGCCGCCGAGCAGGGCGCGGGGCTCTACGTCTGCGAGATGATCACCAGTCGCGGGTTGGTCGAGCGGCAGCCCAAGACGCTGTCGATGCTGGCCTTCGATCCCCTCGAGTCCATCCGATCGGTGCAGCTCTACGGCGTCGACCCTCGGTACGTAGGCGAAGCTGTCCGCATCCTCGTTGGTGAGTTCGGCGTCGACCACGTCGACTTCAACTTCGGCTGCCCTGTGCCCAAGGTCACCCGCAAGGGTGGGGGCGCCGCCCTGCCGTGGAAGCGCGACCTGCTGCGCGCGATCTTGACCGAGGCGGTCGGAGCGGCCGAGCCAGCCGGCGTCCCTGTGACGATGAAGACGCGCATGGGCATCGACGCCGACCACCTCACCTATCTCGATGCTGGGCGCATCGCCGAGGACGTCGGATGTGCAGCGATCGCCTTGCACGGTCGCACGGCCGACCAGTACTACTCCGGCGCGGCCGACTGGACGGCCATCGCGGCGCTCAAAGAGCATGTGGGCATCCCGGTACTGGGTAACGGCGACATCTGGGAAGCATCGGACGCCTCGCAGATGATGGGCGAGACCGGTTGCGACGGTGTAGTGGTCGGACGCGGCTGTCTCGGGCGACCGTGGCTGTTCCGCGACCTTGCAGCTGTCTTCACGGGGCGACCTGTTCCCGAACCACCGTGCCTGTCGGACGTCGTCAGGATGGTGCGCAGACACGGAGAGCTGCTCGCGGAGCTGATGGGTGAGCCCCGAGGAATGGCCGACCTCCGCAAGCACATGGCCTGGTACTTCAAGGGGTTCAAGGTGGGTGGAGAGACCCGGGCAGCGCTCGGCAGGGTCTCATCATTGCCCGAGCTCGCTGCCCTGCTCGGTCAGATCGACTCCGATCAAGAGTTTCCGGCATCCGAGATCGGCGTGCCACGGGGGCGTCAAGGGGCACCTCGCCGCGTGGTGCTGCCCGAGGGGTGGCTCGACGACCAGCACTGCGACTTCCTAGGTGCCGACGCCGAGCTGGATGTCAGCGGCGGTTGAGCTGCGGTGTGAGGTGGGCCACCTTGGGATGGGGTCTTCCGGCCCGGTCGCCGTCTGAGCCGCGCAGATACGGTGGAGGGACCCGCCACCAGCACCGGGAGGCCCCATGCGGTACGTCTATGCGTTTGCCGAAGGCAGCAAGGAACAGAAGGATCTGCTGGGCGGCAAGGGGGCCAACCTCGCCGAGATGACTTCTCTTGGGCTTCCGGTTCCGCCCGGGTTCACGATCACGACTGAAGCCTGCAGGGCCTACCGGTCGCTCGGACACGCACCCGAGGGCCTCGGTACTGAGCTGCGCGAGCACCTCGGTCGTCTTGAGGCAGACGGGGGTCGGCGGCTCGGCGATCCCACCGAGCCGCTATTGCTGTCTGTGCGTTCTGGCGCCAAGTACTCGATGCCCGGAATGATGGAGACCGTCCTCAACATCGGACTCAATGATGAGACCGTCCGAGCTCTCGCCGCTGAGACCGGCGATGAACGCTTCGCCTGGGACTCCTACCGCCGCCTGCTGCAGATGTTTGGACGAACAGTGCTCGACGTTCAGGCTTCGCGCTTCGATGTGGTGCTCGAGAAAGCCAAGGCCGAGGCTGGCGCCCCGCGTGACATCGACCTGACGCCGGCAGAGCTGCGTGGCGTGGTCGCGAGCTTCCAGGACGTGATTGCCTCCGCGACCGGGCGCGCGTTCCCGCAAGATCCGCATGATCAGCTTGATGCTGCTGTCCTGGCGGTGTTCCGGTCTTGGGACGGCGACCGCGCCAAGCTCTACCGCCGGCAGGAGGGGATCTCCGACGATCTCGGTACGGCCGTGAACGTCATGGCGATGGTGTTCGGCAACCGCGGCGAGGACAGTGGGACCGGAGTCGCCTTCACCCGCGACCCGGCGAGCGGCGCTGCTGGGGCGTATGGCGACTACCTACCCAATGCCCAGGGTGAAGACGTCGTGGCCGGCATCAGGAACACGATGTCGCTCGACGACCTCAACGACCGTCACCCCGCCCAGCACGCTCGAGCTGCTGGACATCATGCAACGTCTTGAGACGCACTACCGCGACCTGTGTGACATCGAGTTCACCATCGAGCGGGGTCGGCTCTGGATGCTTCAGACCCGTGTCGGCAAGCGCACTCCCGAGGCCGCGTTCCGGATCGCCGTCCAACTTGTCGACGAGGGGCTGATCGATCTCGACGAGGCACTGGGTCGCGTCACGGGGGCGCAGCTTGCTCGCCTGATGTTCCCTCAGGTCGACCCAGAGGAAGCCGGACGCCCCTGGGTGTCCGGCGTTCCCGCGTCTCCTGGGGCGGCGGTTGGTCGTGCGGTGTTCGACTCCAAGCGAGCCGCGGTGCGCGCCGCCGCGGGCGAGAAGGTGGTCTTGGTACGGCGCGAGACCAACCCAGAAGACCTCGGCGGCATGATCGCCGCCCAAGGCATTCTCACCAGCCGTGGCGGCAAGACCTCGCACGCGGCGGTGGTAGCACGTGGGATGGGGAAACCCTGTGTGGTCGGAGCGGAAGTGCTGGTCGTCGACGAAGATGCGCGCACAGCTACCGGACCAGATGGGTTCGTGGTGCGTGAAGGCGATCCGATGTCCTTGGACGGCACCGCCGGGGCCGTCTTCCGCGGCGAGGTGGCCGTCATTGCATCTCCCGTTGTCAGCTCGCTCGATTCCCCCGCTGACGCCCGCTACTCCGACGACCCGGTCGTGGCGGCAGTTGCACGATTGATGAAGCACGCCGACGAGAGGCGACGGCTAGGCGTGCGCGCCAACGCCGACACCGGCGAAGACGCCGATCGCGCGCGGCGCATGGGCGCGTCCGGCATCGGTCTGGCCCGTACCGAGCACATGTTCCTGGGCGACCGCAAGCAGCTCGTGGTGCGGCTGGTGCTGGCGAAGTCGGAGGCCGAGCGGGCGCTCGTCTACGAAGAGCTGCTGCCGCTTCAACGTCAAGACTTCACCGACCTGCTGACGGCGATGGACGGGCTGCCCGTGACCGTGCGCCTGCTCGACCCACCGTTTCACGAGTTCCTGCCCGACCTCACCGAGCTGTCGGTCAAGGTTGCGCTCGAGGACATCAGTGGAAACCGCGACTCCGAGCACCACCAGCTGCTGGAGGCTGTTCGGCTGATGCACGAGGCCAACCCGATGATGGGGATGCGCGGAGTGCGTCTCGGTCTGGTGTTGCCGGGGCTCTACGGACTCCAGGTGCGCGCCATGGCCGAGGCCACGGCAGACCGGCTGGCCGCCGGCGGCTCGCCGCGTCCGGAGATCATGGTGCCGCTGGTGGCTGCCCGCACCGAGCTCGCACTCGTCCGTGACGAGGCCGAGCGGGTGATCGCCTCGGTGGCCGAAGAGCGGGATGTGGCTCTGGAGATCCCGATCGGCACCATGATCGAGCTGCCCCGGGCAGCCGTGCGGGCCGGTGACCTCGCCCACGTCGCCGAGTTCTTCTCGTTCGGCAGCAACGACCTGACGCAGACGACCTGGGGCTTCAGCCGTGACGACGTCGAGGGCGCCTTCTTCACCACCTACCTCGACGCGAACATCTTCAGCGTCTCGCCGTTCGAGACCATCGACGCCGACGGGGTCGGCGCGTTCATCCGCATGGCGGCCGAGGCGGGGCGAGCAGTGCGTCCGTCGATCAGCCTTGGTGTGTGCGGCGAGCACGGGGGAGACCCTGCGTCGGTGCACATGTTCCACCACTGGGGTCTCGACTACGTGTCATGCTCACCGTTCCGCGTGCCGGTCGCCCGGCTCGAGGCAGGGCGCGCCGCGATCGCGGCAACGGTCAGCGACACTCGCTGATCAGGGGGCCAGGGTCGCGTAGGGTCCTGGGCGTGAGTGAACAGGTGGACGGCTACGACGCCGCCGACGTCGAACGTCGCGTGGCTCGAGAGCGCCAAGAGCAGCAGGCGCAACGCCTTCGCGCGCGACCGGGCGCGCGTGCTGCACTCGTGGTCGCTGCGCCGGTTGGCCGCCAAGACGCAGGTCGTGGTGCCGTGGGAGAGCGACTTTCCGCGCACGCGGCTCACGCACTCACTCGAAGTGGCCCAGATCGGCCGCGAGCTGGGCCAGGCGCTCGGCTGCGACCCTGACCTCGTCGAGACCGCGGGTCTCGCGCACGACCTCGGGCACCCGCCTTTCGGTCACAACGGCGAGCAGGCGCTCGACGAGGTCGCCCAGGGGTGCGGCGGCTTCGAGGGAAATGCGCAGAGTCTTCGGATCCTCACTCGGCTCGAGACCAAGCGGCTCGACGCGACCGGGGCGAGCGCGGGACTCAACCTGACGCGGGCGACTCTGGACGCAGCGACCAAGTACCCGTGGCCGCGTTCGCCGGAGCGGCAGAAGTACGGCGTCTACGCAGACGACATCGCGGCCTTCGACTGGTTGCGCGAAGGCGCTCCGGCGGAGAGTCGCTGCCTCGAGGCGCAGGTCATGGACTGGGCCGACGACATCGCCTACTCGGTCCACGACTTCGAGGACGCCATCCACGCCGGGCCACCTGACGCTCGACTCGCTGCACGACGAGGCCGAGCGCAAGGCGCTGCTCGACCTGACTCAGGAGCGCTACGCGCGGACGTTTGAGTGGGGGGAGCTCGAGGCGGCGCTCGACCGCCTGCTTGCCCTGCCCTGCTGGCCCGGCGGCTACGACGAGAGCCATCGGGCCATGGCGTCGCTGAAGAGCACGACCAGTGAGCTGATCGGCCGCTTCTGTCTTGCCGCCGAGACCGCGACGCGGGCGGCCAGCGGCGATCGGGCCTTGCGGCGATACGACGCCGACCTCGTCGTCCCGCCGGACGTGCGTGCCGAGTGCGCCGTGCTCAAGGCGATCACGGCGCAGTACGTCATGCTGCGCAAGGGAGCGCCGGAGCGGTACGCACAGCAGCGCGAGATCGTCACCGAGGTCGCTCACCTGATGCTGCTTGGTGCCCCGGACACGCTCGAGCCGATCTTTGCCGAGTGGTACGCGCAGGCCGCCGACGATGCCGAACGGCTGCGCGCCGTGATCGACCAGGTGGCGTCCCTCACCGATACCGCAGCGTTGTCAGCGTTCGGTCGACTGCGGTCGCGGTGACCTCGAGGTGCGTCGGGTCGACGCGGTGGTCGTGCGCCCTCTGCGTCACTCCGTTCTACGAGCAGGCGCTGATCCGACGGAGTCGGTGTATCCCGCGGACGACCTGCCCGACACCGTTCACCTGGCTGCCATGGATGGCGCCGTTGTCGTGGGCACGGCCACCGTGTTCCCGGAGGCTCAGGAGGAGCGTCCAGCGTGGCGACTACGGGGCATGGCGGTGACCGAGGGGCGTCGAGGTGAGGGGATCGGCTCTCGGCTCCTCGCTGAAGTCCTCGATCAGGCGCAGTCTCGAGGTGCCGACCTGCTCTGGTGCAACGCGCGCACGGTTGCCCTGTCGTTCTACACCGGCCACGGCTTCACGATCGTCGGCGACGAGTTCCTGGCCGGGAGCGGAGTCCCGCACTACCGCGCACTGCTGACCGTGAGCCCACCTCGTTGACGTTCTTGCCGAAGTTCCTGATGACTGACTGAGGGCAGCTCAGAATGACGTGGTGGGATAGGCCCATGACTATCCCGAACTTGTTACTCAACGACGGCACGACTCTGCCGGCGTTGGGCTTTGGCACCTATGCGCTGAAGGGGGCCGAGGCCACTCGTTCAGTGTCCACTGCGCTTGCCTCGGGCTACCGGCTCATCGACTCGGCGGTCAACTACGAGAACGAGAGCGCCGTGGGGCAGGCGATCGCCGAGGCGGATGCGCCAGGCGCCGAGGCGATTGTGACCACCAAGCTGCCGGGACGCGATCACGGCTACGACCAGACGATGAGGTCGTTCGAGCAGTCGCTGAGCAAGCTGGGTCGCGTCGACCTGTACCTGATCCACTGGCCCAACCCGCGACGGGGGCGCTACATAGATGCGTGGCGGGCCATGGTCGAGTTGCAGGGCGATGGGCGCGTCCGGTCAATCGGTGTCTCCAACTTCACCGAACAGCATCTTCGGGAGGCGGCTGATGCAACTGGCGTCATGCCCTCGGTCAACCAGATCGAGCTGCACCCGGAGTTCCCCCAAGTGGAACTGCGTCGTGTCCATGCCGAACTCGGCGTGCTCACCGAGAGCTGGAGCCCGCTCGGTGAGGGCAAAACGTTCGACCACCCCGCTGTCACTGGTCCTGCGGCGACGAACGGCCGTACGCCAGCTCAGGTCGTGCTGCGGTGGCACCTGCAACTCGGTGCCGTTCCGCTGCCGAAGGCAGCGAGCGAAGAACGGCAACGCGAGAATCTGGACGTGTTCGACTTCACGCTGAGCGACGCCGAGATGGCGGCCATCACTGGTCTGGGACGCCCCGACGGTCGTCTCTGGGGTGGCGACCCGGAGACGAACGAAGAGATGTGACCGGCGCTAGATGTACTGCTCTGCTGGTGGGGGCGGGGGGCCGGTCAGGTCCATGCCATGCACATCGGCCACCGTGGCAGCAAACCACTGGTCGAACGGGTCGTCCGACTGCATCAGCGACATCATGTAGTTTTCGGCGCCCGGCCCTTGGTGCACGGCGATGGCGAGATAGCTGCCGTCGGGATTGGCCTGCAGCCAGGCGTGATGGCCGGTGAGCTGGTGCCGGGCGTTGGAGGCGTCGAACTCGGCTTTACGGGGGCCGGTGAGCTCTTTGGTCCAGGCCTTCCAGGCGTCCAGCTTCTCCGGGGCTATCGGAACTGCCATTGCACCCATGGTGTGTCCAATCGAGGGGGAGGTCGTCGGAGATGACTCCTCCCACCTTCCTCTCGGTCCGGGTATCGGTCAAGGTGTCCGGAAGGCGACGCATTCACCGGGCGGCGTCAGACGAACGGAACGTCAACCCACGGGTTGCGATCAGGTGGACCGGCCGTCATTCGCACTGACGGAGGCTCGTCGATCTCGATCACGAGCGAACCGAAGGTGAACCCGTCGTCGCGCCACCGGCCCGGGTACATGCAGATGCCTGCATCGGCGTCCGACAACAGCGCAACGAGGTCGTCCGCCGTGCGGAGCTCATTCATCTCATCGTGGACGCGTGAGAGGCGCGGCTCACTCGAGCCGGTGGCCCAGTCGTCAGGGTCGAACGTCACCTCGTGGTCGCCCTCCGACAACGGGTGGTTCGTGTGCCACCGCGCACCAGGGCGATCAGCCTCGTTCGCGTAGGACGCCACGAAGTCTCCCCCTGCCTCGAAGCCGATGACGCCATCGGCGGACGCCATCGTGTAGGCCTGACCGGACGCGTGACGGATGCTCCGGAGCAGTCGGCTCGACAGTGTCCAGCGATGTCTGTGCGATGAGCAGGCGAAGGACGAGGGCCACGGGCAATCCGTCCACGGCGACTGGCAGCTGGTCGAGCGTGTTGACGACGAGTCCGATGCCTTCGGCGTTGGCTCCGCATAGCCCAACGACGCCGGCCCGGCTCAGCAGCACCTGCTCAGGCCCGTCGTCGGGCCGGAGACGCAGGGCGACCTGGCTGGTGTCCATCCAGGTGTCGAGGTCCATGTTCTGGCCGATGACTGTCTTGCTACCTCGGTCAGCGACGGCGACAGCGCTGCAGCCGGGACCCTTCTCACCCCACCACCACGCCTCGTCCAGGCAGTTGGTGGCGAAGACGGCATCTGGGTCGGCGTTCGCGCCTTCGGCGATCCCTTCGATCTCTTCCAGCAGGGCCGGTGCCCAGCGGGCGGCGGCGTCCCGGAACCCCGACTCCCGCGACAGGCCCTTCCAGAGCTGGTCCGCGTCCTTGTCCGACGTGGCCAGCTCGTCTCGCCAGCGATCAAGACCTGTGGCGATCAGCCCTCGGGCCTGCTCGCCGTGGGCTCTGCCCATCTCTCGTGGGGATCCGGCCGCGTCAATGATGGTGAGTTCCACAGGTCCATCATGGCCCGCCGGGGGCCAAGGTGTCGCCACCTAGACTCACGGCATGGCCGGCCGCATCCGCAACGACGACGTCGCACGCGTGCGAGACATGGCCGGGATCGCCGAGGTCGTCGGCGATCACGTCACACTGCGTCCGGCGGGGGGCGGCAGCCTCAAGGGTCTCTGCCCGTTCCACGAAGAGCGCAGCCCCAGCTTTCACGTCACCCCGGCCAAGGGTCTCTACCACTGCTTCGGCTGTCAGGTGGGTGGGGACGTCATCGACTTCCTCGAGCGCATCGAGCACCTCACGTTCCAGGAAGCGGTCGAGAAGCTCGCCGGCCGCTTCGGGATCGAGCTGCGCTACGAAGACTCCGGCGCCGGCCCGCGGCGTCCGCAGGGTGAGCGCACGCGACTGCTCGAGGCGCACAAAGCTGCGGCCGCCTACTACGCCGAGCAGCTGACGAGTGCCGAGGCAATCGTCGGACGACAGTTTCTCGATGAGCGCGGATTCGACGCGGCGGCTGCCGCGCACTTCGGCGTCGGCTTCGCGCCCAACTCATGGGACGCCCTCACCCGCCACCTCAGAAGCAAGGGCTTCACCGATCGCGAGCTCACGGTGGGTGGCCTGTCGAAAGAGGGTCAACGCGGCATGATCGACAGGTTCCGCGGACGTCTGGTGTGGCCGATCCGTGACATCACCGGCGAGACCATCGGTTTCGGTGCGCGCAAGCTGCTCGACGACGACCAAGGCCCCAAGTACCTCAACACCTCAGAGACGCCGATCTACCGCAAGAGCCAGGTGCTCTACGGCATCGACCTTGCCAAGCGTTCGATTGCCCAGCAGCGCAAGGCGGTGATCGTCGAGGGCTACACCGATGTCATGGCGTGCCACCTCGCGGGCATTGAGACGGCCATCGCCACCTGCGGTACGGCTTTCGGCGGTGATCACATCAAGATCCTGCGCCGCCTGCTCATGGACAACGACACCTTCGGCGGTCAGGTGATCTTCACGTTCGACGGGGATGCTGCGGGCAAGAAGGCGGCGATGCGGGCCTTCGAGGACGACCAGCGTTTCGTGGCGCAGACGTTCGTCGCTGTCGAGCCCCATGGCCTCGACCCGTGTGAGCTGCGTCAGAAGCAAGGAGACGCCGCGGTGGCCGCCCTCGTCGACAAACCCGTTCCACTCTTCGAGTTCGCGATCCGCAGCGTCCTGTCGGGGCACGACCTCGAGCAGCCAGCCGGCCGCGTCGCAGCGCTTCGAGCCGCCGCTCCTTTGGTTGCCCAGATCCGTGACCAGTCGCTGCGCCCTGAGTATGCGCGTTCACTTGCGGGGTGGCTGGGTATGGAGGTCAAGCCGGTACAGGATGCCGTGACCCAAGCGCACCGGGCACTCAAACAGCAGCCTCGTCCGTCGACCTCGGCCCGGTCAGCCGAAGGAGAACCAGCCTCGGATGCGCCGAAGGCGGTGCCGCGTCCTGACCCTCAGGATCGACGGCTCGCAGGTCCGCGTGAGCTGCTGAAGCTGGCCGTGCAGCACCCCGACAAGCTCGACGCAACGTTTGACGAGCTACCGACCAACATGTTCAGCCACCCCGCCTACGTGCAGGTGCGCTCGATCATCGGGACCATCGGGGGAGTAGTGAGCGACGATGACGCCTGGATGCAGCGACTCTCAGACGCCGCGCCCGACGACTCCGTCCGCTCGGTCATCAATGAGCTTGCGGTTGAGCCCATCCAGGTCGACGAGTCGACGCTCGACCGCTACGCCCGAGAGCAACTCGGGCGCGCCCGTGAGCGAGTCCTGACATTGCAGATTGATGAGCTTCGTTCGAAGATGCAGCGACTGGAGTCGGAGGATCCCGCCGCTCATTCGGCAGTGTTTGCCGACCTCGTGACGCTGGAGGCCAAGCGCCGCAGGATTCACGAGGACTCTCTCGGTGGTGAGTGAAAACGTGGTGACGCCGAGATGAAGTGGCGTCGACCCGCACTCGACGACGACGTTCGCGAGCTTCTGCACCTCGCGCCGAAGGAGCGCATCCTGGCGTGGGTTGACGATGGCTCGGGGCGCCTTGTCGTCGCGTCTGACACCGCGCTGCACGTCCAGCGAATCCCTCCCGAGTACTCGAGTTTCGGCTGGGAGCAGATCGAACGAGCCTCCTACGACAGCGGAGTGCTGACCGTCGTGCTGGGGCCCGACCTCGGCGGAGCGACTCTGCGGGTACCGGTCGGCGACGGGCGTGACCTTCCAGTGGTCGTCCGCGACCGAGTCACAGCGAGCGTGATCGTTGACCGCTTCGTGGCGCTCGACGGCGAGTCGGGAGTGCGCATCGTGGGTCGACGTGGTCCGTCTGGCGGCATAGCGTGGCGGGCCGACCTCGACCCAGATCTAGTGGGCGATCCTGCGGCTCGTGCCGGTGCCCAAGAGGCCCTTGTCGAGGTGCGGGCCGAGGTAGGCGGCGACTGAACACCCTGCGAGAAGCCCCTGGGGTGGCTGGTATTCTCGGCGGGCCGCATAGGCGTCAATCCCGCGTAGCTCAATTGGCAGAGCAGCCGGCTGTTAACCGGCAGGTTACTGGTTCGAGTCCAGTCGCGGGAGCTTCGTTTGACGAAGTCTCTGGTCAAAGCCCTCGGCGCTGACACTGGGATCTCCAAGTCGGAGGTGTCACGGATCTGCGCTGACCTTGATGAGCAAGTCGCCGAGTTCGCTGATCGGGACCTGTCCGAGCTGCCGTTCCCCTACGTCTTCCTCGACTCCACCTACTGCAAGGCTCGGAGCGGTGGCGGCAAGGGCGGGAAGGGCTCCCGGGTGGCCTCTCAAGCGGTCGTGATCGCTACCGGGATCTCCGCTGACGGTCGCAGAGAAGTCTTGGGTTCGCCGTCGGTGACTCCGAGGACGGCGCCTTCTGGACCGCGTTCCTTAGGTCGTTGAAAGCCCGCGGCCTTTCCGGCACCCAGCTGGTGGTCTCCGACGCGCACACCGGTCTGAAGCAAGCGATCAGCGCAGTGATGCTCGGCGCCGGGTGGCAACGGTGCCGGGTCCACTTCATGCGCAACGTGCTAGCCGCCGTCCCCAAAGGCTCACAAGAGATTGTCGCCGCGGCCCTTCGCACCATCTTCGCCCAACCCGACGCCCCCCACGTCCGGGAGCAGCTCGACGTGATCGCGACCATGCTCGGCCGGCAATTCCCCAAAGTCGAACAGATGCTCCGCGAAGCCGCCGACGACCTCACCGCGTTCGCTGGTTTCCCGCCCGCGCATTGGAAGAAGCTGTGGTCGACCAACCCGTTGGAACGGGTGAACAAGCAAGTCAAACGCCGCACCGACGTCGTCGGTGTGTTCCCCAACCCCACCGCACTACTCAGGCTGGCCGGAAGCGTGCTGATCGAGATGCACGACGAATGCCAGGTCATCAACCGCCGCTACCTGTCTGAGGAATCGATGAGCCTCATCGGTGTCCACACCACCGAACCTGGAAAGGAGGTGGCCATCCCCGAACTTATTGCGTCATAGTTGCCCCAGCACCACCGCGAAGCCGACCACGGTCAGCCCCAGTTACACCACGCGGTGGGACGTGACCATCAGAAGGCAACAAGGGTGCCACCTAGCCTGCTTTCTGAACAGCATCTCGTGGCCTCCCCAGTCACGGACCATTAGCCAAGTCCCAGTTACACCCGCACCGGCCCGCTCTCAGTACAAGATATTGCAGCGCACAACGCTCGTACCCTGCACGTTCGCTGAGCCCGTTCGCACAGCGCTTAACCGTGCCTATTGCGGGTCTATCTGGACTGAGGCTTGTCAAGCATGAGAGTGGCAGCCTGTGGTCCCCTAGTCGCGAGCAACAGCGAGCAATGTGACGCGCGCACCGGTCAGGTACCTGTTCTCTGGGTTGGCATCCGGACCGAGGATGCGCGACCAATCGGTCTGGCTCGCTATGTCGTATCCATAGGCACCAAGCATGTGCTCAAGCGCTGCCATGCTCGGCCTGCCCACGAGCGCCTGTCCCTTGTAGGAGAACCTGTCCTCGACGGCGAGCCCCTCTTTCTGAACCGGGTTGCTGTGCACGGCGATGACGCGCTTGTTGCCGAGGTGGACTCGGGTGTCGATGATCAGATGACGAGCACCTGTGGCGCGGATTCCCGAGAAGAGCTCGACATAGCGAAGCGTGTGGTAGATGAATCCAAGGCACATCACGACGTCAAACGAACCGACTCCATCGGTGAGGACATCGTGCGCGTCACCGTGCACAAACTCGAACTGAGATGAGCGGATTCCTTTGTCAGTGAACGTCTTGTTGGCACTCTGAACGAGGTGGTCGCGGCCTTCTATGCCCGTCACGTGGCTCGCGCCAGCTTTGAGAGCGGCGAAAGACCACCGGCCGTCATGGCTTGCGATGTCGAGCACTCGCGCCTGACTCAGCACATGTTGGTTCTCCTCGATCATCGCAACGTGCCGTGCGTTCAGCCGCTGCAGGTCAGCGGCGGTGGTGCTGGTTTCGAGAAACTCAGGATGATCATCGAAGAACATGCCGACCAGTCTGTCAGCGAATGTGCATGAATGGGGCCCTTCGCGGTGGGACGTGACCTGGCTGATTTCCAGGCATCGGCAACATGTTCGACTGATCTCCCCTCTCGCGTTGGTGGTGCCGGCCGGTTGGCAAACTTGCGGAAAAGGTCCTTGATCTCTCAAAGAGTGGACTTCGATCCTTGCTCTGGCGACCTAATTTCGGCAGCCAACGGTTGCTGAGGCGCCATTCGTGATATCGCGCGCGACGGGATGACTTGCCGGTGATGGTCAGTGCATCGCGCTACAGGCGAAGATCTCAGTACAGGATATTGCACCGCACAGCGCCCCTGACCTTCAGGTTTGCTAAGCACGATCGCACAGCGCTCAGCGGTCAAACTCCGAGCCTGTCCAGCAGCCGGTCGACCTCGCCGCCCTGGGCGCTCCACCGCCGGAGCTCGGCCTTCAGGGCCGCGATGGTCTCCCTGGCCTCGGCCAGGTCCTGCGCTAGGGACTGGGTGCGGGCCGCTACGGCGCGGTCGATCCGGGGATCCAACAGGTTGTCTTGCTGCTGGCTACCGATGATTTCGAGGGCGAGGTCCACCCCTGCCTCCCGCGGCGACCACCCGCCCCGCAGCTGGTCGATGCACAGCAGGGCGTTGCAAACATTGCAGAGGACGGGGTCCTCCACGACGACGTGCCCGAACGCAACTTCCTGAAGGTCGCGGACGGTCCCGGGCGCCCGCGCCAGTCACACGGACCGATGGAGGGATCAGGGACGAACCCGTCACAGTTGACCATGCTGTCAATGACACTCCATCAGGCGGAAGCTGGTGCCGCAGACTGTTGGCGTTCACGCATCTGAGGGACGCCGACCAGGGCGAGGACCCGGCGGACGTTGCGTTTCACCTAGGTCCTCCCGGGGGGTCCGGCCGACACTGCTCCCTGTTGACGCCAAGTCGGTGCCTCAGCACGTGCAGCTGAGTCCGCATCGTGTCCCTCGACTGCAGGCCGTGCGTGACGCTGAGCTTCCGCACGCGACGGCGGTCGAGGCACACGGTTGCCACATAACCGGTCGGTGCGGGGCGGAGACTTGGCCAATCACGGCAGACGGCGGGCTGGCGGTGGCGGAGGGGCTGTCCATGTAGCAACGGATGTAGCAACGCGTACGAGGAACGGCCGTACGCGAGCGCACGCTGACGAACGTTAACGCACTCGATCTCGTGCCTGACCTGCACAAACGCAGAACCGCGGACGCGGGCGGATCACTGCGAACAGGTTGCGGCAGCCCGGCAGGTTACTGGTTCGAGTCCAGTCGCGGGAGCTTCATTTGCCTCATGAGCGCCGAGGTTCTTGGTCTGGCTAGCCTCGCCCCAAGACCTTCGTGGGGCCAGCGTGACCACCAGTTACTGAGCCCCAGTTCTGGCCGGTGACGTCGACTTTGATCCGATTCGGCGCGTCGCTCAGGCACTCTCTGGGCATGAGCACGCGGTAGGCGCCGGTGGTCCGGCTGCGGCTGATGTCGAAGTTGCGGCACCTGACCTTGGATCCACCCCTGTCGTACAGGCCCGTCGCCCACACGAGGCCGTTGTTCCCGGAGTAGCAGCCGGCCTCGCCTGAGTAGAGCGTCTTCCCGCGTCCGTTCTGTACGTTCACCTGTAGATACTTGGCTCCGCCGCACGGCTTTCCCAAGCCGAATACCTTGGTAGAGACAGCTTTCTGGGCATTGTTGACGACGATCTTCTTGATGTCGCCAACGCTTCCTCCGTACTCATCGCCAGCTACGGTCTGAGAGGCAGCTCCGGCCATACTGGCGGTCAGGAGCACAGCGCACGATGTGGCGAAGATTGTTGTGGCTATCCGACGCATGTCTACCTCCAAGGACCAAGGACAGGTGATCGGAGGGTAGCCGCTCGACACCGCCAACTCGCAGGCTTTGCCGAAATCGCATGTCAAGGGATATGCCAGCGACTCCGGGTGCAGATTGCGTTTCGCAAGCATCCCTTGTCGTCCGGAAAGCTCCAGTTGAGCCCCTACTTCCACCGACGTCCCAGTCGCAGGAGTTCTTCGTTCCTGAGCGCCGACGCCCGATAGCTGGCCGCGCCGTCAGACCTGTCGTCGACCAGGGGTCAGAACGGCGAGTGCGACGCCGCCGAGGATGAACACAGTTGAGACCGCGAGGCGCATGGTCAGAGGTTCGCCGAGAAGCAGAAGACCACCTGCGGCGGCGAGCGGGACCGGGCTCAGTTGAATCACGCCTGCCTGAGCTCTCGTAAGGTGTGGGAGGACGGCGTACCAGAGTGAGTAGCCCAGCCCGCTGGCGATCGCGCCCGACGTGGCCGCGAGGGCAGCTCCCTTGGCGGATATCTCCTCGGCGCCGATCGCGAGAACGACGATTCCCAGTGCTGCGCAGAAGACCAGTGCCAGGAGAAAGTTGGCGCCGGTCAGTACGAGGGGGTCGGCCCCGCCGCGTCCTCTGAGTGTGTACAAGGCCCAACCCACTCCCGCAAACGCCATCAGGACAGCGCCAAGGGGGTCGGGAGCGGAAACTCCCGGAGCAACGAGGTACACCAGCCCCACTAGCGCAACTGCCAATCCAAGATAGGTTCCCCAGCCGGGTCTGTCGCCGCGCAGCAGCGCTGTTCCGATGATCACGGCCTGAACGACGCCGAAGAGAATCAGTGCGCCCGTTCCTGAGGCCAAGGAGACGTAGGCGAAAGAGAAGCCAGCGGCATAGATGAAGAGCGCGGCGGCCGATAGCCAGGAACCCTTGGACACGACCTCGCGCGGACGCATTCCGCGCGAGAGGTAGACGAGCGGCAAGAGGATGAGCGTTCCCGCTGCGAGACGGATAGTGGTGTAGGTACCTGGGTCTATGTCCGGTTCAGCGAGGGCCAACCGAGCCAAGACCGAGTTGGCAGCAAAGGCGACCATGGCCAGCGCCGTGATGCTGACCAGTCGCGCCCGTCCCATCGCGGACCTGACGCTCGTTGAGTTCGCCGCGGTACCGGCTCGGCGCGTGCCATCTTGCGAACCCGATGTCACCAAGCCACCCCATCACCAGGTATCCGCCCCCCAACTCCGCCACCGTACGCGCTGAGGGCAGCCGCACTACATGTGTTGGTTGGATACGCACTTGGAGTTAGCCAAGGCACGCCGCAGGTTTCGCCGGTGAACCTGATCTGTTGTGATTTCCTCGCGCAGATCTCGTGTGGAACGGTGGTGGGGCAGTTATCTTCGGGGTGGGCACGGTGGCATCGAGGCCCGCGGCCGCCGGTCCGGGAACCTGGAGGTGCGTGAGTGGCCACCTGCTCCCAGTGCTCTGCCGACGTCCCCGTTAGTGCGAAGTTCTGCCAGGAGTGCGGAAGCGCCGTCGTCCCCGCCGTGTCTGCCCGTCGTGTGGCAGTCGCGGCCGTCGCGGGTGGCCGCTTCTGTCGTGAGTGCGGTCAACCACTGAGCGGGAAGCTCCCGAAACCCCAGGGATTCCCGTCGCCGAGAGTCGGCTGACGTCGGTCCTGTTCGCCGACCTGGTGGGGTTCACGCCCCTGTCAGAGACGCGCGACGCAGAGGACGTGCGAGAGCTCCTCTCCCGCTACTTCGCCGAGTGTCGCACGGTCATAGACCGATACGGCGGGACCGTGGAGAAGTTCATCGGCGACGCGGTAATGGCCATCTGGGGTGTTCCGATATCCCGAGAGGACGACGCCGAGCGCGCCGTTCGCGCAGCCCTCGAGCTGGTGCAGGCGATTCAGGGCGATGGGTCATGAGATCGGTGCTCCCGATCTGGCTATTCGGGTCGGAGTTGTCACCGGTGAGGTGGCGGTGACCCTCGGTGCCACCGCTGAAGGAATGGTCGCCGGAGATGCCGTGAACACAGCGGCCCGTGTGCAGGCTGCCGCTGAACCCGGCCAGGTATGGGTCGACGAGTCCACCCGATCGCTGACCGCGGCGGCCATCGCCTACCAAGACGCGGGTGAGCACCGCATGAAGGGCAAAGCGGAGGCAGCTCGGCTGTGGCATGCCAAGACGGTGGTGGGCGAGCTGGGTGGCGGTCAGCGTGTCGACGGGCTGGAAGCGCCACTCACCGGACGCGACCGCGAGCTTCGTCTCCTCAAGGAGCTGTTCCACTCGACGCAAGAGTCACGTCGTCCCCGGCTCGTCGTTGTCGATGGCGACCCGGGCGTCGGCAAGTCACGCCTGGTCTGGGAGTTCGAGAAGTACGCCGATGGCCTGACCGCCACCATTCGGTGGCACCGAGGGCGTTGCCTCTCTTACGGAGACGGTGTCGCTTTCTGGGCGCTCGCCGAGGCTGTGCGGACCCGGCTCGGTCTCACGGAGGCTGATTCCGGCGACGAGGTCGTGGAGCGCCTCGAGGTGGCGCTGGCGGAGTTCGTACCGGACCAGGAAGAGCGTGACTGGCTGCGACCGCGTATGGCGGCCCTGGTTGGTGCTGGCGCCGCTGGCGGATTCGCCAAGCTGGACCTCTTCGCGGCCTGGACCTCTTTCCTCGAGCGGCTGAGCGAAGACGGTAACGCTGTCGTGCTGGTGATCGACGATGCGCAGTACGCCGACGACGGCCTGCTGGACTTCCTCGACCACATGCTCGGCACGGCCCAGGCACCCATATTCGTCGTCGCGCTCGCCCGGCCCGAGCTTCTGGAGCGGCGTCCCCAGCTCGGAGGTCGGCGTTCGGCAGTGGTGCGACTCGATCCGCTCGACGACTCGGCGATGTCGGGTCTGGTGGACGCACTGGTGGTCGGACTGCCGGACAGTGCACGGAACGCACTCGTTGCCCGCGCTGAAGGCGTGCCTCTCTTCGCGGTGGAGACCGTGCGCGCCCTTATCGACCGAGATGCGGTCGTACCGCGCGGTGGCCAGTACGTCCTGGCGGAGGATGTCGTACTCGATCTGGACGATGTCGGTGCTCCGGCTTCGCTTCAGGCGCTCGTCGCGGCCCGGTTAGATGCCCTGAGCCCAGGGGAGCGACGGACAGTGGCCGACGCCAGCGTCCTCGGGCTGTCGTTCACCCGCGAAGGCCTGTCCGCCGTCACGCCGGACTCCACAGATCTCGACAGTGCCCTGGCCACGCTGCAGCAGAAGCAGATCATTGCTCTTCAGCAAGACCGATTCTCGTCTGAGCGCGGACAGTTCCGATTCGTCCAGTCGGTTGTTCGACAGATCGCCTACGCAACCTTGTCGCGCCGTGACCGCAAGCAGCGTCACCTCGCTGCCGCCGACTACTTGGCGGAGCAGCCCGATCCTGGGGGTGATCTCGCCGTCGTCATCGCTCAGCACCTGCTGGACGCGGTCGACATCTCGAGCAGTGACGAAACTGACATGGAGGTGCTCGAGGCGCGTGCTGTGTCACTGCTCGTTCGGGCTGCGGAGCGCTCGACGGCCCTCGGTTCTCCCGAGGAGGCCCACCGCCTGTACCTAGCCGCATTGAAACGCACCAAAGAACCACCGGACCAGGCGCGGTTGTACCTGGGCGCGGCCGAAGCATCGCTCGGGTCTGGGGCCTACGAGGTCGGGGCCGCCGAGGCACGTAGCGCCATGGCTCTCTACGACTCGCTCACCCGCTCTGTCGATGCCGGCATCGCGGCAGGCCGGCTGTGCGAATGCTTGAGCTTTGTCGGCGAAGCTGACCAGGTGATCGAGATCGCTGAGCCTCGGTGGCAAGAGCTCGACGAGACTCGTGGTGCGGAGTATGCACTGCTGCGGATGGCCCGACCCCTGGCGAACGCTCATTTCTCGCCACACGGCGACTTCCCGCACGGCGACCTCGACACTGCCTCGCGGTACCTGGAGCGGCAGCTTCTCCTCGCCGAGTCCGTCGGCAACGCGGAGGAGTTGGGGCGAGCCATGATCGGTCTGGGGACGCGCTACCAGGGCATCGGCGCACCGAACGCCGCGCGTGGGCTCACCGAGATGGCCGCCGACATTGCACGTACGCACGACCTTCCCGCCGTGCTCGCCAACGCCCTCGTGAACGTCGGCACTCTGGAGATGAGCCGGGATCTGCCGTCGGCGCTGTCGACCTTCAAGGAGGCGCTGACTGTAGCTCGACGGTCCGGCATCTCCGGGATGCTCGACTTCTGCTACGGAAACTACGCCTGTGCCCTGTGGAATGCCGGGAAGATCGCCGAGTCAGGGGCGATACTCGCGGAGGCCAAGGACCTGGTCAACGTACCCACCATCAAGATCCTGCTGGCATGGGTCGAGGCGCGCCTCGCCGAGGCCAAAGGCGAACCCATGCCCCCGGTCCCGACCCTGGACGGTGCCGGGCAGTCGTGGGACATCGCCGCTGTTGGCTGTCTCGAGGTGCTGACCAAGTTGGCACTGGGGGACGTCGACGGAGCTGCGGCCCTGACCAAGGAGACACTCGAACACACCCTTGCGGCTGGCGGTCTCGACGACGACTTCATGAACTTCTGGCCGCCTCTGGTGCGCGCGGCGGTTGCCGCGAACCAGTCTGATCTCGCCCAGGAGCTCCTCGATCCGGTGGCAGAGGCGGCATCGGGGATCGTCTCGCCGGCTGTTGCGGCGCACCTCCTCAACCTCAGAGGGGTCGTTGGGGCTATGCGCGGCGACGATCCGACTCAGGTGGAGGCGGACCTGCGCGCGGGGGTGGTCGCGCTGGCGGACTTCGGAGCGATCGGCTTGAGTGCCAGGGCTGAGGAAGACCTGGGGCGCTGGCTGGTCGACCAGGGTCGTGCGGCCGAGGGGGCAGCGGCACTGGATCGCGCGCGGCAGCTCTACGTGGAGATCGATGCGACCGGTTGGGCAGCCACGCTCGACTCCTGGCGGTCGCTCCACGACGTCGATTCACTCGCGTCCGGATAGTGAGAGGACCGGTCCAACGCTGCTAGTTTGTGCGGACCGGTAACCGTTGCCTGAGCTGTCAGGAGAGACCCATGCGTCCGAAGGAAGCAATCGTCCGAGTCGAGCTCCTCAGTGATCTGCCGGAGAATGCCGTCGATGAACTCGTCCAGCGCGGCGCCGGATTCAGCTTCAAACCAGATCGCGTGATCGTGCAACAAGGAAGCAAGGACTCCGGACTGCAGCTCGTCCTGGAGGGATCGGCCGCCGTCCTCGTCAATGATGTGCCGAGAGGCACCGTGACCGAGGGCGACTACTTCGGCGAGATGTCCCTGCTCGATGGTGCGCCTCGCTCGGCAACCGTGGTTGCGGGGCCAGATGGCGCCAAGACGTTCACTGTGTCGCCGTTGGTCTTCTCCGAGCTGTTGGACAAGTACCCAGGAATGGCCCGACAGTCTCCTCAGCACGCTCACGACCCGGATCCGATCGCTCGAGGCCTCGCTGGAGTCGTGATCAAGGCGGACCGCCGGGCGCGGCGGGGGTGAAACTGTGCACCTGACGATGCTGGGCGTTCGCGGGTCGACTCCGGCACCGGGCGCCGACTTCGTCCGGTATGGCGGGCACACCTCGTGTATCGGGGTCAGCCGTCAGGCAGGTGATGCGCCGTCGCTCGTGCTCGACGCCGGCACGGGCCTCAGAAACCTCAGCGCCCACTGGTCGTTCCGGCCCTTCCGGGGTTCGATCCTGCTAAGCCATCTGCACTGGGACCACATGCAGGGCATCCCCTTCTTCGTGTCTGGTGACAAGGAAGACGCGAAGGTCGAGCTCTTCCTCCCGGCCCAACAGGGACTGACGGGCGAACAGCTGTTGGCGCAGTCGATGGCCCCGCCGGCATTTCCGATCACCCCGAGCGGCCTACTCGGTGACTGGTCGTTCCGGACCGTCGAGCCTGGGGTGCACTCCATCGAGGGCTACTCGGTGACGGCGGCCGAGATCCGTCACAAGGGTGGCCGCACTTTCGGCTACCGGGTGTCGGATGGGGTCAACGATGTCGCGTACCTACCAGACCATGTCGCAGCAGGTGCCGTCACGGACGGCGTGGAAGCGCTTGTCCGCGGTGTCGACCTGCTCATCCACGATGCCCAGTTCCTCGAGCCGGAGCGGACCCTCGCCGACGCGTACGGACACTCGACCGTCGATGACGCTATCGGGCTCGCCAGCCAGCTCAACGCGCAACGTCTGATGCTCTTTCACCACGGTCCTGGCCGGACTGATGCTCAGCTGGACGCGATCGGCGAAGGCCTGGACGCGCCCCTACCGGTGGATGTCGCTCGCGAAGGGTCCGTGGTCGAGGTTGGTGGTGAAGGGCGGGGTTGAGTGCCCGGCGCTCGACCCCGCCCTTCACCACCGCTCGGTCAGGGCTTGATGTTCTGGTTGAGATGGAACAGGTTGTCGGGGTCGTAGCGACGCTTGACCTCGAGCAGGCGCGAGTAGTTGGCGCCGTAGTTGGCAGCCACCTTTGACTGGTCGTCGGCAGAAGCGAAGTTGATGTAACCGCCGCCCTGTGACAGTGGGGCGATTGCCGCGTCGTAGTCCTTCACCCACTTCGTATGTGCCTCGTTGTCAGCAGGATCTGGCCACATGCCCGCAATCACGACGGCGTAGGTGGCATCTCGGTGTCCGAATGCCGTCGCGTCTGCGGCGACGTCGTGACAGGCGCCGTTGATGGGATAGAAGTGCACCGTTGAGTTCACGACGGGCACTCGTGAACCGTGCTCCATGTGCAGAGCGATGGCTTCCGGGGTGAGGTCACCAACGAACTCTGCTTTCCAGTAGTGCTGGAGACCGCGGGGGACAAGCGCGTCGAACGCGCCATTCAGGTCGGCGTACGGCATCGTGCCCACGTGCTCCGCGACTGGCGTGGCAATGTCTCGGAAGCCCTGAAGGATCTTCTCGCCGTCATTGGCCGAGCCGGTCCAGCAGGACACGAGCGCGATGAATGGCTCACCCACCCGGTCTTCAGGAACGAACGGCAGTGGTGGTGCGATCTGGAAGGCTGGGAAGCCGCCGTACTCGCGGGGAGCGGTCTTGATGAACTCGTTGAAGTAGCTGAAGATCGCCGGTCCATCGGAGAGCTCGAAGAACATCGGCCCGCCATAGATCTCGGTGACGGGGTGCAGCCGGAAGGTGAACTCGGTAACGACGCCGAAGTTTCCGCCGCCGCCCCGGATGGCCCAGAACAGGTCGGGGTTCTCCGACTCGCTGGCCGTGACTGTGTTGCCGTCCGCGGTGACCACCTGAGCGGAGATCAGGTTGTCGCAGGACAACCCGTAGCCCCTCGAGAGGTAGCCGATGCCGCCACCGAGAGTGAGGCCACCGATGCCGGTGGTTGAAATGACCCCACCGGTAGTTGCCAGGCCGTGTGCGGCCGTGGCCTCGTTGAATCCGCCCCAGGTGGTGCCTCCACCAGCCCGAGCGGTTCGCGCCTCGGGATCGACACTCACCGTCGACATCGCCGAGAGGTCAGCGACGATCGCATCGTCAGCGGTGCCGAAGCCGGGCACGCTGTGCGAACCGCCCCTTACAGCCAGTTCGGTGCCGGTCTCAGCGGCATAGCGCACCACGGACGCCACGTCGGACGCGCTGGCGCACTGCACCACAGCTGCCGGACGGCGGTCGATCATGAAGTTGTACACCTGGCGCGCCTCGTCGTAGCCGGCGTCTCCGGGCGTGATCACGGATCCGGATACCTTCGAGCGAAGGGAGTCGAGCGTTTGCGTGGTCATGAACGTCCTCTCAACGGCCTGGTGCGGCGGAAGCGCACCCCTGCCCTGGTTCGAACCTAGGAACCTCCGGCCGCCGGCACATGACCGAAACTGGCTGTCTTTGCATCAGGACGTCGCATGGTCAGATCTGGTCATGACGTCACTCATGCCCGTGACTAGCGTGAAGGGACGATGCCCCGATGGACCGGACCCCCGATGCCGGTGCGCCTGTCCGGGACAGCGCACCGGGTATTCGTGGGCCGCGCCCGGGAACTCGCGGAGTTCGAGCAGGCGTGGGCCGGGGTCCTTTCCGGGATCAGGCAGGTGGTCTTCGTCGGCGGCGAGCCGGGTGCGGGCAAGTCCCGCCTGGCTGCCGAAGTTGCCACGTTTCTGCACGATCGCGGTGCCGTGGTTCTGCTCGGCGACTGCATCGAAGAGTTCGGGCCGCCCTATCAGCCCTTCGTCCAGCCCCTCGAAGCGCTGGTGCCCGATCTGCTGACCGGGGAGCTTCCGCTCGCCGAGACGGCAGCGCCGACGCTGCTGTCCTCACAGATCGCCTGGCCACTCTGACTGGTCAGCGCTCGGGCAAGCCTGATCCGAGCGAGCACCGACGCAAGTTGTATGACGCAGCGGTGGACGCCATCCGGGCTGCCGCCGATCAGCGTCCGGTTGTGCTGCTGCTCGACGACGTGCAGTGGGCCGGTAGCGCAGGGCTTCAGCTACTCGGGTTCCTCGTGGAACACACCGCTGACAGCAGGGTGCTCATCGTGGGCACCCACCGAACGACAACGCCTGACAAGTCGCGGCAGCTCGAGCGGACGCTCGCCACCCTGTACCGGCTGGACGGTGTCAGGCGAATCGATCTCGAGGGTCTGGACACCCAGGACATCGCCGACTATCTCGTACGGGCCAGCGGCGTCTCGGCCAGTCGCGCGCGCACGCTGGCCGGGGACCTGCGTGATCAGACAGGCGGCAACCCGTTCTTTCTGCGCGAGCTGTGGCGTGACATTGCTGCCCACGGTTGGCCGCAGAACGCTGACTCGGTCCTCTTCACCGCGCCCGAGTCGGTTCGGCACACCATTGAGAGCCGCCTGGATCGGCTGAACGCCCCGCATCGTGAGGTCCTCGAGCTCGCCGCTGTGATCGGCGAGGAGTTCGATGTCGTGACGCTGGTCGCCGCATCAGACTGGACGCACGACACGACCCTTGAAGCGGTCGATGCCGCGGTCGCTGCCGGGCTGGTCGAGTCAGCTTCGGGTGTCGAGGGGTTATACCGGTTCCCGCACTCCTTGGCCAGGTCGGCCGTTCTTGGTCTGCTGGGCTCGTCGCGACGAGCCCACGAGCATGCCCGAGTGGCAGAGGTGATCGAGATGCGGTCACCGGATTCGGACCGATACGTACAACAGTTGGCATACCACTACGCAAGTGCACACACCCTGGGGTACGCCGAGAAGGCTGTGCGCTATCTGATCGAGGCAGCAGATCTCGCCGACCGGAGCCTGGCCCATGACGACGCCGCACGGTGGCTAGAGCAGGCTGCGCAGCTAACTGCGGACACCGATGAGCGCGACTCGCTGTTGCTTGACGCCTCGCGCAGCCGGTTGCTCGGGGGAGACTTCGCCCGTGCACGCGACCTAGGTGAACGCGTGGCCACGCACGGGTCGCCCCGTAACCGGGTTCTCGGTGGGGTTGCCTTCGAGGCCGGGTCCTGGCGACCGGGACTGCCCGGTGAGCGGGCGGTCGAACTGTTGTCGGCTGCGCTCGCCGGGATCGATCGCGATCCGACCGACCCGGACTATATTCGCGCCATTGCGAGTCTGGGACGCGCGCTGGCCTTCACCGGTTCGACGGATGAGGCGAGGGCTCTGGGTAACCGCGCCATCGAGCTAGCCGAGGCGATCGGCGATGACCACCTGCTCGCCGAGACGCTGCAGGCGAGTCTGTGGCACGGCGTGAACCCGCGCGATGCGCCCGAGAAGTTGCAGAGGGCCACACTGCTCTCAGAACTGGCGCATCGCACGGGCGATCTCGGTCAACTGGGGCCGGGTGCCTACTTCCGCGGCGCCATCGCCTATCTGCGAGGCGATCTTAAGAGCATGGATGCTGCCTACGGCGACATGGTTCTCACGGCACGCGCTACGGGCCAAGACTTCTTCCGCTACATGGCCGGGTGTACCGAGTACGCCCATCATTTTCTTGCTGGGGATTTCGCTTCCGCAGAGCGGACGTGTGTCGGTCTGATGGAGATGGGGGAGTCGTTCGGTACTGATGACACCGAAGGGCCCTACGGCGTCCAGATGTACATGGTGCGCCGAGAAACCGGCGCGATCGAGCAGGTTCGCCCCCTTGTTAGCGGAGAGGAGCGTCCTGCCGATCACTGGGCGCCCGGTCTGCTGGCCATCTATACCGAGCTCGAGATGGCCAAGCCCGCCTCGCGGCTGCTGCGATGGATGCTCGACCAGGAGCTCGGCGGATACGAGGGGACGGCTCAGTGGCCGGGTGTGCTGGCTTTTATGGTGGAGGCAGCGATGGCGCTGGAAGACGTGGAGGCAGCAAAGCGGTTGCGTGGTCCGCTGCTCGAATATGCCGGTTTGAACCTCGTCGCAGGTCAGTTCGTGGCCGTCTTCGGGAGCGCAGACCGGTACCTCGGGGCAATCGACTCCCTCCTCGGAACCGGCACACCGGAGGAGTGGTTCGCCGCCGCCGCGGAGATGGACCGTCGGATGTCTGCGCCCGTGCATGAAGGGCTATCACTGGTTGCGCATGCCCGCCACCTGTGCCGCAACGAAGGTGACCCTCGCCGGATTTCGAAGCTCGTGGACCAGGCCAGAGCCCTTGCGGAGCCGATCGGTCATCAGCGCGTTCTTCGACAGCTGGACGCGTTGCTGCCGGCATCGGGTAGCGCGAGAGTCGTCCAACCCAGCACTCTGACCGCACGCGAGACCGAAGTTGTCCGACTCGTGAGCGAGGGATTGAGCAACCGAGAGATAGCACGTCGACTCGTCATCAGCGAGAACACCGCGGCGAACCACGTTCGAAGCATCCTTGCGAAGACGGGATCTGACAACCGGACCCAAGCAGCCATGTATGCCGCCTCGCATGGACTACTGCCTTGACGAACTAGAGCGGAACGGCCGCTCCATCCGCTTGAATCGTGTCCGTCACCTCGACAATGACGTCAGCAGGCAAGCCCGCACGCTCTGCAGCGCGGCGAATCGCGTCCGCTGACGCAGCCTCGTAGAGGCAGTAGGTCTTGCGCTTGTCGGCGGACAGGAACGAGTACAGCCAGCGGACGCCTTCGTCTTCGTTGATCCGGTTGATGCCGTCCGCTACTTCGGCAGTGACTTCGAGCTGGTCGGCGTACCGCCGTTCGATCATGAACACGGCCATGGCCAGGTCCTTCCAGTTGGAAACTCCAACGTACTCGCGTGGCGCGGGATGGCGCACCCACTGCGTCGATCTGCGGCCCAGAGCGGTTAGTCGGATTTGTCCGTAGCGAGGTCGGTTGCGGGGCTGACGGGTCCTGAGAAGTCAGTGGCGCAGTGGTCAGAAGTCGCTCGCCGCGGCCGGGACGCCTGATCTGCGGATCGTGTTCAGAGGCGCGTCTCCGGGTGTTAGTGTCAGTCGTTTGTCAGAGTGTTGCGGGATCTAAACGTGGGGAGCCTCTTACATGAGGTACAAGCAGGTGTCGGTAGCTGTTGTGGCGGGTGCATTGATGTGGGGGTTTGTCGTGCCGCCCGTGCAGGCGAACGCACCTCGGGCAGCCGAGACGCTCCGGCCGGCGAACGTCGTCTACACGTTCAACAAGATCAGGCCCGGGGGGGTTGTCCGTGACATCTCTCCGCCAACCAATCGCCGCATGGTATCTCAAGGGTAACTGGAGGCGGACTGTCGACGTGAACGGCGCGAAGAAGGCGGTTGCCTTCCGGGCTCGATCTTGCGGTCGTGATCAACCGCTCCGAATCCCTGATCCCCAGACGTCGCGCCTTCGCGGTCGCGATGACTGTGAAAGTTGCGCGATTTCGTCGGTAATCGACTGCCCAAATCTCGCACAACTCGGTTTCTTCCGGCGACCCGTGGCCAGTGGAAGGTCGAGGCGATGCCCGAGAGTGGACACATTCGCTTCCGGGTCAAGGGAGCATCTGCTGGCGCCTCCGTCATCTCCCGGCGGAGCATCGACGATGGCAAGTACCACCTGGTGACCTGCTACCGCAAGAGGGGAGAGATTGGCGTCATCGTCGACGGGCGACGAGGCGCGTGCCCGGTCAAGCATCGGTCGGGCGGAATGCAGTAAGTCCTCGAAAGATCACCATCGGCAACAAGAACCGCAGTACGGCGGACGACCAGTTCCGTGGAAACTTCGACTACTTCTCGATCGCTCTGGGCCGCAAGTCCATTGCTCGCGCGGTCGCAGCAGCGCCGACTCCGCGCTAGCGGGCAGGATCTGGGAGCTGGCCGAGGGGTTTACTGGCCAATCGCGAGCCTTGGCTTGGTCTGGAGGACTTGTGCGAGATCTACCTGAGTCTGCCCGTCGATGGTGGGTGCTCGGTCGACTCTGCTGACGCCCGAGTCGGGGTATCAATGGGTCGTATGACACACGAAGCGACTACGACCTCGTTGTCCTCGGTGGCGGCTCTGCGGGTGAGACGGCGGCGTCCCGCGTCGCGGTGGCGGGCCGCCGCGTGGCGCTGGTGGAATCACGATTGGTCGGAGGCGAATGCCCCTACTGGGGCTGCATCCCGAGCAAGGCCCTGCTCATCGCAGCGTCTCGGCGACGTCAGGCCGAGAGCGCACATTCGCTCGGGGCCGTCCCCTCGCCGCTTGACGTCGGGGACCAAGCGGAGGCCTGGGCCAGGGCCGTCGAGATGCGCGACGAGCGTGCGAAACACCTCGACGACTCTGAGACCGCCCAGGCGCTTCAGCGACAAGGGGTAGAAATCATTCGCGGCGAAGGAAAGATCGTCGCACAGGGAACTGTCATGGTCGACGGCTCGGAACTCCACTACGAGAACTTGCTCATCAGCGTGGGTGCGGACGCAGTGGTGCCTCCGATCCCGGGCCTTGACGACGTGAACCCGTGGACTAGTGACGATGCCTTGACGAGCGGGGAGCTGCCGGATTCGCTGTTGATCCTTGGCGGGGGAGCGATCGGGGTGGAACTCGCGCAGGTGTACTCGACGTTCGGCACCAAGGTGACGGTTGTCGAAGCGCTCGATCGTCTCCTCCCACTCGAAGAACCCGAAGTATCAGCACTGGTACGTGAGGTGTTGTCCGAGACGGGGGTGGTGGCACGTCTGGGTGTCGGGGCCGAGCGGGTCTCGAGGTCGGGTGCGAGCAGGGTCTTGCACCTGCAGGACGGAACTGAGCTCTTGGGCGACCAGCTGCTCGTGGCGACGGGACGGCGTCCACGGACCAAGGGATACGGGCTGGGCGTTCTCGACATCGAAGCCTCGAACGGGGGCATCCCAACCGGTGCGGATGGGCGAGTGCCCGGGCACCAGAACGTCTACGCCGCCGGTGATGTCACTGGCCGGTTTCCCTTCACGCACACTGCCAACTACGCCGGACGCGTTGTGGCGGCCAATGTGCTCGGCGGCAATGCTCGGATGCATCTGGACGCCGTACCGCGTGGTGTCTTTATTGACCCACCGGTCGCCGGGGTTGGACTCTCTACTCAACAGGCTCGGGATGAGGGCCGGACAGTCGTGCGCGCATCCATGGACGTGGGTGGGACGGCGCGCGGGTGGTTGGAGTCAGAGCAGGGTGTGGTCGTTCTTGTGGCCGACGTTGACCGGGAGACACTCGTCGGGGCATCTGCGATCGGTCCCAGGGCCGACGAGTGGATCGCGCAGGTGACGCTGGCCGTTCGCGCGGAGGTTCCGGTGGCGACACTCGTCGACACGCTCCAGCCATTTCCCGCCGTCAGCGAAGCGCTGTTCCCGGCCTACGAAGACCTACTGAACCAGCTGGGCTGACCCGACTACTCGCCCAGGGCAGAGAACACGTCGTAGACCATGATGGCTGGCCAGACCAAGCCCTGCAGGATCGCGAGCAGGTACTCCCAGAAGCTGTCTGCCTGCTGCCAGAAGTAGACCCAGGCACCGAAGATTCCTAGTCCGTACAGGGCACCGCCACCGGCTGCGCCTGCATTGTTGTTGTTACTCATCGTGAACTACTCCCTGTCTGGGGTTCGGTTCAACTGTGATGTCAGTCGGGGCTCGTCATCGTGAGCACGATCTTGCCGATCGCAGTCCCGTCCTCCAAGTGGCGAAGGGCCTGATGTATCTCGTCGAGCGGATAGGTCGAGTCAACGAGCGGCGTGATCTCACCGGCATCGCACATGGCGGCAAGAGCAGCAAGCCGTTCCGAGCGCGGAGCGACCTTGCCCGGCGTCTTGAACTGCGAAACGAACGTCGACATGGCCCAGATCCGGGCAAAGCGTCCGATGCTGCCGATCACCGGGTGGCCACGGCGTCCGTACTGGTCGTGGCCGACGAACACGTAGGTTCCGTCGGTGGCGAGTGCGCGGCGAATGTCTGACAACGACTTGTTACCGGGGATGTCGATGATCGCGTCGTATCGATCGCCGGTGGTCGTGTAGTCGGTGGTGCGGTAATCGATCACCGCGTCGGAGCCAACCGCGCTTAGAGCGTCCAGCTTCTCGGCGCTGTCGACCGCCGTGACGGTGGCGCCCGATGCCTTGGCGATTTGCACCGCAAAGCTGCCGACGGCCCCGCCGGCCCCATTGACCAGGACGCTCTGCCCGGGCACCACGTGTCCCTCGTCCCGCACGACTTGCACCGCGATGAGACCCGACGTGGGTACCGCTGCCGCCTGCTCAAACGACAACCTGGTGGGCTTGGGCGCCAGATCTGTGGCCAACACGGACGCGTACTCGGCGAAGGCACCTCCGTTCTTCCACTGGATGCCGCGGACGCACTCACCGAAGACCTCGTCACCGGCCGCGAACGTCGTCACGCCCGGCCCGACGGAGTCGACGCGGCCGGCCAGATCGATGCCGGGTACGGCGATCTTGGGCTGGCGCAGCCCTGGCCCCATCAACCTCATGACGTAAGGGCGGCCGGTGACGGCGTGCCAGATGTCTGCGTGCAGCGACGCTGCGTGCACGCGCACGAGCACTTCGCCCTCACCGGGCGTGGGAACCGGGACGTCCTCAAGGGCGAGGGCATTCGGAGACCCGTAGCCGTGCTGGACGATCGCCTTCATGCGGCCTCCGGTTCGCCTGCGCGGGGGTGCGACCTGGCGAGGCCGACCTGCGTCATCCTGTCAGAACGGCGGACGTATCAGATTCCATCTAGTTGTGTATGGAGAAGTAATACAGAGTCAGATAAACTCTGATCATGGATCCAGTTCGCAACCCTTACCAGCCTGGAGCCGGACGGCGTCCTCCCGAACTCGCCGGGCGTGACGCCGAGCTGGACGCCTTTGGCGTCCTGCTGCAGCGCTACGAGCTCTCCGTCGGCGAACGGGGCCGCGTTCTCTACGGACTCCGGGGCGTGGGCAAGACCGTTCTGCTCAACGAGTTTCAGGCCATGGCCGAAGAGCGTCGCTGGGTGACGGCGAAGGTCGAAGCAGCGGCCGGGCGCTCCATCTTGCCGACCCTGGCGCAGGCGCTGCATCGGTCGCTGCGGTCAGCGACCGGTCGGTTCGAGCGAGCCAGGCTGCTCGGCCTGCTCGAGGTGTTTCGAGCGTTCAGCCTGCGCATGGATCCCGACGGCAGCTACACCTTCGGTTTCGACGTCGAGGTGGCGACCGGGCAGGCCGACACCGGAAACCCTGCCGTCGACCTTCCCGAGCTGTTCGCAGCCATCGGCGCAACCATGCGCGATCTCGGTGTCGGTGCGCTCTTGCTGATCGACGAGATGCAGGACGTTCCCGCTGTCGAGCTGCGCGCACTGAACACCGCCGTACACGAGATGGGGCAAGGTCCAGATCCGTTACCTGTCGTGGTCGTGGGCGCCGGGCTGCCGTCGCTGCCGGAGGTTCTGGCCAAAGCCACGTCGTACGCCGAGCGGTTGTACGAGTACGTATCGGTTGGCGCTCTTGATGAGGTATTCGCCCACGAAGCTCTGACCGTGCCGGCCGAGGCTCTGGGGGTGACGTGGGAGCCGGAGGCCCTTGGGCGAGTCGACGAGTTCAGTCACGGCTACCCGTATCTCATCCAAACGGGTGGCAAGTACGCCTGGGACTACGCTGCCACATCGCCGATTACCGCAGAGGACGCCGACGCGGGTCTGATCCAGGCTCGCCGCGAAGTGGACGCTGGTCTGTATCGAGCCCGTTGGCAGCGAGCGACACCCTTGCAGCGTCAGATCATGCGAGCGATGGCTGATCTTTCAGCCGAAGATCCCACGTCGATGGCTCAGGTGGCTGAGGTGCTCGGGCGAGAGCGCAACGAGCTCTCTGTGCCCCGCGACCAGCTGATCAAGAAAGGTCTGGTCTACGCCCCGGACCGTGGCCTTATCGCGTTCACGGTTCCAGGCATGTCCGACTACGCCCGCCGCCAACCCGACTAGAAGTGCACGACCACTAAGGTCGGCGTGTGGCCGCGCGACGGAGGACGAGTGCTAGCCCCACGCCGAACGGCAACACACGGGTGACCGGCAAAGAACAGTTCTTCACGCCTCGCTCGATCGCCGATGATGTCGTCGCCCGAGTGGTGGACGTCGTGCCGGACGCCATCGGCCGCACCTGGCTCGAACCGGCGGGTGGCACGGGGGTATTCGTCGATGCGGTGCGGGCAGCTGGCGTCCTGGATATCGTCAGCTTCGATATCGAACCCCGGCATCACGACGTCGCACGCGGAGACTTCTTGCAGCAACGCCTGAGTTTCACCAGTGCTGTCAGTGTTGGTAATCCACCCTTTGGCAGGAACAACGCGCTGTCAGTTCCGTTCTTCAACCACTGCGCCCGCTACAGCGAGTACATCGCGTTCATCGTTCCGCGATCCTGGCGCAAGTGGAGCGTCACCAACCGCCTCGACGCGCGCTTCCACCTCAGCGTCGATGACGACCTGGCGATCCACTACGTCGATGCCGAGGGCGGTGCCGTGTACGAGCGCACCTACCTGCAGACCTGCGTGCAGATCTGGGAACGTCGCGACCGCCTTCGACCGAAGATCAAGGTTCACGACTCAGGGGTCGTGGCCAAGTGCGCTCCGGAGGACGCAGACGTCGCCTTGACCATCTTCGGCTTCGGTTGCGGCACGGTGAAGACGGAGTTTCCTCGTCGAAAGGTGACGACCGAGCTCTATCTCCACACACGTCATCCTCGCGCTCTTGAGGCGCTCAACAACGTTGACTACCAACGGTTCTCGACGAACGTGGCCTATACCGAGGCGCTGTCGATCCAAGAGATCAACTACCTCTTGAACGAGTACCTGTTCGGTGATCCGAGAGTCATCGAGGTGGAGCCGCAACGATAGGCGCAGACCTCGTCACGACGTTTCACCGAGCTCGTGCACTGCGGCACCCAACCGATTGACGATCTCGTCCACGTCGTGTTCGTCGATGATCAGTGGAGGTGCCAGCATGACGGCCTCGATGACGCGCTCACCCAGTGGCGTGGGGCAGGAGTAGATCATCAGGTGCTGGCTGTCGCGGGCGATGCCGGCGAGTGCGTACGAAGCCCCTGGCAGCGGCTCAAGGGTTTGCTTGTCGGTCACGAGCTCAAGGCCCTGCAACAAACCTCGCCCTCTGACCTGACCGACATGTGGTGAGCTGGTCGCGATCTGGAGCAGACCGTCGCGAAGTCGCTTGCCCATGGTCGTGCTGTTCTGCAGCAGCCCGTCGTCCTTGACCGTCCGGATCACCTCTGCGGCCACCGCGCATCCGACTGGGTTGCCCGAGTAGGTGTGGCCGAAGGGAAAGCCTTCCGGTGCGGCAGCGAAGACGTCGGCGATGGGGCCGCTGATGGCGAGTCCCGAGAAGGGAGTGACGCCGCTGGTGACACCTTTGGCGAAACTGATCATGTCGGGTTGCACGCCCCAGTGATCAACCCCCCACCACTCACCCGTGCGACCGAACCCGGTCACTGTCTCGTCACAGATCATCAGCACGTCGTAGCGATCACATAGCGCGCGGACACCTTCCAGGTAGCCGTCCGGGGGTACCACGGCGGCAGCGCTGGCGCCCGAGATCGGCTCGAGGAAGACCGCTGCGACGTTCTCGGGCCCACGAGCGATGAGAGCGTCCTCAATCTGTGCAAGGCCGAAAGCCAACTCCTCAGAGGCAGAGCGACCCGCGCGAATGTCGGCGTTGGGCGCCTGGGCAACCGGGTTGTCATCGAGGACGTGCTCGAAGCCCTGGCGCCAACGTGATCCAGAAAGCCCGAGCGCACCGAGCGTGGAGCCGTGGAAGCTCGGGTAGCGCGAGATCAGTTGGGTCTTGTCCGGTTTGCCCGTGTGCTGCCAATAGAGCAACGCCAGGTGGATCGCCGACTCGACCGACTCTGACCCCGACGAGTTGAAGAACGCCCAGCCCCGGTCCATAGGCGCGATCTCACGCACCAGGCCCGCGAGGTCGATCATGGGCTCGTTGGAGAACGAGAAGCGGTATGTGAAGGTCAACTTCTCGAGCTGCTTCTGGGCGGCCTCAACAAGGCGCGGGTGGCAGTGGCCCAGGCTCATGACCATCGCGCCGCCGCACGCGTCGATCCATTCGGTGCCTTCGCGGTCCCAGATGCTCATGCCCGAGGCGTGGGTGGCGACGGGCAGTCGGCGTCCAGGAGAGGCCGTAAGGCTGTAGTCGTTGTCGGTCACGCATCGAATCGTAGATCCTTCAGGCGTGGTCAGGTTGGCACGCTCGATGCCAGCCACGATGCAGCGCTGGGATTCGACTACTTCGTCGGCTTGACCCATATCAGCGCGTTCGGCACCGGCCGCTGCCAGATCGAGTCCTTGTCGTCGACCCTGTCCCAGGCACCGTCGGGTCGACGCACCATCGCCGTTGTTGAGCCACCGCCGTCGAGCTCGGACGCCTCGACGAACCCCAGAGCCTTGGCGACGTTGGCCTCTTGAGCAAGGCCGAGCCCGCCGATCCGGTACCCGTTGCGGTCGTAGCCGCTGCCGGGCAGCGAGAGTGTCATCCAGTTGCCGTTCGTGTCCCACCCAACGGTGGTGCGCGGTCGCTGTTGGTACCACTTGCCCTCGCAAGGCAGGTTCACCTCGCCTGCATCGACCAGCGAGACCCCACGCCCGACGGCCTCCTGAAGCTGCACGCCCCCTGCCGTGCTCTGCTTGATCGCGATCAGCGCGGCACTGCGCACCTTGGCGCGTTTGGCCACCCTTGCGTAGTTCTTGCCAAAGGCGACGATCTTGGTACGGGCTTGGACGCTCCTACCTGTCTGGCCGCGGGTACGGACATCGATGATCTTGTTCTTCTTGACGACCCATTCAACGACGCCAGCGGGGCGTTTGGCGTCTCTGACGTCGGTCCATGCCGGGGTGAAGATCGCGACCCCGGCGTCACCAATTGAGTGCCAGTTCAGGCTGTTGATGGTGAAGACCTTCTTGCCGTGCGCCACGGTTCCGTCGATGCCGACCTCGCGGTCGTAGGGATTTCCGTCTTTGTCGATTCCCACAACCCGGGTGCGCTCCGGTCCGAGTCGTACCGGCTTGCCCTTGGTCACCGAGGCGTTTCGCGGTAGGTAGACCCGTTGCCCGCCGATCGAGTATCCGTAGAAGAAGTCACCATTGACCGCTGCGATCCCTCGAGTACCCTTCGGGCTCTCCAGTTGGGCCTTCAGGTTGCCGAGGGCGCCGAGCTTCTTGGTCACCAGGCGCGGCTCAGCCTTCGCCGGCATCACCATGCGGTGAACGTCGGCGGTCTGCGAGCGGTCGGCCCAGCTGACCTTGACCTTGTACACGCTTCGCTCGACGCCATTGGCGTAGGTGGTGCTTGAGGTGCGGTCGATGTTCACGCCCATGATGCACGGCGTGGTGGTCGCCGCGTCCGAGGGTGTGCCCAGCAGTGCGCCGGTGCCCAGGACCAGGACAGTCGGCATCCCGACCAGTCGAACCCATCGCGGGCTGCGTGCCACGAACTGCTCCTAGGCCAAGAAAGTCAAGGAAAATTGCGGAAATGGCGAACCGGCCCGAGCGGACCCCTTGGTGTATCGGCATGTGGGACCGCCCGCTGGTAGGCCGCACGGGTGACGCCGAACGGGCCGGGTGCTTGCCCCATCGCCATGGGCCGGAAAGGATGCAGATATGCCTTCCACACCTGCCGCTGACCTGCTCCTGACCGACGTCGCCGTCTACTGCAATGACGACGGGAGGTCGTGGGCCAGTGAGATCGCTGTCAAGGACGGTCGAATCCTGGCCCTGGGGGGCTCGGCCGGTGACCTTGCCGAGCTACGCGGTCCGTCGACCGAAGTGATGTCGTTGCCGGGGCGCCTGGTTCTTCCCGGGTTCCAGGACGCTCACATTCACAGCCCCTTTGCCGGACGCAACCGGCTCCGGGTCTGGCTCAACGACGTCATTGGCCGGGAGGCCTACCTCGCGACCATCAGCCAGTACGCCCGGGACAACCCCGATGAGCCGTGGATCGTCGGGGGAGGGTGGGCGATGGAGAGTTTTCCCGGTGGACTCCCCACCAAGGAGGACCTCGACGCCGTCGTTCCTGATCGTCCGGTGTTCTTGTTCAACAAGGACGTCCACGGCGCCTGGGTCAACTCCGTTGCCCTCCGGCTGGCCGGGATCACCAAGGACACGCCCGACCCGGCTGACGGCCGTATCGAGCGGGACGCTTCGACCGGTGAGCCGACCGGCATGCTGCACGAGGGGGCGGCGTACACCTTCAATGACACGCACGTGCCTTTGCCTGCCCGCGAGGAGTGGGAGGCAGCGATTCTGAACGCCCAGCAGCATCTGCATTCACTGGGGATCACCGCTTGGCAGGACGCCTGGGTCACCCCAGGAACTCACGATGCGTACCGGGCTCTGGCGGCTGACGGACGGCTGACCGCTCGGGTCGTCGGCGCGCTCTGGTGGGATCGCCACCAGGGCCTTGAGCAGATCCCGCAGTTCCTCGCGCAGCGTGAGAACGGTGTGGTCGGAAACTACAGCGCGACGAGCGTCAAGATCATGACCGACGGTGTCCTCGAGAACTACACGGGCGCGCTGCTCGAGCCCTACTGCGACGGATGTGGCGGGCACACGAGCAACCACGGACTGTCATACGTCGAGCGTGACTTGCTGGCTTCGGCCGTGACCGAGCTGGACCGGCTCGGTTTTCAGGTGCACATGCACGCCATTGGAGACAAGGCGGTGCGCAATGCGCTCGACGCTGTCGGGGCGGCCAGGGCCGCCAACGGAATGACCGATCATCGGCACCACATCGCTCACGTCCAGATCGTTCATCCCGACGACATGGTGCGGTTCGCCGAGGTCGGCGCCATCGCCAACTGTCAGCCGCTCTGGGCGCAGAGCGATGCTCAGATGGATGAGCTCACCGTTCCCTTCCTGGGTCAGGAACGCGTCGACATGATGTACCCCTTCGCCTCGATGATGAGAGCCGGTGCGCGTATTGCCGGCGGCAGTGACTGGTCAGTGACGAGCGCGAACCCGCTGGAAGAGATCGACGTCATGGTGAACCGTCGCGACCCCACACAGCCGGACGCCCCGGTCTTCCTGCCAGAAGAGCGCGTGGCGCTGGCCGACGCGGTCGCCGCGTTCACGTCTGGCACTGCGCATGTCAACCATGACGAGGAGAGCGGTCGGCTGGCACCGGGGATGCGGGCCGACCTCGCTGTCGTCGATCGCAACTTCTTCGCCGATGGCGCAGGGCCAGTCGCATCGGCCCAGGTGGAGTGGACCATTGCCGCCGGTGAAGTGGTCTACGAACGCCCTTCCTGACCTGCGCTGACTACCGGCTGTGACCGCCTGTGAGACACGATGTAACGACTTGGATGCGAAAGGGTCACCCGAGCGTCTTGTTTCTGATTGACTCAGTGCCGTTCAGCGCGTCATAGGCGTCGACTCCATCGGTCACCAAGGGCCGAGATGAGGAGCAGGATCGAGTGGTAGCCGAGGCTAGTGCGGGTCCGGTCAAGGGCTCAGTGCAGTTGAGCAGCGTCACCAAGAAGTTCGGCGACTTCACCGCCGTTGACGATCTGAACCTCGTGATCCAGGCCGGTGAGTTCATGTCGCTCCTGGGACCCAGCGGATGCGGGAAGACCACAACTCTTCGCATGCTCGCCGGCTTTGAGGATCCAACGGTCGGCGAAGTTCTCATCTCAGGTGAGGCTGTGGACCGCGTTCCTCCGCACAAACGTGACGTCAACACCGTCTTCCAGGCCTATGCCCTGTTTCCGCACATGACCGTGGCCGAGAACGTGGCCTATGGACTGAGGCAGAAGCGAGTCGGCAAAGCCGAGACGAGCCAGCGGGTGACCGAAGCGCTTGACATGGTCAAGATGACGGCCCTGGCCGAGCGAAAGCCGCGCCAGATGTCTGGTGGGCAGCAACAGCGCGTGGCGCTGGCTCGAGCCCTCGTCAATCGGCCCAGCGTCTTGCTCCTCGACGAGCCGCTCGGAGCGCTGGACCGCAAGCTGCGCGAAGAGATGCAGATCGAGCTGAAACTGCTGCAGTCGCAACTCGGGATCACCTTCATCTTCGTCACCCACGACCAAGAAGAAGCACTCTCGATGAGTGACCGCATCGCCGTCATGCTCGATGGACGCATCGAGCAGCTGGCCGACCCCTACACCATCTATGAGCGGCCGGCGTCGGCCTTTGTGGCGGGCTTCATCGGACGCCAGAACTTCTTCTCCGGAGATGCTCACGACGGAACGCAGTCAGTGCAGGCCGATGGTCTGCTGCTGGTGTCAGATCGAGACGATTCCACCGCCCGTGCCGGCCAGTCTGCGCTCGCGGCTGTACGTCCAGAGGCCGTCCATATCACCGAGGGCGACCCCACTGCCGCCACAGGAAACAAGATCAAGGGGCAGCTGGCGGCGGTCTCGCACCTTGGCGACGTCATTCAGTTCGTGGTCATGACGCCCCACGGTAAAGAGATCTTGGCCGTGCTTCCACGAGTCGCAGCTCCCCGGCTGATGCCGGGTTCAGAGGTGTGGTGCTCGTGGGCCGCGGACCACGTCCACGTCTTCAATGCCGACCAATCTGACATCGTTCTGGCCGATCCCGCGGCCGGTTCCCAGCTAGCCGACACCGCTCAGTAAGCGCTGAGCCCATGAAGGGAAGACAATCATGACAACGCCAGAGGAATCAGTTCGGCTGCTCGCACCGAGCAGTGTGGTCGAACAGGTCTCGCGTCGAGCCTTTCTTGCGGGCGCGGGTGCCACGGTCGTCGGCAGCTCGGTCTTCCTGACGGCGTGCGGCAGTGACGAGGCGACTCCGGGGTCGTCGAGCGGAGGCGCTGACGAGCCGCTCGAGGACCAGGTGTTCATGTACACCTGGGGCGAGTACGACAGCCCCAGTGTGCTGAAGTCGTTCACCAAGGAGTACGGCCCCAGCATTCAACTGGACTCCTACAACTCCAACGAGCAGATGATCAGCAAGCTGATCGCTGCCAAGGGCACCGGCGGATTCGACCTGGTGGTACCCACCGGTCCGTTCATCCCTCAGATGGTGGACAACGATCTGCTCGAAGAGCTGGACTTGTCACGCCTGACCAACTTCGAGAACGTCGATGAGGCGTACCTCAACCAACCGTGGGATGAGGGGAACAAGTACTCGGTGCCAAAGGCGTGGGGCACCACGGGCTACGCCTATGACAGCTCGAAGATCAGTACCGAGATGTCGACGTGGCAAGACTTCCTCGACGTCGCCACGGGCGAGGCCAGCGGTCAGGTCTCGATCCTCGACAGCCCCGACAACCTCTGCGGCTTGTACTTCTGGGCCAACGACATCAACTGGATGACCACCGACCCAGCGCAGCTAGATGCCTGTGAGGACTACATGGTCAACCAGATGGCACCGCACGTGAAGCGTTTCGACTCATACCCTGGCGGCGGGGGAATCGCCGAAGGAAGCTACTGGCTGTCGCACGCGTGGAACGGCGACGCGCGCCAGGGCATCATCGACTCCGGTGGCAACGACTGGAAATGGGTCTTCCCAGGTCCGCGCACCGAGATCTGGATGGACAACTGGTGCATCCCGGTAGGAGTCAAGAACCCCAACGCGGCGTATGCGTGGATCAACTACGTGCTCGATCCCAAGATCTCCCTGAAGGAGCTGTCGTACATCGGGTACCACACGGCGGTCAAGGGGATCGAGCCCGCCGCACAGGAAGCAGGGCTGGAACGCCTCGACATCGTCTTCTTCACCCCGGAGCAGGTGGCGACTATGGAATCCGGCGAGCTCAACGACGCCCAGCAGCGTCGCGTCGAGATCTCGAACAAGACAAAGGCAGCGGCAGGGGCCTGATCGCAGATGTCGTTGGATCTTGAGACCGCGCCTGAGGCGGCGGCGCCCCCGCCGCCTCAGGCGTCTGGTCGAAGTCGGATGCGAGCGCCGCAGTCGATCATGGCCTGGCCGGCCTGGTTGTTCTTCATCGCGTTCTTCTTGATCCCAGTTGCCGTCATTGTTGTCATCAGCTTTGGGTACAAGCCTGACATCTTCAGCACCTATGCCCTCGGCAACTGGTCGTTCGACAACTATCGGACAGCCTTCGACCCGGTCTACGCCCCAACGCTGACCAATACCTTGCGCGTCGCTCTGATCGGAACATTGATCTGTCTGATCATCGCTCTTCCGTTCTCGTACTGGTTGGCGGTTCGGGTCAATCCACGGTGGCGCGGCCTGCTTCTGGGTCTCGTACTTGTTCCGTTCTGGACGAACTTCCTGGTACGCACCATTGGCTGGCAGCTGATCATCAGCCCCAACGGATTCGCCTCCGACTTCATGCAGAACGTCGGACTCATCGATCAGCCGCTCGAACTGCTTTACACCCGTGGCGCCGTCCAGTTGGGTGTGGTCTACAACTACCTCCCCTTGATGATCTTGCCGCTGTTCGTGGCGTTCGACCGACTTGATCCCGCGATGCGGGAGGCCAGCAAAGACCTCGGAGCAAACCGGTTCAAGACCTTCATGCAGGTGAGCCTGCCCCTCGCGATGCCCGGCATCGTCGCAGGCATGCTGCTGGTCTTCATTCCGCTGATGGGCGACTACATCACCGCAGAGGTCCTTGGCGGCGCCAAGGGCAACATGCTCGGCCAGCTCGTGGCCGTGTGGTTCGGGTCTGGGCAGAACTGGCCGGTGGGCTCGGCGACGGCGGTCCTGTTGATGGCGCTGATTCTGCTGACTGTGGGTGTCTTCGGAGCGCTCGGACTGATCGTGCGGTCGATTCTGCGTGCACGCCGCCGCGTTGAGATCGTTGTCAAGGAGACCGCATGACGACGATGGATTCGACACCGGCAGCAGTCAAGCCGCCCATCGTGGAGAAGCGAAAGCGCCGCGACTGGACAAACGGACTGCTCAACGTGTGGGGCGTCCTGATGTATCTCTTCTTGTTCGCGCCGATCTTCGTGATCATCGCCTTCTCGTTCAACACCGGCCGCCTGCTGACGTCGTGGAATGGGTTCGGTTTCGAGGGGTATGAGGCATTCTTCAACAACCCCAATGCCCAGCGTGCTGTCTGGGTGTCGGTGCAGGCAGGCTTCATGGCCGCGCTGATCGCCACGGTGCTCGGAACCATGGCAGGGATCGCGCTGGCCCGTCGACCCGGCAAGTGGGTCGGGATCTTCTTGGCGCTCGTGGCCGTGGTGCTGGTTACGCCGGAGATCGTCGACGCCGTCGGTCTGCTGCCGTGGTACGTACGCCTGGGTGAAGACTGGAACTTAGTGGCGTTCAGCAACGGACTCGTGCGACTGGTGATTTCGCACGCCATCTTCGCCACCGCCGTGGTGGCGCTGATTGTTCGGGCTCGTCTCGCCGGTCTCGACGAGGCCCTTGAGGAGTCGGCTGCCGATCTTTACGCCCCGCCGTTCCGCAGATTCACTCAGATCACGTTGCCCTTGGTGATGCCGGCTGTGCTGGCGGGTGCGCTTCTGTCCTTCACCCTGAGCCTCGACAACACGATCATCTCGTCGTTCGTCTCGACACCGGGATACACGCCGTGGCCGGTGTATGTGTTCTCGTCGCTTCGTTCAGCCCTGCGCCCAGAGATCGCCTCCGTGTCGACGCTGATGTTCGCCCTGACGCTGGTGGCGATCGGGCTGGTCGCACTCGTATTGCGCCGCGGCGGCGACTCCTCCGGTGACATCGCCAAGACGATGACAGGCACCTGACGTCGCTTGCCGGTGGGAAAGCGCGCCTGCAGCGCTAGAGGAAGTACAACCGGCTGAGACTCACGGCGTCTACGGGCTCTGACTTGAGTTCGATGCCGTCAAACGTCACGCGCTCGCCCCGTACGTCGACCTCGGTGGTTCCGGTCGTGGCATTGCCGACCATCGAGGGCAGGCCGATCTCACGGCAGTTCTGCACTGGCAGGGTGCGGCGCCGCAGACCGAGGGCGTCGGTATCGCACCCTTTGCTGACGAAGGCCAGCGACAGGTCAGCGGCGGTAGCGCCGTGCCCACCGAACTGACGGCCGTAGACGAGTGGCTCGGACAGGTCAACCGTGGCGTTGGGATCGCCGGTGAGGCCCCAGGCCGGGAAGCCTGCCTTGAGCACCAGGTTGGGCTTGGCGCCGAACCACGCCGGCTGCCAGAGCACGATGTCAGCCATCTTGCCGACCTCCAGCGAGCCAAGCTCATGCGAGAAGCCATGCGCGATCGCGGGGTTGATCGTCAGCTTGGCGAGGTAGCGCATGACACGGGCATTGTCGGCATGCCTATCGTCGCTGTCGGCCAATGGGCCCCTGGCGCGCTTGTTCTGGGCCGCCATCGCAAACGTGCGCTTCACGGTCTCGCCGGCACGCCCCATGCCTTGTGCGTCCGAGGAGGTGATCGGGATGACGCCGAGATCGTGCAGCACGTTCTCTGCCCCCATAGTGGCGCCGCGTATGCGATCGGACGCCATCTGCAGGTCACCGGGAAGGTCCGGTTTGAGGCCATGGCTGGCGATGATCATGTCGAGGTGCTCGTGGATGGCGTCCCTGCCGTAGGGGAGAGTCGGATTCGTCGACGAGCCGATGACATTTGGAACGCCCGCCAGCTGCAACACGTTGGGAACGTGTCCGCCGCCACAACCTTCGACGTGGAACGCGTGGATCGTCCGTCCGTCGAGAACGCCGAGCGTGTCCTCGACCGAGAGACTCTCGTTCAGACCGTCTGTGTGCAGTGCCACTTGTACGTCGTACTCGTCGGCAACCCGCAGGGCGGTATCCAGAGCACGGGCGTGTGCGCCGGTGTCTTCATGAACCTTGAAGCCGCAGACCCCTCCTAGCTCGACCGCCTCACGCAGCGGCGCATCGTCAGAGGACGATCCTCGACCGAGGAATCCGATGTTGACCGGCCACTCGTCAAAGGCGGCAAACGCCTTGCGAAGACCCCACGGAGAGTTGACGCCGACGCCCCACACCGGACCGAACTCTTGACCGATGATCGTCGTGACGCCGGATGAAAGCGCGGCCTCCATGATGCGGGGCGACATGAGGTGCACGTGGGTGTCGATAGCGCCCGGAGTGGCAATGAGGCCTTCACCGCTGATGACGGCGGTGCTGTTGCCGACCACGACGTCAACCCCGTCCAGGGTGTGCGGGTTGCCAGCTCGGCCGATGCCGCTGATCCGTCCTTCGCGAATGCCGATCGAAACCTTCCGAATCCCGAGGATGGGATCGAGCATGAGGACGTTCGACACCACGACGTCACACGACTCGGAGGTCGGTACAGCCTGAAGATGGATGCCGTCGCGGGCGGTCTTGCCAAAGCCCATGAGGAACTCGTCCCCGTGCTGCTGTGAGTCGCTCTCTACCTCAACGATCAGCCCCGTGTCGCCGAGTTGGACGCGGTCGCCGGTCGTGGCTCCGTAGACGGCTATGTAGTCGTGCGACTTCATCGGGAGCCTCCGTCCGTCGAAGACTCGGTCCCGAGGTAGCCGGTAGCCCGCGCCTTGGCGAGGGCGGCCTCTTTGGCGCCCGAGGCGTCCAGCGGTCCGTCGACCAGCCCGGCGAAACCGATGACGACTCGTTCGCCTCCGATCGGTGCCAGATCAACGGTGACCGTCGCGCCCGGGTCGAAGCGGATCGCCTCGCCGGCGTCGATCGCCAGGCGCATTCCGTAGGCAGCGCCTCGGTCGAAGGACAGGCGTGGATTGACCTCGAAGAAGTGGAAGTGTGAGGTGACGCTGATCGGAACTTCCGATGTGTTCTGGACGTCCACCTGCAGTGTTGCGGCAGTTGCGGCGTCAACCTCTTCGTGGGCGGGGTGCACTGAGCCGGGGATCGCGTCTCCATGAGCGGGACCGAGCGGCTCTGGCACCACGACGAGGCGGCTGCCGTCGTCGAAGACTGCCTCGACCCACACCTCGGGAACGAGCGCGGCCACGCCAGGGAGTACGTCGTCCGGCTCCAAGATGTTGCACGCGGCGTCGACGGCGTCTCTAAGGCGCTGCCCGTCGCGGGCGGCCTCGATGACCGTGTCGGCGATGATGGCGGTGGCTTCTGGTGCGTTGAGCGGCAAGCCCCGGGCCTTGCGGGCGCGGGCGAGCTCAGCGGCGGTGAAGATCAGCAGGCGGTCTCGCTCGGTGGGGGTGAGGCGCATACCCCCGATCCAACACCTTTGGGGTAACTTGCAGTCGCTATAGGTGCGCAAAGTTTCCCCGAAGTTGTGTTGGGGGCGGTAGCTCAGCCGGTCAGAGCAGCGGACTCATAATCCGTCGGTCGTGGGTTCGAGCCCCACCCGCCCCACCAAGTACTGTGTCTTAGTTCGGTTGATGCTGGACGTTTGGTGTTCGGTTGAGGCTTTACGTTGTTTCGGCTGATGCTTGACAGTTGTGTCGGTTGATTCTTGACACTCCCTTGTATGAGGGAGATCAGTGTGTCTGAGCAGCGGTATCAAGCGATTTTGGCTGTCTTGTCTGACGGTCGGACGGTCAAGGATGTAGCGGCGGGGATGGGTGTCTCGCGGCAGACCCTTCACACCTGGTTGCGGCGGTATGAGGCCGATGGGCTCGAGGGCTTGGCGGACCGGTCGCATCGGCCGGTGGCGTGTGCGCATCAGATGCCGGCCGAGGTCGAGGCGGTGGTGCTGGAGATGCGGCGGATCAGCACCGGTACTGGGGTCCGCGGCGGATCGCTGCTCGAGCTCGGCACGGGCGGGGCATGATCCGTTGCCGAGCGAGTCGGGGATGTATCGGCCGCTGGAGCGGCAGGATCTGATCGACCCGAATCGCCGCGGCGCCGGCGGGACCAGCGAGTGCAAGCGGTGGGAGCGCGGCCGGCCGATGGAGCTGTGGCAGATGGACGTGGTCGGGCGGGTTCCTGCTCGCTGACGGGTCACGAGCTGAAGGCCTTGACCGGGGTCGATGACCATTCCCGGTTCATCGTCTGTCGGCACGGTCTGATGGCCCGGGCGCGAACTCCGTCCGGTGTGTGAGCATCTCGCCGATTCCCTGCCCACGTACGGGGTTCCGCAGCGAGCTCCTCACCGACAACGGGAAGGTGTTCACCGGACGGTTCGGGCAGCCGTCAAGGTCGAGGTGCTGTTCGACCGGATCTGCCGGGAGAACGGCATCGACCACCTGCTGACCGCGCCCCGGTCCCCGACCACGACGGGCAAGATCGAGCGGTTCCACCGGACGCTTGCGTGCGGAGTTCGACACCCGGCAGGTGTTCACCTCGCTGAAGACCGCCCAGCAAGCCCTCGATGAGTGGGTCGACTACTACAACCCCCAGCGGCCACACCAGTCGCTGCAGATGGCCGTTCCCGCTGAACGGTTCACTACCACCTATTCCGGCCGGGCACCGGCCCTGATCGATGGCCCGAGGACGACGGCGTTGACTCAAGACCGGTCCGGTGAGCAGTGGGTCGCCCGCCGGGTCGCCTCCAACGGTGTGGTCTGCGTGGCTTGGCAACAAGTCTCCGTCGGCAAACACCGCGCAGGCGCGAACTGCGACGTTCTCGTGGGCTCGATCCCTACCCGCCCCACCATGCGATGTATTACTCCGGCTGATAGGTGACGTTTGGCCTTCGGCTGATCCCGGACAGTGTTTCGGTTGATGGGTTACAGCTGTTTCGGTTGATTGGTGACACTCCCTGGATGAGGGAGATCAGTGTGGCTGAGCAGAGGTATGAGGCGGTTCGGGCGGTTCTTGCCGATGGTGAGACCGTGACTGATGTGGCGGCCCGGTTCGGGGTTGCGCGGAAGACGGTGCACGCCTGGCTGCGGAAGTACGAGGCTGGTGGGATCGAGGAGTTGGGGGATCGGTCGCATCGGCCTCGGTCGTGCCGCATCAGATGTCTGCGGATGTGGAGGTGATGATCGCGCCGTTGCGGCGGGCTCATCCGTCGTGGGGGCCGCGGCGGTTGGTGTTCGAGCTGGCCAAGGCGGGGGTGGAGCCGGTTCCGAGTGAGTCCGGGGTGTATCGGGCCCTGTCCCGGTTGGGGCTGGTTGATCCTGATGCGCGGCGGCCGCGGGAGAAGAAGTGGAAGCGGTGGGAGCGGGGCTCACCGATGGAGTTGTGGCAGATGGATGTGGTCGGCGGGTTCGTCCTCGCTGATGGGCGGCGGGTCAAGGCGCTGACCGGTGTTGATGATCATTCCCGGTTCTGCGTGTCAGCGTTCTTGATGGTGCGGGAGTCGTCCCAGCGGGTGTGTGACGGTCTGGCGTTGGCGTTGGCGACGTATGGGGTTCCGGGGCAGGTGTTGACCGATAACGGGAAGGTGTTCACCGGGCGGTTCAACAGGCCGCCGGTGGAGGTGCTGTTCGACCGGGTGCTGCGGGAGAACGGTGTCGAGCATCTGTTGACCCAGCCCCGTTCGCCGACTACGACGGGGAAGGTGGAGCGGTTCCACCGCGCGATCCGGACCGAGTTCCGCACCGACCGGGTATTCGCTGACCTTGGCGCCGCGCAGGCAGAGCTGGACGCCTGGGTGGACCAGTACAACCATCAACGGCCCCATCAGGCGTTAGGGATGCTCACCCCGGCCTCGAGGTTCTTGCAGAAAGCAGCTGAAGTTTCACCGATCCGACGAGCAGCACCCTCGACGAGGCCGGACCCAGGACGAAACGACGGTGACTGGGTGGCGCGGCGGGCGTCTGGGGTCGGCGTTGTCACGGTGAACTGGCAACAGGTATGCCTGGGGATCGCGGCCGCTGGACGGAACATCGATGTGTGGGTCACCGACCAGGTCCTGCAGTTCTACGACGACGACAACCTGCTTCGAACCGAGAAACGGAGCAGCACTGGACCAGTCCGAAAGAAGCGGGCGTCGATCCCCGGCGGCCGCGAGACCCTACAAGCGAGTGGAACCAATCAACCGACATAGAACTGTCACCCATCAACCGAAGGTCCACAGCCCCACCATCTTGACCTGGTTCGTGCGCGCACACGCTGAAACTGGTTGTATCGATGAGTGTCGCGCAGCCGCCTTCCTCCCCGCTCCTCGGAACCTGCTCGCGCGATGCCAGTACGTGTTCTCTGGTGTGTCGGGGCAGACCGGCAACTGGCCCGTCGCCTGATTTGCTTTGAAGGTCTGTCGGACCTCGGGTTGCCCCACCGTGACGCACAGGTGATCAACCATTGCAGGTCGTGCGGAAGCACTACCCATGGGAGGCCGGTGCTCGCATCGGTTCCCGGGATGACAACACCGCACGTGAGCATTCGCTACGCCAAGGACCTGACTGTCGTCGCGATCACCGAGGCGGGTCCAGCCGGCGTGGATGTCGAGCGCTACGACGCGGCGTCATTTCCTGGCTTCGACTCGGTTGTGGCCCATGAGCAGGAGGATGGACGAGACGCCCGCAGCAGATCCATCAACTGGGTCCGCAAGGAGTCCTTGCTCAAGGCCACGGGGCACGGACTCGCCGTTGACCCGCGGCTCATACTCCTCACCAGCGCGGACGAGACACCGAGTCTCGTCGAGTGGTCCGCCGATGACCCACCTTCGGAACCGGTGTGGATGTCGGACGTGGTCATCACGAGTGCGTACGTCGCCTCAGTGACGGTGCTATCTCCTGACCGACCTGACGTCGAGGTCAGACGGGTAGATCCGGCAGCTCGACCCTAAACAGCCAGCGCATGAACAGCTCACCGAGATCATGCCCAGACACCTCTTCGGCCAGGTCGATGAACATGCCGGTGCTGACAGATCCATGTGCATTACGCGCAACCCACTCTCGCAGGAGCGGGAAGAAGGTGTCGTCGCCGATCGTCAGTCGCAGCGAGTGCAGCAACAGGGCTCCGCGCTTGTAGACCCAGTCGTCGAACATGGCTCCCGGCCCTGGATCTGCAGAGCACGGAATGCTCGCTCGCCCTCCGCCAGCCTGTTCCAGTGGCTCTGTTGCACGCTCGTGCGCTGAACGGTCCCCGGACTCCTCCGACCAGAGCCACTCGCAGTAGCAGGCGAACCCCTCGTGCAGCCAGATGTCGCGCCAGGCCGCCAGCGTCAAGCTGTTGCCGAACCACTGATGTGCACAGCTCATGCGCGACCAACCTCACCGAGTCCCAGTCGTCGGTAAGAAGTTCGAGCCGAACACGGCGAGAGCCCTTGCGCCTCGAGGGGGATGTCGAGCTCGTCCTCGGTGATGACCACGGTGTAGGCAGGCAAAGGGGTACGGCCCGAACGTGCGGACGAAGAAGTCCAGCATCTCGGGCTGCCGGCCAAACGCTGATGTCGTAGCGGCCGAGCAGGCGCGGCGGGCAGGACAGCGGTCATCGGGACCGGAGAGTTGGGCACCGGCTCGCGTCACGTAGCGGCCCGATCTGGACCGTGGCGAGGTAGGTGGCCATCGGCTCGTGCTGTTCGTAGACCCAGGTGGTGGTGCTGGCCCCGCGGTGCCGACTGGCGAGCGAGCCGTTGGCACCACGTGGTAGGCCGATCGGTGCGGTGACCGCGATCCGGTACGTCGCCTTGTTGGAGGGTCGGTCGTTGCACGGGAACCACGACGGCGCCCCGTTGGTCTGGCCAGCGACGATGACCCCGTCGGTCGAGCTCCTCCCAGCCCATCTCGTCGTCGCCCGTCGGAACCGGCCTCGGTCGGCCGCCGTAGCGGATCGTCACCCGGAACAGCTCGCCTGCTCGATCGACCTCCTTGGTGCGGATGATGCAGCTTGCCGTGGCTTGCGCCAGAATCGGCAACCGGCACCGCGTCGAGGCCGACCTTGCGCGACGCTCAGTCCACGGCAGGTCGAGTGACACCGCGTCGAGATCGGTGAGCGCCACGGCTTCGATGACGGCCCTGCCCGCTAGCTGGTTCGACTCGAGCGTGTAGTCAAGGCGTCAGGTCGTAGCTGCGTACGTCGTACGTCGAGTCCCCCCTGATGCGGGAAGTAGTCGTCGGCTGCTCTCTTCGAGGCCCGCGCTCACGGTGTCTCACCCGCCGTCTCGTCCTCGATCCAAGGGCCGATGGGGTTGCCGATCCACCGGGTCTTGTCGGGCACGATCTCGCCTCGCATCACCAACGACACCGGGCCGACCGTAGCGTGCCGCCCAGCACCGCCGCGGGCAGGATCACGCTGTTCGGACCGAGCGTGGAGCCGGCGCGCAGCGTCACGCTGTCCATGCTGAGCATCCGGTCGTGGAACAGGTGAGTCTGCACAACGCACCCCTGGTTGACCGTCGCGCCGTCGCGGAGGTCGATGAGGTCTGCCTCCGGGAGCCAGTAGGTCTCGCACCACACACCCTTGCCGATCTTGGCCCCCATCGAACGCAGCCAGAGGTTCAGCACCGGAGTTCCGGTGGTGGGTCGGGCGAACCATGGCGCGGCCATCACCTCGACGAATGTGTCCGCGAGCTCGTTGAGCCACACGAACGGACTCCACAGCGGGTGGTCGGACACCCTCAGCCGCCCGACGAGCAGCCACTTCGCTGCGGTGGTGACCCCCGCAGCGAACGGCCCCGCGACGATCAACACGACACCGGACAGCAGCGCCGCAGTGGCCATCCCGCAGCTTCGGTCGCGAGCCAGATCGAAGGCGACGACGACACCGAGGCCGATCGCGGCGTAGAGGATCACCGGGACCAGTCGCAGCAGCTCGACGCCTGCGCGGCCCATCTGAGCCGGGTCGGCGGGTCGTAGGTGCGGCTGTCGTCGACCGATGTCTGACTCACGTCGGCAGCTTCGTCGGTGGGCTGCCAATCCATGACGTGCCGCGCTTGGCGTGCTTGCGTCGGGGCGCGGCCGAGAGCACGGCGACCAAGTCCGCGCTTGGGAACCTTGCGGCCGGGAGCGGTCATCCCGGAGTTGCCGACGAACGCGTGTTTGCCGACCTTGACACGCTCGATCCTCAGCCAGCCGCCGCTGAGTTCGTACCCGCCGAGCAGCGTGTCGTCGGCGAGGAAGGCGCCGTCGCTGCATCGTGGTGAGGGTCGGGATCAGCAGCACCGTGGATGCCTCGACGTTTGATCCCACGTCGTGCCCCGAGTGCGCGCAGCCAGGAGGGCGTGAGCGTGCTGGAGTAGAGCGGGAACAGCCACGTGCGTGCCTCGTCGAGCACGCGCAGGATCGACCAGGCCTGCCACGCCCGCAGGCGTGCACCGGGTGATGCCCGCCCTCTAGGCCAAGGGAGAGGAGCCGCACCAGCAGCCCAGACGAGCAGTGCCAGTACGAGCATGGCCACCACCACGCCGAGTGGGAGGTAGACGCAGCGCCCTCGGTGCGGCGTCCTGCAGCGAGGACGCTGAGCGGACGGCGGGCGCCGCGATCGCCCGCGCCTGCCACGACGGCGACGATGGGGAAGATCGAGATCAGCACAGCCACCGCGCGTAACCCAGCACCCAGATCGGCCGGTTGCTCGGGGGCGTCGTCTTCCCAGGGGCCACGCGCCGTTCCGACCGGCTGGGCCGGCGCGCCGGACCAGGCCTCGCCGGCGGGAACCTCACCGAACACGGCAGACCCAGGTGCGATCTCCGCCCCAGCGCCGATCGACGCCCCCGGAAGCAGCATGCCTCGAGCACCTACCCGAGCATCGGCGCCCACCGCCATCCCGCCCACGTGGAGGACCTCGCCGTCGATCCAGTGGCCGCTCAGATCGACCTCGGGTTCGATGGAGCACCCAAGTCGAGGGTGAGCAGCCCGGTGACCGGTGGAATCGAGTGAAGGTCGACATGGTCGCCGACCCGCACGCCGAGCGCGCGTGCGTACTGTCGCATCCAGGGTGCGCCGGAGAGGTTGGCCGCCCCCATCTCGTCGGCGAGACGCTCAGCAAGCCAGACGCGCAGGTGCACGCTGCCGCCCCTGGGGTAGCTCGCCGGGCGCAACCCCGCGCAGCAGGCGCGCGCGCCGGCTGCGGTGAGCAGGATGCGGCCGGGCGGAGAGATCAGCAGCAACCACCCAGCGACGACCCACCACCAGGACAGCTCGGGAAGCCAGGTGACCCCGAACAGCGCGTGAAACAGGTTGTTGCCGGCAGCGATCCACGTCAGCCACCGCAGACCCGTGATGCGTGCGGAGGCCGACGTGAGCACGACCTGTCCGAGCTGGGTCCTGCAGCGGCACCGGACGAACGGGTCGGTTGGTCCTGGTCGTTGGGTCGGCCATCTCGTCCAGGCTCGCCGCGAGTGCTGCCGATTGTCGGGTGACTCGTAGATGTCGGCGACCGTGACCTCGGGAAAGTGTTCACGCAGCCGGGCCACGAACTGGGCGGCCGTCAGGCTGCCCCCGCCAAGGTCGAAGAAGTCGTCGCTCGGGGCTCGGTGATCGTCGCCCCCAGGATCTCCATCCAGAGGTCCTGGATCCAGCCAGCGGTGCCCTCGAGCTGGACGGCCTAGCGTGCGGCGGACTCGAGCCCGGGCAGGGGCCACGGCAGCGCGTCGCGGTCGACCTTTCCCGACGTCTTGGTCGGGATCTCGTCGACGTGGGCGAGACGAGGCACCATCGCTGCCGGCATGCTCTCTCGCAGGTCGCTCCATCGCGCGTTCAGTGTCGAAGTCGGCTGTCGACGGCGACGTAGCCGACCAGGAGCTGGTTTCCCGACGCGGTGCGTCCGTACCGCGGCCGCTGCCCCGAGAACGCCGGGCAGATCGAGCAGAGCGTTGTCGATCTCGCCCAGCTCGATGCGGCGGCCCGCCCAGCTTGACCTGGTCGTCGGCCCGCCCGACGAAGACCAACCCCTCCTCGTCGTACCGCACCAGGTCACCGCTGCGGTAAGCGCGGTGACCATCCCAGCAGGGCATCTCGGCGTACTTCTCGGCGTCCTTCGCGGGGTCCAGGTAACGTGGCCAGTCCGATACCGCCGATGATGAGTTCGCCGGTCTCGCCGGGGCTCGACGCTGCGCCCTCTTCATCGACGACCGCGAGGTCCCAACCGTCCAGCGGCAGGCCGATGCGCACCGGTGGCTCGCCCGTCAGCCTGGCGGCGCACGAGACGACCGTGGCCTCGGTGGGTCCGTAGGTGTTCCACACCTCGCGGTCGATCGGAGGCGAAACGCGCGCCGATCTCGGGAGGGCAGGCCTCGCCGCCGAGGATGAGCAGGCGTACGTCGGCGAGGGCCTCGGCCGGCCAGAGCAGCAGCAGCGTGGGAACGGTCGACACCACGGTGATGTCGTTGGCCACGAGCCAGGGGCCGAGCTCCATGCCGCTGCGGACCAGCGAACGAGGTGCGGGGACCAAGCAGGCGCCGTACCTCCAGGCGAGCCACATCTCCTCGCAGGAGGCGTCGAAGCCGACCGAGAGACCGGCCATCACCCGGTCGCCGACTCCGAGCGGGCCGCTCCTGCAAGTAGAGACGTGCCTCTGCGTCGACCAATCCCGCCGCTGACCGATGAGAGACCGCGACGCCCTTGGGCGTCCCGGTCGATCCGGAGGTGAAGATCACCCAGGCGTCATCGTCCGTGCTCGGGGGTTGCGGCGGACGCCTCGGCTCTGGGTGCACGACGAGTGGTGACCACCAATCGTTGCCGATGATCGCCGCGACGTCGGCCTCGTCGAAGACCGTCCGAGCCCGCTCGTCGGGATCGTCGGCGTCCACCGGGACGTAGCACCCGCCGGACACGAGGATTCCCATGATGGCGACGTAGAGATCGACGGTGCCGGACCTGATCCGAACGCCGACGCGGTCGCCGAGTCCAATGCCGAGCCCGTTGAGAGCGGCGGCAACCTCGTCGGCGGCCTCAGCGAACTCACGGTAGGTCAGGACGGACGCACCATTGTCGATGGCCGGGTCGTCCGGGTACTCCTCGACCGTCGCCTGGAAGATGTCGACCAGCGTTCGAGCGGGCGGAGCATGCGATGCGCGGAGCAGTGTCAAGAAGTCCTCGTACGTCGAATCCGTTTGGGCTGTCCGCCCGGTCATCGCTGCTGCCTTTCTATCGCATCGAGCTGCTCTGCCACAGGAGCCGATCGATTCTGGGCCTCGGCCCTCGTGCCCTGCCGGCTGTGGCGATGACCTCGAAGCGGGAGCAGACTTCGGCGATCTTGCCTGGCACGGCGACAGTGGACCGATCCCCATTGACCGTCACAGCGAGCTGCGCACTGCGAAAAGATGCTTCTGACCCTCTAGGCAGTTGGCATTTGCGGGACTCTCGACCCTCCCCATCCGATCGTCCCGGATGGAGGATGGGACGGGAGGCGTGTGATGTTCACCGACCGTGTTGATGCTGGCCGACGCCTGGCGCAGTTCCTGGGCACCCGTGGGTTCGACAGCGACGTCGTGGTGCTCGGGCTTCCGCGAGGTGGGGTTCCGGTGGCCGCCGAGGTGGCCCGTGAGCTGGGAGCCCCGCTCGATGTCATCGTCGTTCGCAAGCTCGGCGTTCCTGGGCATGCCGAACTCGCCATGGGTGCGGTCGGCGAGGATCGGGTTCGTGTGCTGAACGACGATGTGGTGCGTCAGGCATCGATCACCGATGAGGAAGTCGAGAGCATCTCCGCGTCCGAATGGCTGCAGGTTGAGCGTCGCGCCAAGGAATACCGGGCGGTACGCGCCCGTGAGCCCCTCGTCGATCGGACGGCACTGATCGTGGACGACGGTGTCGCGACGGGGGCGACGGCTCGAGCAGCATGCCGCGTTGCCACCGAACACGGAGCGCGCCGCGTGATTCTGGCCGTTCCCGTGGCGCCTGTCGGGTGGACCGGGGCCTTCCAAGACGTCGCGGACGAGTGCATTGCCCTGGAGACTCCGAGAGGATTCATTGCCGTCGGGGCGCACTATCGAGACTTCCGGCCGACGGCCGACGATGAGGTGAAGCGGTGCCTGGCTGAAGCCGCAGCCAGCCCCACAGTTCGAGAGGTCTCCATTCCGGTGACGCATGGGCATCTTGCGGGCGTTGTCTCCGTTCCTCCCCGTGCCCGCGGGCTCGTGGTGTTTGCCCACGGCAGCGGCAGCAGTCACCGCAGTGTGCGCAACCGCTTTGTGGCACAGCGGCTGGTCGAGGCCGGACTGGCGACCGCTCTGGTGGATCTGCTCACCGAGGCGGAGGACGGCGATCGCAATCTGGTCTTCGACATTGAACTCCTCACCGAGCGGCTGGTCCACCTGACCGCGTGGCTTCGGGAGCAGCCAGACCTCCGTTCGCTGGGAGTGGGGTTCTTTGGCGCCAGCACCGGTGCGGCCGCAGCCCTCTCGGCTGCAGCCGAGCTGGGGTCCGCGGTATCGGCCGTCGTCTCGAGAGGTGGCCGGCCCGACCTCGCGGATGCCGTCCTCCCTCAGGTGGTCGCTCCGACGCTGCTCATCGTCGGAGGAGCAGACACGACGGTCCTTGAGCTCAACCGCCTGGCGCAGGCCAGGCTGACGTGTCCAACAGAACTGTTGGTGGTGCCCGGGGCCACCCATCTGTTCGCCGAGCCCGGAGCCCTCGAGGTGGTCGCTGACGCAGCGAGCCGGTGGTTCGTGGAACACATGTCACGGAATTCGAGCGTCACGGCATCCGGCTGACGTCCAGGGACTTTCGGGTCTGGTGACGAGGGCCGACAGGAACCATGGTGAGAGGGGTAGGCACGCGTGCCTGGCCACCACATGGCGTGGGCATGGTGCCGTGGGAGGTCGACATGACGAATCTTGAGACATCAGAATCTGCCGGGACGCCGACGCCCGACGAGCGCCGGGAACTGGCTCGCAAACGCCTGCAGGCCAAGCGAGACTTGAAGACGCACGCTGTGGCGTACGTCGTCGTGAACACGTTCTTGGTCATCGTCTGGGCACTCAGCGGGGGTGGCTTCTTCTGGCCCGTGTGGGTGATCGCTGGTTGGGGTATCGGCCTGGTGATGAACGTCTGGGAGGTCTACGGACGCAAGCCCATCACCGAGGCTGACGTCGACGACGAGCTCCGTCGTTCACCATGACGCGGTAGTGACTGAGCTGGTCGAGCCCCGGGAGCCTGTTGCCCCCTGACCGTTGTTGCGGAAGGGTGAGCACGAAGATCCCGGGAGGTGTCATGGCTGAGTCGAAGTTGGACGCCGTGTACGGAGCCACCAACCCCGTCGAGTTGGCGGCTGCCTACGACGAGTGGGCCGGCTCGTACGACTCAGACATGGCCGACTTCGGCTACCGACACCCGGTCGTTGCCTTGGCCCTGCTGACGCGCTACCTCCCGGTCGGGGCCAGTCCGATCCTCGATGCTGGCGCGGGTACGGGGCTGATCGGTGAGCTGCTGGGCATCGTCGGCTATCCGGTGGTCGATGCCTTGGACGCATCACCGGGGATGCTGGAAGTTGCTCGCAGCAAGAACGCCTACCGAGAGTTCCACCACGCCTACCTGGGTGAGCCTCTCAGCTTCGAGGACTCCAGGTATGCGGCAGCGATCAGTACGGGTGTCTTCACCACCGGACATGTCGGGACCGAGGGACTGCCTGAGCTGTTTCGCGTCGTGCGCCCCGAGGGGCTGATCATCCTGACCGTGAAGATGACGCTGTGGGAGTCCGGGTTTCCGGAGTTCCTCGCGGAGGCTGAGTCAGACGGTGTTGTCCGTTCTCTGGAGGTCACACCGGCTTATGCCTCCATGCCGACTGGCGAGGTGACCTCTCCATGCGTCGCGGTCGCACTCGCCCGCTCGGCGTAGCCTCCGCTTTGTAGCCAGCCACCTCGAGCGCGAGCAGTGCGCCCTTCGTGTCGTCGTTACCGTGGACGTAGAGGCCGTCACGGATGGGCAGTAGTGACCTCGAGGCACGCGTAGCAGACCTGGTCGAGGAAGTGCTTCATGGACCAGGGCCCGGCTAGCTGCGAGTGCCTCTGATGGTGTCGTGCGTGACCGCTCGGTGACTTTCTCCTCTGGCGTCTTCCCTTTCGGCGGAGCACAGTCAAGGCAGGAGGCGAGTGGGATGCGCAGACTCCTCTCGGTTGTTGCGTCCACTGTCGTCCTGGTCGTGGCGGCGGCGTGTGGCGGGTCGTCGACGTCCTCTTCGCCGGCGTCCTCGCCGAGCCCCACTTCGACCACGACCGTGACAGCGACCGCATCCCCGTCCACCTCGGTACCGCCACACGCTGAGGGCTGGCGCCGTATTCCCGACCCACCGACCTCGCTCGGTCTGATCAACGTGTGGACCGGCCGAGAGGTGCTCGCGTCCCTCGAGGGCTGCTGCCAGTCGATGGACGGGCCCCTCATCTACGCCTATGGTCCGGCCAAACGTGCGTGGCGGACGCTTCCTCGGTACCCGCTGGGGGAGCGCGTGGGCTCCGCCTTCGTCTGGACCGGCACCGAGCTCATCCAGGTGGGCGGCCGTCGCGAGATACCGAACCCCGGCGGTCCGTGGACGACACGTGAGGTGCGCAACGGCATGGCGTTGAACCCCGAAACGGGGACCTGGCGCCGCATCGCCGGCGCGCCACAGGCGGTGCCCACACAGGTGGTGGTCTGGACCGGCAAGGAGGCGATCTTTGCCGACGCCGAGTCGCTGCTCCGGTACAACCCCTCGACAGACACCTGGTCGCGGGGACGCCCGATCCCCGGTGTGGACCGCGGCCTACCCACGGTTGTCTGGACCGGGCGGGAGCTGGTTGTGTGGGGCGGCTCGATGATCGTGCGCCACGGGCGATCGGACTACGACATGTCGCTGCGTGACGGGTACGCCTACCGGCCGGCCACCGACCACTGGCGGTTACTGCCGGCTGCACCTATCGGCGCGTGGGGCGCCGTGGGGGCTTGGGATGGACACCGCGTGCTGGTGTGGGGCGGCGAGGCTACCCGCAACCAAGGCCGCGAGCGCTTCGTCCAGGACCAAGGCGCTGCCTACGACCCGATCACCAACACCTGGAGTGGGCTACCGCAGGCGCCGATCCCCGGAACTCACAGTTGGGACCTGACCGGCGCCTGGACGGGCCGCGAGTTGGTGGTCATCGTCACTGCCCTGCGGCACTCTGAGCACCCAGAGGGCGCTGCGTACAACCCGACCACGGGCCGCTGGCGTGCACTGCCGCCTGGCCCTACCGGCGAATGGCTAGGGGGCGTGAGATCGGTCTGGACGGATCAGGCCCTGGTTGTCCTGCCCGGTCCCTTCGGCCGGCAGGCCCTGCAGTACTTCCCCGGCTACTGAGTTCTGCACCGAAGTACCGTCAGTTGGCAGCCGCCAGTCCCCGCATGGTGCAGGAACGGAGATGGCCGGGCACGCTACCCGGTAATCGCGAAGCTGAGGAGCGTGCCGAGGTCCTCGCATGCCGCAAGGTCCTCGCGGCTCGCTGGGCCGGTGACGGACACATCGGCAGCGGCCTGTTTCCATCCCATGCCACCGACGATCTTATGGATCGCGCGCAACGCGCCTGCTGTGTCGTCGTTGCCGTGCACGTAGACGCCGTAGGGCTTGCCGACGGTTACTTCGAGGCATGGGTAGTAGATCTGATCCAGACAGTGTTTGAGCGCCCCCGACATGTACCCAATGTTGGCCGGGGTCCCGAGGATCACCGCGTCGGCCGCGAGCACGTCAGCCGCACCACACGCCAACGCCGCGCTCACCTCGACAGTGAGGGGCCCCAGCTCAGGGTGCTGCGTCCCACGCAAGACTGCCTCGAGCATCTCTTGTACTGCTGGGGACGGAGTGTGCTGAATGATCAGGAGTGTCGGCATCGGCCAATGATGCCGGACACCGCCCGTTCCCCACTGCCCAGGACGGAAGTCGCCCCAATCGGCTGTCCAGGGGGAGAGACGATCGGAGCCGCTTGGATCAGGTTGCTCTCTCAAGAACTCTGCTCGGGGGTCGATGTACTGGCAGACACATGATTGTGGGGCTCAGCATGCGCCGGTGGGGTTTGACCGCGACGTTCGCGGCAGTGAGTCTGCTCGCCATGGCTGCAGTTGGCACACTGCTCGTTCTCGCCATCGGCAACCAGGCGCGGGAGTATGCCCTCGATGGGGCGATTCGCACTGCCCGGGCATACATGACGGCTGGGGTCGTTGATGTCGCACCGGTGGACAACTTGACCGGACGCGCGGAACTTCGTGCCCGGGAGCGATCTGAGATCCAGGCCCTTGCTGACGTTCCGGATGATGCGTTGATCGCCCTTCGACTGTGGACGGTCGACAGCCAACTGGTGTTTGGGACCGACTCCGAGCGCGGACGGTTCCCTGACGGATTGAGGCTCGACGAGGCGCTTGCCGGAGAACCTGCTCCGGCCGTCGTCGAGGTACTGGGCGTGGACGGGCGTGCGGAAGCACGCAACCTCTCTGTCTACCTGCCGGTCGCCGATCCCAAGGGGGATGAGGCGGTTGGCGCCGTCGAGGTAGTCCTCGACTACACCCAGACTGAGGAGACAGTTCAGCGCGCGATCACCCTGGTCGCTGTGCTCGTGGTGGGGGGGCTGGGCCTTCTCTGGCTGCTGCTCTTCCGAACGGTCTCCAACGCAAGCCGCCGTTTGAGGCACCACGCCACCGAGAACGCTCGACTTGCCCTCCTGGACCCGCTGACCTCCCTGCCGAACCGACGTCTCCTGTCGGAACGAATCGACCGAGCAGTGGTGGCAGCGAACCGATCCGGACAGTCGGTCGCGCTGCTTCTGCTCGATGTGGATGGTTTCAAGGAGGTCAATGACACCCTCGGGCACGATTTCGGTGACAAGCTCCTCATCGAGGTGGCGACTCGCGTTCGAGCGGTGGCCCGGGAGACGGACACCGTGGCCCGATTGGGAGGCGACGAGTTCGCGATCCTCATGCCTACCGTCGCCGGCGTCGGTGAGGCCGCCGCCTCGGCCGGCCGAATCCTCGCCGTCTTCACCGAGTCGTTCACGCTGGGCGACATGAGTCTTCAAGTTGACGCGAGCCTCGGCGTCGCGCTGCTCCCCGAGCATGCTTCCGACGAGATGGAGCTCCTTCGGCTTGCCGATGTGGCGATGTATGCCGCCAAACGGGCGAAGCTGGGCTTCGTCGTGTACACGTCCGAGGGGGATCACCACAGTGCCCAGCGGCTCACGCTGATCGGCGACCTGCGGCAGGCCCTTTCTGCTGAGGATCAGCTGGCTCTCTGCTACCAACCAAAGATCAACCTGCACACCGGCCGAGTAGCGGGGTTCGAGGCTTTGATCCGCTGGCGGCATCCCGATCACGGGCCGGTGTCACCCGGGGACTTCGTTCCTCTGGCGGAGCAGACCGGCATGATCAAGGAGCTCACCGACTGGGTCCTGGAGTACGCGGTGAGGCAGCTGGCGACCTGGGAACGAGAGGGGGCGACGTACCCGCTCGACCTGGCAGTCAACTTGTCCGCGCGCAACCTGCACGAGGGAGACCTTGCGAAGAGGGTGGGGCACCTTCTTCAGAGTGCCCGGGTCAACCCGGCCAGCCTCGAACTCGAGATCACCGAGAGCGCGATCCCGGCCGATGCTGGGCGAGCGCAGGAGGCAATGGCCGAGCTCACGGAGCTCGGCGTGCGGCTGGCCATCGATGATTTCGGAATCGGCAACACGTCGATCGGACAACTTCGGCGGGTCCCGCTCCGCACCCTCAAGATCGACCGGTCCTTGGTGACTCCCCTCACAACGGACCCGGGGAGTGTGGTGCTGGCGCGCGCAGTGATCGATCTGGCCCACGAGTTCGGGTTGGCCACGGTCGCCGAGGGTGTGGAGGACGTCGAAACCGCTGCGGTGCTGCGGGATCTGGACTGCGACCTGGCGCAGGGGTTCTTGTGGTCACCGGCCGTACCGGCGTCCGATGTGGACGAGATGGTCGCGCGGATCAATGCTCAGGCTGACGAGGTGCGCACGGTCACCAGTGGTCCCTCGAGAAGAGGTCTGCTACCTCACTCGCCGTGAGCGCGTCGTTCTGCCATACGGCGATTTCATCAACCCGGGCAGCGATCTGGTTTCGAGTGGGGACTGACGGACCGAGACCGGCAGTTGAGTCGTAGCCGACCCGCCAGTAGCCGAAGCCATTGGGCGTGGGCGGGACTCCGGGTGGACTCGGGTCTGCTGCTTCGTTGCCGGTGTATGTGGCTCCGGAGGTCACTGTTGGGTCGAAGTCGACCCTGGCGCCGTCGACATAGAGTGCTGCTCCGCCCGGGCCCACCGTGCCGACGAGCATGTGCGGAGTGTTGTCGTTGATGGGTGTCGTGCCCTGCAGAATTGTCCTTGGGCCAATCCCCACCGCGAACGCCGGACGTCCGTTCCGTTGCAGGTAGAGCACCCTGTCCCGGTTCACGGAGGTGCCCCACCTGGCAGAGCCCATGCCGAGGATCCAGCCGCCCCGGTTGGAGTTGGAACGTACCCAGGCGCTGATCGTGAAGGTGTCGGGGTTCGGCACTGCCGTGGGCTGTACGAGGAACCCGTTGTCGGCTGCCTGGCCCCGGAACCGCACGGAGTAGGTGGTGTCGCACTGTATGAGACCGGCGTTCGTCGGGCCGAATGTACGCCCCGTTCCTGTGGACGTCCCATCGGCGTTGTTCGAGCTGGAGTCGTTGACCGTGGTCACGGCCGGTGGCGTTGCCTCGCTGATGCGCCAGTAGAAGCTGGGGTTCTTCGACAGCGTGACTGCGGGGTAGCTCGCCCCGCCCGCACATGCCGTCTTCGTCTGAACGACGTTGCCCGCCACCACCTGAGAATCCGTCAGCTGAGCGGCGCTCGTAGGAAATGCATGCGCTCCGAGCAGAGCCCCGGCCAGTGTGGCTCCCAGGGCGAGACCCGTGCGTCTAGACCACGGTGGCTGCGGCATCTCGGCGCCCTCGTGTTCCGAATGGATTCCAGCTCCCGACGCGCCGGGTTTCTGCGAGCCGCCACGACCAGATCTCGGCCATGAGCAACAGGATGAACGGCGGAGCGAAGAGCAGCAGTTTGCCGGCGAGCGAGCGCGACCAGACGAGCCAGTTGCCGACTTCCGGATACCCGTCGATGACGAGGTAGCGGACCTGCTGGACCGGTGTGAGGTTGGGGTCGGGGGTGAGATTTCCGTCCCCCTGGGTCTGCACGTAGTGGTCGGTGACCGGCTCCCCCGACTCATCAAGGACCGGTTCTCCGTTCTCCTCGGTCCGGGCGAGGGTCTTCAACGCGACGATTCGGTGGGTGACGTACTTCCCTGCAAGCGTCTCTTTGAAGGTGATCACCTGGTCGACCCTGAGCTGATCGGGGGTGACGGGTTCGGCGATCACGGCCGATCCGGCCGGGTAGGTCTCGCCCATGCTGCCCCCCGTCAGGACGAAGAGAGCCTGCCCCTTCGCCTGGAAGTACAGCGGCCCGCAGTACGCAAGCACGGCGCCTGTCAGAGAGGCAAGCAGCAGGGCCCGAAAGCCCCACCGCTTGACTGTTCTCTGTGTCGGCGCCTGCATGTTTAGGGGTTGTTCGCAGTCTGCTCTGCATCGAACGTCAGAGTGATGCTGGTGGTGGCGTTCTGGAAGGCATTCCCGGTCGCCAGAGGCAGAGACACCCGCATGCACAGGTTCTCGGTGGAGGTTGCACTCAGCTCTCGATCGCCGCCCTGGGATCCCTGGGTGTTGTCACCAAAGACGCTTGTTGGCGTTCCGAGGTTCACAGGACCGCCCTCCAGAGTCCCGGCCGAGACGTCTCCGGCCGCGCAGTTGGCCGGGGTCACGCCGCTGTAGGCCCGCAGCGTGAGCTGCGTGGCCAGCGCCTTTCCATCGGGATCGTCCGCGGAGGCGGACATGGCGTAGCGGAGACGCAGTGAGCCTGTGTTCTCGACTCGGACATTCCCGTAGTCGTTGTCGCCGGGCGCCATGTTTCCAGCTGAGATGGCTGCCGTTCCAGGTGTCGTGCCAAGACGAACTGTTCCGGTCGTCATGTCGTTTGCACCAAGTGTCTGGGTGTCGGTGAACAGGGCGCTGGAGAGCCCGATACCGACGAACGCCAGGGCCGCCAAGGCTGTGGCGGCTCCGATCCGACGCCGACGCTCAGTCTGTGCCTGCGGAACTGGTCGACCACGGTCCAACTCGTCCCAGAACTCGTTCATCACTACCCCCACGATTGCGTTTGCCAGCCGACGGTTTGCCGTCGCCCTTCCCTGGTTCATCCCTCGGCGCTACCGGCAGTCGTCATGAGGGGGGCGCGGCGGAACCACCCGATTGGGCTAGTCGAGGGTCTTGACGACAGGGCGAGTCTGGATGTGCAGATGGAGCCCACCCGTGCCTGGGAAGGGGCGAACCCGCTACGGTTCAGCCGGGAGCCGAGCCCTGTCGCGTCAGGAACCAGGAGCACCATTCGTGCGGTCCAGCGAGCATGCAAACACGGATTGCGCTGTCTGGAGTCTGCCTGCTGATGGCCCTGGCTGCTTGCAGTGGCGGCAACTCCGGGGAGGCAGCCGACAGTGCCAATGCCTCACCCACTCCGACGTTCGATGTCGAGGGGCGCAAGCCCGTCGCGTGGAAACTTGTCGGCCGAAAGCCAGCCGCATCAGACACGGAAATCGAAGTCGCGGCGGCATGGATCGAGTGCACGAGCGGGTCAGAGCCTGAAGATCCATTGCCGGCGGTTGCATACGACGAAACCACGATCTCCGTCACGATCTGGGCGGTTCCCCCGAGTGGAAACGCGTTCGATTGCCAGGGAAACCCATCGGTCACCGTCACCGTCGACCTGACCGAAGCCGTTGGGGACCGGACCATCGTCCAGGGTCCGGAGACGCCGTACTAGGCAGAAGCGACTCTCACCCATCGGTGCGAGGAAGACGGTGAACCGATTTGGGCCTCCATGAACCTCTTCCTCAGGCCAAGAGAGCCCCGTCAGGGTCAGGTTCGGTGGTGCAGAGTCAGGGGGCGTCGGTCCGGAGCTCCACCGGGCGTCTGCCGATTCGGCCCGAGACTTTGGCCTGCGCGTCGTCCTGCCAGTCGTTCCATCGCGCAGCCAACCTCCCGTCGCGACGACCGGGGCCGTCCACAGCGAGGTCTGCCTGCACCCGCCCGGAGTTCCGATCCCACTGGACTTCACCGGTCACCCGCACGTCACGCACGAAGGCGAGATTCCGAAGCGTGAAGGTGACGACGCCGGCGTGGCCGCTGTAGCGAAAGGTGCCTCCGCGAAGGCCGACGCCATGTCCGCTGTAGTTGTTCCACCATCGAGTGATGGCATCACCGGGCGCATACAGAGCGGCAGCTACCACACGACGGTCGGCTGGCGACGACGACGTGTGCTGACCCTGGGTTGCTGGCTGCAGGCCCTCCTGGGTGCGCGCGAAACGAGGAACGGTCCGCACGGGGACGTAGTCAGACACACACGAGGTGTCACCGACGGTGCCGCCCGTCCGAACGAAGCGCCGGACGATCCCGGCCGCGCAGCCCTGGCGGTCACCGAGCGCAACGACGTGGCCCACGTTCGGGACCGAGACGAACGTGGCATTCGGGAAGCGGCCCGCGACGTCGATGCCCCCTTCGGGAGAGGTCACTGAGTCGAGATCACCAGACAACACGAGAGTGGGCATCGATGGATACGTCGTTCCGGGCTCCTCGGGAAGAATCTGGTTCTTTGGCGTGGGCCATCCGATGCAGGTGCGGGGTTCGGTCCATCCGCTCTTGATCCAGTCGTCGGCCCGGAACGGGTCGAAGCCCTGTGGATCGCTAGTCTGCACGTCGGCCACCGCGTCGCGGTACTGCTGCTTCCTCGCCTTCCCGGGTGCGACAGACGTGTCCCACAGCTGTGGGTAGTCGCTGCAGATCACAGCGACGTACTGTCCCGCTGAGTAGTACGAGGGTGCCCCTCCGCTGAAGTCGTCAGTCACATTCTCGGCCACCATGCGGACGAGCGGGTCTTCGTAGCCGTGCTTGAAAGCGCGCACCGCGGCGTCGAGCTCGCGGTAGTTGCTCGTGCCATACGTTGCGTATGCCGTCACCAGCGCCAGATTGACTCCGTTGACCGTGACTGACGTTCTCTTGCCATCCGCGTTGTACCCGCGCGTCTTCAACGGGCGATCGTGCACGTACTGCGCCACCCGACGCAGCCGGGTGACAGGCGACCCACCGATAGATGCGCAGTCAGGGTCACGCGAACAAACGTTGTTCAGCGCGTTCTGGATGGCCCGGTTCGTGTCTCTCCACCATGGGTCCTGCCCGGAGACGGGGTATGACGCGTCGAGCACCAGGGTGCGTACTCGGTCGCGATGCCGTAGCGCGAAGGTCTGTGCGAAGAACGTGCCGTATGAGTCCCCATAGAGGTCGATCTTGTCCATCTTCAATGAGTCCAGGACCGCCGCAAGATCGTCGGCGGCATAGGCCGTGGAGTAGATCGCCGATCGCTTGCCCAACTGTTCGCCGCATGCGGTCACGGCCTTAACCCACGGCAGCGTCGCCCGCTGCAGCTCGGGGCACCGAAGGACACCAGATGTTCCTGTGCCGCGTTGATCGACAAGGAGGATGTCGTGGCGGTTTGACATCGGGCGGAAGAGGCCAAGGTAGTAGCTTCGGCTGCCGGTTGATGGATAGCCCGGCCCCCCCTCGTTGCCGACCAGGGTGCCCAGCGATGGACGTTGTGGCCGCTTGCGTTTGTAGAACTCAAATCCCACTCGCTGGAGACCCAGCGCGGGTCGCGCGGGGTCGGCGGTAACCATGATATGACCGCATCGTGCCCGATTCGGGACGTACCCGGCGCACTTCGTCCAGTGGACCTTGGCGGGACGGACCGCGGTCTGGGTCTTGCTGGTCGGCTCGACTCCGCTGCCAGGGGAGGCCGCCGAGGCGGTAACGGAGATTGCTCCGGCGCCGAAGCCCAGCACCAGCAGCGGCACGGCTAGTCGGGCCAGAAAGGTGAGAGAAGGTGAGTTGCCCACCGTGGGACCATAGCCGGTGAGTACGGCTCAACACCTCGGCCTAGCCGAAAGGCTATGTGCTGGCCCAGCTCATTGGCTGGTGCGAGGAGCGAAGCGGTACCCGGGTGTGGCTTCCGCTCCACCGAGCCCACCGGATACCGTCGGAGTCGACCCGGCAAGTGTGCCGGTCTCTTGCTGAGGAGCGTTGATGACAGTCGAGTATCAGGTGGTCAACCCGGCCACCGGCACGGTCGAGAAGAAGTTTCCCACCGCGACAGACGCTGAGATCACATCAGCGGTCGACCGCTCAGATGCCGCTTTCGCCGTCTGGAGCGACACACCGCTGGCCGAACGCGCCAGACTCATGCATCGGGTGGCCGACCTGCATGTCGAGCGGGCCGAGGAACTAGCCGGCCTGATCACCCGCGAGATGGGCAAGACGACTGCCGAGGCGGTAGACGAGGTCGAGTATTCGGTCGACATCTACCGCTACTACGCCGACCAGGCGCCCACACTGCTGGCCGACGAGGAACTCGACTCCGATTCAGGGGGCAAGGCGTTCATTCGAAAAGCCCCCATCGGTCCCCTGCTCGGGATCATGCCCTGGAACTACCCGTACTACCAGGTGGCCCGCTTTGCGGCGCCGAACTTGATGGTGGGCAACACGATTCTCCTCAAACACGCGCCGCAGTGTCCCCAGTCGGCCCTGGCCATGGAACGCATCTTCCGCGAGGCCGGGCTGGCTACGGACGCGTACATCAATGTCTTTGCCACCAACGAGCAGGCCGCCGACATCATCTCCGACCCACGGGTGCGTGGTGTCTCTGTCACCGGCAGCGAGCGGGCCGGAACAGCCGTTGCGTCGCTCGCCGGCCAGAACCTCAAGAAGGTCGTGCTCGAGCTCGGTGGTTCGGACGCCTTCATCGTCCTCGACACCGACCGTCTGCCCGAGGTGGTCAAGGACGCCGCTGGCGCCCGCATGGAGAACGCTGGTCAGGCCTGCAACGCGGCCAAGCGGTTCATCGTCGCCGAGCCGCTGTACAACGACTTCGTCGAGCAGCTCGCCGCCGAGATGTCGCAGTTGACGATGGGCGATCCATCCGATCCCACGACGTCTTACGGGCCGCTTTCCTCTGAGGCTGCCGCAGCCGGCCTCATGGCCCAGGTGCAGGACGCTGTTGACAAGGGCGCCACCGTGCACACGGGTGGAAAGCGCCCAGACGGTCCAGGAGCCTTCGTCGAGGCGACGGTCTTGACCGATGTCACACCCGAGATGCGCGCATACCGCGAGGAGCTCTTCGGGCCTGTCGCGGTTGTGTACAAGGTCAAGGATGCCGACGAGGCTCTCAGCGTGGCCAACGACTCGCCGTTCGGCCTTGGCGGCGCGGTCTATCACTCCGACGTCTGACGTGGCACTTGACGTGGCCAACCGTCTCGATACCGGAATGGTCTGGATCAACGAGCCTCAGGGCGGCGGCCCAGAGCTTCCATTTGGGGGCACCAAGCGCAGCGGCGTGGGACGAGAGTTGGGCCCCTACGGCATCGACGAGTTCGTCAACCGCAAGCTGTTCCACGCACCCGACAAGGGGTAGCGCCCGATGATGGAGGAAGTGCGGCTGCCACCGAGAGCCCCTGAAGATCTGCAGACCATCATCGGCCCGGAGCGGGTTGCGCGGCTCGTCACGCACAGTGCTGAGGCCATGCGCGCGGCACTTCGCGGTCGCAGCATCATCAACATCAACTCCACGCCCGCAGGTGGGGGAGTGGCCGAGATGCTGCAGGTGCTCCTTCCGTTAGCCAGGGGTGCCGATATCGATGCGCGCTGGTTGGTGATTGATGGCGACGAGAAGTTCTTCGCCATCACCAAGCGCATCCATCACCATCTGCACGGAGAACCCGGCGATGGTGGACAACTTGGTGATCATGAGGCGACCCACTACGAGGATGTGATGCGCCGAAACGTCGATGAGCTCTCGGCGATCGTCGTGGATGGCGACATCGTCATCCTGCATGACCCGCAGACCGCCGGCATCGCCGAGTACCTGGCGTCGCGAGGCATCCCGGTGGTGTGGCGATGCCATGTGGGTATCGATGGCTCCAACGAGTGGACCGATGACGCCTGGGCGTTTCTGCGGCGCTACCTCGAGCCCTACGTTGACGCGTACGTCTTCACGAGGACCTCCTACGCCCCATCCTGGGTTCCGTCCGACCGCTTGCACGTGATCCACCCCAGCATCGACCCCTTGGCGCCCAAGAACGCAGACATGAGCGCGGACGAGGCCAGAGAGATCTTGTCCTACGTTGGAATTCTCGATCATCCCTCGTCCGGACCGGTACCGTTCCTGCGCTCGGACGGCACTCCAGGACGCGTCGAACGTTTCGCCGATATCGTCCAGACCGGGCCGCCGCCGTCAGCCGATGTGCCGCTGGTCGTGCAGGTCAGCCGGTGGGATCCGTTGAAAGACATGGCTGGGGCCATGACTGGCTTCGTCGAGCACGTGCTCGACAACACCGAAGCCCATCTCGTGCTGGCTGGACCGGTGGTGACGGCTGTCGCTGATGACCCGGAGGCCGCCGTTGTTCTCAACGAGACCTGGGACTGCTGGCGGGCTTTGCGGCACCACCAGCGAAGCCGCGTTCAGCTGGTATGCCTACCGATGTCAGATGGTGAAGAGAACGCCGTCATCGTCAACGCGTTGCAGCGCCACGCATCCGTCGTGGCCCAGAAGAGCCTGGCCGAGGGCTTCGGCCTGACCGTCACCGAGGCGATGTACAAGGGAACTCCTGTGGTGGCCTCAGCGGTGGGTGGCATCACCGATCAGATCGTCGACGGAGAGAGCGGCTTGCTCGTGCAGTCGCCGCGCGACCTGGCTGAGTTCGGCCGGGCGCTCAACCGGGTGCTTGGGGATCCTGCTCTTGCCAAGCGGATCGGTGAAGGCGGTCGCCGCCGGGCGATCGAGTTCTTCTTGCCCGACACGTCACTCGGTCAGTGGGAAGAACTGCTCGTGAGCGTGATGAACGGCGACGGCTGACCTGGTGCATCCTTCCGTGCAGTTCGATGTGGTTGTCGTCGGCGCTGGATTCGCCGGTCTGTCTGCTGCACGTGAGCTGGTGGCACTCGGTCGCGACGTGGTGGTACTGGAGGCCTCCGGCCGGGTGGGCGGCCGAACGGACACCCATCATGACCAGGACCGGTTGATCGAGCTCGGCGGTCAGTGGACAGGACCCGGACAGGACCGTGTTCTGGCGCTGGCGGCGGAGCTCGGAGTGGATACGTTCCAGACGCCGCACGAGGGAGTAGATCTGAGCGTTGTCGGCGGCGTCGTGACCGAGTCGTCTCAAGACGCGAACACGGCAGGGGTTGCCGCTGCAGTTGAACAACTGGACGTGCTGGCGGCAGATCTTCCTGCTGGGGAGCCTTGGCGAGTGCCGGGGGCCGACCGCCTCGACACCGTGACACTGAACGACTGGCTCACCAGCGAGATCGGCAACGACGGCGTCCGCGCATTGTTGCGTCAGATGCTCGAGGGCCTGATGACTACCCGGGCGGAGGATATGTCGCTCCTCACCATTCTCCACTCGGCACGCACCAGCGGTTCGCTCGCGGCCGCCCTGGGGATTGAAGGCGGTGCCCAAGAGCTGCGGCTCGTCGGAGGCATGCACCAGATGGCGGTTCGCCTGGCCGACGAGCTGGGCGCGCGAGTGCGTCTTGGCCACCCCGTGGTCCGCATCGAGCAGGAGTCGAAGCCTGACTGCGTCGTGATAAGTACGTCGACCGAGCGCTTCGAGGCCTCTCACGTCGTTGTCGCCGTTCCGCCGGCCAGGTGGCGCGAGATCACCTTCGCGCCGGTGCTTCCGGCTGCGCATGCGCAGCTTCCAGCTGCGATGCCGCTGGGCTCGGTCATCAAGATGCAGATGATGTTCGGCCGTCCGTTCTGGCGCGAGGCCGGCTGGTCTGGTTTGGTCACAGACGACAGTGGCCCGTTCGCCTTCATGATCGACAACAGTCAACCTGACACCGGCGAAGGGGTCCTGGCCACCTTCCTTTCGGCGCAGGCCGCCGTTGAGTTCGGGGATGCTTCCCTCGGAGTCGATGCCCAAACCCGGCGTCGCGAGCTTCTCCTCGACCACGTCAAACACGTCTTTGGACCCGACATTCCCGATCCCGTCGCCTACGTGGACCGGGACTGGGGTGCCGTTCCCTGGATCGAGGGTGGGTACTCCGGCGTCATGCGGCCCGGTGGCTGGGTGTCGTGCGGATCGGCGCTACGTGAACCGGTAGGGCGCATCCACTGGGCCTCGTCTGAGTCGGCCACCATGTGGACCGGCTACGTCGAGGGTGCCATCGAGTCGGGCCGTCGAGCGGCCCTGGAGATCGTATGACCAGGACTTTGGCCCCAGCAGCACAGCTGCCCACCCACCTACGCTGACAGGGTGAAGCCCTGGGCGGTGCGACTCGAACACGGCTCCTTCGTCGTGTCAGCGGCTCTGCTCGGCTTCGGCATCGTGGCGGTCGTGTTCGGGCACGGCGAGCTCGCCGAAGACGTGTGGTGGCTGGCGACCGCGTTCGGTCTCGGCCTCTCCTCGGTATGGCTCGTCCGCGAGATCCGCGCCGGCAACGTCGGGGTAGACGTCGTGGCGTGGCTGGCGCTGCTGGGCACACTGCTCGTGAACGAACCCTTGGCCGGGGCGATCATCACCCTGATGTTGACGACGGGCCGATTGCTGGAAGCTCGGGCACAGTCCAGGGCGGAGCGTGAGCTCACGCAACTGGTCAGTCGGGCGCCCCAGTCTGCCCGCCGGTTAGGCGAAGAGGCCATCGAGTCCGTTGCGGTGGAAGAAGTGATGCGAGGCGACCGACTGCTGGTCGCCTCGGGTGAAGTCGTGCCCGTCGACGGCCGGCTGGTAACCGGGGGCTCGTTCGACGAGTCCTCGCTGACCGGTGAGCCCACGGCCGTCGCACGCTCGTTCGGCGACGACGTGCGATCGGGGGTGGTCAATGCGGGACCACAGGTCGAGATGATCGCGACCACGTTGGCCGCGGACTCCACGTACAGCCAGATCGTCCGTCTTGTCGAGCAGGCGCAGGCGTCCTCGGCGCCCTTCGTGCGCACCGCCGACCGGTTCGCTGCGGTCTTCGTGCCAATCACTCTGGCGCTTGCCGCGGGAGCCTGGTGGTGGTCCGGTGATCCGGTTCGGGCTGTTGCCGTGCTCGTAGTGGCAACCCCGTGCCCACTGTTGTTGGCCGCGCCGATCGCCATCATGTCCGGGCTCTCGCAGGCGGCGCGAGCCGGGGCCGTGGTCAAGGGCGGCGCTGCACTGGAGCAGCTCGCCGAAGGAGAGATCCTGCTCTTCGACAAGACGGGGACACTGACTCGAGGACACCCGGTCGTCACCGACGTCGTCGCTGAGGACGTCGACCCAGATGACTGCCTACGCCTGACCGCAAGTCTTGAGCAGGTGTCTCCGCACGTGCTGGCGGGTGCGATCGTCAGCCATGCGCGACAGCGGGGCATTCATCTGTCCATGCCGACCGAGGTCAATGAGCTGCACGGCTATGGCGTCGAGGGGGTCGTCGAGGGTCGAGCCGTGCGAGTGGGCCGGCTCGATTGGATCTGTCCGTCAGGGGTCCCTCCGTGGCTGAGACGAGCAGCTCGCAGAGCGAGCCTTGAAGGAGCCCTGACCGTGTTCGTCGGCGTGGACGGGTCCCCAGCGTGTGCTCTCCTGCTGAGTGACCCGCTCAGGCCCGATGCGCATCGCATGCTGCGCGCGCTGCGGACTGCCGGACTGCACCGGGTAGTTCTTGTCACCGGCGACCGGGCCGAGGCGGCCGAGTCGCTCGGGCGGATGGTGGGGGTGGACGCCGTTCACGCCGAGACGGACCCAGCCGAGAAGGTCAACGTGGTGATGGCGGAGAACCGTCTGGGTGCCACCGTGATGGTGGGCGACGGCATCAACGATGCACCCGCCCTGGCGACGGCATCGGTTGGCGTGGCAATGGCAGCGCACGGCAGCACTGCCTCGTCCGAGACCGCTGACGTGGTGCTCACCGTCGATCGGGTCGACCGACTGGCCGAGGTGATGGCGATTGCCCGTCGATCCAGGCGGATCGCCCGGCAGAGCGTCCTCATCGGCATGGGTCTGTCGGCGGTCGCCATGGTGGTCGCGGCCGCCGGGTATCTTCCGCCTGCTGTGGGGGCTCTGTCCCAGGAGGTCATCGACGTCTTGGCGATTGCCGTCGCGCTGACGGCGCTACGCCCGCCGCCGCAGGTGATCCCTCAGGTGGCCGCCGCCGACGCCGAAGTGGTGCGACGCCATCTTGCTGAGCACCTCACCGTGGCGCAGACGGTCGAACGGGTACGCGGCGTCGCCGATGCGCTTGGAGAAGGACCAGAAGACCTGGCGGCGGTCCGCGGCCTACTCGTCGAGCTGGAGACAGATTTGGTGCCGCACGAGCTTGCCGAGGAGGACGAGCTCTTCCCACTGATGTCGAGGACGATGGGCGGCCGGGAGGTACTGGCAGGGCTCAGCCGAACGCACGCAGAGATCGAGCACCAGGTGCGTCGGATACGACGACTGGTGGACGCGGTGGCCGATGGCCCCCTTGACGGTGACGACGTCGTCGATCTGCGGAGGCTCCTCTACGGCCTGTACGGCGTCATGCGCTTGCACAACGCCCAGGAGGAAGAAGAGCTCTACAGCCTGGTCTCAGGCGGCACGGGATGAGTGCGACGTGACGGGAGCCCTTGGTAAGCGGGTCACCGCCCGGCAGAATGCCGCCGTGGATCCTCCAAAGCGGCTCCTGGTCTACCGGTCCGGCCGCTCGCGCTATGACCTGGCACGGCAGCTCCGCTGGACGGTCGTTGCGGTCGTTGCGGTCGTTGTCCTCGGAACCGTCGGGTACCGGCTGCTCGGACTGAACTGGCTGGACGCCGCGTATTCGACGGTCTTCGTGGTCACGACGGTGGGGTTCGATGAGCCGTACGACCTCGATACCGCTGGCAAGCTCTTCACGATCGTGCTCATGCTCGGTGGCATCGGCACCGTTCTGTACACCCTGACACTCCTGGTGGCCGCGTTCGTGGATGGTCACGTCAGCTCACTGTTGGAGGGCCGACGCATGCAGCGTCACATCGACGATCTAGCCGACCATGTCATCGTCTGCGGGTATGGCCGAGTCGGTCGGGCAAGTGCCCATCAGCTGGCTCGATCGGGACGGCAGGTCGTTGTCGTCGAGCGCAACGCCGAACGGTTGGCGGACTGCCCCTACCCGTCGGTCGAAGGTGACAGCACCAGCGACGAGACGTTGGAGCGGGCCGGCATCCAGCGTGCCTACTGCCTGGTCGCCACCCTGGAGAGCGACGCGGACTCGCTGTTCGTGACCTTGAGCGCGAGGGCCCTCAACGACCAGCTCCTGATCATCGCGAGGTCGCGAACCGAGGCGGCTGTTGCCAAGTTCGAACGTGCCGGTGCAGATCGGGTCGTGAACCCACAACGACTGGGCGGCGACCGGATCGCGGCGTCCGCCTTGCAGCCGCACGTCGTCGACTTCCTCGATGTGGCCATGCACGACGCCGAGATCGAGTTCAGGCTGGAAGACTTCGAGGTGGCGGACGGTTCGTCCATTGCCGGCCTCACCATTCTGGAGGCTCGGCAGCGTGAGGGTGGTGGTGCACTGCTCCTGGCAATCCGGGACCCAGGTGGGGCGTTCGTCAGCAACCCTGATGCGGAGCGCGAGATCCGACCAGGGGACGCCATCATCGCTATCGGCACCGAGGCACAACTCGAAGCACTGCGCGTCGCCGGCAGCCGGTAGGCCGTATGCGGTGTCGCCTATGCCAGCGTCCCCGCGAACACCTGCCAGGCAAGGGCAGACTTGGCCACGAGACTCAGCGTCACGTATGCGCGCTCACCGACCAGGTAGTCAGACCAGCGACCCACCTTCTTGTACTGCAGCCACTGGTTCAGCGCGAAGATGTTGAAGAAGATGAAGAGCGATACGAAGATTCCGTAGACGAACACCGGTGGTTCGGCGTCCGAGGTCGCACCGGGAGCGATGAGGTAGACAGTGATGGCCAGCCACGGCACGACACCGGCAATGCACCCGAAGATGAACGGAAGCCATCCTCCGCTGCCTGGGCTCTCGTAGCGCTCCTGCAACCAGCCGAACAGGATCATGGCGGCGTTCACACCGAAGATGGCGATGATCGCAGTGATGTCGCTGATTCCGGTGAGCTGTGCGATCAGCACGATCATGATGGACGAGGAGATCGCGTACTCGACCCATCGCGCCTCGTTCCGCTGCAGGGCCAGATTGCGTTCGTACCAGGGGTAGACCCACGGACTGACGATGATGAGATGTGCGGCGGCCGACAGGGCGAGGAAGCCGGCGACTGCGAGTCCGATCGGGGTCTCGAACAAGGTCACGGCATCGCTAGGGGTCGTGCCAGGCGGGCCTTCGAGGTAGGTGGCGGTGACGGGCAAGGTGAACCCATTCGCCAGGGCCACGATCAGGGCGGCCTGTGCGGCGTGGAAGAAGGCGGCGACCAGGTTGTACCGGCGCAGGCTCATGGGTCTCCTTGATCGGGGCTCGACGTGACCAGATATCCGGCCGGGGTTCTGATTTGGATGCATCCGGGCTCAAGCGATCCCGGGTGGTGTGCCGATAGGGAAGTGTGACACCGAACTGTCCCGACCCGATCATTCGGGCCACGCTGACCGCCGTCCATCGGCGCGACCACGCGCACCATGCCGACTGCTGCCATCCTCACGAGGTCGAGGTCGTCCACCTGGGGCCCATGGCGATGACGGTCTGCCACGACTGCAGCTACGAGTTCGGGTTCGACGACACGCATGCGTGCGAGCGCGTCGCGAGCGAGCATCGGATGGGCACCGCGTAGGTTCATCCTGCGGAACAACGGCGAGTTCTTCGACGCCCGGGCCGGCTCACCGCCAGAATGCTTGCATGAGCGAACCCTTGCGAGTCATGATCACCGCCGGTGGTGGCGGCATCGGGGCAGTCGTTGCCACCTCGTTTGCGCGCGAAGGCGCCCGCGTCCAGACGTGCGACATCTCACCGGACGCGCTGCGCGCCCTTCGAACCCGGGAGCCCAGCGTTGTAGGACGGGTCGTCGACCTGTCGGACGAAGGGGCCATCGCCACCTGGTGCCAGACGGCGATCGATGAACTCGGCGGCGTTGATGTTCTCGTCAACAATGCAGGCATCGCCGGTCCGACTGCCGACGTTGAGGACATCTCGCTGGACGCCTGGCGCGAGTGTCTCACCATTGACCTCGATAGCCATTTCCTCACCTGCAAGACGGTTGTTCCGGTCATGAAGCAGCAGCGTGCGGGGTCGATCATCAACATGTCGTCGACAGCCGGACTGTTGGGCTACGGCCGGCGGACGCCCTATGCAGCGGCCAAGTGGGCGGTCATCGGACTGACCAAGTCGCTCGCCGTCGAGCTGGGCCGGTACGGCGTTCGCGTCAACGCGATCTGTCCTGGATCCGTCCGTGGCGATCGGATGGATCGAGTGATAGCCGCAGAGGCTGCTGCCCGCGGCGTTGAGGCCTCGGTGGTCGAGGCCGAGTACACGGTGTCGCAGTCGATCGCCCGGTTTGTCGACCCGCAAGAGATCGCCGACATGGCGGTGTTCCTGGGGTCACCGGCATCGAAGATGGTCAGTGGCCAAGCCATCGCCGTGGACGGTCACACCGAGACCTACCACCTGTAGGCAGCGACCCCACAGATAGCGCTGAGTGCACACCTGAGTACCTGGACGGAGCACTCGGGGTTCGTGGGGGTCAGTGGCCCGTCCAGACTGGGGAACGCTTCTCGGCGAATGCACGGGGGCCCTCAAGCGCATCGTCGGACGCGATCATCGCACGGTAGGCGGGAAGGTCTGCCTCACGGAGAAGGCTGAATCCGTCGTCAACCCGCATGCCTTCGGTGGCGCGCGTGAGCTCCAGGACGGCGGCGACAGCCAGGGGTGCCGACGCCTCGAGCGAGGCCGCGAGCTCAAGGGCTGAGTCCAGCAGACCGGCAGCTGGGACCACACGGTTGACCAGGCCCCACCGCAGCGCCTCATCGGCTGTGATGCGTCGCCCGGTGAGCAGCCACTCCATGGCGATCGCGCGCGGCACTCTGGCGGGAATGCGCAGCAGACCGCCGGAATCGGCGACGATACCGATCGTCACTTCGGGGAGTGCGAAGCTGGCGTGCTCAGCCGCGACGATCAGGTCAGCCGCCAGCGCCAACTCGAAGCCGCCGCCCATCGCCATCCCGTTGACGGCGGCGATCACTGGCTTTCCGACGTCGAAGAACTCCGTGAGCCCGGCGAATCCACCGGGACTGTGCTCGGCGTCCACGGCCTCACCCTCGGCGGCCGCCTTGAGGTCCCAACCCGCACTGAAGAACCGCTCGCCGGCGCCAGTGATGATGGCAACGCGCAGAGTCGGGTTGTCGCGGAGCTCGACGAACGCGTCGTACAGCTCCATGCTCGTTGCCACGTTGATCGCGTTCGCCTTGGGGACGTCGAGCGTGACGACAAGCGTTGAACCACGCACCTCGGTGTGGACGGTCATCGCGTCTGACCTTCCAAGGGACGCAGCAGGGCGCGCGAAATGATGTGGCGCTGAATCTCACTCGTGCCGTCCCAGATGCGCTCGACGCGGGCGTCACGCCACCAGCGCTCGATCTTGTACTCGCGCACCAACCCCATGCCACCGAAGACCTGTACGGCGCGGTCGGTGACTCGCCCAAGCGTCTCGGTAGCCATCAGCTTGGCCATGGCCACATCCGTGTCGGACACGGTGCCGTCGTCGAGGCGCGAGGCTGCCTGCAGGGTCAGCAGCTGCGCCGCCTCGATCTCGAGAGCGGAGTCTGCCAGCTGGAAGCTGAGACCCTGGAAGCGCCCGATGGGTTGCCCGAACTGCTCACGGCTGACGGCCCAGGCCAAAGCCTCTTCGAGGACGCGCTGCGACCGGCCCACCGCATTGGCGGCAACGGCCAGCCGAGTGGCGCCGAGCCACTGGCCCATGAGGTCGAAACCGCGGCCCTCTTCGCCCAACAGGGCGGACGCCGGCGCGTGCACGTTGTCGAAGTGCAGTTCACAGTGGTGGTAGCCGCGGTGCGAGACACTGGGCGACCCCTTCGTGATCGTCAGACCCGGAAGGTCTGAGTCGACGACGAAGGACGAGATGAGCTTGCGTGGCCCCCGCGGGGAGTCTTCTTCACCGGTGGCGGCGAACAAGATGATGAAGTCAGAGATGTCCGCATGACTGATGAAGTGCTTGGTGCCGTTGATGACCCAGTCGGCACCCTCGCGTCGGGCGGTCGTCGCCATGCCGCGCACGTCGGACCCGGCGCCCGGTTCGGTAATCGCCAGGCACTCCTGCTTCTCACCACGGACCGTGGGAAGGAGGTACTTCTCGATCTGCTCGCCGGTGCAGCCCATCAGGATGCGACTCGGGCGCCCCACGAAGTGCTGCAGTGCGAACGAGGTGCGTCCGAGCTCGCGTTCGACCAGTGCCAGCGAGATGGCGTCCAGCCCGGCGCCGCCGACCTCTTCTGGCATGTTGGGTGCGTAGAGTCCGGCCGCGAGCGCCTTGGAGCGGATGGACGCGGCCAGCTCGGGCGTTACGTCGTCGAGCTCTTCCACCTCGTCCTCGTACGGCACGAGCTCGCGGTCGACGAACTGGCGCACGGTGTCGACGATGGCTCGCTGCTCGTCGGTCAGGGCGAAGTCCATGGGAACCACTCCTTCAGTCGGTGGGCTTGTGGGGCGGAAGGCCCATGACGTGGCCAACGTAGTCGGGGACCGGCAGTGCGGCATGTGCTGACTCGATCGCCTTGAGCCGCTCGTAGAGGTGATCGGGGAGCGGCGCCACCTTGCCGGCCGCCATGTCGACGTGCAGCAGCATCTGCTCAGCCGTTGCGACGGGCTGACCCGTCTTGGCGTCGATCACCTCGTGAACGAGATGGACGCGCTTGCGGTCGACGCCGAGCACCTGGAGCGTGAAGGTGAGCAGGTCTCCTTCGTCGCACTCGCGCAGGTGATGCAGATGCGTCTCGGCGGTGTAGAGAGATCCGCCGTTGGCCCGGTAGTCCTCATCGATGCCGAAGTATCGGAAGAACGCATCGGCGTTGTCGCCGACGACGAGGAGATAGCTCGACTCGCTCATGTGCCCGTTGTAGTCGCACCAGGCTGGAGAGACAGTGATCTCATGCAGCCTCAGAGGGGCGTCGATCGGGGCGTTCGGGTCCCAGCCCGTGTGCAGTCGACCTTCGTTGGGTGTCGTGACCCGCTGAGGAACGGTGTGGTCGTCAGCCATGTCGTCCTTTCGCCGGCTCCGGTAGCCATGGCACGATCGGCGGGTGAGTGATGACACCGTAGTGAATGTGCCCTACACCGAGTTCGCCTGTGGTGTCCCGCCGTCTGCGATCGACTACAACGGGCACCTCAACGACGCGGCCTATGCCCAGGTTCTGACCGACGCCAATGAGATGTTTCTTGATGCCCTCGGTCTCAGTGCGGCCTATCGAGACGCCAGCGGGTGCAGCATGTACACCGTCGAGATCACGCTGAAGTTCTTGCACGAGGTGAGTCGCGACGACGAGGTTCGCGCGGAGTCCTGGGTGTCGTCGGCCGACTCCAAACGACTCCGCGTGGCCACGACGTTGCTGGTGGCAGACACCCCTGTCGCTACGGGTGACTCGCTCTACCTCCACGTGGACACCGAAGCGGGCAAGGTCAGTCCGTTCCCCGACGACCGCGCCGAGCTGTTGGCGCGCATGGAGAAGGCTCACGACGAGGCATCCGCTTCCCGCTGACGGAGCGCAGCCTCGTAGGTCTTGAGAACGGCACCGGCCGCGTAGTCGCGACCGCGTAGCCCCTGCAGGACGCCCACAAGGCAGTCGTCGCGCAGTCGCTCGAGCTCGCGGACGTCGGCGCCGGCCGCCTGCGCGTCGGACTGCTCCTCGATGCGGTCGAGCAGCTCGTCGGTGAGCTCAGGGACGTCGGTCAGCTTGCTCCAGGGCCACTGCAGTGCCGGGCCGAACTGCTTCATGAAGTGGCGCATGCCGCCCTCGCCGCCGGCGATGCGGTAGGTCAACATCGTGCCCATGGACGCCCACCGCAGTCCGGCTCCGTAGCGGATCGCGTCGTCGACCTGCTCGACCGTGGCCACGCCGTCGTTGACGAGCCAGAGGGCTTCGCGCCAGAGGGCTTCCAGCAACCGGTCGGCGACGAAGCCGTCGATCTCGTGCTGCAGCACGAGCGGCTTCATGCCGAGCGAGGTGTAGATGTCGGCAGCACGGCTGACGGCGTCAGCGCTGGTGGCCGTGCCGGGGCAGACCTCGACCAGGGGCAGAAGGTAGACCGGGTTGAAGGGGTGGCCGACGACGAGTCGCTCCGGGTGCACCATGTCGGTCTGCAGCCGGCTCGGCAGGATGCCCGATGTCGAGCTGCCGAAGACGACGTGCTTGTCGGCGGCCTCGCTCGCCGAAGCCAGCAGCGAGCGCTTGATCTGCTCGTTCTCGGGTGCGCTCTCTTGGACGAACTGCACGCCGGTAGCGGCGTCCTGAGGGGTCGCAGCACGCGTCAACGTCCCCTCGACCGGCAATGGCGCGTCAGTGAGCGCAGACCATGCGCGCCGCGCGTTGGCGAGCATCTCGTCGACCTTGCGCTCTGCTTGGGGGTCGGGGTCGAAGAGCTGGACGTCGACGCCGTTGATGAGCAGGCGTGCCGCCCAACCGCCGCCGATGACACCGCCGCCCAGGAGCCCGGCGGTGACCAGGCCGAGTGACTCAGGTGTGGTCGTGGTGTGTCCCCGGCTCAGCCATGCTTGACCAGCCCGAGCTTGTCACGCACCTCCGCTGGCGACATGACGCGGACGTTCATCGCCTCGAGCAGCGTCCTGGCACGACCGACGAGGTCGCCGTTGCTCGCGAGAACGCCTTTGGACAGGTAGACGTTGTCTTCCAGGCCCACGCGCACGTTGGCACCGACGAGCGGGGCAAGCGCGGCGTAGGGCAGCTGGAATCGTCCGATCGAGAACATCGAGTAGACCGAACCGGCCGGCATGTTGTTGATCATCGACTGCAGGGTGAGCACGTCGTTGGGGGCCCCGTACGGAATGCCCATGCAGAGCTGGATCATGGCCGGGTCGTCGATCAGGCCTTCTTTGACCAGCTCGTTCAGCAGCACGAGGTCGCCGGTGTCGAAGATCTCGACCTCGGGCTTGACGCCCAGTTCCTGGATGCCCTTGGCCATGGCACGCACCATGCCTGGGGTGTTCACCATGATGTACTCGCCGCCTGCGGCGAAGTTCATGGTTCCGGCGTCGAGGGTGCAGATCTCAGGCTTGAGCTCAGCCACGTGCAGCAGGCGGTCGGTGACGGACGCCATGTCGGTGCCGGCCTCGTTCGGTGGCAGAGGCGAGTCGACACCGCCGAGGACGAGGTCGCCGCCCATGCCGGTCGTGAGGTTGATGACGACATCGACCTTCGAGTCGCGAATCCGCTCGACGGTCTCGCGGAAGAGCTCGGGACGCCGCGAGCCCTTGCCTGTCTCGGGATCGCGGACGTGCACGTGAACGACAGCGGCACCGGCCTCTGCGGCCTCGATCGCCGAGGCGGCGATCTGCTCGGGCGTCACGGGCACCTTGTCACTGACGCCGGTGGAGTCGCCTGAGCCCGTGAGAGCACAGGTGATGAAGGCGGATGACTGCAGGGGGAGTGACACGGGGGCCTCCGAGGGGCGTGGACAGATGCGTTGCACGATGTGAACGATCGGTCTACTATCGTGCGACGACGCTAGAAGTGTGCCAGCCCCGCTGTCAAGGAGATGCCGTGAATCACGCCGGACTTTCCACGGTGCGGCCCGCTGGGCCTGCCCAGCGCGTGCAGTCGGTTGACCGGGCGCTCGAGCTGCTCGCTGCCGTCGCGGCGAGCGAGGCACTGCCCACCGTTGCCGAGCTGGCCGAGTCCTGCGGCATCAACCGAAGCACAGCATGGCGCTTGCTCGCCACGCTGGAAGCGCACGGCATGGTCGAGCGCGCGCCGTCATCGAGTGGGTACCGCGTCGGCTACGGGGCCGTTCGGCTCGGTGCGGCTGCCGATGAGGCGTCTGTCGTTCGCCGGGTACGGCCCGCGCTCGAGGAGCTGGCGGAGGCAACCGGCGAGACTGTCAGCCTGGCCTTGGTCAAGACGGCAAGCCTTCGGTACATCGACCACATTTCGGCGATCGGTGCACCGTTTGCGCCGTGGACGGAGGAACGCGTGTCGTTGCACTCGACGTCGAGCGGCAAGATCTTTCTTGCGTGGCTGTCAGATGCGGAGCGAGACGGCGCCCTGCCGTCGACGCTCGAGCGCTTCACCCAGAGCACGACGGTCGATCGGGCCGCCCTCGACGCAGAGCTGGCTGAGGCGCGCCGGTGCGGCTACGCCCGCTGCCATGGTGAGGACGCCGCGCTCACCAACGGAGTGTCTGCTGCAGTGCTCGACGCACGCCGGCGTCCCATCGCCGTGGTGAATGTGTGGGGGCCAGAACGTCGGATACCCGTCGAGCGGTTCGACGAGCTGGGACCGCTCGCGGTTGACGCCAGCACCCGAGTGGCAGGCGTTGCTGGCATGACACTCCACGACTGGCAGGCGAGTCCGGACAACCGATGGTCGTTCCAGCATGTTGACGAGCTGGTTCCGAGCGTCGAGATCTCGCGCGGCACCGGGCCGACCCTCGAGCTGCTCGATGCCACGTCGACGGTCGAGCTCCAGGTCGATGAGTTTCTGTCCAAGTCGTTCACCGACGGTCTCATCGTGCTGCGAGGTCACGACGTTCTCGTCGAGCGCTACCTCAACGGCATGACGCCCAGCACCCGACACCTTCTTCAGTCGGTGTCGAAGTCGATGTGCGCCGCAGTCTTCGGACGGTACGTCGAGGCCGGCCTGGTCGCGGTTGATGAACCGGTGGCCCGCTACCTCCCGGAGCTGGCCGACTCGGCCTACGGTGATGCCACGGTTCAGCAGGTTCTCGACATGACGGTGGCGGTGCACTACGACGAGGAGTACACGGACCCCCACTCCGACGCTCAGACACACGAGCGGGTCGGGCGGTGGCGCACAGCTCTTCCGACCGACCCTGACAACACCTACGCCTTTCTCGCCACCTTGAAGAAGTCGGGCGAGCACGGCCACACGTTCTACTACTGCTCGGCGAACACAGAGGTGTTGGCGTGGATCCTCGAGCGGGTGTCGGGACGTCCGTTCACCGAGCTGCTGCCTGCCGATCTCTGGTCCCTCCTCGGCGCGCAGCAGGATGCCACGGTGACCGTCGACGCTGCCGGGTTTCCCATGGCCAGCGGCGGGATCAGTGTGACCTTGCGTGATCTCGCCCGGTTCGGCCGGCTGCTCCTCGATGGCGGACAGGGGCCTGACGGCGTCGCTGTGACCCCGTCTGGGTGGATTGACGACGTCCGTCGGGGTGGCGATGTTGGCGCCGCAGCCGAGAGCATGCGAAACGTGCACCCGCAGGGCAGCTACCGCAATCAGTTCTGGGTCTCTGGCGACAACCACGGATGCTTCTACGGGGTGGGCATCTATGGGCAGTACGTGTGGATGAACCCCGCAGCTGACGTCGTGATCGCCAAGATGTCGTCGCTCCCTCGTGCTGATGACGAGACCGACTGGGCAGAGCACGTCGCGTTCTTCGACCGTGTGTCACACGGGCTGGTTCCCTAGCGCCCCGGTCGCTCTGACACCCTGGCACCGTGGCGCCCCGAAACTTGCTCAATGCCGAGGCGGTCCGCAAGTCATTCGGCCGCGATCCTGTGCTCGACGGTGTCTCGCTGGGTGTGGCAGCTGGAGAACGCATCGGTGTGGTGGGACGAAACGGGGGTGGCAAGTCAACGCTCCTACGCCTGCTTGGTGGCGGTGAGTCTCCCGACTCCGGCCGCGTGACGCGCTCCGGCGGTCTGCAGGTCGGCGTCCTTGAGCAGGTGGGCGTGTTTCAGCCCGGGGTAACCGTCCGGGCATCAGTGGTAGGGGACCGCGACGACCATGAGTGGGCGTCGGAATCGCTGACGCGGGAGGTGTTGCGGGAGCTCCTCGGGGGCTATGACGAGGCTCGACTCGATCGACCTGTCGCCGAGCTCTCGGGCGGCGAGCAGCGCCGCGTCCAGCTTGCGCAGCTGTTGCTGCAGCCACTGGATCTGCTGCTTCTCGACGAGCCCACCAACCATCTCGACGTCGAGGCCGTGGACTGGCTCGCGGGGCACCTGCGCGGACGGCCGATGCTGTCCGTCGTGGTCGTGACGCACGACCGGTGGTTCCTCGACGAGGTGAGTGACCGGATGTGGGAGGTCGTGGAAGGCCGTGTGGAGGAGTACGACGGCGGCTACTCGGCCTACGTGCTCGCCAAGGCCGAACGTGACCGCCAGAGCGCCGTCGAGCAGCAGCGGCGCAACAACCTGATCCGGAAAGAGCTGGCCTGGTTGCGCCGAGGACCCCCAGCTCGGACCTCCAAACCCAAGTTTCGGATCGATGCCGCCAATGTGCTGATCTCTGGCGAACCCCCGCCTCGCAACGAGGTCGAGCTACTGGCATTCGCCAACGCCCGTTTGGGGAAGACCGTGTTCGAGACGCACGACGTCTCGCTCGCGTTCGGCGACCGGCAGATCCTCGACCGGGTGACCTGGGATGTCGGCCCCGGCGACCGCATCGGAGTCATCGGAGTGAATGGGGCCGGGAAGACGTCGCTGGTGCGTCTGCTCCTGGGCCTTCAGCCACCGACGTCTGGACGCGTCGTCTCCGGCGTCACCGTGAAGGCGGCCTACCTCTCGCAGCACCTCGAAGAGCTCGATCCCACGTGGCGGGTGCTCGAAGCCGTTGAAGAGGTTGCCCAGCGCGTCGAGCTGGGCAAGGGCCGCGAGCTGTCGGCCTCTCAGCTGTGCGAACGGTTGGGGTTCGGTGGCGACGCCCAGTGGACGCCTGTTGGCGACCTCTCCGGCGGCGAGCGGCGACGGCTGCAGCTCACGCGGTTGCTGATGGGCGCACCTAACGTCTTGGTCTTGGACGAACCGACGAACGACTTCGACGTCGAGACCTTGACGGCGCTGGAAGACCTGCTCGACTCGTTCGCCGGAACGCTCTTGGTCATCTCGCACGATCGATACTTCTTGGAGCGAGCATGCGACCGCTTTGTCGGGTTGATGGGTGACGGTGACGTACGGGATCTTCCCGGTGGCTTGGAGCAGTACCTCCGGCTGATTCATGGCCTGCGGGCAGATCGGCAGGACAATCGTTCGGCTCAGAGGCAGGCCTCGGTACGGGCGACGTCAAGCAGCGCCGACGAGCGGGCCAGCAAGAAGGAGCTGGCGCGGCTCGAGCGGGTGGTGGCGAAGCTGAGCGAGAAGGAGGACGAGCTGCACCGGGCGATGTCTGACCACGCGACAGACCACGTCCAGGTGGCAGAGCTCAACGATCGGCTGCGGCAGGTGTCAGCCGAGAAGCTTGCTGCCGAGGAGGCCTGGCTCGCGCTGGCGGTCGACGCCTAGCGCGCTGAGGCCGCTGAGGGTCCGCACGGCCGTCTCCAGCCTGGCTGCGTTCACGGCCGCCTCAGCCACCGGATTGGCTCGTTCGTGCCGGAGATCGGCCGCTGAAAGACTTCAAGGCCGGGGGGTGGCATCCAGGGCATCGACAGGCGCTGAGCGGCCCGTCTCTCCCACCGTGCCGCCACCGCATCGGGAGCAAGCCGTACCTCGCGCTCCACGTAGCGCACGACGGAGAGGCCAAGCGCATCCTCGAACCACTCCTGGCGGAGTTTCTCAGCCCACAACGTGTCATGGGACGAAACGGGGAGGTTGTATTTACCACGCCCATCGGCTTCCCCGGAGATTCCGAGGTCGCCCCACCAGTGGTCGGTGCGGAACTCTTGGCCGTCCATACGCAGGCTGATGTTGCTCAACGGCTGCGGGATGCCCTGGAGCAGCAGCCGACCGCGGCCGAATGATTCAAGCGGCGACTCGGAGTGCCCGTCAGCCCAGGTGAGGGTCTGGTGGGCGCGACGACACCCATGGACCGGACCAAGCGAGCGCAGAAGCGTCATCATCAGACGGAGGTCGGCGCCGCGTCGAAGTACCGCGTCCACCGTGATGAGCGCCTGTGGTGTTGGGAGGTCGAGAGCAACATCGACGGCTGTTCGTTCCAGACAGGTCACGTGCACCGCGTTGATGGTGACGACGTGTTCCGGATCGGGCGGGCGACGAACCACTCGCGTGCCCTGGAGGCTGGCGGCGTGGGCTGGACGAAGGATCTCGGGGAGTGGCGGCACAGAAGAAACGGGAAGGCCCCACGCCAGGGCGGCGGACCGTAGCCCGGCGACCTTCTCGCTGTCGGCTGCGGCAGACACCCGCCGCAAGTGCTCTGAGCGCTCTTGCCCCCAGCGATCATCGTCGTGGCCAGCCCATGGGAGAACGTAGTAGCCACGGCCCTGGCGGTGAACCATCCCTCGACGCAGCAAGCGATTGAGTGCTGCGCGATCCACGCCCCAGCGATGGAGCACTGCCCGCGAGGCACCGCCCCCCACGGCAGCCAGCTGCTGCACCACGTGGTTGCAGACGTCGTCGGGAGAGAGGGGCACGCCCACACGATCGACCGTCCACGGCAATCGCGCAGCGACTCTGCGGCCCTGTGGATTGCCGCGCCGATCGGGTGACCCGGGCGCCAGACGCCTACGTGAGAGTTGCGTACACCCGAGGCCCATGAATCGGCTCCCAGATGTACCTAGCGCTCACATATGACCGTCGCGTCATATCGAGGGCAGGCCAGTGAACGACGGTGTGCTCATGGGTGTCCGCGCTAGCGTGGCGGGATGAGCTCAGGGCAGATCGCACGTCTGGCCGATGTCGTTCGCTCCGGACGCGTCAGCGCCGCCGAGCTGGTGGCAGAGGCCTACAGCCGCATCGACCAGCACGACGGCCCGCTCAACGCCGTCGTCGCGCGGTGTGACGAAGAGGCGGAGCGAGTAGCCGCGCAGGTGGACGCCGCCGTGGCGGCCGGACGAGACCCGGGGCCGCTCGCAGGCGTTCCCGTTCTCATCAAGGACCTCGAAGACGTCGCTGGCATGGTCACCACTCAGGGGTCGCTGCTCTTCGTCGACGCGCCACCGGCGTCTGTGCATGGAACTGTGCCGGGGCGGCTTGCCGAGGCCGGTGCGGTGATCGTCGGAAAGACGAATCTGCCCGAGTTCGCGACCGAGGGGTACACCGACAACTTGGTCTTCGGAACGACGGGCAACCCGTGGGGGGTGGAGTACACCCCAGGTGGGTCGAGCGGCGGCAGTGCGGCGGCAGTGGCTTCTGGGATGGTGCCGATCGCCACGGCCACGGACGGCGGCGGCTCGATCCGTATTCCGGCGGCGTTCTGTGGCCTGGTGGGGATCAAGCCGACGCATGGGGCAGTCGGACGATGGCCGACGCCTGACTGGATAGACATGTCGACCGAGGGCCCTTTCGCCACTTCGGCGTCCGACCTCGCGTTGCTGTGGCGCGTCATGAGTGGGCGGGTCGATGGCGACCCGGGCTCCCTTCCTGCCGCGATGCTTGACCCCATAGGCGATCCCTCACCCCTGAGCAGGGTCTTCTTCGTGGATCGCTTCGCCGCGGACACCGCGCTGCCCGACAACGTTCGGACCCCGTTCGAGGTGGCCGTGCAGCAGATGGGATCGCTGGTCGGTGTGGAACCGCAACGAGTCACAGCGCGTGACCTGTGCGGCGATGTCGATGTCGACGACGACTGGTTCACGATCGCGACCGCAGAGCATGTGGCGCGGTTCGGACGCGAGTGGGTCGAGCAGGCGCTGGAGCAGATGCACCCTGCGGCGCGCGGGTTCATGGAGTGGGGACTGGGGATTGATGTCGACCAGTACCTCGCCGCGCGACGCCGTCGGTATCTGCTGGTGCGGTCGCTGGACGCGTTGTTGGGCGACGACGGCATCCTGCTGAGCCCAGTGAATACGGCGGCTGCCTGGTTGGCTGACGGCCGGATGAGTGCGGGCGACGAGCCAGGCATGCTCCCGCCGGACGCATTCAACACTCCGTACACAAACATCAGCGGACACCCCACGTTGTCATTGCCCGCTGGGATCACCGATGTCGGCATCCCGTTCGGTCTTCAGGTCGCGGGGCCCCGATGGCGCGATGGCATGTTGCTCGACCTCGCACGGCGATGGGAGGCGGAGTTCCCGTGGCCGCCGCTTGCTCCTGGCTATCGGGGCTGGGCGGACGAGGTGCTCTGAGAGCGCTCGCCTGACGTCCGGTCGGCGACTGCGCCAGCATCGACGTCTTCGGCGGTACGCACGATGTTGCGCACCATCGAGCCGAAGACGATGCCGTGGAAGGGCGCGACGATCCACCAGTACGCGTGCCCCCACAGTCCTCGTGGGTGAAAGATGGCCCGTTGCCGGTAGGTGGTGGGGTCGGTATCGACGCTCATCTCGAGCCATGCCAGGCCGGGCAGTCGCATCTCGGCGCGGAGCCTGAGTACCTGTTCTGGGATGCGTTCCTCGACACGCCAGAAGTCCAATGCCTCTCCGACCATCAGCCGGTCGGGGTCGCGGCGTCCTCGGCGCAGCCCGACGCCGCCCACGGCTCGATCCATCCACCCGCGTACCTCCCAAGCCAGCGGGAACGAGTACCAGCCGCGTTCTCCGCCGACCCCCTCGATGACGCCCCAGAGAGCGGCTGGGGATGCGGTGGTCTCACGCTCGCGTTCATCGGTGTAGAGCGACCCACCCGCCCATTCCGGGTCACTGGGCAGCGGATCACTGGCCGCTCCCAGGACGGATGCGTTGGACCACCGAGTGGCGACGTCGGCGTCCTTGATGCGGCGCAGGGCGAGTTCGACGGCGCAATCGAACCCGATCAGGCCCGACTCGGGTTCGGGGATGTACTGGGCGATGTCGTGCTCGCGACAGATCACCTCATGTTTGAGAGAGGCCACCAGCGGGCGGGCGATCGTGCGCGGCACAGGCGTCACCAAGCCCACCCAGTGGCTCGACAACGTGGGTGAGAGAACGGGGATGGGCACGATGATCCGGCGGCGCAGCTCGGCCACCTGCGCGTAGCGCCGCATCATGTCGGCGTAGGTGAGCACATCAGGCCCGCCGATGTCGAAGGCGCGGTTGACGTCAGCAGGTAGGTCGGCTGCGGCCACCAGATAGCGCAGTACGTCGCGAATCGCGATGGGCTGAATGCGGTTGTGCACCCACTTCGGTGTCACCATCGCGGGGAGTCGCTCGGTGAGATATCGCAGCATCTCGAACGACGCAGACCCCGAGCCGATGATCACTGCGGCGCGCAGCTCAACGGTCGGGACGCCGGAAGCGCGCAGGATCTCTCCGACCCGAAGTCGCGAGGCCAGGTGCGTGGAGAGAGGTGGCGTTGCCTTACCCGCCTGAGTCTTCTCCGACGGAGTGAGGCCGCCGAGGTAGACGATGCGCGAGACGCCGGATGTCACTGCGGCATCGGCGAAGGCCTGCGCCATGGAGGCTTCGAGATCGTCGAACCCTTCGCCCTCGACGAGTGAGTGCAGCAAGTAGTAGGCGACGTCCACGTCGTGCATGGCCTCGGCGACGTCGTCGGGCCGCGTGGCATCCCCGGCGACGACTTCGATGTCACTTGCCCAGGGACGATCACGGAGCCGGTCGGGAGAGCGGGCCAGCACTCGGACGGTGAATCCGGCCTCCAACAGTTCAGGGACCAGTCGGCCGCCGATGTAGCCAGTGGCACCTGTGACGAGCGCACGGCGCGGCTTCGGGGGAGGGGGCATGGTGTCCAGTCTGCTGTGGATTCGCCTCGAGCACATCCGGACCCGGTCATGACACGATCTGCCCATGAGTCCGTGGCTGGAGATTGTCGTTGCCGTAGCCATGGTCGTGGGGCTTGTCGGCCTGGTGGTGCCCGTCCTTCCCGGACTCGCGCTGATGTGGGCAGCCGTCGGCGTGTGGGCGCTGCTGGATGGGGGTGGGGCGTGGCGCTGGGCGACGTTCGGGGTGGTGACGATCCTCGCGATGGTGGGCATGGTCGCGGCCCTGACGCTCTCTGGGCGGAAGGCCACGGGGGCCGGGGCGCCCTGGTGGGCACTGGTGCTGGCGGTCATCGGCGCCGTGGTGGGTTTCATCATGATTCCGCTGGTGGGGATCGTGGTCGGTGGTGTTGCCGGGCTGTGGCTCGCCGAGCTGATCAGGCTCCGGGACCCTCGAACGGCCTGGGACACCACGTGGGAGGCGCTGCAGGGCTACGGGCTCGGCACGGTGGTCCAGATGGTGGCTGGGGTGGCGATCGTCCTGGTCTGGATCGCGGGGGTCGTCGTCTCCTGACCCGCCTTCGACGGTTTGACCGACTCGCCGGGGTCGATGGTGGCTTCACCGGCATCCCTCGGGCACAATGCCCCCAGCGCAGTACGCGCATCCGGCGTCCGGCCGGCGAGGTAGCTGGGGAAGGCGACCCTCGTGAAGGAGGCCGGATATGTCGCTGTCACCCACGACGCGTGGGGTGGTCTTCATCCACTCCGCGCCCGCTGCGCTGTGCCCACATGTCGAATGGGCAATCGCCGGTGTGCTTGGCGAACAAGTCAGTCTCGAGTGGACGCCGCAGCCGGCCCAGGCGGCCAGCTACCGTGCCGAGCTCTCGTGGCAGGGGGCTCCCGGCACGGCCGCCACGCTGACCTCCTCCATGCGCGGATGGGACCGCGTGCGCTACGAGATCACCGAAGAGGCGTCACCGGGATACGAGGGTGAGCGCTACATGTGCACCCCGTCGCTGGGCATATTCCATGCGGTGATGGGCCTGCACGGCGACATCCTGGTACCGGAAGACCGGGTCCGGCTGGCGATGCTGGACGCCGAGGCGGGCAGGGCGGACCTGTCCGAGACCCTCGACCATCTGCTCGGTCGTCCCTGGGACGACGAGCTCGAGACCTTCCGGCACGCTGGAGACGGCGCTCCGGTCCGTTGGCTGCACCAGGTGATCTAGCCGATCGATACCTGGGGCATGTGACCGGACGCGCCCCCTTCCCTGTCCGGTTGCGACGAGGCCTCTCCCGCGGTGACGCGGGGGAGGCCTTCGCGCGGTACAGGCACAGACTTGGGAAACCCTGGGCACCGATGGTGACCCGAAGGTCTCCCAAACGTGTGCGTTTACAGGGGGATGTTGCCGTGGCGTCCACGGAGGGGGGCCGCCGCCACGATCGCTGCCGCCAACGCCGAACGGGTCATCGACGGCTGGATGACCTCGTCGACGACGCCGAGCGACTTGGCCCTGTCGATGCCGCCGGCCAGCAGCTCGTGCTCATCGGCGAGCTCCTGCTCGACCTCGGCGCGGATCTCTTCTGGCAGGTCAGCCAGGCGCCGCCGGTGCAAGATGCGCACGGCTGCGACCGAGCCCATGACGGCCACGGTCGCCCCCGGCCAGGCGAAGACTCGAGTGGCGCCGAGGGCGCGTGAGTTCATGGCGATGTAGGCGCCGCCGTACGCCTTGCGGGTGACGACCGTCACGCGGGGGACGACGGCCTCGGCGAACGCGTGCAGCAGCTTGGCGCCGCGGCGAACCACGCCGTCCCACTCCTGCCCGACACCGGGCAGGTAGCCGGGGACGTCGACGACAACCACGAGGGGGACCCCGAAGGCGTCACACATGCGTACGAACCGAGCAGCCTTCTCAGCTGACGGCGAGTCGAGGCAACCACCGAGGCGGAGCGGGTTGTTGGCGATGACGCCCACTGTGCGTCCGCCAAGGCGACCGAGGGTCGTGACGATGTTGGGTGCCCAGCGGGCGTGCAGCTCAACGGCAGAGCCCTCGTCAAGCAGGTGTTCGACCAGTGGGTGGACGTCGTACGCGCGCTTTGCCGACTCGGGCAGATGCTCTTCGAGGTCGACGTCGACGACCGGGGTGGACGCCTCAAGCTCGCCCTGGGCGCCGAAGAGATGCGTGAGCGAACGCGCCTTGTCGAGTGCCTCGCCGTCGGTCTCAGTGGCGATGTGCACGACACCGCTGCGCCGGGCATGTGGCTCGGCTCCACCGAGGCGCTCCATGTTGACGTCTTCGCCGGTCACCGAGCGGACGACGTCAGGCCCCGTGACAAACACCCGGCCGTTCGGACCGAGGATGACGATGTCGGTGAGCGCTGGGCCGTAGGCCGCGCCGCCAGCCGCTGCGCCGAGCACGACCGAGATCTGGGGAATTCGGCCGGACGCCCTGGTCATGATGTTGAAGACCTCGCCAACGGCGTGCAGCGAGACGACGCCTTCGGCCAGCCGGGCCCCGCCGGAGTGCCACAGCCCGATGATGGGGATCTCGTCGGCCAGTGCTCGCGCATAGGCGGCAATGATGACCTTGCATCCCTCGGCCCCCATGGCCCCGCCCATGATGGTGGCGTCGGAGGCGAACGCGACGGCGTGCGTGCCCTGCACCAGGCCGTGTCCGGCCAACATGCCTGAGTCGCCGTCGGCGGTGAGCGCGACGTACGTGCCGCGTCGAAGAGGGCGCGGAGTCGCTTGTTGGGGTTGCGCGGGTCGTCTTCGCGCGGGATCTTCGGCTTCTTGACGACAGGCGCCGGCTGTTCGGTAGCGGTCACGGGTAGCTCCTGAAGGCGAGTGCGACGTTGTGGCCGCCGAACCCGAACGAGTTGTTCAGGGCGATGGCCCCAGGCAGCCGATCGTCGTCGATCTTGCGGGCCTGACCGCTGACGATGTCGAGCTGCACCTCGGGATCGAGGTTGTGGAGGTTGATGGTGGGCGGCATGAGCTGGTCGTTCAGAGCCATGACGCAGGCGAGCGACTCGACGGCACCAGCGGCACCGAGCAGGTGGCCGGTCATCGACTTCGTCGAGGTGACAGCCACCTTGGCGGCGTCGTCGCCGAGAGCGGTGCGGATGGCGAGAGCCTCGGCCACGTCGCCCTGCGGGGTGCTCGTTCCGTGGGCGTTGATGTGAACGACGTCGGACGCCGTTGCTCCGGCGTCGGCGATGGCGGCGCGCATGGCGCGCGTGGCGCCCTTGCCCTCGGGGTCGGGCTGGGCAATGTGGTGGCCGTCGGCGGTGATGCCTGCGCCGGCGACCTCACCGTAGATCTTTGCCCCGCGTGCCTTGGCGTGCTCAGCGGTCTCGATCACGAGGACGGCAGCGCCTTCGCCGAAGACGAACCCATCGCGCTCCGTGTCCCAGGGACGGGACGCCGCGGGTGGGTCGTCGTTGCGCTTGGAGAGCGCTCGCATGGCGGCGAACGCAGCAAGTGGCAAGGGGTGGATGCATGCCTCGGTGCCGCCGACGACGACCATGTCGGCGCGACCGTTGCGGATCATCGTGAGCCCCTGGGCGACCGCCTCTGCGCCTGAGGCGCAGGCCGATACCGGGGTGTGGACGCCGGCACGTGCGGTGATCTCGAGGCCCACAACGGCTGCCGGCCCGTTGGGCATCAGCATCGGGATCGTGTGCGGGCTGACCCGCCGTGGACCCGACTCGCGGTAGACGTCCCACTGACCGAGAAGAGTCAGTGCGCCGCCGATACCGGTGGCGATGCTGACGCCGAGTCGCTCGGGGTCGACGTCGGGAGTTCCGGCGTCCGCCCATGCCTCGCGGGCGGCGATCAGGGCCAGCTGCTGGGTGCGGTCGAGCCTGCGTGCCTCGACCCGGTCGAGCACGTCAGCCGGATCGACGGCCACTCGCGCCGCGAACTGCACCGGCAGCTCCGACGCCCACTCCTCAGTGAGGGAGCGGACGCCGGAGCGACCAGCAAGCAGTGCATCCCAGGTCGACGCGACGTCGCCGCCCACCGGCGTTGTCGCGCCGATGCCGGTAATGACGACAGTCTGCGCATCAGACCTGGGTGTGGTGGACATCGGTCAGGCACCCGCCTGCCCGATGTAGGTGACTGCGTCACCGACGGTGCGGAGATCCTTGACGTCGTCGTCGGGGATCTTGACGCCGAACTTCTCCTCGGCGGCCACCACCACCTCGACCATCGACAACGAGTCGATGTCGAGGTCGTCGGTGAATGCCTTGTCCATCTGAACGCTGTCGACGGGCACGCCGGCAACCTCGTTCACGATCTCAGCGAGTCCGCTGAGAATCTCCTGCTGGTCCGCCATTGGGAACTCCTTGTTCTGGCTATTCGATCTATCGGACTGTTCGGTTACTGCGTTCCCGCGGGGCGGGAGGTCGAGATGACTATGGCACGACGACTACCTGGGCGGAGTAGACCAACCCGGCTCCAAACCCGATCATCAGTGCCACGTCGCCGCTCTTGATCTGTCCCTCTTCGAGCATGCGGCCCATGGCGAGAGGGATGGATGCCGCCGACGTATTGCCCGTTTCAGCGATGTCCCGGGCGACGACGACTGAATCCGGCAGGGCGAGCTGCTTGATCATGGCGTCGGTGATGCGCATGTTCGCCTGGTGGGGGATGAAGGCGTCGAGGTCGGAGGCGCTGATCCCGGCGGCGTCGAGAGCCTCCTGGGCGACCTTGGACATCTCGTAGACCGCCCAGCGGAACACCTGCGGTCCACTCATGCGCAGCGAGGGAAACTTGTGGGTGGGGTCGTCGCGCAAGACGTCCCAAGGCGTGTCCTGGATGATCGCCTCGGTCTGGGCGCCGTCCGACCCCCACACCACCGGACCGATGCCGGGGGTGTCGGAGGCGCCGACCACCGCTGCCCCCGCTCCGTCCCCGAAGATGAACGCGGTGCTGCGATCGGTGGGGTCGGTGAGGTCGGAGAGCTTCTCGACGCCGACCACCACGACGCAGGTGGCGCTGCCACCCCTGATCAGGTCTTGCGCGATCGCCAACCCGTAGCTGAAGCCGGCGCAGGCGGCACTGATGTCGAAGGCGGCCGGCGTGCCCGCGCCGAGGCGGAAGGCCAGCTCGGCGGCCGCTGACGGCGTCTGCCACAGGTGGGTGACGGTGCCCACGATGACGGCGTCGACCTGGTCAGCACTGATTCCCGCAGCAGCCAGCGCCTTCTCGGACGCCGCTGCCGCCATGTCGACGACGCTCTCGTCGGCCGCGGCGAAGTGCCGGGTGATGATGCCGGAGCGCTCTCGAATCCACTCGTCGGAGGAGTCGATGTGCTCGCAGATCTCGTCGTTGGTGACGACGCGCGAGGGTCGGTAGGCGCCGACGCCCAGAATGCTGGCGTACTCAGCACCGCGTCGAGGGGCCAGGCGAGCGCCGCTCATTCCGCTCCCTCGTGCGGGTGCAGGCGCACCACCGGCTGGCCAGGAGCGATCGGGTCGCCGTCCTCGACGAGCCACTCGACGATGGTGCCGCCGTGCGGAGCGAGCACGACCTGCTGGTCGCGGTTGGTGGAGACGTGGCCGATCTGGGCGCCAGGCTCAAGGTTGTCGCCGACGCCGGCGTCGCTGCGGTGGAAGATTCCCTTGGCCGGCGCGACGAGCATGCGCCACGAAGGTGAGGTGTCGAGCGGGCTCGGAGTGCCGTGTCGGTCGACGAGGTCGCGGGCAGCCGGAAGGTCGTCCGGCGTCTTCAGGGCGACGACCTCGATGCCGGGCATGGCGCGCTTGGCCAGGCCGGCGAGGGTGCCGGCCGGTGGCACCTCGATGAGAGCGGTGACGCCTAGGTCGAGCATGGTCTGCATGCAGAGGTCCCACCGCACAGGGTTGCTGACCTGCAGGACGAGCCGCTTGAGGTAGTCGCGTCCGCTCTGCACCACACCGCCGTCGGCGTTGGAGAGCAGACGGGTGCGTGCGTCGTGGGTGTAGATGGCGCGGGCGTAGCCGCCCAGTGTGCTGACAGCCGGGGCCATGTGCTGGGTGTGAAAGGCGCCGGCCACCGACAGGGGCCGCAGCCGGGCGCCTTCGGGTGGGTCGTCCTGGAAGGCAGCGAGTTCGTCCAAGGTGCCGGCCGCGACGATCTGGCCGGCTCCGTTGATGTTGGCCGCGGTGAGGCCGTGCTTCTCGATGCCCTGCACGACGACGTCGGTCTCGCCGCCCAGCACGGCTGTCATCCCGGTCGAGATGACCGCGGAGGCTGCCGCCATGGCTTTGCCGCGCTCGCGGACGAACACCATCGCCTGCTCGGCGGACATGACGCCGGCAGCTGCGGCCGCGGTGATCTCGCCGACGGAGTGCCCGGCGCCGACACCCGACCTTGCCGAACGCGTCCGAGGGGTGGGGGAAGAGGCTGAGGAGGGACACCAGGCCCGACCCGACGATCAGCGGCTGGGCGATGGCGGTGTCGCGAATCGTGTCGGCGTCGGCCTCGGTGCCGTAGTGCACCAGGTCGAGGTCGGCAACGGCTGACAGCCAGCGCAGGCGCTCCTCGAATCCGGGCAGCTCGAGCCAGGGAGAGAGGAAACCGGGTGACTGGGCGCCTTGACCGGGCGCGACGATTACGAGCACAGGACCACCTTGGCGTACGGGACGTCGATCGCCGGTACCGGCGCGGACGAAGCCCACGGGGAGAAGTTGTAGGAACCCTACAACCCCGGAGGCGTGCGCTGGTCGAGTCGTCCCACCGCCAGAGCGACCCGCAGGGTGAATGCGTCCCGCGGTTCGGTGGGCACTAGCCCGCTCACCTCAGCGATGCGCCGGAGCCGGTAGCGCACCGTGTTGGCGTGCACGAAGAGCGCTCGGGCGGCGGCCTCGAGCGAGGCCGACTGTTCCAGCACGGCGGCCGACGTCTCGAGGAGCCCGCCTCCGGCTTCGCTGAGCGGACGGTAGATCTGCTCGACCAGTGCCTGGCGGGCATGCAGGTCTCCGTCCAGTGCGCGTTCGGGAAGCAGCGCGTCAGCGGACACCGGGTGGGGGGCGTCCGGCCAACCGGGAGCTGCGCGGAGGCCAGCTCTGGCCGCCGCGACCGAGCGTGCCGCTGCCGTGAGGTCGTCGACGACCGGGCCCACGACAACGGGACCGTCGCCGAACTCCGTCACGAGCGGGGCGGCTGCGGCAACCGGGTCAGTGGGGTCGGTGAGCGAGCCGCCCACGATGCTGATCAGTTCGTGGCCGTGGACCCCAGAGATGACGTCGAGGCCGGCGTGGCGTGCGGTGCGGCGCAGGGCGTCCACGACCGTGGCGGCGGTGACGTCAGGTGGTGAGCCGGCGATCGCGAAGACGTGGGGGGCACGGGACCATCCCAACGCAGACGCACGCGACAAGTCGTCGTCGCCGACATCGCCGCGCATCAGCGCGTCCGCCAGCAATGCCTCGAGGCGGGCGTCCCAGGCGCCGCGCACCTCGGCCGCCTGGGCGTAGACCTCGGCCGCGGCGAAGGCGACCTCGCGGGCGAAGACCAGCACGGCCTCGCGCAACGGGGCTTCGTCGCCCGGTTCGGCCAGTTCCGCCGAGTGCTCTTCGACGACCTCGATGGTCGTGCGCACGAGCTCGACGGTCTGCTGCAGCGTGACCACCCGGGCGAGCTCGCGAGGGGCTGAGCCGAAGACCTCGGCGGTAATGGCTCGAGCCGACTCAGGACGCCGACTCCAGGCCACGAACGCTGCAATTCCGGCCTGGGCGACCAGAGTGATCCATGAGCGGTCCTCGGCCGACATCGTGCGAAACCAGGGCAAAGTGGCCTCGACGCGGCTCATGGCCTCGCTCGCGAGGTCACCGGAGCCGCGCTCGATCCTGGTGACGTGGCGTCGCTCGCCCTGGCAGATGGCACGACGGCAGAGTAGGCGTCATGGGCCACGCCCCTCCACCGGGGGAGCCGCCCAGGGTTGTCGAACCCCCACAATCCCGCCGAGTGCTCAGCTGGTTGTGGCCAGACGGTGCCGAGTGCGCGCCTGTACGTCTTCGGGGAGAATCGTCGGGTGACCTCCGTCGACGTCAGACCTGCAGCTGATCGGTTCGCCACCAACTGGGGGTGGCTCGACTCACGTCACACCTTCTCGTTCGGGCGCCACTACGACCCGAACAACACCCACTTCGGGCTGCTGCTGGTGAGCAACGACGACCGAGTACGAGCCGGTACGGGGTTTGAGACCCACCCTCATCGCGACATGGAGATCGTCACCTGGGTTCTTGAGGGCTCCCTGGTGCATCAGGACTCCACCGGCCACTCCGGCGTGATCTACCCGGGCCTTGCTCAGCGCATGAGCGCTGGTACCGGAATCCAGCACTCGGAGAAGAACGACGCGTGGACGCTGAACGGTGAGCCCGAGCACGCCGACGACGTGCACTTCGTTCAGATGTGGGTGCTCCCCGACGAGCGAGGAGCGACGCCGGGCTATGAACAGCTCGACATCGGCGACGAACTTGCCGGTGGTGGCCTCGTGACTGTGGCGTCCGGCATGGCGAAGCACGCTGACGACCGAGCGATCGCGATTCACCAGAAGCACGCTGCCCTGCACTCCGCGCGGATGGGCGACACCAGGGAGGTGGCGCTTCCGGAGGCCCCCTTCGTGAACCTCTACGTAGCCAGCGGGTCCACCGACCTCGAGGGGTTCGGTCGTCTCCAAGCGGGTGATTCAGCGCGCGTCACCGACAGCGAGGGTCAGCGCGTCCGTGCCAATGGCGGCGCAGAGATTCTGGTCTGGGAGATGAACTCGACCATCGGAGCGTGACGTCGGCGTACCGGGTGCTCCTTGACAGTCAAGTGAGCACTCGGACGCCGCGGTGGTAACCAGGTGAGCACTCGAGGGGCTCTTGCGGCAACCAGGTGAGCACTCGACGAGCATGGGGTGGGCTACTTGGATTCGAGCGTCGCGGCGTGGTCGGGCACGTAGCTGAAGTGCTCCTTGCCGGGGCGCTGGTACCCCTGCGAAGGTGGGCGCTTGGGCAGGGTGACAGGCGTCGGCTCGACCTCGCCGTAGGGCAGCGTCGACAACAGGTGGGCGATCGTGTTGATCCGGGCTCTGCGCTTGTCGTCTGCCTCGACGACGAACCACGGAGCCTCGGGGATGTCGGTGTGGACGTACATCTCGTCCTTGGCGCGCGAGTAGTCCTCCCACCTCTTGATCGACTCGACGTCCATGGGTGAGAGCTTCCAGCGACGCAGTGGATCGTGCAGACGCGAGCGGAACCGGCGCTCCTGCTCGTCGAGGCTTACGCTGAACCAGTACTTGCGCAGGGCGATGCCCTCCTCCACCAGCATCCGTTCGAAGATGGGCGCCTGGTGCAAGAACCGTCGGTACTCGTCGTCGGTGCAGAACTCCATGACCCGCTCGACGCCGGCACGGTTGTACCAGCTCCGGTCGAAGAGAACGATCTCACCGGCCGCCGGCAGGTGCTCGATGTAGCGCTGGAAGTACCACTGGGTGCGCTGGCGCTCGGTGGGGGCGGGAAGCGCGACGATGCGAGCGACGCGCGGGTTGAGGTACTGGGTGATGCGTTTGATCGTTCCGCCCTTGCCTGCCGCGTCGCGGCCCTCAAAGACGATGACGACCCGCTGGCCGGTCGAGCGTACCCACTCCTGCAGCTGCCCGAGCTCGGTCTGCAGTCGGTAGATCTCGCGCTCGTAGACCTTCTTGTTCAGCTTGGAGATGCTCTCTTCCGGGTTCGCCGGCCTGCCGGTGCCGTCGTCATCGTTGGAGTGGTGCTTGGACATGATCTCCTTCAGGCGTCGCCCATTCCCGCGCCCGGGTCGGCCGCGCGGGGGTCGTTGATCTGATAGCGGTCGAATGCTTCCTTAACGGTGTCGTTCTTGACCTCACCGCGTCTGGCGAGCTCTTGCAGAGTGCGCACGGTAATGGCCTCGGCGTCGATGCGGAAGTGCCGGCGCAGCGCACCACGCGTGTCCGAGAGTCCGAATCCATCGGTTCCGAGCGTGACGTAGTCGCCGGGAATCCACGGGCGGATGAGCTCTTGCACGGCCCGTTGGTAGTCGGACACTGCGACGACTGGCCCGTCGGCCTGCGAAAGTCGATTCGTCAGATACGCGATCTGCGGCTCAGACGCCGGGGCCAACATGTTCTCGTCGTCGATGCGAAGGCCGTCTCGGTGCAGTTCGACCCACGACGTCACCGACCAGACGTCAGCTGACACGCCCCAGTCGTCAGCCAGCAGTTGCTGCGCTTTCAGAGCCGCGGGCATCGCCGATCCGCTGGCGAGTAGCTGGGCGCGGACGTCGGACTCAAGCGGTGGCGGTCCGGTAGCGGTAGAGCCCCCGGAGCAGCCCGTCGACGTCGAGGTCGGTGGGTTCTGCGGGTTGTTCGATCGGCTCGTTGTACATCGTCAGGTAGTAGAAGAGGTTCTCGGAGTCCTCGCCGTACATGCGTCGCAGTCCGTCGCGGATGATGTGGCCGATCTCGAAGGCGAAGGCCGGGTCGTACGAGACGACGGCGGGATTTGTCGCAGCAATCAGATGGGAGTGCCCGTCTTCGTGCTGCAGCCCCTCGCCGTTGAGGGTCGTGCGGCCCGCCGTCGCGCCGACCAGGAATCCTCGGGTCATCTGGTCGCCGGCCGCCCAGAGCGAGTCGGCGGTGCGCTGGAAACCGAACATCGAGTAGAAGATGTAGACGGGGATCATCGGCTCGTCGTGCGTCGAGTACGACGTGCCGGCTGCGATGAACGACGACACCGAACCGGCCTCGTTGATTCCCTGGTGCAGAAGCTGCCCGTCGATGGCCTCCTTGTAGGAGAGCATCAGCTCGCGGTCGACCGAGGCGTAGGTCTGGCCGTGCGGGTTGTAGATCTTCTGCACGGGGAACATGGCGTCCATGCCGAACGTGCGCGCTTCGTCCGGAATGATCGGGACGATGCGGTGGCCCACCTCCGGGTCCTTCAGCAGATCCTTGAGGAGCCGGACGAACGCCATCGTGGTGGCGACGTGCTGCTTTCCGGCTCCGCGCTTTGAGACTGCGTAGGAGGCATCCCCAGGCAGCACCAGTGGTCGACTCTGCGATCGCCTCTCGGGCAGATACCCGCCGAGCGCCTCGCGCCGCTCGTGAAGGTAGCGCGTGATGTCGCTGTCCTTCTCGGGCCGGTAGTACGGGGGAAGCTTGGGGTCCATGTCGGCGTCGTCGATGGGGATGGCGAGCCGGTCGCGGAAGCCCTTGAGATCGTCGAGCGTCAGCTTCTTCATCTGGTGGGTGGAGTTGCGGCCCTCGAAGTGCGAACCAAGTGTCCATCCCTTGATGGTCTTGGCCAGGACCACGGTCGGCTGACCTTTGTGCTCGATGGCCGACCGGTAGGCGGCGTACATCTTGCGGTAGTCATGACCGCCTCGCTGCAGCGCCCAGATCTCTTCGTCGGACCAGTCCTCGACCAGCTTGCGCGTTCGCGGGTCGCGGCCGAAGAAGTGGTCGCGGATGAAACCGCCGTTCTCCGACTTGTACGTCTGGAAGTCGCCGTCCGGAGTCGCGTTCATGATGTTGACGAGTGCACCGTCCGGGTCCTGGGCAAGGAGTGGGTCCCAGCTTCGTCCCCAGATCACCTTGATGACGTTCCATCCTGCGCCGCGGAAGAACGCCTCCAGCTCCTGGATGATCTTGCCGTTTCCGCGGACCGGACCGTCAAGTCGTTGCAGGTTGCAGTTGATGACGAAGGTCAGGTTGTCGAGCTCCTCGCGAGCCGCCAGGCCGATCGCCCCCAGCGACTCGACCTCGTCCATCTCACCGTCGCCCAGAAAGGCCCACACATGCTGGTCGGACGTGTCCTTGATGCCGCGGTTGTGCAGGTACCTGTTGAACTGCGCCTGGTAGATGGCGTTGATCGGCCCCAGGCCCATGGAGACGGTGGGGAACTGCCAGAAGTCGGGCATGAGCCGTGGGTGTGGGTACGACGGCAGGCCGCCCGCCGGGTGCGAGAGTTCCTGCCGGAAGCCGTCGAGCCGGTCTTCGTCAAGTCGACCTTCCAAGAAGGCGCGGGCGTAGATGCCGGGGGAGGCGTGGCCCTGGAAGTAGATCTGGTCGCCACCACCGGCATGGTCGGCGCCCCGGAAGAAGTGGTTGAAGCCGACCTCGTACAAGGAGGCGCTCGACGCGTAGGTGGAGATGTGCCCGCCGACGCCGACCCCCGGACGCTGGGCGCGGTGCACCATGATCGCAGCGTTCCAGCGGATGTAGGCACGGATCCGACGCTCGACCCACTCGTCGCCTGGGAACCAGGGCTCCTGCTCCGGCGGAATGGTGTTGATGTAGTCGGTCGTCGTCAGAGAGGGGACGCCGACGTTTCGCTGCCGCGCCCGCTGCAGGAGGCTCAGCATGATGTATCGGGCTCGGTAGGCGCCCTCGGAGTCAATGACATCGTCCAGGGACTCGCGCCATTCCTGTGTCTCTTCGGGGTCGACATCGACAAGCTGGGTGGGAAGTCCGCTGCTGATCAGCGGTTCGCGCTCGCGTCCGGTGTTCACGCTGGTATCGCCTCACTTCGTGCGGCTCTGCCGGTGGGTCCTCTCGTAGCCTACGCGCGCCCGAGATCAAGTTCCCGTGGCCCAAGGTCCCTTCCCTGCCGATGCCGTCTCAGGCATGGTGAGGGTGTCGGCCGCTATCGACCAGATCGTTGCCGACCAATCGAGGAGGTCACCATGCAGGCCGAGATTGGCGAGACTCTGATCATGAAGTCCCACCACGTCGGAGAGCCGGATCGCACAGCAGAGATCCTCGAGGTGCGCGGCGAAGACGGCGGGCCGCCCTTCTTGGTGCGGTTCGACGATGGCCACGAGGGCTTGGTGTTCCCCGGCGCAGACGCCGTCGTCCAGCATCCTGAAGGCTGAGCGGGGGAACCGGCGAAGACCCCCGTCCGGAAGTTGGCTGATGTACTAGCGTGTCGGTCCTGGCTGTAATGGACTACCCGAGTGGGCCCTTCGGTGGGCCCCGGCCAACGGAAGGGGCGTGCGTGAGCGGGAGTGAAGGGTCGGAGGGTGTGCCCGACGGCCCAGCCGCGCGGATGGGCTTTGCCGCCGGGCAGGTGGTCTTGGAAATTGGGGCCGACGACGGTGTCGATGGGGCCCTTCGGGCGTCCATCGAGAAAGCCGTAGGTTCTCCGATGGTGGGTGACGACTTCGACGATGTCGCCGACGTTGTCGTCCTCTGGTGGCATGACGATGACGGCGACCTCGTGGACGCCCTGGTCGACGGGCTCTCCGCCATCACCTCCGGCGGCGTGGTGTGGCTCTTCACCCCCAAGGCCGGCAGAGACGGCCACGTCGAACCCAGCGAGATCGGCGAGGCAGCTCGAACGGCGGGACTCTCGTCCACCAAGAGCACCAGCGCGGCAGCTGACTGGGCGGGCACCCGTCTGGTCGCCCCCAAGATCGGCCGCTGACACCACACGACAAGACCCCCGCCGATCGGCAGGGGTCTCGTCGTTGCAGGTTGTTAGGCGAGCCAGGGGTGACGCTGCACGAACTCCAGCGACTGCCACCACTTGCCAAGACCCCAGGTGCGCTCTGCCGTGAAGAGCATCAGCAGGATCGCGAAGATCGCGTAGGCGAGGTGGTCGTCAGCGATCGGGTTGTTGGACTGGTTGGCTCCAGCCTCATCGGTGAACTGAGCCCACGGTGCAGCTGCGAGGTACATCATCATCAACAGCACGGCGGCACCGATCGAACCGATGCGCATGAACACACCGAGGATCAGGGCGATGCCTGCGCCGAGCAGGGCGAGCATGAACGCCCAGTTGACCCAGGAGCCTGGGTACAGCGTGGGGCCTTCGGCGCCCATGACGCCTGCGCTTTCGCCCAGGGAGTTGAAGAAGCCGGCGAACTGGCCCTCGGGGTTGACGCCGAAGGTGAGGTAGCCGAAGGTCGGGCTGCCATCGCCGGTTGCGAAGTTCCAGGCTCCCTCGCTGGGCGTGGCGTATCCGAGCCCGAAGTTCTTGTCGAGGAACGCCCACAGGAAGACGAATCCGATGGCGATGCGGGCAACTGCTGCCCAGTACTTGGTCGTCGCGGCCTGGGTGAAGCCGTGGTACCACGAGCCCTGACTGGCCTGAGTGACGCTTGCGTCACCCTTGGCTGTGGTGGTCATGTCCGCCTCCTTGGTCGAAATGTGGAAGAACCTTGATCAACAGGTTCCTCGCCCTTTGGTGCCTTGAGTAAGGCCCTTAGTCCCCACGACATGCGAAAAAGGTCCCTCGATGCTTTACTCCCCGGTAACTCAGAGGCGGTAACTCGACGGCGAAAGGTGCAGCACGTGGTTGACGTTGGTCAGTCGGCTCCCGATTTCACACTGGACAGCCAGCACGGTGAGCCGATCACCCTGTCGAGCTTCCAGGGCGCGAAGAACGTCGTGCTCATCTTCTTCCCTTGGGCGTTCAGTGGCATATGCACTGGCGAGCTGTGTGAGATACGCGACCGCCTTGAGTCCCTCGACAACGACGACACCGTGACCGTCGCTGTGTCGTGCGACGCGAAGTTCGCCCTACGGGTGTTCGCCGAGCGGGACGGCTACACGTTTCCGGTGCTGAGTGACCATTGGCCGCATGGGGCGGTGACACAGCAGTACGGCGTCTTCAACGACGAACTGGGTGTTGCCTTCCGAGGCACGTTCATCATCGACAAGACCGGTGTGGTTCGGTACTCGGTCGTCAACGGAATCGGCGAGCCTCGCGATCCGGCTGAGTACGAGAAGGTCCTGGCAACGCTTGATTGACCCGCCGCTAGGCTCGTCCGGCGTTCGGGCGTATAGCTCAGCTGGTAGAGCTCCGGTCTTACAAACCGGCGGTCGGGGGTTCAAGTCCCTCTGCGCCCACGGTCTCTGCGCTCACCCCGGAACGAGGTGCGCCAGGCGAGGTCCGCGGACGGAACCTCGCCTGGCGCACGAAGAACTACTTCTTCTTCTTGCCCTTCTTCTTCTTGTCCTTCTTGTCCTTCTTCTTGTCACTCTTCTTCTTGCTCGACTTCTTACCCACAGTGGCCCCCTTCCTTTCTAACGACGTGATTCCGAACGTAGCAAAGTGCAGTTCGCGCACCACATTCTTGTTGGAGTCGCACGACTCGACAGCTCTGCCTGCTGCCGCACCTGGCCCTCAACCGTCTTGCACGGTGCGTGCCAGACATCCCCGTTCCCCACGGGAGAAGGTCCTGGAGCGAGGTGGATTAGTGCCGAGGGTGGCCAAGACTGACGCCAAGCATGAGTTGAGTCCTTGAACGTCATCAGACAGAGCCAGCTGGACCGAGCGGAAAGGTTCGTGCACGAAGGGCACATGAGAACTGAGAGGACGACCCGACGCACATCGAGGACGTCGTCGCTGCCGGTGCCTTCCTGTGAAGTGACCTAGCCAACGCCAGGCACCGCCACCGGTGTCTTCACGTTCTGGGTCGGCTGGGCGGTAACCGTCTGCCGCAATGACCCTGACGACTGGCCCGGATGTTACGGGTAGTGGTGGAGGGCGGGTACCGGGAGTGGTGGCGCTATGTTGCGTGGACGCACTGAGGGGAGTATCCGTCCATGCCCACCTGGTTCTTGCTCACATTCGCAATCGGCTTCGAGGCGCTGGCAACGGTGTTCTTGCGCTACTCCGACGGCTTCACGAAGTTGTGGCCGGTCGTAGTGGTCGTCGTCGGATACGGCATCTCCTTCTATCTGCTGGCCCTGATCCTCAAGACGGGGATCCCGCAGGGGATCGTGTACGCCATCTGGTCTGCATTCGGGATCGCGCTGGTCACGCTCGCCGGGGTGTGGTTGTTCGGTGACTCGATCTCGCTCGTGACCGGCACCGGGCTTGTGGTCGTCATCGTCGGCGTGATGTTGGTTCAGCTCGGCAACTCGGCGGTGACCCACTGACTGAGCGATCTCGACGCGGCCGCGCTCGCTGCGGACGATAGTGACTACCTCGATCTGGGAGTGCGACCCACAGACGCCAGATGACGGCCAGTCGGTCTACCGGTCGATGGGACTTCGCACCATGACGCGGTTCAGCCTCTGGATCGGCCGGCGAGAGAAAGCCCCCACCTAGGCGTCAACCCACTCGCCATCGATCCACTCGGGCTCACCGACGAGCAGCGGCATCACTTCGCGCGTCCACCACTCGTTCTGGGTGCTGTCATCAGCAAGGGCGAGGTACTTCTCCTTGGACTCGAAGCGCACGGCCATCACCAGGCGGCCGTCATCGGCCGACATGATCCACCGGTCGACGAATCCCACCGATGTGCCGCGTTCGAGCTCCCACTTCTGCGCGCGTCGGCGGACTTCCTCGGCCGACGTTGAGATGCGCGCCACCATCACGGTTCCGTACATGGCTTGCCTCCATCCCCCAAGCGCGGCTGCGATTTCGCAGCGTGGGGGAGCCTGGGGCTCCCTCTGTCCTACTCCGAACGACTCGGCGAGGCAATAGTCCATGTGCGCGTCACTGGGTGAGGTCCGGGTGGGTCGGATTGGGTCACGGTGCGGGTGCTCGGTCGCTGGATCGGGCAGGCGCACCGTGCAGCGTCCGCACTACAGTTCCCCCGTGAGCAGCCCCACTGTTGGCGACGCTATCGACGCCCTTGACGACCTGTACCCACCGGCAACGGCCGAGGGATGGGATGTCGTCGGGTTCACGTGCGGCGACAGAGGCATGTCGTTGGGTCGCGTGATGTTCGCTGTCGATCCGCTCCCTCGGGTGGTGGACGAAGCGCTGGACTGGGGGGCGGATCTGTTGGTGACACACCATCCGCTCTTGCTCTCGCCGACACACAGCGTTGCCACAGATACCTGGAAAGGATCGATGCTGCACAGATTGATTCGCGGCGGGTGCTCGCTCTTCACCGCCCATACCAACGCCGATGTGGCAGCGGGAGGGGTCAACGACGCGCTTGCCCATGCCTTGGGCCTGGTTGACCTCGCGCCGCTACGCCCATGGCCCGAAGACCCCGTCGACAAGATCGTGACCTTCGTTCCGACTGCCGATGTGGAGGCGGTCGTCGATGCCATGGCGGCTGCGGGTGCAGGGGGACTGGGTCACTACCGGCGGTGCGCCTGGACGGTTGGCGGGACAGGCACGTTCACCCCTCAACCAGGGGCGACTCCCGCAATCGGAGCGGTAGGGCGTCGAGAGGTCCTCGATGAGAGTCGCGTCGAGATGATCGTGCCGCGGATCCGTCGCTCGGATGCTCTCGCAGCCCTTCGAGCAGCGCACCCGTATGAGGAAGTCGCAGTCGACGTCCTCGAACTGGCGTCTTCCGCCGGGGCGACGGGTCTGGGGCGGGTGGGCTCCCTGGCCGTCGAGACGACTCTCGAAGGCTTCGCGAAGGCGGTGGCGGATGCCTTGCCGACCACGCCCGGTGGCGTGCGCTTCTTCGGCGATCCTGAGGCCACGGTGGCGCGCGTTGCTGTATGCGGCGGGTCGGGAGACTCGCTGCTGGACGACGCCGACCGCGCTGATGTCGACGTCTTCGTCACCGCCGACCTGCGCCATCATCGGGCGTCCGAGCACCTTGCAGCCGGCGGTCCAGCGCTGATCGACCCTGGCCATTGGGCAAGTGAGTGGCCGTGGTTGCCGAATGTGGCGCGGCAGCTGACGAAGGCGCTGGCGGCGGCACATCCATCCGCGACTACGGTGGAGACGCACGTCTCGACCGAGGTGACCGATCCGGTGACTGGCACGGTCCGGTCACGACCCGAGGAGGACCGCTGAAGGCAACTCCGGCTGAGCAGGCCCGATTGCTCGACCTGCAAGCGATCGACCAGACCCTGGCGCACCTCGAACACCGGCGGCGCACCCTGCCGGAAATCGCCGAGCTGAGCGAGCTCGCCGTCCAGCAGCAGGCGGTTCGCTCCGATCTGGTGGTCGCTCAAACCGAAGCCGGCGACATCGCCCGTGAGCAGGACAAGCTCGAGGCAGACATTGACCAGGTGCGTCAACGCATGACCCGCGACCAGCAGCGGCTCGACTCCGGTGCCGTGACGTCAGCCAAGGATCTCGAAAACCTCCAGCATGAGGTCGGCTCACTGGCCAAGCGGCAGCGCGACCTCGAAGACATTGAACTAGAGGTCATGGAGCGCCTGGAGGTGGCCGAGAAGCGGACCGCGGCGCTGGCGGCTGAGCAGGAGCGACTGGCAGGGGCCGTGGAAGACACCGAACGCCGCCGAGTCGAAGCGCTCTCGACGCTCGACAAGGATGTCGAGTTCGCGCGCCTCCAGCGCGAGACCGTCGTGCCCGATATTGGTGAAGAGCTGTTGGCCTACTACGAGAAGCTCCGGCTGCAGCTGGATGGCATCGGCGCCGTCGCCATCAAGCAGCGCCGCTGCGACGGATGCCGCCTCGACCTGTCGGCCACCGACGTCGGCCGCATCCGTGAAGCAGCCGAGGACGAGGTCATTCGGTGCGAGGAGTGCCGGCGCATCCAGGTCCGCACAGCAGAGTCTGGTCTCTGAGCGGTGGGGCGTCGCCTGATCATCGAAGCTGATGGCGGGTCACGGGGAAACCCCGGCCCTGCGGCCTACGGGACGGTCGTCAAAGACGCAGACTCAGGTGCGGTGCTCTTCGAAGAGGGGCGCGCCATCGGCGTCGCAACCAACAACGTTGCCGAGTACGACGGGCTGGTGGCTGGGCTCCGTGCAGCCGCAGATATCGACGCCACCGCGACGGTTGAGGCCCGACTTGACTCCAAGCTCGTGGTCGAGCAGATGAGTGGGCGGTGGAAGATCAAGCACGCCGATATGCGCGAGCGAGCGATTCTCGCTCGCGACGCGTTTCCCGCTGCGGCGGTGACGTACACCTGGGTGCCGCGGGAGCAGAACGGACACGCCGATCGCCTGGTGAACGAGGCGCTCGATGGGCACCCGCGCAGTGAGATGACCGAAGCGGTGGCGGGTACCCCTGAGCCGAGGCGGCCGAATGTTCTGGTCGGCTGGTCGTCGGCGCATCCGGTCGTCACGACCACACATCTGTTGCGACACGGCGAGACCGTGCACACCGCAGAACGACGGTTCAGCGGATGGGGTGGTGACGACCCTCCGCTGAACGCCACCGGACTCGAGCAAGCCCACCGCGCGGGTCGGCACCTGGCTGCGTCCGACGGTGCTGATCTGATCATCACGTCTCCGATGTCCCGTACCCGCCAGACCGCCGAGATCGTCGCTGAGCACCTAGGGGTAGATGTCGTTGAGGAGAGCGACATCCGCGAATGTGCCTTCGGCGAGTGGGACGGCATGACGTTCGACGATGTCCAGAGCGAGGACGGCGAGGCACTGTCACGGTGGCTGGCGTCGACGTCTGTGCGACCCCCTGGCGGGGAGTCGTTCGACGAGGTCGAGGCTCGGGTCAGCGCTGCACGCGATCGCATTGTCGAACGCTACGAGGGTTCGACGTTGGTGCTCGTGACCCATGTGACGCCACTCAAGACGCTGCTCCGCTTGGCCCTCGACGCCCCGGCCCACGCCTACTACCGGATCGAGATTCGCCCGGCCTCGTTGTCAACAATCAGCTGGTTCGGCGACGGCAATGTGTCGGTCCGAGGAATCAACGAGACGCCGCACCTCGGCTAGCAGCTCAGAGCTCGTCCACCACGATGTCGAGGTTCCAGGGCTTGCCTGGACGTCCCGCGCTCAGCTCGACGCCGACGCCGAGTGACTCGACAAGGGCAGTGAGCGACTCGACGGTGCGTGGCGTCTTCGCCTGAAGAGTGAGGGCGCGGACAAGTCGACCCTTGGTGGCCTTGTTGTGGTGGCTGACGACGGCCCGCGATCCGTCCGCTCGCTCGTGCAGCACGCGAGCCACCACAGTGCGCTCTGCGAGCTGGGGGTCCGGCGCCCACATCTTCGCGTAGGTGCCCGACCTGAGGTCGAGGACGACCCCGCTGCCGGCCGCTGCCGGAATGACGGCCGACAGGGCTGGACGCCACAGCGCGGCAACTGATCCGAGGCGTGGGAGGACGACGTCTCCCGAGAGCCGATAAGCCGGAATGGAGTCATTGAGATGCACGGCGCCCCACAGCCCCGAGAAGACCAGTGCCCAGCGATCGGCCCGACGACGCGCGGTCGCCGGCAGCGAGGGGTGGTCGAGTGCCGCGTAGAGCACGCCGTTGTAGACCGCGGCCGCCGGCAGTGCCCTCGCGTCTGCGAGATCTCGGTTGCGGTCGAGTTCTTCGGTCTGTCGCGTCGACAGCCCAAGAATCTTTCGTGCCCGAGCTTCTCGTCCGTTGCAGAGCTTGACGACGCCGTCCAGCACTCGCTTGCGGGTGGGGGAGAGCTCAGGCATCGAGAGAGCGTCAAGGTCGAAAGGGCGTCCGCGTTCCGTGGAGGCCTTGCCCTCGGAGGGCGGCAGCAGGATCAGCACGAGGGCACACTCTAGGCAGCGGTCGGTGCAAGCGCGCGACGGCGTACCCTGGGAAGGCGAGCGAGTTGGCCGGACGACCGCGGCGAGTGCGAAACCAGTCGTCGAGGAAAGTCCGGGCTCCAGAGGGCAAGGTGGTGGGTAACGCCCACCCGGGGTGACCCGCGGGACAGTGCCACAGAAAACAGACCGCCGTCCGGGCAACCGGACGGTAAGGGTGAAACGGTGGTGTAAGAGACCACCAGCGCCGCAGGTGACTGCGGCGGCTTGGTAAACCCCACCTGGAGCAAGGTCAAGAGGCGTCAGTCTCGACTGGCGCTGCGCAGGCGTTCGAGGACGGCCCGTCCGAGCCTGCGGGTAGACCGCATGAGGTCGTCGGCAACGGCGGCCCCAGATGGATGGTCGTCACGCGTGCCGCAAGGTGTGCGGACAGAACCCGGCTTACAGGCCAACTCGCTCGCCCCTGCTTCGCCCGTGCGGAAGCCCCGGCCGTGATGGCGAGATCACGGCCGGGGCTTCCGGTGGTATTGAACCAGGTCTCTGGGTGCTTGGTCAGCCCAGCATGGGGCGGCACCGCTGCCACGACTCGCGATGTCGGCTTGCACGTGTGCTGACCAGGCGTCCGAAGCGCTGAACCAGGGGTCGGAGGAACGGGTGTGTCAGCTGGCCGGGGTGAGAGGCAGCTGGGTTCTAGTCGGCACGGGCAGAGACGGGCTCCTGCGCGGTGACCTTCGCCTCGGTGGCGGCCGGTTCCGGCATGTCGGCGTCGCGGGTCTGCTCCACGATCGGTGCAGCAGCAACTTCGAGGTCTTCGTGCGCGGCTTCCTCGCTCTGCCAGGCGCTGATGGCTGCCATCGTGGACACCAGGCCCAGAGCGGCAACGAGCAGGCCCACGCTGCTGATGCCGGCCCAGAGGGCCGAGGCGCCGAGGGCCAGGGGCATCACGAAACCGAACAGAGCGGCTGTCACGATGCCGAGCAGCCAGACGTCGATCATCCGCGCCTTGGCCGGAGAGGCGTTCGCGTCGTCGCGGGTTGCTGGGTCGCTGCCGGTCCAGAGGTCCTGCAGGACCCGGTAGCCGATCACGAATCCGGCGATCGGGATGAACCAACCGATCAGTGACATGGACGTGCCGTGGCGCTGGCGCGAGGCCGCGGTGGCGGCGACGTGTGAGTGCGCGCGCGAGACCCAGTGCAGGAAGGTCACGGCTGCGCCGGCCCAGAGTGCGAGTGTGATGAGAGTGAGGCCAAGGACCATACCCCGCATCGATCCGGACGTGTCCAGGACGGAGCCGAGAACAACAGCGACAAGATTCATCACTGCGGTGCCCACGAGCAGTACTGACGCGGGGCGCAGAACTGAGGCCGCGCGTCCGGGCTTCACGGCGGAAGGCTCTGTGGTTGTCTCATCCCTGTCATCAGTCGAATCCGCGCTGAGGTCGTGCGCCTCATCGCTGTCGGTGCCGTGCACGTCGTTGGCGCCCGAAGCTGTCGCCTGCCGGTCGCTGTCGTCGGTCGACGGCTGTGATCCCTCGACGGCTGTGGCGTCGTCGGTCAGTGTGGCCAGGGGTGCGGTGAGCGGGTCGACGTCGTCGATGGCAGTGTCTGCCTCGGGCGTGGCCTCCGTGGGCTCCGTCTCCTGGGCATTGCCAACGACTTCTTCGTTGACTGCGCCTTCGGCAGGTGCCTCGGCAGCAGGCTCCGAGCTCGATGGTGCCTCAACCTCTGCGGGTGGCTCAGGCGTCTCGTCTGACGACTCCGGGGCCATCGGCTGTCCCTGTCGCGCCACCATTCCGGCCAAGGCGTCGAGCTGGACGCCGACCTGGTCGCTGTCCTCGGCCGAAGCAGGCTCTTCCACCTCGGACGCAGCGACGGCCGCGCTCTCCCACTCACCCTCAACAGGTGGGTAGCTGACCCCGGAGGGCCATCCGCACATGCCACATCGGTCGAGGCCGGCGAAGAGGACGGCGGTGCATCGCTGACATGAGGGGCCAGAAGTGGCCGCAGGCTTCCGTTTACGCATGGTGCGGGTATCGGACGATGTTGGCCTCCGCCTTACCCCTCAAGGTCAACGATCTTGCTCTTTTGGCCCACTCCTGACCGTGATGGGACCGAATCGCCAGTTTTTGGGGCTGTCGACGGGTGGGTGAGTGACCGAAATGCTCCGCTCCTTGCCCGCGGTGGACAGGCGGAAAGGGGTTCGCCTATGCCTGTGGATAACTCACAGCCAAGAGTTCGGACTCCGACTCCGGGGGGTGTGGGGTCGGAGTCAAGGGAGGGTAAGGATCTCGCTGCCTGAGTCCGTGATGAGGATCGTGTGTTCGAACTGGGCGGTGCGTCGTCGGTCGGCCGTGACGACAGTCCACCCGTCGTCCCATATCTCGTAGTCGATGGCACCAAGAGTCAGCATCGGTTCGACGGTGAACGTCATGCCCGGCTCAATAAGGGTGTCGTAGGCAGGTTCGTCGAAGTGTGGAATCACCAGACCGGAGTGGAATGCAGTTCCGATGCCATGGCCCGTGAAGTCTCGGACGACGCCGTAGCCGAAGCGCTTCGCGTACGCCTCGATGACGCGCCCGACGACGCTGATCGCCCGACCGGGTGCCGCAGCTCTGATGCCGCGCATCATCGCCGCCTCGGTGCGCTCGACGAGAAGGCGAGACTCCTCGTCGACATCGCCAACGAGATAGGTGGCGTCAGTGTCGCCGTGCACCCCTCCGATGAACGCGGTGATATCGATGTTGACGATGTCGCCGTCGCGCAGTTCAGTGCTGTCCGGAATGCCGTGACAGATGACCTCATTGATCGAAGAGCAAAGCGACTTGGGGTACCCCTTGTAGCCAAGGGTTGAGGGGTAGGCATCGTGGTCGCACAAGAACTCATGGCCGATCCTGTCGAGCTCGTCGGTGGTGACGCCCGGTGCGATATGGCGAGCGACCTCGCGAAGCGCCTGAGCTGCAATGCGACCGGCGACCCGCATCAACTCGATGGTCTCGTTGTCTTTGACCTCTGGTCCGGTGAAGGGCCTTGGGCCGGCTCGATCGACGTACTCTGGGCGGGCGATATGTGATGGCACGCTCCGCCGGGGCGAGACCTGACCTGGGGTGAGATTTGACATGATGGCCACAGTCTACGAGGCCACGAGGGGAGACACCCGATGACCACATCTGAGCCTCTGCAGTACTGGTGGTGTCTTGTCCACGAGCAAGTGGAGACCGACGACGGATGCGCCAACACGGAGCGCCTAGGCCCATTTGCAGAGCAAGGGGAGGCGGCCACCGCGCTCGAGGTGGCTCGTCGCCGCAACGAGGCATGGGAGAACGATCCAGAGTGGAACGACGAGGACGACTGAGCCTCGAACGCCGAAGGCCCCGACACCACGTGGTGTCGGGGCCTTCGGCGTAGCGTCGAAGCTAGCGCTTACGCGCGGTCTTCTTGGTCGCCTTCTTGGCGGTGCGCTTGGCGGGTGCCCTCTTGGCGGTCTTCTTGGTCGCCTTCTTGGCGGTGCGCTTGGCGGGTGCCCTCTTGGCGGTCTTCTTGGTCGCCTTCTTGGCGGTGCGCTTGGCGGGTGCCCTCTTGGCGGTCTTCTTGGTCGCCTTCTTGGCAGTGCGCTTGGCGGCGGTCTTCTTGGTCGCCTTCTTGGCGGTGCGCTTGGCGGGTGCCCTCTTGGCGGTCTTCTTGGTCGCCTTCTTGGCAGTTCGCTTCGCAGCGCTCTTCTTGGTGGCCTTCTTGGCGGTGCGCTTGGCGGGTGCCCTCTTGGCGGTCTTCTTGGTCGCCTTCTTGGCAGTTCGCTTCGCAGCGCTCTTTTTGGTGGCCTTCTTGGCAGTCCGCTTCGCCGGTGCCTTCTTGGCGGTGCGCTTGGCGGGTGCCTTCTTGGTCGTACGCTTTGCAGCGGCCTTCTTGGTCGACTTCTTAGTCGTCCGCTTGGCAGCAGTGGAACGCTTTGCTGCCTTCTTGGCCGTGGTGGACTTGGCAGCCACCTGTGCCTCCTGACGCGTCAGTGTCCGGCCCCTTCGCCGAACGCTTTGGTTGCACAATCCCATCGTCACTGTCGTGACGCCAGCACCATGCATGCAATTCAACGCTCGTGTCGCGAACGTTGCGTCGAACAGTCTGTCGTGAACTGCGCGAATGCGCGAGCCCTAGGTGCACATTCTGTTCGAAGTGTTGGCATGTTCGTGTGCGCCGATCGCGTACGAACTGGTGACGGAAGATGCGGTGTCAGGAGATGCGTGGACCTGAAAGCCGCTCGAGAAACTGTGCCATCCGCTTGCGCATCGACGTCGAGCTTCCACCATGTGCGGCTTCACCTGCTGCAACGCTCACAAGGTGTTGCACGCTGTCGAACGACACGACGTCGAGCTCTGGCACAACAACAGATGATGCACTTGCGCTTGGTACAACGAGGGACTCGTGGGCGACTCCATGCAACTCGTCATCGCCTGCGTCGAGCGAAAGAACCGTCGCACCCAACTTGCGGGCGTCCCATGCGCGTTCGAGCAACATCTCGGGAGCAGCGTCTTCACTGACAACGAAGAGTGTCTCTCCCTTGCGCGCTGCCTCAAGTCGTTCGAGAGTCACCGCAAGGTGAGCGGGAGCATCAACCGGTGCTTGGTAGCGAACCAACGTGGGGCTCAGTTGCGGAGTGCCAGACCACCGTGACTCATCGTCAAGGTGGGCCGCAAGGTGCCAGGGCTCGGCCTGCGGAGTACCCACCAGCAGCAAGCCCCCAGGCTCGGTTGTTTGGCGGCGCAGGGTGCGCGCAAAGCCTTGGGTGCGCTCGACCCATCCAGATGAGGCGAGCATTTCGCGTAGAACCATCACACGGCTGACATCCACGGCCCCATCGTGCCGCAGTTGTGGGGATGCGACCATGCACGTCATGGATGTGCGTGTCGGCGATGCTCAGACAAGCGATGGACCCGAGGGACGGGTTCGTTGTCGGTGTCATTGGTGGCACCGGCCCTCTGGGGCGCGGTTTGGCTGGCCGCTTCGCGGCAGCGGGTCACCGGGTGCGCCTGGGCTCGCGCGATGTCGCCAGGGCGGAGTCGTGCGCAGCAACCCTCGGCCCTGGCGTTGTGGGCGCGTCCAATGCGGCTGCCTGCGACGCGGATCTTTGTGTGATCGCTGTCCCTTGGTCTGCTCACGATGAGATGCTGATCAGTCTTGCTCCTTCGCTGCAGGGCCGCGTGGTGATCGACTGCGTGAACCCGCTGGGCTTCGACGAGCGGGGGCCGTTTGCGCTCCGCGTCGAAGCAGGAAGTGCCACGGAGCGAGCACAGGAGCTGTTGCCCGACAGCGCTGTCGTCGGTGCGTTTCACCACGTTTCCGCTGAGTGGCTCCTGGCGGACGCCGCTCTCGAGGGCGATGTGCTCGTCGTCGGCGACGATCGCGAAGCGACCGGCCTCGTGATCACCCTGATCAGCTCGATCGCCGGACTTCGGGGTGTGTTTGCCGGTCGTCTGCGCAACGCCGGCCAGGTAGAGGCGCTGACCGCCAACCTCATCGCGATCAACCGACGCTACGGCGTTCAATCAGGGATCCAGGTAGCGGGCCTGCCTCGCGGAGATGCTCGCGATCAGTGATACGACTGATCGGACGAGGGGTACTGGCCGCTGACGACGTCGTCAGACCACGCGCGGACAGCGTCGGCGATCACTGAGCGCGTGTCTGCGTACGGCCGAATGAACTTCGGGTGTGGGGCAGGGGTCAGGCCGACCAGGTCTTGCCAGACGTTGACCTGTGCGTCGCATCCGGCGCCGGCTCCGATTCCGATCGTCGGAATCGACAGCGACTCGGTGACACGGGCAGCCAAGTCTGCCGGAACCACCTCAAGGACGACGGCGAAAGCGCCGGCGGACTCGAGCGACTTGGCGTCGCGCAGCAGCCGTTCACCTGAACCACCGCGACCTTGGACGCGGTAGCCACCAAGTGCGTTGACCGACTGGGGAGTGAGCCCGAGGTGTCCCATGACGGGTATCCCGGCGCCGACGAGGGCCTCGACCTGCGGAAGGATCCGTTGACCGCCCTCCAGCTTGACGGCATGCGCGCCGCCTTCCTTCAGGAAGCGCGCAGCCTGTTCGAGCGCCTGGTCGGCGGAGGCTTGATACGTGCCGAACGGCATGTCGGCGACGACCAACGCCCGGCGAGTGCCTCGCGTGACGGCAGCCACCAGGGGTACCAGCTCGTCCATCGTGATCGGGATGGTGGTCTCGTAGCCGTAGACGACGTTGGCCGCAGAGTCGCCCACCAGCAGCACGGGAACGCCGACCTCGTCGAAGAGGCGGGCTGTCATCGCGTCATACGCCGTCAGCATCGGCCAACGCTCGCCACGCAGCTTCGCCTCCGCGAGGTCGTGCAGGGTGACTCGTGACTGGCGACCTGCCCCGTACAGCCGCGGACCGTCGCCCTTGGGTGAACGATCTGCACCTTGAGAGGGATCTGTGGGGGTCATCTCATTTCCCTTCGCCTCGAGGCCTTGGACGGTCCCCGGACTGCTCCCATGGTGACACTTCGGGAATCAGAACCCAAGTGTGATGGGAGACGGGATTCTACTGACGGGTAACCAGGTCGTCGATCTACGACTTGAAGGGCTCGCGGGTAGCAGCCAGCTGCGTCAGATACGACTCACGCCAGTCGGCAATGGTCCACCCTCGCAGCACTTCATCGAGCTCACGCCAGCGTCGCCGCCGTTCGGGGAGGGTCATCGTGATGGCCTGGTGGATCGCTTCGGCAACACCGTCGATGTCGTAGGGGTTGACGATCACTGCGCTCTCGAGCTCGCGTGCAGCCCCCGCGAACGTGGACAGCACCAAGACCCCTGGATCCTCGGGGTCCTGCGCAGCGACGTACTCCTTGGCGACCAGGTTCATGCCATCGCGCAGAGGAGTGACAAGCCCAACGCGCGCTGTGCGGTAGAACCCCGCCAACGTTCCCTGGGTGTACGTGCGGTTGACGTAGCGAAGAGGTACCCAGTCCGCTTCGCTGAATCGACCATTGACGGCGCCCGACTGGCGTTCCAGGTCGGAGCGGATCTGCCGGTACTCGGGCACCTCGCCACGTGAAGCCGGCGCCACCTGCAGCATCACCGCCTGTCTGCGGTGCTCGGTGTGCCGGTCGAGGAAGCGCCCGAAGGCCGCAAAGCGATCGTGCAGGCCCTTTGAGTAGTCGAGGCGGTCGACGCCGATGACCAACCACCGACCAAGAAGTGAGTCCCTCAAGCGGCGGACGGTCACCTGCTGCGAGGCGCGCATCGCTTGCTGAGAAACCAGGTCACGGTCGATCGAGATGGGCATGCACCGCACCAGGGTGCGCGTGCCAGAAGGCATCGTCACGTAGTCGTCGTAGGTGAGGCTGCCGCCAGCGAGGTTGATCAGGTAGTCGACACACGCCTGGCGGTCTCCTTCGGTCTGGAAACCCAGCAGGTCGTAGTCGGTCAGCGCTTCCATCAACGCTCGATGCCCGGGAAGTGCGACGATCAGATCGGGAGGTGGCAGGGGCGTGTGCAGGAAGAACCCGATGCGGGCCCGCACCCCTTCCTCGCGCAGGAGGGCGGCCAGCGGCATCAGGTGGTAGTCCTGGACCCAGACGAGATCATCGTCACGAATCATCGGGGCCAGCAGTCGGGCGAAGGAACGGTTGACCCGCTGATAGCCGCGATATGTGTCGCGGCGGTAGTCGACGAGATCGAGCCGGTAGTGCAGGAGCGGCCAGAGAGTGCGGTTGGCGAAGCCGTTGTAGTACGCGTCGTACTCGTCACGCGCGAGGTCGATGGTGACGTACTTGATGCCGCCCTCGTCCAGCTCAGTCGGGGGGCCGGGGGAGTCGGACACCTTGCCGGACCAGCCGAACCAGATGCCGCCGTTCTCGGCAAGAGCGCTCTGCATGGCGGCGGCGAGCCCACCCGCGCGGGTTTCGCGCGGCATGGCTACCCGGTTGGACACAACGATGAGCCTGCTCATGAGGCATGCTCCCAGGGACGCGAGAGGCGCATGGCGATCTGAATGATTCCGAGCATGGAGTAGGTCTGCGGGAAGTTGCCCCACAGCTCGCCGGTCTCGGGGTGGAGATCCTCCGACATCAGACCGAGGTGATTGCGCCGACTCAGGATGTGCTCGAAGAGCTCGCGCGCCTCGTCGGTGCGACCGACGCGGGCAAGCGCATCGAGATACCAGAAAGTGCAGAGGTTGAATGACGTGTTCGGCTCGCCGAAGTCGTCAGCGTCGACATACCGGAACAGGTAGTTGCCACGTTTCAGATTCGCCTCGACCGCCGCGAGCGTTCCCAGGAACCTCTCGTCGTCGGCAGCGATGAAGCCGAGGTCGGGCAGGACGAGCGTGGAGGCGTCGAGGCGTGTGCCGCCCCACGTCTCCATGAAGGCTCCCCGCTCGGCGTCGTAGGCCTCGTGGATGATGCGGTCGCGCATGAGATCGGCCCGCGACCTCCAGTGCGCGGCGCGGTCGCGCTCACCGAGCTGAAGTGCGATCTTCGCCAACCGATCGGCGGCCACCCAGCACATCACGCTGCTGTACGTGTGCACGCCTTGACGTCCCCGGAACTCCCAGAGCCCGGCGTCCGGTTGGTCGAAGAGCTCGTAGGCGAGGTCACCGGCACGCTCGAGCTGCTCAAAGGCACCTTCGTCGCCGGGAGTTGTGAGCCGCTGGTCGAAGAAGAGGTGGGTAGAGGCCATGACGACACTGCCGTAGACGTCATGCTGCTTCTGCAGGTAGGCCTCATTGCCGCTACGAACGGGTCCGTGCCCGCGGTAGCCAGCGAGATCGGGCTCGATCTGCTCGGTGAGTGCCCGCTCGAAGTGGACGCCGTAGACGGGCTGCATCTCGTCGGTGCCCGAAGCGAGCGTGTAGATGTAGCCGAGGAAGTCCTCCATGCTCTTGGTCGCCCCGAGCTGGTTCAGGGTGCGCACGACGAAGGCAGCGTCACGCAACCAGCAGTATCGGTAGTCCCAGTTGCGACCGCTGTCGGGCGCTTCGGGAATCGACGTGGTCAAAGCGGCGACAATCGCCCCGGTTCCCTCGTACTGACAGAGCTTGAGCGTGATGGCTGCGCGGATCACTGCGTCCTGCCACTCGAAGGGGATCGACAGCGAGCGGGACCATGACTGCCAGTAGTCGACCGTGCGGTCGTAGGCCTCGCGGGCGAACGCCTCGGCCGACGTCGTCAGGCTCTCGTCGGGGCCGAGGATCATGTTGATCGGTCGGTCGAGCACGAAGGGCAGCTCGCGTTCGATGTAGGGGACGCGAGTGTCCGTCGTGAGCCGCAGGGTTGTGTCTTTGAGCAGCCAGCGAATGTGGTGGCTGCCGCTCGTGCGGTCGGGAACCCGACCACCCCAGTCGGTCAGAGGGCGAACGCGGATTGTGATCCGGGGCCCTCCAGCCAGCGGGCGGATGCGGCGCACGAACATCACCGGGTGGTAGAGCCTGTCCCATCGTTCGAACCGGGGCGCGAAGTCGGTGATCTCGATGGCGCTGCCATCGTCGGCGCGCAGCACAGTGATGAGGACGGCGGTGTTGGGCAGGTAGCGTTGTTCGCTGGAGACCAGCCCCTCGAGCTCGATGGCACACACGCCCTGACCCTCGTTCGAGGGCTGGAGCAACTCACAGAAGGTCGGATCGGCGGCGAGGTGGGGCAAGCAGCCCCACACATAGCGACCCTCAGCATCGACCAGCATTCCCACGGTGCTGTTGCCGACCACCGCAAGGTCGAGTGACTGCTGCTCGGCGGTCACGGCGACGCCTGCTGGGGAATGTCGGTCAGCCATGCGCGTACCGCCTCCGGGTCGGTGATGCTGTACTGCGCGACGCTATCGGTTCGGGACCCGACCAGCACTGAGAGCCCGCCATGCCGATGAGCAGCCGCGAAGGCGAACTCGTCGGTGTGGTCGTCGCCGACGACGACCGGGCGTCGGCCGACGAATGGCTTCTGAGCCATCAGCTCATCGAGAGCAAGTCCCTTGTCGAAGGCGGCCGGGCGGAGTTCTTGCACCAGAACGCCCGGCTGGACCTCGAGCGTGCCGTCGGAGTGCTTGGCGGCGCTTCGTGCGAGCGCGATGACAGCGTCCTCATGCTCGGGGGCGTTGCGGTAGTGCAGGGCGAACCCGTATCCCTTGTCTTCCATCCAAGCGCCGGGCAGGGGAGCGAGGCCGGCCTCCAGGCGGCGCCGAATCGACCCGAGCTGTTCGGCGTCGGGCTGGTGCAAGCGGGTTCCCGCGCTGCCGCGCACTTCTGCGCCGTGCCCTCCTGCTGCGAACGGTTGCCAGGGTTCGAAGACCCGGTCGATGTCGTCGAGGGGCCGCCCTGAGATCAGGGCGAGGGCGCCACCCAGTGAGGCGCTCACCGACTCAAGGAGCTGGGTCAGGCTGCGCGTCGCTCGCACCAGCTCTGGGTGCGACTCGAACTCGAGCAAGGTGCCGTCGATGTCGAGGAAGAGCGCGGTCGGTAGCTGCGCCAGCTCAGCCCAGGTCGGGGCCGATGGCAGGTGAGGAGAAGCGTTCACGGTGCGCCGAGCTCGTCGATGTTCTCGCGCCAGCGACTGGTGATCGGCAGTCGGCGGTCTCGCCCGAAGGCCTTGAACGAGATCTTGGGTCCTGGTGGATATTGGCGTCGCTTGTACTCGGCGCGGTCAGTCATGGTGAGCACCTGCTCGACGAGCTCAGGCGAGAAACCGGCAGCGACGAGCTCAGCCGCCCCCGAGTCCTGCCCGACGTAGTCGTCGAGGACGTCGTCGAGCAAGGCGTAGTCGGGCAACGAGTCCGTGTCCAGCTGACCGGGCCGAAGTTCGGCCGACGGTGGCTTCGTGATGCTGTTCGGCGGTATCGGCGGGATGCTGCCCTCCGCCTCGGCTTGGGAGTTGCGCCACCTCGACAGCTCCCAGACCATGGTCTTGGAGACGTCCTTGAGTGGTGCGTACGCGCCGACGGCATCTCCGTAGAGAGTCGAGTAGCCGACCGCGAGCTCGCTCTTGTTGCCGGTGGCCAGAACCAGGTGGCCCTCTTCGTTGGAAATAGCCATCAGCGTGGTTCCGCGGACTCTTGCCTGCAGGTTCTCGGCGGCGAGGCCAGTGAGATCGAGTTGAGCGAGATAGGCGTCCACCATGGGGGCGATCGGCAGCTCGCGGAAGGGCATGCCGGTGCGCGAGGCCATGTCGGCGGCGTCGTCGCGGGAATGCTGCGAGGAGTGGACACTTGGCATCCCTACGCCGTGGACCCACTGCGCACCGAGGGCGTCGACGGCGAGCGCAGCAGTGAGCGCCGAGTCGATACCACCTGACATGCCGATGACGACGCTGCTGAAGCCGTTCTTGCGCACGTAGTCGCCCAAACCACAGACCAGAGCCCGATAGACCTCTTCGACACTGTCCATGCGGGCAGGGGGTGGTTTCGCGACGTCATCGAACACGTCGACACACAGCAGCTCGGTGGTGAACTGGCCGGCCCGGGCGAGCACTTCGCCGTCCTTGTCGACGACGAGCGAGTCGCCGTCGAAGACGAGCTCATCCTGGCCACCGACGAGGTTGACGTAGGCAAGCGGCATGCCTGCCTCTCGGGCACGCTTGGTGCACAGATCAAGGCGTGTGTCGTCCTTGTCACGCTCGTACGGCGAGCCGTTGATCACCAGTAGCAGGTCGGCGTCCGCCTCCTGGGCCCACGAGACCGGTCCGCCCTCTTGCCAGAGATCCTCGCAGATGGCGAGCGCTACCAGACGGCCCTGCACCTCGATGGTGCAGGCACGGCTACCGGGGACGAAGTACCGGTACTCGTCGAAGACCCCGTAGTTCGGCAGGTGGTGTTTGGCGTACTTGGACGCCACCGATCCGGCGCGCAGCAGAGCTGCTGCGTTCTGCGGCGAATGCCGTGGGCGTCCCAGGCGATCGACGTGGTCGACGTCGCTGTCGAGATAGCCGACGATCACATCGATGTGACCCAGCCCTTCGGCCTCAAGGCGCCGTGCCAGATCTGCCAGGGTTCGTTGGGACGCCTCGATGAACGACTTGCGGAGTGCCAGATCTTCGACGGGGTAGCCGGTGAGGAACATCTCGGGGAAGGCCACCAGGCATGCGCCGGCCGCCGCCGCCTCGTGCGTGCGTGCGACCACGAGGGCGGCGTTTCCCGCGAGATCACCGACTGTGGCGTTCTCCTGAACCAGCGCCAAGCGCCAGGGACGCGCCGGGTTCTGGTCGGGGGCCACTGCGCCACTGTATCCGCGTACCTCTCGACGCCGAGATACCGTCACGGGGTGTCCGAACTGCTGCTCACTCCGCGCTGGGCCGTGCGCATGGTGATCCTGGTCGTGGTCGTCGCGGCCTGCGCGTGGTTGGGCTGGTGGCAGTGGGACCGGGCTCGCGTCGAGATCGTCCGGACCCCCTCTGCTGAGGTGGTGCCGCTCACCGATGTGCACGATCCGGGCCAACCCGTCGATCAGGACCAGATCGGCCGCCGGGTGGCCCTGAGCGGCACGTTCGACGCCGATCGCGAGGTAATGGTCATCGAACGTCAGAACGCGGGCAGGACCGGTGCGTGGGTCGTCACAGCGTTTCTGCCAGATCGCGCCGGTGGTGCAGTGATGCCCGTGGTTCGGGGCTGGCTCCCGGCCGGCGAGGAGGTTCCGCCGGCCCCGGAGGGCGACCAAGACCTTGTTGCGTGGCTGGAGCCCACCGAGTCGGACGCCCTGCGCGAGAGGGGCCGTGAGCCGCTGCCGGCGGGCCAGGTCGAGGTCGTCTCCAGCGCTCAGCTCTTGTCGCTGTGGCGACCGCCGCTCTTCCAAGGGTTCGTGATTCAGCAGCAGCCGAAACCAGAAGCGCCACTTGTCGAGGTGGCGCCTCCCGCCCTCACCGTCACCGGAGAGGTGGATTGGCAGAACGCGGCCTACGGGGTTCAGTGGTGGCTCTTTGGTCTGTTCGCCATCTTCTGGTTCTTCCGCATGGTGCGAGTGGAGCGTGAGGACCTGTTGGCGACACCCGAGGAGCGGGATGCAGATCGGCTTGACACCATGGACGACAACCGCGATCAAGAACCTCGAAGGACCAGCGAATGACTCAGAGCGCCACCGCGCCGAAGCCGATCACCTCGGCGCTGACCCGGTATCGGGTGATGGCGTGGATAGCGGGGGTTGGCCTGCTGCTGCTCTGCCTCGACATGTACCTGCGCTATGTGCAGGACATGACCACCGTGCTCGACCTGGTGCCGCGTGTGCACGGCTTCGTGTACATGGTGTATCTCGTGACGGTGTTCGACCTTTCGTTCCGGCTGAAGTGGCCACTGTCGAAGGGCGTCCTCGTGTGCTTGGCGGGCACAGTCCCGTTCCTGTCCTTCGTCGCTGAGCACCGGATCACCAGCCAGACCAGAGCGGCGCTGCAGCAGTCGTAACGTCGGCGAAACACAGCCCGGGCACCATGGCCGAATGGACAAGCAGCAAGAGTTCGTCCTTCGGACCACCGAAGAGCGCGACATTCGATTCATTCGCCTGTGGTTCACCGACGTCCTGGGCTACCTGAAGTCGGTCGCAGTCGCACCCGCCGAGCTCGAAGCCGCATTTGCTGAGGGAATCGGTTTCGACGGCTCGGCGATCGAAGGATTCGCCCGAGTCTCCGAGTCCGACATGCTGGTCAAGCCGGACCCGACCTCGTTCACGGTGCTTCCGTGGCGCGGTGAACCGGGTGTGGCGAGAATGTTCTGCGACATCCTCATGCCAGACGGCGCCCCGTCATTCGCCGACCCTCGCTACGTGCTGAAGCGGGCTCTGGGCAGGGCTGCCGACATGGGCTTCACCTTCTACACCCATCCGGAGATCGAGTTCTTCCTCTTCGACGAGCTTCCGCCGGCCGGCCAACGACCAGTTCCGATCGACAATGGTGGCTATTTCGACCACACGCCCACCTCAGTCGGTCAGAACTTTCGTCGCGATGCCATCACCATGCTCGAGGCAATGGGGATCTCGGTGGAGTTCAGCCACCACGAGGGCGCCCCGGGTCAACAAGAGATCGATCTTCGCTACGCCGATGCCCTGAGTACCGCCGACAACCTCATGACATTTCGAACCGTCGTCAAGGAGGTGGCTCTCTCGCAGGGTCTGTTCGCCTCGTTCATGCCCAAGCCCTTGGCCGAGCACCCAGGTTCTGGCATGCACACCCACTTGTCGCTCTTCGAGGGCGACCGAAACGCCTTCTTCGAGCCGGGGGCCGACTACCAGCTCTCCAAGGTCGGCCGGTCGTTCATCGCAGGTTTGCTCCATCACGCCGCCGAGATCACCGCCGTCACCAATCAATGGGTGAACTCGTACAAGCGTCTCTACGGCGGGGGAGAGGCTCCTGCCTATGTGTGCTGGGGGCACAACAACAGGTCGGCCATGATCCGGGTCCCCATGTACAAACCGCAGAAGGGGCAGAGCACCCGGATCGAGGTGCGCACGCTCGACCCGGCGTGCAACCCCTACCTGGCCTTCGCCGTGCTCTTGGCCGCCGGGCTCAAGGGCGTCGAGGAAGGCTACGAGCTGCCGGCCGGTGCCGAAGACGATGTGTGGTCGCTGACTGAAGGCGAGCGCCGCGCGATGGGGATCGATCCGCTCCCGCAGAACCTGGCGGAGGCGATCGCGGTGATGGAGCAGAGCGAGCTCGTCGCTGAGACGCTGGGCGAGCAGGTCTTCGACTTCTTCCTGCGTAACAAGCGGGCCGAGTGGCAGGACTACCGCAACCAAGTCACAGCCTTTGAGCTCGAGCGGTACCTGCCTGCGCTCTGAACCGGGCCGGCGTCGCTACGGTTGGCGCGTGGCGAGCGGACGCACCGAGACGACGCCCGGGCGCCTGTCCCGGTGGGGCTTCGTTGATGCGGCAGCGGCGGGTGTCGTTCTCGATGCCCTCGAGGCACAGGGATTCCCGCCCGGCGACTCGCTCCTGAGCCGGATGGCGTCGGTCGCTGATCCCGATGGTGCCCTTGCGGGCCTGGCGCGGGTGCTTGAGGCCTCGGAGGCGCCGAGGGATCTGCTGGGCTCGTTGGACGCGAACGACGTCTACGCCACTCGGGTCCTGGCGGTGCTGGGGGCAAGCCGTGCCCTGGCAGACCATCTGGTGCGAAGGCCCGGCGACTGCGCCATCCTTGCCGACGCGGATCTCGATCTCACCCGGCCGACAGCTCACGCCATGCGGGCCAGGCTCCTTGCGGCCGTCGACGCCGACCCCTCCTCACTCAACCCCGTTTCCGGTCTCGATACGAGGGCCGCGCTTGACGCTCTGCGAGTGGAGTACCGAAGGCTGCTGCTGTGCACCGCAGCGCGCGACCTCACCACGTCGGCAGCCGTGTCTGACATTGCTGCTGAGCTGGCCGATCTTGCTGCTGGGGCTCTGGACACGGCACTCGCCATTGCCCGCGCCGAGGTCGGACCGGAGTCGGGGCAGGTGCGTCTTGCCGTGATCGCAATGGGCAAGTGCGGCGGTCGCGAGCTGAACTACGTCAGCGACGTCGACGTCGTCTACGTCGCTGAGCCGCTGGCCGACATCGACGAGGCCACAGCGACCCGGGTCGGCGACCGGCTGGCGGCGGGCTTGGCACGTGCCTGTTCCACCGTGACGGCCGAAGGTGCCCTTTGGGAGGTTGACGCCGCTCTCCGACCGGAAGGGAAGTCGGGCGCTCTGACGCGCACGTTGGCCAGCCATGTCGCGTACTACCGCAGGTGGGCCAAGACCTGGGAGTTCCAGGCGCTGCTCAAGGCACGCGCGGTCGCCGGTGACCTCGGGCTCGGTCGGGAGTATGTGCGGGCCATCGCGCCCATGGTGTGGGAGGCGTCCGGCCGCGAGGGCTTCGTCGGTGATGTTCAGCGCATGCGACGACGGGTCGAGGCCAATGTTCCCGCGGCTCAGGTTGATCGACAGCTGAAGCTCGGACCCGGTGGCTTGCGTGACATCGAGTTCGCCGTCCAGCTGCTGCAGCTCGTTCACGGGCGCAGCGATGAAACGCTGCGCAGCGGCAACACGCTGATGGCACTTGCCGCGTTGGCCGACGGTGGCTATGTCGGACGCGACGACGCGGCATCGCTGGCCGATGCGTACCGCTTCCTGCGAACCCTTGAGCATCGCCTTCAGCTGTGGCGCCTGCGACGGACTCATCTCATGCCGACCGATGCCGGCGCCCTTCGCGTTCTGGGGCGATCGGTGGGATTCACCAAGGACCCGGTTGATGAGCTCTCTGAAGCCTGGCGCCAGCACGCCCGCGAGGTGCGTCGCCTCCACGAGAAGCTCTTCTACCGACCGTTGCTTCAGGCGGTCGCTCGGCTGGGCGCAGGCGAGTCGCACCTGACGCCGGAGGCGGCCCGGCAGCGTATGGAGGCGCTCGGGTACAGAGATCCCCAAGGCGCTTTGCGACACCTCGAGGCCCTGACGGCTGGGGTCAGTCGACGAGCCGCGATCCAACGGACCCTGTTGCCGGTGATGCTCGGGTGGTTCGCAGACGCCCCGGATCCCGATGCCGGTCTGCTGGGCTTTCGGCGGGTGAGCGAGGCGCTGGGAAGTACCCATTGGTATCTCGCCCTGCTACGTGATGCTGGCGCCACCGCCGAGCGACTTGCCCGCATCTTGGCGACCAGCCGGTTCGCGACAGACCTGTTGCTGCGCTCGCCCGACGCCGTGGTCCTGCTCGCGGACAATGACGCGTTGCGGCCCCGCTCGACCGAGGAGCTCCTCGGGGAGATGAGAGCAACGGCTGGTCGGGCAGAGTCGCCGGAAGAGGCCGCCAACTCCGTCCGGGCCATCAGGCGGCGCGAGCTGTTCCGGATCGCTGCCGCCGAGGTTCTCGGCAGCGTCGGGCCCGATGCCTCAGGTCCAGCGCTCACCGCAGTGGCTGAGGCCGCTCTGCGAGCGGTGCTGGACGTGGCTGCAGCGGAGGGCGATGAGCAGGAGGCTCCACCCACGCGTTTTGCCGTCATTGGCATGGGCCGCTTCGGCGGTCGTGAGCTGGGGCTGGGCAGCGACCTCGACGTGCTCTTCGTCCACGACCCGGTCAAAGGGGTCGATGAGGAGCTGGCCTCTCGGTACGCGCTCCGTGTCGCCACGGAACTACGCCGACTGCTTACCCTGCCGGCGCCTGATCCACCGATGCAGATCGATGCCGACCTTCGACCGGAAGGGAGAAGCGGAGCCCTGGTCCGGAGTCTGGCGTCGTACCGCGCCTACTACGAGCGTTGGTCACTGACGTGGGAGAGCCAGGCGCTGCTGCGGGCGCAGCCGATGGCAGGCGACCCTGAGCTCGGCGTCTCCTTCACCTCGCTCATTGACGCCTTGCGGTGGCCCCGTGGGGGCTTGGCCAAGGCTGAGGTGGTCGAGACGCGGCGGATCAAGGCTCGGGTGGAGTCGGAGCGACTTCCACGCGGAGCGGATCCGGCGCTGCACACCAAGCTTGGGCCGGGTGGTCTCGCTGATGTCGAGTGGACCGTTCAGCTGCTGCAGCTGATGCACGCCGATCGGGTCCCTACCTTGCGGACGACGAGCACGCTTGAGGCGTTGAGTGCGGCACGCGACGCCGAGCTGCTGTCCGACCGGGACGCCGAGCGCCTGCGCGCGGCGTGGCTCCTGGCTACTCAGATCCGGGACGCCATCATGGTCGCAAGAGGCCGACCGTCTGACAGCGTGCCCCGGGATACAGGCGACTTGGCGCTCGTGGCGGGCGTGCTCGGGTACCCCCCGGACCGAGCTGGCGAGCTGGTCGAGGACTACCGCAGGGTGACGCGACGCTCCCGGGCCATTGTCGAGAGGGTGTTCTACACGTGAGCGAACCCCTGGCTTCAGGGGCTGCGCGCTATCGCGCGGTGCTGGGCAACTCCGAGCTGGTGGCGCTTCTTGCCGCCCGTCTACTCTCTGGGATCGGCGACCAGCTGGCTCGCGTAGTGCTTGCCCTCTATGTCCTCGAACGCAGTAATGGCAACGCCTTCCTCGCAGCGGGCGTACTGGCGGTGTCCTACCTGCCGAGCACGTTCGGCTTCGCGTTTCTGGGCTCCTTGGCTGACCGGTTTCCCCGTCGCTCGGTGATGTTGTGGGCAGACCTTGCCCGTGCCGTTCTCGTGGCGACGCTCGCCGTCGCGGTCTCGCGCGATGCAAACGTTCTCGCGGTGGTTCTGCTGCTCGTCGTTGAGATGGTCAGTGCGCCTGCGCTTTCCGCTCGGTCATCGCTGCTTCCGGACGCCTCACGGTCGCCGGTCGAGTACCAAGCGGTCGTGGGCCTCGGAACCACCTTCGAGCAGGTCGTTCAGGTTCTTGGCTTCATCCTCGCCGGTGTCGCGCTGGGTGTGACCAGCGCAGGGTGGGTTCTGCTGCTCAACGCCCTGACCTTCCTCATCTCGTACCTGATCGTGCTTGCCTTCGTCGTATCCCGACCTTCGGCGGCCGCTTCCGGTACGAGTTTTCGTCGCATGATGAGGGACACCAAGTCTGGTCTGCGCACGATCGTGAAGACCAGCAACATTCGAGCCGTGGTGGTCCTGCTCTGGGTTTCTGCGGCGCTACTCGTGGCGACGGATGCGGTCGCGCTGCCCTATGCCACGCAGGCCGGGGCACCGCCGTGGGCCGCTACCGTCTTGTTGGCAGCCACGCCTGCTGGTGCTGCGCTGGGGGCGCTGCTCGTGGCACGGCTCCCGATGGAGCGACAAGTCCGTCTCATCTTCCCCTTGGCCCTGCTCTCAACGGTGCCCCTGCTGGCCACGGCCACCGAGCCCGCGGTCTCAGTTGCCGTGGCGCTGTGGTTCCTCAACGGTCTGTGCCAGGGGTACGTGGTGACGCTCATGGCGCTGTCGATGCAGCTGACGCCGGAGCAGCGTCGGGGGCGCGTCTTCGGCATGGCCGGGGCGGGTTTCAACGCCATGGCGATCGTTGGGCTGGTCGGGCTCGGAGCCGTGGCCGAACGCACCAGCCCGGCGGCGGCCGCTGTCCTTGCCGGAGCGGCAGGCCTCACGATTCTGGTCATTACGGCGTGGTGGTGGCCGCACCGACAGGTACGCTCGGCCGTTCGCGCGACGTTCGGTGTGGCGCCTCGTCGTTCCTGACGGGTGTGGTTCGGTGCCGGCAACATCACGGAGGGGCTTATGAAGGCTTTGGTGAAGCGTGCGGCGGCGCCCGGGCTCGACCTTGTGGACGTCCCGGAGCCCGTGGTCGCCAGCGGTCAGGTGCTGATCCGGGTTGCTCGCACGGGCATCTGCGGCACCGACCTGCACATCCGGTCATGGGATCCGTCTGTGCAGTCGATGGTGACACCACCAGTGGTCCTCGGGCATGAGATCGCCGGACATGTCGCTGAGGTGGGTCCCGGAGTCGACACCGTGGTCGAAGGCGACTTGGTGAGCGTGGAGGGGCACCTGGTCTGCGGGCGTTGCCGCAACTGCCGAGCCGGACGGCGACAGCTGTGTCCCAACACCAAGGGCGTGGGAGTGCATCGTGACGGGGGCTTTGCGGAGTACATCACGGTGCCGGCCGCCAACGTGTGGCGTCACCCCGCTGATCTCGACGTCGAGGTCGCGGCGATCTTCGACCCCTTCGGCAACGCCGTGCACTCCGCGCTTGCCTTCCCGGTGCTCGGTGAGGACGTCTTGGTCACGGGCGCAGGTCCGATCGGCATCATGGCGGCCGCCGTTGCCCGCCACGCGGGCGCACGCCACGTGGTGGTGACCGATGTCAGCCCCTACCGACTCGAGCTGGCACGCAGTACCGGTGTCACGATGGCCGTCGACCCCACCGAACACGACTTGCACGATGTGATGGCCGAGCTGGGGATGAAGGAGGGCTGGGACGTCGCCATGGAGATGTCGGGGGCGCCATCGGCGCTCGCCAGCATGCTCGACACGATGGCCAACGGCGGCCGCATCGCGCTCCTCGGCCTGCCCAGCAGCGACGAGGCACCTTTCGACTGGATGAAGACGATCACCTCGATGCTGACGATCAAAGGGATCTACGGCCGGGAGATGTACGAGACCTGGTACGCCATGTCGGTCCTGGTGGCCGCTGGCCTGGATATTTCGCCGGTGATCACGCACCGTTTCCCGTATCACCAGTTCGAGGAGGCGTTCGACACGGCGTCCAGCGGACGGTGCGGCAAGGTGTTGCTCGACTGGTCGGAGGTATGACGTGCTGGAAGACCTGAGAAGTGAGCTGTCGGCCCGGATCTCAGAGATGCATGAGACCGGCGTGTTCAAGCCGGAACGGATCTTGTCGAGCCCCCAAGGCACGCACGTCCAGGACGAGAATGGCCGCGAGATCCTCAACCTCTGCGCCAACAACTACCTGGGTCTGGCCGATGACCCACGGGTGGTCGAGGCGGCCTCGAGAACGCTGCAGGAACGTGGATTCGGAATGGCATCGGTCCGCTTCATCTGCGGCACCCAAGACATTCATCGAGAGCTCGAAGAGCGGCTGTCGTCATGGCTCGGCCAGGAAGACACGATCCTGTTTCCGTCGTGCTTCGATGCGAACGGCGGCGTGTTCGAGGCGTTGTTCGACGCTCGCGATGCGGTGATTTCGGACTCACTCAACCACGCGAGCATCATCGATGGCGTCCGCCTGTGCAAAGCCCAACGCTTTCGATATGCCAACCGTGACATGGGTGAGCTCGAGGCCCGCCTCAAGGAAGCGTCAGAGGCCCGCTACCGACTGATCGTGACCGATGGGGTCTTCTCGATGGATGGCTACTACGCGCCACTTGATCAGATCTGCGCGCTGGCTGACCAGTACGACGCGTTCGTGATGGTGGACGACTCACATGCAGTTGGATTCGTCGGAGAAGGCGGCAGAGGAACGCCTGCTCGATTCGGCGTCGAAGACCGCGTCGACATCCTCACGGGCACACTCGGCAAGGCCCTCGGCGGCGCCAGCGGTGGCTATGTCGCCGCACGACGGGAGATCGTCGACGTTCTCAAGCAAAGAGCGCGCCCGTACCTCTTCTCGAACTCCGTGGCGCCTGCGGTGGTGGGAGCGACGCTGGCGGTACTTGACCTCCTTCAGGAGTCCGACGACCTCCGGGTGCAGCTGGAGCGCAATGCCGGGCGCTTCCGCGCGGGCATGGCCGGGGCCGGCTTCGACCTGCTCCCGGGCGAGCACGCGATTGTCCCCGTGATGTTCGGCGACGCGGTCGTGGCCAGTCGTGTGGCCCAGCAGCTGTGGGAGGCAGGTGTCTACGCGGTCGCCTTCTCGTTCCCGGTGGTTCCACACGGGCAGGCGCGGATCCGGGTGCAGCTGTCGGCGGCGCACACCGACGACGACGTGGATCGAGCTGTTGCGGCGTTCGTGACTGCTCGGGCGACCACCTGACCCAGCACTTCACATCGAGCTTGCAGCGACTGCCAGAACGCCGACGCCGTTGACTGCCCAGTGCAACCCGATCGGTGCGAGCAAGCTGTCGCTGCGGCGGCGCACCTCGCAGAGCAGGATCCCCGCGACGGTGGTGACGGCGATGGTGGCCGCCACCGTGCCGATCACCAACCAGTTGCCGTCGACAGCTTCCGCGGCTGCCTGATTCGTCTCGGCGAATCGCAGAGCGGGAGCGGCGTGCCAGAGGCCGAACAGGAGTGAGCTAGCGGCAGTCGCCCGGCCGGGGGAAGCTCTTCTCCTGATTTGAGCCCAAAGGACACCCCGAAAACCGATCTCTTCCCAGAGGACGGTGCCGAGGGGCACGATCACGAACGCCTGCAGCAGCGCGTGAGTCCAGCCGTCGTCGAACCGAGAGTCGTCGAGGACCACGTTCAGAGGCGTAAGGACGAGAACGAGGTAGACGGCAACCACCACGAGCAACGATCCGAGCGCCCAAGCGAGTCCGCGCGGGGCACTCTTTGCTGTCAGCCCGAGCTCAGCCCACGACAACCCGGAGCCCCGCCCGAGCGCGAGCAGTGCCGCGGCTGCGACCAGAGCCACGGCGAGGTCGTAGGACGTCATCCGGATGACTAGGTAGCCACCCAGCAGGACGCACAGGGTCGCCGCAAGCCACCGCCAGCTCACGGTCGATCGGCCCTGGTCGCCGCGACACGGGCGCGGTGGCTGTCGAGCCAGGCGCACCACTCGCCCCGCGACTGGGGATGAACGCTCTCCTCCGGCACGACAGTGAGCGTACGGCCCCCTGACGGGGCTTTCGGCTCTACCGGTCGGACGCCCCTGAAGTGACTCTGGGTGCATGGCTGAGGTACTGATCGTCTACGGTTCCCGCGAAGGGCACACCGCGCTGGTGGCTGACCACCTTCGGCGGCCCCTTGAGACCGCGGGCCACATCGTCCGGGCGTGTCCCCTCGACGAGGCACCGACGTGTCCGGTCGGCTATGACCTGGTGATCGTCGGCTCGTCGATCCATCAGGGCCACCACCCACGTGCGATGCTGCGCTGGATCAAGGGCAACGCTGAACAGCTCAATCGCCTGCCCTCGGCGTTCTTCCAAGTCAGCCTGTCGTCCGCCGGGGCTGCCGACGGCAGCTCGGGCGCAGAGCACTACGTCGAGGCGATGCTGAGTGAGACAGGATGGCGCCCGGGCCGGGTCGGGTCCTTCGCCGGTGCCTTGCTCTACACGAAGTACGGACTCGTGAAGCGCTCGATGGTCCGCTCGATCGCCCGCTCCTCAGGTCTCGGAACCGATGTCCGGCGCGACTACGACTACACCGACTATGCAGCGGTCGCTCAGTTTGCCCGAGACGCCGAAGCGCTCCTGTACGGGGTCTCGCGCCAGGCCGTGTGACGCCACTTCAACGCCTGCTCAGAGGTTGTCGAAGCAACGGCCAGTTCCCAGTGCGGCGAGCCCAGTCCGGTCGCCGCGTCCCAACGTGTTGACCAACGGGCGTGCGCTCGGGTACATGAGCTGTTGCGGATCGCTGACATGTGACAGCCCGACGAGGTGCCCCAGCTCGTGGGTGATCGTGGCGACGGCTACGGCGCGCCCGCTCACGTATCGCAGAACCTCGGAGATCTGCCCGGCGTCCAGAACGACCTGGCCTGAGACCAAGACCCGCTGCCCGTCCTCGGTGTCGACCGGTGCGCTCCCGGCTACTCCGATCACGTCCCCCGAGAGGGGAGCGAACTCCTGAGGAGCGCTCCAGGCGATCAGTACCGGCGCCCAGCGATCCCCGTAGCGATCGGGCAGATAGTTGGGGCGACCCTCTGTAGGTGCCTCGTCGGTGAGCCCGTCGTCGATGAACTGCAGGCCAGTCGCTGCGGAGATCTCGGCCAGTGACGCGGTCACGAGTTCCGGTCCCCCCGCTGGCGCTCCGTTTGGTCGCATCACGTAGTGCACTGGCCGACAGGGGTCGAAAGCCACCGGGTCGGCCGACCCGACCTGTACCTCGCGAAACTGGTAGTTGGGGTTGCTCGCGGCGCTCAGGGGTGCCATCACGAGGCGTTCACCGTTGGTGGGCGTAGCCGTCGGGCGGTCGGATGAGGGGAGCAGCCGCTGGTAGACGCCGAAGGCCAGCGGCAAGGTCAGGGCGATCGCCAGCACCAGCAGGCGTACCTGCAAGGTGGGCGCGCTCACGCCAGGGAGGCTGCTCACGGTCATGAATCGACCCCGCAGGGCCACGACTTGATGCAGAGTGCCCTGCGTGGCAGTTCACCCTTTCCGGGTGGTGCGGGAAGAATGCCGGTGCAGGAGAATCAACAGACCCGTCGAAAGGCCGACCATGGCTGAGAGCAGTGACCGAGAACTCCAAGAGGCGCGCGCCGAGATCGCCCGCCTCCGGAACGAGAACGAGCAGCTGCGGTCAGGTGGAGACGGTGGTCCGGCCGAAGCCGCCGACCCGGGTGTGCGGTCTCTTGGATGGGTGCGATCGACCGCCGTTGTCGTCCTCATGGCCCTGGGGTTCGTCCTCGTGCCCACGGCAGGGGTGGCCGTATGGACGCGGAACACGCTGTTGAACACCGATCGCTACGTGGAAACGGTCGCGCCGCTGGCTGACAGCCAGCCCGTCATTGATGACGTCGCCAACGCCATCACCGACGAGATCTTCGCCCAGGTCGACGTCGAGGCGCTGCTTGAGGAGAACCTGCCTCCCGAGCTGTCCTTCGCGGCCGGGCCGATCACGAGCCAGGTCGAGTCCACCACTCGTTCTCTGGTGGTCAAAGCGCTCGAGAGCGATCGGTTCGACGTGCTGTGGCGCGAGATCAACAGGCAGGCGTCCGCATCGGTCGTCGGCCTGGTCACTGGAAAAGACACCTCCGAGATCATTCAGATCGACAATGGTCAGCTCTTCCTCGAGCTCAAGCCAGTGATCGAGGAGGTCAAGGCGCGCCTCAGTGATCAGGGCCTCAGCCTCGCCGACAAGCTTCCAGCGGTGAGTGCCAGCGTTGAGCTGCCAGTCGCCAACGTGAGCTACATCCAGGATGCCCAGACGGCGGTCCGCGGTCTGAACACGCTGGCCAACGTGCTGCCGTGGGTGGCGGCGCTGTGCTTCCTCGGGGCCGTCTTGCTGTCGCGCAACCGCAGGAGGGCGCTCGTGTGGACAGGTGGCCTGATCTCGGGCGCGGCTCTTCTGGTCGGGCTGAGCCTGGCGGTGGGTCGCGGGATCTACCTCGACTCGGTCACCTCGGACATGGTGAGCACCGAGACGGCGGCCGTGGTGTACGACACGGTGGTGCGGTTCCTTCGGAACGGGGTCCGGGTCTTCTTCTTCCTCGGGATCGTTCTCGCCTTCGGTGCCGCTGTCACGGGCCCCTCGGCTTGGGCACGCAAGACCCGAGAGGTCTCGGGCGGAGTGATGACCCAAGGTGGACGGCGCACTGGCTGGAACACAGGTGCTTTCGGTGCGTTCGTGGCGGCCCACCGGGTGGGAATCCAGCTCGCTGCTGCCGTGGTGTTCGGTGGAGCCATCTTCCTGGTCGATCGTCCGACGCCTTCGACAGTGCTCTGGTTCGTCGTCGCGCTGCTGGTCGTCGTGGCGGCCGTTCAGTTCCTGGCGGCAACGGCTCCCCGAGATGACGAGCTAGGGGAGTCCTCCTCTGAGACTGACGACCAGGAGCCACAAGAGGTCTCAGCCTGACTTGCGGCGGAACTCTCGCTTGGCGCCGTGGGCGTGGGTGTCTTCGGCGCCCTGCGGTGAGTCCTGAGCGCCAGTACCGACCGCATCGTGGCTCTGCTTGTTCTTTCGCTCCAGAGCCTCACGGAACTTGGCCTTGACGTCTTCGGCTGGCCCTGGCTGGTCGCTGTCGCTGGTGTCACTCATTCCCCGAGCATGGTGTCACGTCCACCGATCGGTCAAGCCGATCCCTGGGCACGATCTCGTCCGGGCTGGCACTCTTGGGCCATGGACCGATGCGCTGTGTTCGTCGACGCCGGATACCTCGGCGAGAGCGCCAAGGTCCTGCTGACTGAGGGCTCGAGTGGTCGACGCGTGCGCGCAGATCGACCAGCGCTGGTGGAGGCCCTCGCCGACCTCGCTGTCAAAGACACCGGGCTGCCGCTGCTTCGTCTGTACTGGTACGACGCCGCACCCAACCGGGTCCCTTTTCCCGACCAGCGCGAGCTCGGGCGCCTCACCGACGTCAAGCTGCGGCTGGGAAACCTTCGTGAACGCGATGGTGGCCGGCGGGCGCAGAAGGGCGTCGACGCCGACCTGCACGCCGACATGACAGAGCTGGCCCGCAACAAGGCCGCTGCCGACTTCGTGTTGCTGACCGGTGACGAGGACCTGCTCCGTGCGGTCGAGGAGGTGCAGAAGTACGGCGTGCGACTGCATCTCTGGGGGGTCGACAGCCCTCCGGAGAGCTCGAACCAGTCACTCGAGCTGATCATGGCGGCCGATCGTCGTCGGGTGCTCGACGCCACGTTCCTCCGCGCCCTCTACACGGTCTTCCCTGACCCCGCTGAGCTGGCTGCTGGGGTAGCTGAGGTGGCGGCCGCCAGCGACCGCGAGTCGGCCACCGCTGAGGCGGTACCGGACGCGCAGTCGGCCGGCGGTCTGCACGTCCCGACTCCGGCCGAGATCGCGGCGCTTCACAAGCACCCCCCACCGGCCAAGCCCGTCCCTTCGCGGCTGCTCTTCACCTCGACCGGCCGAGGGTCTGGCTACGTCGACGAGGCCCCTGCTGATCAGCTGCTACGACTCTCGGATGTGTCGACCCGAGAAGAGCGGGCACGCGACGACGCTGAGGACCGTGCGGTGGCATCGACGGTCACGGCTCGCCAGGCCGGCCTGACCTACGGAAACCGTTGGCGTCTGCGGGCGACCGAAGAGATGCGTGCCGGGCTCATGGCGTCCAAGCCGAGCATTCCGCGCCGCGTTGACGCCGAGCTGCTCGGCTACGCCGATGCGCGGGGTGTCGACACCTGGCACAACGAGCAGGCCAAGCACGACGTACGCGACGGCTTCTGGTCAGCGGTCGACGAGTCGGTCCCGCACCACTAGTTGGTGACGACGCGGAAGAGGCTCATGTCCTTGACCAGGGCTCCGCGAACGTGACCGAACGGTGCTGCTGCCGTCTGCTGCAGGAAGTCGACAACCTCGAGGTGACGACTTCACCGGGCAAGAGGTTCGGGATGCCGGGCGGGTACGCGGCGACGGTGTCGGCTGAGACGCGACCGATGGCTTCGGCAGCAGAGACAACCTCGGTGGCGCCGAAGTAGGCAGTCTCGAACGGACGTGGCGCGAGCACCCGGGGCCGGCAGCTGGATGGCACCGGACGCTGCTATTCCGAGTTCGGGCAGTGCATGAAGGGCGTCCAGCAGGCGGTCGACGTCAGGCACTGCACCGGCGCCCACGACCGCCACGACGACCGAGTCGGTCGACATCTCGCAGTGGATGCGGTGCTCCTCGAACAGCAGGTGGCGTGCCTCGTGGCCGCTGATGCCACCGGCGCGGGTGTCGATCACCACACGCAGTGGGTCGATCTCAACGACATCGTCGAACGAGAGCATGCGGTCGTCGAGGACGCCGAAGCGGCCCTCCGCGACGATGCGACCTCGCAGCTTGTCGACGGCGTCGAGGCTTGCGCCGATTGTCGTGTGTCCGTTGACGGCGAGCTGGTGGCGCGCGTGGTCGAGCGAGGCCATCAGCAGGGCCGACGCCGACGTCGACTGCATCGACCGGAAGGCACGGTCGAGCAGCGGCTCGAGACGGTCGGCGAAGTCGCCGTGACCGAGGTGCAGCATGGCCGACTGGGTGAGGGATCCGGCGAGCTTGTGCGTCGACGAGATGACCAGGTCGGCCCCCAGACGCAAGGCGTTGACGGGAAGGCGAGGGTGGAAGCCGAAGTGCGACCCCCAGGCCTCGTCGACCACGAGAGGCACACCGTGTCGGTGGGCCACCTCGGCGAGCGAGGCGACGTCGGCCACTGCCCCGAAGTACGAGGGCGTCACCACGTAGGCGGCGACGGCGTCCGGGTTGGCGGTCAACGTCTCGTCGAGCGAAGCAGGCGTGATGCCGTGCGCGATCCCCAGCTCGGCGTCGATACTCGGGTAGACGAACGCTGCGTCCATTCCGGCGAGCGCAAGGCCATCGACCACGGACGAGTGAATCGAGCGCTGCAGCACCACCTGGGTGCCGAGGCCACGGAGCGCAAGGCAGGCGACGAGATTGCCCTTGCTCGCACCGTTTGTGAGGAACCACGTGCGCTTGGCGCCCCACGCCTGGGCGGCGAGGTAGGCGGCCTGCCCGAGGGGAGTGGGGGCGTCACCGAAGTCGATGCCCTGGGTGAGAGGCGGGATGTCGAGCTCGAGGACGCGCTGTCCGAGGAAGTCAGCGAGCCCGGGCTGGGCGTGCGCGGATGCCTGATGGCCGGGAACGTCGAGGCGCATCATGTCGCTGTCGGCGTACGCCGTCAGCGAGTCGGCATATGGCGTGCACGTCTGGTCGAGACCGGGCAGGTGGGCGGCGAGGGCGTCATGAGGAGTCACAGCACAAGAATCAGCGACGGAAGTAGATAAGGGAAGAGGGTAACTATCTGGTGCGGCTCCATAGTCAGTATGTAGGCTGGTGACATGCTCGAACTGCGACAGCTGACCGTTCTTCAGGCGATTGCGCGCGCCGGGTCCATGGCCGCCGCCGCCCGCGCCCTGCACCACAGCCAGCCCACCGTGGCCCATCACCTGGCGGCGCTGGAGTCTCATCTCGGCGTCAGCCTGGTCACCAGGACCACGCGCGGCGCCACGCTGACCGACCTCGGCCAGCTCTTCCTCGGGCACGCGGAGGCGGTACTCGATCGATTGGCTTCTGCTGAAGCCGAGGCCAAGGCGCTCGCTCGACACGGTGTTGCCACCTTGCGGATCGGAACGTTCCCGACCGCCGGAGCCCACGTCCTGCCCAGGGCGGTCGCTGCCCTCGAGGTGCGTACCGGGGTCCGCGTCGAGCTGCACGAGGCCGAACCGCCTGAGCTGATCGACGGCCTGCTCGCCCGTGAACTGCACTGTGCGCTCATCTACGACGACCCCGAGACGCCGGCGCATCTGCTCGACGAGCTGCAGACCGTCGCTCTGTTCGACGACCCGTATCGGGTAGTGCTGCCGGCGTCGCATCGCCTCGCCAGACGCCGGTCCGTGGCCCTCGCCGATCTGGCCGAGGACGGCTGGATGATGTCGCGCGATCCTGACGAGCCGGGCGACACCGCCCTCCGCAGCGCGTGTGCGGCCGACGGCTTCGTGCCGCATGCGGTCCTTCGGACCGACGACTACGACGTCATGTTCGGTTTCGTGGCTGCCGGCGTCGGAGTGGCCCTCGTTCCGCAGATGGCCTTGGTGAAGCGATCCGGTGTCGTCGCCCGCCCTCTGGCCGGGCAGACGCTACGCCGGTCCATCCGTTTCGTCTCGTATGCCGATGACGCGCCACCCTGCGGCGCGCGTCTTGCTTGCGGCCCTCCGCGCGGGAGCGAGAGCTGCGGACTAGTTCGCCGGAGGCAGCGGCACCATGATGGCTCCGTCTTCCTCGGTGCCGAACGACTCCACCCGCGCCGGATCACCGAGCATGAGCAAGGCGACGTAGGCGCACACGACTGCGTCGACGGCGTCCTCGACGGCGTTGAGATGCATGGGGCGGGTCGCGTCCTCGACGGCGCCGCGCGACGAGCGCCACTGGGCACTCGCCGCGACGCGGAGCGGTGGTGTCGCGTCGCTCAGCGACTCAACGTGGTCGAGCAGCGCCAACAGCTCGCTCTGTCGATCGGCGACGGTACGGCCACGGCCCTTCTTGTACCGCAGCACGGTGGGAAGGTTGAAGAGCGAGACGATCGCCGCGTGGGGATAGACCTCGATCGCCCGTCGGTCGCCAGCTGGCTCGAGTGCGGTGTCGAGGTCGAGGCGCGTCGCAAGATTCCATGCCCGGCCGCCATCGGCGAAGTTCCGGTTCGCCCGGTTGCTGGGGTAGCACGAAGCCTGGCGCGAGCCGAACCTGCGGCTGACCTGGCGTTCGCAGTCGCGCATGCCGGAGGCATTGCGCACCACCAGTGGGGCGTCGAACGCGACGATGCATGCTCCGGAGGTGTGCGCGCTCAGCCACTGCTCGATCTCAGCGTCGGTGGCTACCGTGTCCATCGCCGTGAGTGTGCCGTCTGCGGTGACGGCCGCCAGCCCGGTCCGCCCGCGCGGTCCCCAGGCCAGGTCGATGCCGACGGCGGTGGTGGTGGTGGGGGGCACTCGCTGATCGTGCCAGGTGGTGAGCGAAGCCTTGGCTACCGGACGACGGGCTCTCCGGCGGCGGCCCACGCCTCGATGCCACCCTGCAGGTCGGAGATGTCGGTGAACCCGAGATCGGCCATCTGGTCAGTCGCGACACCGGAACGGTTGTCCGTTCGGCAGTAGACGAGGGTCTCGGCCGACTCGTCGAGGCCGGCGACCTTGGTGGCGAAGTCGCTTGACTCCACGTTGATGTTGATGGCGTCGGGCAGATGGCCGGCTGCGAACTCTTCTGGCGTCCGGACGTCGAGGATGACGGCGCTGCCGTCGTCGACGATCTGCTGCGCTTCGGCCACGTCGACGTCGGTGATGGCGTCAGAGCCGGTGCTGCAGCCGGTGAGCAGGGCGGCGGCGATGACCAACGGGGCCAGCCAGGTTGTCGGGCGCATCGGAGTCCTTTCGTCGACGGTCCAGCATACCCCAGGGGGTATCGACTCCATGAGCTAGGCCTCGGTGCCTGGGGCTTCGTTGGTGGTCGTCTGCGCGCCCGTGCCGCCGACCCGAGCGGCGAGCCGCAGCCCGTATCCCACCGAGGGGCCGATGAAGAGGGCGAACGCGACGGTTCCGATCCCTACCGTGCCGCCCAGGGTCCAGCCCGCAGCGAGGACGGTGATCTCGATCAAGGCGCGCACTGCAGCAACCGGCACTCCGGTGCGCTGGTGGACGCCGGTCATCCAGCCATCTCGGGGTCCGGGGCCCAGACCGCAGGTGAGGTACAGCCCGCTACCGAGCCCGATGATCGCGATGCCGCTGACCACCTCAAGGGCTTGCCAGCCGGCGGCTTGTGGCTGCAGGCAGCAGAGGGGCGGTAACGCCGAGAGCCAGTGCGATGACGACGGCGTTCGCGATCGTTCCGAGTCCGGGCCGTTCGCGAAGTGGGATCCACAGCAGTAGCACGGTGAGGCTGATGAAGAACGTGGCCCATCCGATGCCGAGCCCGGTCTGCTCGTAGACACCTTCGGCCAGGACGGTCCATGGGCTGACCCCGAGCTGGGAGTCGACCAGGAGTGCTTCGCCGGTGCCGAAGATCCACAGACCCGCGAGCAGGATCGCCAGCGTCGAGGGGGAGGCGTTCCACCGTGACGTCGCTCGCCACCTCGTCACCGGCACCGAGCGGGCCGGGGCGAGCCAGCGCCGCAGGGTGGTGATCATTGTGGCCACATTAGGGGGCGATCGGGCGCACGCTTCGGGGCGTAGGGGCAGGATGGTCCCATGGCAACCGAGCAAATCCAGATCTTCGGCAACGGCGTTGTGTTCACCGCACTGCATGAACGACCATGGGCGAGTGCGGTGGCCATCAACGGCGCGGATGTCATCGGCGTGGGCGATCTGGCTGACCTGCGTGAGGCCTGGCCCGCAGCGGAGGTTGTCGATCTGACCGGCGGGACGTTGCTCCCCGGCCTCGTGGACGCCCACAACCACTTTCTCTCGACGGGGGAGTCGTTGGCGTCCTGGGACCTGAGGTATCCGGGCGTCGACTCGCCTGAGGCGCTCCTGGACGTTGTGCGTCGAGCCGCGACGGCGGCAGAGCCGGGCGAGACCCTGAGCGGCTTCGGTTTCGACAACGCCAAGTACGCGCTTCCGTCGCTCGCTGAGCTGGACGCGGCCTCTACCGGCCATCCGCTGCAGTTCTTCCACACGTCCGGGCACAACGTGCTGGTCAACTCGGTGGTGCTCGCCCGCAACGGAATCGACGAGCACACGCCCGACCCGGCCGGTGGCAGGTTCGTGCGCGATGCCGAAGGACGCCTCACCGGGCTCTGTCTTGATGGTGCATCCGGGGCAGTGGTCCCGTCCGAGGTCGACATCGGGTCGCACGGACCCAACTTCCACTCCTCGGCATCACTCGACTCTCTGGTCGGCGCCGTTGACCGGGCGGGGCGTGCCTTCCGCGCGGCTGGACTGACGTGTGTGGCGGACGCCCAGGTGACGTCGCGCGAGATGCGCGGCTACCGGGCTGCACGCGAGCGTGGGCTGCTGCACCTTCGGACGGTTTGCATGCCCTTGTCGCATCAGCTCGGCGAGTTCGCGGGGATAGGTCTGACCGGGCCGTTCGGCGACGACCTGCTCTCGATCGGACACCTGAAGATCTACGCCGACGGGAGTCTCACTGGAGGAACGGCAGCGTTCACGGCCGACTCCGGGGTTCAGGGCCAAGACGCGCTGTACTTCAACGAGCCCGATGACCTCATTGCCTTGATTGAGAGGGCCTGGGCGCAGGGGTGGCGCATCGGCGTCCATGCACAGGGCGATGAAGCGATCGCCCATGTGCTGACCGGGTTCGAGCGGGCAGCTGCTTCGGCGCCGCGATCCGATGCACGTCCCCGGATCGAGCATGCAGGGCTTCCCACCGCCAGGGGCGTTGAACGCATGGCGGCCCTCGGGGTCATCACGGTGAACCAGCCGTCCTACTTGGCCGATTTTGGTGACGAGTACGCCGAGTCTCTTGGAAATCTGACAGACGACATGCAGCCGTGGCGTGACGAGCTGGAGGCGGGCGTCCGCGTGGTGATCAGCAGCGACTCGGACGTGACCACCTACCGCCCCTTGGTGACGATCGGGAATGCGATGCTGCGTCGTACCCGGAGCGGTCGCGTGCTGGGGGAGCGGCACCGTCTGACGCTTGACGAAGCGCTGTTCGCGCACACCATCGACGCGGCCTACGCCGTCGGACTAGAGGACCGAATCGGGTCGCTCGAGCCAGGGAAGGCGGCCGACCTGACCTGGCTGGGCAGCGATCTTCGGTCGGCGGCGCCGGACGAGGTTGCGGACGTCGAGGTAGTCGCGACCTACCTCGATGGTGTGCGGAGGTAGGCCCATCTCGCAGATCTGGCCACCTGCAGCTGGTCGCGTGCTGAAGTCTGGTGCGGGTCAGATGAGTTTCGGGAACGTGCTGAGCAGCACGGCTCCGAAGACTGCCAGCCCCATTCCCAGGATCAGCATCGCCCATCGGGATCTCTTTCGTTCCAGCCTGCCGGACATGGCGGTGAAGAAGAGGACGGAGGCGAACAGCACTGTGAGGAGTGTGTAGTTGTCGCCCCGTTGGTTGTTGCGCAGAGCTTCCTCGAACTTCGCATCTGCGCGCGCGTCCGCCTCTTGGGCGAGAACGCGCTCCTCGAGGACATACGAGGGCATCTCAAAGGGCGTGCTTGAATCGACCTTGAGTGATTCCGGGTCAGTCTCGAGCCACTCCTCGTGTGCTGAGGCAAGAGGCTCAGGGAAGCGATCGGAGATCTCACGGGCCAAGGTGGGTTTGTCGATGCCCTCGGCATCGAGCCACTGGACCCACAGGTCAACCTGAATGGCTGTGCGTTGGTTGGCTGTGCCATCCAGACGCGCGGCCTCGATGCGCGCCGAGGAAGCCTGGCTGAACGAGATCGACATCGCACCGCCCCACTTGCTCGACTCGAAGGCCGACCAGGCGGTGAGGATGGTCGTGATCGAGAGCAGGATCACCGCAATCAGTTCGTGACGAGCTTTGATCTTCTCGTCGTGAGCTTTGGTGTCGGCGTCAGCCGCCGTCGATTCGTGAGCCACGCGGCGAGGATACGGGAAAGAGAACTTCGTCGCGGCTCGGCCCGGCCCTGTGAAAATGGCACCGCGTGTGACGCAGATCGGTCGTTGGCCCGAGCCAGGAACTGACTCGGGCCAACGACCGATGTTTCAGCGTGGCACCCTCACCCGGACGCACTCCGAAGGGCGCCGCACTTGCCGGCTGCTAGCCGCGCAGCTTGATGACGCAGGTCTCACCCTGCGCGGAGCGAGCCTTGACCCTGACGCGGTCCTCGCCTCGCTTGTTCGGAAGGTAGCGACAGACGTCGAGCTCGCCGTCGCCGTCTGCGGAGCGGGTGATCTTGTGGGCCAGCTTGCCGTTCTGGACGAACTTGACGACCCACTTCTGACGCGCTGGTCCGAAGATCTCTGCGTCGACTTCGAGCCGTTTTCCATCTCGCTCGAGCTTGCTGACCATTCGTGCTGATGCGCTGCAGTTGACGCTGCCGCGGTCGATGACACGTGCCAGAGCCATTCGGGCGTCTGACGTCGGTTGCCTGCATCGAGTCGGTCTTGGCGGTGGGTGCCGGCTCTGCTCCTGGTGAGGCAGTCGCCGCCAGCGGCGCCGCGACAACCAGGGGGAGGGCGAGCATGGGTGCGAGGTAGCGCTTCTGCATGGGAGTCCCTTCGACGAGGTGGCATGCCACCGTTTGTCGGTCTCTCCCTGCGGTGTGACACCGCACTGGTGACCGGGCGAAGGTACGCCGTATTGACGATCACCGAGCGAAGGGATACTCCCCTGCGGAGGAGTATGGCGCGAAATCATAGGAAACACAAATCATGAATCAGAACTCCATCATCAGGCCTGCTCGCGCCTTGTGCTACGCGTCTGGCTGTCGACCGTCCACGTGGTCACGTAGGCCGACAGCGTCGAACTGCCAGAAGGTGTCGGGGTAGACCAGAGTGCCGCTCATCCACTCCTCGTAGCCTCGGAGGGGGTAGACCTGGAATGCCGGTTCGGGGATTCGCAGCGATGGTCTGAGAAACCCGAACTCGGTGGCAGGTTTGAACCCGCTGCCGACGTAGTACGCCGGATCGCCCTCCAGAAAGAGCAGCGGCGCGCCACGTTCGTCCGCCCCAGAGACGGCGCGCGACACAAGGGCACGGCCGATGCCATGGCGCTGCCACTGCGGGGCGACACTCAACGGGCCGAGGACCAAGACGCTCACGAGCCGAGTGGGGCTGTCGAGCCAGCCCCAGGTCAGCCGAACGTGACCCACCACTCGTTCCTTGGTGGCGGCCACAAATCCCTGGCTGTCAGGTCGTTCGGCGAGGGCTTCGTCCAGCTCGGCAACCTCGGGATCACCGAATGCTTCGGAGATGACGGCGTGCACCGCATCGCGGTCTTGGGCCCGTTGGGCACGGACCACCACTCCCGCGGGCACCGGATGAGCTCTGCTCATCGGTGAAGCATAGGAGGCAAAGGCCGGATGCGTGGAGGGTGCGTTTCCGCAATCGGCATCCGGAGGCGCTTGACAAAATCTATACAGTGTATAAGACTTCCGAACATGACTAAAGCCACGGCGTCCGGGTGGCGCGAGGCGCGCCGACAGTCTGCGCGTGAGGCGATCGTGGACGCCGCATGGGGCCTGGCCCGCGACGAGGGCTTGTTGATGTGGTCGCTGCGAGACCTGGCAACCCGGGCCGGTATCACCACGCCCACCGTGTACGCGTATTTCGACTCCAAGAATGCGATCTACGACGCGATGTTCGGCCAGGTCGCCACCGACTTTGCCGAGTCCATGGCCAGGCCCTACGACGTCGAAGGTTCGCGTGCGCAGCTTTCCGCCTTTGTGCATCGGTTCTTCGAGTTCTGCACCAGCGATGTCGCGCGCTACCAGCTGCTCTTCCAGAGGACGATCCCTGGGTTCACCCCCACACCAGAGGCGTATGCGCCCTCGGTGCGCGCGCTGACGGATCTCAAGCAGGTCCTTGCCGACAACGGCATTAAGGAGGAGGGTCATGTCGACCTGGCGACCGCTCTGGTCGCCGGCCTCGTCGCCCAGCAGATCTCGAACGATCCAGGAGGCGCCCGGTGGCTCCGTCTGGTCGATGAGGCCATAGAGATGTTCCTGGTGCATTGCCAAACCCTTGATGAAACGCACTCACCCACATCTCGTACCGATCGCACGACAGGAGTCACACGATGACCACGACCACAATTGATGTCACCACCATCGAACCCATGAGTCACCACGAGGCGATGCGGCTTCAAGCATGCGAGCTGGATCGCGTAGTTGCTGTGCTTCGTTCACTTGACCAGTCGGCGTGGACAGCGAGCACAGACTGTCCCGGCTGGGACGTGCGTACGCTCTACCTGCACGTCCTCGGCGCTTGCGAGGCTGGCGCATCGGTTCGTGAGAATCTGCACCAGATGCGGCTGGCCATGATCCACCGGCGGCGACATGGTGGACCGCTCGAGGCGGCACTGACGAATGTTCAGGTACGCGAACGCAGCGAGCTGACCCCGGATGAGCTCGTCGAGCGTCTGGCAGCGGTCGCACCCAAGACCGTCCGCGGTCGTTCTCGCATGCCGGCGGTCCTGCGCAACCACGCGACGATGTCGATCGACGGCCCAGTCTTCGAGAAGTGGAAGCTTGGCTATCTCGTCGACACCATTTACCTACGCGATCTCTGGATGCACCGCATCGACCTTGCGCGTGCTCTCGGCAGCTCCTTCGAACTCAGTGATGACCACGACGGACGCATAGTCGCTGATGTGGTCGCCGAGTGGGCTGGGCGCCACGGCAAGCCCTTCTACCTCGAGCTCACCGGCCCCGCCGGGGGCACGTACACCGATCGTCCTGATGCAGCCGATGCCGAGCACCTGACGCTCGACGCCGTCGAGTTCGCCCGCACGCTCGCAGGGCGTGCACCGGCAACTGGTTTGCTCACCACCGTTGTCCCGTTCTGATGGCGCCAACCTACCGATAGGAGCATCACCATGATTGCTACATACCCGGCTGCGCCCGACATCGACGTCCTCACGTCGACCTTTCCCATCCCAGGCTTTGGCTTCGTTCCAGTCTTTCGAGCAAGTGCTGGCGGAGATGACTGGCCGTGGATCATCTCGCCTCATGATGCCGAACCAGTTGTCGAACCGGTCGCTCATGGCCGGGTTGTGCAAGGCCGCCTGCTCGTCGGAGGCCGACGCTGGTTCGGTAAGACCCGTGGGAGACAGACACGGGGTTCCTCGGCGGGGTGACCATTAGGCTCTACATTGGTGCCATGGGCCTTTCTGATTCGACTCGTCGAGCACTGGCACTCCTGATCAGCCTGACCATGGCGACCGGCTTGAGTGTGACGACCTCCGTTGCCACGGCCGCTCCGATAGGCGGCACGGTCGCCGTGACGGATCTCACGCCACCACCTGCGGCCATTGACCTGTCCCGACGTGAGGTCGGCACGGTCACACTGACCTTCCAGGTCACGAGCACCGACGGCCAGGCTCTCCGCCCCAAGGTGCTGGACAGAACAGGTGGAACTTCTTTCGCGCCAGCCACGGCCACTTTGCTCAGCGGCGACCGCGCTGACGGTAGCTGGGAGGCGGCCGTCACTTTGGCTTCTTTCATGGACGGCGCACATCATCCGCGAGTGCGCGTTTGCACCGCGAAGGATGCCTGCGTCAGTCGGACGCTTGCGACGACCATAGTCGTCAACGGTTCGGATTGGCCGACACTCACGCGGATCACCCAGACCCCCCGGCGGCTACCGGCCGGCAAGGTGACCGGGGCTGTGGCCCGAGGTCGGGTGGTCTTCTCCGACAGTCGTGACCCCGTCAGAGGGATGACTGTGCGCCTTCTGCGACACTCCGGCGAAACCGGCAGGTTGGTCGATCGAACCAACATCCGTGGAGAGTTCACCGCGCCTTGGCCATGGACCGGCCAGGGCCAAGATCCGGCACGAGTGATCCTGATTTCCCCCAAGGTTCGTGGTGTCCCCTTCGACCGCGCCGTTCTGGGCAATCCCGACACCCGCTTCCAGGTGCGGCGTCCGCACGCCAAAGCGGTGACGACGACGAACAAGCGGTACGTCGTCAGCGGCACCCTCACCCCCGGATACCCCGCGTCACGTCTGGGTGTGATCCGGCTGCAGCAGCGCACTAAATCCGGCTGGGTCACCCGAGATGTTTCCCCGGTACGCCAGGTGCGGAAAAACTCTGGCGCACCCCTCAATCGCGCGCGCTACCAGTTGTCGACTTCGTTCAGCAACGTCGGCCGGCACGCGATGCGGGTGCTCAAACCCGCGGCCATGTGTCGTGCCGGGCACTGCCGGGTTGCAGCGGGCCACTCCAAACGCTTCTCAGTGGTGTCGGGGAACCGGGTGTACTTCGTCGAGCGCCGGCTCAATGCGCTCGGTGTCCCCGTAGGCAAGGTTGACGGAGTGGTGGACGCGCGAGCGCAGCAGGCCTTCTGCGCCTGGCGAGACATGACCGGGGCCACGCCCAATCGACGGGGCGTGACCAAGAGCCTGGTGCGTTCGGTCATGCATCACAGCAAGCTCCCCGCTCCTCGCCGCACGAACGGCATCTACGTCAACAAGACGTGTCAGATCCTGTTCCAGGTCAAGAACCACAACTTCCGCCGGATTGTCTGGGTCTCCACGGGTGCCGCAGGGTACGACACTCCCAACGGGACCGGTCACATCTATCGCAAGGTCAGCGGGTGGAAAGAGAGCACGCTGTACCCAGGTGCCTACATGCTCGACCCGATGTACTTCTTGCCTGGCCGGCCGGGGATAGCCCTGCACGGTTCGGTCAGCAACGATTTCGTCGAGCCTTACCCGGCAAGCCATGGTTGCGTTCGCGTCTGGCGCCCGCAGATTCGCCAGCTCTTTAACGAGTCGCCGTACGGCACCAAGGTGAAGGTCTACGGCCGCTCCTGACGTCAAGTGGACGGACCCTGGTTGCACTCTCGGGAGCCTTGCCGATGGGAGCGAGACGGTCATCGAGCCACCGACAGCTGAGCCAGCCGGGCCCCAGCACTAGATGTCGTAATAGAGCGAGGCTCCGCCGAGTAGCGGCGCTGACCGGCGCGAACGTCGACCTCGGTGAGGTTTGGCGCACGTTGGGCGCACGGTGAAGTGGACGCAGATCTCTGAACAGCCATGCTGTGCGTCTACGTTGACACCGGTGAGTTCATGGTCGTCGCGGACGTCGCCGGAGCAGCGCGCCTCCACGCCAGGACGAACAGCAGGACGACTGTGATGCCGATCGCGTTGAGGATGGTGATCGACACCGTGACCAAGGGGTCGGCCCCAAACGGGAAGATCATCATCAGCAGCATGGGAGCAATGTTGCGCACTGCCGTGGTTATCTCGGCAGCGTGCCTGACGGCCAGTTCCTTGACCCGAAGGCCGGAAACCAGAAGGTAGCCGCATCCGACGCCGATGAACGGACCGGCGATGGCCGCGATGTAGCTCCTCGTGCCCCACTCCTGCACGAAGAGATCCCAGTACGCAACAAGCGTGAAGTTGGCATTGAAGAGCAGGCACAGGATCGCCACCCGGACCGTCCACTGGGTCAACGGCGGCGCGAGGTCTGGCCACCAAGCCCGGAAGCCGCAGCCGAGGACAAGCGGCACGAAGATGAAGAGAAGCAACGGCCACGCCACATCCCAAGCCGAGACCGAAAGCTGCACGTCAACAGCGTCGACAGCCAGGGGCAACCCGATCGGGAGAGCAATGATGGTCCCAAGGGTCAAGATCACCAACAGCGTCGTCGCGATGTTGACATCGGCGTTGCCCAGCTTCGCGAGGATGGGGGCGAAGGGCATGCCGGCGCACAGGGCGGCCACACAGAACCCGACCTTGATCTCGTCGGGGATCGATGAGGCGATCGTCAGCAGATAACCGACGAAGACGACCGGTATGACGACGAAGTTGACCACCAGGACCCATAGGGCGATCCTCCGATGAGCGGAGGCCTGCCTCAGTAGCTTGCCGATCGGGAGCCTGAGGCCCAACCCGAACGAGTTCAATACGACGAAGAGCAACCCGAACCCATTGATCAGTACGATCTCGGTGGACTGGTTCATGTCGCTCACTTCTGCCGAGTTGCTGGTCCGCGCTGAGTCGGAGACAGCCTGCCTTACCGGGCAGCGGATCGCTATACGTCGGCGCTCGGAACGGCCGCGACGCCGCCTCGAGATGATCGAGACGGCGTCGCGAATGCCGGACACCGAGCAGCACGTGGGCCTGCTCGCGGGCTTGCGTGCGGCCTAGAACGCTGTGGCCTGCGCTGATTCTCTAAATGTCGTAATAGAGCTCGAACTCGTGGGGCGTCGGACGGATCTGGATGGGCGCGACCTCGTTCTCGCGCTTCCAGTCGATCCACGTTTCGATCAGGTCCTGGGTGAAGACGCCGCCCTCGAGTAGGTACTCGTGGTCCTTCTCAAGAGCCGTGAGCACCTCAGGAAGGGAGCCGGGAACCTGCGGGATGTCGGCGCGCTCCTCCGGCGGCAGCTCGTAGAGGTCCTTGTCGACGGGCTCAGGTGGCTCGATCTTGTTCTTCACTCCGTCGATGCCTGCCAGCATCATGGCGGCGAAGGCCAGGTAGGGGTTGGCTGATGGGTCGGGCACGCGGAACTCGATGCGCTTGGCCTTGGGGTTGCTTCCGGTGATGGGGATTCGGATGCAGGCCGAGCGGTTGCGCTGCGAGTAGACCAGGTTGACGGGAGCTTCGTATCCGGGGACCAACCGTCGGTAGCTGTTCACCGTCGGGTTGGTGAACGCGAGCAGGCTCGGCGCGTGGGCCAGCAGGCCGCCGATGTAGTGGCGCGCGGTGTCGGAGAGGCCGCCGTATCCCATCTCGTCGTAGAAGAGAGGGACGCCGTCCTTCCAGAGGCTCTGGTGACAGTGCATGCCCGAACCGTTGTCGCCGAAGAGTGGCTTGGGCATGAAGGTCGCGGTGCGACCGTTCTTCCATGCCACGTTCTTGATGATGTACTTGAAGAGCATGATCTGGTCGGCCGAGTGCGTCAGCGTCGAGAACTTGTAGTTGATCTCGGCCTGGCCGCCAGTGCCTACCTCGTGGTGTGCCCGCTCAACCTCGAGGCCGGCATCTTCGAGCGCGAGGCTCATCTCGTCGCGCAGGTCGGCGAAGTGGTCGACGGGTGGCACGGGGAAGTACCCGCCCTTGAAACGCGTCTTGTATCCGAGGTTGCCGCCTTCCTCGTGGCGAGCGCTGTTCCACGCGCCTTCGATGGAGTCGACGAAGTAGCTGGCGGTGTTCTGCTTGGTCTCGAAGCGGACGTCGTCGAAGACGTAGAACTCGGCCTCGGCCCCGAAGTAGACGGTGTCGGCAATCCCGGTGCTCTTCAGGTACTCCTCGGCCTTGGCGGCGATGTTGCGTGGGTCGCGGCTGTAGGGCTCGTCGGTGAACGGGTCGCGGATGGAGAAGTTGATGACCAGGGTCTTCTCGGCGCGGAAGGGGTCGATGAACGCGGTCTTGGGGTCAGGCACGAGCTTCATATCGGATTCGTGGATGGCCTGGAACCCACGAATCGATGAGCCGTCGAACATCAGCCCCTCGTCGAAGGCTGCGTTGTCGAAGTTGGTTGCCGGCACGTTGAAGTGCTGCATCACCCCCGGCAGGTCGCAGAATCGGACGTCGACGAACTTGACGTCGTTGTTCTTGATGTAGCCGAGGACTTCGTCAGCGCTGGTGAACATGCATCCTCCAGAGGGGCCGGCTCGCTTCCCCACGAGCCGGGGCGGGCAGAACATGCGCGACGCTACGGGGGCGCCGTTTCTCGTCGGTGTCCCCAGTGTTTCAGTCGCGTTACCTGGGGCGCGGGTGGGGCGGCTAGCCTGCCTGGATGCAGCGGATTTTGGTCGGGGGAGTGACCGGTGCCGGCAAGACCACCTTTGCCCGAGACCTCGCTGGACGCCTCGACCTCCCGTTTCACGAAATGGATGCCTTGTTTCATGGGCCGGGATGGATGCCGATCCCGACCTTCGTGACCGACGTGGGGCAGATCGTTGCCGAGGACCAATGGGTCTTCGACTCATACGGCTACGAGTCGGTACGCGACCTCGTGTGGTCCCGTGCGGACGCCGTCGTGTGGCTCGACTACTCACGCCCCGTCGTGCTGGCACGGGTGCTTCAGCGTTCGGTCAGGCGGTCCTGGGGCTACGAGCAGATCTTCAACGGCAACGCCGAGCGGCTCGCCGAGTGGAGGCAGCCGTACCACCCGGTCCAGTGGGCAATGCGGCGCTACGACCAGGCGAAGTATGAGCTGGAGGAGCGGTTCGCCGATCCTGCTTACGTCCACATCGCCAAAGTGCGCATCAGGCGTCCGGCCGCCGCCCGATGGTGGCTGGACTATGTCGTCGGTGGTCGCTGAGGTAAGAGGTGCACGGACAGGTGGCGGCCCGTACCGTGGAGCCGTGGACCGCAAAGACATCGGATCGTGGCTCTCGGGCCCTCAGCTGGATCAGGGACTCGACGGCGAGATCGGATACCCAGGTGAGCGGTTGGGCTTGCCGTCGGCTGGTCGAGGTGCTGTGGCGACGTGGGGACGCCGTATCGGTGCCCTGGTGATCGACTGGTTCATCGTGTTGGGGGTTTCCCTGGCCATCGTTGGCCCACCAACTCCGGGCGACGACACCTTCGGCCTCGTCAATCTCGCGGTGCTCGTCGTCATGTACGTCCTGTTGCTCATGACCGCTGGTGCCACGTTGGGTATGTGGCTGTTGGGTCTGGCGGTCTGGCCGGTCGGATCGCAGCGCTTGTCGTTCGTGCGCGTCGTGGGTCGCACACTGCTCCTGGCGCTGGTGATCCCCGCTGTCGTCTACGACCGCGATCGACGTGGGTTGCACGACAAGGTCGGAGCCACGGTCGTGGTGCGGGTCCGCTGACGGAGCCGGTCTGGCCGGCCGTCTACGACTCGCGAGGGCCGAGACGCATCAGGTAGGTAACCGTCGGTGTCATGCCGCGCCGCTGGTAGAACTCCTTGACACGGTCGTTGCCCTCCATGACGGCTGTCACCATCGTCATGGCACCACGTCGCTGCAGTTCAGCCTCGGCGACATCCATCAGTGCAGTGCCGGTGCCGTTGCCGCGTTCGCTGGGCAGCAGCGACAGCGTCTCGATGATGCCGACGGTGTCGCTGGTGTCCCACGAGTCGTCCGGGTGTTCCTGCAGGTGGCACATGGCGTAGCCAACCAGGGCTGAGTCACGTTCGGCGAGAACAGCGAATGTCCCGGCGCTCTCGAAGAGCTCCGGATATATTTGACGTCGACGGGGCCACGTCAGGGACCGTTCGATGATCGGTAGCCCGGCATCTCCGACGGAGTGATGGTGGTCGAACAAGGCGAGCCACAGCGGTTCGAGATCATCGAGGCAGTCCGCGGAGCGGACCGTGAACGTGACGGTCTGGGGATCGGCCATGCCTCGGACAGTAGACCGTGCACTCGGGGCGCGAAATCAGCAACCAGGTGAGCACTCGACGCGCATGGGCGGCAACCAGGTGAGCACTCGACGTGACTGGGGTTAGCCGCGCATGCTGCGCGCCTGCTTGGCGCTGCGCGGCATCGGACCCTTCGGGATCGGCATCGCTCCCTGTTGGGCGGTCAAGGCCTTGAGCCGGTGATTGAGCTCGTTGACCTGGCCAGGCGTGATCGACTTGGGCAGCTTGGTGACGGCACGCGGCAGCTTGCGCAGGGGCACCTCATCGTCGCCGTTGCCGGAGAAGATCTCGTGCACGCTGATGTCGGGGGCGACGCGCGCCACCTTGCGCTTCTCCTGGTTGAGCAATCCGCGGACGCGGTTGTGGTTGCCCTCACCGACGAGCACGACTCCTGAGCGCCCCACCACCCGATGCACGAGGTCCTGCTGCTTGGTGAACGCGACCGCCGGTGTGACGGTCCATCCGCGACGCAGCATGTTGAGGGACGCGGCTGCGGCTCCCGGCTGGCCCTCGATCTGGCCGTAGACGGCGCGTTCGGCGCGGCGTCCGAAGATCCAGGCGGCCAGTGTGAGGCCGGTCATGAAGCCGAGGAACCCGAAGATGACCATGTACCCGACGAGGTACCCGATGCCCAGCAGCAGCACGAACGGCCCGAGCAGACTGCCGATCAGGATCCAGAGGATCTTGGGGTCGGATTTCTTGGTGATGTCGTACGTCTGCTTGATCTGAGCAAGGCGGCCGGGCTTGCTGGGCTCAGCCGGGTCCTCGGCCGCCTTCTTCTTCCTGTTCCACAGTGCCATGGGAGCAGCCTACGGCGCCCCGGCGGTCAGGCTGCGGGTTGGGGCGCCACGACACGGACAGCGAGACCGGCCCTCACGAGGCCAGGGCGCTCGACCCAACCGGTGACACCGCGCAGATGGATCGACGCCTTGGGGAACTTCTCAGGTGCTGTGCCGTATCGGTCGCCCACGAGAGCGCCGGCGATCGTGCAAGGCAGGTTCTCGCCGCCCAGGACGACGACGGCCCCGTCGGACGCGGGATCTTCGGGGTCGCTGAACACCAGCCGGGTCATCAGCGGAAGCGCCGTCAGGTTGCTGATGCCCGTGGTGCAGATGTTGTCGGCGATCGTGCCGGGGGCCAGCGCGTCGATACCGAGCTTGCCGGCGATCTCGGCGAGCTCACCGGCGTCCACGATGGACACCTGCCGGTTGTTGCGGATCTCGGTGCCCTCGGCGTAGAGCCAGCGCTGACGCACGTCGGAGTGCATGGTGACTCCGTAGTGCCGGTCGCCGACTGCGCCACCGATGTCGAGGACGAGGTCGTCGACGGGCTGCGGAGTGAGGTTGTCCTTCGGCCACGCGTGGACAGCGAGAACCTCACCGACGGGAGCTGGGGCCGTCACTCGGTCTTGCCTCGCGCTTGCATGGCCTCGCGGTAGAGGCGTCCGGCTCGGTAGGACGAACGCACGAGCGGGCCGCTCATGACCGCCACGATTCCGCGGTCAAGGGCTTCCTGGCCGAAAGCATCGAACTCGTCGGGGGTGACCCAGCGTGAGATCGGGTGGTGCCGCTCGCTGGGACGCAGGTACTGCGTGATCGTCAGCAGCTCGCAGCCGGCGGCGACCAGCTGATCGATGGCCTCGAGCACCTCGTCGGTCTCTTCGCCCAGCCCGAGAATGAGATTCGACTTGGTGACCAGGCCCGCCTCTCGGGCAGCCGTGATGACGTCGAGGGAGCGGTCGTAGCGGAAGCCTGGGCGGATCCGGCGGAAGATCCGGGGGACTGTCTCGACGTTGTGGGCGAGCACCTGCGGTCGGGCGCTGAACACGTCTGCCAGCAGGGCCGGGTCTGCGCTGAAGTCGGGGATGAGCAGCTCGACTCCGGTGTCGGGGTTGAGCGTGTGGATCTGGCGCACGGTCTCGGCGTAGAGCCAGGCCCCCTGATCGGGCAGGTCGTCGCGCGCGACTCCGGTGACGGTGGCGTAGCGAAGCTCCATGGTGCGCACGCTCTCGGCGACGCGTAACGGCTCACCTGCGTCGAGTGCGGCCGGTTTGCCGGTGTCGATCTGGCAGAAGTCGCAGCGACGCGTGCACTGGTCGCCGCCGATCAAAAAGGTTGCCTCGCGGTCTTCCCAGCACTCGAAGATGTTCGGGCAGCCGGCCTCCTGGCACACGGTGTGCAGGCCCTCGTCCTTCACGAGCTGCTGGATCTTGCGGTACTCGGGGCCAGTGCGCAGCCTGGTCTTGATCCACGGTGGCTTGCGCTCGATCGGCGTCTCGGCGTTGCGCGCCTCGATGCGCAGCAGCTTGCGACCTTCAGGTGCGACAGTCACAGCGCCACCGCATCAGCAACCACGGCAGAGGCACTCAGAGCCGGTAGGTGGCGCTCGAGAACCGGCAGTACATCGGCGACGGTGAGCGGAGTGAGCGCATTTCGCTCGCGTTCGATGGAGAGGGTTGTGACTCCGGCGTCGGTGATGCCGCACGGAACGATCACGTGGTACGCGTCCAGGGAGTTGTCGACATTGAGTGAGAAGCCGTGCATGGTGACACCGCGAGAGACGCGAACACCGATTGCTCCTACCTTGCGATCGGGGCCGTTGGCATCCGCCGTGATCCACACGCCACTGCGACCATCGACGCGACCGGTCGTCACACCCAGCTCGGCACAGACGTCGATGAGCAGCTGTTCGACCCGGCGGACGTACGCGACGACGTCGATGGGGTCGGCGAGCGTGGTGATCGGGTAGCCGACGATCTGGCCAGGACCGTGCCACGTGACCCGGCCTCCGCGGTCGACGTCGACGACGGGGGTGCCGTCGGTCGGGCGCTCCCACGAGTTGGTGCGCTTGCCGGCGGTGTAGACCGCTGAGTGCTCGAGGAGAAGCACGGTGTCGGCCCGCGAATCATTGGCGACTGCCGCGTGTACCTGCCTCTGCAGGGCCAAGGCCTGCTCGTAGTCGACGAAGCCGTCGCCAAGGGGAGGGCCGAAGCCGACCCGCTCGACGTCCAATGTCATGCCATCAGCCTACGTCGCCATGCACGTGCGCACCTGCTGCCCTAGATTGCTCGGTGATCATATTCGCGAGCAAGGAGCCTCACAGCGTGTCTGAGACACCCACCCCCGAGTCGTCGACGCATGAGATGCATGCGAGAACACGCCACGCGAGGGCGTGGGTCTGGGGTGCCATCGCCCTGATCATCGGGTGGTTCGCCCTCGGCGGGGTGATCGGTCCGGTCGCCGGTCAGCTCTCGAGCGCTCAGGAGAACGACAACGCGACATTCCTCCCGGCTGACGCCGAAGCGACGCAGGTGATCGAGAAGCAGCAGCTCTTTGCGCAGGAGTCGACGCTTCCCGTTGTGGTGCTCTTCGTCAGCGACGAGCAGATCACTGAGACCCAGCAGGAAGCGGTTGCCGGGTTCGTGGACGAGGCTCCTTCGCTGTTCGTGGAGACCGGTCCAGGGTCGAGTGATGGTCAAGAGCTGGGCGACTTCTTGAGCTCGGTTCCCATCACTGCGGTCCCTTCCGAGGACGGCCAGGCGATCTTGGTCACTGTCCTGCTGTCCGAGGACAAGACCACCGATGCCCTCGAGAACGGCGAATCGCCGGTACTGGCTGTTGCCGACGTGCTGTCGGAGTCTGCAGCCGAGGCGGCTGAGCCGGTTGGGCTGGAGAGCTACGTCACCGGCCCGGGTGGCCTGCTCGCCGACCTGATCTCGGTCTTCGGTGAGATCGACGGCACGCTGCTGCTCGCCACGGCCCTGGTCGTTACCTTCATCCTGATCCTGGTCTACCGCAGCCCGTTCCTGTGGGTGATTCCGCTGGTGAGTGCTGGCTTCGCGCTGAGCCTGGCAAGCGCCCTGGTCTACTTCATGGCCACCTCGGACTGGTTGAGCCTCAATGGTCAGAGCCAGGGCATCTTGACCGTCCTCGTCTTCGGTGCCGGAACCGACTACGCCCTGTTGATGGTCAGTCGATATCGCGAAGAACTGCACTACTACGAGCGACCGGTCGATGCGCTCAAGGCGGCATGGCGCGGCACGGTCGAGCCGATTCTCGCCTCTGGGGGTACGGCGTCGCTGGGGCTGCTCATGCTGCTCTTCTCAGATCTGAACTCGAACAAGTCGACGGGCCCGGTCGCTGCTGTGGGCATCGCCGCGGCCCTGATCGTGATGCTCACGTTCTTGCCGGCGCTGCTGCTGGTGCCGTCCGCGGCACTGCCGCTGGGCGCGTTCCTGATCGTGGTCATTCCCGGAATCGTTCTGGAACTGATCTTCGGGACGCCGCTCCTCCCATTCGTCGCCGTCGGCGGCCTGCTGGCCGTCGTCGCACTGATCGCGGTGGTTGTCGGGGGACTGGTGCGCCAGTTCACGACGCCCGGCAGTCGTCCTCGCCTCGTCGACGTCGCTCCGGTGCGTTGGGCGTTCTGGCCGCGCGTCCCTCGCCAGGACAGCAGCGACGACAAGCTCTCAGGCGGCTGGGCGAAGGCGGCCGGGCAGATCGGCCGGCGCCCACGAGTTGTCTGGATCGGTGCCGCCGCCGGTCTGTTGATCCTCGCCGCATTCAGTACCACGCTGAGTGCGTCCGGCATCGCTACCACTGACCTCTTTGTCAACGATGTCGATTCGGTGACGGGCCAAGAGAAGCTTGCCGAGCACTTCCCCGCCGGCGAGGGCAGTCCGGCAACCGTGATCGGCCCGGCAGAGGCTGCCGATGACATGACGTCGACGCTGCTGGGTCTGGACGGCGTCGCGGCAGTGGTTCCGTACACGGGTGCGCCCGCTGGGCCCCCAGAAGATGCTGATCAGGGTCAGGCTCCGACGAACACCCCGCCCGAAGCTCCTGAGCCCCTGGTGGTCGATGGCCTCGTACAGCTCGACGTCACGCTGACCGATGCGGCCGACTCGGACGCCGCTGAAGAGACGGTGGTCGAGATGCGCAGCGTCCTCGACGGTGTCGCTGGCGAAGAGGCCCTGGTCGGCGGGACGACGGCGGTGAACTACGACACCCAGCAGGCGAGCATTCGCGACAACAAGGTCGTGATCCCGTTGGTGTTGCTGGTCATCTTCGTCATCTTGATGATCCTGTTGCGGGCGATCCTCGCTCCGGTGCTGCTGATCGGCACGGTGGTGCTCTCGTACTTCGCGACGCTGGGGTTGTCGTCGATCGTGTTCGACCTGCGCGGGTTCCCCGGAGAGGACGCGTCGTTCCCTCTGTTCACCTTCGTGTTCCTCGTGGCTCTGGGGATCGACTACAACATCTTCTTGATGACCCGGGTCCGCGAGGAGTCGTTGAAGCTCGGGACCAGACCAGGGCTGCTCCGCGGCTTGGCGGTGACTGGCGGCGTCATCACCAGCGCCGGCGTCGTGCTGGCCGCCACCTTCCTGGTGCTCGGCGTCCTGCCGTTGGTCGTTCTCCAGCAGATCGGCTTTGCGGTGGCCGCGGGTGTCTTGATCGACACCCTCATCGTCCGGTCGCTGCTCGTGCCGGCGTTGTCGTACGAGATCGGCGGCAGGATCTGGTGGCCGTCGAGGCTCATGCGCCAGCCTGATGCGAGCGTCGAGCACCAGCAATCGGCCGGCGTCCCGTACATCCGTGAGCTGGAGTCCACAGCGGTGAAGGACTAGCCGAGGTAAGGGTGCGACTCCGACCGCGTGGGTCTAGAGGCGGCCGGGGGGTAGCGCCGTCTCGCTGACGGTGTCCCCCTGGCGTTCGACGCGGTAGGCCATCGGCGTCTGTTTCGGCGGTGAGTCCGACGTCTGGGCGGGGCGGTCAGAGATCACCTCGACGGGCTCGGTGCCCTCGTAGAGCAGTCCGACGTAGTCGTCCGTGGCGTACGCCGTGCCAAGCGTGCCGTTGCCGACGAGTTCATGGAGCAGAGGACGTCGTTGCTGCTCGGAGTCGTAGTGCACGCCGTTGGCGTAGGGCAGGAGTGCCAGCCCGTTCGTGACGGCCCGCAGCTCGGGGCCGAACGAGTCGGTGGTGCCACCGGTGTGCCAACAGAGCGAGCCTGCGCTGACGCCGCCGAGTATGACGCCTGCCTCCCATGCCTCGCGCATGGCGGCATCCACCTGGTGCAGTCGCCAGACCTCCAGGAGGTTGGCCACCGAGCCGCCGCCGACCCAGATCGCATCGGACTCGAGCAGGACCGTGCGCGGGTCTCGGTTGGGCATCGGGAAGAGCTCGAGGTGGCCCACATCGACGTTCCAGCCGGTGAACGCCGCGTACGAGCGGGTCAGGTAGCTGCGGTCGTCGCCGCTTGCGGTCATGACGAAGGTCAGCCGCGGTCGATCCTTGCCCGTCAGCTCGAGCATCCGCCGAACCGACTCGGCAGGTTTGGCCACGCTGTAGCGGTCGCCGGCCGTGAAGCCCCCCGACGTGGCCATGATGCGGCGCGTGGTCATCGCTGGGCTCCTTGATGGCTGAGGACGGCGTGGGCTGTTCGGCGTCCAGAGACCATGGCACCTTGAATCGATGCGCTGTCGCGGTGGTCGCCGGCCACGAACAGCCCGTCACCCATTGCGACCGGCTGACGGAAGTCGTGCGGGGACGGCATGGCAGGAAGGGCGTGGGGGATGCGGTAGACCGCAACCGTCTCCCACCCGTTCGTGCCGGTGTCGTACAGGTCGGCGGCGTGGGTGAGGACGGCCGACTCGTCGGCCGCCCCCCCGGTTCCGATGACCGATGAGGCGATCAAGGCTCGTCCTGACGGTGCGTAGGCGGGCGCTGCGTGGCTCATCACCACCGAGTTGACGATCGGTCCGCCTGAGTCGCCATCGAGATGCAGCACGGGGCGCCCCTTGGCCAGACTCAGGTCGTCAGTCGAGTGGTACCACGTCGTGACGCCGTTCATGGTCGGCACGGGCAGCGCAGGCAGAAGGGCTGCGGCAGTGTGCGGGTCGGTGGCGACCACCACTGAGCGCGCGCTGATCGTGGCGCTGTCGGTCACGACCCGTCCGGGTTCGACGGAGCGCACCGGGCGCTCCAGCTCAACGGTGCCGTCCGGCAGGTGCGTGGCGAGCTGCCCGGGGATCTGCTGCATTCCGTGTGACGGCACCGAAGGAGTTCCTCGCACGAACGTGCGCAGAACGACGTCAAGGAAGCGGCGCGAGGTGGCTAAGTCAGGTTCGAGGAAGACGCCGGCGAGGAATGGGCGCAGCAGGTGGTCGACGGCGTCGGGTGCGACGCCGGCATCGAGAAGGGCCGTCTCGGCGGTGGCGTCGGACTGATGGGTGAGCTCGGTGGTGCGCGTCGTCGCGCATCGACGGAGGTATCGAGCCAGGGCAGCACGTTGCCGGACTGACCCCAGGGGTGCTCGGAGCACATTCGGTGCCCATCGCGGTACATCGCGGGGGTCGGCCAGCTTGATCCGGCGTCCGCGATGGCGCAGTACCGCTCCTCTGGTGAACGGGCGTAGGCGGAGGGCGTCGTGGTCGAGCTGCCGCTGCCCCTCCGGGTAGGCCGGGTTGTAGAGCTGGAAGCCCCGGTCGAGCAGGTATCCGTCGACCTCGTCGGTGCGGACGCGTCCGCCGACGGCGTCTGACGCCTCGAGCACGCGGACGTGGAGTCCGGCGTCGACCAGGGTGCGGGCAGCGACGAGACCAGCCAATCCCGCCCCGACGACGATCACGTCGGTGTCGGACTCTCCACGGCTTGGCACGTCGGCGAGCGTAGGCGGTCGGACGGCTACGCGCAGCGTCGATGTCTGTGGACAACGCCGATCCGCGCCCGAGTCGCGTCGGTCGGCGCCACAGTGGGCGCATGGCACCGAACGGTCTGGATGACGGGCAGGTGGTCACATTGCTCGTCGGGCTCGGTCTCGAGCTGGTCCAGATCCACCGCGGGGACCGCGCCTACGGGCCGGTTCACCCTGTGCATGTCAGGGTTGACGACCAAGGACGCCCCCATCTGCTCGACGTCCCACCACCAGCCGGTTGGACGTCGCACGACGACTGGGTCGGGCTGCTCCGACTCGGCAGGCATCTGGGCGGGTCGGCTCGTGCGACGTCGCTGTCGTGGGAGTCGGCCGGACGCCGCGAGGGCGTCGACCTGTTGCGGTGGCTGCTGCGCTGGAGCCCCCCTGAAGCGCTGGACGTGACTCGCACGCGGACCCCTGACGCCGGATGATGATGCAGCGGTTTCCGCTGCTCTGACGCCGGAAACCCCTGCAACATGCCGCTGCGTTTCGTCTCGATGCGTCAGCCACTCCACGCGCTGACGTTGCCGCGCCCGTCCGCCGCGCTTCGTCCACAAGCCCCGATGGTTCCCAACATCCACTCATCGAGGTTCCACAGGGCGCCGCCGGCGGAACCGATCCCCACACTCGTCCGATGCGTCCTGGTGCCGTGCCGACCGTGCTTGCGGTTGCGGACGCCATCGCACTCTTCGGCGAGGGCCACGTCCGGTGGATGGTGGCGTCTGGTCGATGGCAGCGCCCCGTTCGTGGGGCGATCGTTAGACACTCTGGGCCCTTGTCACACGGTGATCGCCTCTGGTGCGAGCTGTTGGCGCGCAGCCCGCGCGCGGCTTTGGCGGGTCTGACCGCGGCAGCCCTTGACGGGCTGAAGAACTTCGAGACCAAGACGGTGTTCCTTCTCGTTCCTCGAGGGTCCAGTACGCGCAGTCAAGACGGCGTCGTCGTGCGCTCGTCCGTCAGGCTGCGGCCGGCCGATCTGCACCCGGCGCGCGAGCCGCGGCGGACGCGTCCTGCTCGGTCGATCGTGGACGCGGCCTCATGGGCGGCGACTGATCTCAAGGCGCAGGCGATCATGGCGTCGGCTGTCCAGCAGGGGTTGGTGCGACCGGAAGACCTCGCAGCCGTGGTCGACGGGCTGCTGAAGGTTCCACGGCGTCAGCTGATCCTCGAGACCATTCGTGACGTCTCAGGGGGAGCGCTCAGCGAGTACGAGATCCTCTTCGCCCGTCTGTGTCGCCGGTACGCACTGCCCACTCCGTCGCGGCAACGCCGCCGCAAGGACGCCGCCGGGCGTTGGCGGTACCTCGACACCGACTTCGATGTGCACCACCTGACCGTCGAGATAGATGGGCAGCAGCACATGGAGGCGCTCAGCTGGTGGGAGGACATGAGCCGCACCAACGAGCTGGTGGCCGATGAAGACCGTCGCGTGATGCGCTTCGCCGGGTTCGCGTTGAGGCGGCAGCCCGAGCAGGTGGCGCAGGTGCTGCTGCGCTACTTCGCGCGTGGGCGTCGCTAGCCCTGTCTAGACCTGGCGGCCGACTCGGCGGCGCTGCGCACGGCCATCTGCGCCGACCGGCGAGATGGTGCAGCGGTTTCCGCTGCTCTGACCCCGGAAACCCCTGCATCATCCAGAAAAACCGGTGTCAACCGGCCGCATCGGGCCGGACACCTGGCCGCGACATCAGCCACGGGACCAGGTGGTGGTGGGGTGGTCCAGAGTCCCGGCGGACGTCCGGTTGCCTGGGTCAGTCCCTGACGAGCTCGGGGCGGGCGGCGCGCAGAGCGTCGGTGATCGTCGGGTCGTCGAAGGTGAAGCCGGCTTCGAGCAAGCGCGTCGGTAGCACGCGAACGCTACCGAGCACCTCTTGGGACATCTCGCCGAGAACCGCCTTCAGAACGAAGCTGGGGACATGGGCGAACGCCGGACGATGCAGGAACTCGCCCATGGCCTCGGTGACCTCAGCATTCGTGGCCGGATGCGGAGCCGTGACGTTGTATGGACCCTCCATCGTGGCGTCGTCGATCATCATGCGAAGCGCGCGCACCTCGTCACGCAGAGAGACGAAGCTCCAGTACTGGTTGCCCCCGCCGAGGCGGCCTCCGACTCCCATGCGGAAGAGCGGCCAGAGCCTGCCCCAGGCGCCACCATCACCGGCAACCACGAGCCCCGTCCGCGGGTGCGCCACCCTGATCCCGGCATCAGCCGCCGGAGCCGCTGACGCCTCCCATGCCGCGACGACGTTGGCGAGGAAGCCGTCGCCGGCGGGGGCGCTCTCATCAACGGGGGTGTCGCCGGTATCGCCGTAGTAGCCGATGGCCGAACCGGAAACGAGGACCGACGGCTGCGGGTCGAGGCCGGCCATGGCCTTGGCCAGCGTCCTGGTGCCGAGCACTCGGCTGTCGCGGATCTCCCGCTTGTAGGAGGCCGTCCAGCGACGGTCGCCGACCCCGGCACCGGCGAGATGCACGGCCGCATCGATACCAACCAGTCGTGCGGTGTCGATCGAGCCACCCTTGGGATCCCACTCCACCTCGTGGGCGTCACTCGAGGGGCGACGCACCAGGCGCAGCACCTCGTGGCCGTCGGCTTCAAGAGACTGGCGCACAGCGGTGCCGATCAGCCCGCTGGCTCCAGTGATCGCGATCTTCACAAGATCATCGTCCCGCGTCAGGCCCCATTGCGCGCGTCGGGGCCACCCAGCGCTCACATTCGGGGAAACTGCGCGTCGCCATAGGCGCCTGACACCTCGCCAGAGGTGAGCCTCTAGAGGTCGCCCTCGAAGGCGCCCTCTTCAAGGCGTTCCTTGAGCGTCAGAAGGAAGCGGGCGGCGTCGGCGCCGTCGACCAGGCGGTGGTCGTACGTGAGCGCCAGGAAGACCATGGAGCGGATCGCGATCGAATCGGCACCGGTGTCGTCGGTCATGACCACGGGGCGCTTGACCACGGCTCCGGTGCCGAGGATGGCGACCTGGGGCTGGTTGATGATGGGTGTGTCGAAGAGAGCCCCTCGGCTGCCGGTGTTGGTGAGCGTGAAGGTGCCCCCGGCCAGCTCATCCGGCGAGATCGTGCTCGACCGGGTGCGTTCTGCGATGTCGGCGATGCGCTTCGCCAGACCCGCGATGTTGAGATCACCGGCGTGCTGGACGACGGGAACGAGCAGCCCTCGCTCGGTGTCGACGGCCACGCCGAGGTTCTCGACGTCGTGGTAGGTGACCGTTCCGGCGTCGCCGTCGATGCTGGCGTTGAGTGACGGATGAACCTTCAATGCCTCAACGGCTGCCTTGGCGAAGAAGGGCAGGAAGCTGAGCTTGGCGCCCTCTCGCTCGGCGAACTCACGCTTGGCGCGGTCGCGCAGCAGAGCGATTCGCGTGACGTCGACCTCGATGACGGTGGTCAGCTGCGCGGAACCCTGCAGCGACGAGACCAGGCGTTCGGCAATTACCTTGCGCAGGCGCGACATGGGCTCGGTGCTGCCCCGAAGTGGTGACGGCGCAGTGACAGGAGCCTTTGAGGCCTGTTTGGGCGTTGCTGGCTGTGCCGACCGCTGCGCCACGAGCTTGGCGGCGTCGAGGACGTCCTGCTTGCGGATCCGACCACCAACGCCGGTGCCGGTGACCGATGCCAGGTCGACGGCGTACTCGGCCGCCAGCTTTCGGACCAGGGGGGTGACGTAGCCAACTTCTGCGGCTGTTGCCCGCGGACCGCCTGGTGCTGCGGCAGCCGGAGGGTGCGGGGCCGCAGCTGCTGGGGCCGACTGCGCCGGCGTCGGCTCGGGGGGAGCGGCAGTGGGAGGCGCCGACGGGGCTGCCGGGCTGGATCCGGCTGTGCCGAGGACACCGATCTCGGCACCGACCTCGACGACCTGGTCCTCGCCCACCGTGATCGCGACCAACACCCCCGCAATCGGGGACGGGATCTCGGTGTCGACCTTGTCGGTGGACACCTCGACCAGGGGCTCGTCGACGGCAACGGCGTCGCCCACCTGCTTGAGCCACCTCGTGACCGTGCCTTCGGTGACACTCTCGCCAAGGGCCGGTAGGACGACGGGGGTGGTACCGCCGGCGGATGCTGGCGCAGGCTCCGGGGCCGCAGCGGCCGCAGCGGCCGCGGGGGTGGGCTCTGCAGCGTCCGGCTCAGGTGCGGTCACCTCGGGGGCAGGCGCTGGAGCTTCGTGGGCGGGTTCGACGGGGTCGGAGTCGGGAGCCGACCGAAGTGGTGCCTCGCTCGACTCACCAATCACCGCGAGCTCGGCGCCGACGGCAACGGTGTCGTCCTCCTGGGCGAGGATGCGCAGCAGTACCCCGGTAGCCGGAGCGGGGATCTCGGTGTCGACCTTGTCGGTGGACACCTCGAGCAGTGGCTCGTCGGTGCTCACCTCGTCGCCCTCTTTCTTGAGCCACCGCGTGACAGTGCCCTCGGTGACGCTCTCACCGAGCAACGGCATCTTCACGGAGACCGACATGGCATTCCCTTCGGCAGTGCTGTGGTGGTCAGGAGTGGGCGTGCAGGGGTTTCCCAGCCAGTGCGAGGTGAGCCTCGCCCATGGCCTCGCTCTGCGTCGGGTGGGCGTGGATCAGGGGGGCGACGTCGTCGGCGTAGGCCTCCCAGTTGTAGATGAGCTGGCCCTCGGCGAGCAATTCGCCGACCCTGCTCCCGATGATGTGGACGCCAACAACAGGGCCGTCCTTGACAGCCACCAGCTTGACGACGCCAGCGGTCTTGAGGATCTGGCTCTTGCCGTTTCCTCCGAGGTCGTACTTGACGGTGGTCACCGCGTCGCCGTACTTCTCGCGGGCCGCCGCTTCGGTGAGCCCGACCGACGCCACTTCTGGCTCGGAGTAGGTGACCCGGGGGACGCCGTCGTAGTCGATCGGACGCGGATCAAGACCGGCAATCTGTTCGGCGACGAGAATGCCCTCGCCGAAGCCAACGTGCGCCAGCTGAAGCGTGGGGATGAGATCTCCGACGGCGTAGACGTTCGGAACCGAGGTGCGGCAGTACTCGTCGACCGAGACATAGCCTCGATCCACGGCGACGCCGGCCTCTTCGTACCCCAAGCCTGACGAGACGGGACCGCGTCCGACCGCGACCAGCAGGACGTCGGCCTCGATCGTCTTGCCGCTCTCAAGATGAACGACGACCCCGGTCGACGACTCATCGACCTTGCTGAACCGCGCACCGAGTTCCTGCGCGATCCCGCGCTTGCGGAACTGACGTTCGATCTGCTTGGAGAGGTCTTCGTCCTCCAGCGGCAGCAGGTGGGGCAATGCCTCAACGATCGTGACGTCAGCGCCGAACGACTTCCACACACTGGCGAACTCGACTCCGATGACGCCGCCGCCGAGGACGACGACCGATCGTGGCACGTAGTCGAGCGTCAGGGCATGGTCGCTGGTGATGACTCGCGACCCGTCGATCTCGAGGCCGGGTAGTGACTTGGGCACCGATCCCGTGGCGAGCACGACATTGCGGCCGGTGTAGGAGACGTCGCCAACCGCGACGGTGTCGGGACGAACCAGCTGTCCGTGGCCCTCGACGAACGTGACGCCACGACTCTTGACCAATCCTCCGAGGCCCTTGTAGAGGCGCGACACGACGCCGTCCTTGTAGGCGTTGACCGCGTTCATGTCGATGCCGTCCAGCGTGGACTTGACGCCGAACTGGTGGCCCTCACGTGCGGCGTCGGCCACCTCCGCGGAGTGCAGAAGCGCCTTGGTGGGGATGCAGCCCTGGTGCAGACAGGTGCCGCCCAACTTGCCCTTCTCGATCAGGACGACGTCGAGACCGAGCTGGGCAGCCCGTAGTGCGCAGGCGTATCCGCCGCTGCCTCCGCCGAGGATCACGATGTCGTGAACGGTGCTCGCGGAATGCTCGGACACGTGCGGCTCCTCTGCGTCGGCTGACGGCTGTCATCCTGTCACCTTTGGTCCACGGCGCCACACCCGCGTCCTGCCTCCTCATCGGGCTCGACGGCGCTACCGTGGAGTCCTGAAAGGCGGCGCCGCCGCTCGGCCGAGACGAATCTGGGGTAGTCATGAAGTGGCTGCGACGCCGCGGATCCAAGTCGTCCGGCTCGGCCGGCAAGACCAACAAGTCGGGCAAGTCCGCCGACCGCAAGTACCTCGAGGAGTTCGTCGCCACCAGACGCGGCGTCGAGGCGTATGTCGAGCCGCAGACCTCGGTGAGCGCGACGACGGTGGTGCTGGTGGCCGCCGACGGGGAGTGGACCAGACGAGCCGTGCCCGACGCCGCCACCGCGTTCTCGTGGGCCAACAAGCAGGGGATTCCCTGCTATGACGTCAACCTGATGGGCTATCCGAAGCGCATGCGCGAATGGAATGGCGGGGTCTGAGCTTCTCCAGCGAGATCGAAGGCCCCGTCCTCGACGAGGACGGGGCCTTCGATCGCAGTGGGGAGGGAAGTGCCACTGCGTGTGGTGCGGGTGCACCGGCCCGACGCTTACAGGGGGGCGGGAGGGGGTGGGCGCCGGGAGGGGGAAGAGGGACCTTTCGTGGGAGCGGATGGGGGATGGCTACTTGTTGTGGCCTGGTGCGTTGCCGCTGTTGCCAGGGGCGCTGCTGCCGGACGAGCTGGTGTCGTCCTTCTTGGCCTGACCCGGAGGCTGGCTGCCGGACGAGCTGGTGTCGTCCTTCTTGGCCTGACCCGGAGGCTGGCTGGTGGACGAGCCGGCCTCGTCTTTCTTGGCCTGACCCGGGGGGACCTTGGCCTTGTCGGCCTTCTTGCTGTCCGCGTCAGGCTCGTCGCCCTCGGTCTCAGCCTTGGCCTTGCCGCAGTCGCTCTGCGCGGCCTCGGAGACCGCTGCACCATGGCCGGGCCCTGGGGGTGTGTCCTTCGCGACGCCTGAGACGTACTCCCCGTGGTTCCTCGCGTCCGCGCAGGCGTCCGCCGTCGGTTCCTCGGTGGGGTCGTCGGTCGCTTCCTCGGTCGGTTCGTCGCTGACGTCGTCCGTGGGTTCTTCAGTCGGTTCGTCCGTTGGCTCTTCGCACTCCGTGGGCTCTGCAGTCGGCTCGTCGGTGGGCTCGCTGCTGGGTTCGTCGCCGGCTGTCTCCGTAGGCTCTTCAGCTGGCCCGTCCGTGGGGTCGATCGAGGGGTCGGTCACCGGCTCCTCGGTCGGGCAGTCAGCTGGAGTGCTGGTCGGCTCGGTCGCGACGACCGGGGCCGTGTCATCGACGAACAGGTCAGCGCTCGTCGCCGCCTCGGCGGTTCCCGCGAGTACAACGGTGGCGGCCAACACGAGGCCGCCGACCTTCGCCTTCCCGATCGCTGCTGCCAGCGTCGGGTGGGTGCTGAGGTTCACGGTTCCTCCGAGGTGATCGGGTGTCCTACCCGTTCGTCCCCGAAGGTAGTCGCGTCGTTACGGACTGTCAGAAACAATCACACGAACGGACTAGCCCGGATAGGCCATATCCACCCTGGTGGCCGAGTTGAACCGGGCCTATGCCCCGTCGGTGCCCTCGGTGGCTGCGCCGCCGGCCTGACGGGCCAGCTCGACCAGCGTGCGCATCGCCGCCCCGGTGCCGCCCTTGGGCGTGTAGCCGAACGGCTCACCCTCGTTGAAGGCCGGTCCTGCGATGTCGAGGTGGGCCCAGGTGACGCCCTCGGGAACGAACTCCTGCAGGAAGAGCCCAGCCACCTGCATCCCACCCCACCGATCACCGATGTTGGCGATATCGGCGACCTTGGAGTCCATGGACTTGCGCAGCTCGGGCGGCATCATCATCGGCCACATCTGCTCGCCCACCGAGATCGACACGTCGTGGACGTGCGTGCGGAACTGCGCGTCGTTGGCCATGATCCCGCTGGTCCTGTTACCGAGGGCCACGACTGCCGCTCCGGTGAGGGTGGCGACGTCGACGATGGTGTCAGGCTTGTCCTCTCCGGCCCGGACAATGGCGTCGGCGAGCACGAGGCGTCCCTCAGCATCGGTGTTGAGGACCTCGACGGTGCGTCCGCCACGGATGGTGATGACGTCGCTCGGGCGCTGGGCCGACCCTGACGGCATGTTCTCGGCCATGGCCATGTAGCCGGTGACGTTGACCTCGGGCTTGAGGCGTGCGATTGCGGTCATCGCGCCGAGGACCGCGGCCGCGCCGCTCATGTCGCTCTTCATCGCGTCCATGTTGGCGGCCGGTTTGATCGAGATGCCGCCGGAGTCGAAGGTGATGCCCTTGCCGACCAGGGCCAGATGGCGGGACGCCTTGGGGTGTCGGTAGGCGATCCGCACGAGTCGTGGTGGGTTGACCGATCCCATGCCAACGCCGAGGAGCCCGCCGTACTTGCCCTTGGCGAGCGCGGCTTCGTCGAGGACCTCGACGTCGAGCTTGAGGCTTCGGCAGGCCGACAGAGCGGTGTCAGCGAAGTCGGACGGTGCGAGGTCGGACGGCGCGGTGTTGATGAGGTCGCGCACCAGATGGAGGCTCTTGGTGAGTGCCTTGACCTCGGTGACGAGCGCCGCGGCGTCCTTCTCCTTCGCCAAGGGGGTGGCTACCGTGATGGCTTTCACCGGCGCCTTGTGGGCCTTGGCCGACTTCTTTCGGTACGTGGTGAAGGCGTAGGCACCGAACAGTGCGCCCTCGGCGACGGCACGCAGCTCGGCGTCGGATGCGGCAGGTAGGGCGAGGGCCACGCTCTCCATTCCGGCGGCAGCCCGGACGGCGTTGCCTGCAGCGCGGCGCAGACCTTCGGCATCTGGGACGGTCTCACCGAGACCGACCGCGATGACCACCGGCGACGCCACGGATCCGGCCTTCGGGATGCGGGTGACCTGACCGGGGTCGCCGGTGGCGCCCAACGATGTCAGCGCGCGCGTCAGCGTGCGGCCGTAGGCAGATCCAACGGGGGTCGATCCGGGGGCGACCTTGAGGGAGTCGCCCTTCTTGAGGACGCCGATCACGATGGCGTGCGCACGGATGCGTGCCGGGTTGCTACTGCTCAGTTCGATCGAGGTCACAGATCCTCACTCCAGTGTCAGTGGGCGGTCGTCACACCTTAGTGCTGACCGCCGCCAGGTAGCCTCCGGTGCATGACCTCCTCGCTCCGACGCACGCCCGTATTCGACCGCCACACGGCACTCGGCGCCAAAATGGCCGACTTCGGCGGGTGGGAGATGCCGATCGAGTACCCGGGCGGCGGTGTGCTGAAGGAGCACGCCGCTGTGCGCGAGCGCGTCGGCCTGTTCGACGTCTCTCACCTCGGCAAGATGACCGTGAGCGGCCCCGGTGCCAGAGATTTCGTCAACAGCCAGTTCACCAACGACCTCGGGCGGATCGACCACGGTCAGGCCCAGTACTCGATGTTGTGCGACACGTCGGGTGGCGTCATCGACGATCTGATCGTGTACCTGAAGTCTGATGACGACGTCTTCGTGGTTCCGAACGCCGCGAACACTGCTGCGGTCGTCGCACATCTCACTGCTGCTGCCCCCGACGGCGTCACCGTCGCCGACCAGCACGCCGACTTCGGCGTCCTCGCCGTCCAGGGTCCCCGCGCAGATGCTGTGATGCAGGCGCTGGCCCTGCCGCACGGTGGCGACTACATGGCGTTCGTCGAGGCTGAGTTCGACGGAGCTCCCGTGATCGTGTGTCGTACCGGATACACCGGAGAGCGCGGCTACGAGCTGATCCCGACCTGGGACGCCTGTCTGTCGATGTGGGACGCGCTCGCGGCTGCCGTTGACGCCCAGGAGGGGCGGCCAGCGGGGCTCGGCGCCCGCGACACCTTGCGCACCGAGATGGGATACCCGCTGCACGGTCAGGACCTGTCATCGACGATCTCTCCGGTGCAGGCACGAGCAGGCTGGGCAGTTGGCTGGCAGAAGGAGGCCTTCTCCGGGCGTGACGCGCTCGTGGCTGAGAAGGAGGCCGGTCCTCGTCGTCGTCTCTGGGGCCTGCTCGCCAGCGACCGCGGCATTCCGCGTCCGCACATGGAGGTCAAGGACGCCTCGGGCGCTGTCATCGGTGAGGTGACGAGCGGCACCTTCTCCCCGACGCTGCGTACGGGCATCGGGCTGGCGCTTCTCGACACGGGCGCGAGCGCAGGCACGGAGGCCTCGGAGGGCACTGAAGTAACCGTTGACGTCCGCGGGCGTGCGACTCCCATGACGGTGGTCAGGCCTCCCTTCGTGGACGCATCCCCCCGCTAGGCAAGGACGGCGAGCAGCAGGAGGTAGACCGTGAAGGCCACCTGCTCCACTGAGCCGAGGACATCCCCGGTGATGCCGTCGAACCGCCGGGTGCAGTGCCGACGCCACAGCTCAGCCACGGCGATGGCCGCGACCGCGCTGATCGCCACGGCGCCGGCGAAACGTGCGTCGACCAGGGCGCCTGACGCGCCAACAAGCCCGATGGAGACCACGAGCACGGCCAGCGCTGAGGCGACAGATACCGATCCGGCCACCTGACGACCTAGTCCCCCCGAGGACGCCGCCCGGACGCCGTTTCGGCATGACCAGGTGAGAGCGGCGCGGCTGAGCACGGCCGCGCCGACCACGGCAACGGCCTGGACGATCCACGAAGACCCCGCGAACACCTCGGACAGCGCGGCGATCTGGGTCAGCAGCACGAGCACGAGCGTCACGACTCCGAAGGGACCGATGTCCGAGCGCTTCATGACTGCTCTGGCGTCGACAGGGGAGCGGCCGCTGCCGAGACCGTCGGCCACGTCGGCCAGCCCGTCCAGGTGCAGCGCGCGCGTCAGGAGAGCGAGAGAGGCGACCGAGGCGACGCCGGCCAACAGCGGTGACGCCCCCAGCTCGAGGATGCCGATGGCGACAGCCGCTGCCGCCGCTCCGAGTGTGACGCCGACGACGGGTGCGCCCGTCATCGATCGTCCCCACGTGCGGTGGTCGACGTCGCGGGGGAGCCGCACGGGAATGATGCTCAATGTGCCGAATGCCAACCGAAGAGCGTCGGTCACGACTTCTCGACGTCCGGGGTGCCCTCGCCGTCCCGAGCGTCCCCTGCGTCCTCTGCATCATCGGGACGATCGGTGACTCCGGCTTCATCGAAGGTCGCCATGTCGGCGAGCGTTGCCTGGGCGGCCCGCACGAGAGGCAGAGCGAGCAGAGCCCCGGTTCCCTCACCCAGTCGCAGCTGGTAGTCAAGCAACGGCTCGAGCTGCAGTCGTGCCAGCACATACTCGTGGGCCGGCTCGACAGATCGATGCCCAGCTTGCCACCACTTGGCGGAGCGGTAGGCGATTCGGTGAGCCACCATGGCGCAGGCTCCCGACACCAGGCCGTCCAGGATCACGGGTGTCCGGCGCACCGCCGCCTGCAGCAGGAATCCGGTCATGGCGGCGAAGTCGGCCCCACCGACGGTGGCCAACAGCGCGAGCTGGTCGGCCTTGAGGTCACGCCCGCGCCGCATGGCATCGCGCACGGCAGCCGCCTTGCGCATCCACCCCTCGTCATCGAGTCCTGTCCCGCGGCCCGTCACGGCCCCGGCGTCGCGCGATGACAGCAGCCCGATCAAGGCGGCAGCGGGTGTGGTGTTGCCGATACCCATGTCTCCGGGAATCAGCAGGTCGGCCCCGGCGTCGATCTCTTCGTCGGCGATGGCCATCCCCGCCAAGAACGCTTGGTCGGCCTCGTCCCGCGTCAGGGCATCTTCTCGGGTGATGTTGCCCGACCCGTTGCGCACCTTGTAGCGGGTGAGCTCGTCAGGAACGCCGTCGAGGTCTACGGCCACGGCCATGTCGACGACGCGAACAGTTGCCCCAACGGTGCGCGCAAGGGCGTTGACGGCCGCACCGCCGGAGAGAAAGTTGAGAACCATCTGTGCGGTGACCTCTGGGGGATAGGCCGAGACGCCGTCGGCTGCCACTCCGTGGTCACCAGCGAAGATGACCACCCGCGCGCGCTCGATCGGACGAGGGGGACACAGGCCCTGGGTGGCCGCCACCCATGCTGCGAGCTCTTCGAGGCGCCCCAGGGCACCGGCGGGCTTGGTCAAGACCAGCTGTCGCTGCCTGGCCGCTTTCTCGACGTCGACGTCAGGGCGGGTGATCTCGTCGCGGAAGCGTTGAAGATCGATCGTCACTGGTCGAGCCTTTCGTGGCGGGTGGCGACATGATGGGTCATAGCCGCACCGGACGGCCAGCGACCATCATCACGGCCACGTCGCTCTCCCGGGCGACCGAGGCGTTGAGACGTCCTTGCAGGTCGCGAAAGAGACGTCCGGATCTCGTTGCCGGAACGACGCCTTGGCCGACCTCATTTGTGACGGCAACCACCTGGGCTGCGGTGGTGCGCCAGGCGTCCACGAGCGTGTCGATCTGCTTGTTCACCAGCTCGAGGTCGCCTTCCCACGCCGCAGCCTCGTCCATGACGCGGGTCAGCCACAGGGTCAGGCAGTCGACCAGAACGCAGTCGCCGCGTGCAGCTGTGGCCAGAACGTTGGCCACGTCGCCGGTTTCGACCGTGCTCCAGTGGCGCGGGCGTCGCAGCTGGTGAGTGCGCACGCGGTCCGACCACTCGTCGTCGTCCGGCTGCGGGGCCGCGGTGGCGACGTAGGTAACGCGCTCGGCGGCCGCCAAGAGCGACTCGGCATGGCGGGACTTGCCTGACCGGGCGCCACCGATCACCAGGGTGCGGCAGGGGAGAGTCGATGCTCGCCCCTCGCTCACCGGTGGTGAGAACGGATCCGTCGGGAACCAGTTGCGCGCCCCACGCCCCGAGCCGTTCGGCCAGGTCTGGAGGGTTGTGGTGCGACAGGTGGACAGCCGCGACGGTCGTGCGATCGTCGACGGCACCCACCTCTCGAAGGCGTCGCAGCTGGTGAGGGAACGTCGTGAGGTCGAGGTGCTGCGTGCCGTGGTCGAGGACATCGCCGAAGGTCTCCTCGAGCAGCACCACATCGAACCGTTCACCCGAAACGGCCCGCACGGTCTCGTCAGGTAGCGGGCCGGTGTCGGTGGCGTACAGCAACCGACCGCCATCACCGCCTGTGACATCGAAGAGAACGGCATCACCGATGGTGGAGTCTCCGTGGGCAGCCCTCAGGACGCGCACCCGGTAGCCGTGGGTGACCACGGTCTCTCCGGCCACGACCGGATGGAGCCTCACGGGGTCGTCGGGTGCAATCCAGTGCACCAGCAGATCGAGAACGCCCTGCGGTGCGTAGATGTCGAGCGGCTCGCGGCGCCCAGCCCAATGGCGATAGAGCAGGGCGGCTGGCCCGACATGGTCGGGGTGGCCGTGGGTGACAAGCAGGCTGCGGACCCCAGAGAGGTCGGCACCGTGTCGGGTGGCGGCCAACGGCACGTCGGGGCCGCAGTCGATCAGCAGTGCATCGTCGACCAACGCACTCGTCTGTCCCCGGTGCTCACCCACGAGGCGTGCGGTGTTGCATGAGGCGCAAGTGCAGAAGGCGTTCGGCCAACCATCAGCCGAACCTGTGCCCAGCAGCTGTACTTTCACGAAGCGGTGTTGGCCGCCGAGACAACAGGCGTGTGGTGAGGGACGAACTCACGTGGCGCATCGAAGGCAGCGACGCGATGAGCTCGTCTCAGGGCGCGCAGCGCCGGTGCTCCGAGCAGGGCGATCAGCACGGCGTTGCCCACCGCGCGAGGGATGTCGAAACCCCATGACGTGGCGAGGGTGAAGGCCAGGAGGCGTCCGAGGTTGTCGGCAATCGACGCGCCAGCGACGAACGCAATACTGCCGTCGGTGGCGATGAAGGGCCAGAACCAGAGGTTGAGCAGCAGTCCGTACGCAAGCGCGCTGAGGGCGCCGTAGGCGGCGAGCAGCGCAACCTCACGGCGTCCCCGACAACGGGGAAGCAGACCGGCGCCGAGCCCGAGCCAGGCGGCAGCAATCATCTGGAACGGCAGCCACGGGCCGACGCCGCCGGTGATCAGCGCCGACGCCAGCATCGACGTGGCACCCAGCAGGAATCCGAATCCGGGACCGAAGACACGTCCACCGATGATCAGCACGACGAACATCGGCTGGAAGCCGGTGACGCCGCCGGACAGTGGACGCAGGGCGGCAGCGACGGCGGTGAGCACACCGAGCAACGCGACCGATTTCGCGTCGATGCCGCCCTCGCTGAGCTCGGCGACAACGACAGCCAGCAGCAGTGGCACGAGCAGGGCGAAGAACCATGGGCCGTCGGGGCTTTCGGCAAGCCACGTGCCGCGATCGACGAAGAAAGGCCATGCGAACGCGAGCAGACCGATGACCGAGGTCAAGACGATGGCGAACGCAGACCGTGGGGTGATCGTGTGGGCGGGTGTCACAGCGCCTCCGGAAGGACGGCACGCACATCAGCGAGCGTCAGCAGGGGTACTGGCGCCAAGACCTTGGACACCTGAGGAGCGAACTGGGGAGACGCGGTCACGACGTCGCGAGTCGGGCCATCGGTGACGATCTCACCCTCGGCGACAACGACCGTTCGCGTCGCGAGATCGGCGGCCAGCTCGACGTCGTGCGTCGCCACGATCACCACGTCGCCGGCCGCCGCACGACGGCGCAGCAGGGCGCTGAGCCGGTGTTTCGTCGGGTAGTCAAGGCCACGTGTCGGCTCGTCGAGCAGGAGCAGCGGCGCGCCTGCCGACAGCACGACGGCCAGGGCGAGCGCAAGCCGCTGACCCTCAGACAGGTCCCGCGGATGCGTCTCAGAGCTCACGCCGGGCGCGAGTTCGGCGAACACCCGCTCTGCCAGGTCAGAATCGCTGGACTCGGCGAGCTCGGCCCCCACCGACTCGTTCCACAGCAGGTCGCCGGGGTCTTGCGGCACCATGCCCACGACGGTGATGAGCTCGGCCCCCTCCAAGGAAGCCGGGTCCTCGCCGTGTACGCGCACCGTGCCGGACGCCGCCTCGGTGAGCCCGACCAGAGCCCGCAGCAACGTCGACTTCCCTGCGCCGTTACGCCCCATCACGGCGACGATCTCTCCGGCGTGGATCTGCAGTGCGACGTCACTGAGCGCCGTCCGTGACCCGTACTGCACGCGTAGTCCCGCGGCCTTCACGACGGGGACGCCCTTCGGCACGGCGATGACCGGGTCGTGCGACCGTGCGGCCGGCATGGCACTGAGCGTCGCCCGCAACGGACCCGCCAGCCGTCGGGCGTCGCGCACCGTGAGGGGCAGCGGCTCCCAGCGGGCCCACCGCCCGAGCTCGACCACGGGCGGGGCGACAGGTGCATCGGCCATGACGGCCACCGGGAGGCCGTCGGTGACCAGGCCATCGCTGTGCACGTGCACGATGCGGTCGGCGAACTGGACGACACGCTCGAGGCGGTGCTCGGCCATGAGCACCGTGAGCCCCAGGTCGTGGACGAGGCGTTGAATCGCCGCGAGCACCTCTTCGGCGGCACCGGGGTCGAGGGCTGATGTTGGCTCGTCGAGCACGAGAACGCGCGGGTGCTGCGCAAGCACCGAAGCGATGGCGGCTCGTTGCTGCTGCCCACCGGAGAGCGTGCGCAGTGCTCGGCCACGCACGTCGTTGAGGCCGAGGAGGTCCAACGACTCCTCGACGCGACGCCGCATGACCTCGGGCGGCAGCCCGAGTGACTCCATGCCGTACGCGATCTCGTCCTCGACGATCTCGCTGACGAAGCCATGGCGGGGGTCCTGAAGGACGACGCCAACGATGTCGGCGAGCTCACGGGGCGGGTGGTGACGGGTGTCGCGTCCGTCGACGATCACGCTACCGGCCAGTGTGCCCCCGGTGAAGCTGGGTGCCAGCCCATTGACGAGGCGAAGCAATGACGACTTGCCACATCCGGTGCGCCCGACGACCAGGGCGAGCTCGCCCTCCGGGATATCCAGGGTCACGTCGCGAAGGGTTGGCTCTGTGGCGTCCGGGTAGGTCAGCGTCGCCCGGTCGAAGGTGATCATGCGGCCACCGGCTTTCGGGCGTCGGCCGACGTCGTGGTCAAAGGTGCCGGTGTCTGCAGCACCTCGTCGGCGACAAGAACAGGGGGTGCGACCCAGGCCGGGGCCGCTGCGAGCAAGGTCGCGAGCAGGGGCAGCAACGGCAGGGCGGGCCAGACAAGAGGATTGGTCGTGGGCAGCATGACGTCAGGCGAGGCCACAGCCGCGGCAGTGTAGACGGTGGTGGCCGCAAAGCCGCTCGCCACGGTGACGGTCTCGGGCCACCGCCAGGGGTCCGGCCGGTAGACGGTGCGCACGGCGCGCCGGTTGGCGCGATGCAGCCCGGTCGCCGACAGAGCCACGCCCAGTGTCAGCAGCAGCGCTGCCATGACCGCTGGGGTGCTGGCGTCCAACAGGGCGTACCCACCGACCAGCAGCATGCCGAGCCCCGTCGCAGTCAGAACGGCATTGATCCGCCGCGTGCGGGGAGCCAGCGGATTGAGACGCCCGAACCCGCGCGAGTCCATGGCGGCGGCCAGCGCGAGCGAGCGCTCGAGAGCGCCGGTCAAGACAGCAGTCGCCATGCGGGCTGCCGACCGCACACCCGAGGTCGAGCGCCCCCGAAGGCGACGTGCCTCGCGGACCTGCTGAAGGTGCGTGAGTGCCGAGGGGATGAGAGTCAGGGCCACCACGACCGCAACACCCACCTCGTACAGAGCGCCCGGCACGCTCTTGAGCAGGCGGGTGGGGTTGGCCAGCGAGTTCGCGGCTCCGACGCAGGCCAAGATGGCCACCAGCTGGAGCCCGGAGTAGAGCGCCGAGACCAGCGCCTCGAGTGTGACGGCGCCGCCCAGTCGCGCTCCCGCCATCCAGTCCGGCAACGTCAGCTCGGGAAGGGTGAAGACGGTGGTGCCTGGGATGGGCGCGCCGAAGAGCACCTCGAACATCAGCCGCACGCCGAGCACCAGGGCCCCGAGAACGAGGAAAGCGCGGAAACTTGCCGCCCAGGGCGTGTCACCGCGTCGCGCCGAAACGACCAGGGCAGCCACGCCGATGATGGCGCCGAGCAGAAGTGGGTTGAGCGTGCGGGACGCCGCCGCCGCCAGTGCCAGCGCCCAGAGCCACCAGGCAACCGGGTGCAAGGCGCGAGTGGCTCGCGAAGCACGCGTCATGTCCGGCGCCGGCGTACGACGAAGGCGGCGGCAAGGAGCCCGACGACGACACCTAGGCCGGCCAGGAGGCCCAGCGGTGAGCCGCCGGCCGTTGACGGCGTCGAGGCGGCGGCCGGGCTGACAGCGGCCGGAGCGGCTGTCGCCTGGTCGTCGCCAGGGTCGGTTTCTGCCTTCTTCGACTCGTTCTTCTTGGTGCTCGACTTGTCGGTCTTCTTCTTCGAGTCACCCTTGTCGTCGGAGGCGACGTCATCGGTCTGAGCGCTCGGTGTCGTAGCGCTCGAGGGGTCCGACGAGCCACCCACCACCACCACCCGCGCTGCCGCCTGAACCGCCCCCACCGCCTTGCGTGGGAGAGGCGGACGGCGACGTCGTGGGGTCGGCAACGGCTACGCCGCACTCGGACGCCGGGTAGCCGTTCATGCCGCAGATCAGGCCGCCGTCGGTGCGCAGCTGCACAGCGGCCGCCAGCACCGCATACCCGTTGGCATCGGTCGGAGCCAGCACGCAGGTCGCGATGCGAGCAGGCGGTGTTTCGCCCTTGGGGGCGTCGGTCGTCGATCCGAAGTCGACCACGAGCCCCACCCGCTTCTTGCCGTCCTGCGGGGAAGTTGAGCCACAGATCTGGGCGAAGGACGTGGAGTGGCGTGGCGGTGTGGTCGACGATGACGCCTCGCTGACGGCGAAACGCCATCCCTCCACGGTTCCGTCAGCCGGGCGGCGGCTGGCACCTTGGTTCGAGAACGACCACCCGGTGTCGCTGCCGAGCCAGTACGCCCAGAAGCGGTACGACGTGGCCTCCGCCGTGGAGGCGCCCCATGTCCCGACCATCGCGGCCAGCACGAGAGTGGCCGTGAGGACGGCCACTCCGCGGAACGCGACGGTTCGGGTGTGGGCAGCACTCATGTCAGCCGGCCAGGCTCCGCGACGACCGGATGTCCTTGATCGGGTTGGTGCCACCGAACGAGCGGGGGTCGCCACTGGTCGCGTGGGCCGTCAGCACCAGTGCTGCCGCCGACGCGGGCAGGACAGCGTCCGCTTCGTCGCGCGTGAAGGTCGTGGCGTTGGTCTCGAGTGTGAGCATGGCTGCGCCCACCTGGTTGCGACCGACACCGGAGGCGACCAGGGACAGGACCGCGTTGGCGGTGCTGCCCAGATCTGCTCCAGTCCCGAAGGAGCTGGGGATGGATCCGTCGTTGAGCTTGATCGTTCTTCCGAGGTATCCCCCCGCCACCGCGCTGGGCGAAGGCTGGCCACCGTCCCGCGGGCAGGTCAGCGAAGGCAGACCCTTGCGTACGGCGGCGGGCTCGACGGGCAACGAACTGCCGGCCAACGCCTGGGCTGCTTGTGCGGTTGCGTAGTTGTCGGCGGCCAAGGTGTCCTGCGGCAGATAGTCCAGAGCTCCACGGGATGGGGCATCGGCAGAGCAACGAAGCTGCAGGGACCGCAGGAACTGGGGGCCGGTGCGGTTGGTCTTCACCGCGGATGGCTTGACCTTCATGGCGACCATTGCCTGGATGGCCAGACCGGTGGTGTTCGCGTTTGCACCGAAGCCCGCGTTGAACTCCCAGCCACCTGCGGGGGTCTGCTGCTTGAGCAACCAGCCCAAGGCCGCGCGCGCCGCTCCCCGCTCCCCGACTCGTCTGAGGGCAATCGTCGCGATCGCAGTGGAGTCGCCCTCGCCGACCCCGCACCTGCCGGTCAGATCGGTGTAGCTGGGGAACCGTCCGTTCGGGCACTGCTGGCGTAGCAGCCACCTGACCGAGGCCCTGGGCACGCGAGCACCGGCGGCGTCGAGCGCGATGAGCGACAGGCTCTGGCGGTAGACGCCGTCATAGGTGGGGTCCTGCTCACCGAAGAGGCCGATCGTGGCCTGGTCGGCGGATGCTGCTGCCCTGGGACTGGTGGTCGCGAGAGCCGCTGGTGCGGTGAGCACAAGTGCCCCTGCGACAGCGGTTGCCGCCGTGGCAACGACGAGCCGGCGTGCGTTGGCGTGCATGGAATGCCTCTCAGATGAGCGATCCCAGGAGCAACCCCGAACAGCACTGACGCAAACGCCCCTGGGCCACCTTGCGGTGACGAACAGGGGCGCGGACGGGCAGTGAGCCCGGGCTCCGCCCCGTAGGCCTCGACGGTAAAAAGGGAGCCGCTCGCCTCTTGTCAGGTGTCCCGGCTTGCCGCGAGACGCCTCGGGAATGACTCCCTGCAGCGCGCGGCCTACGGTTGCGGGTCAGCGCCGGATTTCGACCGGTCTTCCCCTGCCAACAGGCGGATGAAGTTGTGGGCGTGATCTGATCACACTTGAGCGGCCGGCGTCAAAGGAATCGCCGCCCGACGACTGAATGGAACGGAGTGTTCGCGATGGCATGGCTGTGGCGGTACGAGCGGACCGAGAGCGCAGGCACCGATGCCGCGCAGGAGGGGACCTCGGACGAGCCTCCGACCTTCAACAGTCAGGCGGACGCCGAAAGCTGGATCGGCGAGGAGTGGCAGACGTTGCTTGCTGCAGGCGTCGACGCGGTGACCCTGCTCGAGGATGAGCGCGAGGTGTACGGCCCCATGTCGCTGCACCCCCCCGCCGAGTAGCCAGGTCAGGCACGGGGGTCGGGGCTCTCGGTCTTGGCTGAGTCGCGCTCGACGACGGTCTCACGGTCAGCCGCCGTCGCGGAGTGATACTCAGTCGATCTCCTCGCCTGCCAGGGCCTTGGCAGCGAGACGCTCCTCCTCACTGACACTCCACACTTCGTGGGCGGCGTGGAGCGCAAGTGCGATGATGACGCAACCCAGGATCAGGTCGGGCCAACCGGAGTCGGTCCGAAGTGTGATGAGCGCCATGACGATGATCGATGTGTTGATGAGCACATCGTTGCGGGCAGACAAGAAGGCCGCCCGACTCAACGAGCCGCCATGGTGGCGGACCGAGACGAGCAGCCAGGCGCTCGTACCATTGATCGCAATTGCCCCGATGGAGGCCAGTACAACCGGAGCGACGGCGGGAGCGGAGGGGTCTGAGAACTCCTGAATGGCCTGCCAGGCCGCCAGTGAGGCGGGTCCAAGGATGACGAGCGCCATCACCTTGCCCATTGCGGCTCGTCTCGCGAGGGGCCATCCCAATGCGACGAAGATGAGGAGATTGACAGCCGTGTCTTCCAGGAAGTCGACGCTGTCGGCCAGCAGCGACACCGAGCCCGCGGACAGCGCAACCGCGAACTCCACGAAGAAGTAGGCGAAGTTCAGCATCGCCACGATCAGGACGATCCGAGATAGCCGTCTGGCATCGAGCTTCGCCGGGTGTGAGCGGTCGTCGTCCACGCCTGACTCCCGTGGCTCCATGCACCCGAATCTATCGAGAGGCGTCTGTCGCCCCGATCTCAGGCGCGGGGGTCGGGACTCTCGGTCTTGGCCGGGTCGCGCTCGACGACGTCGCCGAGGGCGGCGTCGATCCGCGCCATCAGCTCAGGCTCGAGCGTGACACCAGCGGCGCCCACGTTGTCCTTGACCTGTTCGGGCCGGGAGGCCCCGACAAGTGCGGCAGCGACGTTGTCGTTCTGCAGCACCCAGGCAATAGCGAGCTGGGCCATCGTGAGCCCGGCGTCCTCGGCGATCGGACGCAGGTTCTGGACGCGGGTGAGGATGTCGTCGCTGAGGTAGTCCTCGATCATGTCCTTGCCCTCGGCCGTGGTCGCCCGGCTCCCGGAAGGCGCTTGCTGACCGGGCAGGTACTTGCCGGTGAGAACGCCCTGGGCCATCGGTGACCAGACGATCTGAGACAGCCCCAGCTCGCGGCTGGTCGGCACGACCTCGGCCTCGATGACGCGCCACAGCATCGAGTACTCGGGCTGGCTCGAGACGAACCGGTCGTAGCCGAGCTCGCGCTGCATCGTGACGGCGGCGTCGATCTGGCTGGCCTTCCACTCGGACACCCCCGCGTAAAGCACCTTGCCCTGACGGATCAGGTCGTCGAATGCCTGGAGCACCTCGTCGAGAGGCGTCTCGTAGTCGAAGCGGTGAGCTTGGTAGAGGTCGACGTAGTCGGTGCCGAGGCGCTTGAGGGAGGCGTGGCACGACTCCATGATGTGTTTGCGTGACAGGCCTCTGTCGTTCACACCGTGTCCGGTGGGCCAGTACACCTTGGTGAAGATCTCCAGGCCCTCGCGGCGCTGTCCTTCGAGCGCGACGCCCAGCGCGCTCTCGGCCTTTCCCCAGGCGTAGACGTCGGCAGTGTCGAATGTGGTGATGCCCGCGTCCAGGGCTGCGTGCACACAGGCCGTTGCGGTGTCCTGGTCGATCTGCTGGCCGTGGGTCAGCCAGTTGCCGTAGGTGATTTCGCTGATCTTCAGGCCGCTACGGCCCAGGCGTCTGTGTTCCATGATCCGACCCTAGCCCGAGGCTTCTTGGTCGGCCCACTGGTCCGAGGTCAGGGCGTAGAGAACACCATCGAAGGTCAATCCGTCGTCCACGATCTCGGTGTCCTCGACGAAAGACAGCCCGAGTCTCTTCATCAGAGCAATGCTGCGCGCATTGTCGAGATCGGTGACCGAGATGATCCGGGGCAGCCCGAGTGGGCGAACCCGTAGCCCAACCACCCGCGAGCCGCCTCGGTGGCATACCCGTGACCCCAGTGCTGCGAGGCGAATCGCCAGGCGATTTCCACGTCGTCCGGAAAGGACTCCTGGTGGTGCAGTCCGCACATGCCGAGGAACTGTCCGTCATCGCGTCGTCGAACCGCCAGCAGTCCGAGAGCGTCCTTCTCGAAGCACTCCTCCGCCCACTCGGCGATTTCGTTTGAGTGTTCCGGGCTCAGGGGTTCACCGCCGAGCTGTTCGTACACCAACGGATCGGCGTTGAGCGCGGCAAACGCGGGCAGGTCGTCGCGCCGGTACGTGCCCAATCAGCAGTCGTGGCGTCGTGATGACGGTTGTTCCGTCCCAATGTGCCATCGCTCAGTTCCTCTCGTGTGAGATGTCGTCTCTCGTCGGTGAGGTGGGGCCAGGTGGGTGCCCGGTTGCGGTCAGGGAGAGGAGCACAACCGCCTCGAGCACCAACAGCACCACGGCGAATGCCGTGAGTCCCGCTAGCCACAGCACCAGAGCGGTCGATCCGAAGAGCAGCACCTCGACAGTGAGCCGGAGCGGCAAGGGGGTCGCGAACGTCGCCTTCGGGGAGACCAGGAGACCCCAGACCACGCGGCGGCGACCGGCAACGCCAGAGCGAAAAGAACTTGTGCCCATTCGGCCTCCGGCAGCGCCCAGCCCCCGATGGCCAGGCCCGTGAGGAGCGCGAGCTCGAGCAGGAAGCGAGCAGCCAGCAGCATGGCGGTCACTCGCCACCCTAGGAGAAGAGCTGGTGCAGACCGTGTCGTTGGGAGGGCAATGACCCTGGCGGCAGCTGGTCCGTGCCAGGATCACGGCATGACCTCAGACACCTCGTTGCCCACTCTTCGGTTCGGCACCACTGGCATGGACATCACCCGCGTCGGGTTCGGCGCATGGGCCGTCGGCGGCACGGGCTGGTCAGGCGGTTGGGGTCCGCAGGACGACACCGAGTCGGTGGCCGCGATCCGCCGTGCCGTCGAACGCGGCGTCAACTGGGTCGACACGGCGTGGGTCTACGGCTACGGGCACAGCGAGTCCGTTGTCCGCGAGGCGCTGTCGGTCTTCTCCGACGCCGATCGCCCATACGTGTTCACCAAGTGCGGCCCTGTCGAGCCGGGCATCCGCACTGATGAGCCCATCTCAACCGGAGACCCGAAGGCGCTCCGCGAACAGGTGCTGGCGTCACTCAATCGGCTCGGCGTCGACTCGGCTGACCTCATGCAGATGCACTGGCCGGCCGAGGACGACATCGAGGTCGAGGTCTACTGGCAGGCGCTGCTCGACATGAAGGCCGAGGGGCTCTACCGAGCCGTCGGCGTCTCAAACTTCGACGTGTCCGAGCTCGACCGAGCCGAGGCGCTGGGACACGTCGACACGCTGCAGCCACCCTTCTCGGCCATCGACCGACGAGCCGGAGGCGACTTGCTGCCGTGGTGCCTGGAGCACAACACCGGCGTCATCGTGTACTCACCGATGCATGCAGGTCTGCTCACGGGTGCCTTCTCGCCGGAGCGCGTGGCGGCCCTGCCAGACGATGACTGGCGCAAGACCGACACCGACTTCACCGACGACCTCTCCGCCAACCTGGCGGTTGCCGATGCCATGGCGAAGGTCGCAGAGCGCCATGGTGTCTCGACGGCAGCTGCGGCAGCGGCATGGACGATTGCGTGGCCTGGGGTGTCCGGCGCGATTGTCGGCGCACGCAGTGCCGATCAGGTCGACGGCTGGTTGGACGCGGCCACGCTGCAGTACGACCCTGATGACCTGCAGATCGTCGGAGACGCGATCGCGGCATCCGGTGCCGGCGAAGGACCAACACGTCCGAGCTAGATCGGAGCACTCGGCGGGCGTGGGCGACAACCAGGTGAGCACTCGGCGGGCTAGGGGGTGAAGGCCTTGACCTCGCCTCGGCTGTACTGGCGCGTCCAGCCGCGTTCCACCTGCGGGACGGGCAGTCGACGTCGACGGGCCTGGATCGAGCGGCCGAACGCGTAGGCCATGGCTCCCCGGCGCTCGGACGGATCGGGAAGTTCGTTGCGCAACGCTCGTCGCAGTCCCAGCAGGGACCAGCCGGAGTCGGCGGTGATCAAGACGTAGAAGCCGAGGAGCACCATCGTCGAGCCCTGCTGCAGCGCCGGAATCGGCAGGAAGAGCAGCACCAGGGCCGCGATCACGATTGGCCAGAAGAGCTCACCGACGTTGCGCCGACCATCTATCCAGTTGCGGGCGAGGTGCCGGCCCTTGCCCTGGTCGCGGGCGGGGTAGTGGCGCTCGTCGCCGCTGCGCAGCGCGTCCGTGGTGCGTTGCCGCTCCTTGCTCTTCTCCGCCTTCATCCGAGCCTTGGCTTCGCGGCGGTCCTTGGGCGGCGACATCTTCTGACGCCTGGCGGCCTCGGACTCCTTGCGCTTGGGCGTGGGCCGTCCCTTTCCGGATGCGCCGACAGCCTCGTCGCCGTCCGGTGCAGGAGTGGCGTCGTTGGTGGCTGGGTCGTTCTTGCGGCCGAACACGGGTCCAGGCTAGACGCGAGCCGGAGCGGCTGCTGAGGAGGGGACCTACGCCCCGACACGACACGCACGCAGATGCATAGGCTGAAGCCCCCGCGCCGGTGCTTTGGGAAGGTGGGTCCATGCGCGTCACATCGATCGGTCACGCAGGTCTGCACATCGAGACCGCCCACGGGGCCATCCTGTGCGATCCATGGTTCTCGCCCGCGTACTTCGCGTCCTGGTACCCGTTCCCGGCCAATGACGGTCTGGACATGGAGCGCCTCGGCCGCTCTGAGTACCTCTACGTGTCACACCTGCACCTCGACCACTACGACCCCGAGTGGCTCACGAGGTACATGGACAAAGACACCACGGTCCTGCTGCCTGACTACGGCGTGAGCGATCTCCGCGACGCCCTCGGGGCCCTCGGCTTCCATCGCTTCATTGCGACCAAGAACGCCGAGCCCTTCGAACACGATGGCCTGACTCTCATGATCGTGGCCATGACCGCCCCGAATGACGGACCTCTCGGCGACTCGTGTCTTGCGGTGGACGACGGAACGGCAGCGTTCCTCAACCAGAACGACTGCCGTCCCACCGACCTCGAGCCGATCGTGCAGTTCGGGCAGTACGACGGTCATTCGCTGCAGTACTCAGGTGCCATCTGGTTCCCCATGGTCTACGACCTGCCTGAGCACGTGAAGCAGGGCCTTGGTGAGCGCAAACGTGCCAACGGACTCGACCGGGCGCGCCGGTTTGCCGAGGCTGTCGGCGCGCGGTGGGTGCTGCCGAACTCGGGGCCGCCGGCTTTCCTCGACGACGACCTCTTCGAGATCAACGACTTCGGCCAGAAGGGCAACGTCTTTCCCGACCAACGGGTCTTCCTCGACTACCTCGCCTCGATGGGCGACGAGAACGGCATCTTCATGTCGACGGGCACCACGGTCACCCTCGACGGCAGTCGGACAAGCCTGACGTCACGCACGCGGCTTCTGACGCTGAGACGCTCTACCCGTTCACCCACAAGCGTGAGTACCTCACCGAGTACGCGGCCCGCACCAAGGCCGATCGTGACGCCCGCAAGCTGACGTGGGCGTCCACCAGTGACCCGTTGCTGCCGCAGATCAAGGAGTGGTGGGAGCCGCTCATGCAGCAGATGCCCACGCTCTGTGGACGCCTGGGTGACCGGGTGCTCATCACGACCGAGAACGAGCAGATCGTCGCCGACTTCGTCGACCAGCAGGTGGTGCCGTTCGACGGCCAGGAGTGCCGCTACCAGCTGAAGATCGCCGACCGACTGATCCGCCACTGTGTCGAACGGCGCCTCGCCGACTGGGTCAACGAGCTCTTCCTTTCGTGTCGGTTCCAGGCCAAACGCAAGGGGCCGTACAACGAGCAGGTCTATACCTGGTTCAAGTCGCTCTCCTCCGAGCATGCTGTCTACGTCGAGGACTGGCTCGAGACCGACCGTGAGTCGAACGAGATGTGGCGGTTCGGAGACCACCTTGTGCAGCGGCACTGCCCACATCTGGGGGCCGACCTGGCCCGCTTCGGCGACGTCGAGGACGGCGTCCTCACCTGCCAGCTGCACGGATGGCAGTTCGACATCGACACGGGCCAGTGCCTGACGTCCGACGACGCGACGCTCACCAGCAAGCGCATCGCCCATCGCGATCCCGAAGACATCAGGTCGTAGGGGGTCGGGCCGGTGCGCGTCCTGCTGGCCCCGGACAAGTTCGCCGGCACCCTGTCGTCGGTCGACGTCTGCGATGCCCTTCGAGCTGGCTGGCATGACATCGCCGCCACAGACCAGGTGTCGGCAGCGCCGATGGCCGACGGCGGTCCCGGCTTCATCGCCTCCCTTGCCACTGCCGCTGGGGTCACCCCCCGCGTCGCCGACACCGTGGGTCCGCACGGTGAACACGTACCGGCGCAGATGCTCCTGGTGGACGGGGAGCGTCCGACGGCCTTCCTCGAGGCGGCTTCGTGCTGCGGTCTCACGCTCGCCCCTGAACCGCGTCGCCCGCTCGAGGCGAGCAGCCTCGGGCTCGTGCGCCTCATCGAGGCAGCCGTCGATGCCGGTGCCACGAGGATCGTGATTGGAGTGGGTGGCACGGCCACCACCGACGGTGGTCGGCCGGTGTACGAAGCGCTCGCCGGGTCCCTGTCGCCCGAGCTCGACCTCGTGGCTGCCACCGACGTCGACAACCCGTTGCTGGGCCCCGCCGGAGCAGCGCGTTCGTTCGGGCCACAGAAGGGGGCGACCGATGCGCAGATCGCGGCGTTGGAGCAGCGTCTCTCGGCGTGGGCATCTGGCGCTGACATCGATCCGTCGACCCCTGGGGCAGGAGCCGGCGGAGGCCTGGCGTTCGGGTTGATGAGGCTGGGGGCGCGCCGGGTCAGCGGGGCCGAGGTCGTGGCCGACGCCATCGACCTCGATGGTCAGATTTCGGCAACGGATCTGGTGGTGACGGGCGAAGGTGGGATTGACTTCTCGTCGCTGCGCGGCAAGGTGGTGGCCTTCGTTGCAGGGCGTGCACAGGAGCTGGCCAGACCCTGCATCGCCGTCACCGGCTACTCAAAGGTCGGACGCCGGGAGGCCGCCACCGCTGGAATCGACGAGATCTACTCCCTGGTCGACGCCGTCGGACGCGAGCGGGCCCTCGCTCAGCCGGCCGCAGCCGTGCGCCGGGTGGCTGCCACCGCCGCACGCGACTGGTCGCGCCGCTGAGTGCCGGCGGACAGGATGTGTCACCATGGGAATGGCCAAGTACCGTGGCTGCGTTCACTGTCGTACCTGATGTCCGCCTGCACCGGAGGAGACCTCCCGCCATGACCGTCCAGAACGACGCCCCCACCGTCAGCGACCCCGTCACCGGCGTCACTCTCACCGATGGCGCAGCCGTCAAGGTCAAGGGCCTTCTTGAGCAGGAGGGCCGTACCGACCTCGCGCTGCGCATCGCGGTCCAGCCGGGCGGGTGCTCGGGCCTGCGGTACCAGCTCTTCTTCGACGACCGGCAGCTCGACGGTGACGACGTCCTCGACTACGACGGGTTCAACCTCGTGATCGACCGCATGAGCGTTCCGTATCTCGGTGGGGCCACGATCGACTTCGTCGACACGATCGAGAAGCAGGGCTTCACGATCGACAACCCGAACGCCACAGGATCCTGCGCCTGCGGCGACTCGTTCAGCTAGTCGGCCGCGCTTTCGCAGCTTCACCTGTTCTGGCCCCCTCGCACGGCAGAATCGTCGGAAGTGACCTTCGGTCGACAAGGGGGATCGGGTCCGGCTCGTCGTCCTGATGACGGCCGAGATTCTGAGTGCCCGAGCGGTGCAGCCCCGATCTTGTCGCCCGTTGCCCATCGAGCAGTGGATCGCTCCGCGTCCGCATCGACCTGAGGTGGCATCTGGGCGCTGCCCGCCGGCACCCTCAGCGCAGGTACAGATCGGGTCTGTCCGCCGGTCAACAGCCACCGTGAACTATGACGACGTCGTGGTGACTGCGACGCCGTAGGGAAGCACCGGTCACTGGGGCGGTACGGTCGCCGACGATCGCACGGCACAAAGAGCGAGGAGCGGCATGGATACCAGCGGCGCGGCCACATCGACGGACCACGGCCTGAAGGTCGACCGCATCGCGGTCACCGGTTCGGTGGCCACCGACCACCTGATGACCTTTCCAGGTCGGTTCGCGGAGGCGCTGATCCCGGACAAGCTCGACGCGCTCTCGGTGTCGTTTCTGGTGGACGACCTCGAGGTCCGCAGGGGAGGGGTCGGCGCCAACATCGCCTTCGGCCTGGGAACCCTGGGGCTGCGGCCCCTTCTGGTCGCGTCCGTCGGCGGCGATTTCGACGACTATCGATCCTGGTTGGGCCGGCACGGCGTCGACACCGACGGGGTCCACGTCAGCGACACCCATCACACCGCGCGGTTCGTGTGCACGACCGATCGTGACCAGAACCAGATCGCGTCGTTCTACCCCGGGGCGATGACGGCGGCGCGTGACATCGAGCTGGGACCGGTGCTCGAGCGGGCCGGTGGAGTGGGCTTGGTCATCGTCGGAGCTGATGACCCGACGGCGATGCTCCACCACACGCAGGAGTGCCGGCAGCGGGGGTTGCCCTTCGCCGCCGACCCGTCGCAGCAGCTCAGCAGTCTGTCCAGCGACGACACGGCGGCCCTCATCACCGATGCGACCGTGCTCTTCAGCAACGAGTACGAGTCGGCGCTCATTGAACAGCGCACGGGGTGGGGATCGGAGGCGATACTCGAGCGGGTGGCGATCCGCGTGACCACGCTGGGCAAGAACGGGGCGAAGGTCGAGCGCCGCGGGCACGACCCCATCGAGGTTGACGTGCCGCGTGAAGCCCGGGTTGCTGACCCCACGGGCGTCGGAGATGCCTTCCGGGCCGGATTCCTGGCCGGCCTGGCCTGGGAGATCGACCTGGAGCGAGCCGCACAGGTGGGGTGCATGCTGGCCACGTACGTCATCGAGACGGTGGGCACGCAGGAGTTCCGCTTCGAGCGGGCCGGGTTCCTCTCCCGGTTCACCGAGGCCTATGGCGAGGCTGCGGGCACCGACCTCGACGCCGCCTGGCCCCAGCGATAGCGAGCCCGTGCCGGTCGAGCCACCGCCCAGCACCTGGGATCTGCCAGATCTTCAGGCGCTTCCACCTGAGCTCGCCGCCGAGGACCTTGTCGGCCTTGGCGCCGACCTGGAGCCGGGCACACTGCTCCGTGCCTATCGGTCGGGGATGTTCCCGATGCACGTGGAGATGGGTAGCGACGACGAGCCGGAGCAGGTCATCGGGTGGTGGTCACCCCAGCCTCGCGGCGTTCTTCCCCTCGACGGCCTCATCGTGAGCCGCTCGCTCCGGCAGTCGTGCCGAAGGATGCGTACCACCGTCGACACTGCCTTCATCGACGTCGTTGACGGCTGCGCGGACCGGGGACGGTCGGGTCGATGGATCAACGACGACATCCGCTCCGCCTACTGGCGGCTGCATGAGCTGGGGTGGGCGCACAGCGTCGAGACGTGGCGTGGCGACGACCTCGTCGGAGGGCTGTACGGCGTCTCGATCGGCGGCCTCTTCGCGGGGGAGTCGATGTTCCACCGAGCGCCGGACGCGTCCAAGGTGGCTTTGGTCAGGCTGGTCCACGAGCTCAAAGCCGATGGCCACCGAAGGCTCTTGGACGTCCAGTGGGTCACCGACCATCTGGCTTCCTTGGGGGCCGTTTCGATACCACGCCACGAGTATCTTCGGCGCCTTCGCGCCGCCCTCGCCCTTCCGCTCCCCGAGGTGTGGGAAGACAGCCACGCAGGCGCCGTTACCTGGCCGTGACTGATCATCACCCCGGGTTGGCAAAGACCGGGTTCGACACGTCGGAGATCAAGTGCGCCCCGGGCTGTAATAGCCCCCTGACCTGCGCTAGCGTGGGTTCACTATCGCTGCTTCGTCCGCCTTGGCCGGTGCACTTCACGGTGTCCGGTGGGGCCAGTTCGAGGAGATCAACCGCTCGTGACGTCTGATCGCGTGGCCACCGTGCGCCGCCGCCGAATGGCAGCCGCCGTGGTGGGCAGTGTGCTCCTACTCGCCGTCAGCGGGTGCTCGCTCAATGACCTGAACAACCAGATCGCGATCCCAGATCCGGTCACCGACTCCGGTGATCGCATCTTCCACCTGTGGCAGGCCACCTGGTTGGCGCTGTGGGTCATCGGCTTCTTCACCTGGGCACTCATGCTCGGAGCGGCGTGGTTCTACCGCCGCCGACGCGACGACTACGTCCCGAAGCAGACCCGGTACAACGTGCCGATCGAAGTTCTGTACACCGTCACTCCCATGATCGTGATCATGGTGTTCGCGTGGTTCACGATTCGCGACGGCGCCATCATCACCGAGGTCGAGGACAACCAGAGCCAGACCGTCAACGTGGTCGGCTACCAGTGGAACTGGGCCTTCAACTACACCGACGAAGACGTCTACGAGGTCGGTTCACCCAGTGAACTGCCCACCCTGTACCTGCCGGTCGACGAAAAGGTGCAGTTCGTCCTCACGTCACCGGATGTCGTCCACTCCTTCTGGATCCCCGACTTCCTGATGAAGATGGACGTCGTCCCTGGTCGGGCCAACCGGTTCGAGGTCACGCCCACCGTTGAGGGCCGCTACTCCGGCAAGTGTGCCGAGTTGTGCGGCGTCTACCACTCGCAGATGCTGTTCTGGGTCGAAGTTGTCAGCGCTGAGGAGTTTGACGCGAAGATGGAAGAGTTGAGGCTCGCAGGCCAAACCGGCCAGTTGGAGACCGACCGCACCAACACCGACGCCCAGAACCAGGGCAACACCCGGATCGGGGAAGACTCGTGACCCTCATCGACGAACCGGTCGCCGGCAACGTCACAGAGACGGCGCCGCCACGACCGATGTCGCGTGGCAAGATCGTGGTCAGCTGGATCACCAGCACCGACCACAAGGTGATCGGCTACTTGTACCTCATCACCTCGTTCGTGTTCTTCCTGATCGCTGGCTTGATGGCGCTCGCCATTCGGGCGGAGCTCACCGAACCGGGAATGCAGTTCGTCAGCCTCGAGCAGTACAACCAGCTCTTCACGATGCACGGAACCATCATGTTGTTCCTGTTCGCGACGCCGCTGTTCTCAGGTTTCGCGAACGCGATCATGCCGCTGCAAATCGGTTCGCCGGATGTTGCCTTTCCGCGCATGAATATGTTGGCCTACTGGCTTTACCTGTTCGGCGCGATCATCGCCTCGCTCAGCCTGATCACCCCAGGTGGCGCCGCCGCGTTCGGCTGGACCGCCTACGCGCCCCTGTCCAATGCGGTGTTCTCACCGGGCGTGGGCGCCGACATGTGGCTGATCGGCCTGACCCTGGGTGGTCTGGGAACCATCCTGGGTGCCGTCAACTTCATCACGACGATCATCTGCCTCCGAGCCCCCGGCATGACGATGTTCCGGATGCCGATCTTCACCTGGAACGTGCTGCTGACCAGCATCCTGGTGCTGATGGCCTTCCCGGTCCTCGCCGCAGCACTCCTCGTCCTCGAGATCGACCGCCAGTTCGGCAGCCTGGTCTTCGCTCCAGAAGTGGGCGGAGCCATCTTGTGGCAGCACCTGTTCTGGTTCTTCGGCCACCCTGAGGTCTACATCCTGGCCCTGCCGTTCTTCGGCATCATCAGCGAGATCCTGCCAGTCTTCAGCCGGAAGCCCATCTTCGGCTACAAGGGGCTGGTCTTCGCGACCATCGCGATCGCCGGGCTCTCGGTCGCGGTCTGGGCGCACCACATGTTCGTCACAGGTGCCGTCCTGCTGCCCTTCTTCGCCTTCATGACGATGCTCATCGCGGTGCCGACCGGGGTGAAGTTCTTCAACTGGATCGGCACGATGTGGGGCGGGTCGATCTCGTTCGAGACGCCGATGCTGTTCTCGCTCGGCTTCCTCGTGACCTTCCTCTTCGGTGGGCTGACGGGCATCATCTTGGCCTCACCGCCGCTCGACTTCGCGGTGTCCGACTCGTACTTCGTGGTGGCTCACTTCCACTACACGGTCTTCGGCACCGTGGTGTTCCTGATGTTCGCCGGCTTCTACTTCTGGTGGCCGAAGTGGACGGGCAAGAGGCTCGACGAGCGGATCGGCAAGATCCACTTCTGGTTGCTGTTCATCGGGTTCCAGACGACGTTCCTCATCCAGCACTGGCTTGGAGCGGCCGGGATGCCTCGCCGCTACGGGGACTACATCCCCGAGGACGGCTACATCCTGTGGAACCAGATATCGACGATCGGGTCGATCCTGCTGGGTCTGTCCACGATCGTGTACCTCTACAACTTCTGGATCACCCACCGGCGAGGCGAGAAGGTAACCGAGGACGACCCGTGGGGCTGGGGGCGCTCACTGGAGTGGGCCACATCGTGCCCGCCACCTCGACACAACTTCGACTCCATCCCGCGGATTCGTTCTGAGTCGCCGGCCTTCGACCTGCACTACCCCGAGATCGCCTTCCCGGAGGGCGATGTCTCCAACGCACCGGTGCTGGCCGAGGCCTACGGGGCCGCCGAAGTCACGCATCGCGAGGACATCGGGCAAGATGTCGCTGAGGGCAAGGGCGAGGAGAGCTGACGTGCGCATCGCTGGACGCCTCTTCGCCATCATCGCCGTCTTCTTCGGGCTGGTCGCGGTCATCTACTGGTTCCTGGCCAAGGAACCGGCCGGTACGGCAGCTCTGGTGTTCACCGGTGCACTCGGCTTCCTGGTCGCGTTCTACCTTCTGTTCACGGCCAAGCGGATAGAGCCGCTGCCTGAGGACGATGACGAGGGTGACATCGCCGAAGGGGCCGGCGTCCAGGGCTTCTACAGCCCGCACAGCTGGTGGCCGCTCCCGGTGGGCCTGGGCGCTGCCACCATCGGCATGGGCCTGGTGTTCGTCATGTGGTGGATGATCATTGTGGGCGTGGTCATGACCATCATCTCGACCGCTGGAATGGTGTTCGAGTACTACCGGGGCGAGTTCGCTCGTCAGTAGCACCGCTGCTTGGCGGCTGGGCCGTCGTCACCAGTTCTTAATGTGAGAAATTCCGCTTGAGACGTTAACCTGACGTGTCGAGAGTATTGGAAGGAGACGGGACCTCCCGTTCTCCTTCCACCAATTACGGGGTAGGACACGAGTGATCAGGCAATCCGGAGTCTCACGGTGGCGCACCGTGGCGGCCATCTCCAGCGCCTGCATCGGGCTGGCGGCCTGCACGACGGCCGGCGCCGGCGCTCCTGAAGCTGAGACCGGCCCCCCAGAGTCCCGGGCAGTCATTGCCGTGCCTGCCGCCAAGGAGCGTGCGTGGGGTCCCACCCGGCCGTTGGTGGTCAAGGCCGAGCAGGGAAAGCTCACCAAAGTTGTCGTCCGCGACGAGCGCAACCGCAAGGTGTCGGGCGGTTTCAGTGCACGCCACGCCAACTGGCAGACGACTGAAGGGCCCCTCAACTTCAACAGCCGCTACGTGATCACCGCCACCGCCGTCGACTCTGACGGGGTTGCCACCGAGATGACCACCTGGGTCCGTACCGTGAAGCCGAAGCGGTTGGCCTACACGGGTTTGAGCCCCTACGGGGCGTCCGTCGTCGGTGTGGGTATGCCAGTGGTGATGACCTTTGACCAGCCGGTCAAGCGCAAGGCAGCCGTCGAGCAACAGCTCTCCGTCTCGACCAAGCCAGCGGCGGTGGGGGGCTGGTACTGGGTGAACGACCAGATGGTGCGGTGGCGTCCCAAGGAGTACTGGAAGCCTGGCACCAATGTCACGGTGCGCAGCAAGCTCGAGGGCGTGAACCTCGGCGACGGCGTCTGGGGCGACGACGACGACCTGGTGCGGTTCAAGATCGGCTCGTCGATGGTGAGCACGGTCGACATCGGAAAGCACCGCATGGTCGTCGAGCAGGATGGCAAGGTCATCCGCAATCTCCCGATCACCACGGGCAAAGCTGGCTGGGACACCCGCACCGGCACCAAGGTGATCATCTCGAAGGAGCGTGAGGTCGTCATGGACGCCGCAACGCTGGACGTCGATGAGGGTGACCCCGACTACTACCGACTCGATGTTGAGTACGCGATGCGCCTCACCTGGAGCGGTGAGTATGTGCATGCCGCCCCATGGTCGGTCTCCTCGCAGGGCGAGGAGAACGTCAGCCACGGCTGCACTGGCATGTCGATGCGCGACGCCGGGTGGTTCTTCAACGCCTCCAAGCCGGGCGACGTGATCAACTACGTCAACGGCCCCCGTCAGCCGGAGGACTGGAACGGCTACACCGACTGGAACCTGTCCTGGAGTGAGTGGAAGAAGGGCAGCGCCCTCTCCTAGGGCGTCGCCCTAGGGCGACCCCCACCAAAGCCCCCCGAGTGCTCACCTGGTTGCGGGCTACGCCTGCCGAGTGCTCACCTGGATGCACGTTCGTCGTCCTCAGGCTTGTTCGGAGCACTCTCGTGAGGTCCTAGAAGGAAGATACGTGGTGGCAGAGGGAAGCTGACGTGTCATGGCGGCAATCCTCCGCGACCACCAGCCCAACAGCCCGCGGGACCTGTGAGCCCGGATTGTGGCGAGCCCAGAACTCCTAGCCACTCCCACTAGGCGAAGAGTCCGAGCCTCAGCGTCATCCAGGTGAGCACTCGGCGGGCCTGAGCGTCATCCAGGTGAGCACTCGGCGGGCCTGAGTGGCGACCGGGATCACACGCGGGGGAGTGAGGTGGGGCTACTCGTGCGGGGCGAGGGCCTTGGCGCGGGCGTCGTCGATCTCGTGGTCGCGGCCTGCAGTGACCTCGGCCTCGTGGTGGTTGGCTTCCTCGATCTCGGCCTGAGTCGGAATCGGGAGCCGCTCGTCATAGAAGAAGTGCGACAGCTTCGCCCGTAGAAGTTTGACGCCGTAGCCCTTCTGCTTGATGCCGTTGGCGTCGTACTTCTCCGGGATCGGCAGTGGCAGCGGCGCGTCGTGACGCGCCAGGATGACCGCACGCTCCTCGTCAGAGATCGGCTGGTGCTGCTCGTAGTACTTGCCGCTGGGCAGGCGCTTGATGACACCGGACTCGTAGCCATGCAGCAGCTTGTCGCGGTCGCGGCGCTGGAGACCGAAGCAGATCCGCTTGGTGATGACGTAGACCAGAGGCGGCACGATGAAGATCGCCGCTCTCATGAACCACGTGATGCTGAAGACATTGATGTCGAAGGTGGAGGCGATCAGGTCGTTGCCGCCCTGGACCCAGAGCAGGAGGTAGAAGGACAGACCCATCGCGCCGAGCGCGGTACGCGTCGGTGCGTTGCGTGGACGGTCGAGCAGGTGGTGCGGGCTCTTGTCGCCGGTGGCCCACTGCTCGATGAACGGATAGAGGGCCATCAAGGTGAAGATGATGCCGGGCAGGATGACTGCCGGGATCAGGATGTTGAGCATGAGGTTCCACTGCCCGAACAACACGATCTCGATGTTCGGCATGAGGCGCAGAGCACCCTCGAGCCAGCCGATGTACCAGTCGGGCTGCGAACCTGCCGTGATCTGGTCGGGGATGTAGGGCCCGTACAGCCAGATGGGGTTGATCTGGAAGAGGCCACCCATCAGGGCGGTCACGCCGAACACGACGAAGAAGAAGCCGCCGGCCTTGGCCGCGTAGACCGGGAACAGGGGGTAACCCACGACGTTCCGCTCCGTGCGGCCCTTGCCGGGGAACTGGGTGTGCTTCTGGAACCAGACCAGCATCAGGTGCACGGTGATCAGGGCAAGGATGATGCCCGGCACCAGCAACACGTGGACCGTGTAGAGGCGGGGGATGAAGTCGGTACCGGGGAACTCGCCCCCGAACACGAAGAATGACATGTAGGTGCCGACCACCGGCAGCGAGAGCATGATGCCCTGGGCGATCCGAAGCCCGGTGCCCGACAGCAGGTCGTCAGGCAGGGAGTAGCCGGCGAATCCCTCGAGGAGAGCCAGTGTCAGCAGTCCGACCCCGATCACCCAGTTGGTCTCGCGTGGTTTACGGAAGGCGCCCGTGAAGAAGATGCGCAGCAGGTGCACGGAGATCGCAGCAACGAAGAACAGCGCCGCCCAGTGGTGGATCTGCCGCATGAGCAGGCCACCGCGGATGTCGAAGCTGATGTCGAGCGTCGAGGCGAAGGCCTCAGACATCTTGACGCCGTTCAGCGGCAGGTATGAGCCCTCGTAGACGACCTCGACCATGGAGGGCTTGAACCACAGGCTGAGGAACGTGCCGGACAGCAACAAGATGATGAAGCTGTACAGCGCGATCTCGCCGAGCATGAACGACCAGTGGTCCGGGAAGACTTTGCCCAGCTGCTTCTTGAGGTACTTCGAGGCCGGAACGCGGTCGTCCACCCAGACGTAACCGGCGCCGCCAGCCTGCTCTACCTTGCTCGTACTCATCCGCGCTCCCAGAAGCTCGGTCCAACCGGCTCAGCGAAACCTTCGCGAGCGATTAAGTATCCGTCCTCATCCACAGTGATCGCCAGTTGAGGCAGCGACCGGGCCGCTGGTCCGAAGATCACATTGCCGGCATCAGCAAGATCAAATGTGGATTGGTGGCACGGACAGAGCATGTGGTGCGTGAGCTGCTCGTACAGGCCCAGCGGGCAACCGACGTGCGTGCAGATCTTGGAGAAGCACAAGATCCCTTGGTAGGTCCACGGCTCTTCGCCCTCGGGCGTCTGGTCGGCAACGATCTCGGTGGGGTCCATCCTGATCAGCATCACCGCGGCCTTGGCGAGGGCGTTGAGGTTGCCCTCTTCTTCCATGACCTCGTCGATCCCCTCGGGGACGGCGCTGATCAGCGTGCCGACCTCCATGTCCTCGGGGCGGATCTTCTGATTCGTCTCGGCAATGAGGATGTGCATGCCGGGTTCCCACATGGTCTCGGTGAGTACGTTGCCCGGCAGTGGGCCCAGGTCGCGCAGCAACACGATGGCCGGCAGGCCCGCCAGACCCAGGGCTGCCACCATGCTGCCAAGGATGAAGGGGCGTCGTTTGACGCTGCTCTCATCGATGCCCCGCTGGTACTCCTCGAGCAACTCGTCGCGATGCTCGGCATCAGAGGCCTCAGGCGCACGCTCCTGGACGATCTCGACGTCGGGCATCAGCTTCTTGGCCCAGTGAATGGCAGCGGCACCGATCAGGAAAAGGGCCAGCCCCATGGTGATGCCGAGCAGCAGGTTCGAGGCGTTCGTGGTGCCGAACCCGGGGAGCGGGATGTCCTTGTCGACGGGTGTGACGACGTAGGCCACGATGAAGGCTGCGCTGGCCAGCCCGGAGGCCAGGAACATGAAGCCGACCTGGCGCTCGGCGCGTTTGGCCGCCTTCGGGTCGACGTCGGCCCGCCGCGGTTTGTGCTCGGGAAGGTCGTTGTCCGAGCCGTGGGGTTCGATGGTCACTTGGCCTTGACTCCGATCCAGATCGCAACCGAGATGAGGGCGCCGAGCCCGAGGACCCACAGCGTGATCCCCTCAGTGACCGGACCTAGCCGGCCCTGGTCGATTCCGCCGCTGTTGGGACTCTCACGGATCGCCTCGATGTACCCGATGATGGCGCGCTTGTCTTCGGGGCGCAGCGTGGTGTCCGGGAAGTTCGGCATGTTCTGGGGACCGATCAACATCGCCTGGTAGATGTTGCGCGGCGTGGTCTCGGCAAGTGATGGCGCGTACTTGCCGTCGGTCAGGGCGCCGCCCTTGCCGGACGCGCTGTGGCATGAGGCGCAGTTGGCGCGGAACAGCTCGCCACCCAGCGCCAGCTCTTCAGGGGAGATCCCCGCGGTGTCGTACTGGTCAGGTGCTGGGATCGCCGGCCCAGGGGCGAGCGATCCGATGTAGGCGGCCAGAGCCGCCGTCTCGTCCTCGTTGAAGATGGGTTCCTTGGCTTTGGCCTGTGCCCCTGGAGCGGCCAGCGGCATGCGCCCGGTCGACACCTGGAAGTCGACGGAGGCAGCACCCACTCCGATGAGACTGGGGCCCGCGACTGTGCCGTCCGGCTGGTAGGCGCCGTCGGCGTTGCAGGCCGTGGCACGACGAGCAGCCTTCGAGGAAGAGCTCGCGACCCTCCTCGATCAGGGTCGTGGAGGCGCTGGGGGTGGTGGCCTCAGCCTGGGTGGAGCTGGAGGCCACCGCGTAGATGCCACCCACTGCCACGAGGGCAAGAAGCAGAAGGAGCGCCGTGGCCCACGGGCTGCGGCGTCTGGCGAGCAGAAATGTCACGAGAGGTTCCCCTGGTGAGTGGCTACTGGATGAAGTAGATCGTCGCGAACAAGGCGATCCACACGACGTCGACGAAGTGCCAGTAGTACGACACGACGATCGCGCGTGTGGCCTGGTCGTGGTCGAACCTGCGGGCGATGTAGGTAGTTGCCAGGACGAAGAGGAAGGCGATCAGCCCACCCGACACGTGTGCGGCGTGGAAGCCGGTCGTGAGGTAGAAGACCGATCCGTAGGGATCTGAGCTGAGCGTCAATCCTTCATGGATGAGCTCGGTGTACTCAAAGACCTGCCCGCCGACGAAGACCGCTCCCATCAGGTAGGTGATGGCGAACCACTTGCGCAGACCCACGACGTCGCCTCGCTCAGCGGCGAAGACGCCCAGCTGACAGGTGAGGGAGGAGGTGACGAGCACGGCGGTGTTCAGCGACGCGAAGACGATGTTCAGTTTGACGTCTTCTGGTGGCCACGCAGCAGGCAGCGTGACCTGGCGGACGGTGAAGTACATCGCGAACAACGCCGCGAAGAACATCAACTCGGAGGAGAGCCAAACGATGGTTCCCACGCTGACGAGGTTGGGCCGGTTGGGCGCCTGAATCTGGGTAGGCTCGGCCACGGATGTTGTCGACACGCGCCCGATTATGCCGACTCCGGTCCGGCTGTGGTGCCAGGGGGCGCACTTTATTTTCAGGGTGTTGCGCCAGATCCATGATCAGGTCGGGTCGTTGAACTCTGTCCATCCCGGCGCGACGTCTGTTTGTAGCCGTTCCGTGACCTTCTTCAGGAGCAGCGAACGGCTCGGTTGCCGCCTAGGGTCGGCCGGTATGTGGGCTTGGATCAGGCGTCGCGCGGCTCCCCCTCCAGTCGTCCTGACCGACGATGGGTCCTTTGTCGTGCTGGCGGAGTCATGTGACCCAGCCGCGTCCGACCAGGCAGTGCTGCAGCGGGTGGAGGACGCGGGTGCCTCGTTGTCGGGGCCAGTGCTGCTCCGGCACCTTTGCGCCCTTCCGCGCGAGGCCATAGACGCCGTCGCTGCGCAGCTCCTTGTCGAGGGGTACACGGTGCAAGAGGTCGACCCACCCTCTGAAAGAAGCACGGACCCCGACATGGGTGATCTGCACGCTGATCGGACGGTGATCGCGTCAGGATTGCTCATCGCTCAGGAAAGGGCACGAATGGCGAGTCTGGTCACCAGACATGGGGGTGAGGTGCACGGCTGGCAGATCTTGGCGCCCCCGCATGATGAGGGCGACCTGGCTGGCTACGATCAGGGAGTCCTATGAGCCATCGGCGCGAGGCCGGCGGTCAGTCCCGAAACGGGAGAGCGGCATGACAGACGACGTGCTCACCGTCATGGTCTACAGCGACGACCGCAACGTCCGCGAGCAGGTACGCATGGCGCTCGGTCGTCGACCCGCCTCCGACCTACCCGCCGTTGAGTTCGTGGACGTCGCCACCGACTGGGCTGTCATGGATCGCCTGCGTAAGGGCGACATCGACCTGGCCATCCTCGACGGTGAGGCAGTTCCTGCCGGCGGACTCGGGGTCTGCCGCACCATCAAGCAAGAGGTCTTCAACTCGCCGCCCGTTCTCCTTCTCGTCGCCCGCCCGCAAGACCACTGGTTGGCCTCGTGGTCCAGGGCCGACGGCGTCGTCTCTCACCCCCTCGATCCCATCACCACTGCGGCAGCGGCTGCCGAGCTGCTTCGCTCAGGCGTTTCTGCCGGCGACGTCGCCGCCAGCTCCTGATCTCGTGCCAGACGGGACGCCGGACTGGCCGACGGTGCTCGCGGCCCTGGTGCGGGGCGATGACCTTGACTCGGTAGCAGCAGAGTGGGCCATGGGCGAGGTCATGGCCGGGAATGCCACTTCGGCCCAGATCGCAGCTTTCGCGGTGGCTCTGCGTGCCAAGGGAGAGACGGCCGCAGAGATGGCCGGCCTCGCCGACGCCATGCTGGCGGCGGCCCACCGGATCGACATCCCGGGGCCGGCGGTCGACATCGTCGGTACCGGGGGAGACCGCTCGCACTCGGTCAACATCTCCACGATGGCGGCACTTGTCGTCGCCGGTACCGGGGCGCAAGTGGTGAAGCACGGCAACCGCGCGGCGTCCTCGGCCTGTGGCACGGCCGACGTCCTCGAGGAGCTCGGCGTCGTGCTCAGTCTGCCGCCGCAGCAAGTGCGCCAGGTCGGCGTCGATGTCGGGATCACCTTCTGTTTCGCCCAGGTGTTCCATCCGGCCATGCGTCACGCCGCCGGACCACGCCGTGAGATCGGCATCCCCACGTCGTTCAACTTCCTGGGGCCGCTCACCAACCCGGCGCAGCCGATCGCCCAGGCCATTGGCTGTGCCGCCCTGTCGATGGCTCCGGTCATGGCACAGGTGTTCGCCGAGCGCGGTGCGTCGGCACTTGTCTTTCGCGGCGATGACGGGCTCGATGAGCTGACGATCTCGACGACGTCGTCGGTCTGGTGGGTTCACGGCGGCGAGGTGACGGCCAAGACGCTCGATCCCACCCGACTCGGCATCCAGCAGGCGCCGCTCGAGTCGCTGCGCGGTGGCGATCCGGCGTTCAACGCCGGGGTGGTTCGCGCGCTGCTGGCCGGCGACGAGCAGGGGCCGATTCGCGACGCAGTGCTGCTCAACGCCGCCGCAGCCCTCGCTGCGTTGGATGCGGCGGCTGGCAACGCGTCCGGCAGCCTGGAAGATGCCGTCGCCGCAGGGCTTGAGCGAGCGGCGGAGTCCATTGATACGGGCGCGGCGGCCGCGCTGCTGGACCGCTGGGTGCAGGCAACCCAGGAGTCCGCCGGCTAGCGGCGGATGACCGTGAGGCGCTCGGCTACTCGAGCCCCAGCGAGAAAGCCGCCTCGAGGTCGTGCCTGCTGTAGGCCTGGAAGGCAATGTGCGTCTCGGTGTGAACGATCCCCGGGATCTTGGCCAACCTGCCGGTGATGACATCGGCAAGCTCGTCGTGAGCCCGCACGCGGATCATGGCGATGAGGTCGACCCCGCCCGTGACGGAGTAGACCTCGCTGACTTCTGAGATCTCGACGATGCTCTCAGCCACGGACTGGATCTGGTCGACATCGCACTGAACGAAGACGATGGCAGTGATCATGACCGGTCACCTCTCGTGAGACAGCGCCTTGGTGCCTACCGTCGACTCTAGTCCGCGTGAACCGTGCCGCGGGCTGGCCCAGACACCCTCGAGGTGGACCAGGCGCACTCCGGGTGAGTCGAGCCACCGCAGCAGCAGTTCGGCTTCCTCAGCCGTGGATGCAGGGAATCCCCCGAGGGCAGGGGCGACGAGGTCGGCACCCGCACGGAGGGACGCCACGAACGGCTTGGGCGAGACGCCGCGTTCGGCCAGCCCGGCCGCGGCCAGACGCCCGTGGCGAATCACGGCGATCTCCCACCCCGCGTCGGGCGTCGGCCGGGCAGCAACGAGCTCTGCTGTTCCCCCCAGCGCGCGCAGACGCTGGGACCGAGCTGTGGCGGCGAGAAGCGCCTTGAGCCGGTCGCGATGGATGACGGCCTCTTCGAAGCGCTCGCCGGCGACCAGTGGCGCCATGCGCTCGTTGAGGGCGGCCACCACCGGCCCTGCGTTGACACTCATCGCCTCGGCCGCTGCCTCGACGATCTGTGAGTAGTCGTCGACGTCCTGCCTGCCGTCGCACGGCGCACCACACCGCTGCATCTCGGCCAGGATGCATGGGGGCTTGGGGGATCGGACGGACAGTGGCTGGGTGCACTGGCGAAGAGAGAAGGTCTCGTGCAGGGCATCGCGCGACTGCTCGGCCTGTCGCCGGGAGCCGAATGGGCCGAGGTAGGTGCAACCGTCGTCCTTGACGTCTCGGACGATCGAGAGGCGGGGGAACGGGCCGGTAGTGAGCTTGAGGAACGACACCTTCTCGGGGAAGCGCGACCGTCGGTTGTACGGAGGCTTGTACTCGGCGATCAGGCGCAGCTCGCGCACCTCGGCCTCGAGCAGGGTGGTGCTGGGCACGGTGACGACCTCTTCGGCGGCCGCGACCATCTCGGCCATCCGTCGGCGGCCCTCGGCAGCGGTGAAGTACTGACGGACCCGTGACCTGAGGTCGACGGACTTGCCCACGTACAGGACGCGTTGGTGGGCATCACGGAAGAGATAGACCCCTGGACCGCGTGGGACGCCGTCCGCGAGGTGGCGTTTGCGTTGCTGCGCAGGGTGCACGCGGGTGGAGAAGGTGCCGAGCTCGTCGATCGTGGTGACGCCGAAGCAGCCGACCCGCTCGAAGAGGCCGTGCAGCACGTCGACCGTGGCGCGGGCATCGTCGAGGGCGCGGTGAGTGGGGGTGGTGGTGGCGCGGAAGAGGCGGGCCAGGGTGCTGAGCTTGCAGTTGGGGGCTTCGTCCCGGTCGAGTGTGCGACGCGCGAGGCGAGCGGTGTCGAGCACACCGAAGGCGGGCCACTCAATTCCCTGCTGCTCAGCTGCGGCTTTGAGGAAGCCCATGTCGAACGGGGCGTTGTGGGCGACGAGGGTGGCGCCGGCAGCGAACTCGAGAAACGCGGGAAGGACCGAGTCGATGCGGGGCGCCTGGGCGACGGCGGCGTCGGTGATGCCGGTGAGCACCGAGATGAACGCCGGGATGGGTGCGCCTGGGTTCACCAGTGTCTGGAACTCGCCGAGGACCTCACCACCGCACACCTTGACCGCACCGATCTCGGTGATGGCGCAGGTGGCAGCCGATCCACCGGTGGTCTCGAGGTCGACGACCACGAACGTGATGTCGGACAGCGGGGTGCCGAGGTCGTCGAACGTGGGCTGCGTGACCTGTGCGCTCACGTTCGTCCTCATGGCTCGACCGTAGGTGGACCCACCGACAACGAGGGCAGGCGCGCCGACTCGTACTCTTGGGCCCTTGGGGCCACCCCACGTCCCCTCCAGGAGGACCAGTGACGACCTTCTCGGCTCCCGACGCCGACACCCGTTGGCGCTGCAGTCAGTGCGGCAACCTGACGAGGTTCGACGTCGTCCGGGTGAGCCGCACCCGTGAGTTCTGGCACCAGGAGCTCTCTGGGGCACCGGTTGTCGAGAACTCGCAGGTCCTCGACGGTGAGATCGAGTCCGTGGCGTGCCGATGGTGCGCCGGTGGCGGCTCGGTCGAGCTGGTCGCCCGCCCGGTTGGCGAGCCGGCGACCTCCTGAGCGAGTCGCTGTCCCGACGCCTGGCGCTCTGCTCGGAGCGGGTTGTCGGTGGGCCCGTCTAGCGTCGTCCTCGAGACCAGATGAGGAGACGTTCATGATCATCGACTGTGACGGGTGCGGTGTCCGAGGGCACGCCTGTGGCGACTGTGTCGTCGCCGTGCTGCTGGGGGCCCCGCCCGACCTCCAGGCCGACGAGCAGCGGGCCATCGGCGTCCTGGCTGATGCCGGCCTGGTGCCGCCTCTTCGCCTCGTCGATCCGGTCGAAGAGCACCGGGCCGTCCCTGGAGCTCCGGCGGCTTCCGGAGATGTGACTGACGACACACCTTGCTCCAGCACGAAGGCTGTTTGATCCGTTGCCGTTTCGTTACTAGTGTGTGCGTCGAGCCTGCGGCCACAGCCGTCCACCGACGTCGACGCGGGCTCCCGTCGAGTTCAGGCGGAGCGCAAGTGCTTCGAAGCCATCGAAGCCGGGTGTGACTCCTGGAGCCGGGGAACCATGTTCCCTGGGGCGAATCGGCACAAGGGATCCGGAACGTCGGATCCTGATGTGCAGTAGGGCGCCTTCCCCGCCCGAGCCCGTCAGCTCACCCGGTAGACGGATGAGGAAGAAGGAGAGCCGCCTCAGTGGCGACCCGCCGTATTTCGCGTGCCCTGTCCCTGGCCATTGCCGCCGCACTCAGCATCACCACGATCGCCCTGGTGCCCAGCACCGGTTCGGCCGATCCCAATGTGAGCATCGAAGAAGTGCAGCAGCGCGTCGACGACCTCTACCACGAAGGTGAGGTAGCGACCGAGCGGGCGCACGACATCACTCTTCAGGTGCAGGCTGCTCAGCGGAGCTTGGCCCGACTGCGCGCCGACATCCGTCAGCAGGAGCGCGAGTTCGAGGGCCTCCGCGAGGTGCTGGCCGACGCAGCCGCCGAGATGTACGCCACCGGCGGCATCGACCCTTCGATGCAGATGATGCTCTCGTCCGACCCCGACGACTTCCTGCTGCAGGCTCAGTCGCTCGACCAGGTGCTCCGCAGCCAGGACGCCGACCTGCGGCGCGCCCAGGTTGCCCAGCTCCAGCTCGCCCAGGACAAGGCTCGTGCCGACCAAGAGCTGGCCGAGCTCCGCGACCTGCAGGCTCAGGCCAAGAAGGAGCGCGACGCAGCAAACGCCAAGCTGGCGCAGGCGACGCAGCTGCTCTCGCGGCTGAAGGCCGAAGAGCGCGAGCGCCTGGCCCGGATCCAGGAGAGGCGGGCCGCTCAGGCCACGGCCGCCGCGCGATCCGAATCCGCCTCCACGCCTTCGTCGACGAGCTCCACCCCGGCCCCGACCTCTTCCGGCAGCGGCCGCGGAGGTTCGGCAGTTGCCTTCGCCAACGCCCAGGTGGGTAAGGCCTACGTGTACGGCGCCTCCGGTCCGAATGCTTTCGACTGCTCTGGCCTGACGTCAGCGGCATGGGCGCAGGCCGGTGTCTCGCTTCCGCACTCGGCGTCCGCGCAGTACGGCGTCACGTCGCGTGTCGACGCCGGCAGCCTGCAGCCCGGTGACCTGCTCTTCTTCTACAGCGGCATCTCGCACGTCGGGATGTACGTCGGTGGCGGCATGATGGTCCACGCGTCCAACCCCGGTACGGGCGTTGAGCGGGTGCCGCTGTCGGGCTACTGGATGTCGGTCTTCGTCAGCGGCGGCCGCGTCTAGCTGCACGCCGCGCTCGACAAAGCCGGGTCGTGTCCCGCACGCCCGTTGACGTGCCTACCATCGTCAGGTGAGCAGTCATCGGTCGCCGAGCCCACTGGGTCTCGTCGCGGCGCCCCTCGTGGCCGTCGCGCTTGTCGCCAGTGCCGGTGTCGGCTTTGCCGTGGGGCTTGCTCAACCCGATCCCGTCCAACCCACCGGTACCGGCTGGTTCGACCGCTGGGCATCTGACGCCGCCGATGAGGCCTGGGCCGAGGGCGCGGCGTCGATGGCGGGCTACCAGCTGAGTAGCCGTGGCAAGGCGGCGCTGGGCGCGTCCAAAGGGTCGCTGGCGGGCGTGCCGTTCGAGTCGTTCCAGGTACGGCTGGCTCGTGCCGATCGGCCGGACGGGTCGCAAGCGCGTACCGGTCGCTTCCGGGCCACGGCCATCATCGAGTACGAGTTGCCGCTTGACGGCGTCACGGTGGGCCGCACTGCCGATGCTTCTTTCCGGCTCGGGCCCCGCGGGTGGCGGCTGGTCAGACTTGATTCGTCCGGTCGCGACCTGTGGGACCACGAGCCGGTGCAGGTCGACCGGAACGGCAAGGTGCTGGTCATCGGGTCGCGTGACGATGCTCGCCTCGACGGCCTCGGAGACGTCGCAGAAGAGGCGAGACGCGACGTCGCGCGCTTCTGGTCTGCCAAGTGGCCCAAGACGGCAGTGGTCGTGCTGCCGTCCGAGTCGCGGCTGCTCGACCCGCTTGTCGGCTCTTCGGCGGGTAGTGACCAGGTGGCTGTGACGCTGTGGGCGACCGGGTCAGATGGCCCGGTGATTCGGGTGGTGATGAACCCCACGGTCTATGACCGGATGCCCCAGCTGGCGCGCGAGATCGTGCTTCGGCACGAGATCACCCATGTGGCGCAGGACGCCTTGCCCCGCGACAACGTGCCGACCTGGCTGACCGAGGGCATGGCCGACTACGTCGGGTACCGCGGGTCGGGCGTCCCGGACTTCTTCGTCGGGCGTGAGCTCTTCAGCCAGGTGCGGGCGTCTGGTGTGCCGAACCAGCTGCCGGTCGAGTCTGAGTTCGAACTCGGCCGGCCGAGTGACGAGCGACGTGTGGCGTACCAAGCCGGATGGGCGTTCTGCCAGATGATCGTGGACGGGTACGGCGAGGATCAACTGGTGCCGTTCTACGTGGCGGTGTCGCGTGGTGAAGGCTCGACGCAGCAGCGCCTGGATGACGCTGCCGAGGAAGTGCTCGACACCTCGTTCGACGAGCTGGTTCTGCAGTGGCAGGCCTGGCTGAGGACGAACGCGTGACATCACGCACCGCGGCGATCGTGGTCCTCGTGGTGGCCCTTGCCGTGCTGGTGGCTGCCTTGGCCGTGCTCGTTCCCTGGGGAACGGCACGCGAGGCCACGGGCTCAATCCCGCCGGACGCCGCGGTCGATTTCAGTACGAGCGAGATCGCGCTGGGCGACCGGTTGGCGAGGCTCTTGCTCGTTCCTGGCCTGACGTCGCTGGGAGTCAGCCTTACGCTCACCGTGGCCCTGGGGTTCACCCCCGTTGGAGCTCGGATCGTCCAGGCCGTGGCGCGTCCGCTCGGCGGTGGATGGTTCTGGCAGGCAGCGCTGGGCGGTCTGGTGCTGCTTCTGATCGTGCGGCTCGCGACGCTGCCCTTCGGGGCATGGGCAGAGTCCGTGCGCCGGGCGAACGGCTTGTCGACGCGTAGCTGGCCCTCCTGGGGCATCGATGTGGCCAAGGGTTTCGGTGTGAGCGCCGTGGTGACGGTGGTGGCGTTGACGGTGCTGATTGGTCTGGCCCGGCGATGGCCGGAGTGGTGGTGGGTGGCCGGCAGCCTGGGAGCCGCGGCACTCGTGGTCGTCGTGTCGTTCGCCTACCCCTTGGTCGTCGAGCCGATCTTCAACAAGTTCACGCCCATGGCCGACGGTCAGCTGCGAACCGACCTGCTGATGCTGGCTGAGCAAGATGGCGTCGTGGTCGACGACGTGCTGGTCGCCGATGCGAGTCGTCGCACCTCGACGCTGAACGCGTACGTGTCGGGATTCGGCAACACCCGTCGCATCGTGGTCTACGACACCTTGCTCGAAGCAGGCGCCGGATGCCGAGGTTGAGGCAGTCGTGGCCCACGAGCTCGGGCACGTCTCCGACCGTGATGTGGTGGTGGGCACCGCGCTCGGGGCCCTTGGTGCGATGTCGCTGGTGCTGCTGCTCTACCTCGTGGCCGGCTGGTTGCCCCTTGACCGCTGGTCGGGTGTCACGGGTGTGGGAGACGGGAGGTCGATCGCGTTCCTGCTGGCCTTTGTTGCCGTGGTCTCGTTCGTGTCCACTCCCGTTCAGAGTGCGGTGAGTCGGCAGATCGAGGCACGCGCGGATCTTCACGCGCTCGATCTGACCGAAGACCCGCAAGCCTTTGCTGAGATGCAGCGAAGGTTGGCGACCATTTCGAAGACGGATGTGACTCCGAACCGGGCGCTGTATCGCTGGTTCGGCACGCACCCAACGGCCGCCGCCCGGCTTGCCACTGCGCGCGCCTGGGCCACCGCGCGCGAAGGTGTGCCGGTGCCCGGTCCGCTGCGTCCCAACGACTCTGGCGAGGGTGGCTGACATGGCGCGCATCTTGGTCGTCACCAATGATTTCCCCCCGCGCCCCGGCGGCATTCAGACATTCGTCCATGAGCTGGTCCGTCGCCTCGACCCGGCCGACGTCGTCGTCTACACCTCACGGTGGAAGGGGTGGGAGGCGTTCGACAAGGAGCAGCCCTTTGAGGTGGTGCGTGAGGACACGTCGATGCTGCTTCCGACGCCCGCCGTGCGCCGGCATGCGCAAGACCTCGTGAGGGCGCATGGGTGCGACGCCGTGTTGTTCGGGGCTGCGGCGCCGTTGGCGCTGCTGGGGCCGTCGTTGCGGTCGGCGGGGGCCGCTCGCCTTGTGGCGCTCACGCACGGACATGAGGCGGGGTGGGCGCAGCTACCGGGGCCGCGTCAGGTGTTGCGGCGGATCGGCGATGGCGTCGACGTCGTGACGTACCTGGGTGAGTACACGCGCAGCCGGATTGCCGCGGCGCTGTCGCCGGCGGCCGCGGCTCGCATGGTGCAGCTCACGCCCGGTGTCGACGCCGATGTCTTCACACCCGACGCTGACGGCGCCGCAGTGCGGGCGCGGTTTGGTTTGGGGGACCGGCCGGTCGTGGTGTGTGTGTCTCGGCTGATGGCCCGAAAGGGGCAGGACACCTTGATCGAGGCGTTCCCGGCGCTGAAGCGTCGAGTCCCGGACGCCGCACTGCTCATCGTGGGCGGCGGCCCGTACCGAAAGCGCCTCGAGGAACTTGCGCTCGCGTCCACCTGGCGAGAAGACATCGTCTTCACCGGATCGGTGCCGTGGCCAGAGCTGCCGGCTCACTACGCCGCCGGTGACGTGTTCGCGATGCCGTGTCGAACGCGACGGCGCGGCTTGGACGTCGAGGGTTTGGGGATCGTGTATCTGGAGGCGTCAGCAGCTGGGTTGCCCGTGCTCGCCGGTGACTCGGGTGGCGCGCCTGACGCGGTGCTTCCGGGCGAGACCGGCTGGGTGGTGCCGGACGGTGTCGGCGCGTCCGCTGAGCTGGTGGAGCGGCTCGAGGCCCTGCTGGGCGATCGGCCTATGCGCGCTCGGTTGGGCGCGCGTGGCCGGGAGTGGGTGCAGGCTGACTGGTCGTGGGGTCGTCAGGTGGAGCGGCTGCAAGCGCTGGTCACGACAGGCTGACGCCGGATGTGCGCGTGGGCGGTCAGCAGCCGCCTGAGCCAGTTTCAGCCGCGATGTTGTCGCAGGTCTCCTGGTACTGACCGGTGACCGTTTCCCCGAGAATGAACACGACGAAGGCGATGACAGCGGCGATGGCGACGACGATCAGCCCGTACTCGACGGCCGATGCCCCGTCGTCGGAGCGGCCATCGATGGTCTTTTCGTCCATGCTCGCCTTCCAACGAGAGAGGCGGGGTGAGGGTTCTGAACCCTCACCCCGCCTGCTGGCTCGTCGAGCTGGTCGTGAGCCGTTCAGGCGCCGGCCGGTGCCGTCTCGATGGCGTCGTTGGTCGTGGTGAACGCGTCAAGGATGCTGGCCGCCAAGTGCGAACACCACGAAGACGATGACCGCGGCGATGGCTGCCACAAGCAGGCCGTACTCAACGGCCGAGGCGCCCTCGTCGCTGCGAGTGCTGTCGAGCATGGCGCGTACGTACTGGAGCTGGAGCTTCATTGGATGGTTCCTTTCGATGGGCCCATTTTTCCGTTGTCCCCGAGTGGGGTGTCCGGGCCCCCCTTGGGCTCCGGCACCGCTCATCATGGTGGTGCGGCACGCCCCCCGGGTATCGGCCGGCGGTTCGACAAACAGTGGCCATTTGGTTGACCGCCGTTCGGGTGACCGGTGGGCTCAGAGGTTGACACGTGGCTCGCGACCATGGGCGCCGGCCCCTCAGCTCTCGGTCTCCGGTGCCTGAATGAGCCCGAGACGGAGAGCCGACATGATGGCCTGAGCCCGGTTTCCCGCACCCAGTTTTTCATAGAGCTTCGAGATGTGCGTCTTCGTCGTGGAATCGCTGATGAAGAGACGCCGCGAGATCTGAGACACGCTGAGCCCTTCGGCGAGCAGGTCGAGAACCTCTTTCTCGCGTGGCGAGAGCTGCGGGCCGGTGGGTGTCATTCGGCGTCGCATCGCCTCGGCAAGGTCGGGTGCTGTGAACGAGCGAGGTGAGCTTGCCGCGTGTCGGGCCGCGATGACGACGTCCTCAGCGGGCGCGTCCTTGGGCACAAACGCGGAGGCGCCCGCATCGAGCGCACCGAACAGCTGGTCGTCACCCGCATACATGGTCAGGACGACGATCCCGAGATCTGGAAAAGTGTCCCGAGCCTCGCGGGCCGCTTCGAGGCCGCTGCCATCAGGCAGTCGCACGTCGAACGTCACGACGTCGGGGCGTTCGCTGGCCAGCTGTTGACGGGCCTGATCGATGGAAGCCGCCTCGCCAACGACCTCGAAATCCCCGGAGCGTTCGAACGCGCGGCGCAGCCCCTCGCGAATCAGCTGATGGTCGTCAACGATGAGGACGCGAATCATGACGAGTCACCGCCTTCCTGGGTCTTCGACGACGTCACTGGGCGAACCCCCTCGGAACGGGGGTCGAGTGGTCGTACCGCAACGCTAGTGCCACCTCCGAGCCGGTTCGTCACGGAGAGGGTGCACCCCGCTCGTGCCGCTCGCTCTTGCATGATGACGAGGCCGAAGCTGTCCTCTCTGGGTGGCAGTAGACCGCGTCCGTCGTCCTCGACGGTCAACAAGACGTTCGGCGCGTCGATCATGCAGGTGACCCAAAGATTTCTTGCTGTGCTGTGCCTACGGGCGTTGGCTATCGCCTCCTGGGCGATGCGCAGAAGTTCAGACTCCACGGCTGGGCGCAGTCGAGCTGCTGACTCAGAGAGTTCTAGGTGGACCGCGATTCCGGCGACCTCACCGACGTGGCGAGCGTGGTCGGCAAGCACGGACGTGAGGCTGGCGCCTGGCCCGACTTCCCGTCGCAGATCGAAGATTGAGTGGCGGAGCTCTGTCACGGTGCGGGTGAGCTCTTCGCGCAGCTTGGCAAGGTCAGGTCCGAACTCGCCTGGCGCCCGCGACTGTAGATCGTCGACCAGGTAGCCGAGTGACGCGATCTCCTGGGCGATGCCATCGTGAATCTCGCGGGCCAGGCGTTGCCGCTCCTCGGCGGTAGCCATTGTCCTCACTTCGTCGAAGAGCAGCGCGGCATCGAGCCGCACGGCCTCGGCGTCGGCGACGACTTGAATCTGCGCCAGCTCGGACCGTGTCCAGGGCTCGCCTCTACGTTCGAGCGCGAGCAGACCCACGACCGTTGAGCGGATCCGCAAGGGGAGTACTGCCCCGCTCATCGACTGATCCGAGCTGAGCGGTCCGGTGGTGTGCTGCGTTGTCTGGTCGGTGACCGCCCGACTCCAGAGCGGTCCTGAGACAAGGTCGGCGGCGAGCCCAGGGTCGATACCCGGCCCGAAGGCGAGTGGTATGGGCGCCCCACCAGTTCGGTAGCCGAACACCCAACCCCGCGTCATGCCGAACTGAGTACGGACGTCATCGAGCAGGGAAGACGCCAGAGAAACGGCGTCGAGCCCTCCCGAGAGCTCGCGCGACAGATCCCGAAGCTGAACGAGCAAGCGAGCCGCCTCGAGGTACGACTCGTCGTCGTCGGGAGGTTCGGTTTGCACGCGTCGAACCCAGGCGGCAAGCAGGCCCACGGCAAGGGCGAGAAGAGACCATTGAACGGCGTCGACAACGTACTCCGACCCGCCCAGGCCTCCGGGACCTTGGACCCCGGGCAGGAGCAAGCCAAGCATCGCCGCACCGGAGGAGATCACGGCGAGCGACCAGCCGCCGATCAGTCCAGCCGACAGGGCCGGAGTGACGATGTACGGCAGGAGCGAGGGGTCGTACGGGTTGGCTGTCGCGATCAGTAACCCCGCCACCAGCGCCTCGAAGACTGGTCGCCACCGGCGGAAGCCACGGCTGTTCAAGGGAAGAACCGCTGCGACGGCCAGCAGCGTAAGGAGCAGAAGCTGCGGTGCGATATCCCGGGCTGTGCCTGTGAGCCCGGAAACGGCGTACGCCAAACCCAACGCAGCTGCGCGAACTCCAATCTCGACTCGCTCGTCGTCGAGTTGGTCGAACAGTCGGCCTCGCTTCACTGGCCTACCGTGTCACAGGTGGATCTGGCGTTTGTTGGAACTGGGTGACCGCCAACCGGGCGGTTATCTCTGAAAACCCCGGCGTGCGGTCGCGCCGTGTGGTTCCATTCGAGTCATGTCAGATCAGGTGTTCTCGCTTGGCGATGTCCTTGCTGCCACGGATCGGCGGCTCGACGCCGGTCTGACCGCTGCCGCCCGGGTGACTCCCACGGGGTTTCACCCGCTTGACACCTACTTGGCCGGGGGATTGCGAGCTGGCGAGCTCACTCTGCTCGGAGGGCCTCAGGGGCTGGGGAAGACGACGATGGCGCTGCAGATGCTCCGCAACGTTGTCGTGAGTGGTGGAACGGGTCTGTACTTCTCGTTCGAACATGACCCCGCCACCGTTCTCGAACGGTTCGTGGCGATTGAAGCCTCCTCACGGTTCGGGATCGACGCCGTTCCGCTGCGCAGGATCCGTGAAGCCATGGAGAGCATCGACGGACACTCAGGTGGGCTGGCTCATCGTTTGGCAGACGCCCCGGGGGGTGCGGAGGCCGTTGACGCAGTCGAGAAGTACGCCTCGCGCCTCCACATTCACCGCGCGAGCGGCGGAGCCAGCGACTTGTCGGCCATCAAGGCCATCGTCAACCACGTGATTGCTGAGACCGGATCGGCTCCCGTCGTGGTCATTGACTACCTGCAGAAGGTGCCGGTGCTCGACCGTCAGCTCTCCGAAGAAGACCGCATCACAACGGTCGCTCAGGGCCTCAAGGATCTTGCCCTGGAAAGAGACGTGGCGGTATTTGCCGTGGTGGCGTCAGACAAGGAGGGGATCGTCAGTGGTCGGCGCATGCGGGTGCACCACTTGCGCGGCGCTGCGGCCCTGGCGTACGAGGCCGACGTTGTGCTCGTCATCAATGACAAGTACGACGTGGTAGCTCGCCATCATCTTGTCTTCGACGTGGGCAACGCTGAGCGCTTCCGGGACTACGTCATCGTCACGATCGAGAAGAACCGGACCGGGATAGACCGGGTCGATCTCGAGTTTCGCAAGCGCTTTGAACAAGGGCGCTTTGAGACAGAAGGCTCTGCGGTCTCGGAGCAGCTGGTGGATGAACGCGTCTTTGTGGAGTGACAAAGACGGTCTCTATTCGGGGTCGAGATGCCTCGACAGTGCGCGTGCGAGAGATCGCAGCTCGATGGCTTGCGCCAGCACCGGCCCCGCCTCATCGGCGAGGTGCGCAAGGGCGCCGAGCGACTGCTCCGTAAATGGCTCTGCACGGTCTCGTGCCAGCACCAGGATCGCGTGCACATCTGGCACGGGGACGACCATCAGGTGCGTTCGACTGGCTAGTGGCGCTCCCCGCAAGTCACGGCGTGCGACGTCGCTTTCCTCGATGAGGATGCCTTTGCCTGCAGTCGCGGTGTTCTCAACCAGCCAAGACTCAGAGGTCAGCTGAAGCCGATACTCGAGGGGGCGTATTCCCGCTCCAGCGCTGACACGCCACAGCTCGCCATCTGGCACAAGGAGGGCGCCGGCGTCCGCCCTGCTGCGATCAACGGCGTCGTCGACAATGACGGTCGCGATCTCTTCCAGCGTGTACAGGTCGTCGGCCTTGGCCAGCAGCCTCTCGACCGGGCTTCGGCTCTCCGCAGAAGGCACCTTCGACAGTGATGTGGGGGGAAGCGCCGCGGACTCGGCCATCGGAAGTGGAGGGCTCGAAGGATCCAGGCGAATAGTGGTCTGCGGCGCCGGCTGCTGGCGCTCGCGACGCGATGTGGCTCTCGTGAGGGGTTCGGGGACCGGCTCAGGCTCGGGCTCGGGTTCGGGGACTCGGCTCAGGTTCGGGCTCGGGGATCGGCTCGGGCTCGGGTTCGGGTTCGGGGATCGGCTCGGGCTCGGGTTCGGGGATCGGCTCGGGCTCGGGCTCGGGTTCGGGGACCGGCTCAGGCTCGGGCTCGGGTTCGGGGGTGAGCCAGTCTGGGTCGGGGGAGACATCAATATCCGGGACGTCCTCGAGCAGAGCGGCGGGGTCTTGCCTCTGCCTTCGGGCGGGGTGGAGTTCGCGGATGCTTCAGGACTTCAGTCAGAGCCGATTGCAGGCGCTGGGGGTCGAGCGGCAGGGGGAGGATGTCGACGCCTGACAATGCCAAGAGATCTGGATCGCTCCAGGCAAGGTCTGAAGTCGCGACGAGGAGCACGGGCACCCAGCGTCCCTGAGCTCGCAGGTCACCCACCACGGAGAGGGCGGCAGTCGGAGATCCTAGATCCAGCACGAGCGCATCGGCACCAGCTTCTCCACTGCCGGCCAACCATCCTTCGAGATCTCCGGGACGAATCTCCTCAACGCTGTGCTCGGTGGCCGCGAGCGCCATCGACATTCCCGGATTGCGCGACACAAGTGCGACGAGCGCCACGGCTAGTTCCCGGCGATGAGAGCATCGTAGATGTTGATCGCCGCGGGGCCCATGACGACGATGAAGAGCGAAGGCAAGATGCAGAAGATCAAGGGAAACAAGATCTTCACCGGGATTTTTTGCGCCTTCTCCTCCGCCCGCTGAGAGCGTTTGACGCGCATTTCTTTGGCTTGAACCCGCAGCACGCTCGCGATCGGGATACCGAAGGCGTCCGCCTGCACCATTGCAGTGACGAAGCTCTGGAGCTCATCAACATCCGTACGTTCGCCAAGCGCTCGCATGGCCTCTGTGCGCCCGGTGCCGATCTGCATCTCCTGAAGCACTCTGAAGAACTCATTGGCGAGCGGGCCGGTCGTGTTCCGGGCGACCTGCGACACCGCAGCATCGAACGCTAGTCCGGCTTCGACACTGATGGTGAGGAGATCGAGTGCGTCGGGGAGGTCTCTGCGGATCTGTTCGCTCCGGTTGTAGGCAGTTTGGTACAGCACCAGATTCGGCAGGTAGTAGCCAGCAAACGCTCCGCCGACAGAGGTCGCGAGTGTGGGGAGCAGGCCCCCGATGGCAGTGCCTAGAAGGAATCCCAGCACGAGGCCGGCAAACAACCCCAAGACCTTGAAGGCAATGATTCGGTCGATGTTCCAGTTAGGCGGATTGCCAGCAAGATCGAGTCTGCGCTTCATGCGGTCGGTTTGATCGCCGGCTGTGAAGCGTCTTCCGATCCCGGTCAGGTGACCCATTGCCGGACTCACCACTCGGTCACCGAACGGCTTGTCGAGCTCAGCCTTGGCCAGATCCGAAGATGTATCCATCGCTCGCACCGCAGCAAGCGAACGGTTGACAGCTTGACGCTCGGACGTGATGGTGCCGATCGTGGTCAGCAGCAGCGCAATGGCGAGGAAGATGGCGGCGAGACCAATGAGCAGGATCATTTGTGACGACATCTCAGACCTCCACCTTGACAACCTTGCTCAGCCAGAAGCCACCGATGGCCAACAAGAACACGCCGCCGCCGATCATGACCCAGCCAAGTGGCGTGGTGTACATCGGCTCAAGGTACTCGGGTCGGGCGACCACAAGGTAGAGGGCGAAGACAACCGGCAACAGCGCCAGAATCCAGGCCGAAAGCTTGCCCTCCGCCGAGAGCACCTGAACCTGCCGACGAAGCCTTTCGCGCTCGCGTAGGGTCTCGGAAACGGTGGTCAGAACCTCGGCGAGGTTACCTCCCACTTCGCGCTGGATGCGGATGGCCATGACCACCCAGGTGAAGTCCATGCTGGCCATGCGATCGGCGATGCCATCGAGCGCATCCTCAAGATCGACGCCGAGCCGGGTCTCGACGAGCGCTCGGTTGAACTCGGTGGAAATCGGAGGTTTGCCCTCTCGAACGACTGTGTCTATTGCTTGGGGCATCGAGTAGCCGGCTGACAGGCTTCCCGCGATGAGCTGGAGCGTGTCGGGCAGAGCGGCCAAGAAGGCCTTTCGGCGCTGGCTGGCCTTGTACGACAGGTACAGCCAGGGGAGGAGCGCCCCAAGGAAGAGCCCGATGAGGGTCACGAAGAGGCGGCCGCTGGTGAGCAGGAAGAGGAGAAGGCCAACGCCAAGAGTGATCCCGGTATGGATGAGGAGCCACTCGGCAGGCTTCAGTGGAATGGCCGCCGACTCCAGCTTCCCTCCGAGTCTGGATTCGAAGTCTCGTCGAGCCATCACCCGGCCAGCGAACTCGACGGCGCTTCTGGCAACTTGGGTGTCACCGAGAACCGTCGTCTCCTGTTCCTTGACGGGCTGTCGACCTCCCAACGTGTAGATCGACAGTCTGCGACGGACACCGGAATTCTGGTCTCGTTCACGGTTGGCAGTGGCAGCGATTGCGAAGAACACGAGAATGGCAAGGGCGACGAACACGCCAACAAGCGCCAGCCCGATGAAGTTGTCGGCGACCGATGCCAGCGGGCCGGGAGCCGATGCAGGCGAAGGTGGCGGGATGGCCGCGTTGGTGCCGTCGGAAGTCTCGCCGATGACCACCTGGGCGGCATCGGTCACGGCAACGCCGTCCACCGGCACAGATACCGCGAGCGTGCCCGATGTCTGGGTGTAGCCCGCGGGAAGTGGAGCCGTCAACAGGAAGCGGTTGGTCAGAGTTTCGGCTGCCGCATCGAAGGCCTCGATCAGCGCGTCGGTATCTGCCGCTTCGTAGACCGTGCCGTCTGTCGCTCCCGCAATGTCCGAGAGCGCAGCCACCTGCCCTGTGCTGTCGCCGAAGGACACGACATCGAACCTGGCATCTGACTTCTCGGCGGCCTTGGTCGCTTGGGCGAGCGTCGCCTCGCTGCCACGGTCGGCGCCATCGGACAGCAGGAGAGCCGAACCCACATCCGCTGACGTGAGCTGATCTGCTGCCAGAACGACCGCGTCGTAGAGAACTGTCTGCGGCGCGGTCGTGAGGCTGTCGATCGTGAGCAGCAGGTCGCCTCGGTTGGCGGTCGGTTCGACCTGCAGTTCCGCAACGCTGTTGAAGGTGATCAGTCCGATCTCGACCTGAGCGGGCACAGCTTCGACGAACTGACGCGCTGCATCCTTGGCAGCGGTGAGCTTCTCACCCGCCATCGAGTCGCTGGTGTCCATCACCAGAAGCGCTGTCTGGCTGATATCGCCAGCGTCTGACAGGGACTGCACGTCAGGATTCAACGCCTGACCCTCAATGGAGGCGGTCGTGTTGTCGGTGTCGATGTCCGCACCGGCGGGCACGCCGTCCAGCGTGACGACGAAGCTCACCTGGCCATCTCCGGCCTCGACCTCGCCGATGGTGGCGCTCGACTCGGCCCATGCCGGGCCGGCCGACGCGACCAGGAGAAGTGCGGCGGTGGCGAGGCCGGTGATAGTCCGACGCACGCTCATCGCCCCGCGAACTTCTCGAACGCAAAGACGGAGGGGTCGACCTGGACGCCACTAGCGGCAAGCTTGTCGAGGAACTTGGGCCGAAGACCCGTTGACTTGAGGGTGCCCAGTGATCGTCCGTTTTCGTCGAAGCCGGCCCCGTGGTCGAACAAGAAGATGTCTTGGAGGGTGATCACGTCGCCCTCCATGCCCACGATTTCTGACACGTGGGTGATGTGGCGGGTGCCGTCCTTGAATCGCGTTTGCTGCACGACGACGTCGATCGCGCTCGACACCTGCTCGCGGATGGCCCGAACGGGCAGGTCGACGCCAGCCATCAGCACCATTGTCTCCACGCGTGCTAGCACGTCGCGAGGTGTGTTCGCGTGCACGGTACAGATCGATCCGTCGTGCCCGGTGTTCATTGCCTGGAGCATGTCCAGTGCCGCGGCGTCACGTACCTCACCGACCACGATTCGGTCAGGGCGCATGCGCAGCGCGTTACGGACCAGGTCGCGAACCTTGACCTCACCCCGACCTTCGATGTTGGGAGGACGTGCCTCCAGACGCAAGACGTGATCTTGGTGGAGCTGCAGTTCGGCAGCATCCTCGATGGTGACGATTCGCTCGTCCTCGGGGATGAAGGACGACAGAACGTTCAGAGTTGTGGTCTTTCCAGCGCCTGTTCCTCCGGACACGAGGATGTTGAGCTTTCCTCGGACACAAGCGTCCAAGAAGTCCGCCACTGTGCGCGTGAGAGTGCCGAAGCCGATCAGGTCTTCGATCCGGTACGGATCGGCGGCGAACTTTCGGATCGTGAGCAGTGAGCCGTCCAGTGCGAGTGGGGGCACCACGGCGTTCACACGGCTGCCATCTGGGAGGCGTGCGTCGACCATGGGGCTGGACTCATCGACGCGTCGACCTACCCTGGCCACGATCTTCTCGATCGTGCGACGCAGATGGTTCTCGTCGGCGAACTCGCCCTCGGTCTTGTAGATGCGGCCAGCACGTTCAATCCAGATGTCATTGGCTCCGTTGACCATGACCTCAGTGATGTCTGGGTCGCGCAGGTAGGGCTCAAGTGGCCCATACCCCAAGATGTCGTCGGCGATCTCTTGAGCGATACGGGCCCGGTCCGAAGTGGTGAGAGGAGTGTCTTCCTGACTCAACACTTCCTGCAGCGTCTGCCGGACTTTCTGCTCAAGCTCGCTTTGGGTCTGGCGCGAGTCGTAGAGCTTGGGGCCCAGGTTGTCGAGCAGCGACTGGTGCACCTGACGCTTGAGATCCCCGAACGGGTCGGACGACTTGCGTCTACCGGATGGCCTTCCCGTGAGCGTGTCATCGGCATCGGCTGGGGCAGCCGGGGCCTTCTGACGGCGTGCTTCCGCGAGGCGGTCTGCCAGGCTCATGAGGTCTTGGCCTTCCTACGAAGGAGACCGCGGCGGTCGCTACGGAGCTCGGGCGGGATCGAGCTGTCGCCGTGGTGGGCAGTGAGAACGTACTTTTCGGCGAACTGACGGATGGCAACGCTGACGGGGTGTTTCGGGTTGTCGTAGATGATCGGCACGCCGCGGTTGATCGCAGCCGGTACATCTCGTGAGCTGGGGATCTGAATGGAGATCGGCACCCGCAGTGTCTTCTCGACCTCGTTGAGGGCGAGCCCGACCTTTGAGTCGGATCGGTTGAGCACGACAGCCCACTTCTCGCGCGGAAAGTTGATCTCATCCAGCGTCTCAAGAGTGAGCTTGAGGTTCTTCAGAGCGGGAATGTCGAGGGTAGCGATCAGGGCGATCAGGTCGCTCTGATCGAGTGCCTCGAGAACCTGCTCATCGAAGGCCGGCGGGGTGTCCACCACGACGTAGTCGAACTCTTGGCGCAGGACTTCCAGAATCTTGCGAACGAGTACGGCTGAGATTCCGCGGTTGGACCCTGGGTCGAGCGGTGCCACCAGAGTGAACAGCCCACTGATGTTGCCGTGCGGGGTGAGCAGCGATGCGACGGCCTCTGCATCCAACCCGTCGCCGAGCGCGACGGCGTCGACGATGGTGTGTGCGGGGAAAAGCTGGAGCGCAATGGCGACATCGCCGAACGACAGGTCGAGGTCGACCAGGCAGACCCGGTTGCGGCCACCCTCGGTAAGAGCGACCGCGAGGTTCGTCGACAACGTGGTCTTGCCGCAGCCGCCCTTGGCCGAGAAGACGGTGACGAGGCGGCCGTGTTCGTCGGCTTCACCGGGTCCCGAAGCGCCTGGCACCGTCTCGCGGAGCGACGTCGCAAGCGACTTCACTCGTGCAACGGCCGCGTTGATGCCAGCGAGGTCGCGCTCCTCGACGACCTCTCGGACTCCAGAACGAAGCGCGTCCGCGAGGACCGATGTGTCCACGCGTCGACGCACCATGACGACGCCCATGCTGGGTCGGTTGACCCGCATGGTTGACGCGAGAGCCAGGGCACTTTCGATGTCGACCGAGGCCCCGATCACCACGGCGTCCTCACCCAGGTGGGTGTCGAGGTGCCGTCTCAGAGCGTCGAACGTGGGAAGTACCACGGTGTCGGCACCGAGCGCCGAACGCAGCGTCTCCGCTGTGCTTGCGTCGTAGTCGAGGAGGGCGGTCATCAGCGGAGCAGGTTCTGCGTCGTGGTGGGGTTGCCTGTTCGCACCTTCGTCGTTTCGCCGAGGAGAGCGAAGTAGATGGCACCCCCAGTCTGGGCGTTGATGATCTTCTGAGCCTGTTTCTGGTCAACCGCCAAAGTCAGGATGGCCAGAGGGATCTCTTCGGTTGTGGATTCGCCCTCATCGGTGGTCGTCGTCTGGGTCGAAAGCGTTGTTGCCCCGACACCAATCACTTCGACCTTGGGTAGCAGCGCGGCGGTCACGTCGATCTTGTTGGTCGAACCGGGTGCGTCAGCTTCAAGGGTGGCAAACACTGCCACCTCCGAACCCGGGACAACGAAGCCGGCCACCCGTTCGGGATCACCGAGCTGGACCGAGACTGCCAACTTGTCCTTGGGCACGTTGAGTCCGGACTCGGACCCGGGCGCACCGAACATCTGAGCCAAGATCTGCTGTCCAGGGAAGATCGGGGCGAGTGCCACCTGGTCAGAGATGATCGAGATGTCGGTGAGGGCTCCCTCTGCCGCAGCCGAGGTCGGGACCTCCTGGATCTCGAACGCCCCAGCATTCGACGCGTCGGCTGCCGTGGTACCGGCATCAACACCTTGGGTGGCCACGAGCACATCGACTGGCGCGGCATCAGCCTGCGCTCGGTCGTCAGCGTTCTTGACGTAGACGAAGATGAGCACCGTGCCGAGCGCGGCGACCACCAGTGCGGCAATGAGCAAAAGAGTACGACGTCCCATACGACCTTCTATCGGAGTGTGGAGCCCACGGTTGAGGGAACAAGGCGGACATTTTTCGAGTCAAGGGCAGTCCGTGATCCTCGGATCGCACGATGCACCATGTCTCAACCCCGGTTTCCCCTTCGCGACTACTGCCGCTGTGACGGCATCGTGTCATGAACCCCTGTCCGTTACGCCTCGGCATGTCCAGAAAGTGCCTAGGAAGAAAGAACTAGTCCACTTGATCAGCCACCGGCAACGGTCAGCACGACTGATGCGCGGACGTGCGGGTGCGACCAGGCGAGCCCCGTTCGGTACCAGTGCAAGGCGCTGAGCAGGAGTACCGGGAGGGCGCCGACGAGCGGTATCCACCACTCGCCGGAGAGTGCCAGCACGGCGAAGAACAGGCTCGTGAAGGTCGTAACGATCGCAAATTTCATTGACTGGGCCGCCATCACACCCGGAGTGGCAGGTGTATCGCGTGGGCCCTTCAGATCAGCGCGGTGCGGATGGCGCAGCGACGACCGCATACCCAGTGCGACGACGAGAACCGCACAGCACACTGCCGACATGAGGGCTGCTGTGACTTCCGACGGCGCGTTCGGCGGTTGAGCCCGAAGAGATCCCCCGACAAGGGCTGACAGGACCGCTGCGAGGGCGACTTCGAAGAAGACGAGGGATTTGGCGAGGTAGGCAGGTGAAGCCCAGCCGGGGAGCGTGGACAACCACACTGACCCGGTGGAGTCGAGGGTGAAGGCATTGATTCCGAAGAGCAGGCCAGCACCGGCTGCGATCAAGCCTGGTACGAGGACGAGCGACTGCCACGTCATGCCAGCAAGGGCAGAGATCACCCCAGGGACAAGGACGAGGACGAGGACGCCACGTCTCAGAGGAGTGGAACGCCAGACACTCGCGTGATCCACCACGAGCAGCGCGTACATCACCTGGTGGGACCACTTCCGCCGCGGCAGGGACCGTGAACTCGTTCGGTCGGCATGGTCTCCGGGACGCCGAAGGGCCCAGCCTGCCACTGCGTCTCCGAGGCGAATGAAGACGAGCATCGCGCCGACGAGCACCGCGACCACAGCTAGCCATGAGCCGTATTCGCCTTGGTACCCGTCGTAGGCCCCGACAAGCACCCGGGTAGTCGGTGAGTTGTCCAGGAGCGTGATGACACTGTCGGTCCAGAAGATGAGAAGCCCGACGAAGAGAGCAATGACCCCTGCGATGTTGGTCAGGAAGCGCCCTCTTCGCGACTGCCGGAACCCCATGACGAGCCAGCCAATGGTGTGCCCTACGACTGTTGCCGCAAGGATGAAGACCGCAACCGTGAGAAGTGAGCGCGACGTCGGAGCCCAGGCGAGGTCCCCGGTCGCGAAACCCGTGACGACCAACAGTGCGATGACGTTGATGACCCAAGCCAGGTTCACCGGGGCAAGTACCAGCGTGCTGCGGTATGCCGTAGCCGGCCGGATCGGGTAGGCGGCCAGCTGATCTGAAGGGTAGAGCTCGTAGCCGCCACCGGAGACCAGCGGAGCCAGGACCGCGAGGAGAATGAAGCCGACGTACAGCGTGGGTGTCGCCAGGGCGATATTCAGCGTCTGCTCGCCGGGCACGGCCTGCATCCCCAGGAGCCCTGCGGCGATGAGTCCGGCTGGGAGGAGACTCAGCACGGCGATGCTCCAGCGGACTGGGCCTGATCGAATCATCCGCCACCGCAGCCGCAGCAGGGCGAGGAGCTGTCGATTGGCAGAGATGTTGGCGGACTGACTCATGAGGTGAGCAGTGATCGATAGCGCGCCGCGCCAGAGGCGCCGGTGAGCTCGATAGCTGGCGCAGCAGCCACGACCTTGCCACGGCGTAACACGACGGCTTGCTCGCACGCCTCTACCGCGAGTTCGAGCAGGTGCGTGGAGACCAGGACCGCCGACCCCAGCGCGCGAAGTTCGCGAATCACATCCATGGTCGCCTCGACCCCAAGTGGGTCCACGCCGTCGAACGGCTCGTCGAGGAGCAGCACTTCTGGTTCGTGGAAGGCGGCGAGGAGCACGGACATTCGGCGTCCCATGCCGTGCGAGAACCCGGCGGTGACTCGATCGGCGACCCCAAGAAGGTCGAAGCGATCGAGCAGATCTTCGGCCCGCTTCTCCCAACCGCTGCCCATCGACCGCAGAGTCGCAGCCAGCTGCAGATGTTCCCATGGAGTCGCTCGAGGGATGAGTCCGCCGACATCGGGGCAGTACCCAACTCGTGCGCGGGCTTGGTCAGGGTGGCGCAACGCGTCAATTCCGGCGATGGAGACCGCCCCAGTGGTGGGCGGCAGTACACCGGCAAGGACCTTGAGAGTCGTCGATTTCCCGGCCCCGTTTCGCCCGACAAGGGCGAGTGTCGCCCGTGCTGGCACGGTGAGGTCAAAGCCGTCCACAGCGACAACTGGCCCGAACGAGACCGTCAGGCCCCGGGCCTCCACCACTGCGCTCATCGTCCCCCCTTCGGCACACTCGCATCCCAGGTTGATGGGCCTACCAGGGTGTTCGCAACCGGAGACCGGATTGAGCATCAAGCCAACGCCTGTGTGTGCCGACGATTGGGCCGTGGATACGACCTTGTCATGCGGCGAATGTGGGGCACCGCTGCGTCCGGAGCAGGACTGGTGCTCGCTCTGCTACGCGGCCGTCAAACCGGTCTTTGACCCCCTGACGGCACCCCTGGATGCCGTGATGGATGTCGCCGCGGGACGGAGTGCGCCCTCCGAACCCGAATCAGCTGCGGACCCGGAGCCGGTATCTGGACCGGAGCTCATGGCCGAAGCGGTTCTCCCAGATGTTCCTCCTGAGCCAGATGAGCCGGATGAGCCAAAGATCGACGTGTCAGACGTCGACGTCATGCTTTCGATGCTTGCCGCCGAGCACCGCCGCAGTGAACCTGCGTCCGGGCTCGCCGAACGCCTCGGCGACCGATCGACACGGATAGCGGTCATGGTCGGTGGAATGGTCGTTGTGGGCGCCGTTCTCTTCGCGGTCCTGACCGCGCTCGGTGCTTTGGTCTAGGGCCGATACGCTCGCCTGGTCCTTCCCATCGCCTGGCTTGGAGTCCCCATGAGCGAGCAGACGTCCTCGACCATCGAGATCGAGGCGCCCGCTGAAGCGGTGATGAATGAGATCGCCGATCTGGAGTCCTACCCTGAGTGGACGGGTTCGGTGAAGGCGGTCGAGGTGCTTGAGCGGGGTACGGATGGCCGACCCTCCCGCGCGACGTTCGTGCTCGATGCCGGGGTCGTCAAGGACACGTACACCCTCGCCTACACCTGGAGCGGGAACGACTCGGTCAGCTGGACCCTGGTGGAGGCTCAGATCCTGACCGCCATGGACGGCAGCTACCAGCTCAGCGGTGGAGCAGCCGGGACGACGCAGGTTGAGTACGTCCTCACCCTTGACCTCAAGATGCCCATGATCGGGATGTTGCGGCGAAAGGCTGAGAAGGTCGTGACAGACACTGCACTGAAGGAACTCAAGCGCCGGGTTGAGGGCGAGTAGCGAGACCTCTGCTCGCAGCGGCAAACATCGAGCGGAGAAGTGGCGGCTAGGCTCCCTTCATGGTCGGCACAGGGACGCGCGTCATCCTCTTCACAGGCAAAGGCGGGGTGGGTAAGACCACGCTTGCCGCCGCCACAGCGGCCCATGTGTCCGCTGAGGGTGGCAAGACCTTGGTGCTGTCGACGGACCAGGCCCATTCCCTGGCCGATGCTTTGGGGTGTGACGCAGGGGGCGAACCTGAGGAAGTCAGCGCCGGGCTCTACGTGGGACACGTCGACGCCCAACGGAGGCTCCAGGAGTCCTGGGGTCAGATTCACAGCTACTTGACCGCGGCACTGGGTTCGGCGGGCTTCGATCGGCTGAGGGCCGAGGAACTCACGGTCCTTCCCGGTGCGGAGGAGGTCCTGGCGCTGATCGAGGTGAGCGAGCACGTCCGGAGCGGCCGTTGGGACGCTGTCATCGTCGACTGCGCTCCCACCGCTGAGACGCTTCGGCTGCTCGCTCTTCCTGAGTTGCTGGACTGGTATGTCTCCAGGGCGATGCCGGCTGATCGGCGCGTGGTGAGGGCGCTGCGACCCCTGCTGGGGCCGGCAGTGGGACTTCCGGCCCCCAGCACCGAAGTGTGGGATGCCGCCGAACGCCTGCAGGACCAGTTGGCCCAGGTTCAAGACGTGCTCAGCGCCCCAGAGACCACCGTGCGCCTGGTACTCACGCCAGAGGCCGTCGTCGTCGCCGAGGCCAGGCGTGCCCGCACGCAGCTGGCCCTCTACGGCTACACAGTCGATGCGGTGATCGCCAACCGGGTCTTCGAAGCTGCCGACGATCCGTGGCGCCGACAGTGGGTCGAGGCACAACAAGGGCAGCTCGCGGAGGTCGCAGAGGCATTCGACCCGCTGCCCACCTTCATTGCGAACTACCAGCCCACCGAACCGACCGGCCTTGAGGCGCTTTCGCGCCTTGGGGCGGACATGTACGGGCAGAACGATCCGCTCGCCTCCACCGAGATCCGCGATCTCGTCCGAGTCAGAGACGACGGCGACTGCTTCGTCATGGAGCTCGCCTTGCCGTTGGTCGAGAAGGACTCGCTTGACTTGGCAAGGGTCGGTGATGATCTGGTGGTGACGGTGTCAGGTAGGCGTCGAGTTCTTGCCCTACCTGGCGGCCTGAAGCGTTGTCGGGTGCGGCGTGCGCACGTCAACGATGGCCAGCTCGACATCGAGTTCGTTCCTGATCCTCTGCAGTTCCCCGAGAGGAAGGCGGCTCATCCATGAGCGCGACCGAGGACCCGCTGGGCAGTGCCGCTCAGGAGGCGGGCCGGCTCATGGACGCCCTGCGTGAGTGGTTGGACGCCCGAGGCGTACCAGAAACGCCCATCGCCACCGATAGCGCCGAGTGTCGAGCCTGTCCCATCTGCCTGGGTCTTAGCGCCATTCGCGAGCACCACCCTGAGGTTGTCGAACAGCTTGGTCGTGCCGCTGAAGCGATGATCGCGGCGGTCCGGGCCGTCGTCACCGATCACGAACACTCGTGGGCCGACAACGGTCCGCGAGACGTCGAGCGAATCGACATCGACTCATGACGGCGTACACGGTGGGCGTAGATGTGGGCGGCACCAAAGTGGCCGCAGTCCTCGTCGACGAAGCCGGCGATGTCGTCCGGAGATGCAGGAAGGGGACCGAGTCGGGCACGTATTCGGGCCTCCTGGCGGGGATCGTGTCGGCGACCACGGAGGTCTGCGAGGGGCTCGAAGTGGCGGGCGTCGGTCTCGCGATCGCGGGAAACGTGGCGGCTGACGGCTCACACGTGTTGTTCTCCCCGCACCTTCCCTTGGCGGGGGAGCCCTTGGCTCGCGACCTGCGCGAGGCCCTTGGGACTCCGGTGCAGATCGACAATGACGCGAACGCGGCCGCCTGGTGCGAACACGAGGTGGGGGCAGGACGCGGCAGCACCGAGATGCTGATGGTGGCGCTCGGCACTGGCCTCGGCGCGGGGCTGGTCTTGTCGAACCAGCTGTACCGAGGCCACCAGGGGTTTGCCGGCGAAGCCGGACACATGACGGTGGTGATCGATGGACGTGCCTGCCCCTGCGGAGGTCGCGGCTGTTGGGAGCGCTATGCCAGCGGAACAGCCCTGGTGGCGCACTACCTCGAGCGTGGGGGAGACCCCGAGGTCGGCGGTCCCGGGATCACTCAGGCAGCCGCAGCCGGCGAGCCACTAGCCGTCGCCGCCCTGGCTGATGTGGGCGAGTGGCTCGGTCGGGGACTGGCGAGCCTCGTGGCGATCTTGGACCCCGAAGTCATCGTGGTGGGCGGGGGCGTGAGCGAGGCGGGCGACCTGCTTCTCGATCCGGCACGACGTCAGTTTGCTGCCTCCGTCACCGGAGCCGATGTCCGTCCGTTGCCTCGCATCGTGCCGGCCCAGATGGGTAACGATGCCGGGGTGATCGGTGCAGCCATGCTGGCCCGTCAACACGCTCAGTAGCTGAAGCAACCGTCGTAGCGTCGGCCGTCGGGTCGGGCGGATCAGGGGTACCGCGCCTCGAGCACCGTTCGTACCGGCCGGGGAGTCGCTACTTGTAGAGCTGCGCGCTCAGGATGGCGTAAGTGCAGCTGGGGTCGGAGAAGTTGCAGGTGGGTCCACCGCCTGAGTAGCCGGTGGAGTACGACACGTATTGGTACTGGATGAAACTCACTCTTGGGCGCGCGGCCTGGTAGGGCGCGGCTTTCGCTGCGTCATAACAGCTTCCGTAGTTGTACTTGGTCTGGTCAATGTAGTAGGCGCACACCTTCGCACCTACGAAGCCAACGACGTTGAACCGTCCGTTGTTCTTCTGCCACCACCGGTGCCCGCTACGTACCCACTAACGACGGGGAAGAGCACGACCTGGTCGATGATCACGTCGAGTTCACCCTGGACCGGTGCAAGGTTGGCTCCTGGGTCGCCGGGGATCGTCGGAGGTGACACGGAGACGGGATCCGGGTACCCAAATTCTGTCCAGTCCTCGATGTCTCCAGTCGGGTTACTCCCGCCGTCGAAGTCCACGATGCCCCAGTTGCCTGGGACCGAAGAGTTGCAGACGCCGATCTTGTTGTCGAGGTCCATTACGAAGGTGGTTCCTGGGGAGGCGCGCGCAGCATCAACCACAGAGTTGCAGGCGGCATAGGGGCGCAATCCGCCGATGGCTAGTCGCGGGATGACTGCAGCGGTCGCCGACCGCTTGGGGGCGTATCCTGTTGAGCTGGCGATGCCGCCAAAGAACACTGGGAGTTCGCGGCTGTTGTTGACTTCAACCTCGACTCTGCTGTCGCCGACACAAGTGATCGTGACGCTGTCAACGCTCGACTCACTGCTCAAGTCATTCGCCGCGTTTGTCGAGTTTGCCGCTGTCTGAGCCGCGCTTTGGGCCGCTGACCGCTGCGCCGACGTCCACGTGGAACAGCCTTGACCTCCGCCGAGGATCGGCGACCCGCCCGATTCTGCGGTAGCCACGGCGCGCGCGGCGTCAAGGGCGGCTGCATCGGCCGCCACCGAGAGCTGACGCTTGACGGCGTATGCGTTGGCAAGGTCGACCGCAAAGGCGGCCATGAGCACAAGGATCGTCGAGAGGATGGCGACAATGACCGCGACGGCGCCCTCATCGCGTGGACGGCGCAGTGACCTCAGTTGAATTCGCATTTGTAGACCGCCTTGGAGGTCAGCGTGAATTGGTCCTGAAACCCAGGTACCGGCAGCGGGATGATGAACTCAGCGGGATAGGTAGCCTCGATGACAACGCTCTGTTGGGCGTTGGTTGCCCCGTCGATCGAACCTGCACACACCTGCGTTCCGCTGCCGGGATTGACGGCTGTTCCGCACGGCGCTGAACTGGTGCGCGTGACCTTCACGTCGATGTCTGCGGTGTCCATCGCGATGGCCGGGCCGGTGGCGTCGCGCACCGCGGTCACCGCGCCGGCGCAGGACTTCTGGGTGGTCGACCCCTCGACGACGGCGAGTCGCGCGCCCTGGCGCACGCCGTTGTTCAGTGCCAACTGCTGAGCGAAGAGGGTGCCGAACGAAATGATGCCGAACGCCAACAAGAGCAGAATGGGCAAGACCAAGGCGAACTCGACCGCGGACGCGCCGTCGTCGGAGCGTCGCCTCGGTCGGAAGCGAGCGATCATCGGTCCCCCTCGTGGGCAGTCTTCGCCCGTTCGATCTACCAACATCTCATTCAAGTGTCCTCGTGCCCCGACACGTCCGCCAGGATAGCCCGCACGTCCACCCGTTTGGAGCAGCGCCGGTGCGATTACTTCGGCTGATGTCCTGGAATGTCCGTTCCCTGCGCGACGATCGGCGTGCCGTCGTCACCGTCATCAAGGAATGCGCCCCGGATGTCCTCTTTGTCCAAGAGGCTCCTCGCTTTCTGCGAGCCCAGTCCACACTTGCCGCTCTCGCGCGCGAGTCGGGACTGGTGGTCGCCGCCGGGGGGCGCCCCGCGGCCGGCGTCGCGCTGTTGACCTCGCTCAGGGTCGACGTCGACGAGCCTTCGCACCATCTGCTCGCCAAGTCGCCGCGACTCCACCAACGCGGCTTGGCTTCTGCTCGGCTCACGCTGGGCGACCGGTCCTTCGTAGCCGGCTCGGTTCACCTGGGCCTTGACGGAGCAGAGCGTGCGCGGCACGCCGGTGAGGTCATCGGGCTGCTGGGTGCCGGCCCCTCGGTGGTGGCAGGCGACCTCAACGAGACGTCGTCCGGCCCCGCCTGGCAGTCGCTGGCAGCCGGTCGCATCGACCCGAACGCCGAGGCGGACCTGCCCACGTTCTCGACGTCCAACCCGCGCCGCCGGATCGACACCATCTTGGTTCCTGACTCCTGGGCGACTGCTGCGATCTCACCCCTCGAAATTGTGCCGGAATCGGCAGTCGTTGCGGCGACAGATCACCGCCCGGTGATCGTCGATGTGTTGGGCTGAGGGCGCCCGCAGGGGCACACTGGGGGCACGCTGGGGGAGAAGTGAGGTGGCTGGTGCCGGACAGTTTCGCAGGGCGCGTCGCCCAGGTGCCGCCGCGTCTGCTGCTGCCGCACGGCACGGCGGCCCCGGATCGACTCACTGTCGTCGACGCCCTGGCTCTTCCGGACGCTGTGCCTACCTGCTGGCTGGTGCTCGCGCTCGACGACAACGGCACTCATCACGTCCTCCCGTTGGTGGATCAGGCACAGCAACCTCGACGTGCGCGCACAGGAGATGGATGGGCCACAGCTTTGGCAGCTGTGGGCGTCGCCCCGTCTGACGAGCGTGGCTGGCGCGTCCGTGCCGTTGCGCCGGTAGATCCGGCTGCCCTCCAGGGCTCATTGGTCGAAGAGCCCGTCTTCTCGTCGTCATGGTCTGAGGTGGTCGACGTGGCGGGCGGCTATCGCGTCCGGCTCGTTCTGCGACCGGAGACGTTGACGTCGGTGCCTCCCCAGCCGTGGCGTCACATCGCGCACACGACACCCGACTTGGTCGCAGGTGGCCTCTTCGACGTCACCTGGCAGTCGCAGGAGGAGGGATCGGACGTGCGGGCAGTGTCGGCCGCCGCTCTCGTCGCCACGGTCTCGGACGCCGGATCGGCAGCCGAGGCACTGAACCGTGAAGCGACCCGCCACCTGCGTGGCGTCGACACGGCCAATGAGACCTTGGCCTTGGCCAGGGCGCTGGGCGAGACCCTGGCCCGTGTCCATCACGCCCTCGCCACACCATCGCCTGAGATCGCTGATCCATTGGCCCTCTTGGGAGACGAGGGCGCCACCCTGCTCGCCCGAAGGATCAAGGACACCCTGGCTGAGGCGGTGGTGCTCACCGAGGTTGACGTGCGCGAGACGCTGCAGTCGAACATGGCAGACCTGCGCCACTCGCTGGCCGACCTGGAGTCGGCGAGCGGTACCTGGGTGTTGCCGGCCGTCCCCCTGGGAAGTCTTCAGCAGTTCCAGGTGAGCGGCACTCGCCTCACCCTCGACCCGTTGAGCGATACGCGCCATCGAAGGTCCGCACCTGGCAGTCATGGACCTGGCTCGTCTGCTCCGTGAAGTGACGCACGTGGCCCACGGCGCGTTGCGACGCATGGTGAGCGGGGGAGAGCACGTACCGGCCGAGCGCGTTCCGACGTGGGTCGGGGCGGTGCGCGAGACGATCTTGGAGCGGTACGAGGCGACGTTGATCGCCTACGGTCAAGACCCGCTGCTCGACCCGCGGCTGCTGCGTCCCTTTGAGATCGAGGCCGAGTGCCGCGCGCTCATCTATGCGTCGCGTGAGCTGCCCACGTGGAGCGCTGTTCCGGACGCCGGCTTGGTGGAGCTGCTCACACGTTGGTGATGCCGATGCGTCGCTCGTGGCGTCGCTAGACGACGGCGCCGTCGTCCGGGCCTTCGTCCACCCTCGGGCCGGTGCGCATGCGTGACACCAGATAGCCGAATCCGGTGAGGAACGCGACCACCAACGCAATCCCGGTGAGACCTGAGACCCCCCATCCGATCAGTGGGAGCACGATGGCCAGCACCGGAGCACCGATCGCCCCCGCCCAGGCCCACCGGGTGACCCGATCCCCTTTGGGAAGCGGAGGAGGTGGCGGAGGCACGTAGTGCTCGTCGTCGGAGTCCGCCTCGTCGTCGGCCAGCTCGGGTTCTGGCGTCGGGATGCGGAGGTCGTCCCACTCGGCCCAGTCTGCGCGAGGTGTCCGCTGCGGGGCGGGTACAGAGGACTCAGAGGGCGGACTGGCCTCGCCCTCACCTTCGGCGTCGGGCCAAGGGGTGCTGGACGATGCGGTGTTCGGCGCATCGATGTTGGCCACGATCTCGTCGAAGGCGGCATCGATCGCTTTGGCGTCGTCAGGCTCACCGGGTTCGTCTGGGGATGTCGTCACGTGTCGGCCCGGGCCTTCGTGGGGGGCTCTTGGGCACTGACCTCAGGCACGTGCCGCTCGACGAAGGCAAGACTCTGCTCGAAGATCAGCTGGGCATCGTTGTCGAGGGTGGCCACATGAAAGCTGTCGTGCAGCGGGATGAAGGTGAGATCGTGCGAGCTGACTCCCTGCACGATCTCGACGGAGTTGCTCGGCTCGACGACATGGTCTTCGTCGCTGCCGAACGCCAGCATCGGGCACGAGATCTCGCCCAGCCGCGGAGCGACGTCCGCCCACAGCTCGGTCAGCGAGTGCATGGCCTGCAGGGGCACACGCGAGTACGCGAGCTCGTCCTGGCCCGGCTTCTTGATGTCGTTGCAGATGCCCGGAACCGCGGGTACCAGATGCCGCAGCACAGGGAGGGCCCTCAGTGCTCGGTTCCGTGAGTGCACCGAGGCGTTCACGATCACGACGCCATCGATCAGGTCTGGCCGCTCCATGGCCAGGCGGAGCGCGAGGGTTCCTCCCATCGAAAGGCCCATCACGAAGACCCGGTCACATGCTTGGAAGAGATCGACCAGCTCGCGCTCGAGGCAGTCGTACCAGTCGGTCCAGCGGGTGATCTGCATCTGCTGCCATTCGGTGCCATGGCCAGGCAACAGCGGGAGCCGAACCGTGAGTCCGGCGGACGCCAGGTGCTCGGCCCACGGACGCATCGACGCGGGCGAACCGGTGAATCCGTGACACAGGAGAACTCCGACCGGGCCGCCGTCATGGCGGATCGGCTCGGTGCCAGGGCGAGGGACCACAGCAGCTCCAAAGGTCGTGATGCCCTCATCGTGGCACGCGGGCAGGTACTGGGCGTACCTGACCACCCGACCGGACGTTGCCGTTGAGGGGGGCTGATCAATAGGCTGAGCCGGCAGACCCCGCCACCCCAACCGGGACGAGTCGGGCGTCGTGCCTGCGATCGGAACGGAGTTGCGTTGCTCTACTGGCTGACCAAGTACGTGTTCGTGGGCTGGTGGCTGCGCTTGATCTTCCGCCCATGGGTGCAGGGGATCGAGAACATCCCCGAAGACGGCCCCGCCATCCTGGCCAGCAACCACCTCTCGTTCTCCGACTCGATCTTCCTGCCGCTGATGGTCGACCGGCACATCACCTTCCTGGCCAAGAGCGACTACTTCACCGGCAAGGGCATCAAGGGTCGGTTGATTGCCTGGTTCTTCTCCGCCGTCGGCCAGGTGCCGGTTGACCGAACCGGGGGACGCGCCAGCGAGGCGGCCATCAACACCGGACTGCGCGTGATGGCGTCCGGCAGCCTGCTCGGCATCTACCCCGAGGGCACGCGCTCGCCTGACGGACGCCTCTACCGCGGCAAGACCGGAGTGGCGCGCATGGCGCTCGAGGCCAAGGTGCCGATCATCCCCGTCGCCATGATCAACACCCGGCACATCCAGCCTCCTGGAAAGGTGATGCCGCGCATCGCCCGAGTCGGCATCAGAATCGGCAAGCCCCTCGACTTCTCGCGCTACGAAGGGATGGAGGGCGACCGCTTCGTCCTTCGGTCGGTCACCGACGAGCTGATGTACGAGCTGATGGAGCTCGCGGGCCAGGAGTACGTCGACGTCTACGCATCCCGGGCCAAGACGTCGGCCGCGGTCTCAACCGCGCCGCCAGCGGTGGCCGAGGCCGACGCCCGCGCGGCCGTACCGGCAGCCTGACCGCACTACGGCTACGACTTTCGCAGTTTGCCCAGTATTGCGCTACGAAACTCGTAGTGGGATCGCCTTCTCATGTGCCTGTTGCGGGCTTACGGTGGCGATGTCCACCACCGCGAGGAGAGTGCCCATGACTGCCGAGCTCGTCACCACCCACGAACTGCCCGCCGTTCTCACCGAGCTTCCGGGGCCCCGTAGCCGCGAGTGGTTCGCCAAGGCCGACCAGCACCTGACGGGCGCCATGGCCGACCACACGATCGTGCCGTTCGTCGAGGCGTCCAAGCGCGGATCGTTGATCGTCGACGTCGACGGCAACACCTTTGCCGACCACATGTCGGCGTGGGGGTCGTCACCGTTCGGACCGACGCCGGCGCGGATCAAACGCGCCATGGAGGCTGCGTGGGACCGCCACGGCATGCAGATCAGCGGATGGGTGCAGAGCACACCGGTGCTCGAGTTCAACGAAGCCCTCGTCGCCGTTGCGCCGGGTCGCCTCAACCGCGTCGAGTACTCGGTCACGGGAACGCTCGCGGTCGAGGGAGCAGTGAAGCTCATGCGCGAGGCGACGGGGCGTCCACTCATCATCACCTTCGGCGGCCAGTACCACGGGGAATCCACGTATCTGGCGTCCGGACTGTCCAGCGACCTGTCGAATGTCACCGCAGGCAGCGCGCAGTACGTTGCGGGCGTCGTCACCATTCCGTTCCCGAACCGCTTCCGGTCACCGTTCATCAAGGGCCCCGGCCCGTTCGACGACACCGCAGTCCTCGACTACCTCGAGGACTACCTGCTCGTGCAGCAGGTGCACCCTGGTCAGGTGGCCGGCGTCATGATCGAGCCCGTGCTCGGTGAAGGCGGCATCCACGCACCTAGCCAGGCGTTCTGGGACCGTCTCGGTGCCATGTGCAAGAAGTGGGGCTGGCTGCTCTGTCTCGACGAGGTGCAGACCTGCATGGGCCGGTGCGGCGAGATGTTCGCCTTCGAGCTGTGGGACGGGATCGACCCCGACCTCGTGCTCATGGGCAAAGCGTTCAGCGGTGGCGGGCAGCCGATCGCCGGATTGCTCGGCACGGACGCCGTGATGAAAGACACCGAGCTTCACCTCGGCAGTACCTACGGCTTCGTGCCTGCTGCTGCCGCCGCAGCTCTTGAAGGCATTCGGATCATCCAGGAGGAGGGTGTGCTCGAGAACGTCCGCGAGCTCGAGCGGGTGTTCCTGGAGGAGATGACGCCTTTGAAAGAGCGCGTCGAGCAGGTGGGTGACGCACGTGCGTCAGGTGCCCTTGCCGCTCTTGAGTTCGTCACGACCAAGGCATCGAACGCTCCCGCCCCCTCGTTCCAGTACGCCGTGTACGAGGCGGCGTTGCGCAGGGGAGTGCTCGGCATCACGCAGCGTGGCAAGTGGCACTACCGGCTGCAGCCCGCGCTCACGATGCCGCCGGAGTTCTTCCGCGACTCATGTCGTCGCATCATCGACGCCGTCGACGAGGTGGCCGCCAATCCGCCGGCCGAGGGTCACGTGCTCGACACCGTTGCGGAGTCGGTGCGCTAGTGCCCGAAGGGCGCATCCAAGTTCCCGCCGACACCGGGGCGTCCCAGGTAGACGAGCTGGACGTCGCGATCCTCACGGCGCTGCAGGAGGACGGGCGACGGGCGTTCACCGAGATCGCGCGTGCGCTGGAGGTGTCGGAGGGCACCGTTCGCCAGCGAGTCGGACGCCTCCAACGGCTTGGGATCGTGCAGATCGTCGGGGTGGTCAACCCGTCACGGCTTGGCATGCGCAGACTCGTGATCGGTGTCCAAGTGCGTGGGCGGGCGGTTTCGGGCGTCGAGAAGGCGATCCGCGAGATCCCCGAGGTCGACTACGTCGCCGTCAGCACTGGCGGCTACGACATGGTGCTGATGGCCGCGTGCCGCGACGACGACCATGTGCTCGACCTCGTCAGTGAGCGGCTGCGCAAGATCGCCGGTGTCGACGGCCTCGCTGTCATCACCGTCATCAAGGAGACAAAGGACGCCTACCGCTACTTCGGCGCCCTTGGCTAGGCGACGTCCAACGTCCGGCTGGCCCGTGTCAGGTTTCGAGCGCCCAGCCCTTGGCGCGTTCAACCGCGGCGCGCCAGAGGCGGTGCGATCGTTCGTCGCGTGGCCGGGAAGTGAAGGTGCGTTCGATCCGGCGGGCGCTGACGAGCTCGTCGGTGGACGCCCACACTCCCGCCCCCAGGCCGGCCAGGAAAGCTGCACCCAGACCCGTGGTCTCGATAACTGCTGGTCTCAGCACGGGTACCCCGAGCTGGTCGGCCTGGAGCTGGCAGAGCAGGTCGCTGGCTGCGGCGCCACCGTCGACCGCCAGGGCGGGCAGCGACACCGCTGCCTCCGCCACCATGAGGTCGACGACGTCGCGCACCTGAAAGGCGATGGCGTCCAGGGTTGCTCGGGCCAGATGGGCAGCGGTCGTCCCCCTGGTGATGCCGACGATGGAACCGCGTGCGGTGGGGTCCCAGTCGGGCGCTCCGAGGCCGGTGAGTGCAGGAACGAAGACGACTCCGCCGGAATCGGGCACCGACGAGGCAAGGTCGTTGACGTCGGGAGCGGAGTCGATGACGCCGAGGCCGTCCCGCAGCCACTGGATGGCAGCGCCGGTGACGAAGACGGAGCCCTCGAGTGCGTAGGCGAGAGTTCCGTCGGGACGCCCGTACGCCACGGTGGTGAGCAGGCCAGCGTGCGATCCGACCGCCTCCGCTCCCGTGTTCACCAGTACGAAGGAGCCGGTGCCGTACGTGCACTTCGCGTCGCCGGGGGTGACGGCACACTGGCCGAAGAGTGCGGCCTGCTGGTCGCCGGCGATGCCGGTGACCGGAAGGTCGAGACCGAGGAAGCAGCGTGGGTCGGTGTGGGCGAGGGCTCCGTACGACGGCACGACGGTCGGCAAGGCATCCATGGGCACCCCGAACAGCGAGCAGAGCTCGTCGGACCAGGCCCCGGCATGGATGTCGTAGAGCAAGGTGCGAGAAGCGTTGGTGGGGTCGGTGACGTGGTGGACACCGCGGCTCATGCGGGCGACGAGGTAGGAGTCGACAGTGCCCACGGCGACGCGGCCATCGGCGACTCCGGCCCAGATGTTCGGCTCGTTGTTGCGGATCCACGTGAGCTTGGTGGCAGTGAAGTAGGGATCGAGTCTGAGACCGGTCGTACGTCGCACCATCGACTCGTGCCCGTCCTGGCGCAGCTGCTCGCACATGCCTGCAGTACGTCGGTCTTGCCAGACGATTGCGGGACGAGGCGAGCCGAGGGTGTCGCGATCCCAGAGGACGACCGTCTCCCGCTGGTTGGTGATGCCCACACACGTGGGCGCAACCGGTGTCGATTCAAGCGCGTCGCGAGCGGCGTCCAGAGTGGCTGCCCAGATCTCATCTGGTCGGTGCTCGACCCAGCCGGCTTGCGGAAAATGCTGGGGAAGCTCTCGGTAGCCGCGGGAGAGAACGCTGGTGTCCGGCCCGACAACGAGGGCGGTCACTCCCGTCGTTCCCGCGTCGATGACCAAGACTGACATGCAGGAAACCCTAGGGTAGGGAGGAGGCGGTCGCTCTGCTGCGAGCGTTTCGATCGAGTCATGTCATGAGACAACCGAGGGAGAACACGATGCGCGTCGGCGTCCTGACCGGTGGGGGAGACGCCCCCGGCCTGAACTGCGTGATCCGGGCAGTGGTGCGACGGGGAGTCACCGACTACGACATGGAGTTCGTGGGATTCGCGGATGGCTGGCATGGCCCGTTGACGGGTGCGACCAAGCCCCTCGACATCAAGGCGGTTCGTGGGATCTTGCCGCGCGGCGGAACGATCCTCGGCTCCTCACGCACGAACCCGCTGAAGCAGGAAGGCGGGTTGGACGCGGTACGTGCGACGCTCGCCGACCTGGACGTCGACGCGCTCATTGCCGTGGGCGGTGAAGACACATTGGGTGTGGCCGCCAAGCTGTTTGAGGCGGGGATCAACGTGATCGGCGTCCCGAAGACGATCGACAACGACCTGGCGGCCACCGACGTCACCTTTGGCTTCGACACGGCGGTGCAGATTGCGACGGACGCGATCGACCGGCTTCACACCACGGCCGAGTCGCACAAGCGGGCGCTGGTGCTCGAGGTCATGGGACGCCACGCGGGCTGGATCGCGTTGCACTCGGGCATGGCCGGTGGCGCCAACATCATCTTGATCCCCGAGCAGAACTTCGACATGGACGAGGTCGTCGGCTGGGTCGAGGCCCGGTTCGAGCGTGGGTATGCACCGATCATTGTCGTCGCAGAGGGGGCCGTCCCCAAGGGTGGCGACATGGTGCTGAAGGACGCCGCCAAGGATGCGTTCGGCCATGTACGGCTGTCCGGGATCGCTGACTGGCTCGCCCGCGAGCTTGAGCAGCGCACGGGGCATGAGGCACGGACGACAGTGCTCGGGTACGTCCAGCGAGGCGGGACGCCGACCGCGCGGGACCGGGTGCTCGCCACGCGCTTCGGGATCAGGGCGATCGATGCCGTCCGCGATGGTGACTTCGGGAAGATGGCTGCGCTGCGAGGTAACGACATCGTGCTCGTGCCGCTGGCCGAGGCCGTGGCCGAGCTGAAGACCGTGCCGCCGGAGCTCTACGACGAGGCCAAGACGTTCTTCGGCTGACGGCAAGCCCTTCGCCTCTACCGCGTTCCCTGTCTCGGGGTTCCAATGGTGGTGTCTGAGGAGCGGTCATGCTGAGGCCCACGAAAGTGCGACGGGTCGTCCTGGCGGTCGCGTGCCCTGTCGCTGGTCGGGGCTCTGGCGGTCGGCTGCGGGGGAGCCGACGAGCCGGGCACGTCGACTGCCAACGCCCACTGTGACGGTGACGGCGACCACGTCTGCGTCACCTACGACTAGCAAACCTTCGCCTGAGCCGGGGCTGCTCGCGCGAAGGTGGTGCTGGTGCGCGAGTTTGCCGATGGTCAGCGTGCGTTGGTTGCCTACGACTTCTCGACCGGGAAGATCGCGACGCCTGGTCGATCTCAGCCGCGACGAGGACCCGACCGTGAGCCCTGACGGCACGCAGGTCGTGCTGGTGCGGGCGAACGGGCCATGGCGAGACCCGAGAGATCACGAGTGGTTGGCCAAGAGCGGATCTCATCTGGTGCTGATCGATCTTGTTGATGGTGGAGAGACCGTGCTGACCGACATCCCTTCCGGTCAGAAGGTCTACAGCCCGCAATGGAACCGTGCGGACGACTGGATCTACTTCCTGGGACCGGTGGGGCGCAGCGCGACCGGTCTGGTGCGACTCAACCCGGACACCATGCAGCGCGAACCGGTGCCGCACGGCCGCGGCGTCATGCGGTTCGTGCTCGAACCCGATGGCACACACGCACTGATTTCCGTGGCCGATGTGTGGTGCCGGACCGTCCAGCTACCCCTCGACAAATGCCAGACACCGCGCGAGTGGCGCCTCGACCTGGGAACCGGCAGTTTTCGAAGCCACCCGGTCCAGGCCTTCGAGGCCGACGTGGCGTGGACTCCGACCGGGGGTCGGATGGCGGCCATCCAGATCGGATCTGAGTGCTCGGTGCTCTACGTCACGACCCAGCCGGCGTTGTGGAGGCAACCCCGCAACCTGCTGTACGCGGCTGTGTACGACCCACCTGCCTCCATCACGCACTTCACGGGCGTGGGCTGGCAACCCGATGGCAGCCATGTGGTGCTCGGAGCGCGCGAAGGCCACATGCAGAGATGGTACGCGGTTTTCGACCGCTGGTACGTCTCGCTGATCGACCGGCGGACGGGTGAGCGCACCGACATCACGCCGCCGAAGGCTGCGGACACGAGCTTCGACGTCTGGTGGCCCGAGGGGTAGTCTGGAGAGCAGGAGACGGGGTGTCGTGATGAGGCGTTGGCAAACACTTCGAGTCATGCCGGTCATTGCGTCCTGCATTGCGGTCTTCGTGGGTGGTCTCGTGGTCTGCGGGGGCGACCCGCTCAGGCCGTCGGCAGTCCGATCCGTCCGTTTCGTCGGTGACGACGAACACGCTCGCGTCGACCTCGACTGCGGACCGCCGGACCGGGTCTGACAGCCGAAGGTGGTGCTCGTCCGAGAGTTCCCGATGGTCGGCGGACCTTGGTTGCCTACGACCTCTCGACCGGCACGAGTGCGACGCTTGGTCGATCTGAGCCGCGACGAGGACCCCACGGTGAGCCCTGACGGCACGCAGGTCGTGCTGGTGCGGGCGAATGGTCCGTGGCGTGACCCGGTGACGAACAGCTGGCTGGCCAAGAGCGGGTCACGCCTGGTGCTGATCGACCTCGTCGACGGTGACGAACGCATGTTGACGCCGGCCGCCTACCGGACCAATCGCTACTCGCCGCAGTGGAACCACGAGGACGGCTGGGTGTACTACCGCGAACAGGCCGGAAAGAATCCCATGTGGCTGATGCGCGTCAGTCCCGAGACGGGGCAGGTCGAGCGGGTTCAGCACGGTCGAGGGATCACGGGCTTCACTCTGCAACCCGACCAGCGTTACGCGTGGGTAAGAGCCACGTGGTGCGCTGACCCACGGGCTGGGTGCGCGTGCGAGGCATGGCGGCTCGACCTCACGACCGGTCAGGTGACGCTGCATCGTGCCCACCTCTGCGAGGCAGACTCGTTGGTCTGGTCCGCCTCGGGTCACCGGCTCGCCTACGCCGTGACCGGGGACGAAGGGACCCAGCTCTACGTCGCGCCGTGGCCCGGTTCGTGGCGGCGGCCGCCGCAGCAGGCGCGACCCCCCGCTTCGCGTCTGCTCTATGAGGGGCCCGGTCGTCCCGGCAGTTCAGGAACGTTCTTCGGAGGCCTCGGGTGGACTCCTGGCGACCGTGCAGTCGTTCTCGCGAGCCGGCATGCCACGTGGGGGCCGAACTGGTCGTCCCCCGCATTCGACCGCTGGTATGTCTCGCTGATCGACCGGCGGACGGGGGAGCGGACCGACATCACGCCGCGCGGCGCTGCGGACACGAGTTTCGACGTCTGGTGGCCCGCGGGGTAGTCGTGGCTGCCTCCTCCGTACGCTTGTGGGGTGTCTGACACCTTGACCTGGCCAGATCTGCCCGCTGCCCAGCAGCCCGACTGGCCTGATGGCGCTGCGCTGGACGATGCCCGCGCGCGCTTGGAGTCGCTGCCGCCGCTGGTGTTCGCCGGTGAGTGCGACGACCTCCGCGAGCGCCTGGCGGTCGTGGCGCGCGGTGAGGCTTTCGTCCTGATGGGCGGCGACTGCGCAGAACGGTTCAGCGGTGCCAACGCCGACGAGATCAGGGCCAAGCTCAAGACCGTGCTCCAGATGGCTGTGGTGCTGACGTACGGCGCGAGCATGCCGGTGGTCAAGATCGGACGGATGGCAGGCCAGTACGCCAAGCCGCGGTCAAGTGCGCTCGAGACGATCGATGGTGTCGAGTACCCGTCCTACCGCGGTGACGCGGTCAACGACCTGGCTGCCGACGCGGACGCGCGCATCCCGGACCCGCTCCGTCTGGTCGAGGCCTACCACCGGGCGTCCGCCACGTTGAATCTGGTGCGGGCCTTCACCCAGGGAGGCTACGCCGACCTTCGCCAGGTGCACGCCTGGAACACCGACTTCGTGCGCGAGAGCTCAGCAGGTGAGCGCTATGACCGCCTGGCCGGTGACATCGACCGCGCCTTGGCCTTCATGCGAGCGATCGGATCTGACCCCGAAGAGCTGCACCGCGTCGAGTTCTATGCGGCGCATGAGGCTCTGCTGCTCGACTACGAGCGGGCGCTGACGCGGATCGACTCGCGGACCGGGCTGCCGTACGACGTGTCGGGGCACTTCGTGTGGGTGGGCGAGCGCACCCGTCAGCTCGACGGAGCTCACATCGACTTCGCGGCCACCGTCCGGAACCCGATCGGCGTCAAGCTTGGACCGACGACGACCCCGGACGACGCCGTTGCGCTGATCGAGAAGCTCGACCCCGATGCCGAGCCAGGACGTCTGACGCTCATCACGAGGATGGGGGCGGGCAAGGTGCGCGAGGTGTTGCCTGCGCTCGTCGAGAAGGTGACGGCGACGGGGCGGCCAGTGGTGTGGGTCTGCGACCCGATGCACGGCAACACCTTCAGCGCGGAGTCCGGACACAAGACGCGGCGGTTCGACGACGTCGTCGACGAGGTCAAGGGCTTCTTCGAGGTCCATGCCGACCTGGGGACGCACCCCGGCGGAATCCACATCGAGCTGACCGGTGATGAGGTCACCGAGTGCGTCGGTGGCGCCGAGGGGCTCGTCGAGGCAAATCTTCCGATGCGCTACGAGACGGCCTGTGACCCGCGGCTGAACCGGACCCAAAGTCTTGAGCTCGCATTCCTCGTGGCCGAGATGCTCTCGAAGCGCTGAGGCTCTGGCCAGCAGGTGGCCTAGGCCGTGACAGGCCCTTTGTCCCTGCTGTGATTGCCCTTGGGGGGCCAGACTTGGGTTGTGAGAGTGGAGTTCCCATGACACGGCCAGAGAATGCCCACGCCCTCCGATCCGCGCATCAGCACTTGAGGCACGACAAGACCGTTGAGGTCCAGCTCGGCTCGCTCGATCAGTTGCTCAACGCCACCGGGAATCAACGGTCAGGCGTCGATGTCCTGGTGGGCATCCTGGATTCGGCGCTGCGGCTACCCGATGCCCTCACCGTTCGCCTCGACCTCCCTGAGGTCGCCGACGTCGACGAACGCATGATTGGCGACTTCCGCGACCACTGCCGGGTGCGGGCGAGTGAGGAGTGGGAGGCGGCGATGGCCCTTCGGCAAGGAGGCTTCCGTGAGCTGCCGCGGGCACTGACGTACGCCGTCGTGGCCGCACTGAGTGGGTGTCGTCAGCGGCTATCTCGCCGAAGGTGTCGACAGCACACTGGTCATGGTGTTTCTCTATGCCCTCGCCTTCGTCGCGGTGATCGCTGCCTGGACCATTGGATGGACACCGATTGAACAGGCCTTGTTCGACTGGCGCGCCCCAGGACACACGGCTTCGGTCTACGAGCTCCTGGCTCACTCGAGGGTCGAAATCGTTCAGCGGCCACGCGCACCCGAGGTGTCGCCCACAGTCCAGGGCTGACGACACGGTTTCGCTGCGGTGTCCGATTTCCGCTAGTCGTCCTCGTTGGTTCGCGGTTGGATTGTGGCCATGAGCTCCACCGCCGTGCCGCCAGCCATGGCAGGGAACGACCCCGAGGCCCTCTACCAGGCGGTGGCTTCGCGCGATCGGCGCTTCGACGGGCGCTTCGTCCTCGGCGTCACGTCGACCGGTATCTACTGTCGGCCGTCGTGTCCCGCGAGGACACCGAAACGTGAAAACGTCCGGTATTTCGCGCTACCGGCTGCCGCCGTGGCTGCGGGGTTCAGGGCATGCCGACGATGTCGCCCTGAGCGAGTGCCGATGAGACCGCACGTCGTGGATGAGACGGGCTTGGTCGATCGCGCACTCGTTCTCGTTGCCCAGGGAGTAGTCGACGACGTCGGGGTGTCGGGCCTGGCGGCACGGCTGTCCGTGAGCGAACGACATCTCCACCGCCTGTTGGTGACGTCAGTGGGCACTGGCGCGCTGGGCCTGGCACAGGCGCGGCGAGCCCAGACAGCACGGACGCTGCTTGAGCAGACCGCCCTCCCCGTCACCGAGGTTGCCTTCGCATCGGGCTTCAGCAGCCTGCGCCAGTTCAACGACGTCATGCGTGCGGAGTACGGAGCGAGCCCGACTGAGCTTCGACGCAAGCCGACGAAGCCGGACCGGCCGGCGAGCACCGGCTCGCTGGCACTGCGACTGCCGGTGACCGCGCCGTGGGACGGCCAGCGGCTACTGGCCTTTCTGGGGTCTCGTGCGATTCGGGGTGTGGAGACGTATGACGGCGTCCGGTACACGCGCACGCTGTCGACGTCCCTTGGCACGGCGGAGCTGTCCCTCGAGCCATCCGACGATGCGGTCCACATGCGACTCACGGCGTCCGAGCTCGGGGTCGTTGGGCCTGCCACGGTGGCGGTGCGTCGTCTCTGCGACCTTGCAGCCGACATAGAGGCGATCGAGGCGGGGCTGACCCGAGTCCCACAGACCCGCTCGCTCGTGCGGGCCCGCCCGGGGCTACGCGTGCCCGGAGCGGTCGACGGGTGGGAGATCTTGGTGCGGGCGATCGTCGGTCAGCAGGTGTCGGTGGCGGCGGCCAGGACTCTGCTTGGGCGGATCGTTGAACGGTGTGGCTCGAGTTCCGGGAAGACCGCCGGCTCCGGTGAGACCGCCCGTCTCTTCCCCTCCGCGGTACAAGTCGCGGAGGGAGACCTGAAGGGGCTCGGGCTGACCGGACGTCGCGTCACGACGCTTCGCGACTCAGCGCAGCGCTGCGGCTTCCGGTGACCTACTTCTTGAGCCCGGCGATGACTTGTCGGAGGCGCGCCGGCGGTTGCTGGCGCTGCCGGGCGTTGGGCCGTGGACGGCTGAGTATGTTGCGCTGCGTGCCTTGGCCGACCCGGATGCCTGGCCGGGCACAGACCTGGTGCTGGCGCGGGCGGCGTCCGGCACCGATACCGATCGACTGAGCCCCTGGCGGGCGTACGCAGCCCTGCATCTATGGACCCAACATGGCGAGGAGACGGCATGAGCCTGAGCGGATGGACCATCGAGACGCCTGAGGCCCCTTTCAGCGTCGTGCAGGACCGCGACGTGGTGGTGGCGTCGGGGTTCTGCGGGCTTGACGAGCTCGTGGAGCGCCTGTCCGAAGGCAGCGGAGCGGTGGAGCGGGTCGTGCCCACCGGGACCGTCGTAGCCGCTGTGCGGGCCTACGTCGGTGGCGACAGCGCCGCCCTCGACGAGGTCGAGGTGCGCCAGCCGGGGGGCGAGTTCCAGCAAGAGGTCTGGAGGGTGATGCGCGAGATCCCCGGGGGTGAGACATGGTCGTACGCCGAGCTCGCGACGAAGGCAGGGCGACCCACTGCCTCCAGGGCGGCAGGCACCGCATGTGCGCGCAACTTGGTGGCGCCGTTCGTCCCGTGTCATCGAGTCGTGCGGTCGGACGGATCGCTCGGCGGCTACGCCTTTGGCTTGGACGTCAAGCGCTGGCTTCTGTCGCTGGAAGTCGACTCAGCTGGCTAGTACTGGACAGCACTAAGCCTCGTCGGCTGGTCTTCTGCCGAACAACGGTGGCAGCTGGCGTACCGCCTGCGCCAGGGCACGCAGGTCGCCATCTACGAGGGCCTGTGGGCCGTCGACCAAGGCGGCCTCCGGATGCGGGTGGACGTCAACAAGCAGTCCGTCTGCCCCGACCGCGATCGCGGCCTTGGACAGGGGCACGACGAGCTCGCGGCGTCCGCCGCTGTGCGACGGGTCCACCATCACGGGCAGGTGTGAGAGGTCGTGCGCCACTGGGACGGCGCTGATGTCGAGGGTGTTGCGTGTGGCCGACTCGAAGGTGCGAATGCCCCGCTCGCACAAGACGATGTCGAGGTTGCCTCTCTGCGCAATGTACTCAGCTGCCATCAGCCACTCCTCGATAGTGGCGGTCATTCCGCGTTTGAGAAGCACCGGCTTCCCCGCTTCGCCGGCTGCCTGCAACAGGGCGAAGTTCTGCGCGTTTCGAGTACCGACCTGCAGCATGTCGGCGTAAGACGCGACGAGGTCAACGTCGTGCGCGTCGACAACCTCGGTCACGATCGGCAATCCGGTCTCGGAGCGCACGTCCGCCAGGATGCGCAGCCCGGCTTCACCGAGCCCCTGGAACGCGTACGGAGAGGTGCGCGGCTTGTAGGCGCCGCCGCGCAACAGCGTTGCCCCGGCAGCGCGCGCCATGTGCGCTGCCTCGAGCGTCTGCTCCGGCGTCTCGACCGCGCAGGGTCCGGCAGCGAGTGTGAACGTGTCGGGGCCGATCGGGATGCGGGCGTCTCCGACGTAGACCGTCGTCATGTGCGGGTGATGCTGTCGGCTGACGAGCTTGTACGGCGCCGAGATACGGACGACGTCCGTCACGCCAGGCATGCCGCGCAGATCGAGGGTGTGGAGCTGGTCGACATCGCCGACCAGGCCAATGATCGTCCGGCTGACGCCACGACTGACGAATGCGTCACCGCCGGCGTCAGCGACCCGCGTCACCACGGCATCGACCTGCTCCGACGTGGCATCGGTACCCATCACCACGACCATGGCTGGTTCCTCGTTTCCATCGGTTCGAACGACTTGTTGGCAGGCACGAAAAAGGCCCCGGGATGTCCGGGGCCTGCATCGCGCGGTGGGCGGCGTCAGCGAGTGCGTCGGCTACCGACCGGGGAGGCCCCGTCGGTAAACCAGTAGTACGCGCTACGTGACATGGGGAGGACCCTAGCCCAAGGCGTCCCGTTCATGGTGACGGCGTCAGTTCGAAATGACCGAACCGGTGTGTCATGGCCCCAGAAGGGGGGTGGGGCTAGCGGAGGGATTTGAGGAGAGCCAGGTCAGCAGTGTGCTCGGGTTCCTTGCCCGGGGTCTCCAGGACGAGGGGGACGTTCTGCATCGTGGCGTGCGCGAGAAGGTCGGCGAAGGGCTCGGCCCCGATGTGGCCGGAGCCGATCGACTCGTGCCGGTCCTTCTTCGCCCCGACCACGTCCATCGAGTCGTTGGCATGGACCAGGCTGACGGGGACGCCGCCGCGCACCTTGTCGAGGTGGTCGAGGAAGTCGTTCATGCCGCCGTCTGCCGCAAGATCATGGCCGGCGGCGAAGAAGTGGCAGGTGTCGACGCAGATGCCGAGGCGTGGGTGGTGGTCGAGCCGGTGCAGGTACTCGTCGAGCTCGTCGAGGGTTGAACACAGCGACTGTCCCTGGCCGGCGGTGGGTTCGAGCAGGACCGGGGGAGCGTCGTCCGGCAGCTCGTCGAGCATGGGCAGCAGCAGGCTTCGGGTCTGCGTCATCGCCTCGTCGTGGCGATCCTTGGCAACCGCTGAACCGGTGTGAACCACAACCCCGCGCGCCCCGATCTGGCGGGCGCGTTCAACCGTGTGCGCGAGCGAGGCGGCCGATTTCTCGGCAATCAACGGGTCGGGTGTGCCGAGGTTGATCAGGAAAGACGCATGGACGTACGCAGGGACGCGTTCGGTGACGATCTCGCGGAAGGCGGTGTCCTGCTGCGCATCACCTTGGGACGGTGCCCACCCCCGCGGGTTGGTGACGAAGACCTGCACGCACTCGGCACCGATGGCGTCGGCGTAGCTGAGACCACGCTTGGCCAGGCCTCCGCTGGCCGGAACATGGGCTCCGATCAGCGGGACGGCCTTCGCGGTCCGTTCGGACTGGGAGGTTCCTCGTGACATCAGACCAGGCCCAGCTCGATGACACTGCCCTTGGGTGCCTCGGTGCCGCCGCCCGGGTCCTGGGTGGCCACCCGGTTGAGTGGGCTGACACCGAACAGGTCGAATGTCTTGTACTTGAAGCCGGCTTGCTTGAGCTCTGCGATGGCCTGCTCAAGCGGCATGTCGACGACGTCAGGCACCTTGACGAGAGGCGGTCCGAGCGAGACCACGACCGAGACGGTGCTCCCTGGTGCCACCAAGGTGCCGCTGGCCGGGCTCTGGCTGATGATCGCGCCGGCAGGCACCTTGTTGTTGTACTCCTGGTCGCCCTGCGAGAGCTTCAGGTCGATCTTTGCGAGCTGCGATCGGGCACTGTCGACCGAGTCTCCGGACAGGTTCGGGACCGCGACTGGCGCTGGCCCCTTGCTGACGACGAGATCAACGGCAGTGTCGACTCGGACGCTGGTGCCAGCCTTGGGTTTGGCGCTCAGGACCAGGCCCTTGTCGACGGAGTCGGAGTACTTGCGCGTGACGTCGCCGACCGCCAGGTTGCGCTTCTTGATCTGCTCCTTCGCGGCGTCGAGCTCCTTCCCCACGACGTTCGGGACGTCGTACCGCTCTGGCCCCTTCGACAGCACGAGCGTCACAGTGCCACCGGAGCGCACCTCTGCGCCTTGCTCGGGATCGCTGCTGATGACCTGCCCAGCCTTGACGATCTCGCTGAACTGCTCGTCGGCGAAGTCGGCACTCAAGCCCTCTGACTCGAGCTGTGCCTCTGCTGCTTGTGCCGTCAGGCCGGTCAGTCGCGGGACGGTCGTGTAGCGACCTGTGCCCAACCACCAGGCAAAGACACCGGCGCCCAGCGCGAGAACCAGGACGACAGCCAGGGCGATCAGGCCCCGGCGGCGGCTCCGCTTCCGGTGTGCTGCCGGGTCGAGTGACTTCGCACTCGGCCCAGGGGTGGCGTCCGACGACGGTGCTGCGGCAGTGCTCGCGGTCTCGCCCACTGCCGGCTCGCTGGCCGGCACATCGTGCACGGTCGTGTCGTGCTGAAGCGCAGCGGCGCCGACGGCGATGGGCACCACCATGGTCTGTTGGAGATCAACGGGTGTTGTCGGCGGCGGCAGGTCGCGTACCAGCTTCAGGAGTGCGGCGGCGTCGACGGGGCGCTGGTTGGGGTCGCGTCGAGTGGCGATGAGGACCACGTCGTCGAGCTCGTCGCCGACGGCCACCCCGGACGCAGATGGCTTCGGCACATCTTCGTTGACGTGGCGGTAGGCCACCGAGATCGCCTCGGTGCCGGTGAACGGGGGAGAGCCCGTGAGCATCTCGTACAGGACGATGCCGGCTGAGTAGACGTCGGAACGCTCGTCGGAGACGCCTGGTTTCACCTGCTCCGGGGACAGGTAGGCGACTGTTCCGAGGAGCAGGCCCGAGGTGATGTGCTGAGTCGATGAGCTGTTGGTGGCACGGGCAAGTCCGAAGTCGGTGACGTACACGTGACCGTTCGACCCGATCAGGACGTTCTCCGGCTTGACGTCGCGGTGGACGACGCTCTCGGCATGCGCTGCTGCCAACGCCTGAAGCACGGGGTTGATCACGGCCAGCGCCTCGTCGACGGGGAGCCGCGTCCGCTCGTTGAGCACGTCACGCAGGGTGCGGCTGGGGATGTACTCCATGGCCAGATACATGGTGTTGCCGTCCTGGCCCTGGTCGAAGACCTTGACGATGTGTGGGTCGGCCAGGCGGGCAGCTGCTCGGGCCTCGCGCGCGAAGCGGGCGACGAAGTCGGGGTCCTCGGCGAACGAGGGATGCATCACCTTGAGGGCAATGACGCGGTCCAGCCGGGTGTCGGTGGCCCGATAGACGGTGGCCATTCCCCCACGCGCCACCTGCTCGTCGACGCGGTACCGCCCGTCGACGAGGCGCCCGATCAACGGGTCGGCGGCGTCAGAGTTCACAACTCTCAATCCTACGTTCGGTGTGCGGGTGACCAGTGCATCTGCCGCCGTGTGCCGCCTGGAGGTTCTCGGTGACCTGCCTCACGTCGCCGGGCGGGTTCACTGACTCGCGAGTCAGTGAACGACTAGGCTACGCGGATGCAGAGGACAGTGATCATCGGCGGCGGTTTGGCCGGCTTCGAGGCCGCAAGGGCTTTGCGCGGGCAAGGGTTCGTGGGAGAAATCGTGATGCTCGCGGCTGAGTCCGAGCCTCCCTACGACCGGCCGCCCCTCTCCAAGGACGTCCTCGCGTGGCGCGAGGTGACACTGCACTTCGACCTGAGTGCGCTGGCCGATGTCGACGTCCGTCTTGGCACTCCCGCAACCGGCCTCGAGCCCGGCTCGGTGCTGACTGACGGCGGCTGCCATCGAGTACGACACAGCTGTCATCGCTGTCGGGGCAACTCCGATCTCGCTGCCGGGCACGACCACCCTGCGCACGCTCGCTGACGCGCACCGTCTGCGCGACTCACTCGAAATGGGTGCTGAGGTGGCGATCATCGGTGCCGGGTGGATCGGGGCTGAGGTGGCGAGTGCGGCTGCCGAGAACGGATGTTCGGTCACCGTCTACGAGGCTGCGGAATCGCCGGTGTCGGCAGCGCTGCCCAAAGACCTGGGACTGCGCACGGTGCAGTGGTACGAGCAGCTCGGCATCGACCTGCGGCTCGGCGAGCGGGTTGACGATGTCGCCGCCCTGAAGGCCGATGTCGTGCTGGCGGGCCTTGGCGCCCGCCCGTCGACGTCCTTCTTGGGTGGCAGCGCCATCGAGCTGCGGCCGGAGGACGGGGCCGTCGTTGTCGACGGCCGCCTGCGCAGCTCCATGCCGGGCGTCGTCGCGGTCGGAGACTGCGCAGCGTGGTGGTCCGCGCGGTACGACACCCGTCTGCGGGTCGAGCACTGGGACACGGCACTGCATGCGCCAGCGGTTGCGGCGTCCACCCTCATCGCCGGCGCGGCCGCCGAGTCAGATGTCGACCCGTACGACCCGGTTCCGTACTTCTGGTCCGACCAGTTCGGCCACACCATCCAGTACGTGGGGCACCGCGGCGCTTCTGACCGTCGCGTCGACCGATGCGTCGATGACGACTGGGCGGTCGGCTGGTTCCGCGAATCCGAGACCGGCCCCCAGCTGACTGCTCTCGCTGTGGTCGACCGGCCCCGCGATCTCACGCAGGCCCGGCGCCTCATGACCGCGGGAACTCCGATAGACCCCGAGAAGTTCGCTGATGCCGTGAACCCGGTCAAAGCCTGCACCCTGGGGTGAAGCCGTATGACGTTCGTGGCAGGGTGAGCACGTGAGTACCCAGGCCAGCATCGACACCCCTGTCACCGCGACGTCGACGAATTGGTCGGTGAATGGTTGACCGTCCCTGACCTCGCCGAGGCGCTCGACATCGACGTGGTGAAGACCCGGCAGCTGCTCAAGGACGGGACGATCGTCTGTGTGCGTCGCGGTGAGCGAGGGGTGATCTCGGTACCCGCGGCCTTCATCCAGGAGGGTGTCGTGGTCAAGAAGGTCCCAGGACTGCTCACCCTGCTTCGAGACGCGGGCTACGACGAGAACGAGTCGCTGCGCTGGATCTTCACGCCGGACGACAGCCTGCCCGGTACGCCGATGCAGGCTCTTCTCGAGAACCGCCACACCGAGGTGCGTAGGCGCGCTCAGTCGTTGGCCTTCTAGTCGTGCAGCGGTTCGCCTACTTCGGCGTCTTGGTCTTCATCGTCGTCGGAAGTGGTTGGCTCGAGATCGTTGTGCGCACGAACGTCCTGCGCCGCTTCCGACGGTTTGTCCTCTCGCTGGCGCCCGTGCTCGCTCTCTTCCTGATCTGGGACGCCTACGCGATCGCCGCTGGTCACTGGGACTTCGACCCCGAACGCACAACCGGAGTGACGGTGCTGGCGGCAATCCCCCTGGAGGAGGTGGCCTTCTTTGTGGTGGTGCCCTTCGCAGCGGTGCTCACACTCGAGGCTGTGAGGTCGGTGCGGGGATGGTCGGTAGGCGACGAACCGCCGGGAGAGCAACCATGACCTACACGCAGCTGGCGCTCGTGGGCGTCGGCCTGACGGTGCTGCTCGACCTCGTCATCCTGCGCACGCGCCTGCTGCTCCGCCGCCCGTTCTGGGTGGCGTACGCCATTGTCGTCTTCTTTCAGCTGCTGACGAACGGCCTCCTCACGGGTTTCGAGATCGTCCAGTACTCAGGGGACGCGATCGTGGGCACTGACACCCCGACCTTCATTGGCGCCGGTCGCATCGCGTACGCACCCTTCGAAGATCTCCTCTTCGGATTTGCCCTTGTGGTGCAGACCCTCGCGTGGTGGGTGTGGTGGGGCAGGCGTGGCGTGCAGTACCGACCACTCGCTGGACCGCCTCTTTGGCGCAGTGGGTCAGGCGGCGCGTCGGGCGCGGACGGCGCGTAGCCAGGCTGGTAGCGCCACCTGCGCTCTGCGAGGCACCGAGACGGTGGCCCGTTCGGTGAACACCTGGTAGTCGATCTTCTCGACGGCGTCGACGATCCCGCAGTACAGAACTCGCGCGGCGTCGATGCAGGGCTGGCTGTCGGGTGACAGCAGCGCAATGCCCGGGCGCGACGCCTGCTCCAGTCGGCGGACTCGCTCGATCTCGAACTTCAGGAGCTCGCGTACCTGCTCGGTGACGACTCGTTTCTCGAGGTCGGCACGGCTGAGTCCGAAGCGCGCGAGGTCGTCGAGCGGCAGGTACAGCCGCCCACGATCGAGGTCCTCGCCGATGTCGCGGATGAAGTTGGCCAGCTGGAAGGCCACGCCCAGATCCATGGCGTAGTCGTAGGCGGCGTCCGCACTGGGCTCGAGGATCGGCACCATCTGCAGGCCGATGACGGCTGCCGACCCATAGACGTACTCGAACAGAGCGTCGTAGTCGGCGTACTCGGTGACGGTGAGGTCCATGGCCATGGAGTGCAGGAACGCCTCGAAGTGGGCCCGCGGGATGTCCCAGCGCTGGACGGTGTCAACGACCGCCCGACAGATCGAGTCGTCACTGTGGCCGGCGTCGAGATCGGTGAGGAACTTCTCTCCCCACTCGTGCAGGTGTGCCGCCTTCTGCTCCTCGGTCAGGGTGCTGGCCAGATCATCGACGATCTCGTCGGCGTAGCGGGCGAAGCCGTAGAGCGCATGGACGTAGGGGCGCTTCTCCGGAGGGAGCAGCAGGGTCGCCAGGTAGTAGGTCTTGCCATGAGCTGCGTTCAGCGTGCGGCACGCGTCATAGCTGTCGCGCATCAACGGATCGGTGATCCCGGCCGCGTCCAGCTCTCGGTTGCTCACGACGTCATCCTGCCGCACGTGGATCCGGTCCGCCCAAGGGAGGAGGCGAGTAATGTTGGCACTGGCCCGATGGTCTGGGTGAACGGGTTGGCGTTGACCGACCTGCAACGCTTGGAAGGTGTCAGAGATGACCACAGAACCGATCGAAGAGCCGGTTGACCTCAACGACCCAGAGCTGTTCGGTTCGCTCGAGCCCGACGAGGCATCGGCCGTGGTCCAAGAGGCGTTCGAGGGCCGACGTGGTGTCCACCTTCTGGAGGGCGACGTCGGCCCGGTGCGACGGGATGCGCTCGAGCATCAATGGCACGCGGTGGCGCTCGACACAACCAACGCTCGCGACCGCGCGGGTTTTGTGAATGCGCTGGCGGAGGCCTTCGACCTGTCGGGCCTTGGGGTTGGTTCGTGGGACGTCCTCGACCAGCACCTGCGTGCCCTCGACCTGGACGAGCCGAACGGTCTGCTGGTGTGCTGGGACGGCTGGGGCACCTTCGCCGACGCAGATCCGGACAGCTTCGAGATGGCCATCGAGATCTTCCAGGATGCCTGCATCGCCTGGCAGTACGACAAGTTCCAGGCGGCGGTTCTGCTCGTGGGCGATGGACCGGAGACCGACCTGCCGACGTGGTGAGACCTGCGTGACGTCAGCGCATGGCTCGTGAGCGGTACGAGGGGTCAGGCCCGGTGATGCGCTCAGCCGCAAGGCGTCCGGAAATCAGCACCATCGGGACGCCGACGCCCGGTGTCGTCCCGGAGCCGGCGAACACGATGTTGTCGCCCCAGAGTTCTTGGGGCGGAACGGTCCGGTTTGCAGGAACGAGTGGGCCGACGCGAAGGGTGAGCCGTCGGCCATGCCCTGACGCTCCCAGTCCGTGGGGTCGATGATGTGTTCGACCTCGATGGCGTCGCCGAAGCCGACATAGCCGCGCTCCTCCAGGATCGAGAGGACGTGGTCGCGGTATCCCTCGCGTTCCTGGGCCCAGTCGATGTCGGCTGACGTGTTCGGTGTGGGGAAGAAGACGTAGAAGATCTCGCGTCCGTCGGGAGCGAGTGATGGGTCGGAGTGCGTCGGGATTCGAGACCAGGAAGCTCGGGTCGCTCATGAGCTCACCACGGTCGATCAGCTCGTCGAACACGCCTCGCCACGAGCGTCCGAAGTGGATGTTGTGGTGGACGACCTTGGAGTAGGACTGCGACGAGCCGGCCAGCATCAGGAAGCATGATGGTGAGTAGCGCAGCCGACGTACCGACCATGGCTCTTCGCCCATCAGCTCGCGCATCGCGACGGGCAGATCGGGGTTGACCACAACGGCGTCGCACGGGATCCGTTCGCCGTCGCCGGTGTGGACCGCCACGGCGCGCGCACCCCGTCGTTCAATGTGGACGGCATCGGTGCTGTAGCGGATGTCGACGCCATGCTTGGTGGCGGCCGCTGCCATGGCTTCCGGGACGGCGTGCATGCCGCCGTCGGGCGCGTAGACGCCTGCCACCGAGTCCATGTAGGCGATGACGCAGTAGAGGGCCAAGGCGTCGAAGGGCGACATTCCTGCGTACATGGCCTGGAAGGAGAGAACGCGCTGTGTGCGAGGATCCTTGAGGTACTGCTCGACCTTCGGCGCCATGCGACGGAAGCCGCCCAGACCTGCGAGACGTGCGAGGTTGGGTGTGAGCAAGTCGAACGGGGAGTCGATGTTGCGGTCGATGAAGTCGGCCATCTCGTAGCGGTAGAGCTCAGTCACGAACTCGACGTAGCGCTCGTAGCCGGAAGCCTCGTCGGGGCCGCACACCCGGCGGATCTCCTCGACCATCGCAGCCGGGTCGGACTTCACGTCCAACGAGGAACCGTCGGCGTACCAGGCGCGGTAGAGCGGGTCGATCGGGCGCAGCGTCAGCCAGTCGGACATGTCTTCGCCGACGCAGTCGAAGGCGTCAGCGATCAGGTCGGGCATGGTGAGAACGGTTGGACCGTTGTCGAAGCGGTATCCGCCGTCAGCGATGACACCGGCACGTCCGCCGGGCACTGATTGTCGCTCGAGCATCGTGACGCGACGACCCGAGCCCGCCAGACGCAGGGCCGCAGACAAGCCGGCGAGACCGGCGCCGATGACGACGACGTGGTCAGTGCGCCCTTTGACCGTGCGCATGGCAGCTACTCCGCGCGCCGGGTGGCGGCGTAGGTGAGATCGTCGAGCACGCCGTGTGCCGGCTGTGGCAGCGAGTCGAGGGCGCGGTGCGACTGGTCGACGAGACTGACGATGAGCTCTTCGACGAAGGAGAGAGCCCCGGTCTCCTCGATCAGCGATCGAAGGTTGTCGACGCCCTCGGCGGTGAGGTGCGGGTCGCCGAGGTGGCGGTGCAGCGTGGCCTGCTGAGACGGCGTGCTGCGCTCTTCGGCGACCGCCACCAGCACTGTCCGCTTGCCCTCGCGCAGGTCGTCGCCGGCCGGCTTTCCGGTGACCTGCGGATCACCGAAGACGCCGAGCACGTCGTCGCGCAGCTGGAAGGCCTCACCGAGTGGGATGCCGTAGGCGCTGTAGGCCGTGAGCAGCTCTGGCGGGGCGCCGGCCAACGTGGCACCGAGGTGCAGTGGGCCCTCGACCGTGTACTTGGCCGCCTTGTACCGAGCGACGCGCAGCGCGCGTTCGACCGAGCCGCCGCCCCTGGCTTGTTCGAGCAGGTCGAGGTACTGGCCCGCCATCAGCTCGGTGCGCATGCGGTCGTAGACCGGCTTGGCACGCACGAGGGCCTCCTGGGGGAGCGGCGACGAGAACAGCATCTCGTCGGCCCACGTCAGGGTGAGGTCGCCCAGCAGAATCGCGGCGCCGGTCCCGAACGAGTCAGGTGACCCCGACCACTGCGCCGTACGGTGGAGACCCGCGAACTTGCGGTGGGCACTTGGCTGGCCGCGTCTGGTGTCGGAGTCGTCCATGACGTCGTCATGAATGAGCGCACAGGCCTGCAGGAACTCGAGGGCAGCAACGGCCCGCACGATCTCGGGACAGTCGTCGCCCCCCGCCCCGCGCCACCCCCAGTAGGCAAAAGCTGGCCGCAGTCGTTTGCCCCCGGCCAGAAGTGAGCGGGCGGCGTCCAGGATCGGCAGCAGCTCGTCCCCGACGGCGTCCAGCACCGGCTGCTGGGTTTCCAGGAAGGTCTCGAGCTCCTTGTGCACGCGGATCCGGAGATCTTCGGCGTCCAACGGTGAGGGCTGCGAGGGCATGATCAAGAGGCTATCGGCGCGTGGCGAGACCTGCAGCCCGAGACCGGTTCCAGAATGTGGAACTGCGTCTCCACAGTCGGCGCTCAGGCCGGGCCGATGAGGTCGGCCACGATCGCCGCCGACATGCCCACCAGGGGCAGTCCACCGCCGGGGTGCGCCGAGCCTCCGACGAGGAAGAGCCCGGGGATGGGGGAGCGGTTGGCCGCCCTGAGGAACGCCGCCCTGGTGCCGTTGCTCGAGGTGCCGTAGATCGAGCCACCTGGCGAGCGTGTGGTGCGCTCGAGGTCAGCAGGTGTGCGCGTCTCGGTCCAGAGCAGTCGTGGTCGGATGTCGTGGCCGCGGGCCGCGAGGACGTCGAGCACGTGCTCGCGATACCCCTCGACAACGGTGGGGTCGGCCCAGTCGACGCCGTGCTCTGGGTCGTGGCGGGGTGCATTGACGAGCACGAACCACGCCTCGTGGCCATCAGGACGCATCAAGGGGTCGTCAGGGGCGCAGACGTAGACGGTGGGGTCGTCGACAGGGCGCGGTGCCCGCCCGAAGATGGCGTCGAACTCAGCGTCGTAGTCGGCAGGGAAGAGCACGTTGTGGTGCTGCAGCTCGGGCGTGCGTCCACGGAGAGCCAACAACATGACGAAGCCGGCCAACGACGGCGTGGCCTTGCGCAGCTTCTTCAGCGGGGCGCGTCCGGCTGGTTCGCTCACGAGGTGTTCGTAGAGGCTCGTGGCATCGGCATCCGACACCACGACATCGGCGTCGATTGGCTCGCCGCCTGTCAGCGTCACGCCGCTGGCGCGTCCCCCCTCGGTACGCACTGCCGCGACGTCGGCGCCGAATCGGAAGGTGATGCCTCGGTCGAGGCACCGTTGGTGGAGGGCGTCCGCGAGCCCTCCGACACCTCCGCCGATGTGCCAGGCGCCGAAGGTCTGTTCGACGAACGGAATCACCGCGAGAGCGGCCGGCGCCTTTCGAGGGTCTGAGCCGGTATAGGTGGCGTAGCGGTCGAGAAGTGTGACCAGGCGAGGGTCGTCGAAGTACTCGTTGCCCAGTCCGCGCAACGACTTCCACGGGGCCACGGTGCGCAGGTCTGACCACTTGCGTAGGTGCGGCAGCAGGTCGCGTGGTCCCGACAGAGGTGACTCGAGGAACGGGACTCGAGTGGCCGCCCAGAGATCGGCAGACCGCCGGCTGAAGCGTTGCCAGTCCCGCCCGGCCGACCCCCGAGAGCCGCGCCCAGTGCAGCGGCCACCCGGTTGCTGTTGCTGCCGGGCAGCACGGCCGTGGCGCCATCAGCCCAGCGGTAGCCGAAGGCCGGGTCGAGACCACGAAGGTCGACGTTCTCCTCAAGCGAGGCTCCCTTGCGACGGATCGGTGTCTTGAGGAAGAGGTCGCGGTAGACGGCGGGCAGCGTCAAGAGCGACGGGCCGGTGTCGAACGCGAAGCCGTCGCGTCGATACGTCTGAAGCTTGCCGCCTGCCCGCTCCGCCTGCTCGACAACGGTGACGATGTGCCCCTGCGCGGACAGCCGAGCAGCGGCAGCCATGCCGCCCATGCCCGCGCCCACCACCACCACCGAAGCCACGTCGGGAGCGTACGGGTGGCTAGTGTCGCGGTCATGACCAACCCTGACGACCCGCTGGGTCTGCGCGGCGACGCACCACTGCTCGACGGCTGGCTCTCCTACCGGGCGGCTGGTCCGGTGCCCTTCGGAACGCCCGGGCACAAACAGCGCCTTGACCTGGTCGGCCCGGTCGTCCGCGATGACATCCCCCTCTACGGGGGCGTGGACACGATCCGGCAGCAGGCCGGCGCGATCGCCGAGGCGGATCGACGGTTGGCGCGGGCATGGGGTGCTGACTGGGGTCGCATCTCGGTGGGCGGGTCGACCCATGGCAACCAGACCCTGATGATGGCGCTCTGTCGCCCTGGCGACACGGTGGTCGTCACACGGACGCTGCACCGCTCGTTGCTGCTCGGGATGGTGCTCGCCGGCGTCACGCCGGTGTGGGTGCGACCCGACGTCGATCCCACGACGGGGCTGCCGACCCACGTGCCGGTCGAACGGGTCGAGCGGGCGCTGGTCGAGCACCCGGAGGCGAAGGCGGTCTTCCTCGTCGAGCCGACCTACGTCGGAACGGTCTCAGACGTGGCGGCGCACGCCTCCGTGGCTCACGCCCACGGCGTCCCGTTGGTGGTCGACCAGGCGTGGGGAGCCTACTTCGGCTTCCACCCCGACCTGCCGCGTCACGCGATCCAGGCGGGCGCCGATGCCTTGGTGACCAGCGCACACAAGACGCTGCCCGCGTACACACAGGCGGCAATCGTCGTTGCCCGCACTGAGCGCATCGACGCGCACCGGCTTGACCGGGCCTTCGATGCCACCGCCACCACAAGCCCGTCCGGCACGATCGCCGCGAGCGCAGATGCCGCCAGGGCGCTGATGGAGCGTGATGGTGAGAGGCTCCTCGGCCACCTGCTGCGCATTGTCGACCACGCCCGGGACCGGCTGCGCCAGGTGCCTGGGGTGGTGCTGCTTGACGACGTCGTCGAACGGTCTGTGATCCTCGACCGCGTCAAGCTTGCGATCAACGTCTCGGGAACAGGGGCGACCGGCCTAGCCGTCGAGGAAGACCTTGTCGCGCTGGGCATGCCCATCGAGCTCGCCGATCGCGACACCGTCGTGCCGATCATCTCGATCAACGACGATCAGGGATCGGTCGACCAGTTCGTCGACGGAGTCATCGCGTCGGTCGAACGCCAACGCACGGCGCCTCGTCCGGTGCTGTCGTCGATCTCGTGGACCGTCGAGCCCGATGTCGTGCTGTCGCCACGCGACGCGTACTTCGCCGAGCACGAGACGGTTTCGGCCGAAGCAGCGATCGGTCAGGTGTCTGCCGAGCTGGTTGCTCCGTACCCACCCGGAATCCCGGTACTCGCCCCAGGCGAGCGCATCACCGTTGCCGCCGTTGAGGGACTGCGAGACGCGATGGCGGACGGCACCCAGGTGCGCTACGCCGCCGACCCGACGCTCGCAACCCTGCAGGTCGTCGCGACCCCGTGAGCCCTGGCCGCAATGCGTGAGCTGGGTGAGGCCATAGCGTCACTCAAGTCACGCGTTGCGAGGGTCTACGGCAGGGGGCGCGACTTCCAGGTGAGTGTGCCGCGCCGCCGCCCGACCCACGAACGCGCTGTCAGGTAGCCGAAACCCACGACGGACGCCGGATGCAGCAGCGAGTCGGGCCACACCCGGCCACCCACCCGGTGCGCGACGAGAGCGCGGCCACCGACGGCGCCGAGGTAGCCGACTGCCCCGATGCGCGAGCCGAAGATGGCCGCCACCGGGGGTGCCACATAGGCAAGACCCAGCAGCGCAACGACCCCAGCCGCCCCCATGGGCGACCCGGTGGCCGACCACAACGACTTCGTGTACCCGTCGCGCAGCTCGGGCCAGCCGTCGTACATGCGGCACGTGGCGACGTCGGTTCCGTCAGCCAGAGCGCCGCGGCGCCCAACGGCTTTGAGCCTTTGAAAGAGCGCGACATCGTCGATCACCTGGTCGCGGATGGGTTCATGCCCTCCGGCCTCGTCGTAGGCATCACGCGTGATTGCCAGCACCTGGCCGTTGGCGGCCACCAGCGACTGCCGCGTGCTGCGCTCGGCCAGCCCCAGCGGCAGCAGGGTTGCCCATGACCACTGCAGCAATGGCTGAATCAGCCGCTCGGCCAAGCTGAGGGAGATCTGCCGCGGGTAGGGGCTGACTGCGTCGACCTCGCCCTCAGCGAGCAACGACACCATGCGAAGGAGGGCATCGGGCGCGAGGGTGACGTCGGCGTCGACGAAGACCAGGACATCCCCTGAGGCCTCAGCGGCCAGCCGATGGCAGGCCCAGGTCTTGCCCAGCCAACCCGAGGGCGGCTCGGCGTCTGACGAGATCAGCCGCACATGTTCGCCGTTGACGTGGTGGGCGACGACGTCGCCGGTGCCGTCGCTCGATCGGTCGTCGAGGACCAAGATCTCAAGATCGGGGACGCCCACCTGCGCGCGCAACGACGTCAGACAGTGGCCGATGACACCGGCTTCATCACGAGCCGGAACCAGGACCGAGACGGTCGCCCCACCCGGTCGGTCCGCGCGCGGCAGCACGCGCAGCTGCCGCAGGTTCCACCAGCTGTGCACCGAGCCGGCCGTCGCCAGGGCTGACCCGACCGCTACGACGACGTGCGCGGCGCGGCGTCCGCGAGTCATCCGCGGTCGACCCAGAGCCGCCAGACGAGGGGGACCGCCACAAGGCCCATCGCCACCCCGCCGATGATCGCCGAACCGGGCCTGTCGAAGAAGACCGCGCTGCCCAGGACCGATGAGAAGTAGACCCAGAGGTAGAGCGCTGCGGGCTGTGCCGGCGAGGCGCGTCGCGCCGGAATCATCAGCAGCACGAGGCCGATCACGAGACCCACCCCGAACCATCCCGCGTAGTTGGTCACCGGGATGTCGGCGATGCCCGGCAGATCGGGCGAGGTGGTCGTCCACCGCCAGGCTCCGAGCTCGACCATCATCGGGTCGAGGAAGAAGTCCCACGCCATCAGCGACCAGGCGGTGACCACCGGAAGCAGCCAGCGAGCCCGCACGAGCACGGTCGACGCCGCGACGTACGCGGGGTAGCCCATCATGGCCCAGGCCAGGGGAACGACCAGAGGCACGCCGCCGATCAGCGGCCCCAGGGCATCGGTGTACTCGTACTCGCCGAAGGGGATGCCCGTCGTGGAACCGACCCGCTCGGCGCCCCAGCCGATCGCGGGAACCAGCAGCGCAACGACGATGAAGCCGCGCCAGCGGTGATACGCGGTGGCGTGCACCGCTGATGCGAGGTAGAAGACCACCACGGTGACGGCCGCAAGCGTGGCGCGACTGGCGTCACCGACGAGGGGGAACGCGATCTGGAGGCCGATGGTCGCGACCGCGAGGAGCCACCCCAGAGCAACGGCCGACGGCGCGGCTGGCTCAGTGGGGGATGGCCCCGTGTACGTGCGCAGACTCATGGTTCCTCAGGTGTTCGGCGTCTTTGTCGAGAGCGACGGTATCGGGCGATGGCTCTCCAGAAGACGACGACCACCACAACTCCCAGGATGAGCAGCACCAGCGCAAGTGCGGCCGCGACCCAGGGAGCAACGAACGCGAGCACGGTGACGACAACGACAGCCACGTCTTCGAGCAGGCTCACGATGATGTTGCTGACCGGTTCGGGCGACGTGTTGACGGCGACCCGCGTACCCGCCTTGGTGAGATGTGCCGCTATGGCTGTGCTGCCTCCAAGAGCGGCCAGGACTGCCTGCTGCAGGGTGCTGGCGTCGCCGGAGATCAGCAGCGACAGGGCGACGGCGGCAGTGGGGCGGATGGCGGTGTTGACGGCGTCCCAGGTGGAGTCGAGGTAGGCGGTCTTGTCGACGAGGAAGTCGATCGCCGTGAGCACAGCGGCGGCGATGAGGACGTCGGTGCGCATGAAGGCGTCCGGGACGGGCGCATCACCCAGTCGTCCGGCAACGCCGGTCAGCAGCACCACGAGGTAGGGGTTGATACCGCTGGCCCAGCCGCTCGTGAAGACGAGCGGGATCAGCTCGGCCATGGAGGCACCGGGAGAGGAGCGCCGTCGATCGTTCCGTCGACGTCGTCGACGGTGAAGCGCGCGAAGAGCTCTTCGGCGAACCACTGCGTGTCGCGGGTGCGCTTGATGGCCTCGCGGTGGCCGGCTGACCGGTGCGCGAACCGTTGGAGCGCCTCGGTGTTGCGCCACACGCTGAACGTGCCCTGCAAGCCGATCGGAGCCTCGCCGATCCCCTTCGACCAGAGCAGGCCGTCGGTCTGGGGAAGGTCGGCGACCACGTCGGGGACGGCTCTCCAGAAGGCGGGCAGCTGGCGGGGTCTGATGCGGGCGCGAGTGATCGACGCGATGGGTGGGTCTGTCGCCGGGTCAGCACTGCCGGGGGAGGGGGGTTTGGCACCGCCGAAGGGTTGGCGCTTGGACCACCGGCCGATGCTGGAGATCGGTGTCATCGTGAGGCGAAGGCGCTCAGTGGCTGCGGCGTCCCAGCGCCGAATGACTCTCGACCGCTCGAGCGTGGCGGCCGCGTGGGGGGAGTCCCAGCAGGTGAGCAGCGCCCAGTGGTGGGGGTCGGCGTCCTGAGGGGCGAAGGTCTGTCCGCTACCGGTGCCGAGGAGCTTGGCGAAGGTGAGCCCCGGGTACCCACGCAGGCGGAACCGGTCGACGGCCAGCCGGGCGATGGCGGGGGCGATGCCGGCGGTGGGCACGGTCCAGACATGCAGGGTGACCAGTGCCGGGGAGGCTGGAGGTGCTGGCGGGGGTCGGTCGTGCGCGGGCATGGGTCGACCCTAGAGCGCGTCGAACAGGAGGGGTTGACCCCGGCCACCAAGAGGGGTTTACTGGACGGTATTCGAACACATGTTCGAATACCGGAAGTCTTCCGTGGTCTCGACCTCGACCCTCGAGGCCGCCTGAACCTTCTTCCGGAGACCTGAACCGGTCGACGGGGTGGTGACTTCGACCCTCGCCACCCCGTCGACCGCTTCCTTCGCTGAGAGAGGTGAGCGATGCGCCGGATCGATGAGTCGATCGAGTCGTTGACGCCGATGTCGCAGTCTGACAACGCTGCAGTGGCGCCGCTCGCCTTCCGGTGGCGCGGCCGACGGTATGTCGTCGGCACGGTCTTGGCGCACTGGGTCGAGACCGGGGCGTGGTGGCGTCGCGTCGCTCCGCACCCACAGCGAGAAGAGCCCCACTCCACGACCAGTGGCCCTCCTGATCCTGAGCGATGGATCTGGCGGGTCGAGGCATGTCGAGGTGCACAGACCGGTGTCTTCGACCTCTGTCTGGAAGTCGACCACCTGGTGGATGTCGGCCCCACGGAGGCTCCAGCCCCCGAGCGGTGGTCACTGCACGCGATCTACGACTAGCCCCTCGCACGACCCGACCCGCACGAAGGGATGCACCCCATGCCCGCCACCTCATCTCCCGCCTCTGTTCGGGGCTCAACCTCGGCCACCGGCACCCCCCGAGGCTCTTCGGCCGCCGTCCTTGACCTGCTCGCCGCTGCACAGCGTGGGCTCACCGAGGCTGTCCTTGAGTCACGTTCCAGCCGACGCTATGCCGTCGCTCATCTGGCGGCCTTGCGCGCCGCCGCGGCGGTGTTGGCCACGCGCGCCCGCCCAACTGGGCGCCGCGGTCCGCGGAGCGCCTGGGACTTGCTCGCCCAGGCCGCACCAGAGCTCGCGGAGTGGGCCGCCTTCTTCGCCGCCGGGGCTGGCAAGCGGTCGGCGGCCGAGGCTGGTTTGGACGCCGTCACGTCTCGCGAGGCCGACGACCTGCTCCGCGATGTCGAGACGTTCCTCGCCCTCGCCGAGACAACTGTCGGTGTTCCCCACCAGACCGCGCTGCCCCGGGTGAGCTGAGCGTCTTGTCCACTGACCACCCACACCTTGTTCGGTCCCGCTCTCGGTGACTTCTTCCTCCTTTCCGCATCTGCATGTCGCCTCCGGCTGGTCGTTGCGCCACGGTGCCTCCAGCCCAGAGGCGCTCGTCTCCGTCGCCGCCGACCGCGGGCTCACGACCCTCGGTCTGACCGACCGCGACGGAGTACGTGGCGCAGTGCGCTTTGCCCGCGCCGCTCTGGCTGCTGGTATCGCTCCGGTCTTCGGCACCAACCTGGCCGTCGCGCCACCGCCGACCCCAGGGCACGCCCCCGCCCGGCCCCGCCGTACCCCGGTGCGCGGCGGTCGCACCCTCGACCAGCGACTGCCGAGGGTCACCGTGCTGGCCCGCGGGCCGCAGGGGTGGGCAGCGCTCTGTCGGCTGGTCTCTGCTGCGCATGCCAGGGCCGATCTCACCGGTGAGCGTGGGCGCCCCACCGTCGACATCGACCTCATCGGCGAGTACGCCGCACCGGGTTCGCTCGTGGTCATGCTCGGTCCCGACTCCGACCTCGGTCGCATGCTGGCCAGACGTCGCCCCGACCTCGCGACGCAGGTGTGGCGGCAGTGGCAGGCCCGTGTCCCGGTACTGCGGTGCGAGGTGGTCAATCACCGGGGCGCTGACTCGGCCGGACGCTCAGCGCCGTTCGCCGGCCACATGCTCGGCTGGGCGCACGAGCAGCAGGCGGGCGTCGTCCTCACCAACGCGGTGCGGTACGCCCGCCGCGAGGACGCCCCGGTCGCCGACGTGCTCGATGCCGCCCGCCAACTCGTTCCCCTCGACATCCGGCACCTCGACCGGCGTACCGGTGAGGGCTACCTGAAGTCGTCGGCGCAGATGACCGAGATCGCCGCTGAGGTTGCGCGACTCTCCGGTGTCGGTACCGAACGGTCCACCGTCCGGGCCCTGCTCACCGCCACCGATCGGCTCGCCCAGCAGTGCGTCCTCGACCCAGCAGTCGACCTAGGGCTCGGCTCGGTGCACTTTCCCGAGCTCGAGGTGGTCGATCCGGGTGCGGCTGCCGCTGGACGCGCACCGGACGCGGTGCTGCGCGAGCGCTGCGACGTCGGCTGGTCGGCTCGCGCACTGCCAGTCGGGGGTCGAGCCGCCGCCGATGTGCGTGGCCGCCTCGAGCACGAGCTCAGCATCATTGCCAGTCTCGGTTACGCCACCTACTTCCTTACCGTTGCCGATGTCGTCGACCTCATCCGCTCGATGCACGTGCGGGTTGCGGCTCGCGGCTCTGGCGCCGGTTCGCTGGTCACCTACCTGCTCGGTATCTCTGGAGTCGACCCGGTGCGGCACGACCTGCTCTTCGAGCGTTTTCTCTCCCCGCTCCGGCAGGCATTGCCCGACATCGACGTCGACGTCGAGTCCGCGCGGCGCCCCGAGATATACACCCGCATCTTCGAACGCTTCGGCACCGACCGCGTCGCTTGTGTCTCGATGGCCGACACGTACCGGGTCCGGCACGCGATCCGCGACGTTGGTGCAGCACTCGGGCTGCCGCCCTCTGAGATCGATGCGGTCGCCAAGGCGTTTCCGCACATTCGTGCCAAGGATGCGCAGAACGCCTTGCGCGAGCTGCCCGAACTGCGTGCCAGCCGGCTCGCCGACGATCCACGCATGGGGTTGCTCTTCTCTCTCGTCGAGCGACTCGACGGTCTGCCGCGCCACCTCGCACTGCATCCCTGTGGTGTTCTGCTCTCTGACGCCACTCTGCTCGATCGCACTCCCGTCGAGCAGAGCGCCATGGGATTTGCCATGAGCCAGTTCGACAAGGACGACGTCGAGCATCTCGGTCTGCTCAAGCTCGACGTCCTCGGCATCCGCATGCAGTCGGCGATGGCGTATGCACTCGACGAGATCGAGCGAGTCGACGGCCCGCAAAGCCGTCCAGACATCGACACCGTGCCTTTCGACGATCCGGCAACCTTCGACCTGATCCGTTCCACTCACACTCTCGGGTGTTTTCAGATCGAGTCCCCAGGGCAGCGAGAACTGGTGGGCAAGTTCGCCCCTGAGACCTTTGAGGACCTCATCATCGATATCTCGCTCTTTCGACCGGGGCCGGTGAAGTCCGACATGGTCAGACCCTTCCTGCGCGCGCGACACGGTTGGGCCGAACCGCAGTACCTGCACCCCGACCTCAGACCGGTGCTGCGCCCCACCTATGGGGTGGTGGTCTTCCACGAACAGGTCATCGACATCCTGCACGTGATCACCGGGTGCACCCGCGCCGAAGGCGACGAGAAACGCCGCGCGCTCGGCGATCCGGATGGTCAGGCCGAGACCCGTGAGTGGTTCTACCGCCACGCCCGGTCTCGTGATTACGACCTCGCCACGATCGAACGCATCTGGGAGGTACTCCGGGCTTTCGCCTCCTTCGGGTTCTGCAAAGCCCATGCCGCCGCGTTCGCACTGCCCACCTACCAGTCGGCATGGTTGAAGGCGCACCACACCGCCAGCTTCCTGGCCGGCGTCCTGACCCACGATCCGGGCATGTACCCCAAGCGGCTGATCCTCGACGACGCCCGCCAGTTCGGGGTCACCGTGCTGCCGCTCGACGTCAACGCCTCGCAGGCCGGCTATCGGGTCGAACGGGTCGAGGTGCACACCACCACCCCACCACCGCGCACGCTCGAACCGACGCTGCCGGATGCTCAGGGCTACGGCATCCGGATCGCCCTCGCCGAGGTCAAGGGCATCAGTGACGCCGAGGTCGAGCGCATCATTGCCGGACAACCGTTCCGCTCGCTCACTGACTTCTGGCACCGGGCCTCGGTCGCGCGCCCGGTCGCTGAACGTCTCGTGCTCGCTGGGGCTTTCGACACCTTGCACGGCATCGATCTCACCCTTCCCACCTCATCAGCGCGTCGACGGATCACCCGTCGCGACCTGCTGCTCCAAGTGGCCGAGCTCGACCGATGGACAGCGATGCCAGCAGCGCGCCGCGCCAAGACCAGCGGGGCCAAGACCAGTGGGGCGATCCGGCCCGACACCCAGCTCTCCCTCGCTCTTGGGCCCTCCGACGAGCAGGTGGTCCCCTCTGGCCTTCCCGAGATGACCGGTGCCGAACAGGTCAGAGCCGAGCTCGACGTCCTCGGCCTGGACGCCAGCCGTCATGTCATCGACTTCTACACACCGTTGCTCCGTGCCCTCGAGGTCGTCCGCTCCCACCGGCTGCTCAGCTGTCGCTCGCGCAGTGAGGTACTGGTGGCCGGCGTCAAGGTGGCCACCCAGACACCACCGATCCGCTCAGGGCGACGGGTCGTCTTCGTGACGCTCGACGACGCCATGGGCCCAGTCGACGCCACCTTCTTCGAAGATGCCCAGGGGCCGTACGCCGCAACGCTCTTCCACTCGTGGTTGCTGCTGATTCGGGGCGAGGTGCGACGGACCGGCCCGCGAGGGGTGTCGTTGCGCGCCACGGGGTGTTGGGAACTCGCCGGCCTGTACGACCTGTGGCAGCGAAGTGGCGTCGATGCTGTTCACGAGGTGCTCGATACGCCGCCACTGGGGTTCGGGGCGGACGACGTCGTGGCACCAGCCGGGCCGGCTCACGATGCTCCGGCCGTCCATACGGCAGGGGGTATGGGCCGACGGCGGATCCTGGTGCACCCCAGCGGCTTCCGTCAGTCGCCCTACGCCGACGTGCGCCCGGCTGGTGACGACGTCAACAAGGGAACCCCCCCTCGCAAGCTGTGGCACTCCAGTCCTGGGAGCTCAGGGGGATAGGGGAGACAATGAGCCTGATCACCGTCACCGTCATCAGTTCCGCGTCCCGCAGATTGAGGTGAGCATCCGATGAGCAAGCAGCAGCTCGGTCGCGCCGCCTCCGGGGGTTCGCCCTCGCTTTCCACACCCTCGTCCTCTTCGCGGGGCGACGACACCGGCTGCCACATCTTGCACGTCGACATGGACGCCTTCTACGCCTCGGTCGAGCTGCTCCGTCACCCCGACTTGGTGGGAACCCCTGTTGTCGTCGCTGGTGGTGGCACGCGTGGCGTCGTCCTGTCGGCCACCTATGAGGCACGTGCCCTCGGGGTCCACTCCGCCATGCCGACCTCGCGGGCACGCCGACTCTGCCCGAACGCCACCTTCCTGCCTCCTCACCACGACGACTACTCCCGGATCTCGGCGGGTGTGATGGCAATCTTCGGCTCCATCACCCCGTCCTTCGAGCCGCTCAGCCTCGACGAGGCGTTCCTCGATGTCGGCGGCGCACTGCGCAGACTCGGCTCGCCGTCGCAGATCGGCGAGCTGATCCGCACCAGGGTTCACGATGAACAGGGCATCACCTGCTCGGTCGGGGTGGCATCGACCAAGTTCGTGGCCAAGCTCGCGTCTGGGCGGTGCAAGCCCGATGGGCTGCTGGTGGTGCCGGCCGACCGCGTCATCGACTTCCTGCACCCGCTCCAGATCGGCGCGCTTTGGGGTGTCGGCGACAAGACCGAAGAGGCCCTCCACCGACTGGGGCTCCGCACCGTTGCTGACCTTGCGAACACTCCCGTCGGCACCCTCGAGCGGGCGCTCGGAGCTGCTGCCGGTCGCCATCTGTGGCAGTTGGCGTGGGGCCGCGACGAACGAGCGGTGGTGCCTGACACCCCGGAGAAGAGCGTCAGCCGCGACCGCACCTTCGAGGCCGACGTCGACGACGGCGACGTGGTCCGCCGCGAGCTGCTGGCCCTCTCGCAGTCGGTGGCTCGGCAGCTGCGTGCCAAAGCGCTGGCCGGCCGTACCATCGCGATCAAGGTGAGATTCGCCGACTTCACCACCATCTCTCGTTCGCGCACCTTGGCGCATCCCACCGATGTCGCCCGCGACATCTACGCCACCGCGGTCGCCCTGTTCGACGCACTGGGCCTCGACCGGGCTCGGCTGCGGCTGGTGGGAGTCCGCGTCGAAGGTCTCGTCGACGGGTCGACCGTTGCCCACCAGCTCACCTTCGATGAGCGGCCAGAAGCCTGGCGAGAGGCGGAGCGGGCGGCCGATCGGGCCGCTGACCGCTTCGGTCGAGGCGTGGTGCGCCCGGCCAGCCTCGTTGAGCTGCCAGACCCATGATCAACGGCGATTGCTCCAGACGACTCTGTGCCATGCCGATGAATAATCGGTGACAGTTCGCCGCGGATCGACCGGTGGAGTTTCGCAAGCGCGCCGGGGGACCTATTCTGTAGGGGAGTGCCCACCCAGCACTCTCGTCCCCAGCGTCTTCTGGGAACGGTCGTGGTAGCGCAGCAAGGAGGAGGCCATGCCGCTCTCTGAGCACGAGCAGCGCCTGCTCGAGCAGATGGAACGACAGCTCTACGCTGACGATCCCAAGTTGGCCTCGACACTGCGCGGCAGCGGTCGTTCGCTGCGATCCAGGCACCGGCTCCTGCTGGGTGTTCTTGGAGTCGCCGGCGGGATGGCACTTCTCGTGGCCGGCGTCGCATCGGCGTGGCCCCTGGGGGTTGCCGGCTTCCTGGTCATGCTCGGTGGCGGGTGGCTGGCCAGCACTGGTTGGCAGAGCGATGCGTCGACGCAGTCGGCAACGCCCAAGCCATCAGATGCGAAGAGCCCCCAGCGCTCTGGGTTCATGACGCGTATCGAGGAGCGCTGGGAACGCCGCCGCGACGGCGAGCAGTAAGCCCCTTCGCCCTTGGGCCAGCAGGCCCTTCGCCACTAGTGGCTGCGTGCCGGTCGCCAGCTCATCCTGCGGACGATCCGGGCCCACGCGCCCGATGCCCACTCCGACGCCCGGTTCCACCCGAGGGCCAATGCGACCCGGCCAGATGCCGGCCACCAGGTGGCGAGTCGACGATCGCGAGTCGAGAGACCCCCAAGCAGATCGACGCGGATTCCCTCGGCCATGAGCTTGATACTCGGGGGCGAGGCGGCCGCACCGACGGAGTCGCGGTACATCGACAACTCCACCCAGGTGGCCAGCTGTCGGAGATCAGCGGCAGGGCCGCTCGTGAGGCGCCCTCGCGCCGGAAGTCGGGTCGCCAGGTCGCGCGGCGTCTCGGTGGGGGCGGCCCGCAGGTCGACGTCGGCCGCCGCGTCAAGAACGTCGGCCCAAGCGGCAGCGACGGCGCCATCTGGCGAGGCGATGCCTGCCCAGCGTCGCCGATGCACCGTGACGGCGGCCGCCTTCGGTGCCGCAGCGACAGCAGCTGCCGTCGCCATCATCAGCAGCCAGAGCCAGACCGCTGAGCTCTCATCGGAAGTGCTCTCGGTGAGCGCGGACGTACCGAACTCGCCCCGCCCACGGTTGGCTTCGAGTACTTCGAGGAGGTCGTTGGGACTGCCGCCCCGATTGCCGATCTCGCCACCGCCGCGACGCAGCACCACACCGCCGCCGCGGCCGTCGTCGCCCTGTCCGGCCCGCCCACCGCCGGGTGCCGCTGGCGGCGGTGCGTAGCCCGGCGCAGCGCTTCCGTCGCCACCGCCGGGAGTGGGTTCGAAGCGCACCCATCCGACGCCCTCGAACCACAGCTCGGGCCAGGCGTGCGCGTCGTGGACCGTGACGAGCCACGTCTCACGATCGGCGTCTCCCTCGCCTTCCACCTTCTCGCCGGGTGTGAAGCCCACTTGGACGCGGGAGGGAATCCCCAGTGTGCGGGCCATCAACGCCATCGTGGCCGAGAACTGCTCGCAGTAGCCGCTGCGGTCGCGCAAGAAGCCTTCCAGTGCGTCGGTTCCATTCCCCTCCACCGTGTCTGTGCTGTAGTCGAAGTCGGTGAGGAACCAGTTCTGCAGGGCGAGCGCCCGGTCGTAGTCGGTGGTGGCGTCGCCGGTGACGGTTGCTGCCAGCGGCGTCAGCAGCTCGTCGACGTCGCTGGGCAGTGCCAACAGCCCGTTCAACGACTGGCTGGCGGGGGGAGCAGCCTGAAGCTGGGCCGCGGTCGGCTCCAGGTCGAGCACGTTGGCGCGGTAGGTCTGGTTGAAGGCTGACCCGTTCTCTACCGGGCTGAAGACGTCGAAGGTCTGTTCGTCCCACCGCCAGTCACCGTCGATCGCCACCGACGACACCGGGTAGGGCAGCGGGAGTCTTGGAGTGTCCAACGCCCCCACTGTGATGTCGTAGGTCACTGTGGTTCGGGCGACGCTGTCGGAGAGGCCGGGGGGCAGCGGCAACCCGGCCGCCGCTTGCTGGTCGTCGGGCGCTCGCATGTCCTCCAGCTTCCAGGTCTCGCCATCGAACTGGTCGAGGGTGGCGATGCGGAGGTACTCGGGCGTCGTGGCATCGGTCGTGTAGAAGAGAACCTCGGTGTCCTCAGCTCTGGTGAGGTTGCGCTGCAGATCGGTGATCGGATTGACCCTGATGACGGGCGCCTCGCCGGCGGTCGATCCGGATCCGCTGCCGTTCCGTCCGTCGCCGTCGCCAGACCCGCCCCCGAATCGGCCGTCGTCAAGGCTCGGAAGGACAACGGGCACGATCACCGCGACGGTAAGGGCTGCTGCACCGAGGCGCCGACCCGTGCCACCGACCGATGGTGCCGCGGTATCGGTGCTGCCCTCGATCGGCCGCCCCCAACGTGACATCTGCAGGCGTCCGTCTTCGAGCAGCAAGATCAGCCAGCCCACGCCTGCTGCCAGGAAGAGCGGCCAGGGCACCCCATCAGGAAGCACGGCGGCCGGCACCAGGTAGAGAGCGAGCAGCGGGACCCCGGCGAGAGTGGCTTGCCGACTGGTCACGGCGATGGCGTCCACTGCCCAGGCGATCAGGGCGACGCCACCGACGACAAGGAACCCCACTCCAGCTGTGACGCTCACTGGCGCCACCTCTTGCTCGATCACGACGCTGCCCTCGTTGACGAGGTCGCCGAATGCTCGCCAGACGTCGGCATCGGGAAGGAACCCGCCCCACGCGACATCGCGGGCGAAGAGCCAGGTCAGGACAATGATGAGTCCGACAGCCTGAATCGTGATGACGAGCCAGCCCGGAAGAGCCAACGCCCTGGTGGCTCCGCCGAGTACCGCGGTGATCGCGATCACCAGCAGTGTCGATGCCACCCACGGGCCGTCAGAGAGCGTCGGTGACAGAGCCATCGCGGTGAGCGTCACGGCGGCGGCCGCAGCCAGCGTGGGTCGGACCTGTTGCAGGACGGCTCGCTGCGGAGTCATGCGCTGACCTCTGACGTCCGAGCCGTTGACGCGGCGGTGCCACCGGAGAACCCACCTGAGAAGCTGAGGTGGCGCCACACCTCGGCCAGGCTCTCACCCCGAGCCAGCGGAAGGACGGCCCAGCCAGCAGCTCGAAGGAGATCCCAGGCGCCGGCGGTTTCCTCGGTGCGTGGCCGGTGGGCCCACGACGCGGTGTCGAGAGCGATCGCGATGCTGGTGCCCATGCCGTGGCGGGCCCGTGCCAGAAGGTCAGCCTCATGAAGCGTCACCGTTGCGAGCACGATCACGATCAGACCGTCGCTGCCGTGACGCACCGTGCTGGTCATCGTGTGGATGCTTGCGGAGCGAGACGGTTCGGCGACGGCCAGAGCGTCGAGCATCAACCCGGTCGGATCAGCGCTGGATCCGTCGTCGACGGCGCTGGCTGAGGCCACCTCGCGGTCGTCGGCCACCAGTCGAACGGCGTAGCCCCGATGAGACAGGTGGAGACCGATCGAAGCAGCTGCGCCGACAGCTCGCTCGAAGCTTCCCGACAGCGACTCGCCGACGTGTGCCGTCACGCGGTCGTCAAGGATCACCGTCGCGCGGCTTTCCCACGGTTGCTCTTCGCGCCGCACCATGAGCGCCCCAGAGCGCGCTGTGGCCCGCCAGTGCACGCGGCGCAGCTCGTCGCCGTGACGATATTCACGCACCGCCACGTCGTCCTCGCCAGCTGCGGCGATCGAGCGTGCTCTGCTCTCGCCGGTGCCTGACCAGTCGCCCGAGAGCGGGACGGTAGGGAGGTCTTCGGTGCGTGGCGTGACCAGTAGATGTCGTTGACCGCTGAAAGAACGGTCGAGCTCGCAGAAGCCGAAGGGATCGGTGAGCCGCACCGACAATGGCCCGATCGGGTATCGCCCCCGGCGGTCACCGTGCACGGTGTAGGTCACCGACCGAACGCTGCGAGGCGCAAGACGATCGACGACGAACCGTGGACGGGCGCCCAGCGCGGGAGGCACGGCGTCCTCGACCATCAGCAAGCCCGTTGGCAGGTGTGCGACGTTCTCCAGGCGCACGGTCACGGTCGCTGACTCGCCCGATGGCGTGCGTGAAGGCTCGATGACGCGATCGGAGGCGAGGCGAAATCGCGTGCGGGCGACGCTGAGGGCGGCGAGCAGCGGCAGGGCCGTCGCGAGCAGCCCGACGCGCATGATGTCTTGCTGGTTCAGCATGGCGGCGAGAATGAACGCGGTGACGCCGGCGGCGAGCAGGGCTCGTCCCCGCGCTGTCAACCCCGCAAGTGCCGCGCGCATGTCACCCAGCAGCCGGGATCGGTGTGCTGTCGACGAGCGCCTCGACGACCGAGCTGCTGGTGCGCCTGGCGATCTGTGCCTCCGCCGTGAGCAGGAGGCGGTGGGCCAGAACGGGAACGGCGAGCGATCTGACGTCGTCCGGAATGACGTAGTCGCGGTCGTCCAGCGCAGCGGAGGCCTTGGCGGCGCGGATCAGCTGGAGGGTGGCGCGTGGTGATGCGCCCAGTCGTAGGTCTGGGTGGCGACGCGAAGCGGACACCAGATCGACCGCGTAGCGGTGCAGTGCGGTGCTGACATGGAGGTCCCGCACCTGATCGATGAGGCCCGCGACGTCGGCTGCCGTGGCCACTGGCTTGATGTCGTCCAGCGGGCGACCGCCTCCGTGAGCGGCCAGCATGCTCATCTCGTCTCCGTGATCGGGATAGCCCATCGACAGCCGGGCCATGAACCGGTCGCGCTGCGCCTCAGGAAGTGGGTAGGTGCCTTCCATCTCGATGGGGTTCTGGGTGGCCACCACCATGAACGGTGTGGCGAGCGGATAGGTCGAACCGTCGACGGTGACCTGGTGCTCCTCCATAGCCTCCAGAAGCGCCGACTGGGTCTTGGGTGAGGCGCGGTTGATCTCGTCACCGATGACGATGTTGGCGAACACCGCTCCAGGCCTGAACTCGAAGTCGCGCGTTTCCTGGTTGAAGACGCTGACCCCGGTGATGTCGCTGGGCAGCAGGTCGGGCGTGAACTGGATACGCCGCACGGTGCAGTCCAGCGATCGGGCGAGTGACTTGGCCAGCATCGTCTTTCCGACACCGGGAACGTCCTCGATCAACAGATGGCCCTCGGCCAGAAGGGTCACGAGCGCCAGGCGAATCGCCTCTGGCTTCCCTTCAATCACCCCTGCGACGGCGCGACCGATCTCGGCGCCTCGACCCGACACGCCCTCTTCGCGAGGCGGGGAGGCCGAGTCGGGCGGCGAAGGCGTGGAGCCGTCGACGGCAGTCACGGTGTGTCCTGGGGAGCGGGGTGAGGCACCGAGTCTCCTGGGCGTGGGGGGCGAGGGTCGATCAGGTGGCCGTCGGAACCACCCCTCCAGCGTAAGCCGATCGAGGTGTGGTGGCCTCCGGAAACCTGTCCTCCACTTCACTCCACAGCATTGAACTGGGAGTTTCCTGTTCAAGTGGAGATAATTGCGGGTCGGAATGGTTGACGGTGGGGAAAAGTGGAGTATGGTGGCGCATCGTGGATGAGGGCGGAGCAGGACAGAGCATGGAGGGGAGGCGTGGCCGGTGTTCTTGGGCACGCACTACCCCAAGCTCGATGACAAAGGTCGGCTCTTCCTTCCTGCCAAGTTCCGTGAGCCCCTGCAGGGGGGCCTGGTGATCACCAAGGGCCAGGAGCATTCGCTCTTCGTCTTTCCGCGTGAGGACTTCTTCGCCTACGCCCGTCGCTTTGAGGACGCGCCCCTGTCGAGCAAGGGCACCCGCGACTACGTCCGGGTACTGCTCTCTGGCGCCTCAGATGAGCTGCCGGACCGCCAGGGCCGCATCACGGTCCCGCCCACGCTCCGTGAGTACGCCGGGCTGTCCAAGGAGTGCGTGGTCATCGGCGCGGGGTCGCGAGTGGAGATCTGGGATTCCCGACGGTGGACCGAGTACCTCGGGCCGAGCGAAGGCGCCTACGCGGACCTGAGCGAGGAGGTGCTGCCTGGCACCTGATCGCGTCGTCCTTGCGATGTGGTCTTCCGCCGCTCCTTGCACGCTGCAGCCTCCTGGCGCACCTTCCCCGGTGCCAGAAGTCGGCGGAGAGCGGAGGAAGACCAGATCACGAGGGCAAGTCCGAGTCCGAACACCAGCCGCACGTGAAGGGTCGAGCATGAGTGGCACCTTGGGCATCGCCCCAATTCGCACCGCCGGTATCGATGGCATCCATCGCGTCGTACGGGTCCTCGCCGCCCGGCGTGTGGCCTTGCGACGCAGGGGCGGTCTCAGCACGAGGTGGGCCGTGCCGGTGGCGGTACTGCTCACGGCCGTCCTTGCCTCGGCCGCTGTCTCGCTCGCCAACAGCTTGGCCGCGGCGTGAGCGAGCCCACTCACGCCCCAGTGATGTGCGAACGCGTTGTCGCACTACTGGCACCTGCGCTTCAGGAGCCGGGCGCCATCCTGGTGGACGCGACCGTTGGACTCGGCGGTCACAGCGGAGCACTCCTTCGGTCGTGCCCGCATGCGCAGCTCATCGGGATCGACCGCGATCCGGGAGCACTTGCCATCGCGAACGACCGCCTCTCAGATGTGGCCGGGCGGATCACGTTGGTGCACGCCGTCTACGACGAAATCCCCCGCATCCTTGCCGAGCTCGGGCATCCACGGGTGCACGGCGTGCTTCTCGACCTCGGTGTCTCGTCCATGCAGCTCGATCGCCGAGACCGTGGCTTTGCCTATTCGTACGACGCGCCACTGGACATGCGCATGGACCCGATGGCCGAACTCACAGCCGAGACCGTGGTGAACGAATACTCGGTCGGCGAGCTGACCCGGGTTCTGCGCGAGTACGGCGAGGAGCGCTTCGCACTTCGGATCGCGAGGAGCATCAGGGAGCGTCGGCCCTTGTCGTCGAGTGCTGAGCTGGTCGAGGCGATCCGCGCGGCGGTACCAGCGGCGGCACAGCGACAAGGAGGCCATCCGGCGAAACGCACGTTCCAGGCGCTGCGGATCGAGGTCAATGACGAGCTGGGCGCACTGCGCCGGGCCCTTCCCGCCGCTGTTGAGGCGCTGGCCGTTCGTGGACGGATCGTCGTGATGTCGTACCAGTCATTGGAAGACCGCATTGCCAAGCGTGCTCTCGCCGAACGTCTGGTCGACGATGTGCCCGAAGGCCTTCCCGTTCCCGGCAAAGGGCCTGAGCTCGCCCTGCTGACACGGGGGGCCGAGCGTCCGACGGCCGATGAGGTCGAGGCCAACCCCCGAGCAGCTTCCGCGCGCGTTCGGGCCGCCGAGCGGGTGCGGGAGGCGGCGTGAGCATCCTTACCGCACTCGAGCGGTCGACAAGGACCGGAGCGGCCGTAGGACGTGCGCCAGGGGAGGATCGGTCTGGCCCCGCCAGGGTCCGTCCGCTTCCGACGCCGGTCTCGAGTCCTGCCCGTGCCCCGTTCGTGGTGCTCGTCCTGGTGATTCTCTCCCTCGGTCTTGGGCTCCTCCTGCTCCTGAACACGTTGCTTGCCCAAGGGTCCTTCACTCTGCACTCGCTCGACGCCAAGGTCGCCGACCTGGCCGATCGCGAGCAGGCGCTGCAGCAGCGCACGGCCGAACTCGCTGCGCCGCAGCGGCTCGCGCGCAGTGCGGCCCGGATCGGCATGGTCCCGTCAGCCAACCCGGCGTTCCTGAGAGTGGAGGACGGCAAGATTCTCGGCGAGCCGATGCCGGCTTCAGGGCCGAGTCCCGTGGTTGGATCGGAACCCGCAACAAACGCTCAACCGCCGGCTGCGAACCAGCAGACGAACGGGTCAGGTCAGGGAAGCCAGGCTGGTGGAGGGGGAGATCGGTGACGCAGGCACGTCGGCCACCCCGTGCGCCTCGCCGCCCCTCACGCCCTGGTGCTCCTCGTTCCCGACGGGTACGAGATCCGCGTCGGCGCCTGGTGACGGTGGGGGTTCTCGTCGCCATGGTGATGTCGCTCTTCGCCGGGCGGCTCCTGCAGCTGCAGGGTGTCGAGGCCGCGGCATACGCGGCCACTGCAGAAGCTGAGCGCCTTCGGACCGTCACCATCTCGGCCACTCGCGGGGCGATCACCGACACGCACGGAATTGCTCTTGCCACAACGGTTGACGCGGTCAACGTGACCGCCGACCAGACACAGATCGCCGACCCGGTGGCAGTTGCTGCAGCGCTTGCCCCGGTTCTCGGTGAGCCGCTCAAGGCCATTCAGGCGAAGCTGGTCGGAGACGCCCGTTTCGCCTACGTGGCGATGGATATCACGCCGCGGCGCTGGGATGCGATCGCTGCGCTTCGGCTCCCCGGCATCTACAGCGAGCCGACCTCTCGTCGGGTGTACCCGCAGGGATCGCTGGGTGCGGCACTTCTCGGGTTCGTGGGGAGCGACGGTCGTGGCCTCGACGGGCTCGAGGACAGCTGGGATCGTCAGCTGGCAGGAAAGGACGGTCAGATCACCTACGAGTCGGCAGCCGGCGGCCGACAGATCCCCAGCGCCGACTCCGAGACCGAGGAGTCGATCCCGGGCGTTGATGTCCAGCTCACCATCGACCGCGATATCCAGTTCATCGCAGAGCGGGCGATTCGCGCCAAGGTCAACGAGTCGAACGCCGACAGCGGCACCGTGGTGGCGATGGACCCGCGGACTGGCGAGGTGCTGGCGCTGGCGACGTATCCGTCCTTCAAACCCAGCGACCCGACAGCAGCCCCGGAGGCGAACCGCGGTAACCGCGCGGTCTCTGAGATCTACGAGCCGGGCAGCACGAGCAAGGTCATGACCATGGCCGCTGCGCTGGATGCCGGTGCCGTCAAACCCACCACCAAGATCGAGGTCCCACCGGTGCTTTATCGCGGCGGAGATGACTTCAACGATCACACTCCGCACGGAACCCTTCATCTTACGGCCACTGGCGTGCTGGCCCAGTCGAGCAACATCGGCACGATTCTGATCGCTGAGAGATTGGGCGACGAGGGGCTTTACTCGTATCTGCGGAAGTTCGGCATGGGATCGACGAGCGGGTTGGACGTGCCGGGTGAGAGCGCGGGCATCTTGCCGAGGGTGGACGACTGGGGCCCGACAAACTCTGCGACGATCGCCTTCGGGCAAGGGCTCTCGCTCAACGCTGTGCAGTCAACGTCGGTGTTCGCCACCATTGCGAACGACGGCGTGCGCGTGGAGCCGACAGTGGTCGCAGGAACGACCGGCCCTGACGGATCCTTCGTTCCCGAGCAGCCGCCGGAGCGCCATCGCGTGGTCAGCGCCGCGACTGCGAAGACTCTGCGTCAGATGATGGAAACCGTGGTTTCTGATCAAGGAACTGCTCCAATGGCGCAGATCCCGGGCTATCGCGTCGCGGGAAAGACCGGAACCGCAGAACGCGTCGACGAGAGCTGCGGGTGTTACCGCGGTTACACCGCTTCCTTCGTCGGATTCGCACCAGCAGACAAACCAGCTGTGGTGGTCTCGGTGACGCTGCAGGACCCCAAGAACGGGCGCTACGGCGGTCTTCTGGGTGGGCCGGTGTTCAAGCGCGTGTCGTCGTTCGCCCTGCAGAGCCGACAGGTGCCTCCCACCTCCAAGTCCGGGCCCACGCTGCGTCTCACGTATCGCCCCTGATCGGCCCTTCGGTTATGTCACTCAGCGATGAGCGGTCACCCCGCCCGACGCCACACCCGAGGCCGCTCGCCGAGGTGTGCGCGGCAGTGGGGATGGATGCCACCCCGGTCACGGACGTGCACGTCACCGGCATCACTCTTGATTCCCGTGATGTTCGGCCCGGAGACCTGTTCGTCGCACTCACTGGTGAGCGGGTGCACGGTGCCGAGTTCGTCGCCGACGCCGTCGCTGGGGGAGCGGTTGCTGTTGCCACCGACCGAGCGGGAGTCCACCTCGTTGCGGGCCGACTTCCCTGCGTCGAGGTGGACGATCTCCGCCACCGCACGGGAGAGCTGGCAGCAGAGATCTATGGGCGGCCCGCCGACGACTTGATCCTGCTCGGCGTGACGGGAACCAACGGCAAGACCACCACGGCCTACCTGCTGGAGTCCGGTTTGAGGGCGGCCGGGCACCGAACTGGCCTGGTCGGCACCGTCGCCACGTTGATCGACGGGCAGGCCTTCGCCACTGTTCGCACCACCCCCGAGGCGCCTGAGCTGCACGCCCTGCTGGCCGTCATGCGCGAGCGGGGAGTGACTGCTGTGGCCATGGAGGTGTCCAGCCATGCCTTGGCGATGGGACGCGTCGATGGCTGCCTGTTTGACGTCTCGGGCTTCACGCAGCTCGCGGTCGACCACCTCGACTTCCATGGAAGCGAAGAGGCCTACTTCGCCGCCAAGCTGAAGCTGTTCACCCCGGAGCGCAGTCGACGGTCTGTCATCACAGTCAATGACGAGGGCGGCCGGAGGATGGCGCGCGAGGCCCAGGGAGAGGTCGAGACTCTCGGTGTCCAGGCGGATGCCGACTGGCGGATCGAGGGGGTGAGTGAGCGGCCCCAGGGCGGCTATGACTTCGGCATCACCGCGCCTGACGGGACCTCTCATGCAGGAACCGTCCAGCTGGTGGGTCGCTTCAACGTGGCCAATGCGGCGCTGGCCCAGGTGATGTTGATGCGTGCCGGCGTCGACCCGGAGACGGCATCTGTCGGTGTCGGTCGCTGCGGTGTCGTGCCAGGTCGGATGGAGCGGGTGGGGCCGGCCGAGGTGGCGCTGGTCGTCGACTACGCCCACACCGCCGACGCGCTGGCCAGGGCACTCGACGCGGTCCAGCCTGAGGGAGGCGGTCGAGTCATTGTCGTCTTCGGCTGCGGCGGTGACAGAGACGCTGGCAAGCGAGCTCCCATGGGCCTCGCTGCGGCCTCCCGTGCCTCGGTGGTCGTCGTCACCGACGACAACCCACGTTCGGAGCCTCCCGGTCTCATCCGGCAGGCTGTGCTCGCAGGGACGGCAGAGGTGCCCGCCGCCGAACGAGCAGAGGTTGTCGAGATGGCTGACCGTAAGGCGGCTTTGGAGTGGGCCATCCGCAAGGCATCCCCGGGCGACGTCGTGCTCGTGGCAGGGAAGGGTCATGAGAGCGGGCAGGAGGCCGGGGCGGTGACGACCCCGTTCGACGACCGCACCGAGCTGCTCGCCGCGTGGGCGCGAGTGCACGGTGACGCGGACAGGGGCAGTTCATGATTCCCACGACCCTGGCTGACGTGGCCGACGCCGCAGGCGGACGACTGGTGGACGCCGCCGACGATTCCCTCGAAGTTGTCGGTGTTGAGTCGGACAGTCGCAAAGTAGGCCCCGGAAGTCTCTTCGTGGCGCTCGAAGGAACACGCGTCGACGGTCACGACTTCGCCAGTCGGGCCGTCGCGGCCGGCGCTCTTGCTGTGCTCGGCACACGCCCCACGGGAGTACCGACCATCGTGGTGACCGACGTGCTTGCCGCCCTCGGTGCATTGGCGCGGTTCCACGTCGACCGGCTTGCCGACACGACGGTGGTCGCCATTACCGGCTCGGTCGGCAAGACCACGGCCAAGGACCTGATCGCCGCTGTGCTCGAGGCGGACGGTCCGACCATCTCCCCGCCCGGTTCGTTCAACAATGAGCTGGGATTGCCCCTGACGGTGCTGTCGGCCACGCCCGACACGCGCTACCTCGTGCTCGAGATGGGGGCTCGTGGCCGAGGACACATCGACTATCTGTGCTCCATCGCACCGCCGCATATCGGTGTCGAGCTCATGGTGGGGACAGCGCACCTCAGTGAGTTCGGAAGCCGCGAGGCGATCGCCGACGCGAAGGCTGAGCTTGTCCGCGCACTTCCTGAGACCGGAACTGCGATCCTCAACGCCGATGACGACCTCGTTCGCGACATGGCGAACCAGACACCGGCCCCGGTGCTCTGGTTCGGGCGACACCCCGGCTCCCAGGTGAGCGCCGACAACATCGAGTACGACGCGCTTGACCGAGCGTCCTTCACACTGACCACACCGAGGGGCAAGGCCCCCGTGTCCCTGATGCTGGTGGGAGGCCACGCGGTACCGAATGCGCTGGCGGCAGCTGCCGTCGGCTCGGCGGTGGGCATGGATACCGCTGCCATCGGCGATGCGCTCTCTGCGGCAGCGCCCCGCAGCCGGTGGCGGATGGAGATCACCGAGCGAGCTGATGGGCTCGTCGTCATCAATGACGCCTACAACGCCAGCCCAGAGTCCATGCGTGCGGCCCTGAAGTCCCTGAAGAACATCGCCGGAAAGCGTCGGTCGTGGGCGGTCCTGGGTGAGATGCTCGAGCTGGGTGAGAGCTCGATGGCCGAACACGACGCGATCGGTCGGCTGGTTGTGCGCTTGGATGTGCAACGGTTGGTCGTCGTAGGAGAAGGAGCAAGGCCCATGCATCTCGCGGCCGGCCTTGAAGGTTCGTGGGGACAGGAGTCGGTGTTCGTGCCCGATGTCGAGAGCGCCGTTGCGCTGCTGTGCGACGAGGTCAGGCCGGACGACGTGGTTCTGGTGAAGGCCTCGCGAGCTGCCGGCCTTGAAGCGGTGGCGGCGCGGCTGCTTGATGGTGAGACCCCATGAAACTCGTCCTCGTCGCTGTGGTCGTCAGTCTGATCATCGGCTTCGTCGCAACCCCGCTGTGGGCCAACTGGTTGCGCGCCAGGGGGTACGCACAGTCGATCCGTGATGCGGAGGAGCTCGGCTACGCGGTGCCGGACCACGCTGGCAAGAGGGGCACGCCCTCGATGGGCGGAGTCGTCATCGTGCTGGGTACGGTCATCAGCTACATCGTCGCGCACCTGGTGGCAGGCAGTGGCCCAAGTGCCTCAGCGATGCTGGTCTTCTTCTTGATGGTGGGGTTGGCATCCGTCGGATTCGCCGATGACTACATCAAGATCTTTCGTCGCCGATCCACGGGACTGCGGGTCAAGACCAAACTCATCGGTCAGGCGATCGTGGCCGTCAGTTTCGGTCTGCTGGCCCTGCAGTTCCCCAACGTCGACGGGCTGACGCCCGCTACCCAATACGTCTCGTTCGTTCGCGACACGGCCATCTTCTTGCCCATCGGGGTCTATCTGCTGTGGGTCTGGTTCATGGTTGCCGCGACGTCGAACGCGGTCAATCTCACCGACGGGCTCGACGGCCTTGCCACGGGGGCTGCCTCCATGGTGTTCGGCGCCTATGTCACCGTCGGACTGTGGCAGTACAACCAACGCTGCTCAGACCTCGTTCTGCCGAACTGCTACGAGGTGCGAAACCCGCTTGACATCGCCGTCGTGGCCGCTGGAGTGATGGGCTCGTGCTTCGGTTTCCTGTGGTGGAACACGTCTCCTGCTCGCATCTTCATGGGTGACACCGGTTCATTGGCGCTCGGAGGGGCGATGGCGGGAATTGCCATCACCACGCAGACTGAGTTGCTCCTTCCTGTGATGGCTGGCCTCTTCGTCGTGATCACGGCCTCGGTGATCATTCAGGTCGCGTCGTTCAAGACCACGGGACGTCGGGTTTTCCTGATGTCGCCCCTGCAACATCACTTCGAGCTGAAGGGATGGCCCGAAGTCCAGATCGTCACGAGGTTCTGGATCATCTCAGGGCTCTTCACCGGAGCAGCCTTCGTCCTCTTCTACACCGAGTGGCTCGGTGGGGGCGGCATCGGGTGACCGCCTCGTCAGACGTCACCCGGTGGCTGAAGACGGCGGATCGGAACGCCGACTGGTCGGGGGTGCTGGCGTGTGTTGCCGGCCTGGGGGCGAGCGGGTTCGCTGCAGCAGATGCGCTGTTGCGGGTCGGGGCCTCGGTGCAGGTCGTCGAGGCTGCGCCGCTCAGTGACACGGGGGTTACCGCTGAGCGGGCCCAGATCCTTCAGACGCTGGGGGCCGAGGTGCGCATGGGTGTGGCCGGTGACGCCCAGCTCACGGCCGATCTGCTGGTGCCCTCCCCGGGGATCCCGCCGCACCACCGATGGATCGCCGGAGCTCGCGCCAAGACGATCTGGAGCGGCGAGCAACTGGCATGGAACCTCCGACCCCCTGATGTCCCCTGGCTGACGGTCACGGGGACCAACGGCAAGACGACAACGGTGCAGCTGTTGGCCGACATGTTGACGGCAGCGGGCCATCGCGCTCTGGCGGTGGGGAACATCGGGGTGCCTGTGGTCGAGGCGGTGTTCGCGGATCCGCAACCAGACGTGCTTGCCGTCGAGCTCTCGAGCTTCCAGCTGCACTTCACGCGCTCGGTGTCGGCGCACTCTTCAGCGCTGCTGAACATCGCCCAGGACCACCTCGACTGGCACGGTTCACTTGACGGCTACATCGCCGACAAGGCCCGCGTCTTCGACCGCACGCAGCGAACGATCGTGTACAACCACGATGACCCCCTCACCGAAAGGCTCGCCGAAGACGCCGAGGTCGTCGAGGGGTGTCGAGCAGTGGGGGTCACCCTCGGCGTCCCTGCACGATCGATGTTCGGAGTGGTGGATGGCGTGTTGGTCGACCGAGCCTTCATCGCGGACCGAGCCAGCCGGGCCGTCGAGATCTGCTCGGCCGGCGACTTGCGGCTTCGTGGAAGTCACAACGTCCAGAACGTGCTCGTCGCTGCAGCACTGGCCCGTTCGTTCGGCGCGTCGATCCCCTCGATCCGTGATGCAGCCAGGGGCTTTGCCATGGATGAACATCGCGGGCAGGTGATCGATGTCGTCCACGACGTCGCCTTCGTCGACAACTCAAAGGCCACGAATGTGCACGCAGCGGGGGTCGCGTTGGGCGCGGCGCCCGGGCGAGTCGTGTGGATCGCCGGTGGTCTCGCCAAGGGCGGCTCGTTCGATGAGCTGGTGCAGGCGTACCGGGAGCGCCTACGGGCAGTCGTGCTGCTGGGGGTCGACCGCGGTGTCATCGCTGAGGCACTCGGGCGACACGCCCCGGAAGTCCCGGTGTTCGAGGTTCCCGACGGGGACACTGACCCCATGACTTCTGCTGTTCGCGCCGCGGCGGCCGCAGCGCAGCCGCACGACACAGTGCTGCTGGCGCCGGCCTGCGCCTCGATGGATCTTTTCCGCGACTACCACGCCAGAGGCCGAGCATTCAGCTCGGCCGTGGCCCAGCTTCGCCGCTGACGGATCTCGCATGACGCTCACTTCCCCTCGCACTCCCTCAACCCATCGGGCGGGGATCAGCGCTCCGTTGCGCGCCGCCCTGGCAAAGCCCCTTGCCCCGTACTACCTCGTGCTGGGTAGCACCATCCTGCTCACCGCACTCGGGTTGGTGATGGTCCTCTCGGCCTCCAGCGTCGAGTCGTATGCAGCCAGCGGCTCGTCGTGGGCCATCGCCCAGCGTCAGGCAATGTGGGTGGTGATCGGCATCCCCGCCCTGCTCGTCGCCAGTCGTCTGCCCACGGTGTGGTTTCGCCGCTTGGCCGTCCCCGCGCTCGTGGTGTCCTTGGTACTGCTCGTGCTCGTGCTCGTTCCCGGCATCGGGGTGAACGTCAATGGCAACCAGAACTGGATCGACGTGGGCGGATCGATCCGGATACAGCCAGCTGAGGCGGCGAAGTACGCGCTCGTGCTGTGGGGCGCCGATCTTCTCACCCGCAAGCGCAAGCTGTTGCACGAGAACAAGCATCTGCTGATCCCCTTGCTTCCCGTCGCAGCCGCCGTGATCGGTCTGGTGCTTCTCGGTGGCGACCTGGGTACGTCATTGATCTTGATGGCCATCGTGGCCGGCCTGCTGTTCGTGGCCGGTGCCCCTTTCCGGGTTTTCGTCGCTCTTGCCGCTCCCGCACTGGCGGTCATCTTGTTCATGACCTTTCAGCGCAGTGCGCGACTGTCCCGCCTGCAGTCCTTCCTCGACCCCTTCGCCGACTACGAAGGCGCCGGATGGCAGGCGGCCCACAGCCTGTTCGCCTTGGCCTCAGGCGGCTGGTGGGGGGTGGGCCTCGGTGCCAGTCGTGAGAAATGGGGCAACCTCCCGGAGGCGCACACCGACTTCATCTTTGCCATCATCGGCGAAGAGCTGGGTCTCGTGGGCACCCTCACCGTTCTGCTGCTCTTCGGGGCGCTCGTGCTCGGAGCGCTTCGCATCTCTCTCGCCACCGACGATCTCTTCGTGCGCTTCGCCTCGGGGGGCATCGTCGTGTGGATCGGCGTCCAGATGATCATCAACATCGGTGGTGTCCTCAGCGTCCTTCCGATCACCGGTGTCCCACTGCCACTCGTCTCCTACGGCGGATCGGCACTCGTGGCCACCATGTTCGCGCTCGGCATGCTCCTGTCGTTCGCCCGTAACCTCCCCGGTGCGCGACAAGCCCTTCGTCAGCGACGCACCGCGAGGTGGCGTCCGAGGTTCTCCAAGGCACGCGCTCGGTGAGCGCAGGGAGGCCCGCGGCAACGCCGGTGCGCCCGCTTCGGCTGCTGCTGGCAGGCGGTGGCACGGCAGGTCACGTCGAGCCAGCACTTGCCTTGGCGGACGCCGTGATCAGACGGCGCCCCGACACCGTCGTGGGCGCACTTGGGACCGCTTCTGGTCTTGAGACGACGCTGGTTCCTGCTCGGGGATTCGACGTGCACCTCATTCCGAAGGTCACCATGCCGCGCTCCGAGCCAGGCCGCTGGCTCTCCGTCCCCGGCGGTGTGTGGTCAGCGGTTCGTGCGACCGCGGCCGTGATCTCGGAGCAAGAACCTGACGTGGTGGTGGGGTTCGGCGGCTATGTGTCGTTGCCGGCGTATCTGGCGGCCCGGCGGGCGGGCGTGCCCTTCGTGGTGCACGAAGCGAATGCCCGACCGGGCGTGGCGAACCGAATCGGTGCACGGTTCACCCCGTACGTGGCAGTCAGCGCTCCGTCCACCGTCAGTTCGCTGCCCCACGCCCAGCTCATCGGTATCCCGCTGCGCAGAAGCATCACCACACTTGATCGCACCGCGCTGAAGACCAGCGCGAGAAGGACATTCGGCCTCGAGCCGGATCGGCCGACGGTCCTGGTCTTCGGCGGCTCGCAAGGGGCGAGAACGATCAACGCAGCGATGCAGGGAGCCGCTCGATGTCTGTTGGACGCCGGCATCCAGGTGCTGCATGCGGCCGGCCCCCAGAACACCGTCACGATCGATCGTCATGAATCAGACCCTCCGTACGTGGTGGTGCCCTATCTGGAGCGCATGGACCTTGCGTACGCCGCCGCCGACCTGGTGGTTGGCCGCTCCGGGGCAATGACCTGCGCGGAGGTCGCAGCGGTAGGGCTTCCTGCGGTGTTCGTGCCCTACCCCCACAGCAACGGTGAGCAGGCTGTCAATGCTCAGCCCCTCGTCGATGCGGGTGCTGGCGTCATGATCGTCGACGCCGATTTCACGGCGTCAGTGGTCGAGAGCGTCGTCAGCGACCTGGTGCTCGACGCCGATCGCCTGCGCCTGATGGGTGAGGCGGCTGTTCATCTTGGCGCAGGTGAGGCCGACGAGCGACTGGCCGACCTGGTGCTCAAGGCGGCTGATCGTTCATGACGACGCACGTCAGTGAACACGGCGGCTCTGCTCTTGACGAGCTGGGCAGAGTCCATCTCATCGGGGTCGCAGGTGCTGGGATGTCCGCCCTCACCCGCATGCTCTGCGCCCGTGGCGTTCGGGTCACCGGGAGCGAACTCCGCGACTCGCGCATCGTTGCCTCGCTACGTGCGGTCGGTGCGGTGATCCACTTCGGACAGACCCCAGACTCGCTACCCGCTGCGGACACCGTGATCGTCTCCACAGCGATCCGCGACAACAACCCCGAGCTCGTCGCAGCCCGCGAGCGAGGTCTGCGCATTCTGCATCGGGCCGAGGCGCTGGCCTACTGCATGCGGGGCTATCGCTCCGTCGTGGTGGCCGGGACCCATGGCAAGACCACGACAACATCGATGACGGCTGTAGCCCTGCAGCACTGCGGCGCCGATCCGTCGTACTACATCGGTGCTCAGCTGAACGAGACCGGCACGAACGCGCACGCCGGCAGCGGCGCGGATTTCGTGGCCGAGTCCGACGAGAGCGATGGCTCCTTTCTGGTCCTCGAGCCACAGATCGCCGTCATCACCAACGTCGAAGGCGACCATCTCGACTACTGGGGTGACGCCGAGGGGGTCGAGGCCGGGTTCCGCCAGTTCGTGGCAAGAGTTCCGCGGCACGGCGTCGTCATCGCATGCGCTGACGACGCTGGAGCGGCTCGCGTCGCGGCCTTCGCCCGGCAGGAGGGCAGGCGGGTGGTGACTTATGGCGTCAGCGATGAGGCGGATGTTCGCGTCACCGACGTGGCTCTGGACGCCACCGGTGCCTGGTTCCAGCCCGTGGTGCATGGCCGCCGGCTCCCTGACGTCTCGTTGAAGATCGTCGGGCTGCACAACGTGCTGAACGCGACGGCGGCCTTGGCGGTTGCGCTGGAAGTGGGAGTCGGAGTGTCCGACGCTGTCGAAGGCCTGGGGCTCTACAGCGGGGCGCGCCGGCGCTTTGAGTTCAAGGGCGAAGGCAATGGTGTGCGGGTGTACGACGACTACGCCCACCACCACACCGAGCTGCGAGCCACCCTGACCGCAGCCCGCCAGATCGCCGAGGGCGGTCGCATCGTCGTGGCCTTCCAGCCACTGCGCTTCACCCGCACAGCCGAGTTCCACCGCGAGCTGGGGGAGGCGCTGGGGCTCGCCGACGACGTGGTGGTCATGGAGGTCTACGGCTCCAACGAAGAGCCGATTCCCGGCGCCACCGGAGCTCTGGTCGCCGCCGGGGTGCCTCTGGCGCCCGAGCACGTGGCCTTCGAGCCGTCGTTCTCCGCAGTTCCCCGGTGGCTGGTGGAGCGGGTCCAGCCGGGCGATCTGATTCTCACCCTCGGAGATGGGATCGTGACGACGCTTGGCCCCGAGATCGTCGAGCTCTTGCGGCACCGCCAGGAGCGGTCATGACGGCGGCAGGGTTGGTGCGGCGACCATGGGCGTGGGGCGTTGTGGCAGTCCTTGCGTGCGTCCTGATGTTCTCGTTCCTCCGCTTTGCACCGTTTTTCCGCGTGCAGCATGTCGATGTCCAGGGCAACAGCCAGGTGTCGGCCGACGAAGTCGTGGCCGTGGCCGACGTCTCTGAGGACGGGGCGCTGATGACGGTGCCTCTGGACGAGATCGCCTCTCGGGTCGAGACCTTGGACGCAGTCGCAGGTGCCAAGGTCACGCGCGACTGGCCCAACCGCGTGCAGATCGTGGTGCGTGAACGGCGACCGGTCGGATTCATTGCGCGCGGCACCGGCGTCGTGCTCGTCGGGTCCGACGGGTCGCTCTACCGAGAGCAGGAGGAACGGCCGCAGAACGTTCCGCAGCTGCCTGATGCGGCGGCCGCTCTTGGCGACTCCTACCCCGCGTCCGTCGACGACTCCGCACGAGCGGCCTATGACGTCGCTGCTGATCTGCCGGTGCCTCTGCGCCGCGCCGTGGGCACCATCGAGGCGCCGGGTGCGCGCACCATCCGCCTGGTCTTCCCGGACGGTGTGGTCGTCGAGTGGGGGGCACCCGGCGAGGGAGATCAGAAAGCCGCGGTGGTCAAGGCGCTACGTGACCGCCGGGGGTGGGGCACGGTCTTCACCGTTGTTGATGTGAGTGCTCCCGAAGCACCTGCCCTCAGCTGATGCGAGACCCGCGGCACCTGGTCGTGCCCTGACGCGCTCGACACGCCGCGCAGTTGACGATCCTGACCCCCTCCCGTACGTTGCTCCGCGAACCTGGAGTTGACATAACGTTGGACGTCTACTAAAGGGTGAGACTTCGATTGTCCGCCGAGCGGACGCTACGAGAGAGGCGTCAAACAGACCATGGCTGCACCACAGAACTACCTCGCCGTCATCAAGGTTGTGGGCATCGGAGGCGGTGGCGTCAATGCCATCAACCGGATGATCGAGGTCGGCCTCAAGGGCGTCGAGTTCATCGCGATCAACACCGATGCCCAGGCGCTCTTGATGAGCGATGCCGACGTCAAGCTCGACATCGGGCGTGAGCTCACCCGCGGCCTCGGCGCAGGCGCCGACCCCGAGGTGGGACGCCGCGCAGCAGAGGACCACCGCACCGAGATCGAAGAGGTGCTCAAGGGTGCCGACATGGTCTTCGTCACCGCTGGAGAAGGCGGTGGGACAGGAACCGGTGGGGCTCCCGTCGTCGCGGAGGTCGCTCGCGCCATCGGAGCGCTCACCATCGGTGTCGTCACCCGCCCGTTCGGCTTCGAAGGGCGCCGTCGCGCCGTGCAGGCCGATACCGGCATCGACGAGCTGCGCAGCGAGGTCGACACCCTCATCGTCATTCCCAACGACCGGCTGCTGTCGATCAGCGACCGTGCCGTCAGCGTGCTCGATGCCTTCAAGTCCGCCGATCACGTGCTGATGTCCGGAGTTCAGGGGATCACTGACCTCATCACGACTCCTGGTCTGATCAACCTCGACTTCGCCGACGTCAAGTCGGTCATGCAGGGTGCAGGGACTGCGCTGATGGGCATCGGGAATGCCCGCGGTGACAACCGATCGATCGCTGCCGCGGAGACCGCGATCTCGAGCCCACTGCTGGAGGCGTCCATCGAGGGCGCCCGAGGCGTCCTGCTGTCAGTGTCCGGCGGATCCGATCTCGGTCTCTTCGAGATCAACGAGGCCGCCCGCATGGTGGCTGAGTCGGCCCATCCCGAGGCCAACATCATCTTTGGTGCCGTCATCGACGACGCACTCGGAGACGAGGTGCGTGTCACCGTCATCGCGGCTGGCTTCGACGGTGGTCAGACCGGCAAGGCGCGCACGGCCGGGCGTCCAGTCGAAGAAGTACCCGTCTCGGAGCCGTTGCAGAAGTCCGCGGATGCCGATGACGCTGGCACGCCGACGACGTCCGACGAGGGCGATGACCAGTACATCGAGCTCCCCGAGCGCAAGACGCCGCGCACCATCGTCTTCGACGACTCGGTCAGCGATGATCTGGATGTACCCGACTTCCTGAAGTAGCGGTGGTTACCGAAGCGCGCCGACGCGAGATCGCAGAAGGCCTGGAGGCGGCACGTCGCCGAATCGCTGTCGCCGAAATCGAGGCAGGACGTGACCCAGGTTCGGTCGACCTCGTGGTCGTCACCAAGACGCATGGCGCCGATGAGGTCGAGGTGCTCGCCGACCTCGGAGTGGTGCATGTCGGTGAGAACCGCGACCAGGAGGCAGCGCCGAAGGCGCAGCTCGTTGAGGAGCGCCACCTCGTCTGGCACTTCATTGGTCAGCTACAGACCAACAAGGCACGCTCGGTCGTCGGGTATGCCGATGTGGTCGAGTCGGTCGACCGACCGAAGCTCGTGGGGGCGCTGAGTCGGGCAGCTGCTTCGATCCGCCCCCCGGACCGACCGCTGAAATGCCTGGTGCAGGTCTGCCTCGACGATCAACCCGGGCGCGGGGGAGCGCTTCCCCAGGACGCCCCGTCGCTCGCCGACCAGATCGTGCTGGCTCCAGGCCTCGAGCTCTGTGGGGTCATGGCGGTAGCCCCCCTCGAGGCCGATCCAGATGACGCCTTCGCGCGACTCGCCGAGATCGCGCAGGGGGTCGCGGCCACACATCCTCAGGCGACGACGGTGTCGGCCGGAATGAGCAGCGACCTCGAGTCCGCCATTCGACACGGCGCGACACAAGTGCGACTCGGCAGCGTGGTGCTCGGGTCCCGGCCTCCTGTCAGGTAGCGTTCGACCAGCGGATCGAGCTCGTAGAGGCGACCGCTCCACGTCAATCGAAGGGGTCGGACGTATGGCCGGCGGAATGCGCAAGATGGCGGTCTATCTCGGACTGGTCGAGAACGAGGACCAGTACGACGAGTACGACAGCCCTGACCGAGAGTACGACGACCGCGGGCGGCAGCTGCACGCCGTGCGCGACGACGAGCCGGCTCCGAGCCGTCCTACCGCTACGGCTCCCCGGGCCGCGGCGTCCCCCTCGTCACCATCGAGGATCAGCACGCTGCACCCGCGCACCTACAACGACGCGCGGGCGATCGGTGAGCAGTTCCGTAGCGGCACGCCCGTCATCATGAATCTCACGGAGATGGACGATGGCGACGCCAAGCGCATCGTCGACTTCGGCGCTGGTGTCGTGTTCGGTCTCCACGGCACGATCGAGCGTGTCACGCAGAAGGTCTTCCTGCTCTCGCCGGCCAACGTGGTGGTGACCGCCGAAGAGAAAGCGCAGCTCGCAGAAGGCGGGTTCTTCAACCAGAGCTGACCGCCGCGCGTCATGGCCGTCTTCTACCAGATCCTCATCTTGGTTCTATGGATCTTTCTGCTGACCCTGATCGCCCGCGTCGTCATCGACCTGCTGCAGATCTTCGCCCGCGATTTCCGCCCCGGCGGCGTCGTGCTGCTGCTCTTCGAGGCTGTGTTCACGGTCACCGATCCACCACTTCGGGCGCTCCGCCGATTCATCCCCCCGGTGCGCATTGGGGCAGTGGCCTTCGACCTCGCGATCCTGGTCCTCTTCATCGGTACCCAGGTGCTGATCGCCGTGGTCAGTGGGCTGGCGCGGGCATGATCACGATCCAGGCGCGGTGTCGCCGTGGTCAGTAGTGCCTGTGACTGATGTGACGCTACTGTTCTGTGTGACCTGAAGGTTTGAGGAGAACTAATGCCGTTGACTGCCAAGGACGTCCAGAACGTCGTGTTCCAGATGTCGAAGAAGCGCAATGAAGGTTACGACGAGGACGAGGTCGATGCCTTCCTCGATCAAGTGGCCAACGAGCTTGATCGGCTGACGGCCGAGAACGACTCATTGCGCGCGCAGTTGGCGACCCGGCCAGCCGCCACTCCAGCCCCCGCGGCTGTGGCCCCAGTCGTTGCTGCACCTCCAGCACCATCCTCGGGGGCCGAGCAGGCGGCGCGGGTCTTGGCAGCGGCCGAGCGCACCGCGGACGACGTCGTGGCGTCGGCACGGTCTGAGGCCGACACCATGCTCGCGACTGCACGCAGCAAGGCCGACAATGCCGAACGCGAAGCGACCACCAAGCATCAGGCCACGATGGCAGCGCTCGCCGGCGAGCGTTCGGCCTTGGAGAAGCAGGTCGACGAGCTGCGCTCCTTCGAGCGTGAGTACCGCACCCGCCTGAAGTCCTACCTCGAGCAGCAGCTGCGTGAGCTCAGTGCTCGAAGCGAAGGTTCGCCGCCTGCGGCTCCCTCGCAACCACCGCCCCGCCCTGCGGCTACTGCCGTTCCACCCACGCACAGCAGGCTGCCCCGCAGCAGGCACCAGCGGCGCCGCAGCGCCCGGCTCAGCAGCCGACGGCTGCGCCGGCTCAGCAGCCCCCGCAGCAGGCACCCCCGCAGCAGGCACCCCCGCAGCAGGCACCGGCCGCTCCTCCGCGTCCGGCTCAGACGGCACCGCCCAGCTCACCCCCGAGCTCACCGCCCAGCTCACCCCCGAGCTCACCCCCAGCCGCACCTCGCCCCTAGGAAGCCTCCGAGTTCGGGCGATTCAGGCCAGCACGACAAGACCCCGGCCAACTGGCCGGGGTCTTGGACTGTCTGGAGGTCGAGCGGTCAGATCCGACGGCGGAACGGGTCTCGGGGCGGGGGTGCAGGCATTGAGATGCGCGCACCGTCGATCGGGATGCCGGTGAGGCCCAAGACCTTGGTCAGGACGGACAGCGTGGTCTCGCCAGCCCCGATGCCGTTCTCGGTGACCATGGCCCGGTAGATCGTGACGTAGTGCTTGACGGGCGTGTCGTACGTCCAGTCGACCGATCCGAGGTGGACCGATTCGCCGGGGCCCTTGTCAGGGCTGACCCATGGGCGGTCCCAGACCTGGATGCCGGTGGGGCTCACGCTGAAGATTCCACCCATGGTGATGTCATGCTGCTTCGCTGTCTCGATCAGCTGACGGCTCTCGCGCTCGGCGAGGACCAGAGCTGGGCGCACATTGCTGGCCAGCGCGGGTACGGCAACGGCGTTCGCCTTGAGTCTCACCTGTGGAATCGTACTCGGGCTCGAGGCGGCGATTGGTTGCGCCATAGCTTCCTCCGTGTGCGGCCGTCCAGGGGTGCCGCGGATGCGACAGCCGTTGATTGGGTATCGGCGCGTACACCCCGGTGGTTGGCTACTCCATTCGGGTGATTTCCGTAACGTCGCCCCTCCGGGGGATCAAGGGTGGGGATCAGACCGCCGAGAGGCTGCACCCATCAGTTCTTGGTGAGCGAGAACCGGAGTCCTGAGTCGTCGTCGGACACGAAGGCCCCGGATCCAACCACCGGGTCTGCCTCGGTCATGGCGGTCGCGAGAACCTCAGCAGCGATCGTCTCGGAGTGTTCGATGATGGCCTCGCGCAGCTCGGCGCCGGCCGCCCAGGACACCTTGATGCGATCAGACACGTCGAAGCCCGCTGACTTCCGGGCCTCCTGGATCTGGCGCACGACATCTCGCGCCAGGCCGAGCCGCCGCAGCTCCGGTGTCATCGTCAGATCGAGCGCGATGCTTTCGCCGGCGTCGTGGTGGACAGCCCACCCTTCACGCGGGGTTTCGGTGAGGACCACCTCGTCCGGCTCGATGACCACAGGCTGGTTGTCGACCACGACTTCAGCGCGACCGGAGAGCGTCAGTGCCTGCTGGAGGTCGTGCGGGTCGGCGGTGGCGATAGCAGCAGCCACGGCGGGCGTCTGCTGGCCGAACCGCTTGCCCAGCGCCCGGAAGTTCGCCTTGGCGGTCACCGAGACGAGTTCATCCTCAGCATCGCCGAGCGCCTCGATGCGTTGGACGTTGAGCTCAGCAGACAGCTCAGCCGCCAGCTCGGGGTGGATCTGTTCCCAGCCCGGTGCAGAGACGAGTGCCCGCCCCAGGGGTTGCCGCGTCTTCACACCCGAGGCAGCCCTGGCTGCTCGCCCGAGCTCGACGAGGCGCTTGGTCTGAGCCATCTGCGCGATGAGTGCCTCGTCGATCGCCCCCTCGTCGAAGGAGGGCCAGTCAGCGAGATGCACGGAGTCTGCCGCGCCGTCGTTGGTGGGGCGGATCAGGTCCTGCCAGACCTGCTCTGTGATGAAGGGGGTCAGCGGTGCCATCACCAGCGTGAGAGCCGAAATGGCCTCGTGCAGCGTTGTGAGCGCGTTGTGGTCGCCGTCCCAGAACCGCCGTCGACTTCTGCGCACGTACCAGTTGGAGAGCTCGTCGACGAAGGTGGAGATCTGCGCTCCGGCCCCGGCGGCGTCGTAGCCATCGAGCGCCGCATCGACATTCTTCACCAGCTGCTGGGTGCGGGCGTGCAGCCACCGGTCCATCGCCGGTCGGGCTGAGGCCGGGGTTGGCTCACCAGATGGCGTCCACTCGGCGAGCCTGGCGTAGAGCACCTGGAACGAGACGGTGTTCCAGAAGGTAAGGAGGGTCTTGCGGACGACCTCCTGGATCGCCTCGTGGCTGACCCGGCGGGCTAACCACGGTGAGCCCGACGCCAGCATGAACCAGCGAACGGCGTCAGCCCCGTGCTGCTCCATGAGCGGCATCGGCGCCAGCACGTTTCCGAGGTGTTTGCTCATCTTGCGGCCGTCTTTGTCGAGGATGTGCCCAAGGCACAGCACTGTGCGGTAGGACGACTCGTCGAAGACCAAGGTGCCGATGGTCATGAGGGTGTAGAACCAGCCGCGGGTCTGGTCGATCGCCTCACAGATGTAGTCGGCCGGGTACTGCGCACGGAAGTCCGCCTCGCTCTGCTGGTGCGGGTAGCCACCTTGGGCGAAAGGCATGCATCCCGAGTCGAACCAGACATCGACAACCTCGGGCACCCGACGCGCAGCCTCGCCACATTCATCGCACGGGATGACGACGTCGTCGACGTAGGGGCGGTGCGGGTCCATGTCCTCCAGTGGCTGCCCCGCGCGCTGTGCGAGCTCGGCCCTCGATCCGATCACTGTGAGATGGTCAGCCGGACAGCGCCAGACGGGTAGTGGCGTCCCCCAGTACCGATTGCGCGACAGTGCCCAGTCGATGTTGTTGTCGAGCCAGTCGCCGTAGCGACCGTGCTTGATCGACTCGGGGAACCAGTTCGTGGCGTCGTTCTGGGCGATCAGCTCTTCTTTGATCGCAGTGGTCCGGATGTACCACGAGGGCTGCGCGTAATACATCAGCGGCGTGTGGCAGCGCCAGCAGTGCGGATAGGTGTGCTCGTAGGGGACATGGCGGTACAGCAGGCCACGGGACTCAAGGTCGGCCACCAGCTGGCTGTCGGCCTTCTTGAAGAAGACCCCGCCCACCATGTCCACGTCGGATCCAAAGGTGCCGTTCGCGGAAACCGGGTTGACGACAGGTAACCCGTATTCGCGTCCAACCGCGAGGTCGTCGGGGCCGAAAGCGGGTGCCAGGTGTACCAGGCCAGTGCCGTCGGTGACGGTCACGAAGTCTGCGGGGAGGACCGTGTGCACGGGGCCCTCGTCCGGCATGTCGATCAACGCGAACGGGGCCTGGTACGACGTGCCCACGAGCTCGGCCCCCCTCAGGCGGCTCACGATCGAGACGTCATCGCCGAGAACCGATGCCACCAGGGGCTCGGCGACCACGAGCAGCTCGCCATCGGCAGTCCGGACGACCGTGTAGTCGACGTCGGGGTGAGCTGCCACAGCCGTGTTGGAGACCAGCGTCCAAGGGGTGGTGGTCCACACCAAGAGAGCCGCACCTTGATCGGCGAGCGGGCCTGTGGTGACGGGGAAGCGCACGTACACCGAAGGGTCGACGACCGTCTCATAGCCCTGCGCGAGCTCGTGGTCGGAGAGCCCGGTGCCGCATCGCGGGCAGTACGGGGCGACGCGGTGATCCTGGACCAGCAGTCCCCTGCGGTGCACCTGCTGCAGCGCCCACCAGAGGCTGTCGACGTACTCAGGATCCATCGTCCAGTAGGCCTCGTCAGTGTCGACCCAGTAGCCCATCCGTTCGGTCATCTCTTCGAACTCGCCCACGTGGCGCAGGACGGACTCGCGGCACTTGGCGTTGAACTCGGCGACCCCGTAGTTCTCGATGTCCTGCTTGCCTGAGAAGCCCAGTTCCTTCTCGACCGCGATCTCGACCGGCAGGCCGTGGCAGTCCCAGCCCGCCTTCCGGGGAACCTGGTAGCCCTTCATGGTGCGGTAGCGCGGGAAGACGTCCTTGAACACGCGGGCTTCGATGTGGTGGGTTCCGGGGGTGCCGTTGGCGGTGGGTGGGCCCTCATAGAAGACCCACATCGGGGCGTCAGCGCGTTGTTCCATACTGCGATGGAAGGTGTTCTGGTCGCGCCAGAGAGCGAGCACCTTGTGCTCGAGGGCGGGCAGGTCGACCTGCGGCTGAACCTCGCGGTACATCTGGCCTCCGTCGGGCTGTGGCGTCCGATCAGAGGGACGAGGCGGCGTCTTCGAGCCCCGCGGTACCACCCTCTTTGGCATGCGCCCGTGGACGCCCACCCACTCGAGGTCGCTGCAGCCGGGTCTACCTGGTCAGCCGGTGGTGGCTGGCCGCTCTTCCGGCAGCTCGAGGTGATGTTCCCCACGATCGGACCCCCGGGCTCACACCGTCCCCGGGTCGCTCTTTGGCCTGATGGACGTGGGTACTCGTCCTGTCATCGCCGTGCAGTCATGGGGAGTCTACTGAGCCTGCCCGTCGGGGACGTTCAGGAGGGCGGCTGGCCTACCGATGGCGGGGCGCGAGGGGGCGGCAGACCCGCTGACAGACCGGCCGGCGAGGAGGCGATGGCTGGGCCGGCGGCGTGGCGGTTTGGTCAGGTGGCCCTTCAGCGCCTATTCTCTCGCGGACTCGTCGCGCAGTCGGTCTCTGGGAGGTCCGCATGGCGCAACGCACTTCGAGTGCGGGAACGACCCGGTCTCGGGCCGCTTCTGCGCGCTCCGGATCAGCGACAAAGTCTGCCGGGAAGAAGGCTCCGGCCAAGAAGTCCGCAGCGAAGAAGGCGCCGGCCAAGAAGCCAGCGACTAAGGCCGTGACGAAGAAGTCTGCCGCGAAGAAGGCGCCGGCCAAGAAGTCGGCGACTAAGGCCGCGACTAAGAAGTCCGTGACGAAGAAGTCTGCTGCGAAGAAGGCCCCAGCCAAGTCCCCGGCCAAGAAGTCCGCCGCGAAGAAGGCTCCGGCTAAGAAGTCCGTGGCGAAGAAGGCCCCGGCCAAGACGCCCGCCAAGAAGGCGCCCGCGCCCAAAGCTGTCACCAAGGCCGCCGTGAAGAAGGCCGCGCCGAAGAAGGCTTCGGCAAAGAAGACCGCGGCGAAGAAGACGCCCGCCACGAAGACCTCAGCACCCAAGGCGTCCGCCAAGAAGTCTGCTGCCGCAGTGGCAAGTGCCGCTGACTCCACCGCTGTTGCCAAGGTCGCGCCACCAAGGCCGGTCGTCCCCCTGAAGAAGGCGGCCGTCGCCCCGAAGAGGTCGGCTCGTGGACGCAAGCCGCTGACTCCCGCCGAACGACTCGAGATGCGAGGCGTCCTGCGGGCTGAGCGCAGTCGGCTGAAGGCCGAGATCGCTGCGGCCGTCGAAGACCTGAATGAGCTGCTGCGCGACTCCGGGGACGGGTCAGGTGACGATCAGGCCGATGCGGGGAGCAAGACGTTCGAACGTGAGCACGAGATGTCTGTCGCCAACAACTCACGTGACCTGCTGGAGCAGGTCGAGCATGCCTTGAAGCGTATTTCGGATGGCTCGTACGGCACCTGCGAAAGCTGTGCACTGCCCATCGGCAAGATGCGGCTCGAGGCGTTTCCTCGGGCGACTCTCTGCGTGGACTGCAAGCAGCGCGAGGAACGGCGCTGAGCTCCGAGCCCGGCGTCAGGTCATCTCCGCGTCCGCTCTGGATCACCCTCGGTGTGGCTGCTGGCGTACTCCTGCTCGACCAGGGCACGAAGTGGTGGGTACAGCAGGTGATGCCAGGACGTGCGCCCATCGAGGTGCTCGGCGACTGGCTGAAGATCACCTACACGCTGAACCCCGGCGCCGCCTTCAGCATGGGCGGGCAGCTTCACGGTGGTGCTCACGGTCATTGCCATCACCGTGGCCGTCGTGATCGTGCGAATGGCGTCGCGGCTGGGATCGATAGCGTGGGCCGTCGCTCTGGGCGGAATCCTGGGTGGCGCCCTCGGTAACCTCTCCGATCGGCTGTTCCGCAGCCCTGGGCCATTTCGCGGGCACGTGGTCGACTGGATCGCTGTTCCGAACTGGCCGGTCTTCAACATCGCCGACAGCGCCATCTTCTGCTCGGCGATCCTCATGGTGTGGCTGTCGTTCCGGGGGATCGGTCTCGATGGGTCGCGGCCCGGTCCGAAGGGCTAACCTCACCGGGTGCCCGAACATCGCAGTCTCGCCGTCCCCGAAGGTCTGGAAGGCGAGCGGGTCGACTCAGCTCTGGCCCGGCTGTTCGGCCTTTCCCGCACGAAGGCGGCCGATCTCATTGGCGCCGGCGCGGTGCTGGTCGACGGTATTCCGCCGCTGAAGAGTGACCGAGTGAGTGCGGGAGCGACGCTGGACGTTGAACTGCCCGATGCGCGGGGGCCGGTAGCCATCGACACCGAACCGGTGCCTGGGTTGCTGGTACTCCACGACGATGACGACATCGTGGTGGTCGACAAGCCGGTGGGGGTTGCCGCGCATCCGAGCCCAGGCTGGACCGGGCCCACTGTTGTGGGCGGGTTGGCGGCGGCCGGCTATCGCATCGCCGCGGGCGGCGCGGCCGAACGGCAAGGCATCGTGCACCGTCTGGACGTGGGGACGAGTGGCGTGATGGTCGTTGCCAAGTCCGAGCGTGCCTACAGCTCGTTGAAGGCTGCTTTCAAGGAGCGAACCGTCGACAAGGTCTACCACGCCGTCGTGCAAGGACATCCCGATCCGAGCCGTGGGACGGTCGATGCTCCGATCGGGCGTCACCCGAAGGACGACTGGCGCTGGGCGGTCACCGCAGCAGGCAAGGACAGCATCACCCACTACGAGACGCTGGAGGCCTTCCGGGCCGCGAGCCTGCTGGTGGTGCATCTGGAGACAGGGCGTACGCATCAGATCCGAGTCCACATGAGCGCGCTGAAGCACCCCTGCGTCGGTGATCTGACCTATGGCGCGGATCCGACCTTGTCCGCGAGGCTTGGACTGGAGCGGCAATGGCTGCATGCCCGCGAGCTGGGATTCGCCCACCCGGGCAGCGGAGAGCAGGTGAGGTATGCCTCGCCGTACCCCGACGACCTCGAGCACGCGCTTGCTGTTCTGCGCGACGAGAGCTGAGGACCAACCGCCGAACCCGGCGCCGATGCTGGAGAAGGCGAACCGGTGCCGGCTCAGTGAACGGGCGGGTCGGCGTAAGGCCACGGGTGAGTGGTGAACGCGCGGCCAGTTGGCGTGGTCCACTCATGACGCCCTTCGGTGAGCATCGTCACTGTCCATCCGGGCGAGTGCTTCACTCGATGGTGGTGTCGGCGGACACCTGCACGTGGACCTGCACCTCTGGTGGGACCCCTATTCGCCGTGGGGCCAGCCCCAGCGCAGGATGGGGGCATGACGAATCTGCGGACCCCCACCGGCCAGCCACCGTCGACCTTCACGATCGGCGGCGACCTGCCGGTCCATCGACTCGGCTACGGGGCGATGCAGATCACCGGCGAGGGCATCTGGGGACCACCCGCCGACCACGACGGTGCCTTGGCGGTACTGCGTCGGGCGGTCGAGCTCGGCGTCGACTTCATCGACACCGCTGACTCCTACGGTCCCACTGTCAGCGAAGAGCTGATCGCAGAGGCCCTGCATCCGTACCCCGAGAATCTGGTGATCGGCACCAAGGCCGGGCTCACCCGCACCGGCCCTGGGCAATGGCACGTGCTGGGGTATCCCGGAGTACCTCAAGCAGCAGTGCGAGCTGAGCCTGCGGCGGCTCAACGTGGACCGCATCGACCTCTACCAGCTGCACCGGGTCGATGCCCGGGTGCCGCTGGCCGATCAGCTGGGCGCGCTGGTCGATCTCCAGCAGCAGGGAAAGATCCGGCACATCGGGCTCTCTGAGGTCACGGTGTCGCAGTTGAGAGCAGCACTCGAGGTGACCCCGATCGCCACCGTGCAGAACCTCTACAACGTCGGCAACCGAGCGAGTGAGCCGTTGCTCGACGTCTGCGCCTCGGCCGGCATCGGATTCATTCCGTGGTTCCCAGTTCAGACCGGCGAGCTCGCCGCAACCGGTGGACCCCTCGATGAGCTGTCACGCAGCACGGGTCACACGCCGGCACAGCTGGCGCTGGCCTGGCTCCTGCAGCGCTCGCCCGTGGTGCTGCCCATCCCGGGGACCAAGTCGGTGGCGCACCTCGAGGAGAACTGCTCGGCGGCTGCCGTGACCCTGGACGGGAGCGCGATCGCGGTGCTCGACGCCCTGGTGGACGCCGGGACTGACCCCGAATCGACAGGCACCTCGCGCTGACCCGGAGCGTCGGTTCGAGGATCGTGGGCCCCGCGGACTACAGTCGTCAGGGCCGCCTTCCCCCGGCGCATTCGTAAGTTCTGCATCTGACAGACACCGGTCCCCGTGACCCCGGTTCTGGATCGATCCCCAGGGAGGCCTGCACCCGTATGGCTGACTCGTTCGTGCACCTGCACGTGCACACCGAGTACTCCATGCTCGACGGTGCTGCACGCGTCGGAGAACTCCTCGACGCGGCTGTCGACCAAGAGATGCCGGCGGTGGCAATCAGCGATCACGGCAACGTCTTCGGTGCGTACGACTTCTACCGACAGGCCAAGGACCGCGGCATCAAGCCGATCATCGGTATTGAGGCCTATCTGACGCCGGGCACTGATCGGCGTGACCGCTCGCGGGTGCGCTGGGGCAATGGCGGGCAGGACGACGTCTCTGGGGCCGGGGCGTATACCCACATGACGATGCTCTCTGAGTCGACGACCGGAATGCACAACCTCTTCCGGCTCTCGAGCCTGGCGAGCATCGAGGGCTTCTACTTCAAGCCCCGCATGGACCGCGAGCTGCTGCAGACGTACTCCGACGGCATCATCGCCACAACCGGCTGTCCTTCCAGCGAGGTACAGACCCTGCTGCGTCTCGGCAAGTTCGACGCGGCGGTTCAGGCGGCGTCGGACTACCGCGACATCTTCGGGGCCGACAACTACTTCTGCGAGCTGATGGACCATGGGCTCGACATCGAACGCCGCGCACGCGACGACCTGCTGAGGCTCGCCAAGCAGCTGAACCTGCCGCTCGTGGCCACCAACGACCTGCACTACACCCATGCCGCGGATGCTGAGTCGCATGCCGCGCTGCTCTGCGTGCAGTCGGGGTCGACGCTGGCCGACCCCACGCGCTTCAAGTTCGACGCCGACGAGTTCTATCTCAAGACGGCCGCCGAGATGCGCGATGTGTGGCGCGACCACCCCGAGGCGTGCGACAACACCTTGCTCATCGCCGAGCGCTGCGAGGTGGCCTTCAACGAAGACGCCAACCTCATGCCGCAGTACGACGTTCCCGACGGCGAGACCGAGGCGTCCTGGTTCATCAAGGAGGTCGAACGCGGGCTCCACCACCGGTACCCCACGGGAATCTCCGACGAGGTGCGCAAACAGGGCGAGTACGAGGTCGGGGTCATCTGCCAGATGGGCTTCCCGGGCTACTTTCTCGTCGTTGCCGACTTCATCACCTGGGCCAAGGACCAGGGGATCAGAGTGGGTCCTGGGCGTGGTTCTGCTGCTGGTTCGATCGTCGCCTACGCACTCGGGATCACCGACCTCGATCCACTTCAGCACGGCCTGCTCTTCGAGCGCTTCCTCAACCCCGAACGTGTCTCGATGCCCGACATCGACATCGACTTCGACGAGCGCCGACGTGGCGACGTGATCCGCTACGTCACCGAGCGCTATGGAGACGACCGAGTTGCGCAGATCGTCACCTACGGAACCATCAAGGCGAAGCAGGCGATCAAGGACTCCTCGCGAGTACTCGGATACCCCTACGCTCTCGGTGACCGCATCACCAAGGTGATGCCGCCGTCGGTCATGGGCAAGGACATCTCGCTGGGCGGCATCTTCGACGCCAAGAACAAGCGCTACGGCGAGGCCGGCGAGTTCCGTGCTCTCTACGAGTCCGATGTCGACGTCAAGCGCGTCGTCGACACCGCACGTGGCCTTGAGAACCTCAAGCGACAGTGGGGCGTCCACGCCGCCGGTGTCATCATGTCGAGCGAGCGGTTGATCGATCACATCCCGATCATGAAGCGCGAGCAGGACGGCGCCATCATCACGCAGTTCGACTACCCGACCTGCGAGAAGCTCGGGTTGTTGAAGATGGACTTCCTCGGGCTTCGCAACCTGACCGTCCTTGAAGACGCGCTGGCCAACATCGAGGCGAACCGTGGCGAGACAGTGGTCCTTGAGACCTTGACCCTGGACGACAAGCCCACCTACGAGCTGCTTGCCACCGGCGACACCCTTGGGGTCTTCCAGCTCGACGGCGGCCCGATGCGAGCACTCCTCCGCTCGATGGTGCCCGACAACTTCGAAGACATCTCGGCTGTTCTCGCCCTCTACCGACCCGGCCCGATGGGCGCCAACGCTCACAACGACTACGCCGATCGCAAGAACAACCGAAAGCCCGTCACGGCGATCCATCCAGAGCTTGCCGAGCCGCTGTCCGACATTCTCGGCGACACCTACGGCGTCATCGTCTACCAGGAGCAGGTCATGGCGATCGCGCAGAAGCTCGCCGGATACACGCTCGGCCAAGCCGACCTGCTCAGGCGGGCCATGGGCAAGAAGAAGAAGGAGGTGCTCGACAAAGAGTTCGTGCCCTTCTCCGAGGGCATGCGAGAGCGCGGCTACTCCGACAAGGCGATCTCCACGTTGTGGGATATCCTCGTCCCGTTCGCCGACTACGCCTTCAACAAGGCCCACACCGCTGGCTACGGGCTCGTCTCCTACTGGACCGCCTACTTGAAGGCGAACTTCCCGGCCGAGTACATGGCGGCACTGCTCACCTCGGTCCGCGACGACAAGGACAAATCCGCTCTCTACCTGCATGAGTGTCGGCGCATGGGCATCAAGGTGCTTCCGCCGGACGTCAACGACTCCGATGCCAACTACACGCCGCGCGGCACTGACATCAGGTTCGGGCTGGCAGCGATTCGCAACGTCGGCCTCAACGTTGTCTCATCGGTGGTCGATGCGCGGCGGGCCAAGGGGCGGTTCGTCGACTTCGCTGACTTCCTGGCCAAGGTCGATCAGGTCGTCTGCAACAAGCGGGTCATCGAGTCCTTGGTCAAGGCAGGCGCCTTCGATTCACTAGGACACACGAGGCGCGGGCTGATCACCATTCACGTCGAGGCGGTCGACCTGGTCCTCGAGACCAAGCGCGCCGAGGCGATCGGCCAGTTCGACCTCTTCGGCTCGTCCGACGACAGTGAGACAGCCGCGTTCACCTCAGAGCTGACGATTCCCGTCGGCGAGTGGGAGAAGTCGACGCTGCTGACCCATGAGCGCGACATGCTGGGCCTGTACGTGTCCGACCATCCGCTCTTCGGCGTCGAACATGTGCTCGCCGCCAGCTCCGACTGTTCTGTTGCCGAGCTCATGGCTGACGGCGAGCGTGCGGATGGCTCGACGGTCACCGTAGGAGGCCTCATCACGGGGCTGCAGCGCAAAGTCACCAAGCAAGGCAACGCCTGGGCCATCGCCACCCTCGAGGATCTCGAGGGTGCGATCGAGGCGATGTTCTTCCCGGCCACGTACAACCTCGTTGCGCCGCACCTTCATGAAGACCGCATCGTGCTGGTCAGAGGACGCATCGACCGACGCGAAGACGTACCGAAGCTGATCGCCATGGAAATGACTTTGCCCGATCTTGAGAGCGAGGAGGAAAGGGGACCGGTGGTCATCTCGCTGCCCGTCACCCGATGCGTCCCTCCGGTGGTCGACCGACTCAAAGAGGTGCTCAGCGCCCACCCCGGAACCGTCGAGGTGCACCTCCAGCTGCAGTCCGGCGGTCGCACCACCGTGATGCGCCTCGACGACCGACTGCGCGTTCGCCCCTCACCCGCGCTCTTCGGTGACGTGAAGGCGCTTCTGGGCCAGAGCAGTGTCGCGTGACACCACCGGAACGGCGGTCTCTGCCCAGCCGGCCTGCGGTTAGCCTTGGTCAATGAGCATTCCCGGGGGGACTGAACCGGACGGCCCCGATCCCACGCGAGCCGATCCAGCATGGGTCGAGAGGTCTCCCGAGCTTCTGCGTCCTGCTGGTCGCACCAGGCGTTGGTGGGTTCTTGGTCCAGCGGCGGTGCTCGTCGTCGTCGCGGCGGGAGCCGGGTTTGCCGCCGGCACTGTGGTCGGTGGTGGCGGAACTCAGCCCGAAGACGTTCTCCCCGACACGGTGCTCGCCTACGCCGACATCGACCTCGATCCCGCGGCCGAACAGAAGGTCAACCTGATCCGCCTGCTCGGGGAGTTCCGCGGAGTCGAGCGCGAGTACGGCAGTGAGCCTGATCTGCGCACCCTGGCCGTCGACTGGCTGGTCGACGGCAGCGATCTCGAAGGGGCTGATGTCGAAGCCTGGGTGGGTGATCGGGCCGGCTTCGGCCTCAGCTGGGACCTCTCAACCGAGGCCCTGACGCCCGTTGCGGCGGTGCAAGTGACCGATGAGCAAGAGGCCGTCGCGGATCTGCGGCGGGCTCTCGGACCGGAGCAGGTCGCGGCCGTCGATGGGTATGTCGTGGTCACCGGTGATCTCTTCGAGGAGTTCGACGCGCTGGACTCCTTGGACGGTGTTGTCCAGTCCGAGCTCCCCGGTTCCCAGACAGCGGCCGAGGTCGTCGCGGCGGGCCAGGCGGCTCCCCTGGCGCAGTCGGAGGCCTTCACCTCGGTGTTCGATCGGCTCGACGACGGGGTGCTGACCACCTACCTCGATGGTGAGCGACTGGCGACGGCAGGGGAGGAAGTCGCCGGTTCGCTCGGTGTCTTCGGACCTGCGATCGGAGACTCACTCGTCGGTGTGGCCGAGTCGGGTCGGGCTGGAGCAGTGCTGCGCGCCGAACCCAATGCTCTGGAGGTGCTGGCCTGGACCAGCGTCGCTCCTCCGGGCGACGGGCAGGCCGCCTCCCTCATGACCACGCTGCCCGCCAGCACATTGCTCGCTCTCGAGTTCACCGGCGGCAGCGAACTGGTCGCCGATCGGTGGGAAATGGCTCTTGCCGACATCAGCGGACAAGGCTCATCGGCCAACGAGTTCGAGCGGGAGCTCGCCAAGATCGAGGCGCAGTACGGCGTCCGGCTACCGGCCGATCTTGAGACGCTTGTCGGCGATGACGTGGTCATTGCGGTCGAAGGTGCCGGTCTGCTCACGGGCATCCCCGGGATCGGCCTGCTCTCAGTGACCGACCCTGCTTCCGGCGCCGAGCTCGCCTCGCGGATCGAGGATCGGCTGGCCTCGTTGACCGGCGGTTTCGGCGTGACGGCCGACGGCACCGACGACGGCCTTGTCGTGGCCAGCACAGATGACTATGCGAACCAGCTGGCATCCGGCGACGGCAAGCTCGGCGCTGATCCGACCTTCACCGAAGCTCTCCCCGATGCGGGTGCGGCAACCAACCTGGTGTGGGTCGACTTCTCGGGGGTGAAGGGCTTCGCAACGCTCGCCGCCCCCGAGTCAGCCGGTCTGATCGAGCCCCTCGACGCCTTCGGACTGACGGTGACGCCGGACGCCGGCGGGTCGCTGACGCGCGCTCGACTTGTCTTCGACGCCGGCAAATCCTCGTGAACGGTGGGCGCGGCGTAGCCGCTGTCATCGCACAGACGTGCCTGGTCGCTGCTGTCCTCGGTGCATTGATGGGTCTCGTGTGGTGGTGGGTGGCCCCCACCGAGCAGTGGATCGTGGTCGACGGAGGTCTGGCTCCTGCCGATGCCGGCTTCACTGCCTGGTTCGCTGCCGATGCATGGTTCCTGGTGCTGGGTGCCGTGGCGGGTGTCTTCCTTGCTGCGATCAGCTGGCGCTCTGGACGACACCGTCCGTTGGCGCTCGTTGTCGGAGTCATCGTGGGCGCTGCCCTTGTCGCTCTCGTTGCGTGGGCACTGGGGGGCGCTCTCGGAGCACCCGATCCGGGTGATGCGGCAACGACCGCCGAGGCGGGCACGACGCTGCCAGGGGCCTTGGGGATCCGTGCGATCGGGGTGGTGTTTGGACCAGCGTTGACCTCTCTCACGGTGCTGGCGCTCCTGCTCTCCAACGCTCGCCTCGACGAAGGAGGCAGCCGTGGCTCCGCCCCGGAGGCGGCCGGCGGGGTACCTCGACAGATCTGGTAGCGGTCCTTCCTAGACTGATCGCATGATCTCCCGCATCGACCTCACCGGTGAGGCACGCGCCTCGGTGGATCCGCGCGACGTCCTGCCACGCGCCGAACTGAGCGTTGAGCGTGCCGTCGAGGAGGTGCGCCCGCTGTGCGACGACGTCCGGCTGCGCGGTGCGGTCGCGGTCCGTGAGATCACCGCTCGCCTCGATGGCATCGACCTCGAGTCGGCTCGGGTGCCCCAGGTCGCGATCGACCAGGCCGTCGAGGCTCTTGACCCCGCGCTGCGCGCGGCGCTGGAAGAGGCCATCGTCAGGGCCCGGCGGGTCCACGATGCTCAGGTGCGAGACGACGTCACGGTCGAGGTCATCCCTGGGGGACAGGTCACCGAGAGATGGGTCCCGGTGGGCCGGGTTGGTCTGTACGTGCCGGGCGGATTGGTGGCCTACCCGAGCAGCGTGGTCATGAACGTAGTGCCGGCGCAGGTGGCGGGGGTTGGTTCGATCGCCGTCGCCTCGCCCCCGCAACATGAGAACGGGGGCCTTCCCCACACCGCGGTTCTGGCTGCGTGCGGGCTGCTCGGTGTCGACGAGGTGTACGCCGTTGGCGGAGCGCAAGCGATCGCGATGTTCGCCTACGGAACGAGCGACTGCTCGCGGGTTGACGTCGTCACCGGTCCCGGCAACATCTATGTCGCGGCAGCCAAGCGGCTGCTGAAGGGGGTCATCGGCATCGATTCCGAGGCCGGGCCCACTGAGATCGGCATCCTGGCTGACGCAGGAGCCGATCCCAGCTACGTAGCGGCCGATCTCATCGCGCAGGCCGAGCACGACGAGAACGCATCGTGCCTTCTGGTGACCGACTCCCGAGCACTGCTGGACGCCGTTGACCTCGAGGTCGCCGATCAGCTGGGTCGCACCCGCCACCGTGAACGCGTTCAGGTGGCGCTGTCGAAACAGAGTGCGTACGTACTGGTGGACGACCTCGAGCACGGACTCGAGATCGTCGATGAGTGGGCGGCCGAGCACCTGGAGGTGGTCACGGCTGACGCCGCCGAACGGGCGGCCAAGGTGACGAACGCCGGCGCGATCTTCGTGGGACCGTACTCGCCGGTGTCGCTGGGCGACTACCTTGCCGGCTCGAATCACGTGTTGCCCACAGGAGGAACTGCGCGCCACACCGCAGGGCTCTCGGTGCAGTCGTTCGTCCGGGGCATCCACATCGTCGACTACAACCGCGCCGCGCTTGCCGCCTCGGCACCCCACATCGACGCCCTCGGGGAGGCCGAAGACCTGCAGGCACATGTTGCGGCAGTTCGCGTCCGCATCCCGCGAGATGCCTGATGGGGCTGGCCGACCTGCCCCTCCGTGAGGATCTTCGGGGCGAGACTCCATACGGCGCTCCCCAGCTCGATGTCTCGGTGCGGCTCAACACCAACGAGAACCCCTTCGCGCCCAGCCCGGAGGTCGCCGGGTCGATGGCCGCTCGTGTCGCTGAGGTGGTGACCGGTCTCAACCGCTACCCGGACCGTGACGCACAAGGGCTGCGGGAAGCACTTGCCACGTATGCGTCGGAGCGAACGGGGGCGCCGCTGTCGGCCTCCAACGTCTGGCCCGCGAACGGGAGCAACGAGGTGCTCCAGCAGCTCCTTCAGGCCTTCGGCGGCTCAGGACGACGGGCGATCGGATTCGAGCCGTCCTACTCGATGCACCGTCTGATCTGTCGCGGAACCGGCACTCAGTATGTGGCGTGCGGGCGGCAGGACAACTTCGCGTTGACGTCGGAGGGTGTGGCGCACGCGGTAGGGCGGGAGGCGGCTGACATCGTGTTCGTCTGCACTCCGAACAACCCCACGGGCACCGCCGTAGGCCTTGAGGTGATCGAGGCCGCCTACGACGCCACTTCCGGCGTGGTCATCGTTGATGAGGCCTACGCCGAGTTCAGCGACTGGCCAAGTGCGGTCACCCTGCTCCCCGGGCGAGAGCGCCTGGTGGTGGTCCGTACGTTGAGCAAGGCCCTCGAGCTCGCCGGTGCACGGATCGGCTACGCGGTGGCCAACCCGTCGGTGATCGACGCCCTCCAGCTCGTCCGCCTGCCGTACCACCTGTCGTCCGTCACCCAGGCCGTTGGGCTCGCCGCGTTGGACCACAGCAACGAGCTGCTGCAGTGGGTCGATGAGCTGAAGCGACAGCGCGACCGCATCGCGTCAACGCTTGTCGAGCTCGGCTACGTCGTTCTGCCGTCGGAGGCAAACTTTGTATTCTTCGGGGGGCTGGGCGATCAGACCAGGTTGTGGAACGCACTGGTCGAATCGAGCGTGCTGATCCGCGATGTCGGTGTTCCTGGACATCTGCGGGTGACCGCCGGCACACCAGAAGAGACCGATGCGTTCCTGGCAGCGATAACCACCCTGACGAAGGAGACCACCGCATGAGCACCGCCTCTTCGACGGGCGCTCGCAGCGCCCGTGTGGAACGCGCCACCAAGGAGTCCTCGGTCCTCGTCGAGCTGGACCTTGACGGGACTGGCATGACCGAAGTCGACACCGGCGTCCCCTTCTTCGATCACATGCTGTCGCAGCTGGGGAAGCACGGTCTGCTCAACCTCACGGTCCGCACCAAGGGCGACCTGGATGTCGACGCCCACCACACCGTCGAAGACACCTCGCTGGCAGTTGGGCAGGCGATTCGTGAGGCACTCGGTGACAAGGCGGGCGTTCGGCGCTTTGGCTACGCAGTTGTTCCGCTCGATGAGACCAGGGTCCTTGCGTCCCTCGACCTGTCGGGGCGCCCCTACCTGGTGCACTCCGAGCCTGAGCTCGTCGAGCTGATCGGCAGCTACGACACCACCTTGACCCGGCACATCTGGGAGTCGATCGTCGCCGAGGCGCGCATCACACTGCATGTCGACGTCCAGACCGGGCGCAATGCTCACCACGTCGTCGAGGCTCAGTTCAAGGCGGTGGCTCGGGCTCTACGTGACGCAGTGGCCATCGATCCCCGCGTCGCAGGAGTCCCATCGACCAAGGGAACCCTGGGCCGGTGATGCTGCTCTGCCTCAGGTCGCGGCGTCCGGCAGTCGCGGGATCGATACCGTGAGCAGCCTCCCGCCGATCGTGTTGCTGGGGCTCGCCGGCTTCTGCTTCGGCGGCGCCTATGCGCTGGTGACACAGAAGAAGCCGTGGTGGGTCGTGGCCCTCGTGGCAGCTTTCGGCGTCCTGTGTCTTGCCGGGGGGTGGCTCTACCTGTGAGTCCTCGTCGTCCCGGGGTGGTGGTCCTCGACTACGGCTCGGGCAACGTGCGTTCGGCGGTCCGGGCCCTCGAACACGCCGGTGCCGACGTCGACCTGACTGCCGACCGGAAGTCTGCTGCCGAAGCTGATGGCTTGGTGGTCCCGGGAGTTGGCGCCTTCGCATCCTGCATGGAGGGGCTTCAGACCATCGGTGCAGGCGAGGTCGTGGGGCGACGGCTAGCGGGCGGGCGCCCTGTGCTCGGCATCTGTGTAGGGATGCAGGTCATGTTCGACAAGGGTGTCGAACATGGCGTGCAGACCGAGGGGTTCGCCGAGTGGTCGGGCACTGTGACCGAGCTCGAGGCTCCAGTTCTTCCCCACATGGGGTGGAACAGCGTGGACGTGGCCGAAGGCTCGGTCCTCTTTGCGGGCATCGAGGCCGAGAGGTTCTACTTCGTGCACTCCTACGGCGTGCGAACGTGGCAGGACAGTCCCGGTGAGCATCTCGTCCCGCCGCTGGTGACCTGGGCCACGCACGGCACCCCCTTTGTCGCCGCAGTCGAGGACGGTCCCCTCAGCGCCACGCAGTTCCACCCCGAGAAGTCCGGCGACGCAGGCCACCTGCTGCTCGGCAACTGGCTCGCCACCCTCTAGCCTTCACGGCATGAGCAAGGAAAAGGCGCGTCGGAGGGCTGAGGATCGCGCGAAGAAGAGTGCGCCCAAGCCGCGACCAGCAGACAAGGCAGCGCAACCTTCCGCCCCCACGAAGAAGAAGGCGGTGCGGCGCTCAGCGCGTGAGCAGCGGCGCCGACGTCGAGTGTGGGTCATCGCCGGTGTCTGGCTCGTCGCCAACGCGGTGATCTGGATCGTCAGCGGCGCCGGCAACTGGGAGGCCAAGTGGTTGGGACTCACACTCACCACCATCTTGATCCCACTGATCGTCTGGCTGGTCTGGGACCCCGAAGGACGCGTCGACCTCTGACGCGTGCGCCATTCGTGGCCCGTAGAGTTCCCGCCATGTCCCCGTCACGCCTTGAGCTGCTCCCGGCCGTCGATGTCGCTGACGGTCAGGCCGTTCGACTCGTGCAAGGTGAGGCCGGCTCTGAGACCTCGTACGGGGACCCATGGGCGGCAGCGCGAGCCTGGCAGGAGGCCGGGGCAGAGTGGATCCACCTCGTCGATCTCGATGCAGCCTTCGGGCGCGGTAGCAATCGTGAGCTGTTGGCAGAGGTCGTCGGACGCCTCGACGTCAAGGTCGAGCTCAGTGGCGGAATTCGCGACGATGCGTCACTGATGGCTGCGCTCGCGACCGGTTGTCGCCGGGTCAATCTCGGAACCGCCGCCCTCGAGGACCCGCTCTGGTGCGCGGCTGCCATCGCTCAGCACGGCGACCGGGTGGCCGTCGGTCTGGACGTGCGAGGGAGCACACTGGCCGCCAGAGGATGGACCGAAGAGGGAGGCGATCTGTGGGAAACCCTCGACCGTCTGGAGCGCGACGGCTGCTCACGGTACGTGGTCACCGACGTCACCAAGGACGGCACCTTGCAAGGTCCCAACCTTGAGCTGCTGCGTGAGGTCTGTGCTCGGACCAAGAAGCCGGTGGTTGCCAGCGGGGGAGTGTCATCGCTCGCAGATCTTGAGGCCATCGCCTCGCTGGTGCCTGATGGGGTGGAGGGCGCCATCGTCGGCAAGGCGCTCTACGCAGGCGCGTTCACGCTGCAAGACGCGCTCGCCGCCGTGTCGGAACGCTGACGCCCGATTGTGAGGCATGCGGTGGAGGTGCGGATGGGGGTGAGCGCACCGGTCAAGGAGGTGGCGGCGCTAGCGGAAGACCCGGGCCAGTGGCCGCCAATGGCTGGGGCACATGTCAGCCTTCGGATCGAGGCGACGTCCGTTGCTGATCACTTCGAGTACACGATCGAGTCAGGGTTGCCGGTCGTGGACCATCACGGCGAAGTGACCCTGACCGACACCGGCCGAGGCGGTACCGAGGTGGTGTTCACGGAGTCGTTCGGGGCGCGCATTTGGGGAACCGGAGGGTTCCTTCGCGGCAGGCGTGAGCGCGCGCTGATCGAGACAGCCCGCCGATGGGACCGGAGTGCAGGGGTCGATCCTGCGCAGCCATCGGGGCCTTCTGATTCGGGCCCAGCGACCTAGGCTGGACGCGTGACAGTTGCCGTACGCGTGATCCCTTGCCTCGACGTCGACGCGGGCCGGGTGGTCAAGGGCGTCAACTTCGAGAACCTGCGCGATGCCGGTGATCCTGTCGAACTTGCCAGACGGTATGACGCAGACGGCGCCGACGAGCTCACGTTTCTCGACATCACCGCGTCCAGCGGCGACCGCGGGACGACGTACGACGTGGTGAACAGAACAGCGGGAGAGGTCTTCATCCCCCTCACAGTGGGCGGCGGAGTGCGATCGGTGGCTGACGTCGACCGACTGCTTCGCGAAGGCGCCGACAAGGTCGGTGTCAACACGGCAGCGATCGCTCGTCCGGGGCTGATCGCAGACATCGCGGCACGGTTCGGGCGTCAGGTGCTGGTACTCAGTGTCGATGCCAGGCGGTCAAGGGAAGTGACCACCGCATCAGGATTTGAGGTCACCACGCACGGGGGACGCAGAGGCACCGGCTTGGATGCGTTGGAGTGGGTCGAGCGGGCGCAAGAGCTAGGTGCCGGCGAGATCCTGCTGAACTCCATGGACGCCGACGGCACGCGCGATGGTTTTGACCTCGAGATGATCGAGGCGGTGCGTGGCCGCACCCACCTGCCGTTGGTGGCAAGTGGGGGAGCCGGACGGCCCGAGCACTTCTGTGCCGCCGTCTCAGCGGGCGCCGACGCCGTCCTGGCGGCGAGTGTCTTCCACTTCGGCGAGTTCACGATCGCTGACGTCAAGGAGTGCTTGCGGGCTGCGGGTTTCTGCGTGCGCTAGAACGAGCTGCCCTCAGACTGCGAGCGTGTGCTTCCGCCAGCTGGCCAACGAGTCGTCCGAACCCTCGGCCTCCACGTGTGCGTGGTCGCGACGCCCATGCAGGTACAGGACCAGCTCGGCGGGAGCCCCCGAAAGGGTGATCGCCGACGGCAGGTCGGTGTTGCCGACAGATACCGACCCGACGCCGTCGCCGACCAGTCGCACCGGAACCGGTGATCGCCGCACGAAGAGTCGAATGCGTTTGCTGAGTCGCTGCCACAGGTCACGTTGATCGCTGGCAGCAAGGTCACGCGGCTGCCACGAGGGCTGGGCACGGAGGACGTCCTCGTGGTGGACGAAGTGCTCGAACGTATTGGCTGCCGACTCGGCCCCCGGGAGTCGCAGCGGCGAGATCAACGGCGGCCCCAGACGAAAGCGCTCGACGATCGACGCGTACGGGGTGGCGGCGATCCGCTTCTGCTGCGAGGCCGTCCACCCGGACAGTTGTGGAATGGCGATCCCGAGGGCGGCCGGGTGGCCCTCCCGCAGCACCAGATGGGCGGCGAGGTCACGCGTGCTCCATCCCGCGCAGAGCGTGTCGGCGTCGGGACCGACGAGGTCGAGAAGGTCAGCGAGGGCGGCCCTTTCTCGGGCAGCGAGCGACGGGGTTCGTCAGCAGGTTCGTCGGGGTGGTCCATGTGACCAGCCTGACTGCTGCGGGGCGCCAGCGCCAGTTGAGAGGCGCGGCGGCAGAATGGGCTCATGTGCAGCGCCTCCGCCCTCGACCCTGAGATCGCCGCCCGCCTCAAGCGTGACGAGCATGGGCTGTTTCCCGCGGTCGCTCAGCAGTACGACACCGGGCACGTGCTGATGGTCGGATGGATGGATGACGAAGCGCTGCACCAGACGTTGACGACGGGGCGCGTCACCTACTTCAGCCGCAGCAGGCAGAGCCACTGGCGCAAGGGCGACACGTCAGGACACGTGCAGTGGGTCAAGGAGGTCCGACTCGACTGTGACAGCGACACCGTCCTGGTCAAGGTGGATCAGGTCGGGTCTGCCTGCCACACGGGCGCATGCACGTGTTTCGATGACGGAGCCCTTGCAGTCAAGGGGATCCAAGGCGAGCCGACATGAGCAGCGGTGACGTCTCACCGTCGTTGAGCGAGTTCCGTGTGTTGGCGCGCGAGCAAAGAGTCATCCCCGTGATGCGTCGACTCATGGCCGACGCCGAGACCCCGGTAGGTATCTACCGAAAGCTGGCGCAGGGCCGACCCGGCACCTTCCTTCTGGAGTCGGCCGAGCACGGGGGCGTGTGGTCGCGCTACTCCATCGTCGGAGCGCGATCGCATGCCATCCTGACTGAGTCAGAGGGGCGCGCGGTCTGGGCGGGGGGAGAGCCGCCCGCCGGGGTCCCGACCCAGGGGGAGCCCCTTGAGGTTCTCCGGGAGATGCTGCGCACGTTGCACACACCTCGCCAGCCTGGTCTGCCACCGCTCACCGGTGGCTTGGTCGGATACGTCGGCTACGACGCAGTTCGACGGTGGGAGCGACTGCCCAGCGAGGCCCCCGACGACTTGCACCTGCCGGAGCTCGGCCTGATGCTCGCGACGGATCTCGCCGTGCTCGACCACGGCGACGGCTCGGTGATGCTGATTGCCAATGCGATCAACCACGACGCGACCGACGAACGGGTCGACGAGGCGTGGCACGACGCGGTCGCACGTTTGGACGTCATGGCCGACGACCTGTCCGTGTCAGCCCCCTCGACAGTTGCCGTGGTCGACAGCATCGTTGCCCCCGACTACGCCTCACGCACCAGTCGCGATGACTTCCTGGCGTCCGTTGAGTCTGCCAAAGAGGCGATCCGGTCAGGAGAGACCTTCCAGATCGTCGTGAGCCAGCGGTTCGAGATGGACTCTCCGGCCGACAGCCTCGACGTCTACCGGGTGCTGCGAGGGGTGAACCCGAGCCCGTACATGTACCTCTTGCGCTTCCACGGGTTCGACATCGTCGGATCGAGCCCTGAGGCGCTGGTGAAGGTTGCCGAAGGACGCGTGTTGGCCCACCCCATCGCCGGCACGCGCTGGCGGGGGAGAACCCCTGAGGAGGATGCCAGCCCTCGCCTCCGAGCTGATCGCTGACGAGAAGGAGCGGGCCGAGCACCTGATGCTGGTCGACCTTGCGCGCAACGACCTTGGTCGGGTCTGCCGACCTGGCAGCGTCGAGGTGGTCGACTTCATGTCTGTCGAGCGCTACTCCCACGTGATGCACATCGTGTCGACGGTGATCGGCGAGCTCTCACCGGGTCAGACCGCCTACGACGTCCTCGAGGCCACCTTCCCGGCCGGAACGCTTTCCGGTGCGCCGAAGGTCCGCGCGATGGAGCTGATCGACCACCTCGAACCAAGCCGTCGCGGCCTCTACGGCGGCACTGTGGGCTATCTGGACTTCGCTGGTGACATGGACATGGCGATCGCCATCCGCACCGCGCTGATCCGCAACGGCCGTGCGTTCGTCCAGGCAGGTGGCGGAATCGTGGCTGATTCTGACCCGGCGGCTGAGTTCGACGAGTCGGTCAACAAAGCTGCTGCCGTGCTGCGGGCCGTCGCAACGGCGGCAACGCTACGAGCGCCGTGAGCCGGTTCACTTCTCGGCGAGCCGCGATTGCCCTGCTGGTCGTCGCTGCGTTGTCCGGGATCATTGCCGAAGCGGCCGCAGGCTCGGGCATCGCGGTCTTGGCCGCAGCCACGGTGCCAGCCCTCTATGCCGTGCCGCCCTGGGCACGCGTGTGGCTAGGTCTTGCTCTCGCCGTGATCGGTGCCGGTGCGGGCGTCCTGGGTGATCTGAGCGGCGACTGGTGGGCCTGGTGGGCGATCGTGGCCCTGGTTGCTGCCGGGCTGGTCATCGCGGTGGGTGGGCGTACGTGGCCGGCTCTGTCTGGGCGCTACGGATCGTCGAGTGGTGGCAGCTCGGGGCAAGGGCTGAGTGACGACCCGACTGAGCTCTGGCGTGAGCTCGATCGCGGTCACGACCCGACGGTCACACCGCCGCGCGACACGGGCAACCCCGAGACACCGGCTGACGATGCGGCCGTCGACTAGCCTGCAGTCGTGAGCACAGCAGAGCCCCCAGGTCCCCCTGACCCCTGGCAGCCTCCTGATGAGGGATCAACGCCGCCTCCGCCACCCGCGCCTCCACCACCACCGCCGCCCCCCATGGCTGGCTATCCGCCGGCCTACCCGCCGGCCGCCCCCGCTCCCGGCGATCAGCCTCCTCTCACGAGTGGGCCCCGCACGAGTGGCAAAGCCACGACGGTGCTCATTCTGGGGATCAGCAGTCTGGTGCTGCTCTGCGCGGTGTTTGTCTTCTTGCCGATCAGCGTCGTCCCGGCGATCGTCGCGCTGGTGCTCGCCTCGGGGGCAAAGCGCGAGATCAACCAGTCCGGACGGCGCACTGACCGGACTCGGGGCCATCAAGGCCGGCGTCATCTGCTCGTGGGTGGCCATCGGCATCTCGGTCGCCTGGTTCGCGCTGGTCATTGCGCTGATCGCGCTGGGGACTGCCACTGAGAGCCACCATCGAGAGCACGTCGGACGCCATGTCAGAAAGCGGGGTCGGGCTGGTGGGTCTGGTGGCGGGGATGCCACTATTGGCGCAGGTGCGCAGACGGCTGTCACCGGTTTCGCCGCGAACCAGCAAGGAGACCTGAATGTCCACCGAGCACGATGACCACGGCTCGACCCCTGCAGCCTGGACCGCGGTCACCATCATCATGGTCGCGTTCCTGGTGGGCGGACTGGGCGTCCTGATCGCTCAACCCTGGGTCTTCTGGGCCGGAGTCGTCCTCGCGGTCGTGGGAGTTGTGGTGGGCAAGGTCATGCAGATGATGGGGACGGGCGTCACGCCCACGTCCTGACACATGGTCACCGCCACGCCGACCCGTCGACACGCCACCGAACGGTGGGCGTGGGTGGCCGGAGGCGCGGCAACAGTCGGACTGCTCGCCCTGCGCGACCCGAACACCTCCGGCAGCTATGGCTTCTGCCCGCTTCTGGCGCTCACCGGACTGGACTGTCCCTTCTGCGGTGGCCTGCGCGGCACCTCTGCACTGCTGCATGGTGATGTGGCCACCGCGCTCGACCACAATGCTCTGCTCCCGCTCTTCCTCGGCGTCGCGATCGTGCTGGCGGTGACGGCTTTCGCCCGGGCCGGACGCGTCGACGGGGTTGCTGCGTCGCGGAGCACGCGTGTGCCCCCACTCACCATTCGGCCGGTCGCGCTGTGGTGGACGTTGGGTGTCGTCACGGCCGTCTTCTTCGTCGTGCGCAACCTGCCGTGGTTTCCGTACCTCGACTCGGCGGCCGGATGAGCTACCCGCCACCGCCGCCTGGCCCACCGCCGCCGCCTGGCCCACCCCCGCCGCCTGGCCCACCGGCAGGCCCGTGGGCCACGCCGCCGCCCAACTCGGGCAAGGCGGTTGCCGCCCTCGTGCTGGGCATTCTCGGCATCGTGTCGTGTCAGGTGCTGGGGATCGTCGCCATCGTGCTCGGTAGGCAGGCCAACGACGAGATCGCTGCTTCAGGGGGGCGCCTCGGTGGCGAGGGATTCGCCAAGGCCGGTGTGATCATGGGATGGGTGGCGGTAGCCCTCCTGGCCCTCACCGTGGTGGGCTTCATCGTCTTCCTCGTGATTGCCGCAGCCTTCAGCTGACGGGTCGGGCCGGACGCGCATCCTCGCGCCGATACCCTTGAGCGATGAGCGTCTTGGCGGAGATCATGGCAGGGGTCCGTGAAGACCTTGCCCTGCGCCAGGCCGCCCGTCCGCTCGAGCTCGTCAAGGTCAGCGCTGCCGACCAGGCCCCTCCGCTCGACGCCTTCGGCGTGCTGAACGACCACCCAGGCGTGGCGGTGATCGCCGAGGTCAAGCGGTCGTCCCCCTCGAAGGGGCCGTTGGCTCCCATCGACGATCCGGCCGCCCTGGCCGGCCACTATGCGTCTGGGGGCGCTGCCGTCATTTCTGTTCTCACCGAGCAGCGCCGTTTCGGCGGATCGCTCGACGACCTGCGGGCCGTGCGGGCGACGGTGTCGATCCCGGTCCTGCGCAAGGACTTCATCGTCACCAGCTACCAGCTGTGGGAGGCGCGTGACGCGGGAGCGGACATGGTGCTGCTCATCGTGGCGGCGCTCGAGCAGGAGGCCCTCGTCTCGTTGATCGAGCGTGCAGAGTCGCTAGGGATGACGCCGTTGGTCGAGGTGCACGACGCACAGGAGGTCGAGCGGGCGCTGGCTGCCGGCGCGCGGGTGATCGGTGTCAACGCGCGCGATCTCAAGACCCTCGACGTCGACCCAGGCACCTTCGGGCGCATGGCCCCTTTGATCCCACCCGGCGTGGTTGTCATCGCAGAGTCCGGCGTTCGAGGTCCGGCCGACGTCGTGTCGTACGCCCATCAAGGAGCGCACGCCGTCCTTGTCGGAGAGGCCCTGGTCACCGGCCCTGACCCGCGCTCAGCGGTTTCTGAACTGGTGGCCGCGGGGGCACACCCAACCTCCAGCAGAGGAGCGACATGAGTGTCGATATGCCGTCGCGGACGCCCGGGGCAGCGTCGGGTCAGGGCTTTGATCCCGATGCGACGGGGCACTGGGGTCGATTCGGTGGCCGGTTCGTGCCCGAAGCGCTCGTGGCAGCCCTCGATGAGCTGACCGAGGCGTTCGAGCAGGCACGCGTCGACCCCGACTTCATCGCGACTCTTGCCCACCTGCAGCGCACATATACCGGGCGACCCAGCCCGGTGACTGACGCGACCCGCCTCTCCGAGCACGCCGGTGGCGCTCGCATCCTGTTGAAGCGCGAGGACCTCAACCACACGGGCTCGCACAAGATCAACAATGTGCTGGGTCAAGCGCTCCTCACGCAGCGCATGGGCAAGACCCGAGTGATTGCTGAGACGGGGGCGGGCCAGCACGGGGTGGCGACTGCCACTGCATGCGCGCTCCTCGGTCTCGAGTGCGTGGTCTACATGGGTGCCGAGGACACGCGCCGTCAGGCACTCAACGTCGCCCGCATGAAGCTCCTCGGTGCCCAGGTCGTCGCTGTCGAAACGGGGAGCCAGACGCTCAAGGACGCGATCAACGATGCGATGCGCGACTGGGTCACCAATGTCGATCGCACCCACTACATCCTCGGGACGGTCACGGGGCCGCACCCCTTCCCGACGATGGTGCGCGACTTCCAGCGAGTTATCGGTGATGAGGCTCGCCAGCAGGTCATCGACCTCACGGGCGGCCTCCCCGACGCCGTGGTGGCCTGCGTGGGCGGAGGCTCGAACGCCATGGGCATCTTCGCAGCCTTCCTCGCCGACGCCGATGTTCGGTTGTACGGGTTCGAAGCGGGAGGCGACGGCGTCTCCACCGGGCGACACGCGGCCCGCATGGCGGGGGGATCGCCAGGGGTGCTGCACGGAACGCGCACCTACGTGATGCAGGACGAGATGGGACAGACGGTTCCTTCGCACTCGATCTCCGCCGGCCTGGACTACCCAGGTGTAGGACCCCAACACGCCTGGTTGCACGAAATCGGTCGGGTGAAGTACGCCCCGGTCAACGACGATGTGGCGATGGCGTCGTTCGAGCTGCTCTCTCGTACGGAGGGAATCATCCCCGCCATCGAGTCGGCGCACGCGGTGGCTGGCGCTCTCGAGGTCGGACGCGACCTCGGCCCTGACTCCGTTGTTCTCGTCAATCTCTCCGGCCGTGGTGACAAAGACGTCGCGACCGCGGCCGAGTGGTTCGGCATCGACACCGGTGAGGGCACCGCGTGACGGCATTGACGCAGCTCTTCGCGCGAACCCGCGACGAGGGGCGTGCCGCGCTGATCGGCTACCTGCCAGCGGGATTCCCGACCGTTCCCGGTGCCATCGACGCGATGCACGCAATGGTCGAAGGGGGAGTCGACGCCATCGAAGTGGGCTTGCCCTACTCCGATCCGCTGCTCGACGGACCGACGATCCAAGAGGCAGTAGACCGAGCACTCCGGTCCGGCGCGACGACCCCCGACGTGCTCGAGACGGTGCGGGCCGTCGCCGCCACAGGTGTGCCAACGATGGTCATGAGCTACTGGAACCCGATCGAGAAGTTCGGGGTGGCGAGCTTTGCCCGCCAGCTCTCCGACGCAGGAGGATCTGGGGTCATCACTGCTGACATCACCCCTGAGGAGGCTGGTGAGTGGCTCGAGGCCAGTCGCGCCGAGCAGCTGGACAGGATCTTTCTTGTGGCTCCGTCGTCGACGGACGAACGGATCGCCCTCACCACGTCGGCCGGCTCCGGATTCGTGTACGCGGCGGCTGTCATGGGTGTGACGGGCGCGCGCACGCAGGTCGCCCCAGCGGCCCGCGAACTGGTTGACCGCACCCGATCAGCGACGTCGCTTCCGATCTGCGTAGGCCTTGGAGTGTCGACGGGTCGGCAGGCCGCCGAGATCGCAGAGTTCGCCGACGGCGTGATCGTCGGGTCGGCCTTTGTCCGGGCGCTGCTGGACGCCGGCTCGGCGTCCGACGGTCTCGAGCAGGTGCGTGTGCTGGCTCGTGAGCTTCGCGACGGTGTCGCCGAGGGGAGCTCACACCGGTGAGCACCTTCCGTGGTTCCGGCGCTCAGCTGTGGATCTCGACGATCATGCGGATCGGGTTGGCCGGCGTCCTGCTCTGGAGCGGTGGGGCGAAGGTGTCGGAGCCGCGCCAGGCGGTCATGGCCGTACAGGCCTACGAGATCCTGCCGACGAGTGTGGGGGAGTTCGTCGGATATGCCCTTCCCCTCTTCGAGCTCGCTCTCGGGCTCGCCCTGTTGCTGGGCGTGGCCACCAGAATCAGCGCCGTCGTTGCCGGCGCACTTATGACGGCATTCGTGGTGGGTGTGGCGTCGGCGTGGGCACGCGGACTGTCGATCGACTGCGGCTGCTTCGGTGGCGGTGGTGCGGTGGCCGAGGGCGAGGCCAACTACCTGCCGGTGCTGCTCCGCGATGCGGGCTTCGCTGCCATGGCCGCCTGGTTGGTGGTCTTTCCAGCGACCAGATGGGCACTGGACCGAGGGGGGCGCGCCGGCACGGGGAGCCCTGGGCTCTACGACGAGTGGGATGACGACGAAGAGTCTGTCGAGAGTGCGGTCTCAGCGCATCGGCAGACGCCGGATCAGGCAAGCAACACTGAAGAGGAGCCACAGCGGTGACGAACGGCACGCGTGACGGGGACGGCGGGTCTTCCTCCGGCAAGAAGGGCCAGGGCAAGGGGGGCAAACGGGGCGCACGCGATCGCCTGGCTGCCGAGCGTGCTGAGCAGGCCAAGGCTGACAAGCGGAAGCGTCAGCGCTCGAACATCGCGATCGCCGTCGTCGTGGCAGTCGTGGCTGGGTTCATCGTCGTCTACGCATTCCTGGCAGCGAACGACGACGGTCCCACCGATGCGGCACTGCCCGCCCTTGTGCAGGAGCAGGGCGGCGGCGTTGTCTTCGGAGACGGCCCGGTCGACGTGGCGCTCTGGGAAGACTTCCAGTGCCCAGGGTGCAAGGGGTTCGAGCAGGCGAACGGTGCCACGCTGCAGGAGCGGGTCGACGCCGGCGAGGTCACGATGACCATCCACCCGTTGTCGTTCCTCGACCAGAACCTCGGCAACACCTCGTCGGTTGCGGCCGCGAACGCGTTCGGCTGCGCAGCTGATGCGGGCCAGCAGCAGGCACTGGACTTTCACCTCACCGTCTACGCAAATCAGCCACAGGAGACTCCCGGCCAGCCGGCCTGGAGCACCGAGGATCTCATCGGGTGGGGCAACGACGTCGGCATCGACGGTCAGGAGTGGGAGTCCTGCGTCACCGACCTGACGTATTCCGACTGGGTCGAGCAGGTGGCCAACAGCCAGGCCGGCGCAGGCATCACGAGCACTCCTACGGTCTTCCTCGATGGTGAGAAGTTCGAGCTCGATGGCGACCTGAATGCGGCCATCGACGATGCAGTCAAGGCAACCCAGTAGTGGGTGCCAAGGCGTGATGCTCTCCATCCCCAGTCCCAGTGATGGCGTCTGGAACATCGGTTTCTTTCCCTTGCGGGGCTATGCGGTGGCCATCATCGTCGGCATCGCCCTTGCCATCTGGATCGGTGATCGGCGCTGGCGCGCCCGCGGAGGCGAACGCGGGGTCGTGGCAGATGTCGCGGTCTGGGCTGTTCCCTTCGGAATCATCGGTGGCCGCGTCTACCACGTCATCTCGTCGCCGCAGGCGTACTTCGGCGAGGGCGGAGACCCTCTCGGGGCTTTCCGAATATGGGAAGGCGGCCTCGGTATCTGGGGTGCCGTCGTCCTCGGTGGGGTCGGCGCGTGGATCGGCGTGCGTCGTCGCGGTATCCCGCTGGCGCCCTTCGGTGATGCGTTGGCGCCAGGAATCGCGGTGGCGCAAGCCGTCGGTCGCTGGGGGAACTGGGTCAACCAGGAGCTGTTCGGGCGTCCGACGACCCTTCCTTGGGGCCTTGAGATCGACGTCGAGCATCGACCCGTGGAGTACATCGACTCCGCGACCTTCCACCCGACCTTTCCTGTACGAGTCGCTCTGGATGCTGGTGGTGGCCGGTCTGCTGGTCATGGCCGATCGGCGGTGGCGGATGGGTCACGGGCGCGTCTTCGCGCTCTATGTCGCGCTGTACGCCCTTGGCCGTCTTCCGATTGAGCTCCTCCGTATCGATCCCGCCAACGACGTTCTCGGGTTGCGCGTCAACGTCTGGATCTCGATGCTGACGTTTGTGGGTGCCGTCACCTACCTCGTGGTGTCGGCACGTCGTAGTCCTGGGCGCGAGTCGTCCGGCGGAGCTCGTGGGAGCGCCGCGTCTGTCGGCGTCGATCGACCAACAGGAGGGAAGGCAGTGAGCGAAAAAGCCTTCGAGATTCACCATGCACATCGCGACGTGACCGGCGGATGGCTCCGACCTGCGGTGTTTGGTGCCAGCGACGGTCTGGTGTCGAACTTCGCCCTGATCGCAGGTGTCGCGGGCGGCGCGGCGGCGACCGGGGCCGACAGCACTGCGGTGGTAATCGCTGGCCTGGCGGGCCTGGTGGCCGGGGCCGCTTCGATGGCGGCCGGCGAGTACGTCAGCGTGGCGTCGCAGAGCGAGCTCGCCGAGGCCGAGATCGAGCTCGAGCGCCGTGAGCTCGTCACTCGTCCAGAGGCTGAGCAGAAGGAGCTGGCCGAGACCTTTCGGCGGCGCGGGCTCAGCGAAGAACTGGCAGGGGAGGTGGCGCGTGAGCTCTCGCGTGACCCCGTGACCGCCTTGGAAGTGCACGTGCGTGAGGAACTTGGGGTCGACGTGCATGATCTGCCGTCGCCGATGACGGCGGCAGTTTCGAGCTTCCTCTCGTTCAGCCTCGGCGCGCTGATCCCCTTGCTTCCCTACCTGTTCGGGGCCGAGTCACTCGCCCCGGCGCTGGTGGTGTCATTTGTCGCGCTCTTCGGGGTCGGCGTCCTGGTCTCCCAGGTCACGGTGCGGACGTGGCTCTTCTCCGGTACCAGGCAGCTGCTCCTGGGGGCGGTAGCTGCTGGGATCACCTACCTCGTCGGATCGCTGGTGGGTGCCGGCATCGGCTGAGGTCGAGAGCGGCGAGCGGGTAGCGGAGTTCTTGGTCACTCGGTGGGACCAGGCGCCAGCACTCCCCGATCTGGGCGAACTGCCAGCCGGCGTCGTGGACCTTTCGGTGGTGGGTACGACACAGCAGGACGAGATTGTCGAGCGAGGTCGAGCCACCTTCGGCCCAGTGCAGGATGTGGTGCGCCTCGGTCCAGGCCGGTGGGCGGTCGCAGCCCTCGGCGACGCAGCCTCGGTCGCGCACGATCAGAGCGTTCCGGAGGTGGGCAGGCACCGTCCGGGTGGTGCGACCGACATCGAGGGGCTGAGAGGGAGGGGCGACCACCACCCGGGTGATCTCGGCATCGCAGGCCAGGCGCCTGGTGGCTTCATTCGTCAGGGGGCCGGTCCATGCCACCTCGGCCACCTCCGTCGGGGCAGGTGATCGCTCGGCGCCGGTGATCACGCTCAGAGGGGTGGTGACCAGCAGGTGTGGCCGCACTCCGCCGGAAGCACCTGTGTTCCCGTGTCGAGAGCATGACCGCAGATGTCGACGAGCGCGTCGGCGCGCCGCTGCCCTGAGCTTCTGTGGTCGTCCGGTCCGCACGGTGCCGTGGCTGCGCCGAGTGCTGTGAGGAGCACGGCGCCTGCCTCGCGGTCGAGCAGACCGTCAACGCTGACCATGCCATCGACTCGTGGTAGACGTGGTGAGCCACCGACGATCATGGGCACGCTGCGCATCGAGCAGGGCGCCATCGGGATCAGCGATCTGTCGGACACGACTGGCAAAGCCGGTGAGCGAACCGGCGTCGACGGCACGTCCCACCTCGAGCATGACCGACTCGACGTGGGCGACCGTTTCGGCGTGCTCATCTGGCTCCGTGGCGTCCCCGACGGCGCGTGCGGTGCGCGCGATCGTGCGCGCATGGTGGACGGTGACCTCGCCGCTGGCGAGTGCTTGCCGCGTGGCAGGGAGGTCCGACTGCAGCGACCGAGCTGTCCTGACAAGGTCGGCGGCCTGTCCGGAGGGAAGGCCGGTGTGGTGGCGTAGCCAGGCCGCCGTGCTGCTTCCGAAGTCGCGTGCCGCGACGCCGTGGATGTCGACACGACCAAGGCGGGCCAACGCCATGCTGTGCAGGCGATTGATGGCGGTGAACAAGGAGATGACCTCATCGGCGAGCTGGCGAGGGGGAGCAAGCTCGGTGTCGAGCCTCTGCGCTGCGTCAACCGCCGACGCCAAGGGTGTGAGTCTGGGTGCCGTGACGACTGCGCGAGGACGGAGGCCGAGGGGACTCGGGGGCACATGCTGGGTCATGAGTACTCCGCGGGGAGAAGGAGCCCTGCATGCGCTTGCGGGGCGGACGACTCGCCATGGCTCAACGACTCTCGCGGTGGCGCTCGCGACCTGGTGACAGCCGGTGCCGATCGGTCGGGGCACGCCCCCGACGGTATCGAACACACGTTCGAAAGACAAGTGTCGGACAGGGTGGCCATCTGTCCGGCGCCGTGGGCTGCATCGGTAGGGTTCGGCCCATGCGCCGTGCCAAGATAGTTGCCACTCTCGGTCCGGCCTCCAGCACCTTGGGCACCGTCACCGCGCTCGTCGAGTCAGGGCTTGACGTGGCCCGGATCAACCTCAGCCACGGCACCCATGCCGACCATGCGCGTTCAGTGGCCCTCGTGCGTCAGGCGTCCGAGGTGACGGGGCGTGCCGTTGGTGTCCTCGCTGACCTGCAGGGTCCCAAGATCCGGCTCGGACGCTTTGCCAGCGGGTCTGTTCTGCTGCGGCCGGGCGCCGAGTTCGTCATCACCGCAGAGGACGTTCCGGGCGACCAGCACATGGTGTCGACGACACATATCGGGCTGGCCAATGACGTCTCGGTGGGCGACCCGATTCTCATCGACGACGGGCGCGTCTTCCTGCGTGTGAAAGAAGTCAACGGCCCGGCCGTCGTCACGACTGTCGTTGAGGGCGGCACGCTCTCCGACGCCAAGGGAATCAACCTGCCGGGTGCCATGGTCAGCGTGCCCGCCGTCTCTGACAAGGATATCGACGATCTGCGCTGGGCCTTGGCCAATGGTGTCGACCTGGTGGCGCTTTCGTTCGTGCGGACGGCCGAGGACGTCCGTCCCGTTCTGGACGTCATGGACGACGAGGGTATCCATCGGCCGGTCATCGCGAAGATCGAGAAGCCGCAGGCTGTTCAGCATCTGACTGAGATCCTCGATGTGTTCGACGGCATCATGGTGGCGCGCGGGGACCTTGGAGTCGAGCTTCCTCTCGAAGAGGTTCCGTTGGTGCAGAAGCGAGCGGTCTCCCTGGCTCGCGAAAAGGGCAAGCCGGTCATCGTCGCCACCCAGATGCTTGAGTCGATGATCAGCGCCTCACGTCCCACTCGGGCAGAGACCTCCGATGTCGCCAATGCGATTCTCGACGGCGCAGACGCAGTGATGTTGTCGGGTGAGACGAGCATCGGCCGATTTCCCGTTGAGTCCGTCCAGACGATGGGTCGGATCATCGAGTCCATCGAGGACACCGCCCTCGACCGGATCCCCAGGATCGAGGGAGCCCCGACGGACAAGGGCGACGCGATCTGTCGAGCTGCGGTCCACGTCGCCAACCAACTCGGCGCGAAGTTCCTTGTGGCGTTCACCGAGACAGGGCAGACCCCCACTGTGCTGGCGCGCTATCGCTCTTCGGTGCCTCTGCTCGCGTTCACCCCCGACCCGCAAGTTCGCAACCAGCTTGCTCTTACGTGGGGGGTCGAGAGCTATCTGGTGGCCCAGGTCACGCATACCGACCACATGGTGCGACACGTTGAGGCGCGACTCCTCGAGTTCAACCGTTGCGCGATCGGTGATCACGTGACCATCGTCGCCGGAAGCCCACCTGGAATCCCTGGGTCCACGAACGCCATGCGCGTCCACCGCATTGGCGACGCTGCCGGGGGAGCTGCGCCGGCGTATGCGGAGGTCCTCGACGATGACGCGATCGGCTATCCGCGCTAGCCACCGGCAGTGCTCGTCCAACGGCAGAACTACTCCAGCGGCAGTGCACGACGTGCTTCGGGGTTGAGCACGCCCCAGGTGATGAGCTGCTCGGTCAATGCCCCCGGCGACTGGTCGTAGATGACGGCCAACGTGCGCAGGTCCTCTTGGCGGATCGACAGGATGCGTCCGTTGTAGTCACCCCGCTGGCTCTGGATGGTCTGGGCGTACCGAGCCAGTGGTCCGGCCTTCTCCGCCGGCACCTGGCTCAGCTGCTCGAGGTCGATCACCAGTCGCGGCGGCGGTTCGGTGGCTGCTGCTGGACTGCTGTCGGGGAGCAGCTCACTCACCGGCACCCCGTAGAAGTCGGCGAGCTCGGCCAGCTTCTGAACGGTGACCGCTCGGTCGCCGCGCTCGTACGAGCCGACGACGACCGCCTTCCATCGCTCGTTCGACTTCTCCTCGACGCCGTGAAGCGACAGACCCTGCTGCTGACGGATGGCTCGGAGCCTGGCTCCGAGCGCCTTCGCGTAATCAGTCACTGCATGCCCCTCGTTCGGGCCCGGCTGATGCCGGGCGTCCCCCCGAGTGCTCCGCCCGATGACACCGCACTTTCGGTGCAGCTCGTCTCGGTCGTCGTCACTCCGGCCCTGCCTGTTCCCTCTGGCGCCCCGAACGCCAAGTGGTCACGCTCAGTAGCGTCACGGAGCGTCACCGCCCCGTCAAGCGGTTCGCGACAATGTCCCGCGTTGGCGCCACAGAATCCCCCAGATGGCCGGTCAGGATCGATTGCGGAGAGTGGTCTCCCGCGCGATGCGTCGGGTCGACGACCGGGTCATCGCCCGCGTTCAGGTGCGGGATGACCACTCTCGGTGATCGCCCAGGAGCCCCCGGTGGAGCCGGTACCGGGTTCGCTAGGGTGAGGGCGTTCGACATCCTTTAAGTCCGTCCGGTGAGGCGGGGAAGGAGGTCCGCCATGGTTCGGTCCGACTCCGAAGACGAGGCCCGCGAGGTCCTCGACGCCGACGACGTCCAACGTGCGCTGACCCGCATTGCCCACGAGGTGCTCGAGCGCAACAAGGGCGCTCAGTCCGTGATTCTCCTCGGCATTCCCACCCGCGGGGTACCGCTCGCCCGCCGATTGGCTGAGCGCATCGGCGAGGTCGAGGGTCGACCGATTCCCCATGGCTCACTCGACATCACGATGTTCCGCGACGACCTGAGAATGCGCCCAGCGCGCGGCCTCGGCCGCACTGAACTTCCTGACGGCGGCATCGATGGTGCGGTGGTCGTGCTCGTCGACGACGTGCTCTTCTCGGGTCGCTCGATCCGGGCCGCCCTTGACGCGCTCAGCGAGTTGGGGCGCCCGCACGCCGTTCAGCTGGCGGTTCTCGTCGACCGCGGGCATCGGCAGTTCCCGATTCGTGCCGACTACGTGGGCAAGAACCTCCCGACCTCCACCCGCGAGAGCGTGCAGGTGCTGCTTGCCGAACACGATGGCCGCGACGCGGTGCTCATCGGCGGCAGCGACGATACGCATGATCCCTCGGCCGAAGGTGGCGGGACAGCATGACGCGGCACCTGCTGTCGGCCGCTGATCTCACGCGTGACGATGCCACGCTCATCCTCGACACAGCTGATGAGCTGGCCCGGGTGTCAGACCGTCCGGTCAAGAAGCTGCCGACGTTGCGCGGTCGCACCGTGGTCAACCTCTTTTTCGAGGACTCCACCCGCACCCGCATCTCCTTCGAGGCCGCGGCAAAGCGTCTGTCCGCCGACGTCATCAACTTCAGCGCCAAGGGCTCGAGCGTGTCCAAGGGCGAGAGCCTCAAGGACACTGCGCTGACCTTGGAGGCGATGGGGGCCGACGCCGTCGTGATTCGTCATCCGGCGAGCGGTGCTCCGCACACGCTGGCTCATTCCGGATGGATCGGTGGCTCGATCGTCAACGCGGGCGACGGTACGCACGAGCACCCGACGCAGGCTCTCCTGGATGCCTTCACCATGCGACGTCATCTGTCGTCGTTGGACGGGCGCAAGGTCGTGATCGTTGGCGACGTCCTGCACAGTCGAGTTGCCCGGTCGAATGTCCTGCTCCTCTCGACCCTCGGCGCCGATGTCACGCTCGTTGCGCCGCCCACGCTGCTGCCGGTCGGCGTCGAGCAGTGGCCGTGCGCGTACTCGTACGACCTCGACACCAGCCTCGAAGGCGCCGACGCGGTCATGATGCTTCGCGTGCAACGGGAACGCATGGACGCTGCCTTCTTCCCGAGCGCCCGCGAGTACTCACGGCGATACGGCCTCGACGCCGAGCGCATGGAGCGGCTACCCGACGAGGCGATCATCATGCACCCGGGGCCGATGAACCGGGGGCTCGAGATCACCGCTGCGGTCGCGGACTCCGATCGTGCCGTGATTGTCGAGCAGGTCACGAATGGAGTCAGTGTGCGCATGGCCGTCCTGTACCTGTTGCTCGGTGGCAGCGACTCGGCTCTCGGAGGTGTCGAATGAGTGACAGTGCACCGTCGACGTCCTACCTGATCAAAGGTGCACGTGTCCTTGGTGGTGACGCCATCGACATGCTGCTGGCCGACGGAGTCGTGGCTGCGCTGGGGGCCGACGCTGCTCGATCGGCTGAGTCCGATGTCGAGACGGTCGACGCGGCCGGGCTCATAGCGCTGCCAGGGCTCGTCGACCTCCACACCCATCTGCGTGAACCGGGTCGTGAAGATGCAGAGACCGTCGACTCAGGATCGGCGGCGGCTGCTGTCGGAGGGTTCACAGCCGTGCATGCCATGGCCAACACCGATCCGGTGGCAGACACAGCCGGCGTCGTTGAGCAGGTCTGGCACCTTGGCCGGCGAGCCGGGCTCTGTGACGTTCACCCGGTGGGTGCCGTCACCGTGGGGCTCGGCGGCTCCCAGCTCGCCGAGCTGGGAGCCATGGCTGAGTCGGCCGCGCGCGTTCGCGTGTTCTCCGACGACGGCAAGTGTGTCTCCGATGCCGTCCTGATGCGCCGGGCGCTCGAGTACGTGAAGGCCTTCGACGGAGTCGTGGCCCAACACGCGCAAGAGCCTCGGCTGACCGAGGCTGCGCAGATGAACGAGGGGTCGGTCTCCGCGGTGCTCGGACTGCGGGGTTGGCCAGCGGTGGCCGAGGAGTCGGTGATCGCCCGTGACGTCCTGCTGGCCGGACACGTGGGGTCACGTCTCCACGTCTGCCACGTATCGACGGCCGGTTCGGTCGAGATCTTGCGGTGGGCAAAGGGCAAGGGCATCGATGTCACGGCCGAAGTCACTCCGCATCACCTCTTCCTCACCGATGAGAATGTGCGCAGCTACGACCCACGCTTCAAGGTCAACCCGCCACTTCGTACCCAGGACGATGTCGACGCGCTGCGCGAGGGGCTGGCCGATGGCACGATCGACGCCGTTGCGACCGACCACGCCCCCCACAGCCTGGAAGACAAGGACTGTGAGTGGGCAGCAGCTGCTATGGGCATGACCGGGCTGGAAACCGCAGTGGGGATTGTCGCTGCCGCCATGGTCGACACCGGTTTGCTCGATTGGGCAGGCGTCGCCGACCGGATGTCACGCCGACCGGCACGGATCGGCCGTCTCGCCGGGCAAGGGCGACCGATCGAGGTGGGTGAACCGGCCAACGTCACGCTCATCGACTCCGAAACGCGCTACACCGTCGACCCGAAAGCCATGGCGTCGCGTAGCCGCAACACCCCCTACGCCGGCCAGGACCTCAGCGCGCGCCCGGTCGCCACGTTCCTGCGCGGTCGGCTGACGGCAAGCGAGGGAGTAGTGCGCAGGTGACCCAGCTCGTTCAGGTCGCCGCCGCGCCCGTCACCGACTGGCCGCAGCGCCTTGCGCTGACGGTTCTGATGGGCATTCTCGTCATCACTGTTCTCGGACTCATGCGCTGGGGATGGGTCAGGCGGGCGGGACGTCAGTCAGACGTCGCTCCACTCCCGGCGGCGCCCCCCGCGCCGGCCGTTGCCGACGAGCACGTCGGGGCGCCGGTATGGGCCAAGGGGCGCTACCTGGGGGCGACGCGCTCTGGTGACTGGTTGGACCGCATCGTGGTGCACGGCCTCGGGGTTCCCAGCAAGGCTCGCCTCGTGGCTTCCGAACAGGGTCTGTGGATTCTCCGCGACGGGGCGCCCGATCTGTTCATCGCGGCCGGTGACGTGGCCGGTGTGCGACATGACCGAGCCGGCGGCGGCAGGGTTCTCGAGGCGGATGGTGTATTGCTCATCACCTGGAACCACGGCGGCACGCTGATCGACATTGGGTTGCGTGTGCCCGATGCCGTTGCCGCTGAGTGCTTGCGGTCGGCGATAGAGGCGGCGGCTCGAGACACCCGGCACTCCTCGTCGTCGCTGTCATCGATGGCACCTGAGTCCGTGCCTTCCCACGGCACGCAGACCTCGCCCACCACGAACCAGGGAGACCCTGCGTGACTGCACCCCGACCAGCCCTTCTGGTCCTTGAAGACGGCCGTGCCTTCCGTGGCGAGTCGCTGGGTGCGACCGGTGAGACCTTCGGAGAGGCAGTGTTCTGCACCGCCATGACGGGCTATCAAGAAACACTCACCGACCCGTCGTACCACCGTCAGGTGGTGATCCAGACCGCACCACAGATAGGCAACACCGGTGTGAACGACGAGGACGACGAGTCATCGGCGATCTGGGTCAGCGGGTACGTCGTGCGCGATCCATCGAGGGTTCGGTCCAACTGGCGCTCCACCGCTTCGTTGCAGCAGCGTCTCAGCGAACAGAACGTCGTCGGCATCTCGGGTGTCGACACCAGGGCGCTCACCCGGCATCTCCGAGAGCACGGGGCGATGCGGGTGGGGATCTCGACGGACACCAGCGAGCCGGAGGTCCTTCTCGAACGGGTCAGACAGAGCCCAGACATGGCTGGGGCCGACCTCTGCGGCGAGGTGTCGACCAAGGTGCCCTATGTGGTTCCAGCGCAGGGTGAGAAGCGGCACACGGTCGCGGCCATCGATCTCGGAATCAAGGCCATGACGCCCCAGCGGATGGCCGAGCGGGGTATGGAGGTACATGTCCTGCCGTCGAACAGCACCCTCGATGACGTGCAGGCGACCGGGGCCGACGGCGTCTTCTTCAGCAACGGCCCGGGTGATCCGTCGACCGCTGACGGGCCAGTCGCGCTCATGCGGGCGGTGCTGGAACGATCGATCCCGGTCTTCGGAATCTGCTTCGGTCACCAGGTACTTGGTCGAGCCCTCGGCTTCGGCACCTACAAGTTGAAGTACGGACACCGCGGTATCAACCAGCCGGTGCAAGACCTGGCCACCGGCAAGGTCGAGATCAGCGCGCACAACCATGGATTCGCAGTGGATGCTCCTCGGGAGGCCGCCACCGACACCCGGTTCGGGCGCGCTGAGGTCAGCCATGTGTGCCTCAACGACGAGGTGGTCGAAGGCCTCCGCCTGCTCGATGCTCCGGCATTCAGCGTTCAGTACCACCCGGAGGCGGCCGCTGGTCCGCACGATTCGGCATACCTCTTCGACCGGTTCGCTGCGATGATGCGGGGAGAGCGCTGATGCCACGACGTCCCGACATCTCATCGGTTCTGGTGATCGGATCTGGCCCGATCGTCATCGGGCAGGCCGCAGAGTTCGACTACTCCGGCACCCAGGCATGTCGTGTGCTGCGGTCCGAAGGTCTGCGCGTGATCTTGGTCAACAGCAATCCGGCCACGATCATGACCGATCCCGAGTTCGCGGATGCCACGTATGTCGAGCCCATCACCTCCGACATCATCGAGAAGATCATCGCCAAGGAACGACCCGATGCTCTTCTCCCCACGCTTGGTGGCCAGACCGCGTTGAACGCTGCCATCGCCCTGCACGAATCCGGTGTTCTGGAGAAGTACGACGTCGAGCTGATCGGGGCAGACGTCGATGCCATTCAACGTGGGGAGAACCGCGAGCTCTTCAAGGGAATTGTCGAAGAAATCGGGGGAGAAGTCGCCCGTTCAGCGATCTGCCACACGATGGATGACTGCCTGGCGGGTGTGGAGACACTGGGATACCCAGTCGTGGTACGTCCGTCCTTCACCATGGGCGGCGCCGGTTCCGGCATGGCCTATGACGAAGACGACCTGCGGCGCATCGCCGGCGCCGGTCTCGCGGCGAGCCCCACAACCGAGGTCCTGCTCGAGGAGTCGATCATCGGCTGGAAGGAGTACGAGCTCGAGCTGATGCGCGACAAGAACGACAACGTCGTTGTCATCTGCTCGATCGAGAATCTCGACCCGATGGGCGTACACACCGGGGACTCCATCACGGTGGCGCCGGCGATGACCCTGACAGACCGCGAGTATCAGCACATGCGCGACGTCGGTATCCAGATCATCCGCGCGGTGGGTGTCGATACCGGCGGGTGCAACATTCAGTTCGCTGTCGATCCTGCGGATGGTCGACTGGTTGTCATCGAGATGAACCCGCGCGTCTCGCGCTCGAGCGCTCTGGCAAGCAAGGCCACCGGCTTTCCGATCGCCAAGATCGCCGCCCGTCTGGCCATCGGCTACACCCTCGACGAGATCCCGAACGACATCACGGCCGAGACGCCCGCCTCCTTTGAACCCGCGCTCGACTACGTCGTGGTCAAGGTGCCTCGATTCGCCTTCGAGAAGTTCCCTGCGGCCGACCCGACTCTGACCACTCACATGAAGAGCGTGGGCGAGGCGATGGCGATCGGCCGCAACATCCCCGAAGCCCTGCAAAAGGCGCTTCGTTCGGTGGAGAAGGCTGACGCCTCGTTCTCGTGGACGGACATCTCCGACGATCTGGGTGTGTTGGTCGAGCAGTCCAAGAAGCCGCACGACGGTCGTATCAAGAAGGTGCAGCAGGCCATGTGGCTGGGGGCAACGGCCGAGACAATGCACGAGGCCACTGGGATCGACCCCTGGTTCCTCGATCAACTGGCGATCATCAACGAGGTCGCTGCCGAGCTGAGCGCTGCGGCTGAGCTCGACCCCGGCCTTCTTCGTCGCGCCAAGCGTCATGGCTTCTCCGACCGACAGATCGGCGACCTCCGTGGTGTCTCCGAAGATGTCGCCCGCCACCTCCGTCAGGCCTTGGGCATTCGCCCGGTGTTCAAGACGGTCGACACCTGTGCCGGGGAGTTCGCCGCGCACACCCCCTACCACTACTCGGCGTATGACGATGAGACCGAGGTCAGACCTCGCACCAAGCCGGCTGTCGTGATCTTGGGCAGCGGCCCCAACCGCATCGGGCAGGGTATCGAGTTCGACTACTCGTGTGTGCATGCAGCACTGTCGCTGAAGGCGGCCGGCTACGAGACGGTCATGGTCAACTGCAACCCCGAGACGGTGTCCACCGACTACGACACGAGCGACCGTCTCTACTTCGAACCTCTCACCTTGGAGGACGTGCTCGAGGTGGTGGCTGCCGAGCAGGCGGTGGGCGAGGTGGCCGGCGTCATCGTGCAGCTCGGTGGCCAGACGCCCCTCGGGCTTGCGCAGCAGCTCAAGGACGCCGGTGTCCCTGTCGTCGGCACCTCGCCCGAAGCAATACATCTGGCCGAGGAGCGGGGAGCCTTCGGGGCCGTCCTCGCCGAGGCTGGACTCACGGCGCCGCGCCACGGCATGGCGACGTCGTTCGCAGAGGCCAAGGAGATCGCCGACGAGATCGGCTTCCCGGTGCTCGTTCGTCCCTCCTATGTGCTCGGTGGACGTGGCATGGAGATCGTCTACGACGACGACATGCTGCGCGACTACATCGGTAGAGCCACTCAGGTCAGCCCCGAACATCCGGTGCTCGTCGACCGATTCCTCGACGACGCGGTCGAGATCGACGTCGATGCCCTGTATGACGGTGACGAGCTCTTCCTGGCCGGGGTCATGGAGCACATCGAAGAGGCAGGCATCCACTCAGGCGACTCGGCGTGTGCCCTGCCGCCCATGACGTTGGGTCGTGCCGACATCGAGCGCATTCGCTCAGCCACTGAGGCGATCGCCCGAGGTGTTGGCGTGCGCGGCCTGCTGAATGTGCAGTTCGCGCAGGCGTCCGATGTGCTCTACGTGCTCGAGGCCAACCCCCGCGCGTCGAGAACCATTCCCTTCGTGTCCAAGGCGACCGCTACGCCGGTGGCCAAGGCGGCGGCGCGCGTCATGCTCGGTGCAACGATCGCCCAGCTGCGTGAAGAGGGGGTTCTTCCGGCGACCGGTGATGGCGGGGTCATGCCGATGAACGCGGCGATCGCCGTCAAGGAGGCTGTCCTGCCCTTCGGTCGCTTCCACGGCGTGGACACCGTTCTCGGGCCCGAGATGAAGTCCACCGGTGAAGTGATGGGGATCGACTCGTTGTTCGGCACTGCCTACGCCAAGTCACAGGTGGCGGCCTACGCGGGTGGGCTGCCAACCAGTGGCACGGCCTTCGTGTCCGTCGCGAACCGCGACAAGCGTTCGATGATCTTCCCGGTCAAGCGCCTGCACGACCTCGGTTTCGAGATTCTCGCAACGGCTGGAACGGCCGAGGTGCTGTGGCGCAACGGCGTTCCCGCAACGGTGGTACGCAAGCACTTCCAGGCCGCTGACGTCGACGCCGAGCCCGACACGATCTCGCGCATTCTCGATGGCACGATCGACATCATCGTCAACACCCCCTACGGCGTGGGTGCTCGTCTTGACGGGTACGAGATTCGCTCGGCGGCCGTCACCAAGGGAGTTCCCTGCATCACCACTGTGCAAGGGCTCGGCGCCGCCGTTCAGGGGATTGAGGCGATGATTCGAGGCGAGGTCGGCGTCCGCTCGTTGCAGGAGCATGCTGCTGACCTGCAGAAGGCTCGTAGTGAGGCGTCATGACCCCAGTTCAGGTACGAGGTGAGGTCCTCAGCGTCCGTCGGGTGGGCGACTACCACCAGCTCACGGTCGTCGCCCCTGGTGTTGCCGAGCAGGTGCGGCCTGGGCACTTCGTGGCACTCGCAGTAGGTGGCGAGACCAGCGCGCACCTGTTGCGGCGGGCCTTCTCGGTGTATCGCACGCAGGACCGCGGGGTGTACGGCGGAACCGTGGACATCGTCTTCGCCGAGCACGGAGCCGGCACACGCTGGCTCTCGCGGGTGCGACAGCACGACTCCCTGGACGTCGTGGGCCCGCTGGGCAAGCCCTTTGCGCTTCCCAAAGAACCAGTCACGTGCACCCTGGTAGGGGGCGGATATGGCAGTGCGCCTCTCTTCACGTTGGCTGAACAGCTGCGTGAGCGTGGCTGTCGGGTCGACTTCGTTCTAGGAGCTGCCACCGAGAACCGACTCTTCGGTGTGCTCGAGGCCAAGCGAATGTCGCAGTCGGTGGCGGTCGCCACCGAAGACGGCACGCTCGGCGACAGAGGACGAGTAACCGACGTGCTCCCGGCGTTGCTCGGGCGCACTGGTTCCGATGTGGTGTACGCCTGCGGCCCCATGGGCATGCTCGCGGCCGTCGCTGATCTTGCGTCGAGGTTCGGGGCGCACTCACAGTGCGCGGTGGAGGAAGCCATGGCATGTGGCATTGGCGTCTGCATGACCTGCGTGCTGCCAGTGGTCGGTGACGACGGTGTGACGCGAATGGTTCGCTCGTGCGTCGACGGTCCGGTGTTTCGAGGCGACCGTGTGCGGTGGGACGACGTGGGTACCGTGCCCGCCGACACCTGGGGTGCACCTGTCAGCGAGGCGAAGCACTGATGACCCGACTGACGAGAGTGATTGCCCCCGAGACGGCCGATCGGACCCTGCCCGACGTCGATATGTCGACCGACCTGGCGGGCGTGACCCTTCCGAACCCTCTGATGACGGCTTCCGGGTGCGCGGGGTACGGCCGCGAGCTCGACCAGTTCTTCGACATCACGGCTCTGGGCGCTGTCGTGACCAAGTCGATCATGCTGCAACCGCGGTCGGGGCGGCCGACTCCCCGCATGGCCGAGACTCCCAGCGGGATGTTGAACTCGATCGGTCTTCAGGGACCCGGCATCGAGCAGTTCGTCGAGCGCGACCTCAAGTGGCTCGAAGAACGAGGCGCCCGCGTCATCGTGTCGATCGCCGGAGGGGCGGCCGACGAGTACAACCGTCTTGCGCAGCGGCTCAGGCACTCGTCGGCTGTGACGGCGATCGAGGTCAACATCTCGTGCCCGAACGTCGAAAATCGTGGACTCGTCTTCGCGTGCGACCCGGGCGCCAGTGCCACCGTCGTCGAGGGCGTGCGCCGAAACAGCGCCCCCGGTGTCCCGATCTTCGCGAAGCTGTCGCCTGACGTCACAGACATCGTCGCCATCGCGAGGGCGTGCGTCGACGCCGGTGCGGACGGACTCGCGATGATCAACACGCTGCTCGGCGTGGTGATCGACACCGACACCATGCGTCCGCACCTCGGTGGGGTCACCGGGGGACTCTCCGGGCCAGCCATCCGCCCGGTGGCCGTCCGGGCGGTCTGGCAGGTGCATCAAGCGATGCCCGATGTCGCGATCATCGGGATGGGTGGCGTCCGCACAGGTGCGGACGCCTTCGAGTTCATCCTGGCCGGTGCTTCAGCCGTTGAGGTGGGAACGTCGGTGTTCAACGATCCGACTGCGCCATTGCGCGTGTCCCATGAGCTGCAGGAGATGCTTGGGAAGCGAGGGTTCTCGTCACTGCGCGATGCGGTTGGGTATGCCCACCGGTCTCCGGAGGCGACGTAGTGAAGCCGGTATTCGATCCACCGGTTGCGGTGGCTCTGGATGCCCCTGACGTCGCCACCGCTGAGCAGTGGGCTGCCGAGATCGGCCCCCACGTCAGCGTGTTGAAGCTGGGACTTGAGTTCTACCTCGGCGCAGGGGCTGAGGGCGTGCTCAGCGTTCGCCGAGCCGCGCGCGAGTGCGGACTCTTCCTCGACCTCAAGCTGCACGACATCCCGAACACCGTCGCCGCGGCCACTCGTGTGGTCGCCGACCTCCGACCCGACTTCCTGACGGTTCACGCCCTTGGCGGGCCTTTGATGGTCGCAGCGGCCGCTGAGGCGCTGCCTGGGACCCGCATCACTGCAGTGACGATCCTGACGTCGATGTCCGAGGCCGACCTCGCCAGCGTCGGTATCAACGGCACACCCCCTGAGGCGGTGCTGAGGCTTGCCGAGATGTCGGTGGCTGCTGGTGCTGGTGCGCTGGTCTGTTCCCCGCAGGAGGTCGCGGCCGTGCGGGGTGTGGTCGGCGATGAGATCGTGTTGATCACTCCAGGCGTCCGTCCGCCAGGGGCCCACAGGGGCGACCAGCAACGAGTCGCCACGCCCGCAGAGGCGCTTTCGAGGGGTGCCGATCTGCTCGTGATCGGCCGGCCCATCACCGGCGCAAATGACCGCGCCGAGGCTGCAGCACGCGTCCTGGCCGAGGACGCTCAGCAGGGCTGACGTTGCCCGAGCGGCCTCCGACTCGCTAGGTTCGGGGCCATCCGATGACCAACATCGACCACCTGCCCGACCAGATGACTCTGGTTCACCAGTTCCCGACCGAAGGTGCGCTGTGGCTCTTCCTCCGTTGACTCCGGAACAACGTGCAGCGGCCTTGGCCAAAGCTGCCGAGGCGCGGAAGGTGAGGGCGGAGGTCAAGAACCGCCTGAAGCACTCCGGGGCGTCGCTCTTTGACGTCATCGAGCAAGGTCGCACCGACGACATCATCGGCAAGATGAAGGTCTCGGCGCTCCTCGAGTCGCTGCCGGGTGTGGGCAAGGTCCGGGCTCGGCAGCTGATGGAGAAGATCGGCATCTCCGAGAGCCGCAGGGTGCGAGGTCTTGGATCGAACCAGGTGGCAGCCCTCCACCGGGAGTTCGCGCCGGGAACGGCAAGGGCCCAGCAGCTCGGGTCGAGCCAGACGTAGTGACCACTCCACCGAACGTGGCCGCCTCGAGGCGGTCCCGGTTGACAGTGCTGTCCGGGCCGTCCGGAGTGGGCAAGAGCACCGTCGTGGCACGACTGCGAGCCACCCACCCCGAGATCTGGCAGTCGGTCTCGCTCACGACGCGGCATCCCCGTCCAGGCGAGATCGCGGGTCTGCACTACCTCTTCTGCGACGACGGGGCCTTTGACGAGGCGGTCGAGGCCGGAGACCTGCTGGAGTGGGCCGAGTTCGCCGGGCATCGATACGGCACCCCGCGAGGTCCTGTCCTGGAGCGTCTCGCCCAAGGTGAACCCGTGCTTCTGGAGATCGAGCTCGAGGGTGCAAGGCAGATCAGGGCGGCGATGCCGGACGCTCTTCTGGTGTTCCTCGCCCCTCCGTCGTGGGAGGTCCTGGCGAGGCGACTCGCCGGACGAGGCACCGAGGACGAGGGCGTGATCGCCCGCCGATTGGCCCGTGCCGCCGTGGAAATGGCTGCAGCCGGCGAGTTCGATGTGACCCTTGAGAACCACGACGTGCACGAGGTCTGCGAGCGCTTGGTATCATTGATCCAGTCCACACAGGACGACAGCACCCCATCCTTTGATCTGTAGGAGTTCGCGTGTCCGGAGTTACCGGTGTTCCCGAGGGGATCACGAACCCCCCGATTGACGAACTGCTCACGAAGGTCGACTCGAAGTACGCGCTCGTCCTCTACTCGGCCAAGCGCGCTCGGCAGATCAACGCCTACTACTCGCAGCTGGGCGAGGGACTCCTTGAGTACGTCGGCCCACTGGTCGACACCCACGTCCAGGAGAAGCCGCTCTCGATCGCGATGCGCGAGATCAATGCCGACCTGCTGACGCACGAGCGGATCGACGGCCTCGCCGACGGTGAGGCGATGGCACTTCCGACTGCTGCCAAGCCACCCACCGACAGCTGACCGACGACTGCCGCACACGCCGATGTCCCGCATCGTGCTCGGAGTGGCAGGGGGTATCGCCGCCTACAAGAGCTGCGACCTCCTTCGTCGACTGACCGAGGCGGGCCACGAGGTGCGCGTGGTTCCTACGGGACGGCGCTCCAGTTCGTGGGTGCCGCCACATGGGCGGCCCTTTCCGGTCAGCCGGTGTCCGCCGATCCGATGACCGATGTGCACGAAGTCCCGCACGTACGCATTGGTCAGAACGCTGATCTCGTGCTCGTGGCGCCCGCGACTGCCAACCTGATGGCCAAGGCGGCGCATGGCCTGGCCGATGACTTGCTCACCAACGTGTTGCTGACCGCGCGCTGTCCTGTCGTCATGGTCCCGGCCATGCACACCGAGATGTGGGACCACCCGGCCACCGTCGACAACGTTTCGCTCCTGCGTCGGCGTGGTGTGTTGGTGGTCGAGCCCGCTGTGGGTCGCCTGACCGGTACCGACAGCGGCAAGGGCCGCCTCCCGGAACCGACGCAGGTGCACGATCTCGTCGAGCAGGTCCTCCGCCATCGCCACGAGACCGGGTTCGACCTCGAAGGACGCCGCGTCGTGGTCTCGGCCGGTGGTACCCGTGAACCCCTCGATGCTGTTCGATTCCTCGGTAACCGCAGCAGCGGGCGGCAGGGGTATGCCCTGGCGGCGGCGGCTGCTGCCCGCGGCGCGGTCGTCGAACTCGTGGCCGCCAACGTCGAGCTGCCCGACCCGGCCGGAGTCACGGTCGTTCCCGTTGCGACGGCTGCTGAGCTCAAGGACGAGGTTCTGTCTCGCTCACATCGGTCCGACGCGGTCGTGATGGCAGCAGCAGTGGCCGATTTCCGGCCGAGCACGTCCGCGGACCACAAGCTGAAGAAAGGGTGCGGGGGTTCCGCAGGTCGCGCTCGAGCCCACTGACGACGTCCTGGCCGCCCTCGTCGCGGCGCGCGCAGACGGGCAGGTGGTTGTCGGGTTCGCCGCAGAAACAGGCGACGAGCGTGCGACCTGGCTCGAGCTCGGCCGCGAGAAGATGACGCGCAAGAAGTGCGATCTCCTCGTGGTCAACCAGGTGGGCGCCGGCCTGGCTTTCGGTACCGACGACAACGAAGCAGTGGTCCTTGACCGCGCTGGGCGCGAGACTCACGTGCCCCACGGCCCAAAGAGCGAGCTGGCACATGTCGTGTGGGATCTGGTCACCGACCAATGGGGCGCGGGTGGCCGCCCCGATCGACGTCCAGACACCCGTCACTAGACTTTCGCCGTCCGAGCCGTCGATCCCAGGGAGCGCACCAGCTGTGACAGGCCGACTCTTCACGTCCGAGTCCGTGACCGAGGGTCACCCCGACAAGATCGCTGACCAGATCAGTGACACGATCCTGGACGCCCTGCTGAAAGACGACCCGCAGAGCCGAGTGGCCGTCGAGACGCTCGTCACGACCGGCCTTGTGCACGTCGCCGGAGAAGTCACCACCTCGGCCTATGCCGACATCCCAGGACTGGTCCGCGAGAAGATCCTCGCCATCGGCTACGACTCCAGCAAGAAGGGCTTCGACGGCGGATCGTGCGGTGTATCGGTCTCGATCGGCGCGCAGTCTCCCGACATCGCCCAGGGCGTCGACGACGCGTACGAGGAGCGCCACGACGGTTCCGCCGACCCTCTCGACCGACAGGGAGCCGGTGACCAAGGCCTGATGTTCGGCTACGCCTGCGACGACACCCCTGAGCTGATGCCGTTGCCCATCACCATCGCCCACCGCCTGGCGCAGCGGCTTGCCGAGGTGCGTCGTGACGGCCAGGTGCCGTACCTGCGGCCCGACGGCAAGACGCAGGTCACCATCGAGTACGACGGCGATCGTCCGGTACGCGTCGACACGGTGGTCGTCTCGACGCAGCATGCCAGCGACATCGACCTCGACACGTTGCTGCAGCCCGACATCGAAGAGCTCGTGATCGCACCGACGCTCGAGGCCTTCGACATCGACTCGACCGATCACCGGGTCCTGGTCAACCCCACCGGACGGTTTGAGGTCGGCGGGCCCATGGGCGACGCCGGTCTCACGGGGCGGAAGATCATCATCGACACCTACGGCGGCATGGCCCGACACGGCGGCGGTGCCTTCTCCGGCAAGGACCCGAGCAAGGTCGACCGGTCAGCTGCCTATGCCATGCGCTGGGTCGCCAAGAACGTGGTGGCGGCCGGGCTGGCGCGTCGCTGCGAGGTCCAGGTGGCGTACGCCATCGGAAAGGCGCATCCGGTGGGTCTGTTCGTTGAGACCTTCGGCACAGGAACGGTTCCCGACGCGGTCATCCAGGAGGCCGTTCTCGAGGTCTTCGACCTCCGACCTGCTGCGATCATCGATGCCCTCGACCTGCTGCGCCCGATCTACAGCCAGACCGCTGCCTACGGTCACTTCGGGCGTGATCTTCCGGACTTCTCGTGGGAGCGCACCGACCGGGCCGAAGCTCTGGCCGCTGCCACATCCTGACGCAGTCGCCTGCCCTGACGCCCATCGGCGGACCCGTGCTTGGCGCGCCGATGGTCGGTCCGGTCAGGTAGAACTACCACCGTGTCCTCCGATGACGGCCAGCTGAGCTTGACCGACCTGCCTCCTGCGCAGGCCAGGCGTCGAGCGGCTCGGGCGCGCGGGCCGCGCGCGGCTCCGCGGCTCGCTCCAGATCTGCCGGTGGCTCGGGTGGCGGTCGACATCTCACTGCCGCACCTCGACCGGCTCTTCGACTACGCGGTCACCGATTCCCAGAGTGAGGCCGCGCGTGCCGGTGCCAGGGTGAGGGTTCGCTTCGCCGGGCAGCTCGTCGACGGGTATGTGATCGACCGGGTGGCAGCAAGCGACCACGATGGGCGACTGGCGCGTCTGACGTCGGTGGTCAGCGCTGAACCGGTGCTGACACCAGAGATCGCTCGTCTGGCCCGAACGGTGGCCGACCGGTATGCGGGCACGCTCGCCGACGTACTGCGCCTCGCGATCCCGCCGCGGCACGCCGGCGCCGAGCGCACCGACCCACCCGCCGGAGCTGCGCGCGGTCAAACGTGTGTCTGGGTGCAGACATCGGCAGCGCAGAGCACGTCAGCCTGGGAGGCCTATGAACGTGGACCAGGGCTGCTGGACGCCCTCCGCGCCGGCAGATCCCCACGTGCCGCCTGGTGCGCCCTCCCTGGCGTCGTCAGCGGCCGGCCCACCTGGACCTCCGCACTTGGCGAGCTGATCCAGGCGGTGAACAGCTCCGGTCGCGGGGCGATCGTGGTCGTGCCTGATGCCCATGACGTCGAGCAGGCATCTGACGCCCTGGGGGCGGTGGGCATCGAGGCAGTGGTGTTGACGGCCGACCTCGGGCCGCGCGAGCGGTACCGCCGATGGGTCAGCGTGTTGCGAGGGGTCGCGAGGGTGGTCGTTGGCACCCGAGCCGCCATCTGGGCGCCCCTCCACGATCTCGGGTTGATCGTGGTGTGGGATGACGGTGACGATCTGCACGCCGAGCCCAGGGCGCCGTACCCGCACACGCGCGAGGTTGCTGCCCTGCGGGCGCACCAGAGTGGCGCCGGCCTGATCGTCGGCGGGTACTTGCGAACAGCTGAAGCCGCCGCTTTCGTCGGGCGCGGGTTCATGCAGTCTCTCGAACCAGATCGTGCTGCTGCCCGCCGCGCAGCCCCGCGGGTGCGTGCCACGAGCGATGCGGTGGCCGGTGATGATCCGGTCGCAGCCGCGGCCCGACTGCCCACCAGCGCATGGCGTGCCGCGCGAGCGGCTCTGGCGAAAGGACCTGTGCTCATCCAGGTGCCGAGAGCCGGCTACTTGCCTCGTTTGTCCTGCGAGCGCTGCCGCACCATGGCGCTCTGCCCGTCGTGCCGGGGTCCTCTTCAGCTCCGCGGGAGCGGGCGCGCGCCGGTGTGTCTGTGGTGTGCGGCGGTCGCTGCCTCATGGCGATGTCCCGACTGCGGCAGCGATCGCCTGAGAGCTGCCGTCGTCGGTGCCCACCGCACTGCCGAGGAGCTCGGCCGAGCCTTCCCGGGCACGCCCGTTCTGACCTCGGGCGGGCAGTCAGTACGACGCGAGGTCACCGTTGAGCCAGCCCTCGTCGTCGCCACCCCGGGCGCTGAACCAGTGGCCCCCGATGGCTACGCGGCTGCCCTGCTGCTCGACACGTGGGCGCTCCTCGGACGAGCTGATCTCCGGGCTGCGGAGGAGGCGCTCCGCCGCTGGCTGGCGGCGGCGGCGCTGGTGCGAGGATCTGATGAAGGTGGGCAGGTCGTGCTCGTGGGTGAGGCCTCACTTCGTCCCGTCCAGGCGCTGATCCGCTGGGATCCGGCGGGGTTCGCCGCCGCCGAGTTGGCCGATCGCGTGGCCGTCGGCCTTCCACCGGCCCAGCGCATCGCAGTCCTGCGGGGCAGCCCCGCTGACCTCGTCGACATGTTGAGCCGCTGCGCACTGCCGCCTGGCACCGAGCAACTCGGCCCCGTCGCGATTGCTGAGTCCGGCGACCAACAGGTCATCCTGCGGGTCGACGCGGGGGTGGGCGCAGATCTTGCTGCTGCCGTCGCTGCTGCCCAAGGCGAACGCAGCGTGCGGAAAGACCACGGTCACATCACGGTGCACATCGACCCCGCGCACTTCGGGTAGCGCGCCGCCCGCTTCGCTCGGCGTTCGACGCCACCTAGACTGGGGGAGTCATCATCACGTCCTGGGGGTTCGGTCATGTCTGTCCAAGAGATCCGGCTCTTCGGCGACCCCGTACTCCGGATGCCGGCGCAACCGGTCGTTGATTTCGACAAAGAGCTCCGAACGCTCGTCAAGGACCTCACCGAGACGATGCTTGACGCCCCAGGAGTCGGTCTGGCTGCGCCGCAGATCGGGGTATCTCTGCGGGTCTTCACGTATGACGTCGACGACGAGGTGGGGCATCTGATCAACCCCGTCCTGGACCTCTCTGACGATGAGCAGTACGGCGAAGAAGGATGCCTGTCGCTCCCGGGCCTAACCTTCGACTGTCGGCGCGCCTACGGCGTCGTTGCCAAGGGGTTCAACATGCACGGAGATCCCGTTGTGGTCGAAGGCACCGAGCTGCTCGCCCGATGCGTGCAGCATGAGACCGACCACCTCGATGGTGTGCTCTTCATCGATCGCCTCGACACTGAGCAGCGCAAGGCAGCGCTCAAGGCCATTCGCGAAGCAGACTGGGCCGGCGAAGCCCCTCCGACGGTCAAAGTCAGCCCGCACGCCACCCGCGGCTTGGCCCTCTAGGCCCCGCCCGGCTATGCGTCTGGTCTTTGCGGGAACCCCTGAGGTCGCGTGCGTTTCCCTTGACCGAGTTCAGGCTTCGCGTCACACCGTGGTCGCCGTCCTCACGCGGCCGGACGCACGCAGCGGGCGAGGTCGCGCTCTGACCCCCTCGCCGGTGGCGGCTCGCGCGGACGAGCTAGGCATCCCTGTACTTCGGCCGACAAGCCTCGGGGACCCAACCGTGCACGAGGCCCTCACCGCACTGGCACCAGATTGCTGTCCCGTTGTGGCGTACGGCGGACTGGTGCCGCCTTCGCTGCTCGGCCTCCCCAAGCACGGGTGGATCAACCTGCACTTCTCACTCCTTCCCTCGTGGCGAGGCGCCGCGCCCGTGCAGCACGCGATCTTGCACGGCGACGACGTCACGGGAGCCACGACCTTCCAACTGACGGACGGCCTGGACACCGGCCCTGTCTTTGGCAGCGTGACCGAGGGGATCGGCGCCGACGACACCTCGGGCGAGCTGCTCGACCGACTGGCGCACACGGGAGCAGAACTCCTGGTGCGCACGCTCGACGGTATAGAAGACGGCGAGCTGCGTCCGGTTGACCAGTCCACCGACGGCATCAGCCTTGCCCCGAAGCTCACCTCGGGCGATGCGCGCGTGCGGTGGTCCGACCCAGCGCTGGCTGTCGACCGCCGGATCAGGGCCTGTACGCCGAATCCCGGAGCCTGGACCGTCCGTGCAGGGGAGCGGTTGGGCGTGATCGGTGTGACGTTCGGGTCGGCGGGTCCTCCACGTGGTGAGGAGGAAGGGCTTGATCCCGGGGTCGTTCGGGTGACCAAGCGTGCGGTACATGTGGGCACTGGCTCGGTGCCGGTCGAGCTCGATCGGGTCCGGCCGGCCGGTGGAAAGGTGATGGCTGCCGCCGACTGGGCCAGGGGAGCCCGGCTGGTCGACGGCGAGCGTTTCGAGTGACTCGATCAACGAAGGTCGACTCTGCGGCCGATCCCCGCCGTGTGGCCTTTGAGGTCATGCGCGCCGTTCATGAGCGTGGCGCCTATGCAAACTTGGATCTTCCAGCACGGCTTCGCGCAACGGGGTTGTCGGGGCGCGATGCCGCCTTCGCCACGGAGCTGACGTACGGCACCTTGCGTCGCGCCGGTACCTACGACGCGATTGCCTCTCAGTGCATCGACCGACCGTGGGACCGTGTGGATCGGCCGATTCAAGACCTGCTGCGCCTGGGGGCTCATCAACTGCTGAGTATGGATGTTCCCTCGCACGCTGCGGTCGCGGCAACCGTTGATCTGGCCACGTCACAGGTGGGACGAGCTCGGGCCGGTTTCGTGAATGCGGTGCTTCGGCGGATCTCGGTCAAGACCTACGACGACTGGGTGGCAGCGCTGGTTGCTGAAGGCGGCCGGTCGCCGTCCGGAGTCCTGGGACTGCGCTACGCACACCCCGACTGGCTGGTCGATGAGTTCACCCGGGCGCTGGTGGCCAAGGGTCGCCCGGCGGACGAGGTCAGCGCACTGCTTGCGGCCGACAACGCACGGCCGGAGGTCACGCTGGTGAGTCGACCGGGCCTGTCCACGCCGGCTGAGTTGATCGAAGCTGGTGCCAAGCCGGGGCGATGGTCGCCGTTCGCTGCGGTCTGGCCAGGCGGAGACCCCGGCCAGATCGCGGCGGTGCGTCAGCATCGGGCTGGAGTGCAGGACGAGGGCAGCCAACTGGTTACAGCGGCCCTGGTCGCTGCCGACATCGAGCCGCGCAACGCTCCGGAGCACTGGCTCGACATGTGTGCCGGCCCGGGCGGGAAGGCAGCGCTCCTAGCCGCCCTGGGGTCAGAGGCGGATGCCTCGATGGAGGCCTGGGAAGTGCTCCCGCATCGGGCGCGTCTGGTTCAACAGGCGGTAGGGCAGGGAGTTCCGGTTCGCACGGTCGACGCGGCGGACGCTGCGCGGGTGTCCGATGCCGAAGGGGCCTTCGATCGTGTGCTGCTCGACGCGCCCTGCTCGGGCGCCGGCGCGCTTCGACGCCGTCCGGAGGCCAGGTGGCGCAAACAACCCGATGATCTTCCGGCCCTCGTGACCGGCCAGCGCAGACTCCTCGAGAGCGCGTTGACGCTCGTCCGTCCTGGTGGTGTGGTGGCATACGTGACCTGCTCACCGCTGGTTGCTGAGACGACGGAGGTGGTGGCGTCTGTCCTCAACGCGAACCCCGGATCCGTTCTCCTCGATGCCCGTGAGTACCTTCCGGCCGACATGCCAGACCTTGGCCCAGGCCCCGATGTGCAGCTCTGGCCGCACCTTCATGGGACAGACGCCATGTACATCGCGCTGGTGAGACGAGGTCGGGAGTGACTACGGCGTCAAGCATCGGTCTGCACACTGGGCTCGCCCGTGGTCAGGGCCCGGCCGGACGAGCTTCCAGGCATCACGACGGCGAACTCGCCGCCTCCCCTCCGCACCAGCTCGTCAGAACCGCACGTCGCTTCGGCCCGGACGGTGCCGAGTGAAACAATCGGATCGTCATCTCGCCCTTCGGTTCTGAGCGCACCCTGACTGGAGGCGGGCCCGATGCCGCTACGCTCCCGCGGTGTGGAGCCGTCCAACGTCGTCCCAGGTACCGGTGAGGGGCTGTCTGTCCCCCCGGGCCATCCGCTCGCCGCCGACCTGGCGCTGGCCCTTGACCTGGCAGATGCCGCTGCCGAGGTTACCCGGCGGGCGTTCGGCGGGCGCCAGGTTGTGCGGTTGAAGGCCGACGCCACCCCGGTCACGGAGGTGGACGCCGAGGCAGAGCAGGTGATTCGAGATCTCCTACGCGAACGGCGTCCGGCAGACGGTTTCTGCGGTGAGGAGGGAGGCGAGACTCCTGGCACGAGCGGACGCACGTGGGTCGTTGATCCCATCGACGGTACTCAGATGTTTGCTGAGGGAATCCCGCTGTGGAGCACCCTGATCGGGCTGAAGGTCCGCGACGCGGTCGTCGTTGGTGTTGCGGATGCACCGGCGTTGGGGGAGCGGTACCACGCCGTTCGTGGGAACGGTGCCTTCTGCAATGGCCAGCCGATCGGGGTGTCGACGGTGAGTGACATGGGTGAGGCGCTGGTGCTGCATGCGCCGCTCGAGGAGTTCATCCGCAAGACGGGACTGCCGGCGATCACTCGGGTGTCCGAAGGATCCCGCGTGACACGCGGCATCGGCGACGGATGGGCGCACCTACTGGTCGCGCGTGGCGCAGCCGATGCGCTCGTCGAGCAGGGGCCGTGCTACGAGTGGGATTGGGCCGCAACCAGTGTCATCGTCTCGGAGGCCGGGGGGTCGCTGACCCGACTGGAGGGCGGCACACCTACTCCGGGATGTCACCTTTTGGTATCCAACGGCCTGCTGGACGGCGAAATCCGGCAGACGCTTCTACTCTGAGGCCTCACAGTTCTATCTCCGGGCAGTACGGGCGTGGACGGGAGGGCGAGTGCGCGCTACTCAGTCAGTTGATCGCATCTCAGACGCGCTCGAAGCCCTCGCCGACGCCGGCCGCCCATTGGGTGTCACAGAGCTCTCCGAACAGCTCGTCGTTCACAAGGCGACTGTCTCGCGCCTCCTGGGGAGCATGGAGCGGCGCGGGCTGGTGCGTCGCGCCGACGGCGGATTTCTGCTGGGACCGGCACTTGCTCGACTCGCCGCGACTGCAGTGGCTGAGCTCGAACTCGGGGACGTGTGCCGCCCCGTCCTGCGCGAGCTGGTGGAGGTCACGGGGCAGGCCGCCTACCTGACGGTGCCGCACCGGGGCTCGGTGCTCTATGTCGAGCAGGTGACGCCGCATGGCGGTGCGGTACCCAATGACTGGACAGGTCGCCTGGGACACCTGCACTGCTCGTCGAGTGGCAAGATTTTTGCTGCGTTCGGAGCCGTCGAGGACCTGGAGTCGATTCTCACCGATCCGCTCCCGCCCTACGCAGCGAGGACCATCACCGACCCGCAGGAGTTCCGCCGGATCCTTCCCCAGGTGCGAAGGCGCGGCTATGCAACGTCGGTCGACGAGTCCGAGAACGGGCTCACCTCAGTCGCGGCTCCGGTCCTTGGGCCGCGCGGTGAGGTGGTGGCCGCCATCGGCGTCGGAACCGCGACGTCGCGCTGCACGCCGCACCGCCTCGCGCAGCTGGGGGCCGCAGCCGTGGCGGCGGCGGCCACGCTGGGCCGACGAATAGCCCCTCAACCGACCTCAAGCCCTGTCGCCGTGTCCGCAGGAGGTCACTAAGAATTCACCCAGTGCCGTTGCCCTCACGGCAACAGCACCCTTGATCCGGCTGAGAGCCCGCCTAGGCTCCCGGCCACACCAGTGCAACGGAGGACCACCCATGCCGGGATCAGCTCGCCGAACGATGGCCGCACTAGCAGCCGTGCTCGTGGCGACCCTTGGACTGCCACTTGCGGCTGCGACCGCGGAGGATTCGGCCGAGCCATCGGTGCTGCGCGTGGGGGTTCCCAACGACCTCACGTCGGCCAACCCCCTCTCGCTTCGCTCCGGCAGCGACTGGAACGTGGCGACGACTCAGTACGACATGATGTGGATGTTCGGGAACGACGACCTGTCCGCGCAGCCTGGGCTCGCTGAGGGGTGCGAGTCCAACGAGGACAAGACGGAGTGGACCTGCACCTTCCGCGATGACGTGCTGTGGAGCGACGGCAAGCCCATGACGTCCCGCGACGTGGCGTTCACCTACGAACTCGTCATCGACCAGGGCATCTCGACCTACAACGGTTACTTCACGCCGACGACGACATTCGAGACTCCTGACGACACCACCCTCATCTGGAGGTCGGAGACACCGACCAACGCGCCGATGACGCCCCCCTGGATCTACATTCTTCCCGAGCACGTGTGGGGGCAGTACGCCGACGTCGACAAGGCCGAGCTCAGGGGTGTCGAGAACATTCCGAGCGTCACGACCGGCCCGTACACACTCACCGAGGTCAACCGCGGCCAGAACTGGACCTTGACCAAGAACCCGAACTACTGGGGCGATGAGCCGAACTACGACGAGATCCGGTACCAGCTCTACACCAATCAGGACGCGATGGCCCAGGCGTTGAAGAAGGGCGAGATCGACGTAGCCACCTACTTCGACACCGCGCTGCTGCCGTCGTTGGAGAGCGATTCGCAGATCACGGTTCAGCGCAACGTGTCCGACTGGTGGCTCAACCTTGCCTTCAACTTCGGTGGCCAGGGCGACAACTCCGACCCCCTTCCCGCGTTGCAGGACAAGAACGTACGCACGGCGATCGCCATGGCGATCGACAAGCAGGGCATCGTCGACAAGGCGTACGGCGGGGCTGCGTCACCCGGCACCTCACTCATCCGAGAGGTTCCTGAGCAGTGGCACTACGACGTGCCCGAGGAAGATCTCATCCCCTTCGACCCCGAGGGTGCGAACGCGCTTCTCGATGAGAGTGGCTACGAACGCGGCGACAAGGGCATCCGCGTCGACCCCGCGACCGGAGATCCGCTGAAGATCCGCATGCCGATCTCTCAGGAGACGGCCGGTGCTCTGACGGCCGGCCAGTTGATCGTCGGCTACCTCGGTGAGATCGGGATCGACGTCGAGATCGACCCTGTCAACGAAGGAAAGATGTACTCCTACTGGAACCAGGGCGACTGGGACGCCTACATCTGGTACTGGACGGGTGAGCCGGATCCTGACTACCAGCTCTCGACGTTGGCGACGGACCAGTGCAAGAACCTCAGTGACGGTTGCTGGAGCAACTCCGAGTACGACGCCCTGTTCTCTGCGCAAGAGAAAATTGTTGATCCGGAAGAGCGTCAGTCTGTGGTGTACGACGCTCTTGCCCTGTCGTACGAAGAGGTTCCGTCCATCGCGTTGGCCTACCCACAGAACATCGAGGCCTACCGCAATGACCTGGTCACGAACTTCACACCCGTTCCGGGCGACAACGGCTACCTGATTCCGAACTACAACAACATCGGAATGGTCACCGTGGAGCCCGTGGCGGAAGGCGACGCATCAGCAAGCTCATCGTCGACGGGCATGCCGGCCTGGGCTTGGGGCGCCATCGGAGCGGCCATCGTCGTTGCTGTGGTGCTGGTCGCTCGCCGCGGTCGGCGAACCGAAGACGACGAGGGCTGATCGTGGGTTCAGGCGCTCGATGAGAGTTCGCTACCTCGCCAAGAAGGTTGGCTGGGCCCTTGTCACGATGGCGTTCGTTCTTGCGTTCAACTTCTTCCTCTTCCGCATCATGCCGGGCGACCCAGCAGGGCTCCTGGCCAGGAGCCAGCGCCTGACCGAGGCGGAAGTTGCCGACCAACGCGCGTTGTTCGGTCTCGACGAACCGCTGTTCAGCCAGTTCGGTACGTACCTGAAGCAGACTCTGACCGGCAACCTCGGCACCTCGTACCTGACAGGTCAGCCGGTGATCGAGACGATCACCAGTCGGATGTGGCCGACGATTCTGCTTGTGGGCGTGGGAACCATCATTGCCATCGTCCTTGGCCTGATGATGGGGATCCGTGGTGCTTGGACCAGAGGGTCGACCTTCGATCGATCCAGCCTCTACGGCTCTCTCACGCTCTACTCCACGCCCGAGGGCTGGCTCGGCATGATGCTGCTGATCATCTTTGCCGGCACCCTCGGCTGGTTTCCGGTGGGGGGGTACGACAGCGGAAACGGTGACACCGGTTTGGCCCACGTCGTTGATGTGCTGAATCACCTTGTGCTGCCCGCGGCCACCCTGGCCCTCGGCTACGGGGCCTCGTACATGATCGTGATGAGGTCGTCGCTGATCGAGGTGAAGGATGAAGACTTTGTGGCCACGGCGCGGGCGAAGGGCCTGACCGAGACGATGGTCCGTCGCAGACACGCGGTGCCGAACGCGTTCTTGCCGTCCTTCACGCTGATCGTGCTGAGCTTCGGGTTCGTGATCGGCGGCGCCATCGTCATCGAGACAATCTTCTCGTATCCCGGAATCGGGCAACTCACCTACCAGGCGATCGACGCCTACGACTACCCGGTGCTGCAGGGCGTATTCCTGATCAGCAGCGTGGCCGTCGTGATCGCGAACCTGTTTGCCGATGTCACGTACGGCTTCCTCGACCCCCGCATCGACGAGGTCTGACATGTCCGCGAACCTCGACAGCGGCGTCGTCTCAGATCCGACGCCCACGCCGCGTCAGCTTGTGTGGCGACGTCGTCGACAGGCCGTGGCACGCAACTGGCTTCTGTATCGCCACAACCGGCAGGGCATGGTCGGTCTCGGCGTGATGGTGTTCTTCATGCTGCTGGCGCTCGTCGCGCCGTTGATCGTCTCGCCACAAGACATCGAGCCGGCCACGGCACAAGGCATCCCGAACAGTCCGCCGTACGCGGGATACCCACTCGGCACCGACAACTTCGGGCGCTCGGTGCTCGACATGGTCATCATCGGGTCGCGGGTATCCCTGCTGGTGGGCATCACCGCCACACTCGTCGCTGTTCTGCTCGGCGCAACGATCGGCGTGATCAGCGGCTACTACGGAGGGACTCGACTCGATACCGGTCTCAACGCCGTGACCAACTGGTTCCTGGTGATTCCCTGGCTCGTCCTGGCCATCGTTCTTTCGGCCATTCTCGGTGCCAGTGTGTGGATCATCATCCTGGTGATCGGCGTGACCTCGTGGGCTCAGCCAGCTCGGCTGATCAGGGCTCAGGCATTGAGTGTGCGCGAACGTCCCTACGTCGAGCGCGCCCGTGTTCTCGGCTGCGGCGACCGCACCATCGTGACGCGGCATATCCTTCCGAATGTGGCGCCGGTGATCTTTGCCAACGCCATCCTCACGGTCGCCGTTGCCATCTTGACCGAGACGACGCTGTCAATCCTGGGTCTCGGCGATGCGACGGCCATCTCGTGGGGGGTCATCATCGAGCAGGCGTTCTCAGCCGGCGCCATGACCAACGGCTACTGGTGGTGGCTGATGCCACCTGGGGTGGCCATCGTGTGCGTCACCCTGGCCTTCACCATGTGCGGGTACGCACTTGACGAGGTTCTGAACCCGAAGCTCCGCCGCTAGCCAGCTGCGTCGTTGCCGAGTGGGTGCTGCTGAACGCTGGAGGACTGCGGGGGTGCCTCTAGACTGCGCGCGTGGGCATTCAGATCTCCCCGAGCATCCTGTCAGCTGACTTCGCGCGTCTTGAGTCAGAAGTGGCGTCGATTTCCGACGTCGCGGACTGGGTCCATGTCGACGTCATGGACAACCACTTCGTGCCGAACCTGACGTTCGGGCTCCCGGTCGTGGAGTCGCTGCAGAAGGTGTCGGCGCTTCCGCTCGACTGCCACCTGATGATCGAAGACCCGGATCGGTGGGCACCGGCGTACGCAGAGGCCGGTGCGCGTTCGGTCACGTTCCACGTCGAGGCCGCGGCTGCGCCCATCAGACTGGCCCGACGACTGCGGCGCGAGGGGGCCCGTGCCGGCATGGCCCTCAAACCTGCCACGCCGATCGAGCCCTACAGCGACCTGCTGCCCGAGCTCGACATGGTGCTGCTGATGACGGTCGAGCCCGGCTTCGGAGGTCAGCCTTTCCTCGATGTCGTCCTGCCCAAGATCGCCCGAACCCGCCAGCTGCTGAAGGACAAGGACTCCGCGGTGTGGCTCCAGGTCGACGGCGGTATCTCAGCCTCGACGATCGAGCGAGCGGCGGAGGCGGGAGCCGACGTCTTTGTGGCGGGGTCTGCTGTCTTCAACGCCGACAACCCTGCAGATACTGTGTCGCACCTGCGCGCGACCGCAGAGGCCGCGGTTGTGAGAGACTAAGTCGCAACGCACGCTCCGGGGTCGGTGCAACTCCGAACCGGCGGTGAAAGCCCGCGACCCGGCCGCAACCAGCGGTCGGTTGACTCGGTGTAATTCCGAGGCCGACGGTGAAAGTCCGGATGGGAGGCGCGTGCAGCCGGTCACCCGACCGGTGGTGGTTCCGACTCGTCGGCCGCCGTGGGTCTTGACCGGCGGCTCGCCTCGCGATCGGTCCCAGCCGCAGCCTGTTGCTGTGCCCCCGGAGCCCGATGGTCGAGGAGGCGGGCATGGCCAGCGCCGCTGAGCACGAGGCAATGACGCATGCGCTCGCGATCGCCTCCGGATCCGACAGCCTGACGCACCCGAACCCACGGGTCGGAGCAGCCCTGCTCGATGGAGAGGGGAAGATCGTCGGTGCGGGGTTCCATCGCGGCCCCGGACAGCCACATGCTGAGATCACCGCCCTGGCCGAGGCGGGCGGTGCGGCCCGAGGCGCGACAGCGGTAGTCACGCTCGAACCGTGCAGCCACTTCGGGCGCACGGGTCCCTGCACAGAAGCGCTCATCGCCGCCGGTGTCAGCCGTGTGGTGTTCGGGCAGTCCGATCCGAATCCCGTGGCGGCCGGAGGTGCCGCAGTGCTGCGTGCCGCTGGAGTGGACGTCGAGGCCGGAGTGCTCGCCGACAAAGCCCGCACGTTGAACCCGGTTTGGTCGTATGCCATGGAGAATCGTCGACCTCTCATCACCTGGAAGTTCGCCTCAACGGTCGACGGTCGAGTAGCTGCCGCCGACGGTACGAGCAGATGGATCAGCGGCGACTCCGCGCGAGCAGAGGTGCATGCGCTGCGGGCCGCCGCAGACGCCGTGGTCGTGGGAACTGGCACCGTGCTCGCCGATGACCCTCAGCTGACGGCACGACGTACCGACGGCTCACTGATGTCACGTCAGCCGTTGCGCGTCATCGTGGGGCACCGCGACATACCGGCGTCGGCGAAGGTGCTGAGCCCGTCGGCGCCGACGCTTGTGTGGGCGAACGGAGATCTGCTGGAGCTGCTCGACGAGCTCTTTGCCCGCGACATCCACCACGCGCTCCTGGAGGGCGGCCCCACCTTGGCGGCGGCGTTCCTGCACGAAGAGGTGCTGGATCGCGTGGTGGCGTACATCGGTCCGAAGGTTCTCGGGTCCGGACCGTCCCTCATCGGCTCACTCGGTGTGCACACGATGAGCCATGCGCGAGAGCTCCACTTCGACGACGTGTGCCGAATTGGCAGCGACATCCGTTGGACGGCGCGCTTTCGACCTGATGTACCGGCCGTGGACGTGCAGTCCTCGGATGTCCAAGCACCGGAAGTCGTAGGAGAAGAAGGTCACTGATGTTCACTGGAATCGTTGAAGAGCTCGGTACCGTCGTCGAGCTCGATCGCGGAGCAGAGTCGGCCAGGCTCCGCGTGCGCGGCCCACTCGTCACCTCTGATGCCAGCCTTGGCGACTCGATCGCCGTCAACGGTGTCTGCCTCACAGTGACCGAGGTCACCGATGGCGACTTCACCGCTGATGTCATGGACGAGACGTTGCGTCGAACGGCTCTCGGCGCGCTTGAGTCGGGATCAGCGGTGAACCTGGAACGTCCACTGACCTTGGCCAGCCGGTTGGGTGGCCACCTGGTTCAGGGCCATGTGGATGCGACGACCACAGTCATCGAACGTACGCCTGGCGACAACTGGGAGATCGTTCGGTTCGCACTGCCGCCCACGGTCGCTCGCTATGTCGTAGCGAAGGGATCGATCACGATTGATGGTGTGTCGCTGACGGTGGCAGAGACGAGCGCGGAGTCCTTCAGCGTCAGCCTCATTCCTACGACCCTCGGGCTGACGACCCTCGGCAGCAAAGGAACGGGCGAGTCAGTCAACCTTGAGGTCGACGTGATCGCGAAGTACGTCGAACGTATGGTGCCAGGAGGTCAGTCATGACGCCCGAATCAGTGCGGCCCGAATCGGCTCGGTCCTCCGTTGCGCTGGACCCGATCGAAGAGGCGATCGCCGACATCGCTGCCGGGCGCGCTGTCGTGGTGGTCGACGACGAGGATCGCGAGAACGAGGGCGACCTGATCTTCGCTGCTCAGCGAGCCACGCCCGAACTAGCGGGATTCATGATTCGGCACACCTCGGGGGTGATCTGCGTGGCCATGACCGGACCCATTCTCGACCGCCTCTCGCTACCACCTATGACCATGGTCAATGAGGACCGCAAGGGCACCGCCTACGCGGTGAGTGTCGATGCACGCGATGGGATCACGACGGGGATCTCGGCGGCGGACCGGGCCCACACCATCCGGGTGCTGGCCGACACGGCTACTGAGCCGAACGAGGTCACGCGACCCGGTCATGTGTTCCCCTTGCGCGCCGCGGTCGGGGGAGTGCTTCGTCGGCCAGGGCACACCGAGGCTGCCGTCGACCTTGCCCGCCTCGCCGGACTCACTCCGGCTGGTGCGATCTGCGAGATCGTCCACGACGATGGCTCACTCATGCGGGCTGCCCAGTTGCGGGAGTTCGCCGATGAGCACGGGTTGACGATGATTTCGATCGCTGACCTGATTGCGTATGTGCGACGCACCGAGCGGCAGGTCGAGATGGTGGCGAAGACTCAGCTACCGACGCGCTACGGCGACTTCACGGCGTTCGGCTACCGCGACTCGATCACCGGCACGGACCACGTCGCTCTCGTGTACGGAGAGATCGGCGACGGGACCAATGTGTTGGTGCGGGTGCACTCAGAGTGTCTGACCGGAGATGTTCTGGGTTCAACGCGCTGCGACTGCGGTGACCAGCTGGCGACTGCCATGCAGCGGGTGGTGGACGAGGGCCGAGGCGTCGTCCTCTACGTGCGTGGGCATGAGGGCAGGGGCATTGGTCTGCTCCACAAGCTGCGCGCCTACCAGTTGCAGGATGCCGGCGCTGACACCGTGCAAGCCAACCTCGAGCTGGGCCTGCCCGCCGACGCCCGCGACTACGGAACGGGCGCACAGATCTTGGCAGACCTCGGCGTCAGGACCATGCGCCTGCTGACCAACAACCCCACCAAGCGGGCCGGGCTCGAGGGGTACGGCTTGACGATCATCGGCCGCGAGCCCTTGCCTCCTGCGGTCACTGAGGCCAACGTCCGCTACCTCACCACCAAGCGAGATCAAATGGGTCATGAGTTGCCGAACCTGGATGCCGGGGGACGCGGGACGTTGGGAGACGACGTATGAGCGGGGCAGGCGCTCCGGCACTATCCATCGACGGGTCGGAGCTGCGAGTGGGCGTCGTGGCAGCGTCATGGCACACCGTCGTGATGGGCGGACTTCTCGAGGGTGCACAACGGGCCCTCGCCGCCTCGAGGGTTGCTGACGTCGAGGTGATGCGAGTCCCAGGGGCGTTCGAGCTTCCACTCGGGGCGGCGGAGCTGCTCACCCGATGCGACTGCGTGGTGGCGCTTGGGGTCGTGATCCGTGGTGGGACGCCCCATTTCGAGTACGTATGCAGGGCCGCGACCGATGGGTTGCTGCGGGTCAGCCTGGACGCGAAGCGCCCGGTCGGTTTCGGGTTGCTCACCTGCGACGACGAGCAGCAGGCCCTCGATCGCGCGGGGCTTGCCGACTCGGCAGAGGACAAGGGGGCGGAGGCGGCTGAGGCGGCGCTCGCCATGGCTGTGATGATGCAATCGACCGCCAGATAGGGCGCAGCAGACTGCACCCGCACGACGATCGGCCTGACCCACCGTGACCACTGGCCGCTCGAACTCACTACCCTTCCCGCATGAAGACGTTCGACGACCTGTTCAACGAGCTCCAGGGTCGGAGTCTGCTGCGCCCTGAGGGCTCAGGCACCGTCCGCCTCCTCGACTCCGGCGTTCACGAGATCGGCAAGAAGCTGGTCGAAGAGGCCGCCGAGGCGTGGATGGCGGCTGAGCACGAGGGCGCCGACCGTGCCGCTGAAGAGCTCGCCCAGTTGCTGTACCACGTGCAGGTCATGATGGTGGCATGCGATCTTTCTCTTGAGGATGTGTACCGCAGGCTCTAGCCGCTTGCGTCATCATTGAGCGTCAGAACCCATTGCCCGGAAGGAATTGCATGCTTCGCGTCGCCGTCCCGAACAAGGGATCTTTGGCCGAGCCGGCTTCGCACATGCTTCGCGAAGCTGGATATCGCCAGCGCACGCAAGCGCGCGAACTCGTGCTGCACGATCCAGAGAACGACACCGAGTTCTTCTTCCTGCGCCCTCGTGACATCGCCACCTATGTGGGGTCGGGCCAGTTGGATGTGGGCATCACCGGACGAGATCTGCTCCTCGACAGCAGAACTGACGCGCACGAGTTGATGCCGCTCGGCTTCGGCGGATCGACCTTCCGGTTCGCTGCTCTTCCTGGCACTGCCTCGAACACCGCTGAGATTGCGGGACTGCGTGTGGCAACGTCCTATGCCGGCTTGGTGGAGCGGTACCTGACTGACCGCGGCGTCGATGTCTCGGTGATCCGACTGGATGGTGCTGTCGAGACATCTGTGCGACTTGGTGTCGCAGATGTGATCGCCGATGTGGTGGAGACCGGGTCGACTCTTCGGCAGGCGGGTCTTGAGGTCTTCGGCGAGCCCATCTTGCACAGCGAGGCGGTTCTTATCCGCGGCAACGGAGCCGCTGGTGATGACGCTGATCTTGAGACAGCCGTTGAGCAGCTCCAGCGGCGGCTCAACGGCGTCATGGTCGCCGCAACGTATGTGATCGTCGACTACGACGTTCCGTCGACTCTGGTGGAAACGTGCGTGCAGGATCACGCCCGGAATCGAGTCGCCGACCATTTCGCCACTCCATGATCCTGCGTGGTTCGCAGTGCGCGCACTTGTGCCGAGGTCCGAGACCAACGCGGTGATGGATGAGCTCTACGACCTTGGCGCCCGGGGAATCCTGGTCACTGACATCCACGCCTGTCGGCTGTGATGCGCGTCGTGAGGGGCAGCACGGTCGTTGGTTCTGGTTGTCCAGGACTGGCCATCCTCAGGTCGTGACGATGGCCCACTCACAGCCGCGATTCGCGGGCACCCCCGTACCGACGCCGCCTATCCCTGACGACGACGGATCGGCGTCGTCAGAGTTGGTCGCGCACTTGGCCGGCCTGGCTGCTGGAACGAGCACCGGTGAGCAAGTACTTGCTGCCCTGGTCGGTGCGCGGCTCTTGGTGCCGGTTGTTGCTGTCCTCGACGAGGCGGACGAGAACGCCGACGGGTTGCGCCAGGAGAAGAACTCGTCAATGGCGACCGTGATGGTGGCCAACGCGTCGGGCGGACGCGCCTTGCTGGCCTTCAGCAGCTCAGCAGCATTGGTGCAGTGGCACCCGGATGCGCGTCCGGTGCCCCTCGCGGCACCGCTTGCTGCCAGGGCCGCCGTGGATGAAGAGGCCGACACCCTGCTGATCGATGTCGCGGGGCCGATGCCGTTCGCTCTCGCAGGGCACGAGCTGCTGTTGGTCGGGGCGGCGTCGAGTCATCCCGCGGGTGCGTACGAAGACCCCGTGCTGCGCGAAGCCCTCAGGCGTCATATGACCCGGGTGAAGCAGGTCAAGGGTGCATCCCTCGTTCCTGGGGATGCTCGTGCCTCGACGCCCGAACGACAAGGACAGGCACACGTCGCGACGCCTGGCATCCTCACGCTGGTCGTCACCGATGACGACAGATCCTGGCTCAAGGACTTCGCGGGTCAGATCGCGAGCGACCGCGTTGTCTTGCGCCTGCTGCCCGATGGCCTGCGCGTCCGGGCCGTCACCGACGGAGTGGCGCAGGACACGCCGTCGACGTTGCCGGGGTCGGCGACAGGTCTCTGACACCCTGACGTGCATGACAGACGACCTCACACGCAGACTTATCGCCGAGTTCCTCGGAACATTCGCACTCGTCTTCCTCGCGGTCGGCACGGCCGTAGTCACTGGGGCTGTCGACTTCGGTCTGGTTGCTGTCGCCTTGGCGTTCGGATTGGTGCTCGTCTTCGGTGTGTATGCCTTTGGCCCCGTTAGTGGGTGCCACATCAACCCGGCGGTAACGATCGCCATGATCACGACGCGTCGAATCGATGCTGTGGTCGGTGGCCTGTACGTCGTCGTGCAGTTCCTCGGCGGCGTCGCCGCGGCCTTCGTCCTGTGGCTCAGCGTCGAGTACTTCGACGTTGTCGACCAGACCGGCGCACTTGGGTCGAACGGCTACGGCCCAGGAGCGGGGGTCAACCTCTCGGGCGCCTTGGTCATCGAGACGTTGTTGACAACGTTCTTCGTCCTCGCCGTGCTCCTGCTGACCGACAAGGCCGCGAGCGCGGCGATGGCAGGCGTGGGCATCGGTGCAGCCCTGGCGGCCGTTCACTTGATCGGGATCGGACTCACCGGCACGTCGGTGAACCCCGCCCGCTCGTTCGGGCCGGCCCTGTTCGCCGGTGGGACTGCGCTGGAGCAGGTCTGGGTGTTTCTGCTGGCCCCGGCGGTGGGTGGGTTGCTGGCGGCGGTGATCTACCCGTTGACCCGCGCGGGCGAGTCGGTGGCCGCCGTGACTGATGGCGAGGCCGCGTCCTAGGGCAGAACCGGACCCGTGAGGTCCTCGCCGGGACCGGTGCCAGGCGCATCGGGCACGGCCGATGCCTCTCGGAACGCCAGCTGCAGGGTCTTGAGGCCGTCTCGGAGCGGAGCGGCGTGGAAGCTGCCGAGTCGCGGGGCGGAGGCGGTGATCAGCCCGGCGAGCGCCACGATCAAGGTCCTCGCCTCGTCGAGGTCCATCTCGCGAGCTGGATCGTGACCGGCGGCGTCAGGCGTCGCCTGTACGGCGCCCAGCCCCACCTTGACAGCAGCAGCACTCATCAGGTGCAGGGCGACGGTGGTCACCACTTCGATGGCCGGCACGTCGGCGATGTCGCGGAGCGCGTCGGTCGCGGAGTTGTCGTCGGTCGGTACATCGGCAGAAGTGCCCGACGGACTCCCGGGCGGAGGTACCGATTTGGGGTCTTGGGGAGTCATCCTGGTAGCCTCTCACCTTGACCGATCCGGTTCATCGCCGGATCTGCAAGCGGAGGCTCGCCTCCCACCCGCATCGACCGCCGTGCTCCTTGACCGGAGCATCAAGCAAAGGTCGTCGGGTTCGGTCGGTGCGGTGAGGGTCCCCGGGCGCTCGCTGCACAGTGTCGCGCAGGAAGTGTGGTCGCAGGTCGGCCATCGCGTCACGACCGTTCGGGCCCCCGCTGCACTGGCACGGGGGCCTTCCTCATGTCCGGGTCACTGTTCCACCTGATCCCTGCCCGTGCGTGTCCTGCACCACGAATACTTGTCCCCCGAAGAAGGAGTGCACATCAGCACCGAAACCCGCATCAACGACCGGATCCGCGTCCCCGAGGTGCGACTGGTCGGTCCGAACGGCGAACAGGTCGGAATCGTCCGGATCGAGGATGCCCTGCGGCTCGCCCAGGAGTCCGACCTCGATCTCGTCGAGGTTGCTCCGATGGCGCGCCCGCCGGTCGCCAAGCTCATGGACTACGGCAAGTTCAAGTACGAGTCTGCGATGAAGGACCGTGAGGCCCGCAAGAACCAGGCTCACACCATCATCAAAGAGATGAAGCTTCGCCCCAAGATCGACAAGCACGACTACGAGACCAAGAAGGGCCACGTCGTCCGCTTCCTCAAGGCCGGCGACAAGGTCAAGATCACGATCATGTTCCGCGGACGTGAGCAGAGTCGCCCCGAGCTCGGATTCCGGTTGCTGCAGAAGTTGGCCGAAGACGTCTCGGAGCTCGGCTTCGTCGAGTCGTCGCCGAAGCAGGACGGCCGCAACATGGTGATGGTCCTTGGGCCCACGCGACGCAAGGCCGACGTCATGGCCGAGCAGCGCGCTGAGCGCGAGACCCGCAAGCACGAGGGAGAGGCCCCCGAGGCCGCCGAACCCCCCGTGGCTGAGACCCCGGTCGAGGCGGCCGAGTAGACCTAGTCCACCGGCTCCGGCCGACACACCTCCAGACGACCTTCCCGGTCGTCTGCGTGACACCCAGGAGATGGAAGATATGCCGAAGATGAAGACGCACAGCGGCACCAAGAAGCGCATCCGGGTCACCGGCAGCGGCAAGCTGATGCGTCAGCGCGCCAACCGTCGCCACTACTTGGAGTACAAGTCGAGCCGTCGCACCCGTCGCCTCGCCGGCGACGTCGAGCTGTCCAAGGCTGACACCAAGAAGGTCAACAAGCTGCTCGGTCGCTGAGCCGATCGCATCCAGACGTCCCACCGACCCTTAGAACAGCAGGAGATCTCATGGCACGCGTCAAGCGCGCAGTTAACGCCCAGAAGAAGCGTCGTACCACGCTCGCTCGCGCCGAGGGCTACCGCGGACAGCGGTCGCGTCTCTACCGCAAGGCGAAAGAGCAGGTCACGCACTCGCTCGGCTACTCGTACCGTGACCGGAAGGCGCGCAAGGGCGACTTCCGTCGGCTCTGGATCCAGCGCATCAATGCCGCGTCGCGTGAGCACGGCCTCACCTACAACCGCTTCGTGCAGGGCCTGAAGGCCGCCGGGCTCGAGGTCGACCGTCGCATGCTCGCCGAGCTCGCCGTCAACGACCCGAAGGCGTTCGCGTCCCTGGTCGAGACCGCCAAGGCGGCGCTGCCCGCCGACCGCAACGCGCCGGCTGCCTGACCGGTGCCGGTCGACTAGACCACGAACCCTCGACCATCACTGACGTGGCGGGCCCCGAGCTCACCGATCCGCGTTCTGCGCGGGTTCGGCGGCTTCGGCGGCTCGCCCGTCGTGCATATCGGGTCGAGCAGCGACAGTTCTTGGTCGAGGGCGCACAGGCGGTGCGCGAGGCGCTCAACGCGCACTCCGACGGCACGGCACAGGTCGACGAGCTGGTGGTCACGTCTGAAGCAGCGGCTCGACATCCCGACCTCGTCAGCCGCGCGTCAGCGCTCGGGTCCGCAGCACCTCGGCTGCAGACGAGGTTGTGGCCGAGCTCTCGGACACCGTCACACCCCAAGGTGTGGTGGCTGTCGTCGGCTTTCTCGACGTCGGTCTCGACGTCGTGGTGGACCGGGGGCCACGGCTGGTCGCCGTGCTCGCCGATGTTCGAGACCCGGGAAACGCCGGCTCGGTCATCCGGGTGGCAGACGCCGCTGGTGCCGATGCGGTCGTCTTTGCGGGCGACTCCGTCGACCCGTACAACGGGAAAGCTGTGCGAGCTTCCGTGGGTGGTCTCTTTCACGTGCCGATCGTCATAGGCACCTCGGTGCAGGACACCCTGGAGATCCTGCGGGGCTCGGGGCTGTCGTTGTTTGTGGCCGACGGGGCGGGTGATCAGGACCTTGACAGCATCACCGGGCTTGACCGGCCGACCGCCTGGGTGTTCGGTAATGAGGCCTGGGGCGTCCCGGACGAGGTCATCGCTCAGACGGATGCGGCAGTGCGTATTCCCATCTACGGCAAGGCCGAGAGCCTCAACCTCGCGACCGCCGCCGCTCTCTGCATGTACACGAGCGCCCGGGCGCAGCGCACGAAGTAGACACGCAGCCATCGACCACATTGGACCGAAATGACGCAATCCACTCGACAACTGTGGGACACCCAGAACCGACACCCCGGTGACCGTGAGGCGCTATTCGTGGCTGTCGCTGATGCGCTGCCGATCGAGACCGTGCTCTATCCCGGTTCCTATGTGGACATCGCCGCCTCCTTCGTCTTCAGCGACGTCACCTACAACGACAGTGACCGGCGCGCTGCGAAGTTCTTCGATGACCGGTCGACCGTTGACGACATCATCGCTGCGAACATCGACCGCATCGATGAGGTTCCCACGTGGACGTTCATCCCGGGCGACTACACCGAACCACTGAACATCCCGACGAATCACTACGATCTGCTTGTCTCGCTCTACGCCGGGTTCGTCTCCGAGTACTGCACTCAGCATGTGAGACCGGGTGGGTGGCTGCTGGTCAACGCGAGTCACGGCGATGCGGCCATGGCCTCCACCATCGCCGGCTACACCCTCGTCGGAGTCGTCAAGAAGAAGGGCGCCACCTATCGCTACAGCACGGACGATCTCGGCAGCTATCTCCAGCCCAAGAAGCCCACCGAGATCACGAGAGAGCTGCTCCACACCACCAATCGCGGCGTTCCCTACACCAAGACTCCTGAGGCCTATGTATTCCAGCACTAGTTCAGACCGTCGTTGCCCTGGCTCAGGGACCATCCCGACGACGGTTTCGCACGCATGTTCGAGTCACCGCTGACGCTGCCGGCGAGGCACCCACTTCCGCCGCCCGTGCGGCTCTGCCGGTTGGCTGCGTTCTCCTGACACAATCGGCGCATGTCGACGGATCCGCAGCCCGCTGACGCCACCTCCGGGCTGCCAACGGCCTCGGAGGGCGGCCGAGTACGACGAGATCCCCGACGCGATCGTCGTCGTCGGCTCAGACGGGATCGTTCAGAGCTGCAACGCGGCAACCGAACGAGTGCTCGGCGTGCGGCCTGACGAGCTGGTGGGTCTGAGCCTTTCCGACGCGCTTCCGCTCGTCGACTACGCGGGCCGCGACTGGTGGCAGGTGACGAATCCCTTCGAGGGGCTCTCGACCCGGAGCCGGCAGGTCGAGCGGGTGCTGCAGCTGCCGGATGGTCGCTACGTTCTCGCCACGGCCTCGTACGTTCGCGCGGGTCGAGGCGCGCCGGTCGATCGACTCGTGGTCTGTCTGCGCGGGACAGAGGCGCGAGACCGTGCTGAGCGGGAGCACGCCGACCTGATTGCGACCGTCGCCCACGAACTCAGGTCACCACTCACCGGTATCAAGGGATTCACGGCAACGCTGCTGGCCAAGTGGGAGCGGTTCACCGAAGACCAGAGGCGTCTCATGCTCGAGGCGGTCGACAGTGACGCCGACCGGCTCACCAGGCTGATCGCCGAACTGCTTGACGTGGCACGAATCGATGCCGGACGCCTGGAGCTGCGCCGGGTGCCCACCGACCTGAGCTCACTCGTCCGCAAACGCGTGGACGCCCGCGTCGTGGCCGGTGTCGACGCGGCACGATTCGCCGTCGACGTCCGCGACGACCTCCCTGAGGTATGGGTCGACCTCGACAAGATGAGCCAGGTGCTCGACAACCTGATCGAGAACGCATTGCGCCACGGCGACGGCACGATCACCTTGACCGTTCGGCAAGATCCCGATGGCTTGGTCCTGTCCGTCGCCGACCAAGGGCCAGGTATCCCGCCAGGCAAGGCGCATCGCATCTTCGGACGGTTCTGGAAGGGGACCGATCGCGGCGGCACGGGTCTGGGTCTGTATGTCGTCAACGGCATTGTCGAGGGGCATGGCGGACGCATCGCGCTGGTGCCACCTCCTGAGGGTGGTGCACGCTTTGTCGTCGTCCTTCCCGTCGGGGATCCGACCGCGGATATGTCTGTGAACGACGAAGACTCCGCCGACTAGACTCAGCCCCTATTCCCAGCACGAGGAGCCAACGCGCCCATGTCCGCCCCCAATTCGTCGTTCGACCCGGTTGAGGTCACCCCACTGCACCCCGACGAGGTGCAGAAGGCGGTCGACGAGGCGCTGTCGGAGATCGCCGCGTCAACGACCCTCGACGAGCTGAAGGCGGTCCGCCTTGCGCACGCCGGCGACCGATCGGCGCTCGCGTTGGCCAATCGTGAGATCGGGGCTCTGCCGCCGCACGCCCGGGCAGAGGCCGGGCAGCGAATCGGCGCGGCCAGGGGCCAGGTCAAAGCGGCGCTCGATGAGCGCGGGGAGGTCCTGAACCGCGAACGGGATGCGCGCGTCCTCATCGAAGAACGCGTCGACGTGACGGCTCCCTGGGACATCCGTCCACGCGGGGCGCGTCATCCCCTCACCACGTTGCAGGAGCGCATCGCCGACCTCTTCATCGGGATGGGCTACGAGGTCGCCGAAGGCCCCGAAGTCGAGGCCGAGTGGTTCAACTTCGACGCCCTCAACATGCCTCCGGCGCACCCGGCACGCGAGATGACCGACACGTTCTTCATCGACTCCGCTGACTCCGGTGTCGTGCTGCGCACGCACACCTCGCCAGTGCAGGTACGCACCATGCTCGAGCAGGAGCCGCCCATCTATGTGATCTGTCCGGGTCGCACCTTCCGCACCGATGAGCTCGATGCCACCCACACGCCGGTCTTCAGCCAGGTCGAGGGCCTCGTCGTCGATCGCGGAATCACCATGGCTCACCTGAAGGGAACCCTTGATCACTTCGCCTCGTCGATGTTCGGTGACGGAATCGGCACCCGGCTACGTCCTTCGTACTTCCCGTTCACCGAACCGAGTGCCGAGCTGGATCTACGCTGCTTCGTCTGCCGTGGGGCATCGGTGGGCAACCCCGAGCAACCGTGTCGAACCTGCTCGTCGGAGGGGTGGATCGAGTGGGGTGGCTGCGGCATGGTCAATCCCCGAGTTCTGATCGCCTGCGGCATCGATCCGGATGAGTACTCCGGCTTCGCCTTCGGCATGGGTATCGAGCGGACGTTGATGTTCAGGCACGGCGTCGAGGACATGCGCGACATGGTCGAGGGCGACGTGCGGTTCACCCTGCCGTTCGGTCTGGAGGTCTGATGCGCGTTCCCATGTCGTGGCTGCGCGAGCTGGTCGACCTGCCCGCTGACGTCACTGCCCGAGAGATCGCCGAACGTCTGATCGCCGTTGGCCTCGAGGTCGAGACGGTCGACCACGTGGGTGTGGAGCTTGATGGTCCGCTCGTCCTCGGACGGGTCCTCACGTTCGTCGAAGAGGAGCACTCGAACGGCAAGACCGTGCGATGGTGCCGCGTCGATGTCGGGGAGCACAACGAGGCTCCGAGGGACGGTGCGCCGAGCGAACAGCCTGGGCGCGGCATCGTCTGTGGCGCCCGCAACTTTGCGGAGGGTGATCTCGTCGTCGTCGCGCTTCCGGGAGCGGTGCTTCCGGGCGGTTTCGCGATCTCGGCCCGCAAGACGTACGGACACGTTTCCGACGGAATGATCTGCTCTCCCAGCGAGCTTGGTGTCGGTGACGACCACGACGGGATCTGGGTCTTGCCCGAGACCTCGGGATCGCCGGGTCAGAGCGCGGTCGCCGCCCTCGGACTGCGCGACGACGTCCTGGACATTGCCGTCACACCGGACCGGGGTTATGCCCTGTCACTGCGCGGAGTGGCCAGAGAGTGTGCAGCAGCATTCGATGTGCCCTTCGTCGACCCGGTCCGCCAGCCCGACGGTGAAGACACCGACTCCTGGCCGGTTCAGGTGCTCGAGCCGTCGGGCTGCGGCCGCTTTGTCGTCAGGTCGGTCTCGGCTCTGGACGTCACTGCGTCGTCGCCGCACTGGCTGCAGCAGCGGCTGCGACTCGCCGGCATGCGTCCCATATCATTGGCTGTCGACGTCACGAACTTCGTGATGCTTGAGTACGGGCAGCCGCTTCACGCCTACGACCGCGCGCGGCTGTCCGGCCCGATCGTGGTCCGGCGCGCCGAGGCCGGCGAGAAGCTGCGCACGCTGGATGATGCGGTGCGCGAGATGGATGCCGACGACCTGCTGATCACCGACGATTCCGGACCCATCGGAATCGCCGGAGTCATGGGTGGCGCCTCCACCGAGATCGATGACAGCAGCACTGACATCGCGATCGAAGCGGCTCACTTCGACGCCTCGACGATCGCCAGGAGCGCCCGACGTCACAAGCTGCCGAGCGAGGCTTCGCGTCGTTTCGCGCGCGGAGTCGACCCTGCCCTGCAAGAGGCTGCCGCCGAACGAGCGGCGTCGCTGCTTGCCGAGCTGGGCGGGGCAACAATTGATGCCGGACGCACCGTCGTGGCCACCGAGTTCGAACCCCTGGCGATGGTGTTCGAGCCGCAGGCTGCCTCTCGGCTCATCGGCGTTGAGTTCTCCGAGAGCGACGTTGTCGGGTATCTGACGCAGATCGGGTGCCAGATCACGTCGACCGGTGACTCCCTCGAGGTCACCATTCCCACGTGGCGTCCCGACCTCACCGGTACCGCTGAGCTGGTCGAAGAGGTTGCCCGGCTGCACGGCTACCAGCACATACCGTCCGAGTTGCCCAACGCCCCAGCCAGTGCGGGTCTGACGTCTCGCCAGCGATTGAGACGCAGGGTAGGGCTCGCTCTGGCCGGCGCCGGCTACGTCGAGGTACAGAGCTACCCATTCCTGTCGCCGCAGGTGCACGACGCGATGGGCCTGACCGCCGACGACGACCGACGCCGCGCCCTGCTGTTGGCCAACCCGCTCTCCGAGCAGGAGCCCGAGCTGCGCACCACTCTTCTCCCTGGCCTGTTCGCCACGGTTCGTCGCAATGTCGGACGCGGCACCGAGAACCTCGCGCTCTTCGAGATGGGGCTGGTCTACCGACCGACGGCTAGTGACACACCCCACCAACCCCCGCGCCCCGTGGTCGACCGACGCCCGACGGCTGAAGAGCTTGCGGCTATCGGCGCGCTGCTGCCGCGTCAGCCGCAACGGGTCGCAGTGGTGCTGGCCGGTGAGCGCGACCGATCTGGTTGGTGGGGCGACGGTCGTGAGGCCACGTGGGGCGACGCCGTTGCGGCCGCCCAGACAGTCGCCGCGGCCTGCGGGGTCGTCCTGACGGTCGTCGCTGACGACCATCCTCCCTGGCACCCGGGGCGCTGTGCCGCCCTGTGGGCGGAGGAAGCGCTGGTGGGCCACGCGGGCGAGCTGCATCCCCAGGTGGCTTCCGAGTTCGCCCTGCCCGCACGGACATCGGCGATGGAGCTCGACCTCGATCTCCTCGCGACGCACGGCCAGACGAGCACCCGCGCCCCACACTTCTCGACCCAGCCGGTCGCCAAGGAGGACCTGGCACTCGTGGTTGACGCCGGGGTCGCATCCGCCGACGTGGCGGCCGCGCTGAAACGCGGGGGAGGCGACCTGGTCGAGTCGGTGCGGCTCTTCGATGTCTACAGCGGTGACCAGCTCGGTGCGGGAGAACGCTCGCTGGCCTTCGCGATCAGGCTGAGGGCGGACGACCACACCTTGACCCCTGATGAAGTGGCGTCAGTACGGGCCGACGCCCTGGCTGAGGCCGAGCGAGCAACCGGGGCCACCCTCAGGGCGTAAGGGCGCCGAGAGTCCACCCGCCGAGCCCACCGGCGAGGGTCTATTCATATGTATGTATAGTTCTGCAGATGACTCTGGTTGCTGCGGTGGTGGGCGCCTCGGGGTATGCGGGCGGCGAGCTGCTCCGTCTGCTCAGCGGCCATCCTGAGCTGAGGATCGGACCCCTCCTGGGGGCGTCCTCGGCCGGCAAACGGGTGGCCGAGATCCATCGGCACCTTCCCGCTCTGGCCGACACCGAGATCGGGCCGATCGACGCCGGACTCGAGTCCGGCGAGCTGCTCGCCGCTGACGTCGTGTTCCTCGCACTTCCGCACGGGCACTCAGGGGCTGTGGCGTCCCGCATCACGGGCGCACGCACACCGCTCATCGTCGATCTCGGGGCCGACCACCGCCTGGTGGATGAGCACGACTGGAACCAGTACTACGGGGCACCTGACGGCATTCGGCATGCGGGGACGTGGACCTACGGGCTCCCTGAGCTGAACGGAGCTCGCGCGGCCATCGCCACGTCGACGACTGTCGCCAACCCAGGGTGCTATCCGACTGGAGTGGCGCTGGGAATGGCACCGCTGCTCGCGGCCGGGCTCGCGCTGCCTCGGGACGTCGTGGTCGTGGCGGCGTCGGGCACTTCCGGTGCCGGTCGTGGCGCAGCGTCACATCTTGTGGGGTCAGAGGTCATGGGGTCGCTGTCCGCGTACAAGGCAGGAGGCGCGCACCAGCACACCCCCGAGATGACCCAGACGCTCAGTGAAGCGGCGCGAAGCCCACTGTCTGTGTCGTTCACGCCGATCCTGGCCCCCATGCCGCGAGGGATCCTCGCGACGACGTCCGCGCCAGCGGCCACAGGGGTGAGCACTGAGGCGGTGCGGGCGTGCCTGCAGGACGCCTACGGCACCGAACCGTTCGTCCACGTCCTTGAGTCCCGGGAGTGGCCCCGCACCGCCGACGTTCTCGGCAGCAACTCGGTGCATCTGCAGGTCGCCGTGGACGGTGCCGCGGGTCGTGTCGTAGTCGTCAGCGCCATTGACAACCTCGTGAAGGGGGCCGCGGGCCAGGCCATCCAGAACGCCAACATCGTGCTCGGTCTCGACGAAGGGGCCGGGCTCGCTGCAGAGGGGGTGGCGCCGTGACGGGAGACGCCACGACGGGGGGAGTTACCGCCTCTCGCGGGTTCAGGGCGTCGGGGGTTGCTGCCGGCTTGAAGGCTGGCGGCGCCCTCGACGTGGCATTGGTCGTCAACGATGGCCCCGAGCTCAGCGCTGCGGCCGTTCTCACCACCAACCGAGTTCAGGCAGCCCCCGTGCGATGGACGCGCGAGGTGGTGGCGGACGGGTCGTTGCGCGCCGTCGTCCTCAACTCCGGTGGCGCCAATGCGTGCACCGGGCCGGCAGGGGCTGCGGACACCATGATGACCGCCGAGGGCGCGGGGCGAGCGCTGGCCTGCGATCCCGCCGAGGTCGCGGTCTGCTCGACGGGCTTGATCGGAGTGCGGTTGCCCATCGGACCACTGCTCAAGGGTGTGGCCGACGCCGCAGGACAGCTGTCTGCTTCCGGAGGGCCAGACGCTGCGCGTGCGATCATGACCACCGACACCAAGTCCAAGACGTCGGCAGTCTCCAGAGGAGATGTCACCGTGAGCGGCATGGCCAAAGGGGCGGGAATGCTGGCGCCGGGCCTGGCCACGATGCTCGCCGTCATCACGACCGATGCATCGGTGGCACCGGCGACACTCGACGCGGCGCTGCGGACCGCGACGTCGCTCACCTTCGACCGACTCGACTCCGATGGATGCATGTCGACCAACGACAGTGTCGTGGCGATGGCCAGTGGAGCATCGGGGGTGATGGTCGGGCGCGATCTCGATGAGGCCGTGTTCGTCGAGCTGCTTGTCGAGGTCTGCCGCGACCTGGCGCTGGCCCTGCTGGCGGACGCCGAGGGTGGGAGCAAGCAGATCGAGGTCTTCGTGACCGGCGCCGCATCCGAGAGCGATGCGGTCGAGGTAGCCCGGACGGTGGCGCGCAGCAGTTTGTTCAAGTGTGCGGTCCATGGCGAAGACCCCAACTGGGGTCGCGTTCTCTCGGCCGTTGGCACCACTGGCGCGACCTTTGAGGCCGACGCGATCTCGGTGGCGATGAACGGCGTGCCCGTCGCTGCCGCTGGGGCTGCCATGGGTGAAGAACCGATGGTCGACATGTCAGGTGAATGGGTGAAGGTCGCCATCGACCTCGGCGCAGGGGACGCAGCCGGATGGATCTGGACCAGCGATCTCACCGCGGCGTACGTCCACGAGAACTCGGCCTATTCGTCATGACATCCTCCACGACCCGCGAGCTGCTCACCCATGCGGCGGCGACAACACACTCCACGGCCTCCGCGAAGGCCGCCACCCTGGCCGAGGCGCTGCCCTGGCTCGAGGAGTTCAGCGGCGCAACCGTTGTCATCAAGTACGGCGGCAACGCCATGGTCGATCCAGTGCTTCAGGAGTCCTTCGCCGCCGACGTCGTGTTTCTGCGAAGAGTCGGGTTGCGCCCGGTGGTCGTGCATGGTGGTGGTCCCCAGATCTCGCACATGCTGGAACGTCTGGGTGTCGAGTCCGAGTTCGTGGGCGGTCTGCGGGTCACGACTCCAGAGGCCATGGAGATTGTGCGGATGGTCCTGACCGGTCAGGTGCAGCGTCAGGTGGTGAGCCAGATCAACCAGCACGGCCCCTTGGCGGTCGGGCTGTCCGGGGAGGATGCGCACCTGTTCAACGCGCGTCGTCGCAGCGCGGGCGACACTGGCGAGGCCATAGATCTGGGTCAGGTCGGAGATCTGGAGGCTGTTGACGCCGGCTTCGTCCGCACGGTCCTGGACGACGAGCTCATTCCGGTGGTCTCCAGCGTTGCCCGCGGCAATGACGGCGCCACCTACAACATCAATGCCGACACGGCGGCCGGGGCACTGGCCGTTGAACTCGGGGCGCGCAAGCTCGTTGTCCTCACCGACGTTCCGGGTGTCTATGCACGGTGGCCGGACACGACTGACATCATCAGCCAGATGTCTGTTGCGCAGCTCGAGGCGCTCATCCCCTCGGCCGCAACCGGCATGATCCCCAAGCTCACGGCCTGTCTGACGGCTGTTCAGAAGGGCGTCAAGCAGGCGCACATCCTGGACGGACGCGTCGAGCACGCCTTGTTGCTCGAGGTCTTCACCGACGCCGGGATCGGCACCTTGATCGAGGACGACGTCGTCGTCGCGTCGCCCCGGGAGACGAGGTCATGACCGTGCCACGCACCAAAGCTGCACGGCAGCAACGCATTGTCGAGCTCCTGGGCGCCAACGAGGTCAGGTCGCAGGCTGACCTGGCCCATCTGCTCGCGGCCGACGATGTCGACGTGACCCAGGCCACCCTGTCACGCGATCTCGATGAGCTCGGTGCGGTCCGGGTGCGCACCGCCGCCGGCCAGCTGGTCTATGCCGTGGCAGGAGAGGGTGGTGCGCCTGCGTTGGCCGTTGCTGACGAAGAGCATGCGGCAATGGAGAGGCTGACCCGCAGGCTCGGCGAGCTGTTGGTGTCGGCCGACTCCTCGGCGAACCTGGTGGTGCTGCGGACTCCTCCCGGCGGCGCCCACTTCTTGGCGTCCGCGATCGATCACAGCCTGCTGCGCAGCGTCATCGGCACAATCGCCGGAGACGACACCGTCATGCTTGTCACCCGAGCTGCTGACGGTGCCGCTGCCGTGGCCGCCGAGCTGCTAGCTGCCGCCGAGAACGCCCGAAGTGAGCCGGCATCCAACCCGAACGTCCGAAAAAGGAGAACGTCATGAAAGAGCGCATCGTCCTGGCCTACAGCGGTGGGCTGGACACGTCCGTAGCCATCGGGTGGATCGCCGAGGAGCGCAATGCCGAGATCATCGCGGTGGCGGCAGACGTCGGCCAAGGGGGTGAAGACATGGATGTGATCCGCGAGCGTGCCTTGGCGTGCGGTGCATCGGAGTCGGTTGTCCTTGACCTCAAGCAGGAGTTCGCTGACGATTTCTGCCTGCCGGCACTCCAGGCCAACGCTCTCTACATGGACCGGTACCCAGTCGTGTCGGCGTTGTCACGTCCGGTCATCGTCAAGCATCTGGTGTGGGCTGCTCAGGAGTATGGGGCAACCACCGTCGCTCACGGCTGCACGGGCAAGGGCAACGACCAGGTGCGTTTCGAGGTGGGCATCGGGGCACTCGCGCCCGACCTGGACGTGATAGCCCCCGTCCGCGACTCGGGGATGACGCGGGACAAGGCGATCGAGTTCGCCGACGTCCACGGGCTTCCGATTGACGTCAACAAGAAGTCGCCCTACTCGATCGACCAGAACGTGTGGGGGAGGGCTTGTGAAACCGGATTCCTCGAGGAAATCTGGAATGGTCCGATAGAGGACGTCTACGGCTACACCTCAGACCCAGGCGTTCTTCGGGAACCCGACGAGGTCGTTCTCGCCTTCGAGCATGGTGTCCCCGTCGCGATCGACGGCAAGCCAGTCACCGTGCTGGAAGCGATCGAACAGCTCAACGCGCGTGCAGGAGCCCAAGGAATTGGCCGCATCGACATGGTCGAGGACCGGCTCGTCGGCATCAAGAGCCGTGAGGTCTATGAGGCGCCTGGAGCCATGACGCTGATCACCGCCCACATGGAGCTCGAGAACGTCACCATGGAACGAGACCTTGCCCGGTTCAAGCGTCAGACCGACCAACGCTGGGCCGAGCTGGTCTACGACGGACTCTGGTTCTCACCGCTCAAGCGGTCGATCGACGCCTTTCTCCAGGCGTCGCAGAAGCACGTCACCGGCGAGATCCGGATGACCCTGCACGGAGGACGGGCGGTCGTCACCGGGCGCCGGAGCAACGAGAGCCTCTACGACTTCCACCTCGCGACCTACGACACGGGCGACACCTACGATCAGTCGCTGGCCAAGGGATTCGTTCAGATCTGGGGAATGTCGAGCCGGATCGCTGCCCGGCGCGACCAGAGCTCCGAGGAGATCATCGATGAGTGATGCTGAACCGTCGCACGGCGGAGCGGCCGGTGATGCGCCACTTCGCCTGTGGGGTGGGGCTTTCGGGGCCGGCCCCTCCGAGGCGTTGCAGGCACTCAGCGTCAGCGTGCACTTCGATTGGCGCCTCGCACCCTTCGATCTGCAGAGTTCTCGTGCGCACGCCCGAGTTCTTCATGGAGCGGGCCTTCTCGATGCCGACGAGCTCGAGCAGATGCTGGGGGCACTGGACTCGTTGGAAGCTGATGTCTCTTCGGGTGAGTTCGTCGCGACCGTTGCCGATGAAGACGTTCACACCGCTCTCGAGCGTGGACTCGTTGAGCGGCTCGGAGTTCTGGGAGGCAAGCTGCGCGCCGGACGCAGCCGCAACGACCAGATCGCGACCGATCTCCGGCTGTACCTTCGCGCTGAGGCGCGAGCTCTCACCGAGCTGCTCGGCGACCTTCAAGCTGCTTTGCTCGAACAAGCAGAACGGCACATCGAAAGCGCGGCCCCGGGTTTCACTCACCTGCAGCGGGCACAGCCGGTGTCATTCGCTCACGAGCTGCTCAAGCACGTCCATGCCCTGAGCCGAGACGTCGCACGCCTACGTGACTGGGATCGGCGCGCGGCGGTATCGCCGCTCGGGGCTGGTGCTCTGGCCGGTTCCAGTCTGCCGCTCGACCCGCAGCGGACCGCTCGCGAGCTGGGTTTCGACGAAGCCTGTGCGAACTCCATCGATGCCGTGAGTGATCGCGATTTCGTTGCTGAGTTCGGATTTGTCACTGCCTTGATCGGAGTGCATCTTTCGCGCCTGGGCGAGGAGGTCGTGCTATGGACGTCCAGAGAGTTCGGTTGGGCGTCACTGAACGACGCCTATGCCACCGGTTCGTCGATCATGCCCCAGAAGCGGAATCCGGACATCGCTGAGCTGGCGCGCGGAAAGTCCGGGCGACTGATCGGCAACGTGGTCACCGTCCTCACGGTGCTGAAGGGACTGCCGTTCGCCTACAACAGGGATTTGCAGGAAGACAAAGAGCCGGTCTTCGACAGCATCGACACCCTGAGGGTGTTGCTGCCTGCGGTGAGTGGGATGGTCGCGACGTTGACGTTCGATGTCGAGCGCATGGCCGCGGCGGCCCCCGCCGGGCACGCCCTCGCTACCGACATCGCGGAGTGGCTGGTGCGGCAGGGGGTGCCCTTCCGTGAGGCCCACGAGCTCTCAGGTGCGTGTGTGCGCCTGTGCGACGAACGGGGGGTGCAGCTGTGGGAGCTGACCGATCAAGATCTTTCCAGTGTCTCGCCGGCTCTCACCCCTGATGTGAGAGACGTGCTGACGGTTCGGGGTGCCCTCGACGCGAGGTCGTCGTTCGGGGGTACCGCGCCCGCCAGGGTGCAGGAACAGCTCGAGTCGGCGCGCGACGACGTCGCTGACAGCACAGCCTGGGCCACTGTGGCGAGGGGCTAGGAGCCCAAGGGACTCTTGAGGGTGACCAGTCATCGTCTGAGCCGTGCCGATCTCGCTGGCCCGGCAGATCGCGTCGCTCCGCTTCTTCTCGGAGCCGTCCTTGAGAGCGGTGAGCCGCAGCGGTCGTCGGGCTCGGTCGCCGTGCGCATCACCGAAGTGGAGGCCTACGGCGGGGTGGGTGTCGACCCTGCCTCTCATGCGCACCGAGGCCGCACGAATCGAAACGCCACGATGTTCGGTGAGCCAGGGCATCTCTACGTGTATTTCGTCTACGGAATGCACTGGTGCGCGAATGTCGTGTGCGGCGAGGCATCTGAGGCGTCGGCGGTTCTGCTCCGAGCGGGCGAGGTGCTGTGGGGCAAGGATGTGGCACGCGAACGTCGCGGCGGGCCGAGACCCGATCGTGAGCTCGCGCGCGGGCCAGCGAACCTCGCGGCGGCCTTGGGGATCACCGGAGATCACAGCGGTCTCGACCTCATGGGTGACGGTTCGGAGATTCGGCTCCGACCGAGGCAAGCGGGGGCAGCGGCTCCTGACGAGATTGCCTGCGGCCCCCGGGTGGGGATTCGGCACGCGGCCGACCGACCCTGGCGCTGGTGGATCGCGGGAGACCCGACGGTCAGTCGACACCCAGGCGTCCGGATCGATAGGCCAAGATGAGCAGGTGGCCTCAGACAACACCGACATCATTGACGACCTCGCCTGGCGCGGCCTGATCGCGCAGAGCACCGACCAGGGTGCGTTGGCCGAACACTTCCGCACTGGTAGTCGCACGCTCTACAGCGGATTCGACCCGACGGCACCGAGCCTGCATGTCGGCCACCTGCTTCAAGTGCTGACGCTTCGCAGGTTCCAGGAGGCCGGGCACCGACCGCTGGCCCTTGTCGGGGGAGCGACCGGCCTGATCGGCGACCCGCGGATGAGCGGTGAACGGCAGCTCCATGACCCGGACGTGGTTGCGGGATGGGTTGATCGCATCCGGACCCAGCTTTCGGCGTTTCTCGACTTCTCCGACCGGCATGAGGCGCCGGCCGCGCTCGTCAACAACCTCGACTGGACGGAACCGCTCTCCGCGATCGAGTTCCTACGCGACATCGGCAAGCACTTCTCCGTCAACCGCATGCTTGACCGTGAGGCGGTGGCTGCCCGGTTGGCGTCCACGGGAATCAGCTACACCGAGTTCAGCTACCAGCTTCTGCAGTCGAACGACTACCTCGAGCTCTACCGCCGGCACGGGTGCACGCTGCAGATCGGTGGGTCGGACCAGTGGGGCAACATCACCGCGGGCGCGGACTTGATTCGACGCGTGACCGGCGATCACGCACATGCGCTGACGACGCCACTCCTCACGAAGTCAGACGGGCAGAAGTTCGGTAAGAGCGAGGGTGGCGCTGTCTGGCTCGATCCTGCGCTCACGTCTCCGTACGCGTTCTTCCAGTTCTGGATCAACACCGAGGACGAGATGGTGACTTCGTTGCTGCGGCGCGTCACGTTTCGTGCACGCGATGAGATCGAGGCGCTGGAGGCAGACACCGCAGAACGCCCGCACCTGCGCGCGGGTCAACGAGCGCTGGCCGAAGACCTCACCACGCTGGTTCACGGCGCCGAGCACACAGCGCGCGTTCAGGAGGCGAGTGCCGCGCTCTTCGGAAAGGGCGAGCTCGGCACGCTGGACGACGCAACTCTCGCGGCGGCCCTGCACGAGACGCCACACGTTCGTGTGCCGGCAGGTGAACTGCCGACTGTTGTCGACCTTCTCGTGGCCACCGAGCTGTCGGCCAGCAAGTCGGCGGCACGCAGAGCGGTGGATGAGGGGGGTGCCTACGTGAACAACTCCCGCGTCACCGACTCGGAGTGGCGACCTGAGGCGCAGGATCTCGTCCACGGTCGCTGGTTGGTGCTGCGCCGGGGAAAGCGCTCGATCGCTGGAGTCGAGGTCGTCTGAGTCGTCGTCGGACCGCTGCGGGACGGCCGTGCTCAAGTGCTGACGACGTTGACCGCGTCTACATAGCTCGCCAGATGCTTGCCGGTGGCCGTGGACCGAGAGGCAACGAGCTCAGCAGGCGTTCCCTCGAAGACAACGTGCCCGCCGTCATGACCAGCCCCTGGTCCGAGGTCGATGATCCAGTCGGCGTGCGCCATGACGGCCTGGTGATGCGCGATCACCTCGGGTTTGTGTTCGACGACGAGGACGGTGTTGCCCTTGTCGCGCAGCTGAACCAGCAGCTCGTTCATCCGCTGGATGTCGTGCGGGTGAAGGCCAATGCTCGGCTCATCGAAGACGTAGGTGACGTCGGTGAGT
>CAWGPZ010000017.1:0-30000 GCA_963824605.1 uncultured Actinomycetota bacterium | reverse complement strand
GGGGCGAGAAACCCCTCCGCCGAATGACCAAGGGTTCCAGGGTCAAGCTAATCTGCCCTGGGTAAGTCGGGACCTAAGGCGAGGCCGACAGGCGTAGTCGATGGACAACGGGTTGATATTCCCGTACCCGCAACAGCGCGACCATGCTGAACCCGGTAATGCTAAGCGCCTGACGTTGGGGAGGACTTCGGTCCAAGCCGGCTGAGCGCGCGAACCGAACCGGTAGTAGGCAAGCGATGGGGTGACGCAGAAAGGTAGTCCAGCCCGGGCGATGGTAGTCCCGGGGTAAGGATGTAGGGGGAGACGTAGGTAAATCCGCGTCTCACATACCCTGAGATCCTATGCCGATGGCGATTGCGCCTAAGTGGACGATCCTCAGCTGCCGAGAAAAGCCTCTAGCGAGCTCTGTTGCGGCCCGTACCCCAAACCGACTCAGGTGGTCAGGTAGAGAATACCAAGGCGATCGGGCGAACCGTGGTGAAGGAACTCGGCAAATTACCTCCGTAACTTTGGGATAAGGAGGGCCGAGGAATGTGTAGGGGTTTACCCCCGAGGCATCCTTCGGCCGCAGAGACCAGGGAGAAGCGACTGTTTACTAAAAACACAGGTCCGTGCGAAGTTGCAAAACGATGTATACGGACTGACGCCTGCCCGGTGCTGGAACGTTAAGGGGACGGGTTAGTGGCCTTGTGCTGCGAAGCTCAGAACTTAAGCGCCAGTAAACGGCGGTGGTAACTATAACCATCCTAAGGTAGCGAAATTCCTTGTCGGGTAAGTTCCGACCTGCACGAATGGCGTAACGACTTCTCCGCTGTCTCCACCGCGGACCCGGCGAAATTGCACTACGAGTGAAGATGCTCGTTACACGCGGCAGGACGGAAAGACCCCGGGACCTTTACTATAGCTTGGTATTGGTGTTCGGTACGGCTTGTGTAGGATAGGTGGGAGACTGTGAACCTCGGACGCCAGTTCGAGGGGAGTCAACGTTGAAATACCACTCTGGTCGTTCTGGATATCTAACCTAGGTCCGTAATCCGGATCAGGGACAGTGCCTGGTGGGTAGTTTAACTGGGGCGGTTGCCTCCTAAAATGTAACGGAGGCGCTCAAAGGTTCCCTCAGCCTGGTTGGCAATCAGGTGGCGAGTGCAAGTGCACAAGGGAGCTTGACTGTGAGACAGACATGTCGAGCAGGGACGAAAGTCGGAACTAGTGATCCGGCGGTGGCATGTGGAAGCGCCGTCGCTCAACGGATAAAAGGTACCCCGGGGATAACAGGCTGATCTTCCCCAAGAGTCCATATCGACGGGATGGTTTGGCACCTCGATGTCGGCTCGTCGCATCCTGGGGCTGGAGTAGGTCCCAAGGGTTGGGCTGTTCGCCCATTAAAGCGGTACGCGAGCTGGGTTTAGAACGTCGTGAGACAGTTCGGTCCCTATCCGCCGTGTGCGCAGGAGATTTGAGAAGGGCTGTCCCTAGTACGAGAGGACCGGGACGGACGAACCTCTGGTGTGTCAGTTGTTCTGCCAAGAGCACTGCTGATTAGCTACGTTCGGGAGGGATAACCGCTGAAAGCATCTAAGCGGGAAGCCTGCTTCAAGATGAGATCTCCCACAGGGTTAACCTGGTAAGGCCCCCAGTAGACCACTGGGTTGATAGGCCGGAGGTGGAAGTGCGGCAACGCATGCAGCCGACCGGTACTAATAGGCCGAGGACTTAACCAACAACAAAGATTTGCGTGTGTAAGCGTCCACTGTGCGGTTCCCGAGTTGCGGTCGTCTCCGCGTTCGCGGAGCTCCGAACAACTCCATAGAGTTTCGGTGGTCATAGCGAAGGGGAAACGCCCGGTCTCATTCCGAACCCGGAAGCTAAGCCCTTCAGCGCCGATGGTACTGCGTGGGAGACTGCGTGGGAGAGTAGGACGCCGCCGGACATTCTTTCGACGAGGGGTCACCTATGGTGGCCCCTCGTCGCATGTCCAGATGTTGGTGGCCGGCCTGGTCATCGACGCCGCGCCACCACTGTCAGGAGCTCCATGTCCGAGTCGTCGAAGGATCCGCGGTCAGCCGGGCGCGCGCCCAGATCAGGTCCCCCTCGAGGCTCGGGCTCCAGGTCATCAGGGCGGGGATCAGCTTCTCGATCGGGGACCAGTCGCGGTGGCTCGAGCGCTGCGTCGGACGAGCGGGTACCACCGCGCGCCGGAGAACCGGAGATCGCTGAAGACGTGACCTGGTACGACCTCGATCGCGCGGCGCGCGGCGGAGCTCCGCTCCCTGCCCAAGGAGCTGGCCGAGCGGGTCGGGGGGCACCTGGCGATGGCCGGCATCCTGATCGACTCCGAGCCTGAGCAGGCGCGGGAGCATGCGGTCGTTGCTCGTCGGCTGGCGTCGAGGGTGTCCGTCGTGCGCGAAGCGGCGGGGCTGAGCGCGTACGCATGCGGCGACTTCGAGACGGCCCTTGCTGAGTTCAGGGCTTACCGGCGGATGAGCGGTGATCAGTCGCATCTTCCGCTGATGGCCGACTGCGAGCGCGGGTTGGGCCGCCCCGAGCGCGCGCTGGCCCTGGCCGCTACGCCGGAGGCGGGGAGACTTGATGTCACCGTCTCCCGCGAGCTGCGGATCGTGGTGGCGGGGGCCCGTTCTGACCTTGGCCAGCATGACGCTGCGCTCTCGGTCCTTGAACAGGACCCTGCGTTGACCAGCGAGGCCGTTGACGTGTCCTTGGTGCGGCTGCGGTACGCCTACGCCGAAGCACTCAGCGCGGCGGATCGCAAGGGCGAGGCCGAGAAATGGTTCGCCCTGGTCGCAGGCCAAGACGTCGACGCGGTCACCGACGCTGCCGAGCGGGTTGACCGACCGGGGAATGGCCGGCTGAGTGACCTACAGCGGGTCGGCTGCCGATTTCTCGCGCCCCCATCTGGCGCTTGGGTCATCGGAGATCGACTCGCCTTGGTAGCGGGGTGGCACCCCGCTCGCGGAAGCCCACACCAGCCGCCAGAAGGGAAAGTCTGGGTCGCGTCGGGGTGGGTGCTGGAATCCGTTGGTGCTGCGAACGACCGTCCAGAGCACGGGGCCGATCAGTACCAGCGCCAGGGCGCCCGCTCCGACCCAGAGCGGGGGAACGCCCACCAGCTTGAGTCCGCTCGCGAGGAGAACCAGGACCAGCGCGCGCCGGATGATCCCCGCCTGCCCACGCGAGGAGACCCGCGCACCGACGTAGACGCCGGGCAGTGCGCCGATGAGGAGTGCCACCGTGACGTCAGCGTGGAACTCGCCAACGAGGATGTAGGTCAGCGCCGCCGCCCCCACGAGCGGCACGGCCTGTACGAGGTCAGTGCCGACCAGTCCACCCGCACGAAGCGTGGGGTAGGCCAGGAGCAGTCCGACGATGATCAGAGAGCCCGATCCGACCGAGGTCATGCCGACGATGACGCCGCCGAGCATGCCGATGACGAGCGTCGGGATCGGCTTCACGACGATGCCGAGTACTGAGTCTCCGGTCTGCCCAACGATGCCGGCCGCCTGGTCGCGGTAGTGCTGGCGGAGCGAGACCGTTGCCTTGCCGATCATCGTTGCCACCGACAGAAGAAGGGCGATTCCGAGGGCCGTCTTGATGATGAGGTCGACGGAGTCAGGGTCGACGGTCTCGCTCCGCCGCAGCCAGGTGATGAGCAGCACCCCGGCGACGGCGGCTGGAACCGACCCGATGATCAGCCACTTGACCAGCTTCATGTTGACCGTGCCCCGGCGCAGGTGCACTGCAGCCCCTACCGGCTTCATCAGGAGCGAGACCACCAGGTCGCTGCTGACCGCGGTGACGGGGTCGATCCCGAAGAACAAGATCAGGATGGGGGTCATCAGAGCCCCACCGCCCATGCCCGTGAGACCCACCACGAACCCGACGAGCAGGCCGGCGATGACGAGTCCCACGTCGAGGGAGAAGAGGCCGACGTCGACCGTGGTGTTCATCGTGGTTCCTCTGGCTCTGGGTGAGACTTTTCCGACAAAGTTAGTGGGAAATAGCGTACCGCATGTCTCGAGGTGTTCTGGGGGTTCGACGGGCCCTCCTCCCACGCCCGCGAGGTGCGGCCGCAACGCGCGTGCACAGGGGCAGTTCCGCCGGGATTTCCACCGGTCCGCTCATGGCCCGGTCCTTGGTGGGCAACCACAGAGCACCCTGAGGTTCCCCGTACCCGACGAGAGCTGGAGGGCCCGTGACTGACCCCGTGACCAAGCCAGTGACCAAGAGAGCGCCCAGCAGCCAGGGGGACGTCAACACTGTCCACCTTCGGGGGCGGCTTGCGGCTGCACCGGAGGCCCGCGAACTTCCGAGCGGCGACGCTCTGGTCACCCTGCGGCTGGTGGTGCCCCGCCCTGCCGGGCGCCGTCGCGCGACCTTGTCCGGCAGGGCGGTGACCGTGGACACGATCGACTGCAGCGTCTGGGCGGCGGCGCTTCGTCGACGCGTTCTCCGATGGGACGAAGGCGATCAGGTAGCCGTTGAAGGGTCGTTGCGGCGGCGGTTCTGGCGCGGACCGGGTGGAGCCCGGAGTCGCTACGATGTCGAGGTCGTCAAGGCTCGGCGTGAGACGCGCAGCTGACCTCCGAGGTCCGGTTTCCTGACGATGGCCACTAGCGTGGCCAACGACCGAAGTCTTCGTCTGGAAGAGTTGAGCCGTGACCCAAGAACCCGTCGACGCGCATGATCGTGTGAACTCCGAAGATCTCGGGGGGGCCGAGGATTCCGGGTACCCGGCGGGCGGGACGATTGACGATGCCGTGGTGCAGCGGGCGGCCGATTCACCCACTGAGCGGACGGCGCAGTCCGAACTCGACCTGGGCGTGGTCTCGACGGGCTCAACGGTGGTCGACGAGGCCCTCCGTCCGCTCGAGTCGTTGGGCGATCGCCCGGTCGCCGAGCACGCCGAGGCCTACGAGCGGGTGTTGGGCGACCTGACAGAGGCCATGAGCGATCCTGCCTCACCTGAGAACGATGACTCCGATCGTTCGACCCCGACCGGCTGACGACGGGTCTCGAACGCGTGGTGCGCCGACGGCTCGACGCCGAGCTGGTTCGGCGGGGACTGGCCAGATCTCGGCAGCATGCCGCTGATCTGGTGTCATCCGGCCAGGTGACCGTGGCGGGTGTGGTGGCCAAGAAGGTGGCGACGCAGGTCGACCCAGCGGCCCCCGTGAACGTGACTGCCGAGCGTGTTGGCGAGGCCTACGCCTCGCGCGGGGCGCACAAGCTGGTCGGAGCGATCGATGCCTTTTCCCCGAGTGGCTTGGTGGTTGCCGGCCGAAGGTGTCTTGACGCCGGAGCGAGCACCGGCGGCTTCACCGACGTGCTGCTCCGCAACGGGGCCGCGGTCGTGGTGGCCGTCGACGTCGGGTACGGGCAGCTCGTCTGGCGACTGCAGAGCGATGCGCGAGTGGTGATCCTCGACCGCACCAACGTTCGTGATCTCACGGTCGACATGGTCGGTGGCCCGGTCGACCTCGTCGTGGCTGATCTCTCGTTCATCTCGCTGCGGTTGGTCCTCCCGAGCTTTGACCGTGTCACGACGCCGTCCGCTGATCTGCTCCTGATGGTCAAGCCGCAGTTCGAGGTCGGTCGTGAGGCTCTTCCATCGGGGGGTGTCGTGCGAGATCCGAGGGCGCGAGCCGACGCGGTCGCGTCCGTCGCCGAGCATGCGGCGGCCGCTGGGTGGGGAGCTCGCGGCGTGACCGCGAGCCCGTTGCCCGGTCCGGCAGGCAACGTCGAGTACTTTTTGTGGCTGAGCCGCGGAGCCCCCGCTCTGGATCGGACAGCCGTGACACGTGCAGTCGAGGAGGGACCAGCGTGACCGATGACAGCCGTCAGATTCTGCTGGTCACGCACACCGGCCGGCCGTCGGCGACGGCGACGGCGCGAAAACTGGTCATCCGGCTGCAGGAGCAGGGGCTACGGGTCGTCGCTCCGGCGGCCGAGGCCGCTGAGCTTGGGATCGAGGGCGTCCAGGAGTGGAGCGCGGAGGACACTGTCGAACTTGTCCTGGTAGTGGGCGGCGACGGCACCATCCTCCGGGGCGCTGAGCTGGCTCGAGCCGGTCGAGCGCCGTTGTTGGGGATCAACGTCGGCAGGGTCGGGTTTCTCGCTGAGGCCGAGCAGCACGACATCGAGCGGGTGGCCGAACAGGTCGTCGCTCGGTCCTACTCCGTCGAGCCGCGGGTGGCCGTCGAGGTCGAGGTCGAGATCGAGGGCGACATTCGGCACCGCCACTGGGCGCTGAATGAGATCTCCGTCGAGAAGGCGGCGAGAGCGCGCATGATCGAAGTGGGGATCGAGGTCGACGGGAAGCGACTGTCGCGGTGGGGGTGCGACGGGGTGGTCTGTGCGACTCCAACGGGGTCGACGGCGTACGCGTTCTCGGCGGGTGGCCCCGTCGTGTGGCCCGATGTCGATGCCCTGCTCGTCGTCCCGCTGTCGGCGCACGCACTCTTCGCGAGGCCCCTGGTCATTGCTCCCACGTCGGTGATCCGCATCGACCTGCTGCCCATGAGCGCTCCCGCTGTGCTCTCTGCCGATGGTCGCCGAGGCCTCGACCTGCCGCCTGGATCTCGGGTCTCGGTACGTCGTAGCGAGCAACCGGTGCTTCTGGCTCGTCTGGAGCAGACCCCATTCACCGAGCGGCTGGTGGCAAAGTTCGCCCTCCCGGTCCAGGGATGGACCGTTGATCGCTCGGGGCGGCCTGCTGACCGGGCACGGGGAGATGGGAACCCAGGGTGATCTCGAGCCTGAGCATGGCCGGGCTGGGCGTGATCGATGCAGCCGATCTGGACCTAGAGCCAGGTCTCACGGTCCTGACCGGAGAAACCGGCGCGGGCAAGACCATGGTGGTGAGCAGCCTGCAGCTCCTTCTCGGGCAACGGGCTTCGCCGGACCTCGTGAGGTCGGGCGCGGCGCGCGCCCAGGTCACCGCCCGCCTCACGGTCGACACACAGGGGAGCGTCGCTCACCGGGTGGTGGACGCCGGCGGCTCCCTGGACGACGACACCTTGACTGCAGTTCGCACCATTGCTGCCCAAGGAAGGTCGAAAGCAGCGCTCGGTGGAGCAGCTGTGCCGGTCGGCTTGCTCGGAGAAGTTGCGTCTCACCTGATCACCATCCACGGTCAGCATGAGCAAGGCCGGCTCACCGATCCGGTACAGCAAAGACAGCTCCTGGACCGGTTCGGCGGTTTGGAAGCGTCGGCCGCAGCGGTGTCCCACTCGTACGCGGCTCTCTCGGCGATGACGGCCGAACGAAGCGAGCTGCAGGGCGATGAGCAGTCGCGTCTACGGCAGGCTGACGCTCTGCGCTTCGGTCTCGCCGAGATCCGGGCCGTGGCTCCCGTGGCCGGCGAGGACGTCGAGCTGAGGATGGACGAGGAACGACTCGCACATGCCGTCGAGCTGAAGCAGGCGGCGCTCCGGGCGGCGAACGCACTGTCCGAGGACGACCAGTCGGTGTCCGACCAGATCGGGGAGCAGCAACGTGCCCTCGACGCGGCACGTGAGCACGACCCCCGACTCGACGCATTGGCTGTCCGGCTCTCCGACATCGGCTATCTCCTCGCTGATCTCACCAGTGACCTCAATGCCTACGGGGCCTCGATTGATGCTGACCCCTCGCGTTTGGCAGAGCTTCAGGAACGGCGCGCTGCTCTGGGTCCTCTGCTGCGCAAGTACGGTCCTGAGCTGGCTCAGGTGCTCGAGTGGGCCGACGCGGCCGAGGAGCAGCTGGTGAAGGTGGTGGGGGCTGACGGTCGCCTAGCCGAGCTGGAAGCCGAGATCGAACGAGCCACCGCTACCTGGTTCGTGGAAGCGACAGAGCTGAGCGAGCGACGGGGCGAGGCGGCAGTGTCTTTGTCGAGGGAGGTCTCGGGCGAACTGGCGGCGCTCGCGATGCCCGACGCCGAGTTCGTCGTGGAGGTCCAGCGGGGTGACGCCCCAACCTCCTTCGGGCTCGATCAGGTGGCGTTCCTCCTCCGGCCACACCGTGGCGGTGACCTCACTCCCGTACAGCGAGGAGCCAGCGGAGGAGAGCTGTCGCGCATCATGCTCGCCCTCGAGGTGGTTCTGGCAGGCATGAGCCCGGTGGCGACCCTCGTCTTCGACGAGGTGGATGCCGGTGTGGGCGGCAGCGCTGCGGTGGAGGTGGGCCGCCGACTCGCCCATCTGGGACAGCACCGGCAAGTACTGGTGGTGACCCACCTTCCCCAAGTGGCTGCTTTCGCCGATCATCACTGGGTCGTGCAGAAGTCGACGTCGGGCGGTGTGACAGCCAGTGATCTGCGCCAGGTCAACGGCGACGATCGGGTCAAGGAGCTCACCCGCATGCTTGCAGGCCTTGCTGAGTCGAGCAGCGGCCGAGCCCACGCTGAAGAGCTGCTCGCCGTCGCGCGCGCGAGCAGATAGCGCGAAGGCGGCCCCTGATCAGGGTCGCCGCTCTCCTCGTCCAGCGCTGAGTGACCGGCGACACCTCGAGAGTGACCGGCAGGTGGGGCTCCCTCTGGCAGGATGGCCGCATGCGCCTCTCGTTGCTCCGCCGTTCCTCACCCGTCGAGGGACCTGAATCGCAGGGCGTCGCGCGTCTGGACAAGCGCACCAAAGACCTGACCAAAAGGCTCAAGCCTGGTGAAGTGGCAGTGATCGATCATCTGGACATCGATCGCATCGCCGCCGAGGGTCTGGTGGCGTGCTCGCCTTCAGCAGTGGTCAACTGCGCGGCCAGTATCAGTGGCCGGTACCCCAATCTCGGGCCCGGGATCTTGGTCGAGGCGGGGATTCCCGTGCTCGACGCAGTCGGTCCAGACGTGTTCGGGCGCCTCGACGACGGTGACCATGTGGTCCTTGACGGGGATCGGCTGCTCCACGACGGCGAGATTGTGGCCGAAGGTTCCTTGCTCGACTTCGAGTCGGTTGAGCGGTCGATGGATGAAGCACGAGCGGGGCTCGCCGTCCAGCTCGAGGCTTTCGCGAGCAACACGATGGAGTACCTACGACAAGAGCGCGACCTGCTGATCGACGGCATCGGCGTTCCCGATATCGCCACTGTCATCGATGGACGCCACGTCCTGATCGTCGTCCGTGGCTATCACTACAAAGAGGATCTGCAGACCCTCCGTCCCTACATCCGAGAGCACCGGCCGGTGCTCATCGGTGTCGACGGCGGCGCGGACGCACTGCTCGAGCTCGGGTACAGCCCCGATCTCATCGTCGGAGACATGGACTCGGTCTCCGACGAGGCGTTGGGCGCCGGCGCAGAGGTGGTGGTGCACGCGTACCGCGACGGAAGGGCTCCCGGACTCGAACGTGTTGAGTCTCTCGGGGTCGAGCCCATTGTCTTTCCGGCGACCGGTACCAGCGAGGACGTCGCCATGCTCCTGGCCGATGACAAAGGCGCAAGTCTGATCGTGGCCGTCGGCAGCCACGTCACCTTGGTCGAGTTCCTCGACAAGGGGCGCGCAGGAATGGCGAGCACCTTCCTCACCCGGCTGCGCGTCGGCGGCAAGCTGATCGATGCCAAGGGCGTGAGTCGGCTCTACCGCAGCCGCATCTCCACAGCCCAGCTCATGCTGCTCGTCGTAGCAGGCCTCGCGGCGCTGATGGTGGCGATGGCCTCGACTGCTGCGGGACGCAGCTTCTTTGACCTCGTAGGTTCGTGGTGGCACGACCTGGTGTTCTGGGTGACCGGGTGACCGGCCGCCGCTGCTCGCGTCTACCCATGGAACGGATCGCATCGTGATCGATTTCCGGTACCACATCGTCTCGATCGTGGCGATCTTCATGGCACTTGCTGTCGGGATCGTGCTGGGGTCGGGGCCGTTGAAGGACGACATCAGCGGATTCCTGGAGGATCGCACCGAGCAGCTGGCCCAGGAGAAGGTCGATCTGCAGGACGACGTCTCGGCTCTGCGGGCCGACATCTCGGCCACCGAGGAGTTCGCCGCCATCGCCCAGCCGGTGCTGGTCGACGGGCTTCTCACGGGTCGGGTTGTCACGATCATCGTTCTTCCGGACACCGACGGCGGTCAGGTCGACGCAGTTGAGGACGCGGTGAGCACGGCGGGTGGGTCGGTGGGCGAGCGTGTCAGTATCGAGCCTGCGTGGTTTGACCCGGACCAGAGCGAGATCCTCAACCGGGTGGCCGACAACGTGACCAAAGGAGGCCGCGATGAGGACACCTATGACCTGGCGGGCCAGGTGCTCGCGGAGGCGCTCGTCACACCCGGGGGGCGCCCCGTCGGCCAGCCATCGGCAGACTCCGTCGGGGTTCTGGCGGCCTTCGAGAACGAGGGGTTCATCTCGGCCGATGAGGACGAGGTCACGCGGGGTGACACGGCCATCGTGATCGGACCCTCCGGGGTCGTTCCTGACGCTGATCTCGTGCTGGTTCCGATGCTAGGGGCACTTGACGACGTGGGGGTGGGCACGGTCCTGGCGGCTCCGCAGGGGAGCGACCGAGCGGCGGGGGTGATCGGTGTGTTGCGAAGCTCACGGGTGGATGGCGTCGTGTCGTCGGTGGACCGCGTCGAAACCGTCACCGGTGTCACGGTCACCATCACTGCCCTGGCTGAGCAGGTGGCGGGTGGCGTCGGCCACTACGGCACCGGCGCAGGATCCGACGGCCCAGCTCCAGACCCACTGCCGAGGGGGTAGTCGGTGCTCAAGCGCATCGTGAGCGCTGCGATCGCCGCCGGCGTCAGCCGCCGTGCGTACGACGTGCTGACGGCTGGAGAGAGGGCCGCGCGTTGGCAGCGCACGAACCACCGGGGTGATGTGGTCACCTTGGCGCAAGGGTCCAGCGGTGTCCCTGGGATCTCTGGCGGGTGTGGCCACGGCACCGGGGCTTTCCGGGTCGGTGCGACTCGCGTCGGGCGTCGCGATCGGGGGCGCGGCTGCGTTGGGCATGGTGGATGACCTCGCTGGTGCCACCGAGGTCAAGGGCCTGCGAGGACACCTCGGTGCCCTGCGCCGTGGTGAGGTGACAACGGGAACCATCAAGCTGGTCGGGCTCGGTGCTACCGGTCTGGTAGCCGGGGCCCTGGCGCGCCGAGGTCGTGGGGGAGTCGTCGACGCAGTGCTCTCCGGTGCCGTCATCGCGGGGAGCGCCAATCTCGCCAATCTCTTCGACCTGCGGCCTGGACGGGCAACCAAGGTCTTCGTCGCGGCGTCCGGCGTGCCCCTCCTGACGACAGGAGTGGGGGGTGCCGTCGTCACCGGACCGGTCGCGGCAGCGACGGCCTTGCTTCCGCAGGATCTCGCCGAGCAGTCGATGCTGGGCGACACGGGAGCGAATGCGCTTGGGGCGGCCTGGGGGGTCTGCGTGGCCGCATCGCTCCGGCGTCCGGCCCTCGCGGCCACGCTGCTCGGACTCGTCGGTCTCACCGTTGTGAGTGAGCGTGTGAGCTTCTCCGACGTCATCGAACGGACGCCGGTTCTGCGCGCGCTCGATGAGCTAGGCCGTCTGACGAGTCCCCCGAAGAAGCATGAGCGACCCCAGCAACGCCCGAGCTGGGACGTCTGCAGGCTCCGGTGCCTCTGCGTGGGTTGGCGCAGCCCTGTTGATCGCTGGCGTCACCATCGTTGCGCGCGTCATCGGCTTCCTGCGCTTCGTGGTGTTGGCTCGCACGGCTGGCACGAGCTGTCTTGGTGACGTCTACGCGACGGCGAATGCAGTGCCGAACATCATCTATGAGGTCGTCGTCGGCGGAGCGCTCGTTGCAGTTGTCGTTCCCCTGGTGGCGGGTGCCCGGGAGACCGACCCCACGAGGGTGCGCGCGATGGTGGCTGCGCTGCACGGATGGTCCCTGCTGCTGCTCATTCCCGATCACCGCATTGATGTACGTCGGATCTACCTGGGTGATCCAGGTGCTCCTGGGGTCGGGTGGCTCATGCGGGTCCGAGGCGCCGATGGTTGCGCGCGACATGCTGTGGGTGTTCCTGCTGCAGATCCCGGTCTACGGCGCCACGGTGATCGCTCAGGGTTCGCTTCAGGCGCACCACCGCTTCTTTGCGCCGGCTGTTGCGCCGGCCGTCTCCAGCGTCGTCGTGATCGGCAGCTACCTCTGGTACGCCAGCGTGGCAGGGGACGACGCCAGTTCGCTGGATGCACTGACCACCGGCGAGTTCTGGATCCTTGCCGGTGGTACCACGGTCGGCGTCATCGCCCTACTCCTGGTGCAGGTGCCAGCCCTGACGCGGGCGCGCCTCATCGTGCGGCCGTCGCTCACTTTTCCGGACGGCCGGACGGGTCAGGCGCGAACCCTGGCCTGGAGTGGTGCGGTGGTGGTGGGCGTTCAGTGGGTGGGGTACGCGGCAGCGATCAGGTGGAGCAACGTCTACGGCTCTGAAGGCAGCGCGTTGGTGTTCGTGCTCGGATGGACGCTCTTCTTGCTGCCCTGGTCGATCCTCGTGCTGCCCATTGCGACGAGCACCTTTCCTCGCTTGTCGGCCCTCTACGAACGCGGTGACCTCAGCGGTACTGCTGACACCACGGCCCAGAGTCTGCGAGCGGTGGTCGTGGCCTCCGTGATCGGTGCTGCGGGTCTGGCCGCGGCTGCCCAGCCGTTGGCCGTGATCATCGTCGAAGGCGTTCCCGGCGAAAGCAGCGTCGACGTGCTTGCCGCGTTGCTGACGGCGCTCGCTCTGGGCGTCTTGGGGTACGGCGTCCATGGTCATCTCGTGCGGGTTCTTGCGGCCCGCCGTGAGGCTCCTTCGGCGGCATGGGGGACGGCGCTGGGGTGGGGGTGCGGCATCGGGGGGGCGGGCCTACTCGTGACCCGCGCTCAAGGGGCTGAGCAAGTGGCCACATCGATCGGCGCCGGATTCAGTCTTGGTCTGGTGGTGGCTGCCGTCATCCTGCTGGTTGCGCTGGTGCGCTATGCGGGCAAGCCGGCATTCGCCGGCGTGCTGCGAGTGTCTCTTGCTGCCGTCGCCGCCGGCGCCGTGGTGGGCACAGCAGGTCGCCTCTGGCTTGATGAGGCGAATACATCTGTAGGCATCGCGATTGTCCAGGTCCTCGTGGTGGGCGTGGCGGCCCTGGTCGTGGTCGGGGGAGCGGCGGCAGCGACCGACCCTGGAACAGTCCGTACCCTGCTGCGGATGCGAGTCCGATCGGCAGGTGACGTGTCGTGATCGAGAGAAGGTTGCGAATCCTCGTCGTGCTGGGTACCAGCACGGGTGGCATCGGCCGGCATGTCCGCTCGCTCGCAGCTGGGCTGGTCGAACGAGGACATCAGGTGGTGGTCGCCGGCCCGTCAGACACCGAGACGCTCTTTGCCTTCACAGCAGCGGGGGCCCGCTTCGTCGAAGCTGAGATCGGGGTCACCCCTTCTCCTCGCGATCTCGCTGTGGCAAGGATGCTGAGCCGCTGGGTCAAGGGCGCTGATGTGGTGCACGCACACGGCTTCCGGGCCGGTCTCGTCGCCCTCACCGCAGGCGCAGGCAAGGGCTTGCCGGTGGCCGGCGTCCGCGCGCAGGACGTCCCGCTGGTCGTGTCGTGGCACAACCAGGTCTTGGCGAGCGGTCTCCGGGGTCGGGTGATGCACGGCGTCGAGGGCATCGTGGCGCGAGGGGCCAGCCTGTCGCTCGGGGCGTCAGCCGACCTTGTCGCACAAGCCACCGCGGCCGGCGGATCTGCCGAACTTGGCGAGGTGGCGGCTCCGACACCCGGCCCGGCATCGCACGACCGTGAAGAGGTGCGCAAGAGTCTTGGCGTCGAAGACGAGCCCATGGTCCTGGCCGTGGGGCGGCTCCACCCCCAGAAGGACTACCCGACTCTGGTGTCGGCGATGAAACTCCTCGGGCATCGGAACCCGCGGCCGCTGCTGGTGGTGGCCGGCGATGGGCCTGACGAGCAGGCGCTCTCGCAGCTGATCCACCAGGAGAAGGTGGCCGCGCGTCTTCTCGGGCGTCGCGACGACGTCGCCGACCTGCTGCGTGCCGCGGACGTCTTGGCGCTGTCGAGCGTGTGGGAGGCGCGCGCCCTTGTGGTGCAGGAGGCGATGCAGGTGGGCCTGCCGGTCGTTGCGACATCCGTGGGCGGACTTCCTGAGCTGGTGGGTTCAGACGGGCTGCTGGTTCCGCCTGGCGACCCGGCGGCCGTGGCTCAGGCGATCGAGGCTGTGCTCGACGACCCGGCCGGCGCCGCGGCTCGGGCGCAGCGGGCGAAGCGGCGGGCGGACGCCTGGCCCACCGAGGGCGATGTCGTCGACCAGGTGGTCGGCGTCTACCGGCGTCTGGGAACGCCTCCTGGCATCGAGAAGGGGCATCCGGCGTGAGGCGTTGGATGCTGCCCCTGGCGGTGGCAACCGGGCTCATTGCGGGCTCGCCGCTCCGGCCATCGCACAGTCGACCTCTGGCAGGTCGGCGGTGGTGGCCGACGACACGGCCACTTCTGCGGCTGTGGTGATCGTCGGTGTTCCAGGACTGCGGTGGAGCGACGTCACGCCGGAGTCGACGCCGAAGCTCTGGGAGCTCGGCGACCGTTCCAGCCTCGGCCAGATGAGTACCCGATCTGCGCGGTCGCGCACCTGCCCGGCCGATGGGTGGGTGCAGCTGGGCACGGGCAACCGGGCTCGGTATCCCATCCCCGAGGACCCCGTCGAGGGCTCGTGCCAGCCGCTGCCAGACATGATCCCCGAGGGCAATGGTGCGGCTCGCGTCGACCGGTGGGATGCGGTCGTCGAAGAGAACGCTGACCTCAGCTTCGACGCGATTCCGGGTCTCCTCGGCCAGACCCTCGGCGACGAGCTGGGGGCGGGCGATGGATGCACGGCGGCGTCCGGGCCGGGGAGTGGATTGGCAGCCGCCGACCGGCAGGGCGTCGTCGACGCCTGGACGCCGGAGCCGATAGCGCTGACGAAGCGCAGCGTTCGTGCCTGTCCCTTGCTCGTTGTCGGCACGCGTCCGTTGTCCCCGGAACGTCGCTTCGGTGAGCTGTCGGCGATCGACGAGATCGTTGGTGCGATCGACGCGATGAGGCCGCAAGGATCGTTGATGCTTGTCCTGGGTGTCTCCGATGCCCCCACTGAGCGAGCCCAGCTGCATGTCGCTCTTGCGCAGGGCCCGGGCTTCACTGGAGGCCTGCTGCGCAGCGCCTCCACGAGACGGGCCCCTTTCGTTCAGCTGTCCGATGTGGCTCCGACGGTCCTCGCCTTTGTCGATGTCGACAAGCCGCAGCAGATGCCCTACCAGCCGATGACCTCGGTCCAGGACGGAACGGTCACCGACCGAGTCGAGTGGTTCCGCGAGCTCGCGCAGCAGGCTGACGTCCAGGGGCAGCTCACACCACCATTCTTCGGGGTGCTGGTCCTGGTACAGGCGGTGCTCTACCTGGGTGCGTTCTTGATCCTGCGCCGGCACCCCCGAGATCGAACCCGGTCGCGAGTCCTGGGCTTCATCCACGTGGTGGCGGTCGCTGCGGCTGCCGGACCCGCGGCCACCTATCTGGCAAATGTCCTCCCGTGGTGGCAGGCGGGATCACCGGTCCCGGCGCTCCTGGCGGCCATCAGTCTGGCCGGAGCGATGTTGACAGCGATCGCGTTCGCCGGGCCGTGGCGGCGTCATCCCTTCGGTCCTGCTGGGGCTGTCGCCGGCGCAACCGCCCTGGTCCTGGTTCTGGACCTCGTCTTCGGCGCGCCTCTGCAACTGGCGAGCCTCGCGGGGTACTCGCCGATCGTCGCCGGTCGCTTCGTCGGATTCGGAAACCTGGCGTTCGCCATTTTCGGCGCGGCCGCTCTGCTCGCGACGGCGGCAGCCGTCTCGGGACGGTCAGCGAGGGTGTCAGCAGTTGTCGTGGCCTCGGCCGGTGTGCTCGCCGTCGTCGTGGACGGGGCTCCCTTCCTCGGCAGCGACTTCGGCGGTGTTCTGGCGCTCGTACCTGCGTTTGGCACCCTGGGAATCCTGACGACCGGACGCCGCATGTCATGGGGTCGACTGCTGGGAATGTTCGGCGCGGGCGTGGTCGTGGTCGTGGTCATCGCGTTCCTCGACTACCTGCGGCCAGAGCAGGACCGCTCGCACCTGGGGCGGTTCGTCGAGGCGATGCTGAGCGGGGAGGCGGCGAGCATCGTTCAACGAAAGCTGGAGGCCAATGTCTCGCTGCTGACCAACAGCGTGCTGACGTTGATGGTTCCCCTTGTCCTGATCTTCCTGGCGTTCCTCGTACGACGGCCAAGCGGCCTGCTGCCTTGGACCTTCGTGCGCGTGCCCACTCTTCGATCGGGCCTCTTCGCCGTGCTGGTGCTGGGGGTCGTGGGCGCCCTGGTCAACGATTCGGGCGTGGCGATCCCGGCCATGGCAGCGACCGTGGCCATTCCGGTAGCGGTCGCCGTCGTCGTCCGCTGCATGCAGCTCGATGACGGTCGTGCGTTGTCGGGGCGCGGTGCTGAACCCCTAGAGGTCGAAGGCTGATAGCCTGATCTTCCGTGGATCGGTGCTCGGACAGTCGCGAAACCAGGCGCAGAATCAGGCGCACGGCACCACCCCCACTCCAACTGGGAACTACCACGGGAGCCTGCCTTGGCCGGTGCGCACATCACCAAGCACATATTCGTCACGGGCGGAGTGGCATCCAGTCTCGGTAAGGGCCTGACCGCCTCGAGCTTGGGCAACCTGCTGAAGGCGCGTGGACTTCGAGTCACCATGCAGAAGCTCGACCCGTATCTCAACGTCGATCCGGGAACGATGAACCCGTTCCAGCACGGCGAGGTCTTCGTCACAGACGACGGAGCCGAGACCGATCTCGACATCGGGCACTACGAGCGTTTCCTCGATCGCGAGCTGGCTGGGTCGGCGAATGTCACGACCGGGCAGGTCTACTCCGCAGTGATTGCGAAGGAGCGGCGTGGTGAGTACCTCGGAGACACTGTCCAGGTCATCCCGCACATCACCAACGAGATCAAGGCTCGCATTCGTCGGATGGCCAGCAACGACGTCGATGTTGTGATCACCGAGGTCGGGGGCACGGTCGGCGACATCGAGTCCCTGCCCTTCCTTGAGGCTGTTCGGCAGGTTCGTCATGAGGTCGGGCGCGACAGCACGTTCGTCGTCCACGTGTCTCTTCTCCCGTACATCGGCCCTTCTGGCGAGCTCAAGACCAAACCGACCCAGCATTCGGTCGCGGCGCTCCGGAACATCGGCATCCAGCCCGATGCCATCGTGCTGCGCGCCGATCGCCCGGTGCCGACGTCGATCAAGCGCAAGGTTGGCTTGATGTGCGATGTGGACGATGAAGCCGTGGTTGCCGCCGTAGATGCACCGAGCATCTACGACATCCCTAAGGTCCTGCACAGCGAGGGACTGGATGCCTACGTCGTGCGGCGACTGGGGCTTCCGTTCCGTGACGTTGACTGGACCGAGTGGGATGACCTGCTCCGACGCGTTCACAAGCCGGCGCATGAGGTAACAGTGGCGCTGGTCGGCAAGTACATCGACCTGCCCGACGCCTATCTCTCGGTGACCGAGGCGCTCCGGGCGGGTGGCTTTGCCAACGATGCGCGGGTGAACATCCGGTGGGTCACTTCGGACGACTGCGCCACGACGGACGACGCGGCCCGCCAGCTCACCGGGGTCGACGCCGTATGCGTGCCCGGAGGGTTCGGTGTCCGGGGGATCGAGGGCAAGCTGGGTGCCCTGCGCTACGCCCGCGAGCATCGCATTCCCACCCTGGGGCTCTGTCTTGGGCTGCAGTGCATGGTGATCGAGCATGCCCGTACTGCTGCGGGTCTCACCGATGCCAACTCGATGGAGTTCGACGACTCGACGCCCTATCCGGTGATTGCCACGATGGCCGACCAGCGTGACGTGGTGGCTGGTGAGCGCGACATGGGCGGCACCATGAGGCTCGGTCTGTATCCGGCGAAGCTGGCTGAGGGCAGCATTGTCCGTGAGGTCTACGGCGAGCCATATGTCGAGGAGCGCCACCGGCATCGCTTCGAGGTGAACAACGACTACCGCGAGCGGCTGGAGGAGACCGGCCTTTGCATCAGTGGCACCTCCCCGGACGGTCGTCTCGTGGAGTTCGTCGAGCTTCCGCGCGACGTGCACCCCTACTACGTGGCCACCCAGGCGCACCCCGAGTTCCGGTCTCGACCCACGCGCGCGCACCCGCTCTTCGCCGGCCTCGTGGCAGCGGCCATCGAACGGAAACCCGAGCAGGTAGAGCTTCCGGAGGTTGCGGCTGCCGGGGTCGCCGTGGCGGACGCACCCGACGGCTCCCCGGTTGCGGCTCATGCGGCGCCAGAGGGCAGCCCGATCGTCGGATGACGGCCTCGCCCGGCAGCTCCGCCGATGTCAGCGACCAACCCGGGTCGAAGCCGGTCCTGAAGCGCGTCGAGCGACTCAAGACGGCCAAGTGGTCGGTGGTGACCGATCAGGTCCAGCTCGATGCTGACACGGTCGTGAACCGTGACGTCGTCGTGCACCCGGGCGCTGTGGGAGTCGTGGCGCTCGACGAGCGTGAACGCGTGGTGATGCTCCGGCAGTACCGACACCCAGTGGCGAGTCACCTCTGGGAGATCCCTGCTGGGCTCCTGGACGAGCCAGGGGAGTCCCCGGTGGCAACGGCTCAACGAGAACTCGTCGAGGAGGTCGGTCTGGTGGCGGCTCAGTGGCATCGGGTCATTGACCTGCACTCGTCGCCGGGTATGAGCAGTGAGACGATCCGAGTCTTCCTGGCGAGGGGGCTCGGTGACGTCGACCCAGCCCTGCGACCGCCACCGGCCGATGAGGAACGCGACCTCATCGTCGTCCGAGTTGGGCTCGATGACCTGGTGGAACGTGTGATCGGGGGACATGTCCGCAACTCCCTCGCCGTGGCGGCCATCCTGGCGGTCGCAGAGTGCCGACGGGCGGAGTGGCGTTCGCTCGGACCGCCAGAGCATCCCTGGCCAGCCCCGTCTTGGGGGCTCGGATAGACTCCGTGCGCCTCTCACCCGAGGGGTGCGGTGGATGCTCGACGCCGATTGGTCCGGTTGCGCCCTCTGCCGCTCACGCTCGTAAGAGTTGTCACGAAGGACGTTGATTGCAGTGAAGGTCGGCATCCCCCGCGAGGTCAAGAATCACGAGTACCGGGTGGCCATTACGCCAGCCGGCGTCCACGAGCTCTCCCGCAATGGCCACGAGGTCTTCGTCGAGACGGACGCCGGAGTCGGCTCGTCCATCTCCAACGACGAGTTCATCGCTGCCGGCGCCTCGATCCTCCCCACAGCCGATGACGTGTGGCAGACCGGCGAGTTGATCCTGAAGGTGAAGGAGCCGATCGCCGAGGAGTACCACCGTATGCGCAAGGAGCAGGTGCTCTTCACCTACCTGCACCTCGCCGCCGGCCGCGAGTGCACCGACGCCCTGCTCTCGTCCGGGACGACAGCGATTGCGTACGAGACCGTCGAACTTCCCGATCGCTCACTTCCGCTGCTGGCTCCCATGTCCGAGGTGGCCGGTCGCATGGGTCCTCAGGTGGGCGCTGCAACACTGCAGCGCGCCAATGGCGGACGCGGCACCCTGCTCGGCGGTGTGCCGGGCGTGAAGGCAGCCAAGGTTGTGGTGCTTGGCGGCGGTGTCTCTGGTCTGAACGCAGCTCAGATGGCTGTCGGTATGGGCGCGAACGTGTCGATCCTCGACATCAATGCCAAGCGGCTTGCCGAGATCGACCGGATCTACCAAGGTCGTTTGCAGACGCTGATGTCGAGCTCCTATGCCATTGAGCAAGAGGTGTCCGACGCTGACCTCGTCATCGGTGCGGTGCTCATCCCTGGGGCGAAGGCTCCCAAGCTGGTCACCAACGACCTGGTGGCCCGGATGAAGCCCGGAGCTGTCCTGGTCGACATTGCGATCGACCAGGGTGGATGTTTCGAAGGTTCCCGGCCCACCACACACGCCGACCCCACGTTCAAGGTTCACGACACGGTGTTCTACTGCGTGGCCAACATGCCCGGTGCCGTGCCCCACACCTCGACATACGCGCTCACCAACGTCACGCTCCCGTACGCAGTCCAGTTGGCCAACCTCGGTTGGCGCGAGGCGCTGAAGGGGAACCCGGCGCTTCGTCCTGGCCTCAACACCCACGAGGGTCAAATCACCTACGAGGCGGTCGGTGAGGCATTCGGACTCGACACCGTCGAGGTCGACACGCTGCTTGCCTAGCGATCACCACATGCGAAAGCCCCCGCTTCGGCGGGGGCTTTCGCATGTGGTGACGCCGCTGGCTAGGGTCGCAGCATGGGGAGCAGCGGTGAGTCCACCGAGACGACTCTCGTGCTTGCGGTTCGGCAGTACCTCGACCACCTCACCATCGAGCGAGGGTTGGCGCGTAACTCGCTGACGTCCTACCGACGTGACTTGAACCGCTACCTCTCCTTCCTTTCCCCGCTCGGTATCGACACCCTCGACGAGATCACCGAAGGGCATGTCCTCGCGTTCGTCGCCTTCCTGCGCGAAGGTGACGCTGACCATTCGCCACTCGCACCGTCGTCAGCCGCGCGCACGGTCGTAGCAGTGCGCGGGTTCCATCGGTTTGCCCTTCTGGAGGACCTCGCGTCGAGCGATCCGGCATCCGACGTGCGGCCACCGGCCCCGCCACGCCGTCTCCCCAAGGCCCTGGATGTGAAGCAGGTCGAGTCCCTCCTGGCCGCTGCCGGCGAGGGCCGTACGCCCAAAGAACTGCGCGACCGCGCGCTCCTCGAGCTCTTGTACGGCACCGGGGCGCGCATATCTGAAGCAGTCAGCCTCGATGTTGATGACGTGAACCGCGAGGCTGGATCGCTCCGGCTGGTGGGCAAGGGGGGGAAGGAGCGTGTGGTGCCGGTGGGACGCTATGCCGCAGAAGCCGTCGACGACTACCTCGTCCGGGCCCGTCCCGTTCTCGCCGAACGTGGACCGGGGGTGCCGGCGCTCTTTCTCAACAGCCGTGGGGGCCGGCTCAGCAGGCAGAGTGCATGGACCGTCCTGCGATCTGCGGCCGAGCGCGCTCACATCACCGGTGAGGTGTCGCCGCACACGCTGCGACACAGCTTTGCCACGCACCTTCTCGATGGAGGGGCCGACGTTCGCGTCGTGCAGGAACTTCTCGGCCACGCCTCAGTGACGACCACGCAGATCTACACGCTGGTCACCGTGGACTCGTTGCGAGAGGTCTATGCCACCGCCCATCCACGAGCCCGCAACTAGGTACTCCTGGGCGGCGGACTCCTCATCACACCCTCGACCTGGGCTCGACCTTGCCTGGAGGAGACTGCTCCGCCTAGAGTTCGCACCGACTTGTCGTGAAGTCTGTGGAGAGGTTTAGAGATCTGTGGTTATGTCGACTTTCGTGCCAGAACCGCCGAACGCCAGTGGGACTCCCACCGGAGATGCGCCAGCAATGGCGGAAACGCCGGCTCAGGCGCTGCCCTCCGAAACGACCCTTGGTCCGACTGGACGCCCACTGCCGATCTTTCCGGAGCCACCGCCGCTCTTCGATCACGGACCAGGTCGGATCGTCGCCATGTGCAACCAGAAGGGAGGCGTCGGCAAGACCACGACCACGATCAACCTTGGCGCCGCGCTGGCCGAGTACGGGCGCCGCGTTCTCCTGGTCGACTTCGACCCCCAGGGGGCCTTGTCGGTGGGGTTGGGCGTCAATCCGCACGAGCTGGACCGCACCGTCTACAACCTGTTGATGGACCGAGGGGTTGAGGCAGAGGACATCCTGCTCAAGACCAACACCGCGGGCATGGACCTGCTGCCGTCAAACATCGACCTGAGCGCTGCCGAGGTACAGCTGGTGGGGGAGGTCGCGCGCGAACAGACGCTAGGACGCGGGCTGGCGCAGATCTCCAAGGAGTACGACTACGTCCTCATTGACTGCCAGCCGTCGCTGGGCTTGCTGGCCGTCAACGCTCTCACCGCCGCAGACGGGGTGATCATTCCGCTTGAGTGTGAGTTCTTCGCCCTTCGTGGAGTCGCACTGCTCATGGACACGATATCCAAGGTGACCGAGAGACTTAACCCTGAACTAGAGCTTGACGGTATTTTGGCCACCATGTTCGACAAGCGCACGACACATGGTCGCGAAGTACTGGCGCGAGTCGTCGAGGCCTTCGGGGACCGGGTCTTCCACACCGTGATCAACCGCACGGTCCGATTCCCCGAGACGACCGTGGCAGGGGAGCCGATCACCTCGTATGCCGCGAAATCGACGGGGGCCGAGGCCTATCGGCAGCTCGCAAGAGAGGTGCTGGCCCGATGAGCCGTCGCGCAGCGCTTCCCGGTGCCAGCGAGCTCTTCCGCACGACGTCGTCATCGGCGGCGCTGGCCGATGCGGTTGAGGTCGAACCTGAGACTCCACAGGCGTCATCCCCAGCGGGGGATAAAGGATCAGCCTCAAGTAGAAGTAGAGACTTACCCTCAAGCACCCCTGGAGTGCGCTCTCTCTCGGCCGCTCGAACAAGGGGATCGGCTCCCTCTGGAGCCCCGTCCGGACGCCAGCGCCACGACGACAAGATCACCGTCTACCTCTCGTCCGACGAGCTCGTTGCGCTGGACGAAGCCAAGGGCGCGCTCTACCGAGATCAGGGAATCAAGGTGGACCGGGGCCGAATCGTGCGAGAGGCCGTCGCAGTGGTAGTGGCCGATCTTCAGGCCAAGGGAGACGCGAGCATCCTCGCGCGTCGTCTCCGTGAGGGCCACGGAGACTGATCGGCTTCTGTCAGCTGCCATGCCCCGCCACGCGCGTCCGCACCGCTCGGCTAGCGTTCGCCCGTGACCTCGACAACAACGGACCACCCCGAGCCGGCCAGCTCGACGGGTTTTCACGTCCACCTGTCCGTCTTCGAGGGCCCCTTTGACCTTCTTCTCGGCCTGATCGCCAAGCACAAGCTCGACGTCACCGAAGTAGCCCTGGCCGTGGTCACTGACGAGTTCATCGCCTACATCAAGGGGGCCGGTGACGAGTGGGATCTCGAGCAGACCACCCACTTCCTGGTGATCGCGGCCACCCTGCTCGACCTCAAGACTGCTCGGCTCCTTCCCTCGGCTGACGTCGAGGACGAAGAGGACCTGGCCTTGCTGGAGGCCAGAGACCTGCTTTTCGCGCGACTGCTGCAGTACCGCGCGTACAAGACGGTGGCGGCCGAGCTCGCTCGACGCATGGCACTGGCCGGGCGCAGCCACCCCCGTGTCGTCGGGCTGGAGCCCCAGTTCTCGTCCTTGCTGCCTGAGGTGCTGCTCGGAGTCGGCCCTGACGGTCTAGCCGTCCTGGCGGCGAGAGCACTGGCGCCCAAGCCGGTCCCCGAGGTAGCGATCGGACACGTCCACGCCCCACCCGTCAGTGTCAAGGAGCAGGCGGCGCTGCTGATCGACCGGTTGCGGCGCGTGCGTACGGCGAGCTTCCGGGGGTTGGTCGGTGACGCGCCAGACACGGTGACGGTCATTGCTCGATTCCTTGCTCTCCTTGAGCTCTTTCGCGAGGGTGCAGTGGCGTTCGACCAGGTTCAGCCCCTTGGTGAGCTCACCGTGCGATGGACGGGTGCCGATGAGGGCGAGCTCGACGTGCACGACGAGTTCGATGACGACGCAGGAAACGACGCAGAGGACGACGATCATGAGGTCGACAACTCCACGCCCGACGAGCAACAGAGCGAGGGATCGTGACTGACGAGCAAGAGAAGACTGCTCCTGCGAGCGAACCGGAGACCGACCGGGTAGGAACTGACGCCGTCGAGGTCTCCCCTGGCGACCTCGACCTGGCCGCAGCGGTTGAGGCTGTCCTGATGGTCGTCGATGAGCCGGTCGCGACGGTCACGCTCGCCCAGGTGCTGCAACGTCCTGAGGTCGAGGTGGCTGAGGCCTGTAGTGGACTAGCCGCCCAGTACGAGGCCGACGGTCGAGGCTTTGCGCTCCGAGAGATCGCCGGTGGATGGCGTTTCTACAGCAACCCCACCTACGCCGAGGTGGTGGAGCGCTTCGTGCTGGATGGTCAGCAGGCTCGCCTGACCCAAGCGGCCCTCGAGACCTTGGCGGTGGTGGCGTACCGGCAGCCCGTCTCCAGGGCGAGAGTGTCGGCAGTCCGTGGGGTGAACGTCGACGGTGTGGTGCGCACGCTGCTGGCTCGCGGTTTGGTGGAGGAGTGCGGTACCGACGGGGAATCGGGAGCCCATCTGTATCGAACAACCGGCCACTTTCTGGAACGCCTCGGCGTGGCCAGTCTGGATGACTTGCCGGAGCTTGCTCCTTACCTGCCTGACCTCGAGACGCTTGAGGCTGAACTATGACTAACTCTCATGTAGAGGAAGAGAGTCTCAAAGGGAATTCGTCTGCAGAAGGTGCTTGCCACAGCCGGGGTCGCCAGCAGAAGAGCAGCCGAGGAACTGATAGCCGCTGGAAGAGTCAGTGTGGATGGCGAGGTCGTCCGAGTCCAAGGCATGCGCATCGATCCGGCCCGTGCTGTCGTCCGGGTCGACGGGGAGCGAATCCCAGTGGCATCCGGGCAGGTCTACCTGGCGCTCAACAAGCCTGAGGGCACCGTCAGCACCATGAGCGACCCTGAGGGCCGACCGTGCATCGGCGACATGGTCGCCGAACGTCCTGAGCGTCTGTTCCATGTCGGACGTCTCGACATCGAGACCGAAGGCCTGATCCTGGTCACGAACGACGGCGAGGCCGCCCATCGCCTCTCTCACCCGTCCTTTGAGGTGCCCAAGATCTATCGGGCAGTGGTCACTGGTCCGGTGCCGCGTGACCTTGGTCGCAGGCTGAAGGCCGGGGTTGAGCTCGACGACGGTCCGGTAGCCGTCGATGAGTTTCGGGTGGTGGACCAGGTGGGGCGTGAGGCGCAGATCGAGCTGACCTTGCACAGTGGTCGAAACCGAGTGGTGCGTCGAATGATGGAAGAGGTGGGGCTGCCAGTCCGCCGGCTTGTGCGGCTGCAGTTCGGGCCCATTCGACTCGGCCGGCTGCACTCCGGAGGAGTGCGTCTCTTGACCCGTCACGAGCAGGGTGCGCTGCTCGACTTCCTCGACATGTCGACAGAGCGGTAAAACTACTTAGCCAATAGCTCGGTACTCGGAAAATGTCGATACGTCGATTGCCCGCCATATGGTGCTGTTGCGGACGTCCTCGTGCTCAGGAGACGCGCGGACGTGGTGGTTTGGAATCTTGAATCGCTTTATCGATAAACGTGCCGTGCAGCTGGACGTGCCTGGTCTCGTGCCGAGTGACAGTTACTAACTCGACATGTCGATAAACGGCCGTGTCGGATCCTCGCTTCGTCGAGAGACCGCTAAGGTGACCGCGTGATGAGAGCACTCCGCGGCGCGACCCAGCTCAAGGCCGATGATCCTGCCGAGATGACCGAGGCCGTGGTCGAGCTGGTCGGCGCGATCTTGGAGCGGAACGGTCTCACCACCGACGATCTGATCAGCATCATCTTCACGAGTACGGGGGACCTTCGTAGCGCCTTTCCCGCGGCGGCCGCCCGCACGTTGGGCATCGGTGATGTGCCTCTCCTCTGTGCGCAGGAGCTCGACATCGAGGGAGCCCTGCCCCGGGTGGTGCGGGTGCTGGCCCATGTCTTGCTCGACGCCCGCCGTGACGAGGTCGTTCATGTGTACCTCAGGGGCGCTGAGGTACTGCGCCAGGACCTCGCCCAGTGACGCGGACGGTCCAGATCGTGGGAGCGGGGCTCCTCGGGACCTCGGTCGGGCTCGCGCTGGCTCGCTCGGAGTGGGAGGTCTGGGTCGCAGATGCTGATCCGGCCGCCGAACGGTTGGCTGGCGAGCTGGGGAGCGGTACTCCGGGCTGGGGCGCAGGTGAGCCGGATCTCGTCCTGGTTTGCGTCCCCCCCTCCGCGACGCCAGAAGTCATGCATCGTGTGATGCGACTATATCCAAGCGCGACAATTAGTGATGTGTTGAGCGTTAAGACTTATCCTCAGCTAGAGGCCGAGAGATTGGGTTGCGATCGGCGATTTGTGGGCGGTCATCCGATGGCCGGCCGCGAGCGGTCGGGCCCGGTCGCGGCTCAGGCCGATCTTTTCGAAGCGCGTCCGTGGGCTATTTGTCCAGGCTCGCGTGCCGAGCCTCGTCGGGTGGCCCTGGTGGAGCAGTTGGTGCGCGACTGCGGAGCCGACCCGGTGGTCGTGGATGCCGCCACTCACGACGAGGCTGTCGCGCTGGTCAGTCATCTGCCGCAGATGGCCGCCAGTGCGGTCGCCGGGCAGCTCAGCGGTGCCGATCCCTTGGCGCTGTCGCTGGCCGGGCAGGGGCTACGCGACACGGTGCGCATCGCGGGCAGTGATCCGGCGCTCTGGGCAGACATCGTGACAGCGAATGCCCGTGCGCTGGCTGCGCCGGTCCGACGGTTGGCGACCGAGCTGTCGATGGTGGCCGATGCCCTCGAGAAGGCCGCAGACGATCAAGTCGAGTCAACGACAAGTCGAAATGTCGATAAAGCGGTTGAGCTGTTCTTCGAGGTAGGCCGGCGAGGATTCGCCGCCATTCCGGGCAAACATGGAGCTCCACCTGCTGAGTACACGGTCATCCCCGTCGTGATCCCTGACGAGCCCGGGGCGCTGGCCAGCCTGTTTACCACCGTGGCCAAGGCAGGTGCGAGCGTCGAGGACATTGCCCTCGAGCACTCGCCGGGGCACCCGGTCGGAGTCATCGAGCTGTCTGTCGTGCCTGCGGATGCACCCGGCCTTGTGCAGGCTCTCCACGCTGACGGCTGGTCTTCGCACTAGTTCCTGCAGGACGCTCGGCTGGGACTCTGCCCCCCAAGACGGGTACTCTCGGCCAACCACCCGTCCTGGTGCCGTTGGCCTCGGGCGTTCTCAGCCCAGCCCGACAGGAAGGCATTGCCATGGTCCACGACGACACCGGCGCGCTTGTCGCCGTGGCTGTCGACGGGCCATCGGGGTCGGGGAAGTCGAGTACGGCACGTGGAGTGGCAGGTCGACTGGGTTGGAACTATGTCGACACCGGCGCGATGTACCGCGCTCTCACCTGGTGGCTGATCAGCGAGGGAATCGACGTCGCGGACACCGAAGTCGTCGCAGAACGGGTCTTCGAACCCGTGCTCGACATCTCGGTGGATCCCCTGTCACCTGCTGTGTTCGTCAACGGTCGGGAGGTCAGCGACGAGATCCGCGACCCCCACGTCACATCCTCGGTGAGCGCGGTGAGTGCAGTTCCCACTGTCCGCGAGCGCCTCGTGGCCGTACAGCGGGAGATCATGGAGCGTGGCGCCGTCGTCGTCGAGGGCCGTGACATAGGAACGGTTGTCGCTCCTGACGCCGCCGTGAAGGTCTTCCTCATTGCCACCACCGAAGCACGCGCTCAGCGGCGAGCTGCCGAGTGGGCACACGAACACGATGTCACCGTCGAGAACACCGCAGCCATGTTGGATCACCGCGACCACCTCGACTCGACCCGCGAGCTCTCACCACTTACCCAGGCCGAAGACGCGGTCATGATCGACTCCACAGCGTTGACGTTGGATGAAGTCATTGACCAGGTCGTTGCGCTCGTCCACCAGCGCATCCCAAGTTTCGTCACGTCGTGACTGAGAGCGAATCGCTGCCGGTCCTTGATGGATCCCTGCCGGTTGTCGCCGTCGTCGGACGACCGAACGTGGGGAAGTCGACCCTGGTCAATCGGATCATTGGGCGCCGCGAAGCGGTGGTCGAGGACCGTCCAGGTGTGACACGGGATCGCGTCGCCTACGACGCCACGTGGTCGGGCCGGTCATTTGTCGTCGTGGACACCGGGGGATGGGAGCGAGACGCCCGCGGGCTCGCTGCCAGAGTGGCCGCCCAGGCAGAGATGGCGGTTGAGGCCGCTGATGTCGTGATGCTCGTCGTGGACGCCGAAGTTGGTATCACCGACACCGATGAAGCGGTCGTCCAGGTGCTCCGACGTGCGAAGAAGCCGGTGGTTCTGGCGGCCAACAAGGTCGATGACACGAGACAAGAACTCGAGGCATCGACTCTATGGGGCCTCGGTCTCGGTGAGCCCTATCCCGTCTCGGCATTGCATGGTCGTGGGTCTGGCGACCTGCTCGACGCGCTGCTGGCGGCGATGCCGGAAGCCGACGACGCGGTGGTGGTCGAGGGTGGGCCGCACCGGGTTGCACTGCTTGGTCGCCCGAACGTCGGCAAGTCCAGTCTGCTCAACCGACTCGCGGGAGAGCATCGTGTGGTCGTCGACTCGGTGGCCGGCACGACCGTTGACCCCGTGGATGAGCTCGTGTCGATCGGCGACGAAGACTGGCGTTTCGTTGATACGGCCGGAATTCGCCGTCGGGTACATGAGGCGAGCGGCAGCGAGTACTTCGCGAGTCTGCGCACGAAGTCGGCACTGGCCAAGGCCGAAGTTGCCGTGGTGCTCCTCGACGCGAGCGAACCCATCAGCGAGCAAGACACCCGCATTCTCACCATGGTGGTCGAGGCCGGTCGCGCGCTCGTGCTGGCCTACAACAAGTGGGACCTGATGGACGAGGAGCGCCGCTACTACCTCGACAAGGAGATCGAGCGCGAGTTGCTGCGTGTTCAGTGGGCCCCAAGGGTCAACGTCTCCGCCGAGACGGGGCGTCACGTCGAGAAGCTGGTGCCCGCTCTCCACGCTGCTTTGGAGGGGTGGTCAACCAGGGTCCCCACGGCTCAGCTGAACGCCTTTCTGGGACGTTTGGTTGCCGAGCACCCGCACCCGGTTCGCGGGGGCAAGCAACCGCGCATCCTCTTTGCCACACAGGCGGGAACGAGGCCGCCGACCTTCGCACTGTTCACGTCGGGGTTCTTGGAGTCGGGCTATCGTCGCTTCATCGAGCGGCGCTTGCGGGAGGAGTACGGCTTCGTAGGGACGCCGATTCACGTCACGATGAAGGTCCGCGAGAAGCGCTTCAAGAAGTAGCAGGGGATCGGACAAGGGGAGGCAGGAATGCAGGCAACGCGTTTCGGGCGACCGTTGACGGCGGGCGGAACTATCGGTGTTTTCGCGCCATCTGGTCCGTTCGCGAACCGAAGTGACGTCCTGCGCCCCATCGAGTGGTGGACGTCCCGCGGTTACCAGGTGCGCCTCACCGACAGCGTGTGGGCTCGCCACGACTACGTTGCTGGGCCGCCGCAGCAGCGAGTCGATGACCTCCATGCCCTGCTCCTCGACGACGAGGTAGACGTGGTCTTCTGCCTCTGGGGAGGAGTTGGGGCGATCGAGATGCTGCCGCTCATCGACTACGAGCTCGTAGCGAGCCACCCCAAGGCCATCATGGGATTCAGCGACGTCACCAACCTGCACGCAGCGCTGCTCCGGCACTCGGGACTGGCGACGTTCCACGGCCCGGGATTTGGCTCATTCGGAGCCAGTGACCGGGCAGCGTTCACGCTCGACTCCGCCGTTGACGCTTTCACGAAGGGTGGGGTCGGCAACGTCCCGCGACGGCCCGACGATGCCTACATCCGACCGATCGCAGGAGGGCGTGTCTCGGCGCCGATCGTCGGCGGCAATCTCTACACGTTGAACCATCTGATGGGTACGCCCTACGAGCTGGATTTCTCGGGGTCGATCTTGATGATCGAAGAGGTGGACACCCATTCCGTCGACTTCGATGTCATGTTGTGGCAGATGCGGCTCGCGGGAGTTCTGGACGGCGTCGTCGGTGTCGTGGTGAGTGATCTCCATGAGTGCGGCAAGCCAGAGCCTGAAGTCGTCGCCGATCGGTCGTTGGAGGACGTTCTGGAGAGCCACCTCGGAACGCTCGGCGTACCGGTGATTTACGGCCTACCTCTTGGGCATGGGCCACACTTGGCGTCCATTCCCTTTGGGGTCATGGCGACGCTGGATGCCGAGGCACGCACACTGTCGATCGATCAGCCAGGCGTCAGGTGAGTGCCGATTCCTTGGGGTCGGCCGCATTGCGTTAGTGTTGGCGCGCCTTCATGAGGGCACCGGGACGTAGCGCAGCTTGGTAGCGCACTTGACTGGGGGTCAAGGGGTCGCAGGTTCAA
>CAWGPZ010000016.1:0-130350 GCA_963824605.1 uncultured Actinomycetota bacterium | reverse complement strand
CAAGACCATGGAGCTCTTCGTTCGGCCGCTCTTGCGACGTGATGGCCCTGCAGGGCGATTCCAGTCTATCGGCGCTAGGCAACGAGAAACCCTGGAGTAGGCACAATCGCGCCAATTAGCGCGGTCCATTCAGCATTTGAGGAATGCGACGCTCCCTCGTACGCATCCGCCGGGTCCTTCCTCTCAGTGGGTCTGTTGGTGGCGCTCGCGTGGGGATACCTGCTCTTCCTCGCGTCGTCTAGCACGACGATGGGCTCGGCCTTCGGGATGCCCGAACCGGCTTCGAATGGTCCGGATGCAGGCGTTACTGATGGTGTTGATGTGGACAGTCATGATGGTTGCGATGATGCTGCTGTACGGCACTTCCCATGCTCGCCGCATACGAGAGGGCGCTGGAGGTGACTACTCGTCAAGGCGCAGTTCCGTCTCGGTTTTCGCCCTGGGGTATCTCGTTCGTCTGGATCGGATTCGCCTCCGCTGCTACCGGGCTCCAAGTGGCTGCTGCACGACCGCGCGTTGACCACTGGGATGGGCGTTGCTCGACCCATGGTTGGTCTCTGCCGTGCTGATCGTTGCCGGCGTCTACGAGTTCACGCCCGTCAAAGAACGATGCGTCGGCAGTTGCCGTACGCCACTCGGGTTCCTCGCCACCGAGTGGCGCAATGGACGGTCGGGGGCGCTGTACATGGGTATGGCACATGGGCGTACATGTCGGCTGTTGTTGGGCTCTCATGCTGCTCCTCTTCGTACTTGGGGTGATGAACCTGCTCTGGGTGCTTGCCCTCTCAGGTCTGGTTGCACTCAAGAAGTTGACCCAGTCGAGCGCTGTCCCACGATTCGCAGGCGGTGCCCTGATCGTTTCAGGCATTACGGTGTTGTTGGCGTCAACCTGAGGCGAGGCACGCAACAGTCAGGAGTCAGGCATGTGGCATGTGGAGGGTTCGTACTACGAGGCCTGCAATTGCCAGGTGAGTCTGCCCGTGTCGCCGAGAGGAAGAATCCAGCCGGCGGGCGCTCCACGTACGGAGAGTGTGACTTCGTCCTTTCCTGGTGGATTACCGAGGGCGAGATCGACGGCCGTCAACTGGGTGGGCGCAAGGTCGTGATGGTCGGCCGGTACTCGGACGACGAGCCAGGTTCACCATGGCAGGTCTCCATCTTGGTCGACGCCGCGGCCACCTCCGGAGCAGTTCGATGACATCACCGCCATCTTCCTCGGCCGGTTGGGTGGTGACACTGAGCGGCAGTACGGCAACGCCATCACAGAGGTTCTCGGGATGCATCGAGCCACATCGAGTTGGTGCACGAGAAGCGTCGCTGGCGGATCGGGGTAGATCAGCTCATCGAAGTGCGATCAGTCGAACCGGCCGAAGTTTCTGTACGTTTCGTGTGGGATACCCGGTCATAGTCAGGCTGGACTAGATGGTTTCCGACGTCATTTCGGTTGAGGTCGACGTGTTCCACGGGACTTTGCATCCAGATGCTCCTTCGAGAGCCGCTTCTACTTAGGATGACCACGGATGGCACTAAGTTAACCAGAGGGGACATGGGTGAGTCTGCCGACAGCGCTCACACCGTTGACTACATACGCGGCACCGCCCGCTGGGTGACCAACGCATTCTCTCCTACGGGGGGACGCGTCGGATGGTGAAAGGACGCAACACGCCCACACCGGAGTTAGACGGTTCGTGGTGATCGCCGGTGACGTCAGTCCAGGCTGTTGCATCGCGCAGCGTCGAGGCGTTCGTGGTGCGGGACGGTCTCGACTAGTCCTGCGCCCGGGGGTGTGGTTCTCGACCCCGATCATGGTTCCGGCGTGGGTGTTGCCCTGCCCGGTGGTCTCGGTACCACCCGATGAGCCAGGTAGTGAGTCCCAGGATCAACCACACGAGGGCACACAGGACACCGAACGCGTAGCCCCAGTACGTCATGGCGAGGTAATCACCGCTCCCACCGCCCATGACCTCGCCACCGAATACCCCGACAAAGAGGCCGTAGGGCAGGGCGGCGAGCATCATGGTCCAGCCGATGCGGCGCTGGGCGGTCGGTTCCTGTTTGCCGGACAGTGTTGCGCCGGTGAGTGATCCAATCGCGAAGAGCGGAAACCCGACGAACAACGCGATTCCTGGGTTGGGATAGCAGGTGTCCTCGCAGACGGTGGCGGCTAGCGCCCACACCACGGCCGGTGCGGCGAGAGCAGTTCCCGCCAGTACCTTTGGTCCGAGGCGCCCTACCGGGCCTGGTTGCTGTGTCTCGAGAGTCGAGGGGGTGGTCATGGTGCTGGCCACCAGACATCGAAGCTGGTGTCTGCTGCGCCGGGAGGGGTGATGTCGGTTCGTTGGCCGGTGCGCCGGTCGATCAGCGACACGTACCAACGGTCGACAGGGAGCAGGCGCGTGAGCTTGGCATTCATGTGGCCACGTTCACTCTGGAGCACAACGTGGCTCGCGTCCGGCTGCCACCCCAGGTCACCGAAAGTTGTCAGCCCAGGGCTCTGGTAGATCTCACGGGCTGGCCAGCGGTCATTGTTCGGTGGGGGACTCCAACCATCGGGCCACGGCGCCACGGCCAACTCTCCACTCTCCCCCTCGGCCGTGATCGCCACCCGGTTGCCGGAGGGTGCCCACGCGACGTCGCCGCTCTGGTAGGTGTGTAGCGCGTGCAGGGAGGTTTGCCCGGACTCCAGGTTCAGGCGCCAGGCGCCGCCGCGAGTCGGTGAGTTCGGCCAGCGCCAGAAGGTGGTCACCCTGGCGTGACGCCCGTCGGGTTCGAGCGTGAAGTCGGTGACGCCGTGTCCGTGCGGGACGCGTTGGGTCTGGCCGGTGTCTGGCTGCAGGCGCATCAGGTGGGTGGTTCGGGTCCTGCCGGTTGCGGGTGTTGTGGTGATGTAGTAGATCCAGCCGTCGACGCGGTTCCATTGCGGAGTCTGTGCGCGCGTGCCCTCGACGATGGGGGTCAGCTGGGTTTCGTCACCGTCGATCAGGTTGATGAGTACCAGGCGTGACCCGCTCTTGGCGAGCCAGTGGTTGGTGATCGGGTCGCGCCAGGGGCCGTTCGCTCGTTCGACGACGACGTGGGTGCCGTCTGGGCTGACGGCGGGGTTCTCGTCCCGGCTGACCGCTACTAAGTCTTTGGTCTGGCCGGTGGTGAAGTCGTAGGCAACCAGGCGGTCGTCGCCCATCGGGAACTCGCGGACGATCACAACACTGGCGTGCTCCAGGGGTGCCGGAGTTTCGGTCGTGGTGGGGCGACCGGTGCTGGGGCTTGGGGTGGCGGAGACGGTGATCGAGGGCGTGGGACTGGATGCCGGTTCGTCCGAGCCCCCGCAGCCGACAAGCGCTGCCGCGCTCAGGGCGACCGTCATCGCGACCGTCAGGAGTGGCCGAAAAGCAGTTGGACGCATCATCACGCCTCCACCGTCACTCCCAGTCCATCAGCCCGGGCACCTGTCCGGTAGAGGCAACAGACCCCCGCTGTGCAACCGACGCGTTCGCAATCGTTCTCGACGTCGCGGAGCTCGTACTGGACCTTGCTGTGCACAACCGGGTGAGGCACCCTTGTGCCACCTGGAATGAAGAGGTGTGGCTATGGGCAACTTGCTGGTGCACATCACGTGCGGCCCGGAGGCACCGACTCGAGCGGCGCTGGGTCTTCTCGTGGCCCGGGCGGCGATTGAGGAGGGGCATGACGTGCAGGTATTCCTGGCCGGTGACGGGGTTCAGCTGATCCGGGACTCAGTCCTGGACTCCCTCAGCGGGCTGGGGACGGGTTCGCTCCGGGAGTCGTTTGATGCGGTGGTGCTCGGCGGCGGGCGATTCTATGTGTCAGGAGGGTCGAGCAAGGCGCGCGGCGTAACGAACGAGGACCTGGCGAACAAGCCGGCCGAGATGGCAATGCCGAACCGGCTCGTCCAATTGGCGTTCGAGGCCGAGCGAACACTGACGTACTGACCCGTGGGACCAGGGCCAACTCTCAGTCCAGGATTTTCCAGCGCTCAGGGCCCAGCCGTTCCTAGCGCGCGACTCCCTCGAATGAGTCCTCTGCGCTCTGATCACAAATCCAGGTTAGACGAAATCACGTGCTTACTCGCCCCACGCGAACCCGTAGGGAGTGGGCGAGCAAGCCACCTGAGCCTTCCCCCTCAAGCGCTCCACCACTCGAGCGTAGGCATCACGATTCACCTTGTTGTGCAGCTCGTTAGGGTCAACCGAATAGTCGTACAACTCTCGGCCCTCGGCCTGCGTGTACTCGACATATAGGTACCGAGCAGTCCGGTAGCCGCAGTACGCAGGGTGTGATCGATCAGGGCGAGCCCCCGTGGTGGGCAGGCTTAGCAGGGAGTCCGATCTGTTCCAACACCACACCGGTACGGTGGGTGCTGATCACAGATCGACCTTCGGTGTCCATGGTCGTCCCGGTGGCCTCAGCGATGGTGGCAGTCAGATCGATGTTGGCAGTAACACGTTCGGAGACTCCTGTCCCCAGGTGCCCGTCCCAGCGCACTGCCATCGGAACTCCTGAAGAGTGTCGGTATGGCATGTCCTTGGCCCACATCCGGTGGTCACCTTGCATCCACCCGTTGTCGCCCATGAGGACAAAGATGCTGTTGTCGACACGATCTGCCAAGGCGTCCCAGATGCGCGCGAATCCCTCATCCACGCTCATCAACATCTCGTGACGTAGACGCTGATTCCGCACTTCCCTGGCCCGGACAAGTTTTTCTTTGTCCTGCATGAACTGAGGTTTGTCGCTCATGTTCTTCTCGTTGAACGCTCCGTACAGTGATTCGTTGTGCCACGTGCCCTCGTGCCTAGGCGCCGGAATGAATGGTTTGTGAGCTGCAAACGGTGAGTAGTACAGGAAGAGCGGCTTGTCAGGATTGGCATTGTTCACAAAGTCGACTGCGTAGTCGCTGAGAACGTCTGTTGAGTAGTCCTCGGGCGAATCACCGAAGGTTTCATTGACAGTGCCTCCGGTCGACCAGTTGTAGTAGTCCGTCGTTCTGAACCCGATGAACGTGTCCCATCCTGCGGGGGTGTATCCATCAGGGCTCTTCTGGAAACCGTTGAGGTACTTGCCGATCAAGGCTGTCGTATAGCCGTTCTGATGGAGATTGGTGGCAAGCGTGTCGCCTTCCTGTGCTTGGAACGTCTGCCAAGCACCGTGATCGGCACCGTTGCCGTAAACACCCGTTGTATGTGCCAACTTCCCGGTGAGCGTTGCCGCCCTACTAGGGCAGCACAGAGACGTTGGGATGACGCCATTCACGTACTCAGTGCCGTTGGAGATGATGCGCCGCGACACATTGGGCATGGCATCCATGTAGCCCGTGCTGACGTCATCGAGCATCACGAAGACGACGTTCGGCGGGCTCACCGGTCTTCGATCGTTTGAAGCTGCGCCAGCGGTGGGTGCCACCGCAGGGACCGCGAGGATTGCGGCGCCAAGTGCGACAGCGAAACCGACGACGAACGGGTGTCGGGTAAGCCACGGACGCAACATCACACCTCCAGTGATACCACCAGCGGACTCGACAGGGCCCCAGGCCAGGTAGAGGACAAGTACCCGTGTCGCCCCACAACCGGATTGAGTAGAACTACGCACCAGCAGGCCGCTGGCTACTCGTAGGCCCTACCCGGACGGTTGTTGGTCCGGGAGGACTCAGGGCACAGCGCTCCCGACCTGCACGCTTTCCGCGCGTGGTTCCGGAGCGCATCGTCGTTGCTAGCGCGCGACCGTCTGAACTGGACAGATGGGCGCCCCATCTGGCTGGGCTCATACTGCGTTCAGCTGTGTTTCCAAACGGTTTCTGGGGAGGTGTCGTCCGGTCGTAGGAGGCCCGATGTCTCCGAGGGACTCCTCCTCGTCGGCACTTGCCCCCGCTACTCCCGCGGGTCGTGAGAAGCAGGAGAGTGGTCGCGGCTAGAAGTTCGAGGCGGGTTGGTTCTCGCATGGGCGAGGACGGACTCGCCGGCGGCGATGAGTTCGGTGATGACTCGGATGCGCTCGGTCATACCGAGGCCCTCGGTGGAGGGCCAGTCGGCCACTTCCTGTCGAGCGAACTCGACCCAGTTCTCGATCAGGGTGAACAGCTCAAGCTGGAAGGTGGCGAACAGCACCGAGAGGTGGGTGCGCTGCGGGAACGGGTGCTCACCGCGGAGGTAGCCGTTCATCAGGTCCAGGACGCCGCCATGCAACTCGCGGATGTCGGTGTCGAGCCGGTCGAGGGCCGCGTTCAGGTCGGCGAGGCTGCCGTGGTCGGCGAAGAGGAGACGGAGCAGAGCCTCGGCCTCCAGCTGTGGGGGAGCGGGAGGGGTGGTGGTCCAGGTCGCAAGGGCGTGGCGGCCGGCGTCGGTGATCTCATAGACGCTGCGGGTGCGCCGCCCGGTGCTCTCGGTGTAGGTGGTGGCGTAGCCGAGGGCGACGAGCTTCTTGGGCTCGCTGTAGATGAGCCGTTCGGACTTCGGCCAGGCGTAGCGCAGGCTTCGGGCGGCCTGCTGAGTGAGTTCGTAGCCAGTCCACGGTCGCAAGGCCAGCAAGGCCAAGACAGCGTGGGAGGTTGTTGTCATTCGAGGTATCACCCCTTGACAGTACTGCATACTGCAGTATGTTTGCTGCAACTTGCAGCAGAAGGGACTGTCATGACCACTACAGAAGGAAGCGATCAGCCGGCCCGTGCCGGCGAGGTAACGTCCCCGATCTCCGTTGGGGAGCACACCAAGCTTGTGCGCGTGGAAGGACTGAACTTTGCTGCCGCAGCTAGACGCGGCGAGTGGGACGCACCGGTTCCGGCGTGTCCGGGCTGGGATCTGCGAGACCTGGTGAGGCACCTGGGCGAGATCCACCTGTGGGCAGCGGCCAACGTCGCACAACGGCCGGGGGCCACGCTCGACCTCGAAGACCGCTCTGAACTCGCCATCTCCTGGCCGGACCTGGCCGTGTTCTGGCCCGCCGACGACGACCTGATCGACTGGTACCTGCAGACCAATGCGAACCTGGTGGACGTCCTCGAGTCCGCGCCAGCCGATGTGGCGGCAGACACGTTCGTGCCTGCGCCATCACCGTTGGCCATGTGGGCACGCCGGCAGGCCCACGAGACCGCCGTCCACCGATTCGACGCCGAGAACACCACCGGCACTACCGCCGGATTCGACCCTGTCTTCGCCGCCGATGGGGTCTCCGAGCTGCTGTACGGGTTCTACGAGAACGTCCCCCGCCCCGAGAGCAAGACGATTCCGCTCGAGCGGGACCAGACGATCCACGTCCACGCGCATGACACAGGCAGTGACTGGTACATGACGCTGGGACGGCGAAGCATCGCCAGGGCTTACGCGGACGCACCGATCGACCTCACGGTCACGGGAACCGCCTCCGATCTCTACCTGGCGCTGTGGAACCGCGGCGATGACTCCACCATCACGGCGATCGGGGACCGCAACCTTCTGGAAACGTGGCACACCTACACCGGACTGCGCTGGGACCTGGACTAGGGGTCACGACCTCGGCGGGGTCAAGTTCAGCACCTGCTGGCCAGCCTTGCCCTGTTTCGGTCCAACCCGTGACGACCACGCGCCTGGCGAGCAAGCCGGCCGAAATGGCAGTGCCGAACCGGCTGGTCCACGGGTTCGGGACGAGCGAACACATGACTACTCAACGTCGACGAAGAGCCAGTTCTCAGTCCACGAGTTTGCATGGCCCAGCGCATGGCCGGGCCTAGCGCGGGACTGTGCCTCTTTCAAGCAGATCTGGTCGCGCCTTCGAGGTGTACTCCTCCCGTTGGCTTGGTCCCAGGGGCACCACTGCTCCGGATCCGACCCACCTCCAGTGAGGTTCAGCGACCCTTACCTTCAGCCCTGGATTTGGTGTGCTTCCGCGCCAAGAGGTCCAACAAGAGCCCATCGGTGGCAGGATCGAGACGAACGTCGACGGAAGGAAGACTGATGTCCAAGGTTGTTCACTTCGAGATCCCTGCCGACGATCCAGAGCGGGCCGTATCGTTCTACCGAGACGTGTTGGGGTGGCAGTCGTCCCGGTTCGGAGACGACCCCTACTGGCTCATCCAGGCCGGCGAGGAGGGCGAGCTGGGTGCAGACGGTGCCATTGCCGGACGCGACGAGATCCATCGGGTGCCAGTCGTCGTAGCCTCCGTGGAAGACATCGTCGCGGCTCTGGAGCGTGTGACAGCTCACGGGGGCGTGATCGTTCAGGAGCAGCTCCCCGTCCCCGGCATGGGGTGGTCTGCCTACTTCCAGGATCCGGAGGGAAACACAGTTGGCCTCTTCCAGTCCGACCAGACAGCTGGGCTGGGTGGCTGACGTTAGGTTCAACTGAGTGGTGCGGTTACCGGGTCGCGTAGGCGATCGTGCCGGCAAACCAGTAGACGTCCCTTTCTTCGCCAGTGACTACGACAAAGGTGCCATCGGGGCTGATGGCGATAGAGCCGGGGGAGTCGGTGCCCGAGCTGTCGTAGCGGGCGACCCAGCGTCGATCACCGGCAGAGGTGTACGAGGGGGTCGCCCATCTTCGTTTGTTGCCCCTTGGCTCTGGCCTGTGACGAAGAGCGATCGGATGTCGGGGGCCACCGATGCCTCGGTGGCGAAGTCCTCTCCACCGGCCGGTCCGTCGTAGCGGCCGCTCCACAGCTGCCCACCATTTCGGCGGTAGGGGAGCGAGAGGTAGTCGTGGTCACTTCCGCCCGTGAGGTCGATGTGTCGTCCGTTCGAGCCGAGCGCCCCGGAGGAGACTGAGTCGTCGCCGCTTGTCGGTCCATCGAAGCGGTGACGCCAGGTCCTGGAACCGTTGCCTCGATAGGCGATGACGACCACGTCCTGGCCCGTCTTGGTGGTGGCTGTGGTGCCGAGGACGTAGATCCGACGCCCACCCGGGCGCACCAGAACGTCGGCGGCTTGATCGGCGCCGCTGATCGTGTCGTCGCTCGTCCCTGTGACGTGGACGCGACGTTCGGTCGGACCGAGGGCGATACCTGTGGCCTCGTCACTGTCGTTGACCGTGTCGATTCCAGTGGCGAAGGTGTGCCCGTCAGAGGACACCAGAACTGCTTCTGCCGCAGCGCAGTAGTAGGTGCCGGTGCGGTCAGACCAGAACTCGTCGCCGGGCGCAGCCGAGGCTGGCGCCACTCTGATCACGCCTGTCAAGGTTGCAGATGTCGTTACCAGCATCGCTGGATTGAGCCATCGTGCTGGGTTCATGTATCCCCATATCTCGAGTCACTCCTATCTCGTCACACTCGGCAGTACTGCCGTGACATGGCGTGGCCCAACGGATCGTTCGGTTAGCTGTCTTGGCCCGTGAGCGTATGAAGAGCTTTCTCGCGGTCGTCGGACTTCGGTTGGTCGGGTACCCGTAGTAGAACGCCGTCGAGGGCACGTCGAGCCTGCCCATTGCCTGCGGGCCCAGAGTCGTGCGAACGAGGTCGGAGGCTGCGCGGAGTTCGAGGAGAAGGGCTCCTTGCTGTTCAGTGAGCTGGGTGGCCATCGAGAACGTATCCTGGGCCGCGGCGACGTCCTTGTCGCGCCGGAGGCGCCAACCTCCCTGCACCGAGGTATGTACGCCACCAATGGTCTGGTCGGTCCCAGAGGAGACGCCCATGCGCCCGAGCGCTTGCTGGCCCCGCACCGGGCCTAGAGGTACTACGCAAGACAGATCGGCTGGCTGGTGGACGCGGGTGCTTTCCGACGGATGAAGCCCTAGGACATGCGGCCGAGGCGTTGGACGACGATGACCCTGTCGAGTTCGCCACCGGGTACGTCGCCTTGACGGAAGTCCTGCCACAGCTCAAGGTCTTCGATGGCTGTTCTGGCAGAGACGCGTGACAAGTGACAGAGGTCGTGCGCGCTGTGCTGCCGTGAACGGTGGACTGTGCGACCGCAGCTAGCTCATCGGCTCGGACGACACAACCGTGCGCCCCATGACCGACCCGATCAAGCTCATGATGCTGACGCCGATCACCAGGTTCACGACTGCTGTCGCTATCTGAGCATCCAGATCGGCGTTCTGCGCGAACGGCAGCGCAACGGCAACCGCTGTTGCCAGGGCGACGATCCAGGAGAAGAAGGCACGGGGCCGAGGAGTGGTGAACACCAGCAGGTGTGCCAGCCCGGTAGCGACGATCGCCCCCAGGGCGGCCGTCAATGCGTAGTTCAGCGCGAAGGTGTCGCTGGCATCGAGAAGGAAGCGAGGACTGACCATGTCGATGTCGAGAATCCCCTCGCCGATCACGACGCCGACGACAGCCACCAGTCCTGCGACGATGGCTGTTGCCACGCCTCCGGCCCATAGGCGGCCCGCATCGATGGTCAACCTCGGACGGTCCGGACCTGTCGTTCCGTGCTGAGCCATTCCATCCTCCGCCACCTCGGTCGAGCAGTGTCCGTATCAGCTGTGCCCGTTGATTCTGTCGCACGCTTCATCGACTTGAGGTGAGCAGGCGCGGCGCGTCGCTCTGAAGTCGCGGGACTCCGACGCGCAGCAACCAGCGGGAGCAGTGGTGGTCACTACCTCCGGTCGCCATCGGACAAGAGACGAACGTTGTGGTGCACGGGATGCGACCTGCAGTCTGAGTCAGCCGGGCAGTTGAATCCATAGCTACGAATCGGGCTGCCGTTCGACCGGGACGACGCGAGCCGGACGTGGTGCGCCATTCGGGTGATGAACCTGCGAACGGCTACGCGGGGTGACTCCGCCGGCTACCTTCGAGAGAGCAGAGTCTGCGGCACAGAGCCGCGGCCCTACGGTGGGGACACACATACGAGAAGTCGACAGGGATTGCTGGAGTTGCCGGGATCTTCGCGGCGTCGGTCGTGGCGGGGCGGCGGACTGGTCTCGTGAGACTGGGGCGGGACGCCGAACACTCACCACGCAGCGTCTCCGACCTTGGTAATCGTGGCCGGACGTCGGTCTTGACGACGACCTCGCTGCAGACCTAGCGAATCCTCGAGTTTGCGCGCACCACACTACCCTCGGCGACCGACGATGCACTCTCAGTGGGCGTTTGCCGGACTATTGGTGAACGGCGACTCTTTCACGTAGCGTTGATGAGAATCATTCAAGACAGGAGACAAACTATGCCGTATCGATCGCGCAAGGTTCTCGTAGCGACAATTGTCGTAGCGGGGGCGATCCTCCCGGCAGCCTCTGCACAGGGCTCGTTGTCGCAGCCGAGCGTTGTCAGCGACAACCCAGCGAACTTCACGCCCAACATCATCGACGACGCCGTGGTACCCAAGAGCTCAGTTGATGCCCTGGTTCAGGTCGGCAACACCATGTACGTGGGTGGTGCCTTCAACAGTGTGCAGGACTCGTCGCGAACCAACACGGTCACTCGCGCCAACCTGATGAGCTTCGACGCATCCACGGGGGCGATCAACGACTTCGCACCGGATGTCAACAAGAAGGTCTTTGCCCTCGCCAGCGACGGCACGGACGTGTACGTGGGCGGATACTTCTCGCGGGTCAACGGTGTCTACCGTCGCGGAATCGCAAAGATCGACCCAGTGAGCGGTGAGGTCGTCCGCGCGTTCAACGCCCGCCTGAAGGGTCCCGTCCAGGAGATCCGCCTGACAAACGGCCGACTGATTGTCGGAGGCAAGTTCCCCCAGCGGTTGCTCGCTCTGGATCCAGATACCGGCGCTGACACCGGGTACATCGACATTGATATCGAGGGCAGCGTCGCCAGCAATGCCGGCGCGACAGACGTCTATCGGTTTGCCGTCAACCCCGCAGGAACCCGACTGGTCGCGATCGGAAACTTCACGACGGTCAGTAGTCAGGCTCGAAGCCGCGCCTTCATGCTCGATCTGAACGCGAACTCAGCCAGTTTGAGTAGTTGGTACTACGAGCCACTCATGCGCTCTTGTCGAGCCTCGCGGTTGCCCGCCTACTTGCGCGATGTGGACTTCGCCCCAGATGGGTCGTACTTCGTGATGGTCTCGACCGGGTACATCCCGCAGTTCGGACGAGTCGGCACCGATGTCTGTGATGCTGCGGCGCGTTTCGAGGTGGACGTACCGGCTCCGGCCAAGCCAACGTGGATCAACTACACCGGTGGAGACACGCTTCACTCGGTCGCTGTGACCGGGGCCGCGGTCTACGTGCAGGGCCATCAGCGGTGGCTGGACAACCCCCAAGGTGCTGACTCTGCCGGCGCAGGTGCCGTCGAGCGACCGGGTGTCGGCGCGATCGACCCGACCACAGGACTGGCCTTGCCCTGGAACCCCGGGAAGTCCCGTGGCGTCGGTGGCAAGGACATCTACGCGACATCGACGGGTGTGTGGTTCGGCAGTGACACGCCCAGGTTCGCCGGCGAGTACCGCAGCGACCTCGCCTTCCTCCCCCTGGACTGATCACTCCTCGTCCTACCCTGCGCGCTCATCGGCAACGTCAGGGTCTGGTGCCTCGTCAGGAGGACATTCCCGGACCAAAGTCCATACGTCGGTCGGGGGACTGTGCTTAGCGCGGCGGGCATGCCTGCTAACTGCGAGCTGGGGTCAGAATGCGCGTGAAGCGGAGTGTTGAGCGGCGCTTGCTCGGAGGGCTTGTGGCCGGGCTGGCGGCGGTAATTGCACTGGTCGACGCTGCTCCAGCTTCGGCGGGTCATGATGAGTCTCGCGGTGAAGCCACGGTCACCAACGACGAGGATGCTTTCCTCTCGGCAAACAGGATCTGGGTCACGCAGACTTTCGATGAGGAGATGACCTTCCCCGCCTAGAAGCGAGCAGTCACCTTTCAGGGTGTCCGGTTCTGGTCGAAGGACACCGCCGCTCCGTACTGGCGCGTCGGCGGCGTGGTGGGTGCCGAGGTTCAGTGTCCGGAAGTCTGCCGCCTCTATCGGGCTTTCAGCGACGACCCGAACCAATCTTCGGACATGGCCTTGAGTTTCCGGAACCAGGGAGCGGTCCGGTCGTTTGGATTCAGGCTGGATGTCTTCGGCTACCCAAATCAGTTTCTCATCCGAGTCCGGGATCGTGACGGCGCGGTTTCTCGGATCTGGCTGCCCAGGGACGTTGGTGACATTTACGTGGGTCTGCATAGCCCCATTGGCCTCGACCGGATCGTCATCCATCAACGGCCGGACAAGGCGAACGGGGTGGAGACCAACTTCGCGATTGACCAGTTCTCCCGCAGCTACATCGTCGCTGCGGTGCAGTGACGCGCAGCGCTCCGTCCGGGTAGATGGGGATTCCCTGGCATTGGTGACACTGGGTACACGCTGGACCACTCTGCGAAGTATCCCTCTGGTACTGCATCCAAGTGCCACCACGGCGCCGAAGCGCTGACATCAAGCCTTTCCCTTCGATCAACAGGAGATCCAATGCGAATCAGCACCCGCCTCGTCGCAACGGCTTCGGCGCTCACACTCGCCGCAGCTGGTACCGCCCTCGCCGCCCCGACAGCCATGGCGTCAGGCTACACCGGCACGACACCCCTGTCGGACGTGCTACTGGCTGACGGCGACACCTTCGACGACAACATTTGGGACTACGACATCGTGACGCAAGCTGCACTCACGGTGATTGAGGCCACCGGTGGCGACACCGACGTCGCACTGCTCACTCAAGGTGACGTGGCCCTCACTGCATTCATTCCCCGTGACATCGCCTTCTACCGCCTTGTTGAGGATCTGACTGGTACCTGGCCCTCGAGCGAGGAAGAGGCCTTCGCAGTGGTGGCCAGTCTCGGCGTGGACACGGTGGAGAAGGTCCTGCTCTACCACGTGGTTCCGGGTGGCCCGATTGACTCGACAACAGCGCTCGGCGCTGATGGGGCCCGCCTCGTTACGGCAGATGACGGCAACACGTTCAAGGTGAACGTCATCAGCAAGGCCAACGGCAGCTTCGGCATCAAGTTGGTGGACCAGGACCCCGACCTGCGTAACCCGTGGGTTATCAAGACCCAGTTGGACATCAACGCGGGAAACAAGCAGCTCGCTCATGGGATCAGCAGGGTTCTGATTCCGGTCGACCTGTAGCCAACATGCCGCTCGGCCACATTCCGAAGCGGCAGCAGCGTGATGAAGGGCCGACACCGGTGGTGTCGGCCCTTCATCACGTGGACGCGTTCGAGGTGGGCGGGGCCCCAGCGGTGGTAAGTGCAGCTGTTTGAGCGGCACCAACTCCAGCGTTTCGGGCAGATGGTCCTCCTTGGTGAGGAGCCAAACGAACTCAGTCATCTCTCTTTCGCCGAATGAGCGCCTAAGTCGCCCACATTTGGGCAGACTGATGATCGTACGGAGCCCAACCGGCCCGATGAGACCAGGGGAGCTGACGATGAGCATGCCGTGGCGTCTTCTCGGAGTCGTAGGTGGCGTCACCCTTCTTGCCCTTGGGGGTGTGGGAGCAGTGCCTGTCGGGGCGGCCGTTTCCGTGGGTACCCCGCACACATTCGGTACGAATACCTACGGGCAGTTCGGTGACGGTTCCCCCATCAATGAGCGTCGAACATCGCCAGAACCGGTTACCGGCCTGACGAACGTGACCCAGATCGCCGGCGGTCGCGAACACGTACTGGCCCTCAGAACGGACGGTACGGTCTGGGCTTGGGGTAGCAACGCCAAAGGGCAGATCGGAGATGGGTCATCGGTGTCGACCCGTCCGCAACCTGTCTCAGTAGTGGGACTGAACTCGATTGAGAGCGTGGCGACAGGCCACTACCACTCGATCGCTCTGCGGGCTGACGGCACCGCCTGGGTATGGGGCTTCAACAGTCTCGGGCAGCTGGGCGACGGAACCAAGGTCAAGCGGCGTGCGCCGAAACGCTACGGCGGCTTCACCACTGTGACCCAGGTGGCCGGTGGCAGAGATATGACGTTGGTCGTTCTAGCCAATGGAACCGTTTGGTGCTCGGGCAGCAATGCGCTCGGTGAGTGCGGCGACGGCACAACAGTGCGCCGCCTCACGCCGGTTCAGGTCGACGGGCTCAGTCAAGTAGTTCAGGTCGCGGGAGGGCGCAACCACGCTCTGGCGCTCCGCGCTGATGGCACGGTATGGGCATGGGGGCTGAATGGGTCTGGACAACTCGGTGATGGGACGCGGACAACTCGTACCACTCCCGTCAGGGTCTCGGGCTTGGCCGATGTGGTCGATGTGGTCGCAGGCGCGCAGCACAGCATGGCGCTGCTAGCGGACGGCACCGTCAAGACATGGGGCGAGAACTCTCGCGGCAACCTCGGATTGGGAAACACCACTGATCGGCTGAACGCAACTCCCGTACCGGGGATCTCCAACGGTGCAGAGATCGATGCTGGGCGCGATCATTCAATGGTGACCACCGATACCGGCCAGCTGTACGTGTGGGGCTGGAACAAGTTCGGCCAGGCAGGGTCACCCACCGTGTCCAACGTGAAGTCCCCGCGGATCATGCCCGGAGTCGGTGGTGTGATCTCTGCAGCTGGCGGTCAGGCCTACACGGTAGTTCTCGCGGCTGGCTGACTGCGTGCCGGCGAGCGAGCGGGACCACCCGGCCTCGTGCTGTCTGCTAGGCGTCGCTCTCGACGTTCACCGGCTTCGCGAGGACCCGGTGGACCATGGGCTCGAAGAAGTCCAGCGACTCCCACTGATACTCGGGGTCGAAGGAGTTCTGGTCGTAGTTGGCGCAGAAGTCGACTGTTGCCTGGTAGTAGGGGTGGTCCTTCCACCGGTCCCGCGCGTTGCGGTCGGCTCCCGTGAAGTGGAAGTAGTAGTAGCCCTGGAAAACGCCATGGTGCTTGACGATCCAGTAGTTCTTCTCGCTGACGTAGGGGCGAAGCACGGCCGCCGCGACCTCAGAGTGGTTGGCCGGGGCGAGGTAGTCACCGATGTCGTGCAGCAGGACGCAGACCACGGTCTCTTCGTCCTCACCTGCCCGATGAGCCCGGGTGGCTGCCTGCAGCGAGTGCTCGAGCCGTGAGATCTGGTACCCGACGGAGTCGTCCATCGTGCGGAGCCACCCCAGTACCCGATCGGAGAACCCGCTCATCTCGCCCTCCTCCAACGAGCCGAGCAGGTCGTAGTCCTCTTGGGTGCCGTCCTCCATGGCAGTGAACGAGACGGTGGGCGAAGTAGAAGTCACGAGGAGATACCTCCATTTGACGGCAGTGGTTTGTGGGTTCCCGCGAGAACGTTGAGTCGGTCCATGAGGTCGTCGTACTCCATGTAGACGTCCTGAAGGTGACGCGCCCCACTCGTCGGGTCGAAGGACATCCGCCCGTGCAGGACGCGGTGCGAGTGCACCGTGAGGAGGTCGCCGGACTTGGTCTTGAACTCCAACCTGTACTCGTCGCTGTCGATCATCCTGCCGAGTGTGCGGTAGGCGTCGTAGAAGTCTCCGACATCGTCGAAGGGGGCGTCCAACGGCAGTGCCAGCTGGTTGGAGAAGCGGAAGATCTGCACCTGACCGGCGGTGTCGAGCTGGACGATCGGGGCCGTGGCTCTGGTGTCCTCGTCCTCGCTGAACAGCTGGAAGGTGACCGGGACCCGGCAGAGCGTGTCAAAGGCGGCAGGGTTGTCGCGGCGCAGGTCGCTGAGCACGGACCACCCGTCGACGAGAACGGTCTCGCCGCCGGTCGTCTCGTTCACCAGGAAGTGGAGCAGCTGGATGCTGGGTGGCCAGTGGTAGCTGGGTAGATCAGAGTGCGGCTTCAGCTCGAGCGGGGTGTGCGCCACGTTGTAGCCGTTGGGGTCGTGACGCACGTTGTGCACGCGCTCGAAGGCGGTCTCGCGAACGTGGCCGATCGACTCGGCGAATCGCTCGACCTCACCGTCCACGGACGGCGTGTTCGAGACGATGGCGACGCCGTACTCGCGGACCGCCTGCAGGTACGCCATCTGCACGTCGTGATCGGCGACGACCTCGTCATGGTCGAAGTGCGGGACCGACGGCAGGGTCGACGCCCAGAGGGTCACGTGCGGGTAGACCCGATCCGCATGGTTGGAGTAGTCGTGCACGTCGAGCCAGGCCAGGTCGTAGGTCGACAAGTGACCGTCGTTCCACTGAACGCGAAGTGCTGTCCCGTTGGCGTTGAGGCCGGCATCCAGTGGGGCGATGTCGTCGGGGATGTCGGCCGTGAAGAGCCGTCGTTCACCCGACTGCGCGACCCGACACTCGTCGCACCAGCAGTTGTCGCGCAACCAGGCGTAGTGGAACTGGGACTCGCTCTGACCGGTGGTCAGTGTGAGATGTCGCTCTGCTCGTTCCACTGAGGTCGTGGGTCTCGCGGCAGTTTCTTGTTCTGTCATTCGTGTCTCCCTGGTACGGAGAACCAGTGTCGCCTCCGGATGCTGCGATGACAAGCAACATCGACCATGTGGCGCCGCGGGGTCGGTGGGTAGCCTGAAGCCATGGCGGCGAGTCAGGAGATCGGGTTCCGGGGCTTTCCCCCCGGTGCTGTCGATTTCTACCGCGGGCTTTCTGCAAACAACACCAAGACCTACTGGGCCGAGCACAAACCGCAGTACGAGGCCGACCTCAAGGTCCCCATGGAGGCGCTCACTGCCGAGCTGGCCGACGACTTCGGGCAGTTCAAGATCTTCCGCCCTTATCGAGATGTGCGCTTCAGCAAGGACAAGACTCCCTACAAGACCCACATCGGGGCGGTGACCGAAGGAGAGGGCGGCGAGTTCTACTACCTCCAGATGAGCGCAGACGGCCTCTTCGTGGGCACCGGCTACTACCAGATGGCCAAGGACCAGCTCGTCAGGTTCCGCGTTGCCGTCGACGACGACGTCGCCGGGGAGGACCTCGAGGTCCGACTGAGGGCATTGCGGCGTCGCTACGAGTTTCACGGCAAAGAGCTCGCCACGGCGCCCCGCGGCTACCCGCGCGACCACCCGCGGGTCTGGCTCCTGCAGCACAAGGGGCTCACCGCACATCGAGCCTTCGGCACACCCGAAGTGGCTGCAGACGCGGCAGGCGTTGACGCGGATCGCTGACACCTGGCGAGGAGCCGCCCCCATGAATGAGTGGCTCAACGAGCATGTGGGGCCATCGACGCAAGCCCCTGACGACGTCCCCTAGGCCAAGCCTCCTGCATCTGGCTACGCTCGTTGGTATGGCTGAATCTCCCACTCGCACACGAGTTGTCATTGTCGGCGGCGGCATCGTCGGGTGCAGCGTGGCCTACCACCTGGCGCTTCGCGGTGTCAGCGACGTCGTCCTGCTGGAGCGCAAAGAGCTGACCAGCGGAACGACGTGGCATGCAGCCGGCCTCGTCGGGCAGCTGCGGGCCACGCACAACATGACGCGCTTGGCGCAGTACACCACTGAGCTCTTTCAGACCCTCGAGAGTGAGACAGGGCAAGCGACCGGGTTTCAGCAGCGCGGATCGGTCAGCGTCGCGACCAACGACGAGCGCTTCGAAGAGCTCAAGCGGCAGGCGTCCATGGCTCGGGTCTTTGGACTCCCGGTCGAGGTCATCACACCAGCCGATGTGGCCGAGCGGGTGCCACAGGCGCGCGTCGACGACCTCGTCGGTGGGGTCTTCCTGCCTGGCGACGGCGTGACCAACCCGGTCGACACCACGCGTGCGTTTGCCAAGGGGGCTCGAGCCCGCGGTGTCACGATCCTCGAGAACGCCAAGGTGGAACGCATCGTCACCGACGGTCCCCGAGCAGTCGGGGTGGAGTACACCGTTGGGGATCAGACGGTCGAGCTGGCTGCCGATGTCGTGGTGAATGCCGCCGGTATGTGGGGGCGCGAGCTGGGTGATGCGGCCGGGGCCATCGTTCCGCTCCACGCGGCCGAGCACTTCTACATCGTGACCGAGGCCGTTGACGGCATCTCGCCCTCCATGCCGGTGCTCCGCGACCAGGACGGCCACGGCTACTTCAAGGAGGATGCCGGCAAGCTGCTGGTCGGTTGGTTCGAGCCGGTGTCGAAGCCCTGGGGCATGGCCCGCGCGGACGGCACGAGCGGCATCCCGGAGTCGTTCTCGTTCCACACGCTGCCGCCAGATGTCGACCACGTCGCCCCGCTGTTGGAGGCTGCGGCACATCGGATGCCTCTGCTCGAGGAGACCGGTATCCAGCTCTTCTTCAACGGCCCAGAGTCGTTCACCCCTGACGATCGCTATCTGCTCGGGGAGTCTCCTGACGTCAAGGGCCTCTACATGGCCTGCGGCTTCAACTCGGTCGGCATCCAGTCATCCGGGGGAGCGGGAAAGGTCCTCGCCGACTGGATCGTCGATGGCCGCCCGCCGATGGACCTGTGGGACGTCGACGTTCGGCGCATGATGCCCTTCCAGAGCAATGCCTCCTACCTCCATGACCGAACCTTTGAGACGCTCGGCCTGCTCTACGCGATGCACTGGCCGTTTCGGCAGCCCGAAACCGCCCGAGGCGTCCGCCAGTCAGTCCTGCATGATCGCCTCGCGGCCCGTGGGGCGTGCTTCGGTGAGACGGCCGGATGGGAGCGGGCCAACTGGTTCGCACCCGATGGTGTCGAGCCGGTCTACGAGTACAGCTACGGCAAGCAGAACTGGTTCGAGCACTCCGCAGCCGAGCATCGGGCGGTGCGCGAGTCGGTGGGTGTCTTTGATCTCTCCTCGTTCGGCAAGTTCCTGGTGCAAGGACCAGATGCCGAGTCGGCCCTGAACCAGATCTGCGCCAACGATGTGGCGGTGCCGGTGGGCAAGATCGTCTACACCCAGTGGCTGAACGAGCGCGGCACGATCGAAGCAGACGTCACGGTCACCCGGGAGGCCGAGGATCGGTATCTCGTCGTGACGGCCGCAGCGACCCAGGTTCGAGACTTCACCTGGCTTCGCGACCACATTTCGAGCTCGTCGCGGTGCTGGGTCACCGACGTGACGTCGTCAATGGCGGTGCTCAGCGTCATGGGACCGCGATCGCGGCAGCTGCTCACCGAACTGGGGCCGGCCGACCTTGGGAATGGGGCGTTCCCGTTCGGAACGTCCCAGGTCATCGACGTTGCCCACGCCCGTGTTCGCGCCAGCCGCATCACCTACGTCGGCGAGCTTGGTTGGGAGCTGTACATTCCCACCGAGTTCGCAGCGGGAGTCTTCGACGCGCTGGAGCGAGCAGGTGGCAGCCATGGTCTGCAGCTCTGCGGGTACCACGCCCTGAACTCGCTTCGCACCGAGAAGGGGTACCGCCACTGGGGCCACGACATCTCTCCGGACGAGACGCCGGTCGAGGCTGGCCTGAGTTTCGCCGTCGCATGGGACAAGCCCGGTGGGTTCATCGGTATGGAGGCGCTGTCCGGGCGGCGAGGGGCGCCTCAGGAACAGCGGCTCGCGCAGTTGCGCCTGCAGCACGATGACGCCCTCGCCTATCACAACGAGCCGATTTGGCGAGATGGCGAGCTCGTCGGCCGCGTGACGTCCGGCATGTACGGCCACACCGTTGGCGCACCCCTGGCGATGGGGTACGTGCGCAATCCCAGCGGATCTGTCGATTCCGATTTCGTGCTGTCTGGCCATTACGAGGTGGAGATCGCCTGCGAGCGCATCGCGGCCGAGGTCTCGCTCCGGCCGTGGTACGACCCGGCGAGCGAGCGCGTGAAAGCGTAACGCCCGCACGCTGGGGTCGACGAGGGGGCTAGATTGCTCTGGGTCCGAGGCGGTCCACGTCGGGACCGTGCGCTGGGAGGCCCACAGCATGAAGTGGTCGGCATTGGTGGCGTTGGCAACGGCTCAGTTCGTGATGGTGCTCGACCAGTCGGTCATGAACGTGTCGATCAGCACCTTGGTCGACGACTTCGACACCACGGTGACGACGATCCAGGCGGTCATCACCTTCTACTGCCTCGTCATGGCGATGTTCATGCTGACCGGCGCCAAGATCGGCGACATCATCGGAAGGCGTCGGGCCTTCGTGATCGGACTGGTCATTTACGGCTGCGGATCAGCGCTGACCGCGGTGGCTCCGTCGGTCGCCGTCCTGACGCTTGGCTGGTCGGTACTTGAGGGCATTGGCGCAGCGATGGTGCTCCCCGCGATGGCGGCACTGATCGCCGGCAACTTCGAGGGCAAGGAGCGCAAGGCTGCCTACGCCGTCATCGGTGGGGTGGCTGGTGCGGGCATCGCGATCGGGCCGATCCTCGGAGGGTGGGCCACCACCGAGCTGAGCTGGCGCGTGGTGTTCGCCGGTGAGGTCGTGCTGGTGCTCTTCATCTTGGCCATGACGCACAAGGTCGGCGATGCATTGCGCGATGGGCCGAAGCTGAAGCTCGACGTCGTGGGGACGGTCCTGTCGGCGTCCGCGTTTGGGTTGATCGTGCTGGGAACGCTGCAGTCGAGTACCTGGGGCTGGATCACGCCGAAGGACTCGCCGGTCGAGCCCTTCGGCTTCTCCCTCACCCTCTTCGTCATCGGCGCCGGGGGACTGCTGCTGTGGGCGTTCGCGTCTTGGCAGCGACGACGTGAGTCAGTCGGCAGAGACCCGCTCGTGCACCTGAGCTTGCTCAAGATCCTGCCGCTCAGGTCTGGCCTGATCGGGCTCTTCTCGCAGAACCTGATCCTGATGGGCATCTTCTTCGTGGTGCCGCTCTACCTTCAAGTAGTGCTGGGCCTCAACGCCCTTGAGACCGGCATCAAGATGCTGCCGGTGTCGGTCGCGATGTTCATCGCCTCCATCGTTGGTTCCAGGCTCTCGACACAGTTCTCGGTCCGCGGCATCGTGCGCACGGGTCTGGTCCTCGTTGCTCTCGCATGTCTTGTCCTGATGGGCACGGTCGACTACCAGCTCGACGAGTCGTCATTCGCCTGGGCGATGGGGCTGCTCGGTGTCGGTATGGGCCTGCTCGCGTCGCAGCTGGGGAATGTCGTGCAGTCGTCGGTCGATTCCTCTGGTCGTGCCGAGGCAGGTGGCCTGCAGTACACGGGTCAGCAACTCGGATCCTCCCTCGGTGTCGCCCTGATCGGGGCCATCGTGCTGATCGGGTTGACCGACGCATTCGTGAGCAACGTCTCGTCGGACGAGCGCATCAGCGCCGAGGTCTCGGGACAGGTCGGGGTTGCCGCCGGCACGGGGATCGACTTCGTCTCCGTCGACGACGTGCGGGCGGCCGTCGAGGAGGCCGGTGTCGACGACGCAACAGCCGAAGCCATCGTCGACGACTACGCCCAGGCGCAGATCCAGTCGCTCAAGACCGGGATGCTCGTGGCCGCTCTGCTTGCCTTCCTCAGTCTGCCGTTCACCCGGGATCTGCCTGCGATTCACGACGCAGCGAGGAACAGGCGGAGAAGAAGGAAGGTGGGGCAGCATGAGACTCGCTCCACGACAGCTTCAGCGTTCCGGCATGACCGGCAACGTGCCCTACTACGGAGGTCGACTTGCTCCGGCGCAGGCCTACGCTGTCGGTCACAGCGCCGCCCCAGCCGCCTCAGCCACCGCCGCAGTCGCGGTCGCCGACGCCTCCGGCAAACCCGCAGCAGACGATGACATCGCTGCGTCAGCTGCGCGACGACGGGCTCCTGAGCGAGACCGAGTTCACTGACCTCGTGGCTCGGCTGTCGACATGACAAGCCCCGTGCAGGTATTGGTGATCGGTTTCGACGAGCCGCAGTTCTCGGGCGAGGCGCTGGCCGAGCTCGCCCGGCTGAAGGACGCCGGCATCGTGCAGCTCGTCGATCTCCTCGTGGTCGAGCGGACCGCCGGGGGTGAGCTGCAGACACTGCCGAGTCCCGGTGTGCTCGGGCCTGGCGCCGGAGACATTGCGGTCGCGCTGCTCGCGGAATCGTCGGAGCAGCCCGCAAGCCCGACGCGAGGCGACGTGAACGGTTTCTGGTCATTGGCCGAGGCGATTCCCGCGGGATCCATGGCGGTGGTGGCGCTGATCGAGCACCTGTGGGCCGAGCCGCTCGCCGCCTCGGTTCGGAAGGCGGGCGGTAGGGCCTTGGAAGAGACCTGGCTGGCGCTCGATGACCTCGACCGGTTGACACAGCTGCGATCTGATCGATGAAGACGCTCAGGGCGGCTCTAACGGGCGGCTCATGCGTAGGATGCCGACTGGCAATCAGCCACCGACGAGAGGGCACCATGAGCTACGAGCCACCGATGGGCCAACCAGCGCTACCCCCGGACGTGAACTCCAAGAAGGTTCTCGCCGGGATCATGGGCATCATTCTGGGGGGACTCGGCATTCATCGGTTCATCCTTGGTGACACGTCCGGAGGAATCATCCGAATCGTGATCACCGTGTTCACCTGCGGCATCGGCTCCATCATCGGCTTGATCGAGGGCATCATCTATCTCACCAAGTCCGACGCGGAGTTCTACCAGGTGTACATGGTCGAGAAGAAGGCCTGGTTCTAGCCAGCGCACCACGAGCCGCCGTTTGTCGCACCCTGCTCACTGAGGTGCGCGGCCGGTAGTCTGCGGCGCATGGAACTTGTTGAGTGCGTACCCAACTTCTCCGAGGGTCGTCGCCCCGAGGTCATCGATGCGATCCGGGACGCGATCGCCGGCGTAGCCGGCGTGACCGTCCTCGACGTGTCGTCGGACCCGAGCCACAACCGCACTGTCGTCACCTTTGTGGCTCCCAAGCGGGTCGCGGTGAGCGCGGCGTTTGCAGGTATCGCCAAGGCCAGCGAGTTGATCGACCTCACGACCCACGAGGGTGAGCATCCACGGATCGGGGCCACTGACGTCTGCCCCTTCATCCCGTTGCAGGGCTCAACGATGGATGACTGCATCGCGTTGGCCCAGCAGCTGGGCCAACGCGTCGGCGACGAGCTCGGCATCCCTGTCTTCCTCTACGAGCGCGCCGCCTCGCGTCCGGAGCGTACAAACCTGGTCGACGTGCGCCGCGGCGGCTTCGAGCTGGCCCGCACCGAGATTGGCACCAACCCAGATCGAGCTCCCGACTTCGGCCCGAACGCTGTTCACGCCACAGCCGGCGCCACGATCGTGGGTGCTCGTCCCTTCCTGGTCGCATACAACGTCTACCTCGGGGGCGCCGAGAACCTTCAGGTGGCCAAGGACGTGGCGAAGGCTGTGCGTGGATCGAGCGGCGGGTTGCGGAACGTCAAGGGCCTGGGTCTTGAGGTCGACGGTCAGGCGCAGGTCTCGATGAACCTGGTCGACACCGAGCAGACCCCGCTCTACCGCGCGTACGACATGGTGAAGATGGAGGCCGGGGCCCGCGGTGTCTCACCCACTCGCAGTGAGCTGGTGGGGCTCGTCCCCGAACGTGTGCTGTTCGAGACTGCGGCTCGGCACATCCAGCTACCAGACTTCTCCGCCGACATGGTGCTCGAGCATCAGGTGCGTGAGGCGTCCGATGGTCAGACGCTCGAGGACTTCACGGCCAGCGTGGCCGGAAGCTCACCCGTGCCGGGCGGTGGCAGCGTCGCTGCCTTGGCCGGGCAGCTGGCGGCGGCGCTGGCCCAGATGGTGGCCGGCTTGACGGTGGGGCGTAAGAAGTACGCAGACGCCGAGGGCGAGATGCAGGAGATCGCGCATGTGGCGCGGGCACTTGGCGACCGGCTCAGTGCGCTGGTGCAGGAAGACGCCGACGCCTACGGCCTGGTCAGCGCGGCGTACAAGATGCCGAAGGATGACGAGCTCGCTGCTGCCCGAGAGGCAGAGATCCAAGCAGCTCTGCGGAAGGCCGCGGACGTGCCGCTCGAGACGGCACGGGCATGCAGTGACGTCGCCCGGCTTGCGGCGACGTGCGCCGCCAAGGGAAACGTCAACACGTTGAGCGACTCGGGGGTCGCCGCTCTGCTGGCCGAGGCAGCATGTCGAGGAGCCGCCTACAACGTGTGGATCAATGTGGCGTCGATGAGCGACCGGGTGGCTGGTGAGGCGCTGACGTCCGAGGTCGACGCCCTCGTCGAGGCCACGCGGGCGTCCGCCGCCACGGCAACGGCACGGGTCGAAGGGGCCATCAGGTAGTCAGACTCGACGACACGCGGTGCCGGTGAAGGACACGGCATGAGCGACTGAGTCATGCTCTGGCCATGACTGGACGACTGACGACTGCCCTGCTGCCCGACCAACAGCGCCGAACCCTCGCCGAGCTCTCCGACGACCTCGACCTCACCGCCGGAGACGCTCACTCCAAGCGCTCGGCGTTCTGGACCATGCTGTTGCTGTCAGGGGTCATTGCCACTGCTGGGGTCCTGGGGGATTCGACGGCGACGGTCATCGGCGCCATGATCATCGCGCCGTTGGCCACGCCGATCATGGGCATCGCGCTGGGGGTCGCGAAACTCAGCTCGCACACGACGCGACATGCGCTGAAGTACGTCGTGCTGGGCAGCCTCTTGGTCGTCGGTGTGGGGGTGGTCTTCTCGTTCGCCCTTCCCGAGTCCTACGACCTGCTCTCGAATAGCCAGATCTCCAGTCGGACATCGCCCGGCCTTGTCGACTTGGTGGCGGCCGTCGCCACCGGGTTCGCCGGAGCCGTCGCCCTGGCGCGGCGCGATGTCGCCGCCGTTCTTCCTGGGGTCGCCATCGCGATCTCGTTGGTCCCTCCGCTCGCCGTCGCGGGGGTGTGTCTCGGCCAAGGGGCATTCGGTCTGGCCCTGGGCGCGTTGGTCCTGTGCTTGAGCAACATGTTGGCACTGATCCTCGCCGGTTCGCTGCTGTTCACGACCCTGGGCTACTCGCGCGACGAATCCGCGGTGGTGGATGGGTCGCGCAGACGTGCGTACCTCACGATCAGTGTTCTGCTGGTCGTGGTGCTTGTCCCGCTCGTCACGAACTCGGTGGGCGTCTACTTGGTGAACCTGTGGAGCAACCGGATCCATGTGGCGGCCGATGAGTGGATTTCGGAGGCCCCTGGCGCTTCCGTTCAGAAGGTCGATTTCGAAACGAACACCTTCCACGTCTACGTCCAGACACCCCAAGAGGTGCCGCCGATCGAAGAACTCGTGTCTGACCTGGACGGACAGGTGCCTAGTGGGTTCTCACTGGTCGTCACTACCTCTCTCGGCCAGGACATCGAGGGCGGCGTGATCGGGGACTAGGGCAGCGCCGAGGAGGACGCTTCGCTCATGAGGCGGTCGAGCCAGTCGCCGACCAGGCATCGAAACACCTCAGGGCGTTCAACCCTGCCCAGATGATGGCCGGCCAGGTCAGCCACCGCGTATGTCGCTCGCGGAAGTTCATCGAGCAGACCGAACGCCGATCGGTAGCCCACGGTGGCGTCCTGCCTGCCGGTCAGGATCAGGCTGGGGCCGAGGAACGGGTGACCGGGGGCGCCCGCCAAGCCGCGGTGAAGGTAGTTCTTCTCCAGGCGGGCCAAGAACTCGTAGTCAGCGAGTTCATAGGCGGGCAGGTCGTCGGCCCGGATCGCCTCCAACATGCGACGTTCGTGGGTGACGAGTGAGGCAGGGATCCACTCCTCACCGGGTTCGAGGTCGGAGAAGACCGAGTCGTCACGATGGATCGTGCTAGCCGCCGGGGTGTCTCTGCTGCCATCGGCGTTCGGCACGTCAGGGATGAGCAGACCCACGCCGTGCAGTCGGTGAGGAATCGTCCGCAAGAGCCCCAACGCGAGGTACCCGCCATAGGAACTTCCAGCAAGAGCGAGCCCTCCCTCGGGCACCACAGCCTCAATGAACCTCTGAACGATCTCGAGCATCTGGACCTGTGTGGACAGCCACGGGGGAGCGGTGGTGCGGCCGTGGCCGGGAAGGTCGAGGTAGATGCGCTGCCATCCGGGATGCTCCTCGAAGACCGGCTCGAGGTCGGCGATCATGTAATGGCGATCAGCTGACCATCCGTGGATGAGCAGCACGGGAACACCCTGGCCCCGCACCTCGTAGTCGATCTCGATGCCGTTGATGGAAACCTGCATTTGGCCAGTCTGCTCTGCCATCATGGTCTGGTGAGTACTGACACGCCCCCGACCAAGAAACCCCGCCACGCACTTATCTGGTGGGGAGCAGGGTTGATGGTCCTCGGTGTGCTCCTCGGGGTGGCTGGTGGCGCCTTGTTCGTCCGTTCCGCCGGGGCGAGTGTGATCGAGACCTTCACGACCCCCGTTCGAGTGACTCCTGCAGACCTGACCCTCGATCTCGACGAGGGCACCTACGTCATCTACGAGGCGACGTCACCGGCCACAGGCGACGGGTTCGGCACAACGAGCGGGGAGAGCGTGTCGATCTCGCCCAGCGACGTCAGTGTCGTGAATGCCTCTGGGGAGCAGCTCGCCGTGGAGGCACAGAGCGTCACCGAGACCATCGACCGCGACAACCTCACGTTCACCGGGGCGGTCCGGTTCACCGTCGACAAGGCGGGTCCGCATCGCGTCGAAGTGGCCGGCTCAGGCCAACAGTTCATCGTGGCGCCGAGCCTGTTCTCGTCGTTCGGGAGGGTCATCGCCTGGCTTGGCTTGATCGCTGTCGGCGCGTTGGTCGGCCTCATTGGGCTCGTCCTGCTGATCGCCGGTCTGATCCGAGGGTCGAAGTCGGGCAAACCGAAGGTGACTGCACCGATGGCGCCGACACCGGTCGTCCCGGCGCCGGCCCCGGCTCCGGTCCCCCGGCTCCGGTTCCGATGGTCCAGCCGGGCTGGTACGACGACCCCAGGGGTGAAGCCCGGCTTCGTTGGTGGGACGGTCAGCAGTGGACCGAGCACGCGTCCCTGTGAACCGGGTGTGGAGCCGCGCCCCAACGCCCTTCTAGGCCGTCGTCGCGTGCCTACGGCTGGGCGGCGAAGCGCAGGTAGGGCTTGACCTCTTCGACGTCGGTGAAGCGCGCTTTGGCGTCTTCGGTCGACATGGCCGGGGCGACGACGATTCGGTCTCCTGGCCGCCAGTCGGCAGGCGTTGAGATCGGAGCGGAGTCGGTGAGTTGCAGCGCATCGATGACGCGGATGATCTCGTCGAAGTTGCGACCGACCGACTTGGGGTAGGTCAGGGTCAGGCGCACCTTGTTGCTCGGGTCGATGATGAAGACCGACCGCACGGTGTCTGTGTCGCCCTCTCCGGGGTGGATCATGTCGTAGGTCGTCGAGACCGATCGGTCAGGGTCGGCGATGATCGGGAAGTTCAGCGGCACGCCACCGACATCTCCGATGTCGGGAGCCCATCCCATGTGGTCGGCGAGGGAGTCGACCGAGACTGCGATGGTCTTTACGTTCCGCCTGGAGAACTCGTCACTGAGACCAGCTGTGCGGCCGAGCTCGGTCGTGCAGACGGGCGTGTAGTCGGCAGGGTGGCTGAAGAACACCGCCCATGAGTCTTTCTTCCACTCGTGGAAGTCGATGGGGCCGTCGGTGGTGTCGGCCTGGAAGTTCGGGGCCTCGTCGCCCAGTCGGATGCTCATGGGGTTCTCCTCGTGCGATGGAACTGACGGTGTAATCCTGCCGCAGCCGTATGAACCGCAGGCTCTTGGGGTCAGCCGGTAGGGTCCTCGCGTCAACCCACACGTTGGTGTCCAGATGAGGAGCAGCGAAATGCCCTTCGAAGTCGTGTTCGGCACGGTGCTGCTGATTCGGTTCTTTCTGCCGTTCACGATCCTGCGCTGGCCGCTGCCGGGGGTCGTTGCCTGTTTGGTCGTCGACGGCATCGACCAGTCGGTCTTCCAGTGGTTCGGCTACGACCCGCCCTTCTACCAGGGCTACGACAAGGCCATGGACGTCTTCTACCTCGGGGTGGCCTACATCTCGACGTTGCGCAACTGGGTCAGCATTCCGGCGTTCAACGTCTCGCGCTTTCTGTTCTTCTATCGCCAGATCGGCGTCGTGGCGTTCGAGCTGACTCAGGTGCGCACACTGCTGATGATCTTCCCGAACACGTTCGAGTACTTCTTCATCGCCTACGAGGCGATTCGAGCGCGGTGGAACACGGTCCGCTTTCAGCTCAAGTTCTGGGTGATCACAGCAGCCTTCATCTGGATCGTCATCAAGCTGCCCCAGGAGTACTGGATCCACATCGCCCAGCTGGACTTCACCGACACCGTCCGCGACTACTCGTGGTTCCTTCCCCTGATCGTCGTGCTGGCCCTGATCGCCTTGATCATCCTGTGGGTGTTCGTCCGTCCGCGACTTGACCCGGCCGATCACACGTGGCAGATCGTGGCACCGCCGGTCCCGGAGGCCATCGACAATGCTGGCGCGCGCACCGCCTACATGGCGCGCTACGGCAAGGTCTGGTCCGTGGCGTCCCTTGAGAAGGCTCTGCTGATCGGATTGCTCTTCGTCATCTTCGCCTCGGTGCTTCCGACGACCGATCTGAACAACCTCAGGCTCTTCGGCTGGGTCGGCGTCTTCGTGCTGATCAACGCCGCGATCAGCCTTTGGGTGGCGCGCAGGAACTACAGCACCGAGTCGGTGCTGACCACCTTCGTGGCACGGCTCGTCGTCAACTTCGGTCTGGTGGTCGGGCTGGAACTCACCTTCGGGACCGAGACGTCGGTGGGCGACATGCTCTTCTTCCTGGTGCTGTTCAGCGTGCTGATCACGCTCTACGACCGGTACCGACCCGTGTACGAGTACCGCGCACACCAGGATCCGGTTGAGCCTCCCTTCTCAATATTTACCATCTTGTCAACATTCCCACCGGTAATACGCCACCGATCCTGCAGTCCTCACGTATACCTTCCCATAATACTTCTTACCTCGTAACTAGTCTGCATCACGAGTCCCCAGCCGACTGCTTTACCCCGAACCGTCCAGTAGCGCACGACGAGTGCGAGTTGACGAGAGTTGCCGCCTCATGCACGCGATACCGCATGCACCCTACGTCGCGTCCAATCACCCAGAGACCGTAGGCAGTCATTCTAGCTATGCTCCTCTCTCTCAACGCACTACGACACACCCGAATATCTCTCTGAAAGGCTCTGTCTCACCAAGCACCGTTAGAAACCAGAACAGCCGCTCGTCCCAATGCACGTGCTCTCGCACGTACAAGCACTTCTGCCACTGCGTCTGCTGATATGCCCATCTCAGCTATCCAGAGAAGGTCTGACACCGGGACCCATGACGGCTAGCTCGGAGTCATAACCTCTACACCACTGCTGCACAGATCGATCGCACAGCAGTCTTCGGCGTTGTCGAACACCCGTACGGCGGTTCCGTGCCTTCAATCCATCTCAAACCACTTCACTCTTCCCCAGTCAGAGTACCGTTTACCTGTCTGCCTCCGCGCATACACGTCCGACTGAGGCGATCCTAAACACCTTCGCACTGCATGGGTGACAACGTTCACCACATCGAACCTTTGCCAGAATCACGGTGAAGACGTCAATGCGCCTCCACCAGTTCTCCCAGACGAATCGCCGTGACTGGAGTGACCTCGCTGGTTTAGAACACCGTTTTCCTGCGCCAGCGCCGTGCAATCCCCACGAGTCAATGCATCGAAGTTCCAGAACATACTCCACACACCAGCCTCCTTAAGGTGATGTTACCCCACCTAACAATCTCCCGAAGAGCCTTTCTGAGTGCAGAGAAGTAGTTGAGACGTCTCGGACGTTGCCGGCCTCCCAGCGCGCGTTGCTGATGTGTGACCGGCGTTTGCCACCTCCAGCTGCGCCAGCTCTTCCAGGTGTGCATCGACAGTGCAGCAATGCCGCAGCATCGGCGCGATCGCGGGCACTCCGCCACGACAACGCTCGCGCTGCGCGCTCGATTGCGCGTCGGTGGCCGCCTCGTCGGCTTGCTCGACGCTTGTGACAACTTCTTCGGTAGCTGGGTTGATGACGTCGTGCATCGTCGTCATGACTGCCTCTCAGAATCGTTCGAAGTTGCGGCGAAGCTCCCAGTCGGTGACTGAGAGTTGTAGGCATAGCTCGACCCGGGCCATGTTTGCGTAGTGGTCGACGACCTCGTCGCCGAACGTGCTCCTGGCGAATTCCAGTTCTCCCAGAGTTCGAGCGCTCTGCATCGTGTGCGGCACCTTCGGCATGTCGCGTCGTAGCATTGCCGACAGCTCAGCTCAGTCGAGCTCGCGCTCGATGCCATCGATCCGGCCGCTACTAGCCCTGCGTGGCCAGATACGGGTTGATATCGCCCCTGGAACTCGGTTCTCCATCCGAAGCCCTTCCGTGCCCACAGACGATGCACACGTGCGGTTGTCGTGTCCCAGCCACGGTCGTGGTGCGAACGACCCTGGACGAATCGCTTGTACGAGTTGATTTGAGCCGACAGCAATATGAGCTCGCGCATGTGGCGAGCTGCCCGGCGATGAAGCTCTTTCCTAGCGGCGAGAGCGCATGTGAGTCTGAGGATCGACCATACGGTGTCGCCCTCGTCGTAGCCGCCTCCGTTGCCGCGTACCGAGATGTGGATGTGGCACGAGTTGCCTTCACGCTCGTTGAACTTGCCATGAAGGTGAGGCTGTGTTCTCTTGGCGGCGATCTCTTTGGCGCCCTCTTTGTAGATACATGGTTGTCGCACGTGGTGAGTGCGTCTGCGTAGCGGAAGGCGATTTCGTGCTGCCCGAGGTTGCATTCACCCTTCACGGACTCGACGTACAGCCCAGCGCCCTGCATCGAGTTGCGGATTCGCCGGAGCAGTGGTTCCACCCGTGCGGTGCCCAGAGTGAGTAGTCGACGTTGTACTGGTTGGCCGGCTCGAGATGCGGTAGCCCTTGTCCCAGGCCTGCTCTAGCTGTCGCGAAGACGATGAACTCCAGCTCGGTCCGACAAGGCGTCCATCCCATGTCCACAGTCGAGCGAGCTGCCGGCGAAGGATCTGCCGGAGGCGACACGTCGTTCCGTCCTCCCACTCGAGTCGCAAGCATGAGACGCTGCCGGCTGCATGCGCATCGCGCAGTGTGTTGAAGTCTGCGTCATGACGAGTCGCCGTAGCCCCGCTCCACGACGACATCGCGTAGCCGTCGACGGTGTTCATGTCGACGTCACGCCAGCAGGTAGTTGCAGCCCTCAGTTCCGTGCTGGCTACTCATTGGGAAGTAGGCGGCCAGCGTTGCCCTGCAGTCGCCCTGCATATCTGATGGCACGACGACGGTTCGACGTCGCCCCGATCCACGCCGCTTGAGCTCTCCAGCGTCATCCCCGCTGTCTCCTCTGATCGCCCTTCGTCCCGTCATCGGACGTAGCGCCCAGCCGTCACGTGATCAATGGGGCGAGGCTACGGTTCGTGGATCGACTGGCACGCAATCGGGACGTCTGGACGCTCGTCAATGCCCAGCACACCGACGGCGACGCGAGGTCCAAGTGGGCGTCCGACCGTGTTCTCTGGGGGCTGTTCGGCGTCCCCGACGACGAGCTCGGCGTGCTCGGAGATGTTGCCGGTCTGGACGTCGTCGAGCTCGGCTGCGGAAGCGCCTACTTCTCGGCCTGGCTGATGCGTGCGGGTGCGCGTCCGGTAGCCGTCGACCTCACGCCCGCGCAGCTCGAGACGGCGCGGGACTGCCAGCTCGAGTACGGGCTGGAGTTTCCCCTGGTCGAGGCGAACGCCGAAGACGTCCCGCTGCCGGACGGGGCCTTCGACCTCGTGGTCAGTGAGCACGGTGCCGGCGTCTGGTGCGAGCCGGACCGATGGGTGAAAGAGGCCGCCCGTCTGCTGCGGCCCGGCGGTCGGCTGGTCTTTCTCGTCAACAGTCTGTTGTCGACCCTCTGTGTGCCGGCGGAGGGCGGCGTGGCCGGGGAGCGCCTGTTACGCGGTCAACGGGGTCTGTCGCCGGTCGCCTGGCCAGGTGGCGGCGTTGAGCACCACCTGAGTCACGGCGAGTGGATCGCGGTCCTGCGGCGCCACGGGTTCACCGTGGAAGCGCTGCACGAGCTGTATCCGCCCGCAGGCGCGTCTGCCCCCGACTACTACGAGATCGTGAGCGCCGAGTGGGCCGGTAAATGGCCGGCTGAGGAGCTCTGGGTCGCCCACCAACCCCTGACAACGTGAAAGGTCTCTTGGGTTATAGCCCCAGAGAGCTCACACGTTCTCGACGTGGTGGTGCGGGTGGTCCGTGGCACGGCGCTGGAAGCTCAGGATCTTGGGATTCTGGATCACACCCTCGCGGATCTCGATGGCGCGCAGGACAGTGGGCTCTGCGTCCCATCCGCGCGCCCCTTCCATGACCGAGCGAAGGTATGGCAGCAGGGCTTCGCTGATGCCCCAGGTGGCCGAGTTCCAGAGGTACGCGGGGCTGTGGTCGACGCCGTAGTACGTGACGCCGTCGCCAACGGTGAAGATGGGATCTTCGAACGAGGTGGGATCGGCGAACGAGAAGCCCATGCCGAGGTCACATGACACATCGATGATGAGTGAGCCGGCCGGGAAATGGGCAACTTCTTCGTCGTCGACGAACATCAGCGGATGGTCGGTGTCCTGGAGCACGCAGTTCACGACGATGTCGTGGCCCGCGAGGAACTCAGCGGCGCTGACGTACTTGCCGTTGACGAGGACTTGGGTGCGGGTGGGGTCGTCTTCGCGCCGGTGGAGGTGGTCGAGCACCACCGAAGGGATCGGCGAGGCGACCGCAGTCACGTCGCGCGTGGTCAGCACGGTGACGTCGTGGACGCCGAGGGCCTGCAGGGCGGTGATCGCGCCACGGGCGGTGTTGCCGAAGCCGATCACCGCAGCCTTGAGGGGTCGGCCGTAGTGGCCGGTCGACCCGGTGAGCGCCAGGCTGTGCAGCACCGAGCAGTAGCCGGCCATCTCGTTGTTGAGGTGGAAGACGTGCACGACGAAGGTGCCGTGCGGCGTCCAGTGGTTCATGGCCTCCCAGGCGATCAGGGTGAGGCGCTTGTCGATGGCCATCTGGGTGAGCGGGGCGTCCTGGACGCAGTGTGGCCAGCCCCACAGCACCTGGCCGTCACGGAGCCCGGCGATGTCGGCCACCGTCGGTTTCGGGAGCAGCACGACATCAGCGGCGGCGATGATCTCGTCGTGCGTGAGCATGCCGGCGACCAGCGGGGCAAGGTGGCTGTCGCGGACGCCGTACCGGTCTCCGTAGCCATGCTCGAGGTACAGATGGGCGCGAAGGTCCTCATCGATCCGCTCGATGTGCAGCGGGTGGATCGGCAGACGCTTCTCGTTCTCCTTGCTGGAGTTTCCGAGGACGCCCAGGGTGAGCAGAGCCATTCACAGCCACCTTTCGTGGTCGGTACTCCCTGACTAGTGGTGCGGACCCCTGCCTGGCAAGGGCCCTATGTCTGCTGTCGCCGGATCGGAACCGGATCAGGCGCTGGCGGGCTGGGCGGCGGCAAGGCCCGCGTCGGCGAGCAGCGCCGCCACGAGGGCGTCGTGGTCGCCGCGGATGAGGTCGCCGATCGGGTCGGGGCTGTACTGCAGCAGGTGATCGGTCGGCAGCGACATCGCGGCACGCGTGGCGAGCAGGCGGCGGCGTTCGGGGTTGTGCTCGTCGCGGTAGACCAGGCGTGACGCCCGCAGTCGCCTCGTCTGCCCGACCCGCATCGGGAGGTAGAGCATCAGCATGATCGCTGCCGGGATCAGAAAGGTGAGAAGCCCGAGCACCAGGGCGAGACGGTGGATGGCGCTGTCTCCGGTGAGGGCGAGGTCGACGACGTTCCCACCGCTCGCGGCCCCGGCCGACTCCAGGGCACCGGCGATGTCGTCACCCACGACCGGCGTCCCCGACAGCGCATCAGCGGCGGCGCCGAAGCCGTCCTGGACCGAGGACCCGGCGCTGTCGACGGCATCGGTGACGGCCCGCAGGTTGTCGACGAGCCGGAACACCCCGCGTCCGCACCAGGCCAGCAGGATGAGGGCGAGCACCACGAAACCGTCGCGGATCATGGTGGCGCGCCGCTGACGCGGCTCGGAGGGGTACGGAGACCACGACGACGTGGACGGGGAATGGGACACAGCAGACCTTCCGGTTGGCAACTGCCGACAATGGGCGACAGCCTGCCCCATCGGCGGGACTGCTGGTGGGTCAGTCGAGGCTGATCACCGTGGTGCGCACGTCGGTCATGTCGCGCAGCTGGGCCAGGCCGCCGACGCGTCCCCATCCGGTACGCGTTCCACCGGCACCGCCGAACGGTTGCGCGTTCTCGAAGTAGTCGGTCGAGTCGTTGACGACGACCGAGCCGACGCGCATCTCCTGGCTGAAGCGGAAGGCTCGCTGCAGAGACTGGGTGAAGACCGCCGCCTGCAGCCCGAGAGCGTCGGAGTTGGCGATGCGCAGCGCCTCGTCGTCACCGTCGGCGGCGATGACCGGGACGATCGGCCCGAACGACTCCTCACGGGACACGAGCATGTCTTCGGTGACGTCGTCGAGCACGGTGAGCTCGTAGTAGAGGTCGGTCGGCTGCCCGCCCCGCCGTTGCCCACCGGCGAGCACGGACGCGCCACTCTGAACGGCGTCGGCCACGTGGGCGTCCATCTTCGACGCCGTCATCTCGTTGCAGAGCGGCCCCATCGTGGTGCCATCGGCGAAGGGGTCGCCGAGCGAGACAGCCTCGGCAGCCTTGAGGGCTGCCTGCACGAACTCGTCCTTGATCGAGGCATCGACGATGACTCGCTCGGTGGCGCAGCAGACCTGGCCGGCGTTCCAGTAGGCGCCGTACACGGCCGCCTCTGCCGCTTTGGCGATGTCGGCATCGGCCAGCACGACGACCGGGCCGTTTCCGGATGCCTCCATGAGCGAGCGCTTGAGGCCGGCAGCCCTGACGATCTTCTCTGCTGTTGCCGACGATCCGACGAAGCCGATCGCGTCGACACCGGGGTGCGTCACGAGACGCTCTCCGACCGCGCCTTCGCCGGGAAGAATCGACACGAGACCCTCAGGGACGCCGGCTTCGGCGAGCAGAGCCGCCGAGCTTGAGGGCGGCAAGCGGGGTGATTGACGGTGGCTTGGCGACGATGGCGTTTCCGGTCGCCAGGGCCGGGCCGATGAACTCGGCGGCGATCATCAACGGGAAGTTCCAGGGTGTGATGCCGGCCCACACCCCGATCGGTGCACGCCACGTGAACATGCGCTTGTTGCGCTCGCTGGATGGAATGGTCTCGCCGTAGAGCCGAAGTGAGTCTTCGGCCGACACCCGGAAGAGGCTCGCAGTGTCTTCGACGTCGTCGTGCGCCTCGGCGTGCAGCGGCTTGCCCTGCTCGAGCGTGGTCAGGTGAGCGAGCTCGTCGGAGTTGGCCTCGATCAGGTCGGCCACCCGGTGACAGAGGTCGGCGCGTTCCTGAGCCGACCAGTGCCGGTACTGGTCGAAGGCTGCGCGCGCCGCGTCCACTGCGGTGTCGACCTGCGCCTCGGACGGCACGGGGAGGTCGACGAGGTGCTCACCTGTGACGGGGGAGTGGACGGTGATGACGTCGTCGGTGTCGCCGTCGACGTAGTGGCCGGCGAGAAAGAGCTGGGCGTCATGGGTGGGCACGAGGAACCTCCGGGGGCTGACGGGCGATGGCACATTCTCGCGCATGCGGTCGCGATCGCCCACATAACCCCAAGATCGTTCGTTCGCTGAACGGGTATTCAGTGAACGAGTAGGGTGCGCGCATGCGACGACGGCAGCAGGGGTGGCTCGTAGGGGCTGTCGTGGTCACGGCGGTCGGTGTGACGGCCTGCACTGGCGCCGAACCGGAGCCGACGGTGGCAGAGCCAGCGACGGTGCACGTGATGCAGTTCAACATCGAGTATGGGGGAACGCTCGTCGACTTCGACAGCGTGCCCGCTGCGATCGAGGCGGCCGATGCCGATGTCGTGGCACTGCAGGAGGCCTACGGCAACACCTGCAGGATTGCGAAGGCGGTGGGGTGGAGCTATTGCGACCGCCGAACCCAGACGATCGCGCGCTATCCGCTGGTGACGCCGGCCGATCCGCAGTCACCTGAGGTGCTCGTCGCGGTTCAACCCGGCGCAGTCTTTGGTGTGGTCAACGTCCACCTGCCGTCCGCGCCCTATGGGCCGAACCGAGCAGCAGCCGGCGCGTCCGAAGCGGAGCTGGTCGCCGCAGAGAAGGGCCGGCTCAAGGCACTGGCGCCTGCCCTGGACGCGGTGAACCGGTTGCAGGACGATGGGATCCCCGTCGTCCTGATTGGCGACTTCAACGCTCCGTCCCACCTCGACTGGACCGCCGAGACCGAGGGCCTGCGCGACCAGATCATCCCCGTGCAGTGGCCGGTGTCCTTGGCGGCTGAGGAGGCAGGTCTGGTCGACGCCTATCGCGCCGTGCACCCTGACCCCGCCACCGACGAGGGGCTCACCTGGCCGGCCAGCCGTCCGAAGGTGGGCAGCTACAACCCTGGCCCTGCTGGCAGGCCGGCTGACCGTATCGACCTGACATTCGTCAGCGACCAGATAACGGTGAGCGACTCAGAGGTGGTAGGCGAAGCGGATTCCGCGGCGACTGACATATCGGTCTCGCCTTGGCCCGGTGACCACCGGGCTGTGGTGTCGACCCTTGGCATCCCACTCGCTGAGTCCGCGCCCTATGTGGCGCCTGCACAGCGACTCGTCGAGCAGGGTGACAGCCTGGAGGTCAACGCTTTCGCGGATCCGCCACCGTCATCTGTGACGGCTGACTCGGAGGACGTTGACGTGGAGGCTGTGACGGGCGATGTGGACGTGGACGGATCGACATCAATCGATACGTCCGGCCTCGACCCCGGGGTGTACTCGCTCGTCGCTGGTAGCGGAGACGCACAGGCGGTCGACCAGTTCTGGGTTCGAGAACCGGGAGCCGGGCCGGTGTTGTCCATCGATCGAAAGGCATACGACGTCGGCGAACCCGTTGACGTCTCGTGGGTCGATGCGCCCGGCAACAAGTGGGACTGGCTCGGTGTCTACAGGCGGGGCGCTGATCCGAACGTGGCGTACTACAAGCTGTGGGCGTACACCGACGCGTCGATCGACGGCCGAGGCGATGATCGACGACGCGTTTAGTGGGGGGGCTGGCCTCTTCCCCCGGGTGAGTATGACGTCGTGCTTCTGAAGGACGACAGCTACGAAGAACTGGCGCGCGCTCCGTTCACGGTCACGCCCTAACTCCGCCGCCCTGGTCCCGCGGAAGGTAGTCGACGCTCATGCCCTCGAGCGCGTTTCCACACTGGCACTCGCGGTGCTCGGGTAGACCACGCACTGCCTTGTCCAGGACGTGGTTCAAGCGTTCCAGCGAGCGCGCGAAGGTGGCCAAGGCGTCGAACTGGGTCACCGCAGGGTTGCCGGCGACACCGGCATCCATGTCGGTGACGACGGCGAGGGGTGCGTAGCAGAGGGCGAGCTCGCGCGCGAGCGCCGCTTCTGGCTGGCCTGTCATGTTGACCAGGTGCCACCCCTGCCGCTGGTGCCAGGCCGACTCGGCCCGGCTCGAGAACCGCGGTCCGTCGATGACGACCATCGTCCCCTCGTCGGCGAAATCGCCACCGGCGGAACGAGCGGCGTCGCCCAGGGTGGCGCGCACGACGGGACAGTAGGGATCGGCGAAGCGCACGTGCACGGCGCCGTGCTCGACGAAGGTGCCCGCCCGACCACTGGTGCGGTCGACGACCTGGTCGGGGACGACGAAGGCGCCGGGCGCAAGGTCCGGTTGCAGCGACCCTGCAGCGCAGGGCGCGATGACCTGGGTGACACCCAGCGAAGCCAGCGCCCAGAGGTTCGCGCGGTAGTTGACCCGGTGCGGAGGCAGAGCATGTCCGAGGCCGTGTCGCGGAATGAACGCGACCTCGCGGCCGGCGAAGGCACCGGTCGTCAGCCCTTCGGCGTGGGCACCGTAGGGGGTGGAGATTGCATGAGTGGTGGGGGCGTCCAGCAGCTCGTACAGGCCGCTGCCGCCGATGATGCCCACTGGCCCAGATGTCATGACGCCCTCCGGGGTGACAGCGTACGGCGCCGGTTCACGATGACGCAGATGAGTGCCACGAGCATCGTGAGAGCAAGCGCGACGATGTACCCCGCCACGTAGTTGCGGTCGAGCAGCGACGGGTTGTCGGGGCGGGCACCCGCGCGGGTCAGGACTGATGCGGCGACGGCGGTGAGTGCCCCGCCCACGATGAGGGCAATCAGGACAGGTGTCTGGGAGTAGCGGGGCAGGACGCGGTGACCCAGCCAGACCAGTCCCAGGACCACCGGCGCGATCAACAGGTCGTGCACCAGCACGGGCGCGAGAACCCACGGCGCCACCTGGAGCGGGTTGTTGTCGGCGACGACGAGCCACGCACCGAACGCCATCAGGGCGACGCCGACCGACGCGAGCACAGTGCGTCCGACACCCAGGCGTCCAGCACTCACGCGTCCGGTACTCGGGCGTCCGCTGCTCACGCGACCACCTCGATGCGGCGCACCCACTTGGTCTGCAGCACTCCTGGTCGGCTCGCTGTGATGAGGCGGCAGGGGTAGCCGTGGTCGAGGTCGAGCACTTCGCCGTTGATCTCAAGGGCGAGCAGGCTGAGGTCGTCGCGAGCGTGCAGGGCAGGAAGCAGGCTCTGTCCGTAGAGACCCGACTCCTGCAACGAGACGAAGCGAACGTCCTGGTCGGGTGAGCCACCGACTCGCTGTGACGAGGTCGCGCACGCGGACGCCTCGCCAGGTCGCGGAGGCGCTCCACCCCTCGACACACGCGATCGGCAGATCGGCCGTGGTCTGGGGCATGGTGCGGAGGTCGTCCAGCGAGAGTGAGATGACGGCGTCCGGGCCGGCGACCTCGAGCCGAAAGCCCGGGTCTGACGCGGTGTCGACGACACCAGCGGCCACGGCGCTCTTGTTGACCGGCACACCTTGAGGGCCCTCGCCCGTTCGCACAGCAAGCACCGAGACTCGTCGCAGCCAGGGGACGGTGGCGCCGGCGGTGGCGACCACGACGGCGACGACCCCGGCCCCGACTCCTGCCAGAAAGAGCCGACGGCTCGGTCCGTCAGCGGAGTCGTGACCATCGTCTCTCTCGTCCATGCGCTCGCCGAGCGCCCTGCGGATGACGGGCAGCTTCACCGCGATGTGCACGACGATGGCGCCGACGGCGATCCAGGCGACCGCGTAGTGGGCGGTCGGGAAGAAGAAGCCCCACGGATACCAGTGGGCGATGTTGAGCAGGCCGGTGATGAGCTCGAAGAAGGCGGCGCCGACCAGCACGAGAACGCTGAGGCGCTCCAGGGCGTGCGGCGCGGACCGAACGGGTGGCCAGGTGAAGAGCCTGGGATAGACGGTGGCCAGCTTGGCCAAGAGCAACGGAATGCTGGCGATACCGGTGATGACATGCACGCCTTGCGTGACACGGTAGAGATTGACCGGACGCGTCGGCCAGGTGAACCACCACGGTGGCTGTTGGATCGCGTGACTGATCAGTCCGGTGAGGAAGCAGATGCCGAAGGCGATCGCCGAGAGCCAGACCGAGCCGCGCGGCGACGCGTTCGTCGTGCAGATGGCCGACGAGCTCTTCCTCGCGCGGGGGCAGGCTGATCTGTCTGCGGTCGCTCACGCGGTGGGCCGTCCACGCACGAGCTGGGCCATGTGGCGCCCGGAGGGGGTGACGGTCGACGTCCGGACGACCATGTCGGCATCGGCGGCCACGGCGGGCAGCGCCTCGGCGGCGACGGTGGCCCAGGGCATCCAGCCCTGCAGTCCGTCGGCGGTGACGTGTACGCGCCCGCGGGTGATGCCGGAGCCAGGTGGGTCGACCTCGACGATCACAGAGCCGTCGACGGTGAGCAGCTCGGTGCATCGGCGCAGAAGGGGGACCGGGTCGCCACCGATCCCGATGTTGCCGTCGGCCAGCAGGATGCTGGCCCAGGTGCCTTCGCGGGGCAGCTCAGCGAACACATCGGCCTGTAGCGCTGGCACGCCTCGCGACACGGCGAGGCGGACCGCCTCGGCTGACAGGTCGATGCCGAGAGCGTCGATGCCTCGATCGGTGAGCGCGCGGGTGAGTCGTCCTGGGCCACACCCGATGTCGAGAGTCGGGCCGACGCACAGGTCGAGCATGGCGCCGTCGCAGGGCGTGGCGTCGTCGAGCCATCGCTGCACGGGGAGCGCGAGCAGACGCCCGTCCGGTACGCGCACCCAGAACTCGCTGCCTGATCGCAACACCGACTCGTAAGCGGCCATCGCACTCATACGGCCGCCCCGGCTCTGGTGCGCTGGTGCCGAACGGCAGCGGCGAAGAGCGTCTTCGGGTGGCTCGTCGCGACTGCCGTGGCGTCGTCCCAGGTGTCGACGTCGCAGAGCGGTGCGACCTCGCCGAGCGCCAGTCCCTTCGCTGCCAGCGCCGAACGCGTGAGCGACCCGGTGTCTGGATGCGACATGGGCACGTCCAGGAGGGCGAGTGCGTGGGCCGGATCGGTCAGCGCCAGCAGCCACCAGCCACCATCGGTTGCCCCGCCGATGGCTGCTGAGCGAGCGCTGTCGCTGACGTGCCGCGCGGCGTCGACGAGGTGCGTCGGGTCGGCGTGCGGGGTGTCCATGCCGATCTGGACGACGGGGGCCCGAGCACCGAGCGTGGCCGCGTCCTCGTGCGCATGGCGCAGCCGCTCGCCGAAGGTGGCTCCGCGTTGCTCGACGACGTGACATCCGGCAAGCGCGGCGACCAGGTCGGCGTGCCGGGCCGAGGAGGCGAGGTCGCCGGTCATCGAGACGACCACCCTGCTGCGGTCCCCTTCTGTCGCCTGGGTGGACAGACTCAAGGTGTCGAGAAGAGCGGCAGCGGCGACGTCGGCTGCGCCGTCAGATGTCAGGGGTGGGCAGAGGCGGGTCTTGGCAAGGCCAGACACCGGGGCCTTGGCGACGACGAGGACGGTGAAGTCGGGCCTCGTTGCGGCGGTCATGGCAGCACCCGGTAGAAGTCGCGCACGGCTCGGTAGGTACCGCGTGCTGAGCCGCTGACCTTCGAGGTCGTCCCTGCGGCCCGGGGGAAGTAGTCGACGTCGACCTCACGGATCCGCCACCCGGCGTTCGCTGCGCGCACGACCGTCTCGAACGGGTATCCGAACCGCCGGTCCTCGATGCCGAGCGCAAGGTAGCTCTCGCGCCGGAACACCCGCACCGGGCCGATGTCGGACAAGGTCGTGCCGAGCTTCCGGTTGAGCTGAAATGCCAGTGCCCGGTTGCCCCAGCGGGCATGCCATGGCCAGGCGGCCGCGGTCGTCGGGCGGCGGCGCCCCATGACGAGGTCGGCGTCGCCGTCGGCGACGATCTTCACCAGGGCGGGTAGTGCCATGGGGTCGAGGGAGCCATCGGCGTCCATCACCACCACGATCTCTGACGTCGCGTTCTCGATGCCGGTGTGCACTGCGGCCCCGTACCCAGGGCTGGCTTCAGCGATCACGGTTGCGTGGTGGGCGCGCGCAACGTCGGGCGTCCCGTCGGTGCTGCCGTTGTCGACGACGATCGCGCGATAGCCATCGGGAAAGGCGCTCAGCAGCGGGGGGAGGGCTGCGGCTTCGTTCAGCGCGGGCAGGACGACATCGAACACATGCCTACCTTGGCGCAAAGTGGGCGATGGCGCTCGGCAGTTGCGCTTACGGCCTGCTTACGGGGTGCGCTCATGCCGTGGTTGGTCGGTGCCGGCCGGTCGGCTGCGCTTAGATGACCTGGTGTCCCAGCCCCCGGTGCCCAGTGCCGATCCGGATGGTCGGAAAGCGGCTGGCCGCCTCGACCGCAGCGACCTGTGGGACATGGTCGCCATCGCTCTCGTGGGGCTCCTCGTCCTCGCCGCCGCCATCGTCGGGCGCCGGCTCGAGCAGGGCGTCGACCAGGTCCATGCCGGCGCACCACCTCTGCAGGGGGAGTGGCTGCCGCGGTGGTCCGCCGGCGGGCTGGTTGCCCTGGCGCTCGCGGTGGCGGCCGTCACCTTCGCTCCACGGGTGGCGTCGGCAGTGCGCTGGAGGTGGTTGCCGTGGCTGACGTGGGGAGGGGCGACGGTGTGGATCGTCGCCATTGCAGCGATGGATCCGTGGCAGTCGGCGTTCGCCGACCGACTCACGAGCAAGTACGACTACCTGGCCGCGGTGCCGCAGGTCGATCGGTGGAGCGACCTGTTGGGCGGGTTCACCGCGGGTATCCCGGTTGATGCGGTCGATCGCTGGCCGACGCATGTGGCGGGCCACCCCCCGGGGATCATGGCGCCGTTCGTGGCCCTCGACCGGCTCGGTCTTGAAGGCACCGGGCCGGCAGCGGTGGTGCTGGTGCTGGTGGGGGCGTCCACGGCAGCTGCCCTCGTCGTCGCCGCCCGGGCGCTGGCCGGTGCTGACGCCGGACGCCGCATGGCGCCGTTTGCTGCGCTGCTGCCGGGTGCGGTGTGGGTGGCGGTCTCGGGTGATGCGCTGATCCTCGGTGTGACGGCGTGGGCGGTCGCTCTGACCGCTGTGGCGTGTGCTCGGAGGTCCTGGGCGGTGGCCATGGGGGCCGGTCTGCTGCTTGGTGTGGGTCTCTACCTCTCGTACGGCATGGTGCTGATGCTCGGGATCGCCGCTGCTGTGCTGCTGACCCGGGGCACGTGGAGGTTGGCGCTGGCGGCGGCGTCCGGTGTGCTGGTCGTGGTCGTTGGCGTCACCGTCGCCGGCTTCAACTGGTTCGAGGGCTACCAGCTGGTGGTGGTGCGGTACGCCGACGGCCTGGGTGGAGTGCGCCTCTACTCGTACTGGGTCTGGGCAAACGTTGCGGCGTTCGCGCTGGCCGTGGGGCCGGCCGCGATCGTCGGCGTTCGGCGCGCCCTGGCGGCCCTGCAGCTACCTGGTGATGCCGCGAGGCTCTGGAGGCTCGGTTGGCTCCGCGACCCGGAGAACACGGTCGCGGTCGTCTCGACCTCCGCGCTCGCCGCCGCGCTCATTGCCACGGTGGGTGGCCTCAGCAAGGGCGAGGTGGAGCGGATCTGGTTGCCGTTCGGGGCGTGGGTGGTGCTGGCCACTGTCGCGATCCCGGCACGCGTGTTCGGTGGTGGCTCGGTGCCCAGGCCGTGGTGGTGATCGGCGTGCAGGCGTTGGTCCTCACCCCCTGGTGAGGGCAGTCAGGCCTCGACGGGCTCGTTCGCCAGCTCGCGCATCCCGTCCTCGAACGAGATCTCGGGCCGCCACCCCAGCTCGCGTCGCAGCAGCGTTGAGTCGGCGGTGATGTGCCGCACGTCGCCGCGTCGGAACTCTCCGGTGACCACCGGATCTGGTCCGTGGAGGACCTTTGCCAGAGCCGACGCCATGTCGTGCACGGTTCGCACGTCGCCTGAACCGACGTTGAAGGCCTGGAACGGCTCGGTGCTGTCGCGGGTGACGGCGTTGATCGAGGCGATGTTGGCCCTGGCCACGTCATCGACGTGCACGAAGTCGCGACGTTGCTTGCCGTCCTCGAAGACACGCGGCGCCTGACCGCTGACGAGCGCTGAGCGGAAGATGCTGGCGACGCCGGCGTAAGGGGTGTCGCGCGGCATGCCAGGACCGTAGACGTTGTGGTAGCGCAGCGCGATGGCGCGCCCACCCGTCTGATGCGCCCAGATCGTGGCGAGGTACTCCTGGGAGATCTTGGACGCCGCATAGGTGTTGCGTGGGTCGAACGGCGCATTCTCCTGCACCAGCCCAGGTGTCAGCGGGGCGTCGCACAGCGGGCAGACAGGGTCGTACTGGCCGGCCTCCAGAGCGGCCTCGCTGCGCGTTGCAGCCGGCTGCTGTCCGTGCTCGGCGCAGTCGTAGCGGCCCTCGCCGTAGACCACCATCGATGACGCCAGCACGAGCCGGTCGATGCCGCGGCGCGTCATGCCGGCCAGCAGGACGGCCGTTCCGTAGTCGTTGTCGGCGACGTACTCGGGCATGTCCTGAAGGTCGACCCCGAGGCCGACCTTGGCGGCCTGGTGGCACACGACGTCGATGCCGTCGAGCGCCGCGTCGACAGCCTTGGGGTCGGTGACGCTGCCTTCGATGACCTCGACGGGGGAGTCGCTGGGCAAGGTGGGGACGCGGTCGATCAGGCGGACATGGTGCAGACCCTCGAGCGCAGCGACCGTGACACGGCGTCCGATGAAGCCGAGGCCACCGGTCACCAGGATGCGCATGGGCAGACTCTGCCATGCGGCGCCTCGATCGGTCGATGCCGAGTCGGCCCGGAGTACCCTCGGCCGCATGCGCTCCTCGGCTCGTCCTCCCCATGCTGCCGGCGGGCCGCTGTCGGGGGTCGCCGTTGCCGGCATGGTGCTCGCGCTGGCCGCTGGTGGCTCACCCGGAGTCGCCGATGCGGGACCGCCGCCTGCAGATCAGCAGGTCAGTGGGCGTGCGGCGTCCGACGTGGCGTCCCTGCAGCCGTCGATGATCCGCAAGCTCATCCCGTTCCCGCACAGGCGCAAGATGCAGATGGCGCGCTACTCCAAGCGTCACTACGGCAAGCGGGGATACCGGCTGACGAAGCCGCGCGTGATCGTCGAGCACTACACGGATGGCCCAACGATGATGAGCGCCTGGTGGACGATGGCGAACAACACCAAGAACCGAGATGAGTCGCCGGGGATCTGCACGCACTTCATCATCGACGGACGTGGGCGCATCTTCCGAACGGTGCCCCTCGACCTGCGCTGTCGGCACGTGATCGGCCTGAACAACACAGCGATCGGCATCGAGCATGTGGGCACGTCGGATCACATGGTGATGAGCCGCGACCGGCAGCGGAAGGCGTCGTTCAGGCTGACCCTGTGGCTGATGGCGAAGTACGACATCGCCGTGCGCAACGTGATCGGTCATGGCGAGAGCCTGCTCAGCCCGTTGCGGTACGAACGCTACAGGTCGTGGCGCTGCCAGTCGCACACCGACTTCTCGCACAGGACGATGCACCGGTACCGAAAGCAGATGCGCAAGCTGGCTCGCGCCAACAAGGTGCGCGTGGGGCCTAGGCCGAACTGGGTCGACATCGGCTGCTGATGCTGAACGGTGGTCGAGTCGGCTACGGGGTCGGGCTCAAGGTCGGCCAGGCGAAAGGGACAGCCCGCTACGGGCCGAGTACAGTTCGGAGCCTTGATCGGGCCCTTGAGGTTGGCCTTGCCGTACTCGGCGAGGTAGCGGCCGCCGGCAAACTCCTCAAGGACGAAGTCGGGCAGGTCGAGATCGGCTACCTGGATTCCGCCGCCGGTGAACTCCAGGTTCGCGGGCAGGCCGTCGGCTCCGATGGTGACGAGCACGCGGGTGCGGCTCTTGGAGAGGCGTTCGGCGTACCCCAGGTCATTCATGTGCCCTTGAAGCCCTAGCTCGAAGAGGGCTGCCGGCGTCGGGATGGTCCCGGCGATGGCAACGGTGTCGCCATTGAACGAGGCCGCAGTCGCCTTGGCTCGCCTGACCAGGTCGATCGCCGGTGGGGTCGTCAGGGCATCGCGTGACACCCCGGGCCGGACACCGTATCCGGGCGGTGCGAGCCAGATACCTGGCTTCTCTCCCTTGGGTGTGAAGCGGTACCAGACCCGTCGTGGTTGGGATGAGACATAGATCCAATCCACCGTGGCGTCGCCGCCGATCAGCGTCGTCCCCGCGATCAGTCCGTCGTACTTCGTCGTGGCTCTCCAGGCGAGGGGCTTCCGCGTCCAAACGCCGGTGGCGGTAGTCCGCGTGACATCACCATAAATGACGTTCTGGGCATCACTGGTGAACCCCACCGAGTCCTGCCTGAGCATGGCGGCAACGGCGTCGTCGAGAATGGTTTGCGCTTCCGCGGCCGATGGGTCGGTAGTCGGGTTGCCCACGGTGGAAGGGTTTCCCGAGCCCACGCTGGACGATGGCGACGTCGAAGGCTCGGACGTGGAGGCGTCGGACGCTGGAGCGGAAGCCTCGGGCGAGCCGGTACAGCTCGCGACGAGTGTCAGGCCGGCCGCGATCAGCAGCGATGCCATGCCCCCACGATGCATGGCGTGATTATCCCTAGTGACCGCCGCCTGCTGTGCAGGGGCAACCGGCATGCCGTCCGCCTAGCTGGTCGTGCCGGAGGCGACCCTGACCTTGGGTGACGAGCTTCTTGGCGGCGGCAGCAGACTGCATCGAGCGAGCAACCGTGCGGCCGGCTTGGGTCGCGAGGTCGAAGGTGGCGTCGCCCCCCAGCAAGGTCAGCTGCGGCACGGCGTTCTTGATCTCAGAAACCGGGCAGGTGCTGATGTCGATGTCGAGCAGCACGAGGTCGGCCTGCTTGCCGACCTTGAGCGTGCCGGTCGTCTTCTCCTGGTGCAGCTGGTAGGCAGTACCCCGCGTGTGCATGTGCAACGACTGTCGCCGGGTGATGCCCTCCCAGGGGTTGAGCGGAGCACCCTCGCCGTACAGACCCGTTCGGTCGATGGCCGTCTCCACCTGGTTCCACGGGTAGAGCGGGTCGACCGGCCAGTCCGAGCCACCGGCCAGCCGAGCTCCCGCCTCGAGGAGGCTGTTGGCCGGGTACATCCGGGCGTGCCGTTTGGCGCCGATGAAGGGCAGCAGCGCCTCCATCGTCCAGACGTTCCGTGACGCCCACTGCAGCTGCATGTCGGGGATCACCCCGAGCTTGGCAAAACGCGGGTAGTCGTTCGGGTGCACCAGCTGAAGGTGGGCAATGGTGTGCCGATTGCCGGTCCGGCCGTTCGCCTTGCGAGCCATCTCGTAGCCGTCCAGTGCCGTACGCACGGCTCGATCGCCGATCGCATGGGCGTGCACCTGCCAGCCGGCTTTGTCCATGACGGTGCTGAACGCGCCGAAGGTGGCTGCGTCGACGTACAGCTCTCCGTAGTTGTCGGTGGGCTTGCCGTCGGCATCGGTGTACGGCCTGAGCAGGGCGGCGGTCTGGGCCGGGTACTCGATGACGCCGTCCATGAACACCTTGACCTGACCGAAGTGCAGGTTCGGGACGTCCTTGTACCGCTTGGCCAGTCTCTTGACCTTGGCCAGGACGTCCTCTGGCTTGGCCACCTTGCGAGTGGACACCAGCAGCGCCGGGTGCGTGCGCTGAAGCAACTGCCCGTTCTCGGCCAGGGCTGCGTAGAAGCCGAGCTGCCAGGGCTCGACCCAGGCATCGAAGATCGACGTGATTCCACCGGCGGCCATCTGCGCGAAGGCCCACGCGAACGAGTCATACATCTGGTCGGGAGACGTCTCGGGGATGTACTGAGTGACCAGTCCGGTCGCCGAGTCCTTCAGGACGCCGGTGGGCTCACCGCTGGTGTCGCGAACGATCTTTCCGCCAGCCGGATCGGGCGTGCTGGCATCGATGCCGGCGATCTGCAAGGCCTTGCTGTTCACCCAGATGTTGTGACCGTCCGAGCCGTTGAGAACGATCGGCCGTGACGTCGCGAGGGAGTCGAGGATGTCCTTGTTCGGCAGGGTGTCGTCAGGGGTGCCGGCGGGGTTCCAAGCCTCGACCGTGAGCCACGAGTCGGGCTCGGATCCGTACTGCGGATCGGCGAGGAACGTGGCCACGAGCGACTGGACGTCGGCTGCACTGAGGACGGCGTCTTCCATGGTCGGGTTCAGCGATGCGAGACCGGCGTACATGGGGTGTGCGTGGCCGTCCTGGATGCCGGAGATGACGGTGCCGCCGTGCCCGTTGATCACCTCGGTCGAGTAGCCCACGTAGCGCTTCAGGCTTCGATAGGACCCGACCCCGAGGATCGTGCCGTCGGCACCCACCGCGATGGCCTCGGCGATCGTGTTGGCGCGATCGCCGACGTAGACGCGTGCGTTCCTGATGATCCGCGTCGCCTGGCCATTGCCTGACCCGGCCTGGGCTGCGGTGGGGATCGCGGTCGCGGCGAGGCCGGCTCCGGTCGCCCCCGCCCCGGCGAGGAACTGGCGGCGGTTGATCGTGTTCATCGATTCTCCTGGTGTGAGGCAGCAATGCGGGTGGCGACGCCGTCGAGCAGCAGCTCGACGGCGAAATCGAAGGCGTCGGCGTCCTCGTCGAGGTAGGGACGGGCGGCGTGAATGTGCGGGTAGGAATCGGCGGGAAGCCGGCGGTAAGCGGTGGTCCAGGTGGCCTCGCGAGTCTTGATGTCGTCAGGCAGGGCGAGGTAGGCGGCGCTGAAGCCGGACCATGCCAGCACCGTGTCGGCCAGGGCACGCCAAACCCGGACGGCGTCCTGGGTGGACAGGCCGGCGTCGGCGAGCGTGGCCAGGATGTGCTCGATACCGCGGGCCTCCTGCTCGCCCTGCGTGGTGCGCACGCTGATCAGGACGGCGAGCCGCGGGTGGCTGACGAGGGCGTCGCGCAGGTGGTGCGCGAGCTGGGTGAGATCGCCCCGCCAGGTCTGCCCGGGGGAGAGCTGATCCATGGCTTCACCGAGCAGTCGGTCACCCAGAGCGAGCAGCAGGTCGTCCTTGCTCTTGAAGTAGCGGTAGGCAGCAGTTGGGTCGGCGCCGAGCTGGGTGCCCAGGCGGCGAAAGGTGAGGGCGGACTCGCCCTCGGCGTCGATGACCTCCTGGGCGGCGTCGAGGATCCGCTCGTGGGAGAGCTCGGCGCGTTGCTCCGTCTGGGTGGGCACCGGCCCAGTGTGCTCATCGTCAGTACTGTTGTCAACAGTGTTGACTCGACCTGTCCTGCGCCTCGCTCAGAAGAAGACGAAGAGCAGAGCCACGACCACGATGATTGCGAGCGCGATGTCAATGACGAGCCCGACGTTGTGCGCGGTTCGGGTGTGGACGCGGCGAGGTGCGTTGGGGGTGCGACGCATACCGCGGTTCTGCACCTCCGGCGATGGAACCTGAATCGGTGTGTAGATCGCCATCAGACGACCCCTTTCATCGCAAACCTGGTGAATCCCCGCCACTTCTAGTCTCATCTGCGCCCCCCTGGCAGGGCAGAGGCGAAGGTCCCCGGCGTCAGGCGGCACTGACCCATGCCGAGTTGTTGATCAAGACGACGTACGGCCTAGTCGATACAGCACCCATGACGACGCCTGTCGATGGCGAGTTCGACTTCTTCGTCCCTGTCACTCCGAAGGTTGGGGGTGTGCCGCCGGCGTTGGGTCGGATGGGACCGCCTCGGCCAGTTCTACCGATGACGACCGGACCGCAGCCGAAGGCATCTCGGTGGGTGAAGAGCGATACCACGTTCGGACCGTTCGGTCGGGTCTTGTCGACGTTCGCGCTGATCGTCCCGTTCCTCCTATTGGCTGCCGCTGGCATCTTCACGTTCGACCCGTTCGTGCTCGGGGGCGCGGGTGTGTGGGCGGTCCTGATGGCCATGGGTCTGCGTCAGGTGTGGCAGGCCGTGCAGCATCACCACCGCCGCTAGGTCGGGCTCAGACGCCCAGTCGCTTCATGACGCCTTCGCCGGCCCATCGACGCAGATCGTCGGGGTCGGCGCACACCACCAGTAGGTCGCGAGCGCGTGACATCCCGACGTAGAGCAGCTCGCGGGCACGTTCTTCGTCGCGGAAGCCGTTCACTGCGAGTACGACAGCCGGTCGCTCGAGACCCTTGAACCCGAGGACATGACCGTAGAAAGCATCGTCGGTGTCCCAGAAGCTGTCCCAGTAACCGGCAGTGCCGTGCGCCTGCACTCGCTCGAGCTGGACGGGGTGTCGGCTGCCCGTCGCGATCAGCGCCATGGACTCGGGTGGCCAACCGGCGTCCAGCAGTGCGAGCAGGGCGTCGTCGGCTGTGCTCAGTGCCTCGTCGGTGGCGCAGGGGATGAACTGGACCGGCGGACCGTCGAGCCCGCCGTACTTCATCTGTTCATGGGCGAGCGAGCCGAATGTCTGGGCGATCTGTTTGGTGTTGCGGAGGTTCTCGTTGAGGTTCACGGGGGTGAGCTGGCCGGGTGGGACGCCTTGCCGGCCGAAGACCCGTTGCCCTTCGTCGAGGAAGATCGCGAGCCTGCCGGACTCCGGATCGCGCAGGCCTGCGAGAAGTGCCGGCCACCATGAGTCAGCGAAGTCCTGTGCCTCGTCGACGACGATCGCATCGAACCGCTCGGCATCCGTCAGGTGCGCAGCTAGACCCAGCATCTCCACCGGAAGCTCGTCGTCCCAGTACTGCTGATCGGCTCCGGCGTAGGGCTTGGCGCCCCACTGCACGCCGAGGTGATGGAACGTGCCGACGTAGGCGGGTTGATCGGGCTCGGGAAACCCAGCTACCCGACGCTTGACGAACGAGGCCAACCCATGGCTGTAGCAGACGAGGGCTACGCGCTGACCCTGTCGGCTCAGCCGTCGGGCCTGCTCGAGGGCGAGGTACGACTTGCCGGTTCCGGCGCCCCCGCGGACCAGAAGCCGTGGGGCGTCCTGCAGGGCTCGCAGAAGTTCGGACTGTTTGGCGGTGAGGTGCTCGACCGCGTCGTCGTTCTCGGCGAGGAAGCTGAGCAGCGCACGTTGACCGCCTGGGCGTCTGGTCAGGGCGTCGACGATGGCGTCGATGTGGTGGGCGGAAGGTGCAGGGACGTCCTCAACGTCGCGGAGAGCAGCCGCAACCCTGCCTGCAGCGTTCCCATCGACGTCCAGTTGGTCGATCACGCGCCATCGCGGGCACCCGGGTGCGGCGAAGTCGTGGTCGACATGGGTATAGGGAAAGGCCACCAGGTGCGTCATGCGCAAGTGGGTGAGAGAGGTGTGTCCGAAGATGAAGCTGCCGAGGGCGTAGTGGGTGCGATGTGCCTGATAGACGGGGTCGATCGTCTTGCGGTGGCCGTTCTTCGCCACCTGCACCCATGAGCCGTCGGGGTCGCGCGTGATGTGACCACCCTTGACCTCGATGGTGACGATCCCGACGTCGGGCCACAGGACGGCGAGGTCGGCCTCGCAGTCGCCCTTTCGGTCGGTGAGTGCGACGTTCGCGAGCAGGACGGCATCGTCGGGCAGCTGGTCGCGCAGAGCCGTCCAGACCGCCTCCTCGGCCGTCGACTCGAAGGCAGGGGACTCAGGAAGCAGGCGCGGGCTCATGAAGGAGTTTCTACCGGACGTGGCTGACATCGGGATCGTCCGCCAGACGTCGCAGGTCGGGCATCTCCGAACCAGTCGCTCGGTTGACTCGTGGGACGTCGATCGACACGCTGACGTCATGGCGCTTCCGCTCGAGGAGTACGCAATCGTCGGCGACACCCAGACGGCAGCGGTCGTCGGAAGCAATGGAAGCGTCGACTGGCTCTGCCTGCCGAGGTTCGACTCCGACGCCTGCTTCGCCGGCCTGCTCGGCACCGACGATCACGGGTTCTGGTCGATCGCTCCGCAAGGTGAGGTGCTGAGGACGTCGCGCCGATACCGCGGTGAGACCCTGCTGCTCGAGACCGACGTGGAGACGTCCGACGGAGCGGTACGCCTGGTCGACTTCATGCCGATCCGTGCCGACAACCCCCGACTCATCCGAATCGTGGAAGGTCACCGTGGCCGGGTCACCATGAAGATGACCATGCGCCCACGCTTCGACTACGGAAAGACGCGGCCGTGGGTTCAGCGCGACGGCCACGTCGTCATTGCTCAGGCCGGGCCCAATGCCGTCGAGCTGCGTAGTGACGTGCAGCTCGATGCGCACTCACCCGAGGTGACGGCGACGTTTGAGGTGGAGGCCGGAGAGCGCATCGCCTTTGTGCTCACCTGGTACCAGTCGTGGGAGCGAGGTCCCCGACCCGATCGACCCGATCCGGGCCGAGAACGCGACAGAGAAATGGTGGGCCGACTGGTCGCAGCGGTCGACCTACCGAGGCCCGTGGGCCGAGGCGGTGCAGCGCTCGCTGATCACCCTGAAGGCGCTGACCTATGCGCCGACAGGTGGCATGGTCGCCGCCGCGACCACCTCGCTGCCCGAGTTTCTCGGCGGCGTCCGGAACTGGGACTACCGCTTCTGCTGGCTGCGCGATGCGGCGCTGACGCTGGAGGCGTTGATGGGTGCGGGCTACCTCGACGAGGCGGTCGCCTGGCGCGACTGGGTGATGCGGGCGGTCGCCGGCGACCCTGAGGACCTGCAGATCATGTACGGCCTCGGCGGTGAGCGTCGGCTGGAGGAGTACGAGCTGGACTGGCTGCCGGGCTATGAGAACTCGGCTCCGGTGCGCGTGGGCAACGCCGCGTCCGGGCAGCTGCAGCTGGACGTCTATGGCGAGCTGGTCAGTGCCATCTTCCACGCGCGACAGCTCGGCATGCCAGGCGCCCAGGAGTCGACCGAGATAGCGGTGAAGGTGGCGGCCTGGCTGCGGGACAACTGGCGTCAGCCCGACGACGGCATCTGGGAGATCCGTGGGCCGCGTCAGCAGTTCGTGCACTCGAAGGTGATGGTGTGGGTGGCCGTCGACCGAATGGTGACGATGGCTGAGTCCGTCGGCATGGACGTCCCTGGTCTCAAGATCCTGCGAGACGAGATCCATGACGAGGTCTGCACCAAGGGATACGACCCGGTCCGCAACACGTTTGTGCAGTACTACGGATCGGAGCAGCTCGATGCCTCGCTGCTGTTGATTCCTCAGGTCGGTTTCCTGCCGCCGAACGACCCCCGCGTCGTCGGCACGGTCGAGGCGGTTCAGCGCGAGCTGATGCGCGACGGATTCGTCATGCGCTACATCCCTGACCACGAGGCCGCCGACGGTCTGCCGCCGGGCGAAGGTGCCTTTCTCGCGTGCAGCTTCTGGTTGGTCGAGTCGCTGGCCCTGATCGGACGAGCCGACGAGGCGCGCGAGCTGTTCGAACGGCTGCTGATGCTGCGCAACGAGGTAGGTCTCTACTCCGAGGAGTACGACCAGGAGCACGAGCGACTGATCGGCAACTTCCCTCAGGCGTTCACGCACCTGACGCTGATCAGGAGTGCCCTCGCGCTCGAACGTGCCGGTGCGGCGCCGGGAGGGTGACGGGGGAGTCTCAGCCTCGCAGCGGCGGCGGGTCGAGTACCGAGTCACGGGGAGGTTTGGCTCAGCAGACGCTTGGGAACGAAGTGACTATCTAGACGACAGCCGGTCATGTGTCGCGAGCAGCGAGGCAGATGCGGCGGGCTTGTCGAAGGAGCGGTTCGTCAACCATTTGGCCGTCCACCCGTGCGACTCCAGATGTCGCTGCCGACTCAATTACTCGGTGTGCCCAGGAGACCTGTTCAGGCGAGGGGTTGAATGCCTGACGAACAATGGCGACCTGATATGGGTGGATGCAAGCCTTGCCTGTGAAACCTGACGTGGCTGCCTCTCGCGCCTCGTTCTCAAGCCCTGATTCATCGTCGATGGCGAGGTACACGCTGTCGAGGGCCGGCTTGCCGACTGCCGCTGCCGCCATCAGAACACTCGAACGGGCATGAAGTGCGACGTCGAGGTAGGACCCATTCTCTCGGCGGCTTGACCAGCCGCCGAGAGAAACCATCAGATCCTCCGCGCCCCACATGAGCCCTACGACCGTTGGCGCCTCGGCGATCTCGGCAGCAGCCAGGACGCCGCGGGCCGTCTCGCACAGCGCGATGACCTCGAACCCCGTCAGGGCGGCAATGGCTGCAGCGTCCTCGGCCTTCGGCAGCATGATGCGCCGATACTTCAGCGAGATCAGGACGTCCAGATCGTCAAGACTCTCCGGCGACGTAAGTGCGTTGATTCGTACGATCACGTTGTCGGGGTCGATCGGGTTGTTGGCCAGCGCCTCTCGAGCCGCCACTTTGCCGGCCGGCGCGACGGCGTCCTCGAGGTCGATGATGACGAAGTCGGCGCGGTCCGATGCCTTCTGGTATCGGTCGGGTCTGTCGGCAGGACAGAACAGGTACGCGGGGCCGGATTCGGGGATGAGCGGCTTCATCGCGGATCCAGACGCCAGAGCGTGGTCCGCGTTGCTTCGACGACTACATCGCCCCGTTGGTTGTAGCCGACGTGCTGCAGCGTCACGACTCCCTGTCCTGGGCGGCTCTTGGACGGCCGCTTGTCGACCACCACCGTCTCGGCCCGCAAGGTGTCGCCATGCCTGAGGGGTGCAGGGAACGTCACCTCGCTGAAGCCGAGGTTCGCGACCATCGTTCTCTGTGTGAGCTGGTTCACCGACAGCCCGACCACCATGGCCAGCGTCATCATGCTGTTCACCAGTCGTCCGCCAAACTCCTGCTCGGCGGAGTAGACCTCGTCAACATGCAGCGCCTGCTGGTTCATGGTGAGCGCGCTGAAGAAGGTGTTGTCAGCCTCGCTGATCGTGCGGCCGGGGGAGTGGCGGTACCGGGCGCCGACCTGCAGCTCCTCGTACCAAAGTCCCCGCTGCTCGACGACTGGTAGCGACTCCTCGCTCATCTAGTCCTCCGATCCCTCGATCAGTTCCGTGTTTGCAGTTGCCGGAGCTTGGTCTGACACTGCCGTGATACGTCGTCCAGCTCATCCAGCGTGCGCGCGATGTCGTGCTGGCGTTCGGTCAGCTCGGCCGTGATCTCGGTGACTCGCTTGACCACGCGTTCGAGCTGCCGAACCTTGCTCGACTCCGCACCGTCGTACATGTCGATGATCTCGGCGATCTCAGTTAGCGTCATGCCGAATCGCTTGCCGCGCAGGATCAACTGCATTCTGGCTCGGTCCCGCCGGGTGTAGGTACGCGAACCACCAGCTCCGCGGATCGGCTCGATCAGGCCCTCAGCCTCGTAGAACCTCAGGGTTCGTGGCGTGACACGCAGCTCGGCGGCCAGATCGCTGATCGACCACTGTTGACTGGATTCCGAAGATTCCCGGTTCAGGGTCTTGCCAGCGGTAGGGGTCATGGGGTTAGCCTGATTGACGTTGACGTAAACGTCAAGCATTCAGGAACAAGCCAGCCGGTCGGCCCACAAGGCCACGAACCGGGGGAGGCGTCGGAATGAGCGTGGATTTCACCAGCGAGCACGAGTCCCTGCGTCACCTGGTCAGGGAGTTCGCGACGGCGGAGGTCGCCCCCTACTCAGCGGAGTGGGACCGCACGCACACCTTCCCGGCCCACCTCGTCCCGAAGCTCGGGGACCTCGGTCTCTTCGGCCTGACCGCTCCCGAGCGCTACGGCGGCGCCGCCGCCGACTTCACGTCCCTCTGCATCGCGATCGAAGAGCTCGGGTACGCCGACCAGTCCGTGGGGATCACTCTCTCGGCCGGCGTCGGGCTCGGGATCAACCCGATCCTGACCTTCGGCAGCGACGAGCAGCGCGACCGTTGGCTGCCCGACCTCGTCGCAGGACGCGCGCTCGCGTCGTTCGGACTCACTGAGCCGGATGCCGGTTCGGACGCCGGCGCTACTCGCACGCGGGCTGAGCTGGACGGCGACGAGTGGGTGGTCAACGGAACGAAGGCGTTCATCACGAACTCCGGCACCTCGCTGACCTCCTGCGTCACGATCACGGCTCGGACCGGAACTCGTGACGACGGACGTCCCGAGATCTCGACGTTGATCGTGCCTTCCGGAACCGCTGGGTTCACCGTCGAACCTGCCTACGACAAGCTCGGCTGGCACGCGTCCGACACGCACGGGCTGACGTTCGAGAACTGCCACGTGCCCGAGGATGCCCTGCTCGGCCCACGCGGAGCTGGCCTCAGCCAGATGCTGGGCATCCTCGACGACGGGCGGATCGCCATCGCGGCACTGTCGGTCGGACTGATCTCGCGATGTCTCGACGAGTGCATCGCCTACGCAGGGACACGCAGCACCTTCGGCCAGCCGATCGGAGCACGGCAGGGCGTCGCGTTCCCGATCAGCGACCTCGCCGTGGATCTCGAGGCCGCACGCCTTCTCACGTACCAGGCGGCCCAGCTCAAAGACGTGGGAGCCGGACGCGGCGAGATCTCTCGTGCAGCCGCGATGGCCAAGCTCTTTGCCACCGAGGCGGCGGTTCGCGCCACGCGCACCGCAACGCAGGTATTCGGTGGGTACGGCTTCATGGAGGAGACGCCCGTCGCTCGGCTCTACCGCGACGCGAAGATCCTCGAGATCGGTGAGGGGACGTCCGAGGTGCAGCGCATGGTGATCGCCCGGCATCTGGGCCTGCCGCTGACGACGGGGGCGGCATCATGAGCGAACGACTGACCGCCCGCGAGCGCGTCGACCTGCTTTTCGACGCGGGAACATTTGTCGAGGACGGCGCACTCGCCAATGCGCTCGCCGGGAACCTGCCGGCAGACGGCGTCGTGACCGGACAGGGCCTCGTCGAGGGACGTCCAGCGCTGGTCGTAGCGAACGACTGGACGGTGAAGGCCGGCTCGTGGGGGGCGCGCACCGTCGAGAAGATCGTGCGCATCACCGAGCGCGCGCTGGCGGCCGAGCTGCCAATCTTCTGGTTCATCGACTCAGCGGGTGCGCGGATCACCGACCAGGTCGACCTCTTTCCTGGACGCCGCGGCGCGGGGCGGATCTTCGCGAACCAGGTGGCGCTCTCCGGACGGGTACCCCAGATCTGCTGCCTCTTCGGCCCGTCAGCGGCCGGCGGCGCGTACATCCCGGCGTTCTGCGACGTGGTCTTCATGGTGGAGGAGCGGGCGTCCATGTACCTGGGATCACCGCGGATGGCCGAGGTGGTGATCGGCGAGACCGTGACACTGGAGGAAATGGGGGGCGCGCGGATGCACGCCACCGTCTCCGGGTGCGGCGACAACCTGGTCGACGACGACCGTGAGGCGATCGCTGACGCGAAGTACTACTTCAACTACCTGCCGACCAACTGGCGCGAAGCACCACCGCGCTACGACGCCGAAGAGCCGGCATCGACGCTCGACGCGACCGTCGTCCCCGATGCGGAGTCGGCGCCGTTCGACATCCACGTCGTCATTGACGGGCTCGTGGACGCCGACTCGTTCTTCGAGCAGAAACCCGAGTTCGCCGCTGAGGTCGTGACCGGGTTGGCGCGCATCAACGGGCGTGCCGTCGGCGTCGTTGCGAACAACTCCGCGGTACGCGGGGGAGTGCTCTTCAACGACTCGGCCGACAAGGCCGCCCGGTTCATCTGGTTCTGCGACGCGTTCAACATCCCGCTGCTCTACCTCGCCGACGTGCCGGGCTTCATGATCGGGGCACAGGTGGAACGCCAGGGGATCATCCGGCACGGCGCGCGGATGATCACCGCCGTCGCCGAAGCCACCGTTCCGCAGATCTCGGTGATCGTGCGCAAGGCGTACGGCGCAGGCCTCTACGCGATGGGCGGACCGGGGTTCAGCCCAGATGCCTGCCTGGCGCTGCCATCGGCGCACATCGCCGTCATGGGGCCGGATGCGGCAGTGAACGCGGTGTACGCGAAGAAGATCGCGTCGATCACCGACGAAACTGAGCGCGCCGAGTACATCGCGACCAAGCGGGCGGAGTACGAGGCCGATGTCGACCTGATGCGGCTGGCGTCCGACCTGGTGATCGACGGCATCGTCGAGCCCGACGATCTACGGGCCGAGCTGGTGCACCGCTACGCCACCTTGGACGCCAAGGTGCGCCCACTGCAGGAGAAGCGGCACGGCGTCCCACCTGCATGAGCAGGACGACATCGATCGACTAACCGAACCAGCGTCGAATCCGCTCATCGGTGTAGTCCGTCCGCGTAGCCAGTAGCTCGGGTGACGGGCCGTTGAGATGTCCCACAGTTCCGTCGGACGTCACGGAGACGTGCACCTCGGCCAGCCCGAGGTCGCCGAAGCGCAGGTAGCAGAACCCGGTGCCCACATAGTCGTCGTGCTCGGCATTGCCCCGGTGCCGGGCAATGATCGCGTCGGCGACCGCCGCGCCTTGACCCTCTGCGAACGCTCCCGCCTTCGGCGTCCCCACGCTCGTCACGTCGCCGATCGCGTAGACGTCGGGGAAGCGGGTCTGAAGAGTTTGCCGGTCGACGGGGATCCAACCGTTCTCGGTCAGTCCTGCTTCGACCACCACGGGAGGCGCACAGTGCTTCGGGACACCGAGGTAGAGGTCGAAGGGCAGCTCGCGTCCGTCACTCAGCCCCACGACACGTCGGACGGCGTCCAGCGATGTCACGGACGTCTCGGGGATCCAGCTGATGCCGCGCTCGGCGAAGGCCGCAAGCAGGGTCGCGGACGCCTCGGGTGAGGGTGGTACCGGGCGACCGACGGGTAGGACGAGCGTCACCGAGGACGACTCGCGGACACCACGCTGCGGTGAGCAGTTCGTGGACGAGCAGCGCTGCCTCACTCGGAGCCGGAGGGCACTTGATCGGCAGTGACGCCGCCCCCACGACGACGTTGCCCCCGGGAAAGGAGGCGAGCCGCTCACGTGCCGCCACCGCCCCGGCTCGCGTGTAGAACTCGCAGCCCGACTCGACCAGACCAGGTGTCGCAGCGGCGTCCAGGTCGGCGCCCGAGGGCCACGATGAGCACGTCTGCCTCGAAGTCCCCAGCGTCGGTTCGCACCCGTCGATCCTCGGGGTCGATCGAGCGAACGGTTGACTGGACGAACTGCACTCCCGGTTTGGTGAGACTGGCGTAGCGGTGCACCACGGCGTCCGGGGTGGCATCGCCGAACATCACGTCGATCTTGGAGAAGCCGAAGGTGAAGCCCTCAGCGTGGTCGACCAAGGTGATGTCGACCTCGTCGCCCAGTGAATCGGACAGTCGAGCGGTCGCCTCCAGGCCACCGAAGCCGGCGCCCAGCACCAGAACACGCATCCGCTGCCTCCAGTTGCCTAGATCACCGCACTCTAGTGCGCAGACGCCGCACGACGACGTTGCCCCCGGGAAAGGAGGCGAGCCGCTCGCGTGCCGCCACCGCCCCGGCTCGCGTGTAGAACTCGCAGCCCGACTCGACCAGTCCAGGTGTCGCAGCGGCGTCCAGGTCGGCGCCCGAGGGCCACGATGAGCACGTCGGCCTCGAAGTCCCCTGCGTCGGTTCGCACCCGCCGATGCTCGGGGTCGATCGCGCGAACGGTGGACTGCACGAACCGGACTCCCGGTTTGGTGAGATCGGCGTAGCGGTGCAGCACGGCGTCCGGGGTGGCGTCGCCGAACATCACGTCGATCTTGGAGAAGCCGAAGGTGAATCCTTCAGCGTGGTCGACCAAGGTGATGTCGATCTCGTCGCCCAGCGCGTCGGACAGTCGAGCGGTCGCCTCCAGGCCGCCGAAGCCGGCGCCCAGCACCAGAACACGCATCCGCTGCCTCCAGTTGCCTAGATCACCGCACTCTAGTGCGCCTAGCTGGAGCAGCGGGCGTGCTCAAAGAAGACCCGGATCAGCGATGCGGGATCCTCGTCTGGTCGAGCTGTCGCTGTGATGTGGGCGATGTCTTGCGCCCTGATGGTCGAGCCATCCTCTGCGACGAGTCGAGCCCGCATGCTGAAGGTGGATACCGCGTGCCCCTCGCCTGCGCTGCCGTCGTTCGCGACGTGGTCGTAGGTGATCCGGCCCGTGTACGTGGGGCCATCGATGCCATCGGGAACGGCAACGACATCGATCGAGAACCTGGATCGCTCGTGGTAGCGAACGGGCGTGACGCTCTCTCGGACCCAGTCGACCGGTGGGGAGCTCGCAGCGAACAGGTACGGCTCTTCGGTACACGGAAGTGGCATTGGCATCCACTCGGTGTCGTCGGCGAGGGCAGGTGTCGCCACCGATGCTGCGAGCAAGGCGGCGGATGCGGTCAGGGCGGCGGTGCGCAGTGTGCTCATGGCGTCTCCTCAGGTTGGGTACCTGAAGCGTGGCGAGACGGAGCCATCCCGGCATCCGTCCACAGAACCGAACTGCTCCACCCTGAGACCGACCCACATCATCCTCAAGACGGACCCGATCGCGCCTTCCCGCTGGCACTCTGTACGCATGCAGCGCGCGTGGACGAGCCCGTTCAGCCCCGGGTGGGGGCTGGCATTGCCGCTCGCGGGACTCAGTCTGGTCGAGACACTTGCCGCCGCGGAGAACCAGATTCAGGGTCCCCGTTGGGTGGTCGGTCTGGTATCGGCGGCAGCGGTTCTGCTGCTCGCGTGGCGCATCGATCACCCGCTCGCCGTGCTGGTGACACTGGCTGCGGCACTGGCCGTGCCCATGTGGGTCTGGGGGGCGTCGCAGCTCTCGATTCCTGCGCTGGCTCTGGCGGTGGCGGTGTTTGCCTGTGGCCGCCACGCGTCACCCCGCTCGGCTTGGGTGGCGCTTCCTGTCGGAATGGCAACCGTTCTGCTGCAGATCGACCTCGACCCGAGCACCTCTCTCGCCGACAGCTGGACGTGGGCGCTGAACATCTTCTGGATCTTCGGCCTCGGTGTGTGGTTCCGCCAGAAGGAAGCTCTCGTGCGGGCCACGAATGAACAGGCCGAGGAACGCGTCCGGCGGGCTGCGGTGGAGGAGCGCCTTGCGGTCGCTCGCGATCTGCACGACCTTCTGGCGCACAACTTGTCGGTCATGGTGGTGCAGGCCGAGGCCGCATCCGCGTTGTCGGTCGATGACCCGACGCGCGCCGGTCGGGCCATGCAGATCGTCAGCGACACCGGGCGCTCGGCGCTCGGCGAGATTCGTCGGCTGCTACCCGCCTTGCGGGAGGACGTCACCTCCGACGAACAACGAGGCCCCGTCAGCCTGGTGGCGGACCTGCAGACGGTCGCTGCCCGCTTACAGGAAGCGGGGGTTGCGGTACATCTGAATGTGGATGCCGAATCGGACACTCTGAGGCCCGAGACCGTGAGATGTGCAGAGCTCCTGGTTCAGGAGGCTCTCACCAATGTCCTGCGTCACTCGAGCGCCGACGCGGCCGCTGTCACCGTCGTCTGCACGGGGTCCGAGCTCGAAGTCACGGTCGATGACTCCGGGCCGCCGTCCGACAACGGGACGACAGGCACCGGTCACGGCTTGCTGGGCATGCGTGAGCGGGTCGAGGCAATGGGTGGCTCCCTGGAGGTTGGTCCGAATGGATCGGGCTACCGCGTGCGAGCCCAGCTCCCGGCGACGGGCCTGGCACGATGACCGTCCGGGTCGTGGTCGCCGACGATCAGGCATTGGTGCGAGACGGATTGGCGATGGTCCTCGCCGCAGACGGCGATATCGATGTGGTGGGTGAAGCGTGCGACGGTGTCGAAGCGATCGAGCTGGCCCGCTCGCTGGAGCCGGACATCGTGCTGATGGACGTCCGGATGCCACGGCTCGATGGTGTGGCAGCCCTGCGACGCATCATTTCCGAGCGGCCGGCCGCACGCATCCTCGTTCTCACGACGTATGACATCGACGAGTACGTCATCGAGGCCCTGCGTGCGGGAGCGAGCGGATACTTGCTGAAGGACACCCCCCGGGCGGCGTTGACTGCGGCAGTTCACGCCGCAGTGGCGGGTGACTTGCTGCTCGACCCAGCTGTGGCGCTCCGACTCGTGGGCTCCTCGCAGCGGGCAGAATCACCCGCCGAGCTTCAGCGCGCCGTAGCCCGACTCACGGTGCGTGAGTGGGATGTCCTCGAGGCGGTTGCTGACGGACTCTCGAACTCCGAGATCGCCGAGCGCCTGGTGATCGCTGAACCGACCGTCAAGACTCACGTCGCCCGGCTGCTGGACAAGCTCAGTGCCCGTGATCGCGTCCAGCTGGTGGTGATGGTGCACCGTTTCGAACTCAGTCGCCCGTAGGTATTGGGAAGTGGCCACCGTGCGACGGGAGACGCATGTCGGATCGCCTCCAGGTGTTCGATGTGTGTCAGCGGGCCGCGTCACAATGGGCGGCATGACCGCGAGCTTCGATGGCGAGCTGGTGGAGTGGCACGGCCCAGCAGCCTGGCATTTCGTGACCGTGCCGGAAGAGCACGCCCCGGACTTCGCAGGAGCCTTCGGTCGGGTACCTGTGATCGCAACGGTCGATGCCCACCGATGGCCGACCAGTGTTTGGCGCGACAAGAACGCAGGTTGGCTGCTCGCTGTGCCGAAGAGGATCCGTGGTGGCAAGGGCGACGGCGATGCCGTCACCGTGTCGATCGAGGTGGACGACTCCCGTCTCTAGCATCTGCGCGCAGCGCGGCGGCCCATGCCGCACTCCACCGCCGAACTCGGCGGCTGATCTACTAGGCACATGACCGCATGCTGTGATCCGGCCGAGTACGACGACGTCTTCACGTCCAAGTACGCCCGGCGGTTGGCCAAGTCGTTGCGCTCGTCCGGGCTCGATGACACCGCCGCAAAGATGGCTGACTTCGCGACAGACCAGGGCCTGGACGGTGCCACGGTGCTGGAGATCGGCGGCGGCGTCGGCGGCCTGCACATGGAACTGCTGCGACGAGGAGCGTCTCAGGCGACCAACATCGAGCTGTCGACGGCGTACGAGGGCGAAGCCGCCCGACTCCTGGCCGAGTCTGGTCTCACCGAGCGCGTGAGCCGCCGGAACGCGGACGTGGTGGCCGATCCCTCGGCGGCGCCCGCGGCCGACATCGTGGTGCTGCACCGTGTGGTCTGCTGCTACCCCGACTTCCCTGCGCTGCTCGGTCTGGCGGCCGACCGTGCGCGACGTGCGCTCGTCTTCAGCTACCCCCGACCTCGCCTCCTCACGCGCACCGAGACGGTGATGGAGAACCTGGGGTACGCCGTTCGGCGGCGAACGTTTCGCACCTTTGTCCACTCACCCGAGGCCATGCTCGCGGTGCTGGCCGAGCACGGGCACACGCCGGTGAGTGGAGGTCGGAACTTCCGCTGGCAGTACACCGGGACGCGTGCGAGTGGGTGCTGAACGCCCCTAGCAACGTCTGCTAGGTCACCGTTGTGGGCTACCTTGGCCGGGTCGAGCCGTAGCCCCCCGAAATGTCGATGGAGTGCTTGTGTCGTTGTCGATCACCTCGACCCGCCCTGCTGTGCTGCTGGGAGCCACGGTGTCGGTGTGCCCGCTGCTGTCTGCCGTCCGTACTGAAGCGGACGCCCGACCGGCTGTCCGTGTGAGCGCCGGATGAGCAATGGCCTGCCCTTCGTCAAGCCCACGGCCTAAGGAGACGCGTGTCCGCTCGGTTCAAGGTGCTCGATGCGCGTCAGACCCCGATGGGCGTGATCAGCCTGCGTCGAAGGCACGATCCCGTCTCGGACAGCGAGGTCTACGAGGCCAAGCTCGACGACGAGTTCTTGATGTCGAGCCTCTTCGTCGCCGCCGAGGTCGAAGTGGCGCGGCTCGCGTTGCTCGAGGTCGACGGGGACGAGCTCGACGTCGTCGTCGGTGGACTCGGCCTCGGCTACACCGCACACACCGTGCTGTCCGACCCGCGGGTGCGTTCGCTCGTGGTGGTTGAGGCTCTGGACGCAGTCATCGACTGGCACGAGCGCCAGCTGCTACCGCTCGGAGAAGCTCTGACGACAGATCCGCGCTGCCGGCTGCTGAATGGCGACTTCTTCGCTCTCGCCCGGGGTGACGCCATCGACGCGCAAACGCCTGGCCGCACGTTCGACGCAGTGGTCGTCGACATCGACCACTCACCGCGTGAGCTCCTCCACCCGAGCCACGCAGACTTCTACAAGCTCGATGGTGTCCGGCGTCTTGCCGGGCATCTGCGACCTGGCGGCGTCTTCGGCCTCTGGTCGAACGACCCGCCCGACGAAGAGTACGAGCAGCTTCTCGCCACGGTCTTCGCTGACGTGCGGGCGGAGGTCGTGCGGTTCCCGAGCGCTCTCCCTGACCAAGAGGCGTCCAACACGGTCTACATCGCGCGACGACCCGAGATCACCTAGCGCACCCCACATTTGTGGAGTCCTTGCATCGCCATAGGCACGCCGTTACCCCTGAGGTTCGCCGGGGATGTCGCTGATCCGTTCTGCGAGCAATTGGCGTTCTGCGGGGTTGTCGGTGAGTGAAGCAGCCTGTGTGAACGCCGTTCGTGCGGGTTCTGCCTCGCCGAGACGTTCCAGCAGGTCGCCACGCGTTGCGTGCCACAGGTAGTAACCGTCGAGCCGTAGGTCGTCGACGAGCGGCAGTGCGACTGCAGGTCCGTCGACCTCGGCCACCGCGATCGCCCGGTTGAGTGCCACCACGGGAGATGGGCTCAGCGCGTAGAGCTGGTCGTAGAGCAGGACCACTTGCCGCCAGTCAGTGGCGGACGCCGTCTCGGCGTCACTGTGAACGGCGGCGATCGCGGCCTGCACCTGATACGGCCCTGGCGCGTTGCGTCGCAGGCACGTGCGCACCAGGGCCCGACCTTCGGCGATAAGCCTGGAGTCCCACCGTGACCGGTCCTGCTCATCGAGTCGAACAAAGTCTCCGTCAGGCGTCCAACGTGCATCTGCGCGAGACTCAGTGAGCAGGAGCAAGGCAAGCAGCCCAAGTGCCTCTGGCTCGTCCGGCATCAGCTCAACCAGCAGCCGAGCCAGCCGAATGGCCTCCGCCCGCAGCTCGATGCGGTCGTCGGCATCGCCCCCGGTGGCGAGGTAGCCCTCGTTGTAGATCAGGTACAGGGTCGCCAGCACCTGCGGCATTCGTTCGGGCAGCTCGCTGGCGTCCGGCACCCGGTAGGGAATGTGCGCGTCGCGGATCTTGCCCTTCGCGCGGACCAGGCGTTGCGCCATAGTCGCCTCGCTGACCAAGAAGCTCCTGGCGATCTGCGGAGTCTGCAGCCCGCCCAGCAGTCGCAGCGTCAGTGCCACCTGCGCGGGACGCGCCAGCGCCGGGTGGCAACAGGTGAAGAGCAGCCGCAATCTGTCGTCTTCAACGCCGCTGGCGAGCATGGCCTTCACCTCCTGCGACTCCTGGTGTGCGAGCAGCACCGCGGCCTGGCGGTGGCGGTCGTGGCGACTTGACTCCCGTCGCAACCGGTCGACGGCCTTGTTGCGTGCCGTCGTGATGATCCAGCCCGCCGGGCTGGGCGGGACGCCGTCAATCGGCCACTTCTCCGCCGCTGCGACAAAGGCCTCTTGGACCGAATCCTCGGCGATGTCGATGTCGCCGAAGAGCCGGACCAGGGTGGCGATGGCGCGTCCGGACGCCTCACCGAATGTGCGCTCCACTGCGTCTAGGGTTTGGGGAAACCCCGCGTCGCCATGGCTGCCACCCGTCTCACCAAAGCTGTCGGGACTCAGGTTTCGGGCTCCTCCTGGAAGGGGCGCACCTCGACCGGGCCTCACAGGCAGTGGAGCCTCGTTCGCCCAGGCAAGCGCGGCGTCGAGGTCGGCGGCTTCGATCATCCAGAAGCCGCCGAGCCTCTCCTTCACGGAGTGTTCGAGGCCTTCGGTGCGGCGCCGCATCGTTGTGGCGTGGACGACAGTCGCGCTGCTCGTCGGCTGCAGACCACCAGCAAAGACCCATGCGCCGGAGTCACGCACGCGCTGGTTGAAGACGTCCACCTGCGCGTACAGCTTCTCGATCACGGCGGGCTCGGCGACCTGCTCGGTCGTTGGCGTTGCCTCGTCGCCGTAGACCGAGAGCAGGTACTGGGTCATGGCCATTCCTCTCATGCGGTGGTCGGGTCGTCCGGCCTCTCACTCTATGTACGAACCAGCAGGCGTGGAATCGACACACGCGAGTCAGAAGCTTCGCGCGAGGTCACGTGTCAGGGCTCCAGGTCACAATGGACGACATGGCGGCGACCTTCGACGGCAAGCTGGTGGAGTGGGACGGACCAGCCGCCTGGCACTTCGTGAGCGTGCCGGAAGAGCTCGCCCCGGACTTTGCGGGAGCCTTTGGGCGGGTACCGGTGATCGCAACCGTCGACGGCCATCGATGGCCGACCAGTGTCTGGCGCGACAAGAACGCGGGTTGGCTGCTCGCCGTGCCGAAGAGGATCCGTCGTGGCAAGGGCGACGGTGACGCCGTCGCCGTGTCGATCGAGGTGGACGACTCCCGTCTCTAGACATGTCCGGGGCGGTGGCATCCGATCGAACCCCGGACATTCCACCGCTGCAGGGGCATTGTCGCCAGAGCCAGGGAGCATTTCTCGCTGGTCGCCCCCGCGAGGGGACTGAGGCCCGACGTGTCGGGGGCATGACTTAGCCTGGGGGCTCCACTTGCAGCCGCTGAGTGCTGCCGCCCGAGTCGCTAGGAGAGCCCCGAGCATTGAAGCGATCCCTCTTCGTCATTGTGGGCAGCCTGGTGTTGGCTGCTGCGTTCTCCGTCACCCCGTCCAGCGTGGCTGTCGGTGCCGGGCCGACACCGCCAAATGTCGTCATCTTCGTCTCCGACGACCAGGCCAAGGGCACGATGGACGCCATGCCAGCGGTTCGCGCCCTGATCGCCAGGGAAGGCGTCACCCTCACCAACGGGATCATCCCCACGTCGATCTGCTGTCCGTCCCGCGCTGCGCTGCTTTCCGGGCGGTACGCCCGTTCCACCGGGGTGTACAAGAACGTCGGAACCAACGGAGGCTGGCCCACCTTCAACAGTTCTGGTGCTGAGGACCGGACCATCGCCGTGGCGCTCCAAGATGCCGGCTACCGCACGGGTCTGTTTGGGAAGTACCTCAACGGGTACGGCGGACTGGCCCCCAGCGGATACGTCCCCCCAGGTTGGGACCAGTTCAGGGCCATCTATAACCCAGACGGCAAACCGGCTCTGTCTGCGAACGCATATTACGACTACAACCTGCACGGCACAGGGGACGACGTCTCGTACGGGAGTGAGGCCAGCGACTACTCCACCGACGTCATCACCAGCGAGTCGGTGCAGTTCATCAACAGCGCACCTGCCGACCAACCACTGTTCTTGTACTACGCCACCACCGGCCCCCACGCACCGTTCACGCCTGCCCCCCGCCACATCGGAACCTGGCCGAACGAGACGTTGAACCCTGCCGCGTACACCCTGACGTTGAACCGCCCCAAGTGGCGACCTGACACCACGCTTAGTCAGCGGAAGTGGATCACCAAGCAGGCATCCGCACACGAAGCCCTCATGTCTGTTGATGAGGGCGTGGAAGCGGTGGTCAACGCCCTTGGAGACCGGGTCGACAACACCTTGTTCGTGTATTTGTCCGACAACGGCTTGCAGTTCGGTGAGCATGGTCTCTCGAAGAAGAACGAGCCGTACTCGGGCTCAACCGAAGTTCCAATGTACCTCCGTTGGAACGGGGCCATTCCCGCCGGTACGAAGTCGACCAGCCCAGTCACCAATGCGGACCTGACTGCGACGATCGCGGATGCGGCCGGGGTAAGTCTTTTCCGCCCCGATGGGGTGTCGTTCTTCAGCGCAACACGCCCTCGTGGCGTGGTGCTAGAGGCGGTGTCGTCGGCATCGCACCCTGCGTACTGCGGCTACCGCACGCGCCGCTTCATGTATGTGGAGTACGACATGCGGAAGGGCCGTGAGTTCTTTGACTACAGGGACGACCCGGACGAGCTGGTCAACAAGGTCAAGTGGAATCGCTACACGAACCGGGTGGCTGTGCTTCGAGACGAAGCGATGAGTGGCTGCAGCCCCACACCTGAGGGGTTCGACTGGTGATGCCTCCGGGGCGAGCGAATTGCTCGCCACGGACACCCCGCTGAGTTCGCTAGCCTACGATTACGGACTCCCACCCCAGGTGAGGTACCGTCGTGGACAGCGAGGCGCAGTGTCGCGGTGATCTCATCACCGACTTCCGTGATTCGCCCGGAAGCACGACGGCACCAGATCGACGCCCACCGGCCCAAACCCCGAGCCAGCGCATGCCGGTTCACGACGCCCTGAGGCGAGCCATGACCGCACACATCACCGAGGCCCCGTCCGGCCTGTCGGCCTTCATCCCGCGCGACCTGCGCACGGCCCGCACCGAGGTGCTGGCCGGACTGGTCGTGGCGCTGGCGCTGATCCCGGAGGCGATCTCGTTCTCGATCCTCGCCGGCGTCGACCCTCAGGTGGGGCTCTTCGCGTCGTTCACGATGGCCGTCACCATCGCCTTCACCGGTGGACGCCCGCGATGATCTCAGCCGCGACAGGGGCCATCGCGCTCGTCGTGGCCCCGCTGGCGAAGGAGTACGGGCTCGGCTACCTGATCGCCGCGGTCATCCTCGGCGGCGTCGTGCAGGTGCTCCTCGCCCTCGGCGGCGTCGCCGGGCTGATGCGCTTCGTGCCGCGCAGCGTCATGGTCGGTTTCGTCAACGCGCTGGCGATCCTCATCTTCATGGCGCAGATCACACACCTGATCGGTGTTCCGGCCCTGGTCTACCCCTTGGTGATCGTGTCCCTGCTGATCATCGTCCTGCTGCCCAAGCTGACGACTGCTGTTCCGTCGCCCCTGGTCGCCATCGTGCTGGTCACCGCCACCGTCGTGGCAATGAACCTGTCCGTGCCCACCGTCGGTGACGAAGGCGAGCTACCCACCAGCCTGCCGTTCCTGTCTCTTCCGGATGTGCCCTTCACTCTCGAGACGCTGCGCATCATCGCGCCCTACGCCCTGGCCGTCGCACTGGTCGGGCTCATGGAGTCGTTGATGACGGCCAAGCTCGTGGACGACATCACCGACACGCACTCGAACAAGACCCGCGAGTCATGGGGGCAGGGTGTGGCCAACATCGTCACCGGCTTCTTCGGTGGCATGGGTGGCTGCGCCATGATCGGCCAGACCATGATCAACGTTCGTTCGGGTGCGCGGACGCGGTTGTCGACTCTGCTGGCAGGCATCTTCCTGCTGATCCTGGTCGTTGCTCTGGGCCAGGTCGTGGCGATCATCCCGATGGCAGTTCTGGTCGCCGTCATGATCATCGTTGCTGTGTCGACCTTCGACTGGCACAGCCTGCGCACGCTGAGGACGATGCCCAAGAGCGAGACGCTTGTGATGATCTCGACCGTCGTTGTCGTGGTGTTGACCCACAACCTGGCGATCGGCGTGATCGTCGGTGTGCTGGTGGCCATGGTGTTGTTCGCCCGGCGCGTTGCCCACTTCGTGGACGTGGAGAGCGTCGACGACCCCGATGCCAGCGCCAAGGTCTACTCAGTCCACGGTGAGATCTTCTTCGCCTCCAGCAACGACCTCGTCTACCAGTTCGACTATCTCGGTGACCCCGAGCACGTGATCATCGACATGTCTGAGGCGCACGTCTGGGATGCGTCGTCGGTCGCGGCATTGGACGCCATCGTCACCAAGTACGAACGCCGCGGGAAGACCGCGACGATCACCGGTCTCAACGAGGCGAGCGACGCCATCCACCAGCGGCTCGGCGGCCAGCTGAACGCCAGCCACTAGGACGCTCTGGACGCCGGTCTGCGAGGGATCGGCGGGGTGGGGGTCAGCTTTCGACGAGGCGTGCGGTCTCGTCGGTGATCTCGACCGCGACAGACTTCAGCTTCGGTTCGAATTCCTTGGCATGGTGGGCGCAGAAGTGCAGTTCGCCGGTGATGAGGCGAACTCGGACATACGCCTGCGCGCCGCACTTGTCGCAGCGGTCGGCAGCGGTGAGCGTGGTGTCGGGGGCCAGTGTGGTCGTCACGTCGCCTCACTCCTCACTCCAGAGCCTCGCAGCCGGGGCCACGTGACCGTTGGGTCGATGCCGGAAGGTTCCGGTACCTAGAACAACATCTCATCACAGTCCGACACTTCCCGCTGCTGGCAGCGGCGGGTTCAGCCGTTGGCGTACACCATCACCAAAGGATCATGCTATCTGGCTCACGACACGCCGATCGTGACCGAAGTGGGTCCATCGGAGCGCCACCGTCACCCGGTCGGACCAGCGAGATAGCCTCAGGACCGTGCCAGCAGCTCGCGCCACTACCCGGTCCGGCAACCCCTCCAGCTCCGCGTCGGGGGGCGCCCCAGCGCGCAAGAAGGCGGCGTCCACCTCGGCCGGCAAGGCAGCCGGCTACACCGCCAAGCACCTGTCCGTCCTCGAGGGGCTCGAAGCCGTCCGCAAGCGGCCCGGCATGTACATCGGGTCCACCGACTCACGGGGCCTCATGCACTGCCTCTGGGAGATCATCGACAACTCCGTCGACGAGTCACTCGCCGGCCACTGCCATCGCATCCACATCCGGCTGCTGCCCGACGGCTCGGTCGAGGTCGAGGACGACGGCCGCGGCATCCCGGTCGATGTCGAGCCCAAGACCAAGCTGACCGGCGTCGAGGTCGTCATGACCAGGCTGCACGCCGGCGGCAAGTTCGGCGGCGGGTCGTACAACGCGTCCGGCGGCCTGCACGGTGTCGGTGCCTCGGTCGTCAACGCGCTGTCGTCGCGTCTCGACGTCGAGGTCGACCGCGGCGGCAAGATCCACCTCATGTCGTTCCGGCGCGGTATCCCCGGGGTGTTCGACGGCGACGACGAGGAGGCCGCCTTCACCAAGAAGTCTGGGTTGCGGGTCGTCGGCAAGGCGCCGAAGAAGAAGACCGGCACCCGGGTTCGCTACTGGGCCGACCGCCAGATCTTCCTCAAGGACGCCGAGGTGTCGCTCGACGAGCTGCGCAGCCGCATGCGGCAGACGGCGTTCCTGGTGCCAGGGCTCACGCTGACACTGCACGACGAACGCGGCGACGAGGTGATCGAAGAGTCGTTCCGGTTCGACGGCGGGATCGCTGAGTACGTCGAGTACCTGAGCACCGACGAGCAGGTGGCCGACCCTGTTCGGCTGCACGGCGTCGGTCACTTCCACGAGACCGTTCCGGTGCTCGACGCCAAGGGTCACATGACACCCACCGAGGTCGAGCGCGAGCTCACCGTCGACATCGCGCTGCGGTGGGGCAGCGGCTACGAGACCACGATGCGCAGCTTCGTCAACATCATCGCGACGCCCAAAGGTGGCACGCACGTCTCGGGGTTCGAGCGTGGGCTGGTGCGCACCGTCAACGAGCAGCTGCGCGCCGCAAAGCTCCTCAAGGTCAATGAAGACCCCGTCGTCAAGGACGACGTGCTCGAAGGTCTCACGGGGGTGGTGTGCGTGCGCCTCGCCGAGCCTCAGTTCGAGGGGCAGACCAAAGAGGTGCTCGGCACGTCCGCTGCCACCCGCATCGTGTCGCACGTCGTGCACCGCGAGCTCACGAACGTGCTCACGTCCACGAAGCGTGCCGACAAGACCAGGGCGCGGGCGATCCTCGAGAAGATCGCCGGGGCCGCGCGGGCGCGCATCGCCGCGCGGCACTCCAAAGAGCTGCAACGTCGCAAGAACGCGCTCGAGACGTCGTCGCTGCCCGCCAAGCTCGCCGACTGCCGCAGTGATGACGTCGAGCGCACCGAGCTCTTCATCGTCGAAGGAGACAGCGCCCTCGGCACCGCAAAGCTGGCCAGGTCGTCCGAGTTCCAGGCGCTGCTGCCGATCCGGGGCAAGATCCTCAACGTCCAGAAGGCGTCCGTCAGTGACATGCTCAAGAACAGTGAGTGTGCTGCGCTGATCCAGGTGCTAGGGGCCGGTTCCGGGCGCACCTTTGATGGCGATGCCGTGCGATACGGCAAGGTCATCATCATGACCGACGCCGATGTCGACGGTGCCCACATCCGCACGCTGCTGCTCACACTTTTCCACCGCTACATGCGGCCGATGCTGGCGGCAGGGCGCGTCTATGCAGCGGTGCCACCGCTGCACCGGGTCGAGGTGGTGACAGGCGGCGGCAAGAAGAACGAGGTCATCTACGCCTACACCGACGCCGAGATGAAGAAGCTCGTCGCCGACCTCGCCAAGAAGGGCAAGCGGATCAAGGAGCCGATCCAGCGCTACAAGGGCCTCGGCGAGATGGACGCCGCCCAGCTGCGCGAAACCACGATGGACCCGAGCAAGCGAACGCTGCGCCGCATCACGCTTGCCGACGCCGAGCAGGGCTCGGGCGTCTTCGAGCTCCTGATGGGCAACGAGGTGGCGCCGCGACGAAACTTCATCATCGAGGGTGCGGCCGACCTCGACCCGGCCCGCATCGACGCCTGACCCACTAGGGTCGCCGTATGTGCTGCATCGTTGCCCTGATGGGTCTTGTCGGTCCCCGCGTGGCGTTCCTGTTCGCCTGGATCTTCACCAACGAGGTGAACCAGTCGATCGACTCGTTCTGGATGAAGCTGCTCGGCCTGATCTTCCTGCCGTGGACCGCGCTGTTCTGGGCCATCGCCTGGGCGCCGGTCCAAGAGGTGTCGGGGTTCGGCTGGTTCCTGGTCTTCCTCGGCGTTGCCTTCGACTTCGCCTCGTACACGTCAGGTGCGTACAGCCGCCGCAACTGACCCTCGCGCAAGGCCGGGGGTTCGGGTCGTCAGTCCGACGTGTCCAGGGGTCCGAGCGGAAGATGCGTCCGGTGTCCACGTCGAAGATGGCGCCACCGATCTTCAGCGATCGCGGCAGCAGCGGGTACGAGTGCATGCGCACCAGGTCGTGACGCAGCGAGGCCACCTGGTCATCGGTCGTGCGGAACTCAAGACTGCGCGTGTCGACGTCGTGCTCTGCCTCGATCTTGGTGTGGATCTCGTTCTCGGTCGACTCGGCCATCGAGCACTGCGTGTGAGGCATGACGAGTACTCGTGTGACGTTGAGCAGGTAGGCGCCCAGCACGAGGGTGCGCAGGACGTCCTCGGTGACGCGACCCCCCGCGTTGCGCAGCACCTTGGCGTCGCCGGGGCCGATGCCGAGGATGCTGAAGGGATCAATCCGTGAGTCCATACAGGTGAGCACGGCCAGCCCACGGGCGGCGCGCGCCGGCAGCCCGACGTTCTCGAAGTGCGCCGCGAACTCGTTGTTTGCCTCGAGCAGGTCGTCGAAGGAGCCGTCGGATCATCAGCGATCTCCGGTGGGTTCGTTGCCGGGTAGCCACTTGATGCCGCAGCCCATGCTGGCCCGGTGTGGCTCGGGGACCGATTGACCGCCGGCGATGAGGTCGATCGCGGCGGCCAGGGCGTCGCCGGTGACGGGAAGCCCGTTTCCCGGCGTCGACTCGTCGAAGGCTCCGCGGTAGGCGAGCCGGCGGTCGGGGCCGTAGACGAAGAAGTCGGGCGTGCAGACAGCGCCGTAGGCCTTGGCGACCCGCTGGTCGTCGTCGATGAGGTAGGGAAATCGCCAGCCGGCGCGTTCGGCCTGGTCGGCCAGCTGCGCGGGGGCGTCCTCGGGGTAGCGCTCGGCGTCGTTGCTGCAGATGGCGACGATGTCGAGGGTCGATGTCCTCGTGAGCCGCCCCATCGCTTGCTCGATGTGCTTGACGTACGGGCAGTGGTTGCACACGAACGCGACGACGAGCACCGGCGCTGTGAAGGAGTCGAGGCGGTGCGTGGCTCCGGCAACGTCTGGTAGCGCGAAGTCAGGAGCAGGCGTCCCCAGTGGGATCAGCGACGAGGTGAGGGCCATGGACCCATCCTGCCCCAGCGGCTCACCGCATGAGAAACGTGGTGTGGTGGGGGTGTGGAGTACGTGACTCTGGCTACCAGTGAGCTGAGCAAAGCGTGGACGGCGCAGGTGCGCGCGCTGCTCTGGGCGTCCTTCGACAACTTCACCGAGGACGACTGGCAGCACGGTCTGGGCGGCATTCACGTGGTGGCCCTGGCCGGCGACGGCGTCGTCGGCCACGCGTCGGTGGTGCCGCGCACCGTGTACTTCGACGGCGACCCGTTTGACACCGGATATGTCGAAGGGGTGGCGGTCAGTGCGGCACATCGACGTCGCGGGATCGGCACCGCGGTCATGACGCTGATCGGCTCAGTGATCGGGAATCGATCCGCCTTCGGCGTCCTCAGCACGGGTGAGTACGCCTTCTACGAGAGCCTCACGTGGCGACGCTGGCAGGGGGAGACGTTCGTGCGCGACAACGGACGCCTGCGCCGAACGCCTGACGACGATGACGGCATCATGGTGCTGCCCGGTCGTGACGACTGGTTGCCGCCGCTGCGGGGATCCCTGGCGGTGGATGCCCGGCCAGGCGACGACTGGTAACCGTCACCGGTTCTCGACGAGCCTGGGCCGCACTCACCACTCCGCGTGGGTAGGCCGGCCCCGTTCAGCGGATCGTCGCGGTGAAGACGTGTGACGCGACCGGACCCTTGCCGCACGACTCGGGTCGGTCGGCGGCACGGGTGCGGGTGACCTCGACGACGAACCGCTCGTCGCCGGCCGTGACGGTCCACGCCGACTGCTCGGCGGTGGCCGGCCCGTCGGCCCGCACCTCGAGGGGACGCGGCACCGTTGCGCCGAGACGCTGCAACACCTGCAGCTCGGCGACCTGCGCGGCGGGGACCAGTGACGATCGGCCGCGGCAGGCGTCCAGACTGCGGGTGGCGGCCTGCGGCCCGCCGAAGAGGTAGCCGTCGGGCAACGACACGAAGGTGGGAGCAAACCGGTGCCCACCGGTGTGTGACGTCTCCCAGACGTCGGCCTCGGAGTCACGGGCCAGGGCCGCGGCCAGGGGGCGTCCGAGCACCGCGCAGCACTGGTCGCGCTTGGCGTTGGTGCAGACCAGCAACGCGCGGCCTGGGGTGGGCAGTGCGATGCCAGGCAGGTCAGCCGGTGGTGCAGCGGCGTCCAGCAGCGCGTCGACCGAGAGCTGTCGGGGGAGCGACTCGACGTCATCGATGCAGCGTGCGGCGATCCACGAGGACGACGCGTCCGTGTGTGCCACCAACAGGGTGCGCCGACCCCCGCTGGTGTCGGCATGTGTGCCGACGCTGCGGATGAGCCCGAGCCGTACCGGGCGATCGACGGCGAGCGCCTTCAGTGCCTGTCCGACCTGGACCGGCAGGTGGCTCTCGGTCAGTGCGTCGCGACCCCACGGCCCGGGTTGCTCAAGCAGCACCCAGAGCCGGGCGAACGGGGCGGAACCGGCCAGGGCTTCCCCCGTCTGCTCGCGCACCTGCGTGCAGGTCGTCACCCGCGACTCGACCCCACGGCGGCGATCGGCTGCGAGGCGTGGACGCCGCTGCCGTCGCGACGACCCTCGGCCGGTGGCAGGTCGACCGGGACGCCGGCCGCGGCGCAGGCGATCGCCTCGTTCGGTCCCGCCCACGCCAAGATCACGGTGTCTTCGCCCTTGAGGAACCGATGGCAGCGCACGCCGCCGGTGCCGCGCCCCTTGGCGGGTACTCGGCGAAGTCGGTGACCTTCACGCTGCCTGCCTCGGTGCCCGGAAGAGCCGACGAGCTGCCAGAGATCGTGACGACCGTCGCGGTGGCCTCCGCCGGGACCACGCCGAAGAAGACGACCTCGGCGTCGCCACCGAGGCGCACACCAGCCATGCCGCCGGCTGCTCGGCCCTGGGGTCGCACGGCAGCGGCGCCGAAGCGCAACAGCTGGCCGTCGGACGCGATGAACACCAGGTCGTCGTCATCGGCCACTGACCGGGCCCCCACCACCTCGTCGCCGTCCTTCAGCCCGATCACGGCCCACCGGTCCTTGTTGGAGGGTGCCTCGACGACAACGCGTTTGACGACGCCCGTCTTGGTGCCGATGGCCACGGTGGAGCCGTCGATCGCCACCAGCGCGATGACACGTTCGCCACGCCCGAGGTCGACGAACTCGCGGACGGGTGCGCCTCCGGCAAGAGTGGGGCCGAGGCCGTGTTCGGCAGCGAGGGCAGGTCGAGCACCGAGAGCCGGATGACGTCTCCGGCAGAGGTGATCAGGCCGACCTCTGCGCGGGCGGTCGTCGCGACATCGCCGACGATGACGTCGTGCTTGGCGCGCTTGGCCACGGGTTCGAGTGGCTCGGCGTCCATGGTGCGGGCCAGCAGACCGGTCGCCGACAGCAGGACGCGGCACGGGTCGTCGGTGACCTCCAGGGGAGTGGTGGCCTTGGCCGGCTGTCCGGCCGACTCGAGCAGGACGGTGCGGCGCGGCGTCCCGAACTGCTTGGCGACGTCGGCGAGCTCGCTCGACACCAGTTTCTTGAGAGCCTTCTCGTCGTCGAGCAGAGCGGTCAGCTCTTCGATGGTGGCCACGAGCTCTTCGCGCTCGGTCTCGAGCTCGATGCGGCTGAACTTGGTCAGACGCCGAAGCGGCATGTCGAGGATGTACGTGGCCTGGGCGTCGCTCAGGTCGAAGACGCTGATCAGTCGCTCCTTGGCCTGGGCGGCGTCGTCAGAGCTGCGGATGACGGCGATCACCTCGTCGATGTCGACGATGGCGATGAGCAGTCCCTCGACCAGGTGCAGGCGGTCGCTGGCTTTGCGGCGGCGGAACTCGCTGCGGCGCCGGACGACATCGATCCGGTGGTCGAGGTAGACCTGCAGCATCTCGAGCAAGCCGAGTGTGCGCGGCTGTCCGTCGACCAGGGCCACGTTGTTGATGCCGAACGAGTCCTCCATCGGCGTCAGCCGGTAGAGCTCGCCGAGGACGGCCTCAGGGTTGAAGCCGTTCTTGATCTCGATGACCAGGCGCAGACCCTGCTCGTGGTCGGTGAGGTCGACGAGGTTCGAGATGCCCTGCAGCTTCTTGCTGCGCACGAGGTCGGAGATCTTCTCGACGACTCGCTCAGGACCGATGGTCATCGGCAGCTCGGTGACGACGATGCCCTTGCGTCGAGGTGTCACGTTCTCGATGCGCGTCGTGGCACGGACGCGGAACGACCCCTTGCCGGTGGCGTAGGCGTCCCTGATGCCGTCGAGCCCGACGATCGTGCCACCGGTGGGCAGGTCGGGTCCTGGGATGAAGCGCATGATCGTGTCGAGGTCGGCCTTGGGGTGGGTCAGCAGGTGGCGGGCGGCCGAGATGACCTCGACGAGGTTGTGCGGGGCCATGTTCGTGGCCATTCCGACCGCGATGCCGGTTGCGCCGTTGACGAGCAGGTTGGGGTAGGCCGCCGGCAGCACCTGGGGCTCGGTCAGCTGGCCGTCGTAGTTGGGGTTGAAGTCGACGACGTCCTCGTCGATCGACCCGGTCATCAGCAGGGCGGCAGCGTCGAGTCGGCACTCGGTGTAGCGCATCGCGGCCGGGCCGGAGTCGAGGCTGCCGAAGTTCCCGTGGCCGTCGACGAGCGGCAACCGCATCGAGAACGGCTGCGCCATGCGCACGAGGGCGTCATAGATGGCGCCGTCGCCGTGGGGGTGCAGCTTTCCCATGACCTCGCCGACGACGCGCGCAGACTTCACGTGGCCGCGGCTGGGTCGTAGGCCCATGTCGTCCATCTGGAACAGGATGCGGCGGTGCACGGGTTTGAGGCCGTCGCGCGCGTCGGGCAGCGCACGCGAGTAGATCACCGAGTAGGCGTACTCGAGAAAGCTGCCCTGCATCTCGTCGGCGACGTCGACATCGACGATGGTCTCGGCGACCGGTTCAGGGGACGCGGCGGTGGACTTGCGACGGGCCATGCGGGACGAAGCTCCAGGGCTCGGACGGTGTGGTCGGGCCCAGTCTCTCCCGACGGCCACCGTGCGGCCGCGGCGACCCGCGGAACGGTGGGCCGCGAGGCAGTAGCGTGGCGCTGTGGTCGACGCCCCCGCAGCATCCGCTGCCCCTGCTGCCTACCCGCAGTCCTGGGAGGCAGACGTCGTGCTCCGCGACGGAGGCACCTGCCACTTGCGACCCATCCGCCCCGACGACGCCGCCGGCCTGGTGGCGCTGCACAGCCGGCTGTCGCCACGGACGGTCTACTTCCGGTTCTTCGCCCCCTACCCGCGGCTCTCCGATCGTGACATCGAGCGCTTCAGCACCGTCGACTACCGCGACCGGGTCGCCCTGGTGGCCACGATCGGAGACGCCATCATCGGCGTCGTCCGCTACGACCGGGTCGCCCCGCAAGAGGCAGAGGTGGCCTTCGTCATCGAGGACGAGCACCAGGGACGTGGTCTCGGCACGATCTTCCTCGAGCACATCGCCCAGGCGGCGCGGGAGTGCGGGGTGCGGCGCTTCGTCGCCGAGGTGCTCCCCGAGAACGCCCGCATGCTCGAGATCTTCGAGCACGCAGGGTTCGTCGCTGAGGCGTCGCGCGACGAAGGCTTCATCGCGCTCACGTTCGACATCACTCCGACGGCCTCCTCGCTGGCCGTCACCCATGCCCGCGAGCAGCGGGCTGAGGCGACGTCGATCGCGCGGCTGGTCAACCCACGGTCGGTGGCGATCGTCGGCGCCAGCCGCAACCCGATGTCGATCGGCTACGCCTTGGCCCGACATGTGGTGGACGGGGGCTTCGCCGGTCCGGTGGTCGCCATCAACCCCAACGCCGACGGCGACGTCGCGGGCCTGCCGTGCTACCCGTCGCTGAAGGAGGCGCCGGGCCCCATCGATCTGGTCATCATCGCCACACCCGCCGACAGCGTCGTCGATGTGGTGCACGACGCCGCGGCCGCCCGCGTGCACAGCCTGGTGGTGGTCTCCAGCGGGTTCGGTGAGAGCGGGCCGGAGGGCTGGGCGGCACAGGTGGCTCTGCTGCGGAGCGCCCGAGAACTCGGTCTTCGGGTCCTGGGGCCGAATGCCCTGGGGTTCATCAACACCGATCCGGACGTTCGCCTGAACGCCTCGCTCTCACCGCACTTCCCCCAGGCGGGGCCCATCGGGTTCTTCGCCCAGTCGGGTGCGCCCGGAGCGGCGCTGCTGGAGGCCGCGAGTCGCCGCGGTCTGGGCATCTCGACGTTCGTCTCGGCCGGCAACCGGGCAGACATCAGCGGCAACGACGTGCTGCAGTACTGGGAGGACGACGACGCCACCGAGCTCGTCATGCTCTACCTGGAGTCGATCGGGAACCCCCGCAAGTTCAGCCGGATTGCGCGCAGGCTCGGCGTACGCAAGCCGATCATCGCAGTGAAGGCGGGGCGCTCGACGCAGGGCGCTCCGCTGGGCCATGCGGTGCGCACCACTGGCCTCGACCCCGAGGCCGTCGAGCAGACATTCATCCAGTCGGGCGTGATTCGTACCGAGACGATCGCCGAGATGTACGACGTCGCCCAGCTGCTGGCGCACCAGCCGCTGCCGACCGGCAACCGGGTGCTGGCCATGAGCAACTCGGACGCGATGACGCTGATGGCGGCCGACGCCGTCGCCGGAGCCGGCCTGCAGTGGGTCGACCCGCCCATCAGCTTCGGCCCCGAGTCATCGGTCGATGAGCTGGAGCGGGCGTTGGAAGCTGCGGCCGATGATCCGGCGGTCGATGCGATCCTGGCCATGTATGTACCGGGGCTTCACGACACCGGAGCAGGGGCTGCCGGGGCCCTCGAGCGCGTTGCTGCGCGGGCGAACACACCGATCCTCGCCGTGATGTTCTCCGTCGACGGAACCCATCGCCTCCTCGACAACCTCACCGATGGTCGCCCCCAGTTGGGCACCGTCCCGACCTACCCGGCTGTCGAGGACGCCGTTCGCGCCCTGGCGGTCGTGCAGCGCCATGCGGAGTGGCGGGCACACGCGACCGACAACCCGGTGGTCCCGCTCGGCATCGACGTGGAAGCAGCTCGCCAACAGGTGAGCGCGTGGCTGGCCGAGAGTGAGGGTGAGCACACGCTGACGCCCGGCCAGTCCGCCAGCCTGCTCGCGCACTACGGCATCGCGGTGTGGCCGCGCCGTACGACGCGAACAGCAGATGAGGCGGCGCTCGCGGCAGCAGAGCTGGGGTACCCCGTCGTGCTCAAGACGGTCGACGACCACCTGCGGTTGCGCAGCGATCTCGGTGGCGTCTACTTCGACATCGTCGACGAGGCCGAGCTGCGCTACCAGTTCAATGCGCGGCTCGCCGACCTCGGTCAGCTCGACTACGACCGGCTGGTCGTTCAACGTCAGGCCGAGGCCGGCGTCTCGACGGTGGTCGAAACCCGGGAAGACCCGTTGTTCGGCCCTGTGGTCACCTTCGGGCTCAGCGGCGTCGCCTACGACGTGATGGGCGATCGCGCCTACGCGGTCCCGCCGCTCAGCGAGCACGACGTGCAACAGCTGCTCGACCGGCCGGCGTCGGCCGAGCTGCTCAGGCGCGGGCGCTCAGGTCACGCCATCGACCGTGAGCAGCTGGGCGATCTTGTGGCGCGTGCTGCTCGCCTTGCTGATGACCTTCCCGAAGTCGCTCACCTGCTGCTGCGTCCGGTGGTGGCGTCCAAGAACGGGGCCGCAGTGCTGGGCGCAACGATCACCCTGCGCCCGCCCGAGACGCGTACCGACCTGCCTGCTCGGAGGCTTCTGGGCTGACCGGAAGGGGGTGGTCGGCGGCCGGTGCCACAATGGTGGTCATGACCGACCTTCCGGTGACGACCCCAGCCCAGCAGCATCGCGATCTTCGGGCAGCCGTCGAGCGCTGCGGGTACTACCCGAATGTGGTGCTTCACTCGCTGGTCCTGGCCGTCGCCGACGAGCCCATCACCTCGTTCCTGGTCCACCACGAGGCCACCTTCGACCGCGACGAGCTGCGGCGTCATCTCACGGTGGTCGTCCTGACACCCACCCGCTTCATCGTCGGCCACACCGACGACTTCCCCGACGACGAGCTCACCGGTCCGGCCCATGCGGCGACCAGCACCGAAGCGGTGCGCATCGCCCGGCTCACCTCGGTGGTCGTCAGCCACGTCGTCGAAGACCCGGCCGGCGACGATGCCGCTGCTTCACCCCGCGAGCTGGTCATCACCGTCGGATGGGGCGCGATATCCCGGCTCGACCTCGAGCCGGCCAGCTGCGGTGACCCGGAGTGCGAGGCCGACCACGGCTACACCGGCAGCTCGACGGTCGACGACTTCTCGGTGCGCGTCTCTGTGGCAGCTGACGGCGTCGAGGGCGTCAGCCAGGCGGTCGCTTTCGCCAGCGCGCTCTCTCAGGCCACCAGCCGCTGACTCCCGCGGGTCGCTACTCGGGCTTGCGAGACCCGAACAAGATCTCGTCCCAGCTGGGCACGGACGCCTTCTTCTTGCGCTTGGAAGGCGGTGCGTCCGGCACGGTCTCGCGACCCTTGAGCAACGTGTCGATGGCTTCCTGTGTGCCAGACTTCACCGGCTCCTCGGCAGGTTCTTCGGCCACCGGCTCTTCGACAGCCTCGTCGTCGACCGGCACCGAGCGCAGGGGAGTCACGGCGGCAGAAGGCTCCTCTTCGAGCAACCAGCGGGCCTCGTCGTCGTCGGCAGTCATGGTGCGGCGCACGGGGTCGTAGACCCACTCAGCTGACCGCTCCTTGCCTCCGGCCAGGTAGTCGAGGCGCACCTCCCAGCCGCCGTCGTCGCGGCGCCAGGCGTCCCAGTGCATGCCGTCGCGGGGCACGCCACGCTCTTCGAGGCGGTGGCCCACGAGCTCACCGAGCAGCATGACGGCGCCCTCGTCGTCGCGCCCGACGCTCACCTTGGCCGCCTCCTGCGCGATGTGCTCGCGCTCGTGAAGGATCGGCCCGGCGAAGCGCTCGACCCGTTCGACGGTGATACCGGCCTCCAGCGCGACCCCCTCCAGGCTCTGTCCTGCCCGGATCCGTGCCTGGATCTCGCGAGGGGTGAGCTGGCTCTCGAGGTCGAGCTGGGTCTGAGTGGCAGCGGACGCCGGGCGGATCAGCGCGGTTCGCAAGTCGCTCGTCGACGGCCAGGTGCTCGCGCTCGCCGTCGGCGCGCTCGAGGATGAGTCGAGCGCCGTCGTCGGTGAGCCCCACCAGTCGAAGATCTGCCATGGCGGCAAGAATGTCACACCTGCTGCGAGGGGTTGGTGCTCTCCCCGGGATCGGTGTACTCGTGCGACATGCTGCGCAGGCCGATCAAGGCTGCGGCGGTTGCCACAATGCCAGCGGCCATCGCTACCCAGAAGCCGGCATTGATCGAGATTTCGTCGACGAGCAGACCACTTGCCGGAGAACCGAGCGCGAAGCCGACACCGATGGCCGTCGAAGCCCAGGTGAGTGACTGTGTGAGGGCCTCCTTGGGTACCAGCCGTGCGGCGAGAGCGAAGCCGGCGATCAGCGCCGGCGAGACACCGGCGCCGGCGAAGAACAGGACGAGGGCAATCCCAGCAAGAGAGTGGACGACCAGCAACGGTGCCAGGAGCACCGTGGTGATGACGGCTCCGGCAACCATCTGGACATGGAGCCCTGGAAGGCGCTGCGTCGAACCGATGACCAGACCTGACGCCATCGAGCTGAGCGACCAGAGAGCGAGCACGATGCCGGCGGTGGCGACGCTCCCGTCCTCGCGGGCGGTGGCGATGACCGTCACCTCGACGCCGGCGAAGACCACCCCGAGCGTGGCCATCACCACGAGGACAGCGGGCATGCCCGGGTAGGCGATGGCGAGGCGTCCACCGATTTGCGACGACGGCCGTGGGTCTGGCTCGGTGGACCGTTGGGCCAAGAAGGCGGCTGTGCCGCTGGCGCCGATCACGGCGGTCAGAGCCAGGGCCGAGGGGGCTCCGACCGTCGCCGCGACGCCGGCGGCGAGCGGTGGGCCGATGATGAAGACGAACTCGTCGACCACCGACTCCCACGAGTAGGCGGTGCGCAGCAGGGGGGAATTGCCCAGCACGAACGACCAACGGGCCCGGACGGCTGCGCCAACGACGGGCAGAGCCGCTCCGGCGACGGCGGCGGTCGGGAAGAACATCCAGAGCGGGGCGTCGGCCGCAGCAAGAATGAGCAGCGTCACGATGGCCAGGACATGCACCGTGATCTGTGGCCCGATGACCCGTCGCTGACCGTGACGGTCGATCAGCATCGCCACCGCGGGCGCGACGAAAGAGCCCACCAGGATGTACGTCGCGTTGACGGCGCCGGCTGTGAAGTACGAGTCGGTGATGTCGATCATCAGGAGGAAGAGCGCGAGCCCGCCCATCGCCAATGGGAGCCGTGCGAAGAACCCGGCCAGCGAGAAGGGCCACGCGTGCGGCGTCCGCAGAAGTTGCACATACGGGCTTGGCACCCGGTCACGCTATCTGGCGGGTGCTCGGCGAGCCCGTGCGCCGCGGCGAGACCTGTCGATTGCTGCCAGGATGCTCACCATGGCCGATGATTCCGAGAGCACCGACTTCGACGCGCTGCTCCTTGTGTCGTTCGGCGGTCCGGAGGGGCCGGACGACGTCGTGCCCTTTCTGCAGAACGTCACCCGGGGTCGCGGGATCCCCGATGAGCGACTCCGCGAGGTCGGCCAGCACTACTTCCACTTCGGTGGCGTAAGCCCGATCAACGCGCAGAACCGCGAGTTCTTGGAGGCGCTTCGTGCCGAGCTCCCGCGACGGGGCGTCGACCTGCCGGTGTACTGGGGCAACCGCAACTGGACCCCGTTCCTGACCGATGCCGTTGAGCAGATGCGCGCGGACGGTGTCCGACGGGTACTGGCCTTCTTCACGTCCGCCTACTCGTCGTACAGCGGCTGCCGTCAATATCGCGAGAACATCGCCGCCGCGCTCGGCGATGACACCACCCTCGTGGTCGAGCGTCTGGGCCCGTACTTCAACCACAGCGGCTTCATCGACCCGTTCGTCGACGGGACGCTGGCGGCCGTCCGTGGTCTCAGCGAGGGCGAGCGAGCCAACGCGCGGCTCGTCTTCACCACACACTCGATTCCGGTGGCGATGGCCGACGGCAGTGGAGCCGAGGGAGGTGCCTACGTCCAACAGCATCGCGAGGTGGCCGCCCTCGTCGCCGCCCGGGTCGCGGACGTGACCGGTACCGAGCTGCCGTGGGACCTCGTCTTTCAGTCGCGCAGCGGCGCGCCCCACATCCCGTGGCTCGAACCCGACATCGACGACCATCTGCGTCAGCTGTCGGCCGATGGCTGCACCTCGGCGATCGTGGTGCCGATCGGTTTTGTCTCCGACCACCTGGAGGTGCTCTGGGATCTCGATACCCAGGCGCGCGCCACTGCCGATGAGGTGGGGCTGCCGATGGTGCGCGTCGCCACGCCGGGCGTTGACGCGCGAACGGTCGCGATGGTGGGTGACCTCGTCCGCGAACGGCTGGACGGCGTGCCGCCCGCTCAGCGAGTGCGGGTGGGGTCGCTGCCGGCGAGTCCCGATCGATGTGCCCCGGGCTGCTGTCCCAATCCGAGGGGTCGGCGTCCAGCGGTGGCCGGCTCGGATCCGGTGGATGCGTGAACAGCGTGCCGACGCCTGACGCCCAAGCCCTGACTGCCATCGCCGCGGCGACGGCGCGCGAGGTGGGCCAGCACCTGCTGCAGTGGCGGCGTGCGCAGGTGTCGGTGGCGTCCGACACGAAGTCAGGCCCGACCGACGTCGTGACGACCGCAGACCGCGAGGCCGAGTCGATGATTCGTCGCCGGCTGCTGGCTGCCTACCCGGATGCGGGGTGGTGGGGCGAGGAGTCCGGACGGGCTGTCGGATCAGGCGCTGAGCTGGAGTGGGTGGTCGACCCGATCGACGGCACCGTCAACTTCCTCTACGACTTGCCCGGGTGGGCGGTCAGCATCGCCGCCGTGTGGCAGGGCGAGGTGATCGGCGCCGCCGTCATGGTTCCGACGACAGGCACGCTCTTCTCCGCCAGCCATCAGATGGGCGCCTGGCTCGACGACGAGGCAGGACGCCGACCCCTGCACCCCTCGCGCTGCCACGACCTCACTCAGGCGCTGGTGGCCACCGGCTTCGCGTACGACGCCGCGGTTCGCACCGAGCAGGGCGCCGCGGTCGGACGCCTGGTCGGCCAGGTGCGTGACATCCGGCGCGCGGGCGCCGCAGCCGTCGACCTGTGCTCGGTGGCTGCCGGGCGGGTCGACGCGTTCTTCGAGCGGTCCCTTCAGCCCTGGGACCGGGCGGCCGGCGGCTTCATCGCCCGCGAGGCCGGTGCTGTGGTGACCGAGCGCGACGACGGCTCGGTGGTGGCGTCCGGGCCGGCGTTGGCCCGGTCTTTCGAAGAGCTGCTGGTAGAGGTCGGCGCCTGGCCCTGAGGCACCTTGGTTCTCCGCTTCGACGGCTACGAGCGCTACGCACGGATTTGGCGTCGGAATCGCCTCGGAGGCGTGCGCAACGCTCGTAGTCGCCGGCTCACCCCGACGGTCGGCGTCAGCATGTATCCACAAGGCAGGTGGAGGCTGACTTGTCCACCGGAGGCATCGGACTCACCACTGCGATCGTCTGCTCAGAGCACTCTCCGCCGCATGACCGTTCACCTTCCTCAGACAGTCCAGAACATCATGGTCGCCAACGGTGGCGGAGCGTCAATGGCCGTTCTTCGGTCCCACGGCCTCACCCGCGGGCAAGTTGCCCGCCTCGTGCGTGATGGCGCCCTCGTTCGCCTGGGACGCGGCTGCTACACGCTGCCAGTGGCTGAGAGCACGGAGTACTGGACGGCTCTGCGCACGAAACATCTCCGCGCCCTGGCGGTGGTGCTCACGCCGGATGCCGCCGCCGGACTTCGCACGGCTGCCCTGCTGTGGGGTCTGCCGGTGTCGGAGATCCCGGCGCTCCCTGAGGTGGTCAGGCCGCCCCACGCCGCACGACGCAAGGGCACCCGGACAACGTGCACCCGGCTTGACGCGGGAGATGTCGAGTCTGCTGGCGGCCTTCGCGTGACCGGACTCGTACGAACCTGCGTCGACCTCGCTATCGACCTACCTGCCGATGAGTCGCTCATCACTCTTGACGCTGCACTACGGCGCGGGGTTGACCGTCTTGCTCTTCTGGACGCGCTCGACCACAGAGGACCGGTGGCGAACGTGCATCGAGCGCGGCAGTCGCTCGTGTGGGCCGATCCGTTCGCCGAGTCCCCGGTCGAGTCACGTGGTCGTGGAACGCTCTTGACCCGAGGCATCCCACGACCGGAGTGCAACCTGACCTTCTCGTTCCAGGGGGAGACCTTTCGTCCTGACGATTGGTGGGTGGGAACCGGCTTGATCGGTGAAGCCGATGGGCGGGTCAAGTACCGGCTCACTGGGTCCGGTGAAGACCCCCTGTGGCGCGAGAAGCTCCGGCAGCAGTGGTTCGAGGCAGAGCTCGGCATGACGGTCTTCCGGTGGACCGACCGAGAAATGCGCCTGGCCCCCGATGGGGCAGCGGAGCGCTGGCGCCGGCTCGCTGCCCTTCCCGCGGTCCGACTGTGGACGCCTCCGCCCGGTTTGCGGGTCTTCCGGAGCTGAGGCATCCGCTGCCAACGAGCGTTGCGCACGTCTCTGGGGCCGTTTTCCGCCGGGCGACGGGCGTAACGCTCGTAGCGAGCCAGCGGACGGTGCGGTGGCAGCAGGGGAGTGGACAGCGCAGTCAGCAGCGACGGGCGCGGGGGTCAGTCGAGGCGACGGAGCTCGGCGCGGTAGCGGTGGCCGTTGGCCACGTAGAGCGCGACGCTGTCGGCGAAGGCACCTTCGTGCACGGAGTCGGCGCGAATCGTGGCCGGGACGCCGAGGGCCATCGCCCGCGCCGGTACCTCGGTGCCACCGGAGACCACAGCGCCGGCTCCGACCAGGGCTCCGGTGCGCACGGTGACGCTGTGCAGCACGATCGACCCCGATCCGATCAGACAGCCATCCTCGATGACGCACCCCTCCAGGTGGGCAAGGTGACCAATCACACACTCGTCGCCGATGACGGTGCTGAGCTCGGCGGTGGCGTGAATGACGGCGCCGTCCTGGACGGAGGTCCGTGCGCCCACCGAGATCGTTCCGTAGTCGCCACGAAGGACCGCCCCCGGCCAGATGGTGGCTTCAGGGCCGATGCTGACGGCTCCGATCACCACCGCTTCCGGGTGGACAAAGGCGTCTGGGTCGATGCTGGGCGTCCGCTCGCCGAGGGCGTACACGGCCATGACGGCTCCTTCTCATCGGGGTTGTCGATGGATATTCATCTGCTGGACGCGCCGAGTTCAGGCCCGACGCGACGTGCAGGGGCAGGCTAGGGCACAATCTCCCCCCGTGCGGCGCTGATCCGGGGCTGGCACGTCGGGCAGAAATCGCCCGTCAGTTGTGTTACACCGGCAGTTACCCGGAACCGATAGGAGTAACGGATCCTCGAAGGAGGGGTCCTCAAGCCATGGCAACCGATTACGACACCCCCCGCAAGACCGACGACGAGCTCTCCGAGGACAGCCTCGAGGAACTCAAGGCTCGCCGCGCCGATCTTGCCTCCTCGACCGTCGATGTCGACGAGACCGAGTTGGCGGAGTCGCACGAGCTGCCTGGTGCTGACCTGTCCGGTGAAGAACTGACGGTTCGCGTCGTGCCGAAGCAGGAAGACGAGTTCACCTGTTCACGCTGCTTCCTCGTGCATCACCGCAGCCAGTTCGCCAAGAAGTCCGGCGGACAACCGGTCTGCAAAGACTGCGCCTGAGGTCTTCCGGCATCGTCGAGAAGACGCTTCAGCCGTCCGCTCGGCCGCTTGAGAGGGCCTTCGCCCGATGGGTCGCCCAGTTCTTGGCGACGGCCACCGTGGCTGCACTGACCGCGGCAAAGACCAAGATCTCCGGCAGTGGGCTGTCGTCGTCGTCTGGGGTCGGTGCCTCGAATGAAACGCCAACCGGCACTGACTGCTTTCTGTGCCACCAGCCCGGCGGCCAGGGCGACAAGCGTGATCACCACCTGTGGGGGACCGGCTGAGTCCTCAGACTCCTCAGACGTGCTCATGGCGTTCCTTCCTCGACGGACGGTGCTCGAGATGATCCTGTCACGTCCTCGCCGTCAGTGGCATCGGACGCCGCATCGACGCCCTGCCGCAGGGCAGCCGCAAGGCGGTCCGGGAACCGCGTCGAGACGAACCAGTAGGGCGTTGGGTCCAACCGGTCCCTGACGTCCACAGCGACAGCTGTCGACACCCAGCCGCGCAGCATCAGATAGGCGCGCGGGTCTGCTGCTGGTCCCCGGCGCGACTTGGCGGCTGCTGCGTCCAGGGGCTCGACGGTGCCCACCGCATCCCATGGCAGATGGGCCGGTCCGGCCGTGAACCCGCGGTCGTCGACGACCACGGTGGCCGAGACCCGCGAGAGCCCGAGCGCCGCAAGAGCGAAGGCGGCCAGACCCACCCCCAGTCCGACCGGGGTGCTGACGGCGTACCCGTACGCCAGAGCAAGGGTCAGCGCCCAGAACGCGGCCGCGACCCAGAACCACCAGGGAGGTAAGAGCCTCTCGCGGTAGCGGGGGCCGGTTGACTGTGGCACGCCTCCAGGGTGGCACCCGTCAGAGCCCTCCGCGCGGGTAGGGTCCGAGCGTGACCGAGCAGCCAGCCAGAAGGCGTCCCATCGAGCCACCCGCGCACGCCGTTGCGCCGGTCCGGCACGTGGACGCGCCGCCACCCGGCACGCCCCTGGGCAGCCACTACCGGCAGTGCTTCGGCTGTGGCCCCGACCACCCGACCGGGCTTCATCTGTCGTTGACCGCCGGCGAGGGCTGCACGATCCACGCCGAGCTGCTGGTCACCGCGCACCACCAGGGAGCTCCGGGTCTGGCCCACGGTGGTCTCCTTGCCGCGGCCTTCGACGAGGCCCTCGGTGCGGTCACCTGGTTGCTCCGTGTGCCCGTGGTCACCGTGCACCTCGAGACCGACTACCGGCAGCCGGTTCCCGTCGGGTCGACGCTGTCGGTCGACGCCGAGTGCTACGCCGTCGCCGGGCGCAAGATCTACTCGCGCGCCGCCGGCTACCTGGTGTCCCCGGACGGGACGGTAGGACCCCTCGCGGTCGGCGCGCGATCGGTGTTCGTCTCGGTTCCGCTCGAGCACTTCCGTGAGCACGGAAGGGCCTCAGACATCGACAGCTTCGTGGCCAGCCACGACGAGACCGAGGTGCTGCATGCGTTCGAGGTGAACCCATGACCACCGAGCTGCCCCAGCGGGGCGCCGTCGACGTCCTCATCGTCCGTCTCGACCCCGACCTTCCTGTCCCGGCGTACGCGCACCCGGGTGACGCAGGTCTTGACCTGCTGTCCACCGTCGACATGCAAGTGGCTCCCGCCGAGCGGGCCCTGCTTCCGACCGGGATCGCCATTGCGCTGCCGGACGGCTACGCGGGATTCATCCATCCCCGCAGCGGCCTGGCGATCCGTGAAGGGTTGACCGTCGCCAATGCTCCGGGGACGGTTGATGCCGGGTACCGAGGCGAGATCAAGGTTGCGGTGGTCAATCTCGATCCCGCAGCGGACGGTGTCCATCCAACGTGGTGATCGGATCGCGCAGCTGGTGGTGCAGCGGGTCGAACGAGCGGTCCTCCACGAGGTTGAACGGCTTCCCGGGTCGGCCCGCGCCGCCGGCGGATTTGGGTCGACGGGTCGCACGACCGATAGTGCACATGACCACAGTCAGTCAGCACCAGGAGGCAGTTCCGATGTCGCTCTTTCGTAAGAAGTCGCCAACGCCGGAGGAGCAGGCCTTTCAGTCGGCGATCAGCGAGCAGTTCGACCGTCCCGACGACGCGTGAGGACGACGACGAGGACGATGCCGTTGAACCTGACACCGTCATCGACATCGATGACGACGGCATCACCCGTCTCGACTTCGGGGCGCTCAAGGTGCCGGGTGTTGACGGCATGGAGGTGCGTGCCGAGCTCGACGACCAGCAGCAGGTGGTCGGTGTCGCCGTGATGCTCGACGAAACCGTCCTTCAGCTGCAGGCCTTCGCCGCGCCCAAGTCGGAGGGACTCTGGGACGAGGTTCGCCAAGAGATCGCCGAGGGGATCCGTGGGGGGCAGGGCAAGGCGCGTGAGGTCGATGGTCCCTTCGGTCGTGAACTTCATGCCGAGGTGCCGGTACCGACCGAGAGCGGCGCGGAAGGGCGTCAGCCGGTCCGCTTCATCGGCAGGGACGGCGAGCGCTGGTTCTTGCGCGGAGTGGTGACGGGGGCCGGCGTCAACGACGCCGCGCGCGCCGAAGGTGTCGAGTCGGTGTTCGGGGGAGTCCGCGTCGAACGCGGCACGCACGCGGCGCCGCCACGAGACCCGCTACCCCTCTCCCTTCCTGACGATGCCTCGTTGGACAGCGAGTCGGACGGCGTCGACGACCCGAGCGAGGCCTGACCAGGTCGCCGCGACCGCCGAGTAGCCTTCGCTGTTGTGGTCACCGGAACAACATCCCCCCAGTCGCGCTCCGGCTGGTGGCATCGGCTTGCGGAGCGCCTTGCGCCCAGTGCGGACACTCTCGAGGCCGATGAGCTGCGCCACCGCTTCGATGCTCTGCGCCTGACAGCGATAGTGGATGCCCCGCTCGCGGTGAGCGTCCGAGTGGGCGGCACCGTGCGATCGTTGACGCTGCGGTGCCGGTCCCAGGTGCCGGCACTGGAAGTCGATCTCTATGACGGCAGTGACATGCTGACACTGGTCTTTCTCGGCCGCCGGGCGATCCGCGGCATCACGCCCGGGCGCGAGCTCATCGCGTCGGGGCGCGTGACGCGTCGGGGAACGGCTTACGTGATGTACAACCCCACCTACGAGCTGCTGCCGGTCGTCGCGTGACGCAACCGGCACCCGACGAGAACCGCGACGTCGCAGGGGTCGACCTCAAGGACGCGCTGGGCGGCAAGCTCGGCGTCGCCGAGAGCGGCCTTCCCAGCGCGGTCTTCATCGTCATCTACACGGTCAATGGGCAGGTGCTCGCACCTGCACTCTGGGGCGCGCTCGCGACAGCTGCAGTGATGACCGCCGTCCGCATCGTCAAGCGTGAGTCGTTGAAGTACGCCCTGGGCGGCATGTTCGCGGTCGCTCTCTCGGCGTTCATCGCCTCGCGCACCGGCAACGCCGCCAACTTCTACCTGCCGGGACTCATCTGGCAGGGAGGGTATGCACTGGTCTACCTGACGTCGATCCTTGTCGGCTGGCCTCTGATCGGTGTCATTGTGGGGCCTTTGCTCGGCGAGGGTTTCACCTGGCGCGATCACCCGGCACGGCGCCGTGCCTACTCGCAGGTCACCTGGCTCTGGTTCGGAATGTTCGCCGTGCGCTTCGCCGTTCAGCTGCCGCTCTACCTGCTGGGCATGACTGTGGCGCTGGGGTGGGTGAAGCTGGCGATGGGGTGGCCGATCTTTGCCTTGGTTGCCTGGCTCAGCTATCTCGTGCTGACCAAAGCCCCGCCGCAGCGTCCCCTGCCTGCCGCTGACGACGCCGTCAACGACGAACTGAGTGACGACGAACTGAGTGACGACGGTCGGGGTGACGCTACCGCCCGGGATGAGGGCTGAACGTCTGCTGCACGTCGTCCTCCGACTCCGCCGAGGTCACGAACAGCAGCTCGTCGCCGGCCTCCAGCGGGTCGTCGGGGGTCGGCGTGATCACCCGGCGATCGCGGACGATCGTGACGAGTGTCGTGTCGACCGGCAGCTGAACATCGCCCACCCGGAACCGACCACCGGTGAGTCATCGGGCAGGGTGAGCTCGACGAGGTTGGCGTTCCCTTGCTCGAACTCCATCAGCCGCACGACGTCGCCGACGCTGACTGCCTCCTCGACCAGGGCTGAGAGCAGGCGCGGCGTCGAAACGGCCACGTCGACGCCCCACCCCTCGTTGAAGAGCCACTCGTTCTTCGGGTGGTTGACGCGAGCCACCACACGAGGAACGCCGTACTCGGTCTTGGCGAGCAGCGAGATCACCAGGTTGACCTTGTCGTCCCCGGTGGCCGCGATCGCGACCTGGCACAGCTGCAGCTGTGCCTCGTCAAGAGACGAGATCTCACACGCGTCACCCTGCAGCCAGGTGGCAGCTGCCAGATCGGTGCGGTAGGTCGAGATCTCCGGATCGATCAGCAGCACCTCGTGACCGTTGCCCAAGAGCTCGGCGGCGATGGATCGACCGACCTTGCCGGCACCGGCAATCGCGACGCGCATCAGAGTCCTTCCGGTGCTCGGGCAACGGCCTCGGAGGCTCGCTCCGCATCGCTGCTGACCAGCAGGGCGTGAACGATGTCGCCCTCCTGGACGACGGTGCTGGCAGTGGTGAGCTGGCCGTTCCCGATCCGCGTGATGTAGCCGACCCTGATGCCGCACTCCTGCTCGAGTCGCGCATAGGTCTGACCGATCCACTCCGGGGCCACCGGAAGCTCGGCCATGCTGACCTCCCCGCTGGGGTCCCGGTAGTCCTCGTGCAGACCCCCGGGCAGCAGCCGTCTGAGTACCCGGTCGGCGGTCCAGCGCACCGTGGCGACCGTGGGGATGCCGAGGCGTTGGTAGATCTCGGCCCGGCGCGGGTCGTAGATGCGCGCCACGACCGTGGAAACGCCGAAGTTCTCACGCGCGACCCTGGCCGAGACGATGTTCGAGTTGTCGCCGCTGCTCACCGCGACGAAGGCATCGGTGCGCTCGATGCCGGCCTCGAGCAACGTGTCGCGGTCGAAGCCCACCCCGGTGACGGTGACGCCGCCGAACGACGACCCGAGCCGGCGGAAGGAGTCGGGATCTTGGTCGACCACAACGACCTCGTGGCCGGTCCCGTCGAGCTCGAGGGCCAGCATCGATCCGACTCGGCCACAGCCCATGATCACTACGTGCACGGGCTCACGGTAGCGGTCGCGTGGGTCGGCGCTGCGCAGGCGTAGGCTTCGCGCCCGTGGCCTCCGTGACGTCTGTCTTCAAGCGTGCGCTCGTGGGGCGTCCGCAATCGAGTGCCAAGCTGAGCGACACCCTGCTTCCGAAGCGCATCGCCCTGCCGGTCTTCGCCAGCGACGCCCTGTCGTCCAACGCGTATGCGACCCAAGAGATCCTGCTCGTCCTGTCCCTGGGTGGGCTGAGCCTCTTCCACTTCGCCCCGTGGGTGGCTGCGGGTGTGGTGCTCGTCTTCTTCGTCGTGGTGGCCTCGTATCGGCAGAACGTCCATGCCTACCCGTCCGGCGGCGGGGACTACGAGAACGTCAGTGTGAACCTGGGGCCGAACGCAGGGGTGGTGGTGGCCAGCGCTTTGCTCGTCGACTACGTCATGACCGTCGCCGTGTCGATCGCTGCAGCCGTCGACAACATCGGCTCGGCCTTCCAACCGGCGCACGAGCACGTGGTGGTGATGGCGGTGATCCTCATCGCCGTGATCACCTTCCTGAACCTGCGCGGCGTGCGCGAGTCGGGCACGGCCTTCGCCATTCCCACCTATGCCTTCATGGCAGCGATCTTCTTGATGGTGGGCTGGGCCATCGTTCGGCTGCTGTCCGGAACCGAGCTGCGCGCCGAGAGCGCAGACTGGACGCTGGTCGCCGAGAACACCTTCACCGGCTTCGCCCTCATGTACCTCGTGGCTCGAGCGTTCACCTCCGGTACGACGGCTCTCACGGGCGTCGAGGCCATCAGCAACGGCGTTCCGGCGTTCCAGAAGCCGAAGTCGAAGAACGCGGCGACGACGCTTCTCCTGCTCGGCGTCATCTCGATGACGATGTTCGCCTCGATCACCTGGCTGGCCCTCGAGACCGGGGTCAAGGTCTCGGACAACAACGCTGACCTCATCGGATTGCCCGAGGGCGCGAGTCAGAAGACCGTGATCGCCCAGGTGGCCGGCGCCGTCTTCAGCAACGCGCCCGTGTTGGCGATCATCGTCTCGGCCGCCACCGCGCTGATCCTGGTGCTGGCGGCCAACACCGCCTTCAACGGGTTCCCGGTCCTCGGCTCGATCCTGGCCCGCGACGGCTATCTGCCGCGGCAGCTGCACACCCGCGGCGACCGCTTGGCGTTCAGCAACGGCATCCTTGCCCTGTCCGGCATGGCGATGATCTTGGTGATCATCTTCGATGCCGACGTCTCGAAACTGATCCAGCTCTACATCGTCGGGGTCTTCCTCTCGTTCACCCTCAGCCAGATCGGCATGGTCAAGCACTGGACGCGCTACCTCGCCATCGAGCCCGATCCGGTGGCCAGGGCGAAGATGCGCCGCGCGCGGGTCGTGAACTCCGTGGGCCTGGTTCTGACGGGATCGGTGCTCGTGGTCGTGCTGCTGACCAAGTTCACGAGGGGTGCGTATCTCGCGGTCATCGCGATGGTTGTTCTGTTCGTCCTGATGAAGGCGATCAGCCGGCACTACAGCAACGTTGCCGAAGAGCTGAAGGCTGATGCGTCGTCCGAGCTGTTGCCGGCGCGCATCCACGCCGTGGTGCTGGTGTCGAAGCTGCACAAGCCGGCCCTGCGAGCGCTGGCCTACGCGCGGGCGTCCCGCCCGGCGACGCTTGAAGCGGTCACGGTCAGCGTTGACCCCGCTGAGTCGGAGGCATTGCTGGCCGAGTGGGACGAGCGCGGCATCCCGGTACCGCTGCGCGTGCTCGACTCGCCATATCGTGAGGTCACCCGTCCGGTGGTCGACTTCGTCAAGGCCAAGCGTCAGGACAGCCCGCGCGACATCGTCGACGTCTATGTGCCTGAGTACGTTGTCGGTCGTTGGTGGGAGAGCGCTGCTGCACAACCAGAGCGCGTTGAGGCTCAAGACCCGCCTACGGTTCACCCCCGGTGTCGTCGTGGTGTCGGTGCCCTACCAGCTGCGGTCGTCGAAGTTGATCGCCGACCGTCCCGAGACCTTCGGTGCGGGATCAGCCAGGCGTGGAGAACCCACGGCCGAGGAAGCGGAGCGCACCGTGTCACAGGAGAACGAGCAATGACCGGGACGGTGGCCGACCTGCAGGTGGGTGACGAGCTGACGGTGACCGTCGGGCCCGTTGCTCACGGTGGGCATTGCGTGGCCAGGCACGACGGACGCGTGCTCTTCGTGCGCCACGTGCTGCCGGACGAGGTCGTGCGCGTCCGGGTGCACGAGCGCGGCCAGAAAGGCCGCTTCTTTCGGGCGGAGCTGCTCGAGGTCCTGCAGCCGTCGGCTGATCGCGTCGAGCCGCCCTGTCGGTACGCAGGCACCTGCGGCGGTTGCGACTTCCAGCATGTCGCGGTCGACGCGCAGCGTCGCCTCAAGGCGCAGATCGTGGGCGAGCAGCTGACCAGGCTGGGCAAGATCGACGTCTCGGACGTCGACTGGTCGGGTGATGTCGACGCCGTAGCGGACGTTGACCCGACGCGACCCGGGCTCGCCTGGCGCACGCGTGTGCGGTTCGCGGTGGACGGCGAGGGCCGGGCCGGCCTGCTGCGGCATCGCTCGCATGACGTCGTGCCCATCGACGACTGCCTCATCGCGCACCCGCTTGTCGATGTTCGCGAGATCACGACGACGCAGTGGCCAGGCGTCGACGAGGTGTCGGTGACGGCGTCACCGGAGACCGATGAACGCGCCGTCCAGGTCGGGCGAGCTCGCGGGCGCGAGTCGCTGCAGCGCGAGGCGGCCGGCCGTTCGTGGCAGGTGTCGTCCGGAGGGTTCTGGCAGGTGCACCCAGCCGCGGCCGATGCGCTCGTGGACGCCGTGATGCAGCTGGCCAACCCACAGCCCGGTGAGCACCTGGTCGATCTCTACGCGGGAGTCGGGCTGTTCGCCGGGGTCTGGGGGAGTCGCACGGGCGGACGCGTCGATGCCGTCGAAGGGCACCACACCGCCGCCTTGGACGCCGAGGTGAACCTTGCCGACCTCGATCAGGCCACCGTGCATGCCGTCCCGGTCGAGCGCTTCGTGGCGACCGAGGTCGATCTGCGCCCAGATGTCGTCGTCCTCGACCCCCCGCGATCGGGGGCCAAGCGCCCGGTGGTTGATGCCGTCGCGGCGTGGCGTCCACGAGCAGTGGTCTACGTGGCCTGCGATCCAGCGGCCCTGGGCCGTGACGTGGCCTACTTCGCCGAGGCGGGCTACCGGCTGTCGACCCTGCGGTCGTTCGACCTGTTCCCGATGACGCATCACGTCGAGAGTGTCGCCCTCTTCGTGTTATCTTGACGTCAAGATAAATCCCATCCGGCAGGATCACCCCTGGACCTGAGCTCGAGCGCGACCCGTACCGCCCACCGACCCCGAGGAGCACCCGGTGCCGTCATCCCGCAGCAACCCCGACAGCCTCGGAGCCCGCAGCAGCCTGCAGGTGGGCGACGAGTCGTACGAGATCTTTCGCGTGGACGCCGTGCCGGGGGCATCGCGTCTGCCGTTCAGCCTCAAGGTGCTGCTCGAGAACCTGCTGCGGACCGAGGACGGCGCCAACGTCACCGACGAGCAGATCCGCTCGCTGGGCTCGTGGGACGCCGCAGCCGAGCCCGACACCGAGATCCAGTTCACGCCGGGTCGCGTCATCATGCAGGACTTCACGGGCGTGCCGGCTGTCGTCGACCTCGCGACGATGCGCGAGGCAGTTCGCGACCTCGGTGGCGACCCCGCGCTGATCAACCCTCTTGCCCCGGCTGAGCTGGTGATCGATCACTCGGTCATTGCTGACGTCTTCGGCCGCTCCGACGCCTTCGCCCGCAACGTCGAGCTCGAGTACGAGCGCAACCGTGAGCGCTACCAGTTCCTGCGCTGGGGACAGGGCGCCTTCGACGAGTTCAAGGTGGTGCCGCCAGGCACCGGCATCGTCCACCAGGTCAACATCGAGCACCTGGCCCGCGTCGTCATGGTGCGTGAGGGACGCGCCTACCCCGACACCGTCGTCGGTACCGACTCGCACACCACCATGGTCAACGGTCTCGGCGTCGTCGGCTGGGGAGTCGGCGGCATCGAGGCCGAGGCCGCGATGCTCGGCCAGTCGGTGTCGATGCTGATTCCACGCGTCGTCGGCTTCAAGCTGCACGGCAAGATTGCCGACGGCGTCACCGCTACCGACCTCGTCCTGACGATCACCGAGCAGCTGCGCAGGCACGGGGTCGTCGGCAAGTTCGTGGAGTTCTACGGCCCCGGGGTGGCAGAGGTGCCGCTCGCCAACCGGGCCACGATCGGCAACATGAGCCCCGAGTACGGCTCGACGATCGCGGTCTTCCCGGTCGACGCCGAGACGATCCGCTACCTGCGGTTCACCGGCCGCTCCGAGCAACAGGTGGCACTCGTCGAGGCGTACGCGAAGGCACAGGGCCTGTGGCTCGATGCCGAGTCAGAGGAGCCGGCGTACTCCGAGTACCTCGAGCTGGATCTCGGCACCGTCGTGCCCTCGATCGCCGGCCCGAAGCGGCCGCAGGACCGCATCGCCCTCTCGGACGGCAAGCAGGCCTTCCGGGCGGCCGTCGCCGACTACGTCACCCATGACGAGCAGTCGTCGGTGGTCACAGCGGTCGACGAGTCGCTGGCCGAGTCGTTCCCCGCATCCGACCCACCCGCCGTCAAAGGTGACGGGCACGAGCAACTGACCGAGGCGCCATTGGCCTCCGGCCGCCCGAGCCGTCCGGTCACCGTCACGATCGACGGCGCCGACGTGACGATCGACCACGGGGCCGTGGCGGTTGCGGCCATCACCTCGTGCACGAACACGTCGAACCCGTCGGTCATGATCGCGGCAGGCCTGGTCGCCAAGGCGGCTGTCGAGCGGGGGCTGAACCGGAAACCGTGGGTGAAGACCACGCTGGCTCCGGGGTCGAAGGTGGTCATGGACTACTACGACCGCGCTGGCCTCACGCCCTACCTCGACAAGCTCGGCTTCAACCTCGTCGGATACGGATGCACGACCTGCATCGGCAACTCCGGTCCGCTGATTCCCGAGGTCTCAGCCTGCCGTCAACGAGCACGACCTCGTCGTGACGTCGGTGCTGTCGGGCAACCGGAACTTCGAAGGCCGGATCAACCCTGACGTCAAGATGAACTACCTGGCCTCGCCTCCACTGGTCGTGGCGTACGCGTTGGCCGGGACGATGGACATCGACATCACCACCGAGCCACTCGCCACCGACTCAGCCGGCGAGCCCGTCTACCTCCGCGACCTGTGGCCGTCGCCGGCTCTTATCCAGGAGGTGATCGAGGCGGCGATCGCGAGCGAGACGTTCACGCGTGAGTACGCCGATGTCTTTGCGGGCGACGAGCACTGGCGGAGCCTGCCGACGCCGACGGGCAACACCTTCGCGTGGGAGGCTTCGTCGACCTACGTCCGCAAACCTCCGTACTTCGACGACATGCAGCGCGAACCGTCACCGGTCACCGACGTCACCGGTGCGCGCGTGCTGGCACTCCTCGGTGACTCGGTGACGACGGACCACATCTCACCGGCGGGTGCGATCAAGGTCGACAGCCCGGCGGGTCGGTATCTGGCCGACCAGGGTGTCGCGCCCCGTGACTTCAACTCCTACGGTTCGCGGCGCGGCAACCACGAGGTGATGATTCGCGGCACCTTCGCCAACATTCGATTGCGCAACGCATTGGCGCGTGGTGCCGAGGGCGGCCTCACGGTCAACCTGCTCGACGCCCCCGATGCCTCCGGCGAACGCCCTGTCGTGGCGATCTTCGACGCTGCTGACGCGTATCGGGCTGCTGGAATCCCGCTCGTCGTGCTGGCCGGAAAGGAGTACGGGTCCGGCTCGTCACGAGACTGGGCGGCGAAGGGCACGGCGCTGCTCGGCGTCCGAGCCGTGATCGCTGAGTCGTACGAGCGCATCCACCGCAGCAACCTGATCGGCATGGGCGTCCTGCCCCTGCAGTTCCCCGATGGGCAGAGCGCCGCGGGTCTCGGGCTGACCGGTGAGGAGACGTTCGACATCACCGGGGCAGTGGCGCTCAACGATGGCGTCACGCCCGCAACGGTCGCGGTGACGGCGACAGCACCCGATGGCTCGGTGGTCAGCTTCGATGCCCCGCTGCGGATCGACACCCCAGGTGAGGCCGACTACTACCGCAACGGCGGCATCCTTCCCTACGTCCTGAGGTCCCTGCTGCCCTGACCGGGGCGCACGCGCCCGCCAGTGTCACGAAAGGGTTGAACCGAGCCGGCTCCAGTGGACCGTTTCGTGACAGTCGGCGGGTTCGGGGGAGCGGAGAACCCTCAGCCGGGCAGCTGCGGCGGGGGCTCGGGACGTCGCCGGGTGAGCTGGGGCAAGATCTCGGCCACGAGGGCATCGAGCCGTCGCTCGCAGCGCTTGAGGAGCAGTCTCCGCTGGGGCCGCCCCGCAGCCCGCGCAAGCACCACGGTGCGCGACATCTCATCGAGGTCTTCGCGCCACCGGGCATAGGCCAACGGGTCGACACCGACTGTCGCTGCTTCGGCCAGCGACACCTGCACGGCGGAGATCTTGCGCTTGACGCGTCCCTCGGTGCTGAGCTTGGCCGGGAGAGCGGCGGTCTGTTCGGCCATCGAGGCGACGAACTGCTGCGCGGCCGGGTTGTCCTTCAGGTAGGGCAACGCCTTCTTGCCGGCCGCGAAGACGACCGGTCCCCACTTCACGAGCACCTTCATGCCTGCTGCCCAAGCGACCATGGGAGAAGTATCTCAGGCGCTGTGGACGGTGACCGCCGCGGTCGGGTGTCGGTGCCACCTGTCAGGCTCTGCTCGTGCCCTCGCAACGCAGACCTCCACCGGGCTGGCCCGCCTCGGTGCCACCGCCGGGGGCCGAGGGCTGGGAGCCCCGAGCCGTCGCCTACCTGCTCGACCTCGCCCCTGGCGAGTTCCGCGTCGAGCCGCTCTACGCGAGGCAGCCCCGGTTGCTGGCCTGGCGTGTCCAGACGCTGGTCGAGGCCCAGCTCGAGTCGGCCCGTGCCTGCTACTCCCGAGCGCGCGCCGAGCTGCGCGAGGACGCCACTCCCGAGGTGGTCGCTGAGATGCTCCGGGCCCTGGAGCGAGAGGGGGCGGCGCTGCTGGCCAGACGCCGAGAGGTCGACCTGGTCGGCCGGGCGCTGCGTGGTGAGTCGTTCGTCACCAAGCTCTAGGAGCCGCAAGAGCGCGCCGCATCGCTCGCCCCGCTCTAGACTGGCGGCGAAGGTCGGCCGGGCAGGCCGGCCATGGCGTTCTCGAGAGGGAGAGGAGCACCCCGGTGTCGCTGCTCTCGCAGATCGCTGCGCCCGCCGATGTCCAGGCGCTGTCTCCCGAAGAGCTCGAGCAGCTCGCCGAGGAGATCCGTGGCTTTCTGGTCGAGAACGTGTCGCGCACCGGCGGCCACCTGGGCCCCAACCTCGGGGTCGTCGAGCTCACCATCGCCCTGCACCGGGTCTTCGACAGCCCGCGTGACGTGCTGCTCTGGGACACCGGGCATCAGGCCTACGTCCACAAGCTGCTCACCGGACGCCAGGACTTCGACTCGCTGCGCAAGCGCGGCGGCCTGTCGGGATACCCGTCGCGTGCTGAGTCCGAGCACGACGTCATCGAGAACTCGCACGCCTCCACCGCGCTTTCGTATGCCGACGGCATCGCCAAGGCGCTGCAGCTGAAGGACGAGCGCAGCCGCACGGTGGTCGCCGTCGTGGGTGACGGCGCTCTCACAGGCGGCATGGCCTGGGAGGCCCTCAACAACGTGGCGGCGGCGCAGGATCGCCCAGTCGTCATCGTCGTCAACGACAACGAGCGGTCGTACGCGCCGACGATCGGTGGCCTCGCCCACCACCTCGCCACGCTCCGTACGACACGTGGCTATGAGAAGTTCCTCGGGTGGGGGCGCTCGGTGCTCGGCCGCACGCCGGTCGTCGGCCAGCCGCTCTTCGACACGCTGCACGGCATGAAGAAGGGGCTCAAGGACATGGTGGCCCCGCAGGGCCTCTTCGAAGACCTCGGACTGAAGTACGTCGGGCCGGTCGATGGGCACAACGTCGAAGAGCTCGAACACGCCCTGCGTAGGGCCAAGGCGTTCCGCGGGCCGGTTATCGTGCACGCGTTGACGCGCAAGGGCCTGGGTTACGCGCCCGCCGAGAACGACGACGCCGATCGCTTCCACGGCGTCGGCGTGATCGATCCCGAAACCGGGCGCGCTGTCGCCAACGCGGGTCCGACCTGGACGGGTGTCTTCGCCGACGCCATCGTCGAGGCCGGTCGTCAGCGAGACGACATCGTGGCCATCACGGCGGCCATGCTGCAGCCCGTGGGATTGCGTGACTTCGCCGAGGAGTTCCCCGACCGTGTCTACGACGTGGGTATTGCCGAGCAACATGCGGTCACCTCAGCGGCCGGCCTGGCTTTCGGTGGCATGCATCCGGTGATCGCCGTCTACGCCACGTTCCTGAACCGCGCCTACGACCAGGTGCTGCTCGATGTCGCGCTCCACAGGGCGCCGGTCACGTTCGTTCTCGATCGGGCCGGTGTGACCGGCGACGACGGGGCGTCGCACAACGGCATGTGGGACCTCTCGATCTTCCAGACGGTTCCCGGGCTGCAGATTGCCGCCCCGCGCGACGGCCGGCGGCTGCGAGAGCTCTTCGCCGAGGCGATCGGTGTCGACGACGGCCCGACGCTCGTGCGTTATCCCAAGGGTGCGTTGCCGGAAGAGATCGAGGCCCTCGAGCAGGTCGGACGCACCGACGTCCTGCACCGGTCCGGCGACAACGACGTGCTCATCGTTGCGGTCGGCGCGATGGTGGCGTGCGCCCTCGAAGTGGCGGAGCGACTCGGTGATCAAGGCATCGGAGTCACGGTGGTCGACCCCCGTTGGGTGCGTCCTGTCTCGCCAGACCTGGTGTCACTCGCGGCCGACTTCCGGTTGGTCGTCACGATCGAGGACAACCTGCGGGTGGGCGGGGTCGGTGCTTCTTTCGCCGAAGAGCTGCAGGACGCCGAGATCGCCACTCCGGTGCACATCGTGGGCCTCCCGCGCCAGTTCCTCGAACACGCCAAGCGGGCAGAGGTCATGGCGGCCGAGGGGATGACGGCGCAGCAGGTGGCCCGTGACGTCGTCGAGCGGGTCAGCGGGCTCTCACCCCTGGCGCTGCCCGACCAAGCAACGCTCGACGACCGCTCGTAGGCCCTAGCGGCCCCGTAGCCAGGGGTCGACGCCAGCCGGAGGGTCTTCCAGCGCGTGACGGGCCGATCGACCCAGCGAGCTCACCATCACGACCTCCTCGGGCGTGACGAAGACCGCGCGCTCGAAGCCGCGCTCGTCAGGCTCGGTCGCCAGCGCGGCGGCGGCGGCGAAGGCGGGGTCGATCCGGCCCAGGTCGAGCCACCCGCGCGTTCGCATGGGCACGGCAGCGGTGCGCCACCCGACGGGGTCCGCCTCACAGAGCTCGCTGCGGTACGCCGTTGACCCGAGCAGGGTGAGGACGTCGAGGTCGCCGAACGGGCGGAGCGGAGCCGTTCCCTCGCGCAGCAGGCGCTGGGCGGCCAGACGTCCGGTGCGTTCGAGCTCGCGGGCCTGACGTGGCCACCAGTCCGTCGTGTCGCAGTGCGCCGCCATGAGCAGGGACGGGGGAGCAACGACGACCTCGTCGGGGTCGTCGAGCAGCCCGAGAATGCCCAGGCCCAGGTCGAGCGCCTCGCCGGGCACGCTCGCCTGCACCCACGATCGACCGGGGTGCAGGGGATGCCCGGGAGGGAGGCCCACGGGGCGGGCGAACTCGACGGGGTCCGACACCAACGAGAGGCCGATGCGCAGACGGACCCACATCCGTAGCCTGCGCCGGGCGGTCTCCGAGTCCGGATCGCTGTCGCCGACCACGCGAGCAATCTCGTCCCAGGTGAGCATCAGGTCCGGGTGGCTGCCCTGCACGGTGACGTGGTGGTCTCCGGGAAGCACGTCGATGCTGTCAAGCACGGACACCGCCAGAACGGTCCGCCGTAGGGCGGTCGCCGGCGTGTGCGCGGCAGCAGAGTGCGAGGTGTCCACCTGCCGACGGTAGACCGTGCGGCGGCCCGGCGCTCACACTCCGCTCAACGGCCACCCATCTGCGCAGCCGGTGACGCGTGGTGGCCGCGCAGCTACTTGAGGTGGCCCCGCCGCTCCGGTGGCGCGACGCCCGTCACCGGAGCGGCGGGGCCCACCGCGGAGCAGCTCGAGGTCACCCGGTCAGGATTTGGCGCGGAGAGCGGCGGTGAGAAGGGCGGGGCGATGGAGGGGGACGAGACCCAGCGGTTGCCGGCGAGGCGTCCACCCCTCAGTCTGGGGCCGTGACATTGACCGAGCTCGACGTCCTGGACGTCGGTCCGCCGGGCCAGCCGCGACCGAGATGGGCGATCCCGAAGCCGGTTCAGGTCAGCCTGGTGGTGGCGGTGCTGGTGGGGCTCGCCGGGTGGGCCCTGGCGGTCACACAGCCGTGGAGCTCCGGAGGCCCGACGCCGACCGGGCTCCGGCTGCTCACGGACGGACCGGACGGCCTCACGTGGGTGGACGTCGACACGGGGACGCGTGCCCGCGTCACTGACGCCACGGGGGGCCGCGAGCTCGGCGGTGGCGTGGAGGCAACGGTGGTGGGCTCCGGTGTGCTGGTGCAGTACCCCTCCAGTGATCGAGTCTTCGCCGATTCGGTCGTGAGCTACGACGAGAACGGGACCCCCGGACCGGTGGGGGAAGCCGACCTGGTGATCCCGTCGTCGCCCTCGTCGGTCTGGCTCGTCGTCGAGGCCGATCCGCCCACTGCCGGTGGAGCGGCTCTGGCCAGCGCCTACGGCTCGTGGCGCTCCAAGGTCTTCAGCGTGCCCGCCGGGCTCGAGGTCAGGGGGGCGACGACCGACGGTCTGGTCGCCCTTCGTGGGGTCTTCCGGGGCCAGAACCTGCTGCTGTGGGATCCCCAGCTGCAGGAGAAGATCCGCAGCCTGGGGCGGGTGATCGGCGTCCGGGAGGTCAGTGACCGCTATGCCCTGGTCAGCACCGGCTGCCTGACCACGGGATGTTCCACGGCAATGATCGACGTCTCCACGGGCGAGCGCACCGACGTGGTCACGCCATCGGGCTGGTTCGACGTCAGCACACCGCGCCTGGTGCCCTCGATGGCCGGCGTCGCCGTCGTGGTGAAGAACGAGCGCGACGACACAGCCCTTGCTGTGGGTCGGCCCGACGAACTGAGCATCGTGGAGGACCTTCAGCCGGTCCTGGGCTCGCAGGCCCTGGCTGGCCCCGATGGCTGGCTGGTCGTGCCGCTGGAGGGTGGCGACGTGGTGGTCTGGCGCGAGGGTGTCGACACCGAAGACACGACGCGGGTACAGCTCGCTCCCGACGAACGAGCAGTCGGCGTCAGCGGCTAGCGTCGGGCACGCCTTGGTGGAACGTGTGTCCACGAACGTCGGTCGCCACCCCGGACCGGTCGAGGTACGGCGTGATGCCGCCGAGCCAGAACGGCCAGCCGGCGCCGAGCACCATGCAGAGGTCGATGTCGGCAGCCGAGCTGACGACCCCCTCGTCGAGCATCAGCCCGATCTCTTCGGTCAGCGCGCGCAGGACACGCTGACGAACGTCGTCAGCGGTGGGTGGGCTGTCGTTGGTCGGAACCAGAGCCGCCACCGCCGGGTCGATCGCGGGTGCGCCACGTTCGGCGTCGTACACGGTTCGGTGACCGCCGGCCGCGAGGGCGTCCAAGGTCGGCGAGGCGGCGAACCGGTCTGGGAATGCCTGATGCATCGCACCAACCACGTGTGCCGCGACACCGGTGCCGACCAGCTCGAGAAGTGCAAACGGCGACATCGGCATGCCGAGCGAGTCGAGACTGCTGTCGACGGTGGCGAAATCGGTTCCGTCGTCGACGGATCGCATGATTTCGGCGAGCAGTCGGATCAGCACCCGGTTGACGACGAATCCGGGGGAGTCGACGACCAGGACGGCCGACTTCTTCAGCTGCTTGGTGACGGCGAAGGCCGTGGCGATCGACCGGTCGTCGGACTGCTGCGCGCGCACGACCTCGACGAGCTGCATGACGGCAACCGGGTTGAAGAAGTGCAGTCCGACGACCCGCTCGGGGTGACGCAGACCCTTGGCCATCAGCGACACGGGTAGGGACGAGGTGTTGGTGGCGATCACGCAGTCGTCGCGCACGACGTCCTCGAGGTCGGCAAACACCTGACGTTTGACGGCGAGGTCTTCGACGACGGCCTCGATCACGAGATCGGCGTCGGCCAGGGCTGACCGGTCGGTGCCCATGGTGATCTGTCCCTGCAGACGCCCGGCGAGGCCGGGACGCAGCTTGCCCTTCGCCGCGCGCGACTCCAGGTCGGCGGCGAGCGCCGCCCGTGCCTTGGTGACGGCTTCGTCGTCGATGTCGACCAGATGGACAGGGACGTTGAGGCGTTCGGCGATGAGGACGGCCAGCTGCCGAGCCATCAGACCGGCACCGACCAGGCCGACGAACGACACCGTTGCCGGTTCGACGTCGGGGACGCCGACGGGTCGCTTGGCGCGCTTCTGCACCAGGTCGAACGCGTACAGCGAAGCCGCGAGCTCGGGGCTGAGCGTGAGATCGGCCAGGGCCTGGTCCTCGGCCGCGAACCCGTCGGCGAGGGATGCCGTGCGGGCGTTGGCCAGCAGCTCAAGAGCGCGTTGCGGCGCAGGTGGGACGTCCTTGGTGCGCCCGGAGACGATCGCGCGAGCGCGGGCCAATGCGGCGTCCCACTCCTCGTCGGTCGGGTCGGGGCGTTCCACCGACACCTCGCCGGTCACGACCGAAGCGGTCCACGCCAGCGACTGCTCGACGAAGTCGGCACCGTCCAGCGTCACGTCGGCAACGCCGAGCGCAGCCGCCTGCTTCGGCTTCAGCATCGTGTTGAAGGTGAGCGGGTTCTGCACGATGACGGTCACGGCGTTGTCGGGGCCGACGATCCGTGGCAGCAGCGTTGCACCACCCCAGCCGGGGATCAGGCCGAGGAACACCTCGGGCAGAGCAAGGGCAGGGGCGGCCGCCGAGACCGTGCGATACGTGCAGTGCAGTGCGACCTCGAGTCCGCCACCCATCGAGGCACCGTTGATGAACGCGAACGACGGCACCGGCAGCGTGGCGAGCTTGCCGAACACCCGGTGTCCGAGGCGTCCGATCTCGAGCACCTGGTCGTGACTTGTCAGTTGCCGAAACACGCTGAGGTCGGCACCGACGCTGAAGATGAACGGCTTTCCGGTGAGGCAGACGGCTGCCAGGTCGTCACGGGTGGCTATCTCCTCGAGCGCTGCCTCCAGGGACGCCAGTGACGCGGGCCCGAACGTGTTCGGCCGCTTGTGGTCGCGTCCGTTGTCGAGGGTCAGCAGGGCGGCCTTGCCGGCACCGCCTGGCAGCTCGACGTAGTGGATCTTGGTCTCGGTGACGACCTCGTCGGGGAAGGCCGGTAGCAGGCTGGTGCTCATGCGGCGCTCCCTTCGCCGGTGTACGCAGGGTTCTGCCAGATGACGGTGCCCCCTGACCGAGCCCGACGCACATCGTCGTGATGCCGTACTGGACGTCGGGGCGCTCGGCGAACTGACGCGCGAGCTGGATCATCAGGCGGATGCCGGACGACGCGAGCGGGTGCCCGAAGGCGATCGCGCCGCCGTAGGGGTTCACCTTGGGGTCGTCGTCATCGATGCCGAAGTGGTCGAGGAATGCCAGCACCTGCACGGCGAATGCCTCGTTGATCTCGATCAGTCCGATGTCGTCGATCGACAGGCCGGCTCGGCTCAGTGCGCGCTCGGTGGACGGGATCGGTCCGACTCCCATCAGCGCCGGGTCGACGCCGGCGAAGGCGTAACCGACCATGCGCATCTTGGGTGCGAGGCCGTGTTCGTCGGCGATGGCGGTTGAGGTGACGAGGGCACCGGTCGCGCCGTCGTTGAGCCCCGCTGCGTTTCCTGCCGTCACATGTCCGCGCGGTCGGAACGGCGTCCGCAGCTCGGCCAAGGTGTCGATGGTGGTGCCAGGACGCGGGGGCTCGTCGGTGGTCGACAGGTCCCAGCCACCGCCTTCGGCCCATACCGCGACCGGTACGAGATCTGGCTGGATGGCGCCGGCGGTGTACGCGTCGGCCACCTTCTGCTGGCTCGCGGCGGCAAAGGCGTCGGCGCGTTCGCGGGTGAGGTGCGGGAACCGGTCGTGCAGGTTCTCGGCGGTCTTGCCCATGACCAAGGGCGTCCGGGTTGACCAGTCGCTCGGCGACGAAGCGTGGGTTGGGGTCGATTCCCTCACCCATCGGGTGCCGGCCCATGTGCTCGACGCCGCCAGCGAGACCCACGTCGATGGCGCCGGCCGCGATACCGGCGCCGAGCGAGGTGACCGCCGTCATGGCGCCCGCACACATCCGGTCGATCGAGTAGCCGGGCACCGACTGGGGAAGCCCGGCCAAGATGCCGGCGCTGCGTCCGAGGGTGAGGCCCTGGTCGCCGATCTGGGTGGTCGCGGCGATGGCGACCTCGTCGATCCGCTCCGGTGGCAGCGACGGGTTGCGCCGCAGCAGCTCGCGGATCACCTTGACGATCAGGTCATCGGCTCGGGTGGTGGCGTAGCGGCTGCCCGCCTTGCCGAACGGGGTGCGGACGCCGTCGACGAAGACGACCTCGCGGGGGCTGCCGACGGCAGAGCGGACCACAGAACCTCCAAGGAACGGATCAGTAGGTCGATGCTACTCGCCAGTAGCCTTGGCGCCTGCGAGGTGCTTGGTCGCCTCGCGGATCGACAGCGGGCTGAGCTCAGCGCGGTGCTCCTCGACGAAGACGCGCACCCAGTCGGGATCGGTCCTCGCGTAGTCGCGCAGTGCCCAGCCGATGGCCTTGCGGACGAAGAAGTCGCTGCTCACCGCGTCCGGCGGGGTCATGGCCGAGGTGATGACGTCACGGAGCAGGCCCTGGTCGGTGTCGCCCTTGGCCCCCACCTGGCAGACCAGGGCCGCTCGGCGGCGCCACAGGTCGTCGTCATGAGCCCACTCGCCGATGACGGGTGCCACCGCGGCCGGGTGAGCGATCAGCAGCTCGCGCACGGCGTGCGCCGAGAGGTCGTCGACCACGTCCCACCAGCGTCCGGTGACGACCATGTGCTCGTAGAGCGGCAGCAGCGTGACGTCTCGCCACCGGCGGTGCTTGGGTACCTGCAGCACAGTGAGCGCGGCGTACCACTCCTCCCGGTAGTCCGCGTCGTCCCAGAGCGTCGACACGGCCGCGACCAGCTCCGACTGGTCGGTCAGCGGGTAGTCGCGCAGGGCCGCCTTCGTGAGGGTGCGCACCTGGGGCAACGTCACACCTCGGTGCGGCATCGACGACTTCATGTAGGCCTGCTGCTGCGCAGCACGCTCGGGGTCGGCGTTGTCGGCCAGATCGTGCCGAATCTGATCCACGAGCCCATCCACCGCGCCGCTCACGCCACCACCCTCCCACCCCCAAGCGCGCCGAGTGCTCAGCTGGTTGCGCCCCGAGCGCGCCGAGTGCTCCCGTTCTCGGGTCAGAACCACGATCATGGGCGGATGGAACTGACGTTCTCCGGTGAGGTTTGGCACTGGCGCGGCCCTTCGCCCTACTACTTCGTCACGGTGCCGGAGGACGAGAGTGCGTTGATCGAGTCGGTCAGCGCCGCGGTCAGCTACGGGTGGGGCGTCATCCCGGTGCAGGCCATGACCGGCGCCACCGAATGGCGGACGTCGCTCTTCCCGAGGGAGGGGTTGTATGCGCTCCCGCTCAAGGACGCTGTGCGTCGGGCGGAGGACATCGAGGAGGGCGGCACGGTCGCCGTTCGCCTCACTCTGCAGCTGCCATGAGCAGGAAGAGCGTCGGCAGCTCGCTGGGCGACGTGACCTGCGACGCCCTAGTGTCACGAGCATGACTGTCGATGAGCAGGGACGTCCGGAACCCCCGATCGCCGCGGACGAGGCCGCCACACTGGTCGGGTTTCTCGACTATCCACGCGCCACTCTCGAGTGGAAGTGCGCGGGATTGGACGCCGCCGGTCTCAACACCTCCGTGGCGGCGTCGACCATGACGTTGGGCGGCATGCTCAAGCACATGGCGCTCGTCGAGGACCAATGGTTCTCGTGGGTGCTGCACGCCGATAAGCCTTGGCCGCCCTGGGACACCGTGGACTGGAAGGCCGACCGGGACTGGGACTGGCACTCGGCGGCCGACGACACCCCGGACGAGCTGCGCACGATGTGGCGCGAGGCGGTCGAGCGAGCAAGGGGTCGCGTTGCCGAGGCGCTCGCAGACGGTGGTCTTGGCCGGCTTGCCGACGACACCCGCCACGGACCACCACCCAGTCTGCGCTGGATCGTGTGCCACATGATCGAGGAGTACGCGCGGCACAACGGTCATGCCGACTTGATTCGGGAATCCATCGACGGCGAGACCGGCGAGTAGCGGCGCCTGACGACAGTGTGTGCGTTGCTGGGGCGACCGGCTGGACCGGACGGGCTGTCGCTGAGGTGATGTTGGCGTCCGACGATCTTGTGCTGCGCAGCGCGGTCTCGCGTTCGGCGGCAGGACGCGACTTGGGGGCGGCGTGGCCGCCGCTGGGAACTTCTCGCTGACCGCGGCCATGGCGCAAGCTGCCGCCCTGCTGGCCGCCCGCTTCCTGCCCCAGCGCGAGGTCATCGACTACGCATCGGCGTCCAAGTCGGATGCTCCCAGTGGCACGGCGCGCGAGTTGGCTGAACGGCTGGCGGGCGTCTCGCTACATCCACTGGCGGTTCCGGTTTCCGACGTCGCAGGGCATCCGGAGGCGCGGGGCGCAAGCATCGCTGGGACGCAGGTGCACTCGGTGCGACTGCCGAGCTTTGTCGTCTCGACCGAGGTGGTCTTCGCGCAACCGGATGAACGGCTCGTGATCCGCCACGATGCGGGAGGGACACCGGCTCCCTACGTCGCGGGCACGTTGCTCGCCGTACGCGCGGTGCCGGGCCTGGTCGGTGTGGTGCGCGGCCTCGACACCTTGCTGCTCGAGCACTGACCGTTCTCATCGCTGCGCGACGGCTTGTGAGCACTGGTGCACCCGTCGATGGGTGGGGCCACAATGGAGGATGGCGGACAAGCAGAACGACGGGACGAAAGCGCGAGCACTTCGCACCGGGCGTATGGAGGCTTTCAGCGACGGAGTGTTCGCCATTGCGATCACGCTCCTCGTGCTCGAGATCGGTGTCCCGAGGGGTCTGGCGACGATCTGTGGGGTGCGCTCCTCGACCAGTGGCCTTCCTATTTGGCGTATCTGGTCAGCTTCGCGACGATCGGCGCTGTCTGGTTCGCACACAGTGTCATCACCGAGGCGCTCAGTGGGGCGACGTCGGTCCTGATCCGCGTCAACTTGTTGTTGCTGCTCGTGGTGGCTTTTCTTCCCTTCCCCACCATCTTGCTGTCCGAGTACGTCGGTGAACCAGATGCCGAACGGATCGCGGTCACTATCTACGGCCTCAACCTGCTGCTGGCCTCGGTCTTGGTGTCCACGCTCTGGCGCTACGCGAACCGGGCAGGACTGGTGCGCGAGGACCTGACCGATGGCGAGGTCCGGGCACTGAGCAGTCGGCTGACGCCAAGCCTGGTGAGCTATGCGGTGGTGATTGTTCTCGGAATATTCCTGCCGGTGGTCGCCGTGCTTGGATATCTGCTGATAGCCATCTACCTTCTCCTCCCGCTCCGCGAGCTACTGCGCCACTACACCCACTCGGGACAGGAAAGGTAGCCGCTGATGGCCGAAGCCGAGGATGTCCGGCGTCTCGCGTTGGCTCTGCCCGATGTCGTCGAGATGGACTCCGATGGCTTCGACTTCCGGGTGACGAACCGGGGGTTCATCTGGTCGTACCCGGAGCGGCGCGCAGGTGAGCGACGTCGGATCCGCACCGATGTCGCTGTGCTCTACGTCGGCGACGAAGCTGAGAGAGCAGGCGCTGCTGCTCGGAGAGCCGGACGTGTTCTTCACGGCACCCGGCTATGAAGGACAGGCGCTCGTTCTTCTGCGACTGCCAGCCGTCGACGTCGAGCGGTTGGAGGAGCTCGTGACGGATGCCTGGCGAATGCGAGGTGAGTTCTAGGCCGTCGCGGTGCGGGTGACGCGGTCGAGGGCTTTGGCGATGGGACGCGCTGTCAGCTCGATCTGCCAGGGCGGGCGCCGTGTGACTGCAACCGTTCGACGATCCCGGTCTCGGAGCAGTCCTCGGGCGGTTCCCAGGCGATCCGGCGCACGGTGTCGGGGGTGAGCAGGTTCTCGGTGGGCAGGTGGTGCTCGTCAGCGAGCGCAGCGACCGCAGGACGCAGGGCTGCGAGCCTCGCAGCCGCCTCGGGGTTCTTGTCGGGCCACGAACGCGCCGGAGGCGGAGCGTCTGTCGTCAACGAGGTCGACGGCAGATCGGCATCGGGGCAGGTGCGTGCTCGCTCGATCGCCGTCAGCCATCGGTCGGCCTGCTTGCGGTTGGCCTTGCCGCCGAACACGGGGAGCGCAATGAGTGCCTCACGCGTGGCGGGTTGCTCGACAGCTGCCGACACGATCGCGCGGTCGGGCAGGATGCGTCCTGGCGCGATGTCGCGGTTCTGTGCAAGCTGGTCGCGGGCGAGCCAGAGCTCACGGATGACAGCGAGCTGACGCGGTTTGCGCACCTTGTGCATGCCACTCGTACGGCGCCAGGGGTCAACCCGGGGCGGTGGTGGTGGGGCGGCCAGTATCGCCGCGAACTCCTGTCGCGCCCATTCCGACTTCCCCGAGTCTTCCAGCTCAGCGGCCAAGGCGTCACGCAGTTCGACGAGTACCTCGACGTCGAGCGCGGCGTAGCGGAGCCAGTCGTCGGGCAGGGGGCGGGTTGACCAGTCGGCCGCGGCGTGACCCTTCTCGAGGCCGATCCCCAGCACCGATTCGGTGATGGCAGCCAGCCCCACCCGCGGATGGCCGAGCAGCCGGCCCGCGAGCTCGGTGTCGAAGAGCTCGTGCGGGTGAAGGCCGATGTCGGACAAGCAAGGCAGGTCTTGGGTGGCGGCGTGCAGCACCCACTCAGCGTCGTTGATCGCCTCGGCGAGCGGGGTCAGGTCGTCGAAGGCGATGGGGTCGACCAGGAACGATCCTGCCCCGGCACGGCGGATCTGCACGAGGTAGGCACGCTGTCCGTACCGGTAGCCGCTGGCGCGCTCGGCATCGACGGCGATCGGGCCAGATCCAGCAGCAAGTGCCTCGGACGCCTCGCGTAGTGCCGTCGAGGTGGTGATGACCGGAGGCAGCCCATCCCTGGGCTCGAGCAGCATGGTGACCGGCGGGGAGTCGTCCTCGACGGTCGGGTGGTCGGTATCGCTCACGGCGACACCGTACGCGGCGCCAGCGTCAGCTGATGACCCCGGCACGCAGTGCCACAGCGACCATTTCGGCGCGGTCGCCCGTTCCCAGCTTGCGCGCGATTCTGGCCAGGTGGCTCTTCACGGTGAGCGCGGAGAGGCTCAGCTCGCCGCCGATGTCGCGGTTGGAGTGCCCACCGGCCACCAGCTGCAGCACCTCGATCTCTCGGGCTGAGAGGCCCTCAGGCCCACCGGTTCCACGAGTGCGGGTGCCCGGAGTCGTGCGGGCGGGGTCCGGTGCTCCGCCGGTGACGACGAAGCCCTTGACGCCGGCAGCGATCGCCGCACGCACGGAGTACGGGTCGTCGCCTGGTGACAGGGCGACGCAGCGCCCCCATCCGGCCTGGCGCAGCTCACCGAGCAGAGCCAGCCCAGATCCATCGGGCAGGGCGAGGTCGATGACGCAGAGGTCTCGGGGACCGTCGGCGATGGCACGGGCGCGGGCCTCCGCCACCGACGCGGCCTCGGCCACTGAGGCGGCCCCGAGAATGTGCAGGCGCCGGACAACGGCCTCCCGGACACTCGGGTTCGCGACGACCGCGAGCGCGGTGAAGCGGGCTGTGCGGAACGCATGCGGATGTCCGCCGCGTTCGACGAGTGTGGTCACCCGTCCCTCCCTCCGGTCGGGCGTGGTGACGCCGCGACTGTGCCGATCGAACAGGCAGGACCGGACCAGCCCGGAATGCCCACCTGATTCCTCATCGGACGCCACCGGGGGAGGCTGTAGGCCAAATGGCCTAGTAGATGGGCAGGGCCGCGGACGCCAGCGGGTCAGTGGCTGCTCAAATCCGCCGTCAGCGGTGACTCAGCGTCGGCCGAGGGGGACGACGCCGGCGGGCAGTGGCGGCAGTCCAGCGGCGGTGCACAGCAGGTCGCCCCACGCCAGCAGGTGGTCGCCGAGGGCGTCATCGGTGGGCGTCCAGGAGGCCCGGATCTCGATCTCGGCAGACGCCGGGCGGTCGGACATCGACCCGAAGCTCTCAGAGGCCACCCTGGTCACAGTGCCGCTCGCGGCGGCGATGTCGAGCTGGTGGGCGGCCAGACACTCCATCAACCAGGACCACCCGACGCCCGTGACCATTGGATCGGTGGCCATCTCGACGTCCAGACCCGCTCGCGCGAAGGTGACGATCCGGAAAGTGCCTTCCCAGGAGTCATGGCCGTCCGGGTTGTGCAGCACCACGAAACGTCCGGAGCCCACCTCGTCCTCACCGACGGTGACGTCGGCCGTGAGGGCGACGGAGAAAGGCGCGAGACGCTGCGGTGCCGGCGCCTCGTCACAGCTGATCTCTGGCCGCAGCCGGACAGCGCGCAAGGACTCGAGGGCTCGGGAGAAGGTCTCCGGTGGGGAATCCGGCACGGTCACGCGCTCAGAGTACGTCGCGGCAGAGTGCCCTCCCGGCCGCGACGCGCGCAGCGACAGCACCTAACCTGCCCGGGTGGCCGTTGCCCTCGCACTCCTCTCGAGCCTGCTGTGGGGAACGGCCGACTTCTTCGGCGGGCTCTTCACCAAACGGATGGCCGCGGTCGTCGTCGTCCTGGTGTCGCAGGCGATCGCCCTGGCGATGATTCTTCCGACCGTCTGGTTGTTGGGTGGCTTCGACGACCCCAGCGGCTACTTCTGGTGGGGTGTCGGCGCCGGCATCGTCGGCCCCGTCGGTCTGGTCTCGTTCTACTGGGCCCTGTCGATCGGCACGATGGGTGTTGTCTCGCCGATTGCGGCGACCGGCATCGTGGTTCCCGTCGCGTGGGGCCTCTTCCAGGGCGAGCAGCCCTCGACCTGGCAGTACCTGGGCATCGTCATCGGCTTCGTCGGCGTCATCTTGGCCAGCGGTCCCGATGCACCGCGCGACGGCGCCGAACGTGAGGCGCACACCAGGTCGATCGTCCTCGCCCTCATCGCCGCTCTCGGCTTCGGCGGCTCCTTCGTCTGCCTGGACGGAGGCGGCGAGTTCAGCATCGGCATGACGCTGGTCGTCCAGCGTTCGACGAGCGTGCTGCTGATGGTCGTGCCCGTCGTGGCCTTCACGAGGTTGGCCGGTCTGCGGTGGCGCGACCTGCCGGGGTTGGCCGGTGTGGGGGCCGGTGACGCCGCGGCGAACGGTGCCTTCGCCTGGTCGTCGACCCTTGGTCTGCTGAGCGTCACGTCGGTGCTCGGGTCGCTCTACCCGGTGGCGACGCTGCTGCTCGCCCGCATCGTGCTGAAGGAGCGGCTCACCCGGCTGCAGTTCTTCGGCGTCGGTGGAGCGCTCTGTGGGATCGTGCTCCTGGCAGCCGGATGAGCCGACTCGCGTCCTCCGTGACACGATGACTCACCGTGTCTGACACATCCCTCGCCGAGTCGCCGTTCCTGCGCGCCTGTCGCCGTCAACCGGTGCCGCACACCCCGGTGTGGTTCATGCGTCAGGCCGGTCGGTCGTTGCCTGAGTACCGCAAGCTGCGCGAAGGCACCACCATGCTCGAGGCGTGCACGAGACCTGAGCTGGTCACCGAGATCACCCTGCAGCCGGTCCGACGGTACGGCGTCGACGCCGCCATCTTCTTCAGCGACATCGTGCTGCCGCTGAAGGCGATCGGCGTCGACCTCGACATCGTTCCCGGCGTCGGACCCGTGGTGGCCGATCCCGTCCGACGTCGCGAGCAGGTGGACGCCATTGGTGCGTTGACGCCCGACGACGTCCCCTACATCACCGAGGCCATCGGCATGCTGACCGGGCGAGCTCGGCGGGACGCCGCTGATCGGCTTTGCCGGTGCGCCGTTCACGTTGGCGTCGTACCTCGTCGAGGGGGGACCGTCGAAGAACCACGAGCACACCAAGGCGCTGATGTACAGCAACGAAGACGTGTGGCACGCCCTCATGGGGGCGCTCGCCGACATCTCAGCTGCGTACCTGCACGTGCAGGTCGCTGCCGGTGCGTCCGCCATCCAGCTCTTCGACTCATGGGTGGGGGCGTTGTCTCGTGCTGACTACCAGCGCTACGTCATGCCGCACTCGCAGCGGATCCTCACCTCGCTCGGTGAGACAGGGGTGCCGCGCATCCACTTCGGCGTGAACACCGGCGAGCTGCTGCCGCTCATGCGCGACGCCGGCGCCGATGTCGTGGGTGTCGACTACCGGCTCGCGTTGTCCGACGCGGCGACGCGGGTCGGTGAGGGCGTGGCACTGCAGGGAAACCTCGACCCGGCAGTGATCTTCTCGTCACCCGAGGCCGTGCGAACCAGGGTCGACGCGGTGCTCGACTCTGCGAAGGAGCTGCCGGGGCACGTCTTCAACCTTGGCCACGGCGTCCTGCCGACGAGCGACCCTGAGGTGCTCGCCGCCGTCGTGCGTCAGGTGCACGAACGTACGCAAGCACTAGCTGAGTGACAGGTCGACCGACCCCACAGGGCTTGCAGACCTAGCCGACCGGCTCGGGCTCGCGCTCCTGGGGTGCGGCGTCGGTCTCGACGGTGGCTGGAGCGGCGCCCGTGCGACGCCGACGCCATGCGGCGGCGATCGGTCCGAGGACGAGAGCGCCTACGACGAGGAACGGCAACAGCACACCGATCGTGGTGAGCGCCACGACGACGACACCGACCAGTGCGTCCCATCCGCGCTGAAGTCCGGGCAGGAACCCGGTCGTGTCCTCGGGTGGGGGCTCAACAGCGTTGGGAGCCAGCACGGTGACTGACAGGGTCGCCAGCTCGGTCTGGTTGGCGAGCGACCTCTGCTGGGCGAGCAACGACTCGAGATCGGACTCCCGCCGCGACAGCTCGCTCTCGATGCGGACGACCTCGCCGATGGTGGTCGCCTCGCCGAGCAGCGAGCGGATGCGCTCGACGCTCGCGCGGGCACTGTCGACGCGGCTGTCCACGTCGACCACCGTCTCGGTGACGTCTTGCTCATCAGCGGTGATGCGGACGACCTCTCCCTCCTCCTGGGCTCGGTCGATGACACGGTCGAGTGTGGCGGTCGGGACGCGCAGGACGAGGACCGCGCGCGTGCCCTTGGGTCGTCGGGGTTGCTGCTCACATCGCGCCCTGAGACGAATCCGCCGGCCGATGACGCGATCAGCTCGATGGCGTCCACGGTGGCGGTGACGTCTTGCGAGCGCAGGGTCATCTCGGCCGTGGCGATGACAGCGCGATCGGTCTGAACCTCGGAGAGCAACCCGTTTCCGGAGCCTTTGTCCCTTCCTTGGCCCCAACGGCGTCGCCGCCGACCGACAGGTCACTGACGCCTCCGGGCTCGACGGTGCCGACCTGGTCACGGGCGACGTCGCCGGAGATCGCCGTGGATGAGTCGTTGCCTCCTCCTGAGCAGCCAGCGAGCAACACGGTCGCTCCCGTCAGCGTGATGATGGACAGTGCAGCCGTGCGCGATCCCCTCATGGCCCCTCCCGGGCTAGGTCACTTCGGTGACACGTGTGCTGTCGCGCTGTGTCGGGGCGTAGGACGCGGGCTGCGACTCGCTGGTTCCGGCTCGCCCGCCCTGTCACCCGTTCGTGACCGTGTTCTGAGAGGCTGACGGGCGTGTCAGCCGCGCGAACAGTTGTCGTCGGAGGCGGAATCGCCGGCCTTGCGGCTGCCTACCGGTGCGCGCAGCGTGGCGACGACGTGACCGTGGTCGAGAGCGCTCCCGCTCTTGGTGGAAAGCTGGTCAGTCACGTCGTCGATGGGCTGACTCTCGATGCGGGGGCCGAGTCGTTGCTCGCGCGTCGGCCCGAGGGACTGGACGTCATCGCCGCGTCCGGACGATCCGGCGACGTCGTGCATCCGGCCACCTCCGGGGCGGGCCTGTGGCTGGACGAGCTCACCGAGCTACCGCGGCAACAACTGCTGGGCATTCCGAGTGATACCGGCGATCCCGACCTGCTCGCTGTCCTCGGGGAGGACGCGGTTGCCCGGCTCACCAACGAGCCGCCGTTGGGCGCCACCATGCCGAGCGACATGACGGTTGCTGAGCTGGTGGGCGGCCAGCTGGGTGACGCGGTCGTTGCCCGACTCGTTGAACCGCTCCTCGGTGGCGTCTACGCCGGACGCGCCGACCAGATCTCGGTCGACGCCGCCCTGCCCGGCCTGCTCGACCAGGTGGCCCGTGCGGGGTCGTTGGTGGCAGGTGCCGCGGCCATCCGCGCGAGGTCGACCGGTGAGGGGCCGGTGTTCGCGTCGGTGGTGGGCGGTCTCGGTTCGCTGCCGCGATCGTTGGCGAGTGCGAGCGGCGCCAACGTCATGACCAGCACTCGAGCCGTCGCCCTTGGTCCGAGCACTCACCGAAACGGGAGTACCTCTCCGCCCGAGCCGCCCATGGTGGGCGACCACGCCCGACTCGACGAGGGGGGCTGGGCGGTGACGGTCGAAGACGCTGACGGGCGCAGCGCGTCCCGGACCCTCGCGGCCGACCGGGTGGTGGTCGCGGTGCCCGGGTTCGCCGCCGCGCCGCTGCTCGCTCCGGTTGCGCGTGTGGCGTCCACAACGGCGTCCGCGCTCGACTACGCCACAGTTGCCCTGATCACGGCGGTATTCGACGCCCGATCTGTGACTGCCGACCTGAACGGCACCGGCTTCTTGGTGCCGCCGGCCACCGGCCGGCTGACGAAGGCGGCAACGTTCGTCAGTCGCAAGTGGCAATGGGTGGCCGACGCGGCCCCCGGACGCGAGGTGCTGCGCTTCTCGGTCGGTCGTCATGGCGACCAGCGGGGCATCGGCCTCTCGGACGCCGACCTCACCGCGGCTGTGATCGACGAGGTCACCGGCCTGCTCGGTCTGACGGGCGCACCCCGGGCCACCGCTGTGACGCGATGGGGGCGGTCCCTGCCCCAGTACCGAGTGGGGCATCGCGAACGGGTGACGAGGGCCCGGGCCTCCCTGCCGCCAGGGATCGCAGTTGCCGGGGCCGCGTGGGACGGGGTCGGGATCCCGGCGTGCATTGCGTCCGGCTGGGCGGCGGCGGACCGAGTGGCTGGCATCGAGTCGCACGGGTGACAATGGGGGAGTGAGCGACACCCGGAACCCCAGCAGCCAGCAGCCCAGCAGTGAGCATCCCAGCACTCCCGGCCCTGCCGGCCGCACGATCACCGGCAAGCAGGCGCGCGACCTCAACGACGTCATCCGGTACACAGCGTGGTCGGTGTTCCGCACGTCCGCGCAGCAGCCCGACGACCGCACGGGTGTTGCAGCCGAGGTCGACACCCTGTTCGACCAGCTCAACGACAAGGGAGTCGTCGTGCGGGGCGTCTACGACCTGCAGGGCCTGCGCGCGGACGCCGACTTCATGATCTGGTGGCACGCCGAGAACAGCGACGACCTGCAGGACGCCTACTCGGCATTCCGGCAGACCGCACTTGGTGCGTCCTGTGAGCCTGTGTGGTCGCAGATGGCGTTGCACCGCCCCGCTGAGTTCAACAAGAGCCACGTTCCGGCCTTCCTCGCCGATGAAGACCCCAAGCGCTACGTCTGCGTCTACCCGTTCGTCCGGTCGCTCGAGTGGTACGTGCTGCCCGACGAGGAGCGTCGTGCGATGCTCGCCGAGCACGGGCAGATGGCGCGTGGCTACGCCGACGTCCGGGCCAACACGGTGGCGTCCTTCGCCCTCGGTGACTACGAGTGGCTCTTGGCGTTCGAGGCGGACGAGCTGCATCGGATCGTCGACCTGATGCGGCACCTCAGGGCGTCCAAGAGCCCGACTGCACGTGCGCGAAGAGATCCCCTTCTACACCGGACGTCGCCGCGCGATGGCCGAGATCGTGGCGTCACTGCCCTGATCGGCACTAACCTGCAGGTGAACGCAGATTGTGATTCGTCGCGCTTCGCCGTAGGAGGTTGTCATGGCTCACCCGGTCATCGTCGTCGGTACGTACGACAACCGTCATCGCGCTGAGCTCGACTACGAGCACATCGCCAAGAACCGTGAAGAGCTCTGGAACGAGCGCATCTACGCGCTCGCGCTGGTCGAGCGGTCGTCCACCGGCAAGGCCAAGGTCGTCAACCACCTCGAGCCGGATGCGGACAAGGGCGGGATCGCCGGCACCGTGGTCGGCGGGCTCCTGGGTCTGCTCTATCCGCCCATCATCTTGGTGACCGCGGCTGCGGGGGGTGGGGCGGCGCGGGCCGCTGCACATCTGTGGCACGGAGTCTCGCGCAAGGACATTGCCGAGCTGGGTGCCGCGATCGACGCAGGAGAGGGCGCTGTGATGGTGATCGCCGCCAAGCTGCCCGACGACATCGACTCGGTGCTCCGGCACTCGACACACGTGGCTCATCGGACGATGACACACAAGCATGAAGACATCGAGGCACTGATCGCCGAGCTGCGCGAAACCGAGTCGACAGGCGCAGCGTCGGTTGAGCAAGCCTGACGCCGGCGTTCCTACTCGGTCGGCTCCAGCGTGAGGCTGATCGAGTTGATGCACCATCGCTGGTCGGTCGGCACGTCGTAGCCCTCACCCTCGAAGACGTGGCCGAGGTGCGAACCGCAGTTGGCGCAACGGGCTTCGGTGCGGGCCATTCCGTGGCTGCGGTCTTCGATCAGTTCCACGGCGTCGTCGTCGGTAGGTGCGTAGAACGAGGGCCACCCGCAGTGGCTGGCGAACTTGGTGTCCGAGCGGAAGAGCTCTTGGCCGCATGCTCGGCAGCGATAGACGCCCGTGGTGGCGGTGTCGGTGTACTCGCCGGTGAACGCGGGCTCGGTGCCCGCCTGTCGCAGCACGGCGTACTCCGCAGGAGAGAGCTGGGCGCGCCACTCGGCGTCGGTCTTCTCAAGGCGACTGGTCATGGGTCCACGGTAGGTCGCGATCGAGTGGTCGGCCAGTGCTGGCCCCTTACCGACCGGTGACGAAGTACGGTCGCTCCTGTGGCCATCGAACGCATCGACGTCGCTGCTGGTGATCGCACTGTCTCCATCTCCAACCCTGGCAAGGTCTACTTCCCTGATCTGGGCGAGAGTGGACGCAAGATCGACCTGGTCACCTACTACGCCACGGTCGGCGAGATCGCCCTGACGTCGGTGGCCGGACGACCCACCTACCTGCAGCGCTACCCCGATGGCATCGAAGGCGAAGAGGTCTACCAGAAGCGCCTGCCGCCGAAGTCGCCCGACTGGCTGGGCCGCGTCACGGTGACGTTCCCCGGCGGACGCAAGGCCGAGGTGCTTCGACCTCACCATCCGGCCGACCTCGTGTGGGCGGCGCAGTACGGCACGATCACCTTGCACCCGTGGCCGGCGATGGCCGCCGACCTGGCGCACCCCGACCTGATGCGGATCGATCTCGATCCGCAGCCGGGCACCGACTTCTCGGACGCGGTGTGGGCGGGCCTCGAGCTGCTGCGTCCAATCCTCGACGAGTTGGGCGTCGTGGGCTTCCCGAAGACCTCCGGTGGCCGGGGGATCCACGTGGACGTGCCGCTCACGACCGGCTGGACGTTTGCGCAGGTCCGTCGGTCGGTGCTGGCGATCGCTCGCGAGATGGAGCGGCGCGCACCCGAGCGCGTGACGTCGGCGTGGTGGAAGGAGGAGCGCGGTCAGCGCCTCTTCATCGACTTCAACCAGATGCTGCCCGACAAGACGATCGCGGCCGCCTACACGGTGCGAGCACGGCCAGGTGCCCCCGTCTCGACGCCGGTGACCTGGGACGAGCTGCCATCGGTCAGAACGATGGACTTCACGATCCACACCGTGCCTCAACGACTCCAGCAGGTCGGCGACCTCCAGGCATCGATGCACGACGCGTCCGCCGGCCTTGAGCGGGCGTTGGAGTGGGTCGAGCGCGACGAGGCGAACGGCCAGGGCGAGACGAACTACCCGCCCAACTATCCGAAGATGCCGGGTGAGCCACCAAGGGTGCAGCCGAGCAAGAAGGTTGCCGAGCACTGGGAAGACTAGCTCCGGGCGTGCCCCGCAGACGTGGCGCGCGTTCCGGGCGGAGGACTACACCCTCGTGGTGAAACTCTGTCCGCTTGCGGTGCAGGTCTTCTTGCCACAGGCGACCAGACCGATGTCGAAGGACACGGATCCCGGATGGAAGAAGCCGTTGGCCGGATCGAGCATGATCTTCGACCGCCGCCGCTGACCGTCGCAGATGATCTCAGCGGTACCCCGCGCGCGAACGTCCTGCACGGCCCGTGCGGACCACGCTGCCGTGCCGCGGCCGCTGCAGCGCACGCGTGCCAGGACCGTGATGGTGCCGGAATAGACATCGAGCGTGATCGACCGGAGCTTCCATCGGATCTCGGGCGCGTCGGCACGAGCGGCAGATACGGGGGTGGCCGGCAGCAGCACGAGACCGGTCAGCGATGCCAGGAGCACGGCCCGGACGAGGCGTTTCATCGGCCACCGGGCCAGAACGGGTCGAGGAGAACTCGTCCCGGTGGGGTGGTGCCGGCCACTGCGGGTGCTGGACCCGCGCAATGACTCACCCGCATGGCCCCTCCCCACTGACGCTGCCCTCCGCGGTCGGACCCGGCCAGAGTACCCACGGCGGTGACGGTGGGTACTCACCCACCTGAGTTTAGGCCGAATGGGTGACAGCCCGACGAAGCCCCAGTTCAGCGCCTCTGCGCTGGTCACCAACCGCGGCGCAGCGTCGTCCCAAGGGCGTCGACGAAGACGTTGGCGGCCTCGAGGTCGATGCAGAGCGGCGGTTTGATCTTGAGCACGTTCATGTAGTCGCTCGTGGGCTGGACGATGACCCCCAGCTCGCGCATGCGCTCGCAGATCTCCAGGGCCTCTTCGGTAGCCGGCTCCAGGGATTCGGGGTCGCGCACCAGTTCGATCCCGCGGTACAGCCCGAGCCCGTGCACGGTGCCGATGATCGGGTACTCGGCCGCCATGGCGTTGACGCGGTCAGCGATGTGCTGGCCGACGGCTGCCGCGTTCGCCTGGAGGCCCTCGCTCTCCAGGACGTCGAGGGTTGCCAGCGCAGCCGCGCATCCCACCGGCGAGCCCCCCATCGAGCTGAAGAACGACCCCTCCTGCCTGCGCAAGGTCTCGGCGATCTCGCGGGTCGTGACGACCGCGCCCACCGGGACGCCGTTGGCGGTGCACTTGGCCATCGTCACGATGTCCGGCACGACGTTCTGCTGCTCGAAGCCCCAGAAGTAGTCACCGAGCCGGCCGTAGCCCACCTGCACCTCGTCGGCCACGCAGATTCCGCCGGCAGCGCGCACCGACGCGTACGCCGCCTCCAGATAGCCGTCGGGCAGCAGGACGCCACCCGCGTTCCCGTAGACCGGCTCGGCGATGAAGCCGCTCACCTGCCCTCCCACAGCGGCGACTTCGGCCAGGGCACGGTCGACGTCGGCGGCATACAGTGCACCGGCGTCGGGACCCTTGAAACGACCGCGGTAGGGGTTGGGCGACTCGACGACGTGCACCCACGGGGGGCGGGTCTCGATGGCACGTGGGTTGTCGTTGATCGCGGTGGTGATGTCGTCGGTGCCAGTTGTCCAACCGTGGTACGCGCTGCGCACGGCCAGGATGTCGCGGCTGCCGGTTGCCGCCCGCATCAGGCGCAGGGCCACCTCGTTGGCCTCGCTTCCGGTACTGACCAGGAACACCGTGTCGAGCGGTTCGGGAAGCAACGCCGCAAGGCGCTCGGAGAACTCGACCATCGATGCGTAGTGGAACCGCGAGTTGGTGTTGACCAGGCGCAGCTGTCGGCTGACCGCTTCCTCGACGGCAGGGTGACTGTGCCCGAGGAGCGTGACGTTGTTCACCATGTCGACGTAGCGACGGCCGTCGGTGTCGAACATGTGGTGGCGGCGGCCCCGCTCGATGCGCGGCGGGTCGTCGTAGTAGACCTCCTGCGCCGGGGCCACGACGGCGTCGCGTCGGGCGAGCAGTGCTGATGCGTCGTTGGCGGAGCCGGGGTCGATCCCCGGTATGGCGTCGGTCGCCCACCACTGCTGCGGGTCTGCGGTGGCATGGTGCCAGCCGTGTGTTGGCGGTGCCACCATTGGAGGCCGGTGGTCAGGGTCTGCCACCAGCTGCAAGGTGAGGGCAGGGACGCTGTCGTGGGCCTCCGCCACGGTGCCGAGGACATCTCCGGGCTCCACCTGGGCGCCGAGAGCGTCGGACAGGCTGATGCCACCGAGGTACAGCCGCCAGGTGCCGTCGACGTCGAGGCGGAGCGCGCTCTCATCGCGGCTGATGCTGCCGGCCGCAGGAGCGCATACGGGCGTCCCTGCGGGTGCGAAGACCTCGAGGCCGGTGCTGACACCACCGTCGCCGACGAGTCCGAGTCGGCCCTCGTCGTACCTGCCGATGCCCCACCCGTCGACCAGCTGACGGCGGACGCCGTCGGTCAGGTTCCAGGCCTCGGGCTCGAACGTGTCGGCGGTGACGGACTGGTCGACCGACGGCGTGTCGGCTGGGACTGCGATCAGGGCCGCAGCGGGCGCCGGCGGTCGCGGCTGCGGCGTACTCGGCATCGCAACAGCCCTGGCAAGCTCACCATGCGCGGCGCGCCACGGAACCGATCGCACGGCGTTCCAGATACGCCAGTCGTCCGCCACCGACCCCTGCACATACTCGTCGTCAGGTTCGAGTCTCATCTGGTGCTCGCTGCTCGCCACGTTGGACGCCGCACGCGCGATGACCAGCGGCCAGAGAGCCGCCACCTCATCGGCGTTCAGCGGGAACGCCGAGTGGTACCCGCGCAGCACGTTGACGATGACGCCGAGTGCGTCGTCGGTGTCGTGCCCGATCAACGAGCCACCGGCCACCGCCACGTCGCCCGCGAGCCAGGTGCGCAGGATGTCGCCGAAGTCGATGAGCCCGTCCGGCCATGGCTGGCCGGCCGCATTGACGCTGGCCACGACGTTGACATCGGTGACATCGGCGTGGCAGACAGCGACGCGAAGCCGGGGTGCGAGGGCGTCGATCGATTGCTGTGCTCGTGCCATCTGCTGCTCGATGTCGGCACGTCCGTCGGCGTCGGGGATCGAAGGGCCGAACGCCGTCACCACGTCACTGGCGTGCCGCACGTCCCACTGCAGGGTGCGGTCGAGGCCGGGATGGTCGAAGTCGGCAAGGGCGACGGCGGCGGCGCCCGCCAACCAGCCCTGGCGACGCAGCACCACAGGAGCGAGGTAGTCGAAGTCGGACAGGGGTCGACCCTCGAGGAAGGTGACCAGCCGGACGTCGTACGTGGCATCGCCCTCGGTGACCTGTCCGATCAGCGCCCCGTCGGCATCGGGCAGCGGGACGGGCGCCCGAAACGGGAGGTCGCGCTCGGCCAGGTGCAGCATCGCGGCGTTCTGGGCGAGGAGCCCCTCGTGGCTGAAGCCAGGGTTCGAGATCTTCAGGATGAACTGGCCGTCCGGCGTCATCGACCATGACGTTCTGGTCCTGATGGCTGCCGAGACTGCGCAGCGGCCCGGAACGTCCGTACCGCTCAGCAAGAATGGTGGCCGCCCGCTCGAGGGACAGAGCCGGGCTCGGGATCTCCATCCCGGCGAACGGGTTCGTCAATTGATGACCTCGTCGGTGCCGCCGATCACGTGGAGCACAGGGACCGAGAGCTGGTGGCGCAGCTTGCTCGCCCAGTCGCGGCGCAACAGGTCGGTGACCAGGTGCGGCTCGGTGATGACCCAGAGCTCGTCGGCGTCCTCGGAGGTGACGCACGACGAGGTCGCTGCGATCGGGTCCTTCGGGGTAAGAGCGCCAGTGACGGTGATCCCCTTCGCGGCCAACAGCTCAAGAGAGTCACTGAGTGCACGCTTGGCAGCCAGTCCCTGGTCGTCCTCATCTGTTCCGGCCAGATCGCGCTTGAGCTCGTCCATGTCGACGCGTGCGACGTCGTCGACCACCTGGTCGAAGGCTGACTGGTCGGACGTCTCGGGCACCAGCACGTGCACCTTCAGATCGGTGTCGTGCCACTCGACGATGCGAGTGACGTCGTGCTCGGTCAGGACATTCTCGGTCAACACGATCAGATGGCTCATGGACACATCTTGGCCTACGCGGGTCGCCCTTGACGCAGGACCTCGGCGACGTCGAACGACACCGGGCGTTCGAGCTGGTCGAAGCTGCACGATTCGGCAGTCCGGTCGGGACGCCAACGGGTGAATCGGGGGTTGTGTCGGAACCGGTCGCCCTGCAGCTGGTCGTAGGCGGCCTCGACCACCAGTTCAGGGCGGAGCGGCACGAAGGTCATGTTCTTCTTGGCGTTCCAGCGGTTGACGACGCCTGGACGCCTGATCCCTGCCTCATCAGCGGTCTCGGGGTTCCACGGGTGGCTCTCGAGGTCGGTGACGTAGGACGCGAGCTCATCGACCAGCTCAGCGCGCCTGGCAGCGGTGAACGACGAGCAGACCCCGACGTGCTGTAGTCGCCCTTGGTCGTCGTGCAGACCGAGCAGTAGGGATCCGACCACCGGGCCAGAGGTGTGCCACCGGTAGCCGGCCACCACGCAGTCGGCAGTGCGCTGGTGCTTGACCTTGGTGAGGGTGCGCTTTCCGGGCGTATAGGGGTCGGCGAGTGGCTTGGCCATGACGCCGTCCATGCCCGCTCCCTCAAATGTCTCGAACCAGCGGCGCGCCTCGTCCGCGTCCGTCGTGGCCGGTGTGAGGAAGAACGGTTGACTCCACTCCACGGCGGTCCGCTCCAGCCGCTCCCGGCGTTCTTCGAACGGTGCCTGCAGGTGGTCACCCTCGGCATCCTCGAGCAGGTCGAAGGCGACGAACCAGGCCGGCGTCTGCTCGGCGAGCAACGTGATGCGTGAGTCGGCCGGATGAATCCGCGCCGTCAGGTTCTCGAAGCTCAGGGTGCTCCTTCCTTCTTCGCCCTGTCCCTGTGAGCCCTGTCCCTGTGAGCCGCGTCCGGGTGAGCGCTGTGCCACCACCAGCTCTCCGTCGAGCACGAGCGGCCCGACGAGCTTCCTGGTGGCTGCCGCGACGATCTCGGGGAAGTAGCGGGTCAGCGACTCAGACCGACCGGCCACCTCGACAGATCCGTCGCCGCCCACGAAGAGGATGCACCGGAAACCGTCCCACTTCGGCTCGTACAGGTAGCCGGGTTCGCCGTCGCCGGCAACTGGAAACCCCTTCGACGCCTTGGCCAGCATCGGTGCCACGGGGGGAGTGAGACGGGTGCCGGTCACGAGGTCTCCCCTCGGGAGCGGCGGTAGTGGGTGAAGAGGGCGCTGTCGTCCTCGAGCAGTCCGACGAGCTCCAGGGAGCGAAGCGCTCCCGCCGCCCCGGCCACCATGCGGCCACTGTCACCGCCGACCAGAATCGGCGACATCGTCGCGACCACCTCGTCGATGAGGTCGTCGGTGGCCAGCGCCCCGAGCAGGCTGGGCCCACCTTCGGTCAGGATGCGGGTCAGCCCTCGCTGTCGCAGCATCTCGAGCGCCGCCGCGAGGTCGACGGACTCCTCGCCGGCAACCACGACGTCGGCCACCTCGCGTAGCGGAGCGACGTGCGCCTCGTCCGCGCTCGCGGAGGTGATGACGATGGTGCGCACCGGGCCGCCGAAGAAGGCTGCCTCTGGGTCGAGCGTGCCGCTGGCGGTGACCAGGGCCAGGGTCGGTGCGCTCGCCTGCAGAGCGGCATTCCGCAGGTGTGCAAACTCAGGGCGTGCCCGACCCGGCCCGTAGCCCTCACTGCGAGCCGTGCCGGCGCCCACCACGATCACATCGGCCAGTGCCCTCTGCAGGCCGAAGAGAAACCAGTCGGTCTTGCCCGAGATCGGCTTCGAGCGACCGCCGAGACTGATCGCACCGTCGACCGACCCGACCATGTTGGCGCGCACCGCACCGGCGGCTGGGTAGCCGTAGTGCGCGGCCAGGCGGTCGACGTCGGCGGGCAGGGAGATCTCGTTCGCGGGGGTCGGCAGAGAGGTGGCGCACCCCCTGATCGTCGCAGAGGACTGCGGCGCTGTGCTCTGCCCACGCCCGACGCGCCCACCGGACGCGCCTATCCTCGCCCCTGTGCCTGCCCCGCCGCCGCCGATCGCCCAGCCCGTGCTGCGGCTCGTGGACCGAACGCCGGAAGTGAGCGCTGACGACCTGGTGGCCACGCTGGTGCCACCGCCGCTCTTCGCGGGTGAGTCGTTCGCGACCTACCGGCCGGATGCCGAGCAGCCGACCCAGGCCGCGGCCGTGGCGGCTCTTGAGGTCTTTGCCGCGCGGATCGCGGCACCGGCGCCCGAACGTCCGTGGTGGCGGCGCGCCCCGGCCCCGCCGGAGAGTCGCGCGGGCATCTACCTCGACGGGGGGTTCGGGGTGGGCAAGACACACCTGTTGGCATCGCTGTGGCATGCGGCTCCGGGACCGAAGCTCTTCGGAACCTTCGTCGAGCTGACGAACCTGGTGGGTGCCCTGGGTTTCGTGGGGGCGGTTGATCGTTTGGCCGGTCACCGGCTCGTCTGCATCGACGAGTTCGAGCTCGACGACCCCGGTGACACCGTCTTGATGTCGACGCTGTTGCAGCGACTCACCGAGGCGGGCGTCATGTTGGCCGCCACCTCCAACACGCTTCCTGATCGCCTGGGTGAGGAACGCTTCGCCTCAGCTGACTTCCTCCGCGAAATCCAAGGGCTTGCGGCCCATTTCGACGTCGTCCGGATCGAGGGTCCCGACTTTCGGCATCGTGGCGCGACCGTTGCCACCGATCCTGCCTCTGAAGGGCAACTCGTCGAGGCAGAACACTCCGGTGCCTCCGTCGCGAGCGACGACTTCGACGCACTCCTTGGTCATCTGGCCACGCTGCACCCGAGCCGCTACGGCGCCCTCGTGGCCGGCATCGAGACGGCGGTCTGGCGGGGTGTCCATGCCATCAGCGACCAGTCCGTGGCCCTGCGGTTCGTGGTGCTCGTCGATCGGCTGTACGACCGCAACGTGCGGGTCGTGGCCGGGGGAGAGTCGCTGGGCGAGGTCTTCACGCCCGAGATGCTGCGAGGGCGGCTACCGCAAGAAGTACTACCGAGCCCTCTCACGGCTCACTGCCCTGGCGGGCTGAATCAGGCTCGTCGGGCATGGAGTCCGATGGATGACGCAGTTGGGAGCCATCTGCCCGGGCGGTACGGCACGGGCGTGCGTCCCTTGTCTCGCATGTTGAGACCCCCCTCATCGGGTGATGCCATCCTCCCGAAGGGGCGCGATCATGATGACCTAGTCCTCTGACGGGGATGGACAGATGTCGGTCGCGCAGCGACCAGGGGAGGGCACATGATCCGGACCGCCAGTACCGCCGAGCAGGTCGAGAGCGGGAAGGTCGCGCGACAGGCCATGGGGCGCAAAGAGCTCGCCGAACACGGGGCCGGTGACGATCGCCCCGATCCCGTGGAGCTGTTGTACGCGTCCGATGCGGGTCGTGACGTCGAGCTGTTGCCGTTGAAGTATGAGCGAATGGCGGTGTCACCGTTCACCTTCTACCGCGGCTTCGCGGCGATGCATGCCTACGACCTCAGCCGTGGACAGAACACCGGGCTCACGGTGCAGCTCTGCGGAGACATGCACCTGTCGAATCTGGGCGTCTACGCGTCACCTGAGCGCAACCTCGTCTTTGACGTCAACGACTTCGACGAGACGCTCCCTGGGCCTTTCGAGTGGGATCTGAAGCGTCTGGTGACGTCCTTCGAGGTGATGGGACGCACACGCGGCTTCTCGTCGTCCGTGACAGCGTCGGCGGTGCGGCAGGTGGCCGAGTCCTATCGCGTCCGGATGGGCGAGTTCGCCGAGATGAACCATGTGTCGGTCTGGTACGACCGCATGGACCAGGAGACCTTGGAGACGATGGCAACCTCGTTCGACCCCAAGCGAGGACGAAAGACAGTAGACGCCCGCCTGGCCAAGGCGAGAGGCAAGACCCATGCCCGGGCGGCAGCGAAACTGACCGAAGTGGTCGACGGCCGCCGTCGTTTCCGATCCGAGCCGCCCCTGCTCGCGCCGGTCGACTTGTCCTCGGATGAGTTCGTGGCCCTGGACGGCGTGTTCGAGCGATACCGGGCCACCTTGTCCGCTGATCGCGACCACCTCTTGTCGCGCTATCGAATTATCGATCTGGCCAGGAAGGTGGTCGGTGTCGGCAGCGTGGGAACGCGATGCTGGGTCCTCCTCATGGAAGGGCGTACGCCGGAAGACCTTCTGGTGCTGCAGGCGAAAGAAACGGGGCCTTCGGTGCTCGAGCCATACCTACGTAAGAGTGTCTACCGTCACCGGGGGCGGCGGGTCGTGGAGGGACAACGGCTCACGCAGGCGGCCAGTGACATCTTCTTGGGCTGGGCGAACGGCATCGACCAGTCTCGGCATTACTACGTGCGTCAGCTGCACGACATGAAGGGGAGCGTGGACCCTGACAAGATGCCGGCGACCACCATGAGGCCCTATGCCGAGCTCTGTGGGATGGGTCTGGCACGCGCCCATGCTCGCGCGGGCGGCGCAACGATGATCGCCACGTACCTGGGTTCGAGTGACAAGGTCGACCGTGCGCTGACGGAGTATGCGGTGTCGTACGCAGACCAGAACGAGCGTGACTTCGCGGCCTTCACCGCTGCACGGAAGACCTCCTAGCGTGAGCACCGCTGCCTGCTGGTGACGCCCTCGTCGCCCATCGGGTGCGGGTCACAAGTCCCGTGATCGTGGCCTTCCTGACCTTTCGTGTCCTGACCCACGTCGTGCTCAGAGATTTGGCTAGAGACCGAGATCGGCTAAGCCAGGATGCTCGTCCGGTCGCCGCCCGAGGGGCCAGTGGAACATCCGGTCGGCCTCGGCGATTCCCAGGTCGTTGATACTGGCGAACCGGCGTTGCATGAGCCCAGCGGCGGTGAACTGCCAGTTCTCGTTGCCGTAGCTGCGGAACCACTTCCCTGCGGCATCGTGCCATTCGTAGGCGAAACGTACGGCGATCCGGTGCTCGGTGAATGCCCACAGTTCCTTGATAAGCCGGTAGTCGAGTTCGGTGGCCCACTTGCGCGTCAGAAAGGCTCGGACCTCATCGCGTCCGGTCGGGAACTCGGCGCGGTTCCGCCAGACGGTGTCCGGCGTGTACACCTTCACGATGCGGCCTGGGTCGCGGGAGTTCCAGGCGTCCTCTGCCATGCGCACCTTGTGGGCGGCAGTCTCTGCGGTGAACGGTGGCAGGGGTGGCTTCAGATGCATGACGGCTCTTTCGGGAGGTGAGCGGTTCTCTCACTGTGGGACGAGGGTGAGTCTGCCTTGTCCACCAGACAGGTGCCAGATGTTGTCGAATCGACTGCGCGTGATGGTGTGCAGCGCTGCTGCTTGGGCGAAGTGAACCGGGCACCGGCCCGTTCGCCGAAGACGCGGAGGAACCGTGACGAGGATGCGCGTTGGTGGGGCAATGCGGGCGGTGATGCTGGCCGCGGCCACACTTCTTGCG
>CAWGPZ010000015.1:0-47781 GCA_963824605.1 uncultured Actinomycetota bacterium | reverse complement strand
TGCGACCGGCTCGCTGAGCAAGTCGCCGTTCCGCGCAAGCACCTGATAGGTGCCAGGACCCGCCGCCTCTTCCGGGGTGGGGCACCCTTCAGCAGACTTCACGCGCGCCCAGTTGACGCTCTGCACGAAACGGTCGCCTGGACCAAGGTTGGATCGATCGACCGCACCACCGGGATTGCAGTCATCTGATGACCACACCACTACCCCGCCGGACGTGACACGCAGTTCGTTGGCGAGCTGACCGACGTCACGGCTGCAGGCGTTCTTCGACACGTTCTCGACGGCAAATGTGAATGATGGATTGCGGTCGGCAGCGTACGTTTCGGCATTCGCGGAGACGGTGACTTCGATCGCATCATCGGAGCAGGCGGGTTCGAGGTCTTCCTTGGGCTTCTTCTTCTTGGTCTTCGAAGGAGTGGGCGATGCCGACGCGGTGTCGGTGGGTGAGGCTGAAGGCGAGGGATCAGAGGCGGTCGTCTCAGTGGTGTCGGCACCAGAAGGCCACAGCCACCAGACGATGGCGACGACGACCACCACCACCACGGCCAGGAGTCCGCGGCGCACCCAGTAGACGCTGGGTGGCTGATCACCAACGGGTCGAAGCACCACGGGGTCACTCTAGTGATTCCGACCGACCAGACGCTCGCTCTTGGGCCGTGCCACGATGGCGATGATGTCTGGTCCTCATCTCTTCACGCGCCCCGCCAAAGAGCCCCTGGAGGCCGTGATGACCTGGTACGAGGTCGCGGCGCGAGCTCTCCCTTGGCGCAGTGATCCGGAGCCCTGGGCCGTGCTGGTCAGCGAAGTCATGCTGCAGCAGACCCCGGTGGCCCGGGTTCTGCCGGTGTTCGAAAGCTGGATGACTCGGTGGCCCACCCCGACCGACCTGGCCACGGACTCACCAGGGGAGGCAATCAGAGCATGGGGGCGCCTCGGCTACCCCCGACGCGCTCTTCGTCTCCACGCGGCTGCAGTGGCATGTCGAGACCATTTCGCCGGCGCCGTCCCCTCCGACGTCACTGACCTGCGCACGCTCCCCGGCGTCGGCGAGTACACGGCATCCGCGGTGGCCGCTTTCGGCTTCGGACAACGTCAGGCGGTACTCGACACCAACGTCAGGCGTGTCCATGCCAGGTGGCTCGACGGTCTGGAACACCCGGGCACCGCAGCTCCCAACAACGGCGAGCGGCAACGCGCTCTCAACCTGCTTCCGGACGATCCACCTGTCGCAGCGCTCGCCTCCATTTCCGTCATGGAGCTCGGCGCACTGGTGTGCACATCACGCACCCCCGACTGCGACGTGTGTCCGCTGCTCACCTCCTGTGCGTGGCGATCCGCCGGCTATCCAGCATGGTCGGGCGCGCCACGACGACGGCAGAGCTACGAGGGAACCGACCGCCAATGCCGCGGGCGCCTGCTCGACATCCTGCGGAGAGCAGGCTCGACAGTCTCGAAAGACGATTTGGACCGTGCCTGGACCGACGTGGATCAGCGCGAGCGCGCGCTCAGCAGCCTGATCAAGGACGGGCTGGTCAGCGGCACACCCACCTCGGGGTACCGCCTACCCGACTAGGCCTACTCGTCAGCGCCCGGTTGGGGGGCCGACTCACCGACATCACCCGAATCGACCGTCTCGACCGGAGGAAGGTCGGGGTGGTCCGGAAGGTCAGGCAACGTGGCGCGCGGCTCACTCTTGAACGTGAACGCGGCGTCTTCTCCCTCACCCTCGACGTCGACCAGCACGATCGAGCCCGGCAGCAGCTCACCGAAGAGGATCTGCTCGGAGAGCTGATCCTCAAGCTCGCGCTGCATCGTGCGCCGCAGTGGTCGAGCACCGAGCACCGGGTCGTATCCCTTCTTCGCCAACAGCTCCTTGGCCGGAGTCGTCAGTTCGATCGCCATGTCCTTGTCCTTGAGCCGCTCTTCGAGCTTTGCGGCCATGAGGTCGACGATGCTGACGATCTCGCCCTCGCTGAGCTGGTGGAACACGATGATGTCGTCGATGCGGTTGAGGAACTCAGGCCGGAAGTTCTGCTTGAGCTCTTGCTGCACCTTGGACTTCATCGCCTCATAGGCCGTCGTCAGGTCGTTTCCGGCCGAGAAGCCCAGGTTGACACCCTTCGAGACGTCACGGCTGCCCAAGTTGGTCGTCATGATGATGACCGTGTTCTTGAAGTCGACCGTGCGTCCTTGGGCGTCGGTAAGGCGTCCTTCCTCCAGCACCTGAAGGAGCGAGTTGAAGATGTCGGGGTGGGCCTTCTCGACCTCGTCGAAGAGCACCACGGAGAACGGCTTGCGGCGTACCTTCTCGGTGAGCTGCCCGCCTTCTTCGTACCCGACATATCCGGGAGGCGAACCGAAGAGTCTCGACGCCGTGTGCTTCTCGCTGTACTCACTCATGTCGAGCGCGATGAGGGCATCTTCGTCGCCGAAGAGAAACTCCGTGAGTGCCTTTGACAGCTCGGTCTTTCCAACACCGGACGGGCCGGCGAAGATGAACGATCCAGCTGGCCGCTTCGGATCCTTGAGCCCTGCGCGCGTGCGGCGGATCGCCTTCGAGAGAGCCTTGATGGCCTGTTCCTGCCCAACGACGCGCTTGTGCAGTTCTTCTTCCATCCGTATGAGCCGCTTGGCATCGTCTTCAGAGAGATCCGACACCGGGATGCCGGTCATCAGACCCACGACCTCGGCGATCAGCTTCTCGTCGACATCGGGCAGCGTGTCCATGCCCCCGCTACGCCACTCGCGCTCGCGCTGGGCACGCTCACCGAGAAGTTGCTTCTCCTGATCGCGCAGCGAGGCCGCCTTCTCGAAGTCCTGGGCGTCGATCGCGGCTTCCTTGTCGCGGCGGACGTCACCGATCCGGTCGTCGTACTCACGCAGGTCGGGCGGCGCCGTCATACGACGAATACGCAGACGCGACCCCGCCTCGTCGATGAGGTCGATCGCCTTGTCGGGCAGCTGCCGGTCTGAGATGTACCGGTCTGCCAGACGCGCAGCAGCCTTGATCGCTTCGTCAGTGATGTTGACGCGGTGGTGAGCCGCGTAGCGATCACGCAGACCCTGCAGAATCTCGACGGTCATGTCGACGTCGGGCGCGTCTACCTGGATCGGCGCAAACCGGCGCTCGAGGGCGGCGTCCTTCTCGACGTACTTGCGGTACTCGTCGAGCGTGGTCGCTCCGATGGTCTGCAGCTCACCGCGTGCGAGCATCGGCTTCAGAATGCTGGCCGCGTCGATCGCGCCCTCAGCAGCCCCGGCCCCGACGAGGGTGTGCATCTCGTCGATGAACAAGATGATGTCGCCGCGGGTGCGAATCTCCTTGAGCACCTTCTTCAGGCGCTCCTCGAAGTCACCGCGGTAGCGACTGCCGGCGACCAGAGCGCCGAGGTCGAGTGTGTAGAGCTGCTTGTTCTCGAGAGTGTCTGGCACCTCGCCCTTGACGATCGCCTGGGCGAGACCTTCGACGACGGCAGTCTTGCCGACGCCGGGCTCTCCGATGAGCACGGGGTTGTTCTTGGTGCGGCGCGACAGCACCTGCATCACGCGCTCGATCTCTTTCTCACGTCCGATGACGGGGTCGAGCTTGCTCTCACGCGCTGCTTGCGTCAGGTTGCGACCGAACTGGTCAAGGACCAGCGATGACGAGGGTGCGTTCTCGCCCTGGGGGCCGCCAGCCGTCGCCGGCTCTTTGCCCTGGTAGCCCGAGAGCAGCTGGATGACCTGCTGGCGAACACGGTTGAGGTCGGCGCCAAGCTTGACGAGCACCTGAGCGGCGACACCTTCGCCTTCACGAATCAGCCCGAGCAGAATGTGCTCAGTGCCGATGTAGTTGTGGCCGAGCTGCAGCGCCTCGCGCAAGGAGAGCTCGAGCACCTTCTTGGCACGTGGTGTGAAGGGGATGTGACCCGACGGTGCCTGCTGGCCCTGCCCGATGATCTCTTCGACCTGCTGACGGACAGCTTCGAGAGAGATTCCGAGCGACTCAAGCGCCTTGGCTGCGACGCCCTCGCCCTCGTGGATCAGCCCGAGCAGAATGTGCTCGGTCCCGATGTAGTTGTGGTTGAGCATGCGGGCCTCTTCTTGGGCCAGCACGACCACCCGCCGGGCGCGGTCGGTGAACCTCTCGAACATCTTCGCGTCTCCTTCTGGGTGATCCGCGGACAGCGCGGGCACAGCCCGCGACGGCACTACCTAGGCCTGCTCGAATGCTAACCCTGGAGAGCGAAGGCTTCTCGTTCTCCACGGCACTCAGACCCGCCTTGCGCAGTGTCTCTCCTTCAACGTCGGCCGCTGACCTGGCGTTCCGTAGGGCGAATGCGTCTTCCTACGCCAACAGCGAACGACCCGGTCTCGCGATCTCAGGCCGAGTGAGCCGCCTCGAACTTGGCGGCCAGGTCGGCGGGGATCCGGCCGCGCTCATTGACGGCGAGGCCCTGCTGACGCGCCCACGCCCGGATCTGGGCGCTCTTGCCGGAGCCGGAGTGACGCGGGCGCCGGGCTGCCGAGCGGCTGGCGGCCTTGCGGGCGTGTCCCACGAACTCCGCCATGTTCGAGCGCAACCGCGCAGCGTTCTGGGTCGACAGGTCGATCTCGTACGACGTGCCGTCGAGGGAGAACTGAACGGTCTCGTCGGCATTCCCGCCATCGATGTCGTCGATAAGGACGATCTGCACTTTCTGCGCCATAAGGCTTTCTCCGGATTTCTACGAGTGTGCGTTGGTTGGTAACCGACGATCTATTCAACAGTGAAAACTTCTCAATTACTCGCCTGATCGGGCGGCTATTCATCATGACATAAACACAAGTGCCTATTTCTCTCCGTCCGCGCCCCGCTTCAGGGGCACGCAATGCCTGGTCCGGGTGTCGCGTCATGCCGTACGCCAGGCAGGGCTTAGGGTCTCAGGCATGACATCGGTACGCGTCGAGGCGCTGGATCCCACTGACCCCAGAAGTCAGGCAGCGATCAACCAGTTTCTGAACGAGATGGTCGATCTGGTCGGCGCCGACGTCCTGGAGATCGATGTGGCCCAAGAGGCCCGCGACGACTCGGGGCGCAACTTCTTCCTGGTCGCCCTCGACGACCGCGACAACGTGGTTGGCTGCGGGTCCCTTCGCGAGGCGGGGCCCAAGATCGGCCAGATCCGCCGGTTGTGGGTCAACCCGGTGCTGAGGGGACGTAGCATCGGGCGCCGAATGCTCTCCGCGCTTGAGGGCGCGGGAGCAGTGGCCGGGTTCGAGTTCATCCGCCTCGAGGTCTACGACGCCCTGGCGCAGGCAATCCTGCTCTTCGAGACCAGTGGCTACGTGCAGGTCGAGCCGTTCGAGGTGTCACCCCCCGACCTACGCGCCTACCAGAAACAACTCGTCCCGGTGGAGATCGACGAGGCGTGAACGCCTAAAGAACCAGCAGCATCCGCGCATTACCGAGCGTATTGGGCTTGACGCGCTCCAAACCCAAGAACTCCGCCACACCCTCGTCGTACGACTCCAGAAGCTGCTCGAAGACGTCGTGAGACACCGGGGCACCCTCGATCTCGGCGAATCCGTGACGACTGAAGAAGTCGACTTCAAAGGTGAGGCAGAAGACCCGGGCCACACCGAGGTGCCGGGCCTGCTGCAGCAGCCGGCGCAGCAGAAGGTCACCGATCCCGCGCCCCCGGTACTCCAGGTCGACCGCGAGCGTCCTCACCTCAGCCAGGTCTTCCCAGAGCACGTGCAACGCCCCGCAGCCGACGATGACGCCGTCAACCTCAGCGACGTAGAACTCCTGGATGTCCTCGAAGAGCGTGACAGTTGCCTTTGACAGCAGGATGCGGTCGGAGGCATAGGTGTCGACGAGATGCCGGATCACCGCGACGTCAGCCGTACGAGCCTCGCGGAGCTCGACGGGGGTAGCGCTCACTCCGGCTTCACGAGAGGAAAGAGGATGGTGTCGCGCACCCCGAGACCGGTCAGCGTCATCACGAGTCGATCGATCCCCATGCCCTGACCTCCGGCAGGGGGCATGCCATGTTCCAGCGCCCGGAGGAAGTCTTCGTCGAGCCGCATCGCTTCGTCATCGCCACTTTCGGCACGCGCTGCCTGGGAGACGAAGCGCTCACGCTGGTCGATCGGGTCGATCAGCTCGGAGTAGCCGGTTCCCATCTCGGCCCCCCAGCCGACGAGGTCCCACTTCTCGGTCAGCCGTTGGTCATCTCGATGAAGTCGGGTGAGCGGCGCGTTCTCCTTGGGGAAGTCCTTGTAGAAGACCGGGGTCGTTGTCTTGCTTTCGACGAGCTCGACGTACAGCTCTTCAAGAAGCATGCCGACAGACGCACCAACCGGCTCTTCGATTCCGAGCCGTTCGCAGTGCGCACGAAGGACAGCGGTGGTGGTGTCGAGGCCGACCTCCTCGCCGAGCGCCTCCGACAGGGCGCCGATCATCGTCTTGACCGGCCAGTCGCCAGACAGGTCGTACTCTTCGATCGAACCGTCGGGCTGCACCCGCCGCGCCACTGGTTCACCGAACACGTCGATCGCCGCGTTCTGGACCAGGTTCTGGGTGAGCAGCCGCATCGTGTCGTAGTCGCCGTACGCCTCATACATCTCGAGCATCGTGAACTCGGGGTTGTGTGACGAGTCCGCGCCCTCGTTGCGGAAGTTGCGGTTGATCTCGAAGACCCGGTCTACGCCCCCCACCAGTAGCCGCTTGAGATAGAGCTCGGGGGCGATGCGGAGGTAGAGGGGCATGTCGTACGCGTTGATGTGCGTCACGAAGGGACGCGCGTTGGCACCGCCGTGCATCACCTGAAGCATGGGTGTCTCGGCTTCGATGTATCCGCTGCCGTACAACGTCTCGCGCAGCGACCGGACCACACCGGATCGCAGGTACACCATGTCGCGGGCTTCTTGCCGCACGATCAGGTCGACATAGCGCTGGCGCACACGCGCCTCGGGGTCTGTGAGCCCCGCGTGCTTCTCAGGCAAGGGATGCAGGCACTTGCTCGTGATCTCGAAGTCTGATGCCAGAAGACTGAGCTCACCACGCTTGGAGGTGATGACCTCGCCGGTCACTCCTACGTGGTCTCCGAGGTCGACGTCGTTCTTCCAACGGTCGAGCAGCCCTTGACCGCTGGCGTCCAGGGTGAGCATGACCTGAAGGTCAGCAGCAGCACCTCGGAGCGTGGCGAAGATGATCTTGCCGCTGACGCGATTCAGGACCACGCGTCCTGCGACACCGGCGGTCTCACCGGTGAACGTGTCCGGCTCAAGGTCGGAAAACCGGGCGCGTAGGGACACGACGTCGGTGGTGCGCGGATAACCCAAGGCGTAAGGGTCGTTGCCCTCCGACTGCATTCGTGCCAACTTCTCGCGTCGCACCTGCTCCTGCTCGGTGCGTGCGGCATCGTCGGCGGAACTCGAGGATTGAGGGGCAACCATGCGCGCAAGAGTATCGACCGCCCCCGAGCCTGCCGAATGTACATCTGGTTGTGGCCGGCGGCCGCCGAGTGCTAGTTGGTTTCGCCTGCCGCTGACTCGCAGGCCTGGCTTTGCGACTCCAGATCTGTCTGGGCGGTCTCAAGCTGACTGACCACATCGCTGAGGGCGCCGGCGTCCAAATCGCCGACGGCAGCAACGGCCTCGTCGACCAGGTCGAGGATCTCTTGGGTGTTGTTGGCGAGGTCGAGGCACTCAGCCGGCACCGTGACCTCGACGTCGGTGGTCGTCGAGGTTGCCGTCACCGTCGGTGCCGCACTCGTGGGGGTGGCGTCGGCGCTGTCACTTCCGTCGTCGGAGCCGTCCATGGTGACGAGCCAGACCAGTCCGCCACCGAGGATGAGCCCTAGAACCAACATCATGGCGGGGATCCAGAAGTCGTAGCGACCGGGCGCCTGGACCGACTCGGGGTTCGACTCATCGCTCGATCCGCTGCCCGACTCATCAGCAGGCAGGCTGACCGTGTCGTCGGTTGTCCCGCTGTCTTCGGGTGGGGTGCCATCGTCCTGCACGGGTGACCGCCTCGCTGCCGGGTTCTGCTCGACCACACACTGAACAGGAGCGAGGCTACTAGAGAATCGAGGAACAGTGAGGTACACACAACGGGTGACCTCACCAAGCTGGTATGTCAATGACCGCACGCTGCGGCGTTCTGACGCCGCGGCCGCGGCGTGGATCATCACCTGGCTCGCCGTGGGCCTAGCCGTCGCCTACGAGATCTGGCGATTCACCGCGCTGAGCGAAAGCACCATTGACTCCGGGCAAGCCCTCGCTCGCGCAGGTGAGGGCCTCAGCGGCCTCGCCGACATACCGGTGATCGGCCCACGCACAAACGAGCTCGGACAGCAGCTCACGACCACAGCCGGACAGATCGTCACCAGCGGAGAAGAGGCCGGCGCCAGCATCCGCGGCCTCAGCATCCTCATCGGGCTGGCCGTCGCATTGATCCCCACGGGCTCGGCGCTCTTCCTGTACCTGCCGTTTCGTCGGCAGCGCAGCCGCGACACCGCCGCCATCGTGACGGCACTGCGACGCGATGGACTCTCGCCTCGTCTGACGCAGTACCTGGCCGATCGCGCGGTGTCTCGCGTCCCGGCAGATGTCCTCCTCGCCGGAGGCGGCGACAACGCGGTTGATTCCGAGCATCAGAGCTACCAGTTGGCCAACGCCGAACTGGCACGGCTCGGCATCTCGCCGGCGAAAGCGGGCTGATCGGTGCGTGCGCTCGCCGCCTTGCGCAAGCGGTGGAACGCACGTCCGGACCGAGGCACAATCCCCCGAAGCTACGCAGCCTGGATCCGCCGCTACCGCTGGCTCGTTCTGGCCTTCTGGGCGATCACAGTGCCCCTCCTGACGATCACAGCGCCTTCGTTGGGCGCAGGTGGCGACCAGCTGGCCAACGTCATCCCCCTCGACAGCCCTGCTATCCAGGCTGAGATCCGTTCGGTCGAGGAGTTCGGCTTTCCCCTGTCCAGTCGCACTGCGGTTCTCCAGCACAACCCCGACGGGCTCTCCGTCTTCACCCGAACTCAGTCGGTCCTTGACGCCCTTTCTGTCGACCAGGGTCCACAGCCCTACCCTCTCCTCGGGGCGATCCCCGTCCCGAACGGCCCACCGCTCTTCCGCGAGTCCGGCGAGCGCGGAACAGCAGTTCTCACCTACCTCTTCATGAAGCCGAGCAGTGGGTTCGCTCGCCAGCAGGATGCCGCACAGGACTACATCGACACCTACCTCAGCGGCCCCAACGACAGCGTGACCGGCGTGGTCGGATCGATTCCCGCCCGCGCCGAGCAGGCCGAGCTCGTGGAGCGTTGGTTGCCCGTCCTTGAGATCTTGACCGTGATCGCAATAGCCCTGCTGGTAGCCGTCAACTTCCGATCGGTGCTGGCTCCAGTCGTCGCGCTGGCGGGTTCGGCACTGGCTTTCGTCGTGATGGTGCGAGTAGCGGGACTGGTGGGTGTTGTCCTCGGGATCGCGGTCCCTGCCGAGCTCGAGCCCTTGCTCGTGGCGCTGCTGCTCGGCATCGTCACCGACTACACGATCTTCTACATCTCGGCGCTAGCGGCACACAAGCGAGCAGGCGATGACTGGAACCACGGGTTCATCGAAGCCGTCGGGTCCTTCACACCCATCATCATCGCTGCAGGTGTGACCGTGGCCGCCGGCACAGCTGCACTCCTCGCTGCCACTTCGGACTTCTTTCGGAGTTTCGGCCCACCGATGGCGCTTGCTGTCCTGGTGGGCGTGCTGGTGTCCATCACCTTCGTCCCGGCGCTGCTGGCGGTCCTCGGACCTCGCGTGTTCTGGCCGAACCCACTGGGTCGGCCGAACGTTCCAGACGAGGCCGCGCCCATCCCCTGGTCGGACCGCGTCGAACCGCCCACCGGAAGCTGGCTCGTCGAACGACTGACGAGAAAGCCCGTAGCAGGCGCAATACTCGCTCTCTGCACGATCGTTCTGCTCCTGATGTCTTTCCCCCTGACGCAGGCGCGACTAGGGATCGGATTCACCCAGTCGCTGCCGGAGAGCAACCCGGTCAAGATGACGTCCTCCGTGGCAGGTCAGGCCTACGCCCCTGGTATCACCTCGCCGACGACCGTCCTGCTGGAGGGCGAGGACGTGGCGACCGAGTTCGATGCGCTCCTGGAGCTGCAGCTCAAGATCGAGGAGCAGCCTGGAGTAGCTGCCGTCGTGGGACCGTCGCTCAACCTGACCCGGCGGCAGCTCGGTGTCTTCCTGTCAGAGAGCGAAGACGCAGCCCGCATGCTGATCGTCTTCTCCAATGACCCGCTCGACGCCCTCGCGATCCAGGACATGGGACAGCTGGAGGACAACTTCGCCTCGCTTCTGGAAGGCACACCACTTGAGGGAGCCACCTACAGCTTTGCCGGAGACACGGCGCTCGGCAACGGCCTGATCAGTACCACGTCAAGCGATCTTCGACGCATCGCGCTGGCGGCTCTGGTGGTCAACCTGATCCTTCTCATGGGATTCCTCAGAGCGGTGGTGGCCCCTCTCTACCTCCTGGCCTGCAGTGCCCTGGCCCTCACCGCGTCCCTCGGCATGACCACGCTGGTCTTTCAGGGACTGCTCGGCTACGACGGGCTCACCTTCTACGTGCCCTTCGCCACGGCAGTGCTCCTGGTCGCCCTCGGCTCCGACTACAACATCTTTGGCGTCGGACACGTCTGGGAGATGGCTCATCGACGACCCCTGCTCGAAGCCGTACGGGTGGCGGTCCCGCAATCGACCCGTGCCATCACCGCGGCTGGAATCACTCTGGCGGTGAGTTTTGGACTGCTCGTCGTCATCCCGCTGAGGTCGTTCCATGAGCTTGCGTTCACGATGGCCCTGGGGATCATGATCGACGTTCTCATCGTCAGATCACTCATGGTCCCGAGCCTGCTGACGCTCGTCGGCTACGTCAGTGGCTGGCCGGGAGGTCATCTGAAGTACGCGAAACGTGTTGAGCGCGAGGAAGCTGCCGAACGCGAGCTTCAGGCCGCGGCGTCGCAGGCCGCGGCGTCGGCGGCCACGCCGACCTAGTCGGTGTTGCGTTCAAAGACGAGTTTGAGCCCGCGCAGGGTGAGCCATGGATCGTGGGCGTCGATCGACATCGGACTCATCGATCACCATCGGAGCGAGCCCGCCCGTGGCAATGACCGTGACAGACTCAGGGTCGTCGGCCAGCTCAGCCGCCATTCGCTGCACGATGCCGTCAACCTGACCCGCGAACCCGAAGAGAATGCCTGACTGCAACGCCTCGACGGTGTTTCGGCCGATCACCGAACGCGGACGTGCCAACTCGACCTTGCGAAGCTGAGCCCCGCGCGCGCCAAGCGCCTCGACCGAGATCTCGACACCGGGGGCGATCGCACCTCCGAGGTACTCACCCTTGGCAGACACAGCATCAAAGGTCGTGGCTGTTCCGAAGTCGACGACGATCGCCGGTCCGCCGTGATGAGTCGCGGCGGCAAGTGAGTTGACGATGCGGTCACTCCCCACCTCCTTCGGGTTGTCCGTCAGAATCGGTACCCCGGTGCGGACGCCCGGTTCGACAACCACCACAGGAACATCGTCGTAGTAGCGCACACACATCTGTCGCATCTCGTGAAGTGCCACAGGCACCGTCGAGCACAGGGCGATGCCGGTGACCGTGGTGCCTCCCTCGCGCTGTGACAAGAGCGACGTGATGAGAACCGCGAGCTCGTCGGCGGTACGGGAGTCGTAGGTCGCCAGTCGCCAAGTGTGGTCGAGGTCGTCCCCGTTGAAGAGACCCAACACGGTCTGAGTGTTGCCGATGTCGATCGTCAGCAGCATGACTTCCTCATTCCTGATGCGCTCCAACGCTCAGCCGAACGTTGTCGATGAGTCGCGTTGACCCCACATGTGCCGCGACCAGCAGCAGGGCCTTCCCTGGCTGGTCCAGCACGGTGAAGTCCTCGGGATTCGACGAGCGACACGTAGTCGGCCTTGACCCCGGACGCCGCCAGCCTCGCCTCTGCCGCCGAGACAACCGCCGAGGCGCCCTTCGCTCGCTGCAGAGGTCCCTGCCTCCAACGCTTCATGAAGGGCGAGTGCGTCGGCTCGGTCGGCTTCGACCAGATAGATGTTTCGGCTGGAGAGCGCCAGACCATCAGCATCGCGAACCGTTGCGCACCTCGACGACGTCGACCGGGATGTCGAGGTCGCGCACCATCCGGGTGATCAGCCATAGCTGCTGAGCGTCCTTCTGCCCGAAGTAGGCCCGGTGTGGGGCTGTGAGGTGCAGCAACTTCGCGACCACGGTGAGTACACCGTCGAAGTGCCCAGGACGCGCCTCACCTTCGAGGACGTCGCCTACCGGACCAGCGGCCACCCGGACGATCGGGTCACCTTCGGGGTAGACCTCCGATGGGCCCGGCGCGAAGAGCAGGTCGACGCTCTCTGAGCTGCACAGCTCCAGATCAGCTGCGAACGTGCGGGGATACTTGTCGAGGTCTTCCCCAGGGGCAAACTGCAACGGGTTCAGAAAGTCCGTCACGATCACACGCTCATCACGCGTACGGGCCTGTCGAATCAGCTCTGCGTGCCCAGCGTGCAGTGCACCCATGGTCATGACGACAGCAACGGATTCGCCTGATGCCGCCCAGTCAGATCGGATGGCGGACAGCTCGGCGCGCGTACGCGCAACGGAGGTCACGAGTCTCCCTCCGCACCCTCGATCGCGTCCAGGACGACGTCGCCCTCGGCCTCCCTGAGGAGACCCGCATCGACCGCTCGTCGAGTGGTGACGCGGGCCAGGGCCACATAGAGGTCTGCCGACTGTGGAGACGCGTTTCCGATCTCGTCGATATGGCGCGCCACAGTGTCGGCGTCCCCACGCATCGCCGGGCCCGTGAGGGCTTGGTCACCGAGTCGCAGGACGTTGTCGAGTGTCGCGCTGACGAGTGGGCGGAGCAGGCGTCGTGGTTCCTCGATGCCCGCGATCTCGAGCAGCTCAGCGCTCGAGGCCACCAGCGTCACCAGGTGATTGGAGGCATGCGCCAGGGCCGCGTGGTACAGCGGACGCGCATCCTCATCGATGTGAACCGGTTCGGCCTCCATCTCGAGCACGAGCGCATCAGCGACGGGAAGGAACGCCGAGGGTGCGGTCACGCCAAAGAATGCGCCCGCAAGACGATCGACGTCTATTGAGGTTCCGGTGAACGTCATCACCGGGTGGAGGGCCAATGGAACGGCTCCGGCCTCCTGAGCCGGAGCCAGGACCGAGATACCGAAGCGACCGCTTGAGTGCGCCACGAGCTGGCCTGGACGCCAGGCGGCGACGGCAGCCAGCCCCTCGACCAGCCCTGGCAGCTGGTCATCGGGCACCGTGACCAGAACGAGGTCGGCCGCAGCACACACCTCGGGGGGCGACACCACCTTCGCCCCTGGCAGCAGGGTCTCGGCCCGAGACCGTGAGGCGTCAGAAACCGCCGAGGCGGCAACTACCCGGTGGCCCACGCGCTCGAGCGCCGCACCGAGCACCCCGCCCACGCGGCCGGTTCCGATGATGCCGACAGCAAGCCGACCTGGCCGAGTCGGTGTTGCAGGATGCGGTGCTGAGTTCACGAGGCGTTCCAGTCCTTGACGGGTACCGGACGAGGGTGAGTACAGCGTAGTCGGTGACGAGCGACGTCCGTTCTTGACCAAGACCAGGGCTGGAGATCCGCGGGGGCCGCTACCGTCAGGCTGTGCAGACCTGGTCGGACGCCATGGCGTCAGCGCTCTACGGCCCCGATGGGTTCTACCGAAGGAACTCCCCAGAACAGCACTTTCGCACCAGCGCCAGTGCCTCGCCGCTGCTCGCTGAAAGCCTCGCCACTCTGGTGGTGTCGGTCGACCGGGCCCTGGGGCATCCGAGTCGTTTCGATCTTGTCGACGTGGGCACAGGAGACGGTCGACTCCTCGCTGACACAAGCTCCCTGCTTCCCGATGAGCTGTCGGATCGACTCTCGCCGCTCGGCGTTGAAGTCCGACCGCGCCCTCCCCACCTTTCGAACGCGGTCGGCTGGACGGAGTCGCTTCCGGCACGCCTGACCGGACTTGTCATCGCGCATGAGTACCTCGACAACGTGCCATGTGACGTGGTCGAGGTAACGGAGGGCGGCCGGCTCTCACTGGTCGAGGTCGAGTCAACAGGCGGCGAGGAGCTGACGCCCCACCCGCCCAGCGATCAGCAGGCGGCGTGGATCGTCGAGTGGTGGCCCCTCGGTGAACCGGGTGACCGCGCCGAGATCGGTATCGAGCGCGATGCTGCATGGTCCAAGGTCATGGGCGCACTCGATCGCGGCGTCGGCCTCGCCATCGACTACGGACACATCGCCAGCGAACGCGCAAGCGGTGCGTACGCTCCCGGAACCCTTGCCGGCTACCGCGACGGGCATCAGGTCATCCCGATTCCCGACGGGTCCTGCGATATCACCGCGCACGTGGCAGTGGATGCCTGCGCGGCCGCTGGGGAGGCAGCCGGCGCGGACTCAACGGTGTTGATGCGGCAGGCGGATGCGTTGCGGGCGCTCGGACTCAATGCCCGGCGTCCACCGCTGGATCTCTCGCACTCTGACCCCACCGCCTACGTTCATGCCCTGTCGCGTGCTTCGCAGGCGCGCGAACTGCTCGAACCGTCGTCTCTTGGCTCGTTCTGGTGGCTGATGCAGGCGAAAGGGTGTCTCCTTCCCCTTCCCGGTATCGGCTCGACCTAAGTCAAGGAGCGAAGGCCCTGGTCGCGGGGTGTAGATCGCAGCATGGTGTTGACATGGGGACGGTCGCTAACGAGCCACTGATCGGTCTCACCGACACGCAGGCAATCGAACGGCGGGCCAGGCTCGGCGACAATCGGCTCCCTCGCTCGACGTCGGTTCCGGCCTGGCGGCGCCTAGCGGCCGAGCTCACCCACTTCTTCGCGGTCCTGCTTTGGGTGGCGGCCGGACTGGCCTTCATCGCTGGATTGCCGCAGCTCACCGTCGCCATCGCTCTCGTAGTGCTCATCAATGCTGTCTTCGCCTTCGCCCAAGAGCGGAAGGCCGAGCAGGCAGCAGCAGCCATGCAGGACATGGTCCCTCGCACTGTGCTGGTTCGTCGCAACGGCCGGCAGCGCCGGCTCCCTGCGGACGAACTCGTCACTGATGACATCGCATTCCTCGCAGCGGGAGATCGGGTCCCTGCGGACGGCCTCGTGGTCGACGAGCACTCGTTGGAGATCGACACGTCGATCATCACCGGCGAGAGCGTCCCAGTTGAGCTGGATGTCGGCGACGGCCTGACCTGCGGCACATTCGTGGTCCAAGGTGAAGGGCTCATGCGCGTCACCGCTGTTGGGGTCCGTACCCGCCTCGCGGGCCTGGCCGACCTCACCCGCTCGGTGACTCGCCCCACCAGCCCGCTTGCACTGGAGATGCGGAGGGTCGTCCGGACCATCGCGACGATCGCGGTCTCGACAGGAGTGGCCTTCCTCATCGTCGCGCTGGTCGCACAGACTGACCTGCAGAACGCGGTCACGTTTGCCATTGGTGTGACGGTCGCACTGGTCCCCGAGGCGCTGTTGCCCACGGTCACGCTTTCCCTGGCGCTCGGGGCTCAGCGGATCGCGAAGCGTCATGCGGTCGTTCGCCACCTTGAGTCCGTCGAAACCTTGGGCTCTGTCACCTATATCTGCACCGACAAGACCGGCACCCTCACACGAAACGAGATGCAGGTCGTCCACGTGTGGACGCCAGCGGGCTCCGTGCAGATCGACGGAGATGGCTACACACCGGTCGCGACAATCGTTGGCTCGGACCAGGCCCGTGAAGCAGCTGAGAGGACAGCTCTGGCAGCACGCGTCTGCTCCAGCGGAAGTGCCGTCGAGGAGAACGGCTCGTGGGTCGCGCACGGTGACCCGATGGAGGCTGCTATCGATGCTCTCGTTCGTCGCCTTGGGCTGACCAAACCGAACTCGCCGAGTCGGCTCTTTCCGTTCGACCCACACCGGCGTCGAATGTCAGCTCTGCTGGACGACCAAGTCCTGGTCAAGGGTGCGGCGGACTCGGTGCTGCCCGTCTGTCGCTCTGACACGGTGAATCTCGCCGCAGCTGACCAGGGCTCTCACGCAATGGCATCGGCCGGCCTCCGAGTGCTGGCCATCGCCTGCCGCAGTTGCACGGACGGCGAACCGCAGGACGCAGACGGCGCTGAGCACGATCTGACGCTGCTCGGATTGATCGGTCTGTCGGACCCCGCGCGCCCCGACGCCGGCCGTGCGCTGGCTGCGTGTCGCGAGGCCGGCATCAAGGTCTCGATGGTCACCGGTGACCACCCGGCAACGGCCTGGGCGATCGCCGATCAAGTCGGTCTGGCAGTTGGCGAGCGCCAAGTGGTCACGGGGGATCATCTCCCCAGCGACTCTCGCAGCCTCGGCGAGCTGCTCGACCATGACGGCATGGTCGTAGCCAGGGTGACGCCCGAGCAGAAGCTCGCGATCACCTCAGCCCTTCAGTCACGCGGGCACGTCGTTGCCATGACCGGGGATGGAGTCAACGACGGGCCCGCCCTTCAAGAGGCCGACATCGGGATAGCCATGGGCGCTAGTGGAAGCGATGTGGCCCGCGAGGCATCCGACTTGGTTCTGCTCGACGACGACTTCTCCACGATCGTGGCCACCGTTGAGCAAGGACGCGGCACCTTCCTGAACGTTCGCCGGTTTCTGACGTACCACCTGACGGACAACGTCGCCGAGCTCTTCCCGCTCGTCATGTGGGCACTCTCGGGCGGGGCTTTCCCGCTCGCTCTTGGCGTCCTGCAAATCCTTGCCCTGGATCTCACAACAGACACGCTGTCAGCCGTGGCCCTGGGTGGAGAGCAACCCCACGGGCGGGTCATGCGCAGACCGCCCGTCTCGGGCCGTCTGCTGAGCGGCTCCGTCGCCAGGCGAGCATTCGGGCTGTTGGGTCCCACCGAGGCACTGCTGGCGATGGCAGCCTTCGTGGCGGTCTTGATCGCTGGAGGCTGGACGTGGTGGTCAACCCCTCCGCCATCCCTCTTGGCTCAGGCATCTGGCGCGTACTTCCTCACCGTCGTCACCGCGCAGTCAGCGAACGCCTTCGCCTGTCGCAGCAGCACACTTACACCCAGAGCGCTGGGATGGACGAGCAACCGCCTTCTGCTGATCTCCGTCGTCGTCGAGTTCCTCTTCGCGATGATGCTTCTGCTGGTGGCACCTATCGCAGGAATCCTTGGCCAAGCCCCACCCACCGTGTGGGGGTGGGCCCTCGCAGGGTTGGCGCCGGCGGTCCTGCTCGTGATCGACGCTGCTGACAAGAAGGTGCGGCTCCGGAACTACAGGACGTTCGAGTCAGTCACGGTTTGATCGCCAGCCGGAGACGGCAGGCCCTCTGGCTGTCCGGGACCCCCGAGCCGACGCGCCAAACCAGCTCGCTCCGCCTGTTCCTGCGCAATCATCCGCGCGCGATGTGCCTCCTGGTGAAGGGCGACAATCGAGACCGGGCCTGGCGTCGAGTCGACGTGCACTGACGCCATACCCAACCACCGTTGCCACGGCCCCTGCGTCACCCGCACGCTCTGAGTCCGAGCGTGCGGCACCACGTCCCACTGCGGCACCAGCCACCCACGCCGCGCCACGAAGACGGACGACGTTGCTCCAGCACCGAGCTGCCTGTGCTGCAGCGGTGCCCTCCAGCGTGCGGTGGGTGCAGCCGGCGTGAGGGGGAGGGCGAAGGGGTCCACGCCGGGAAGCACCCGCTGCAACACCGCACGAGCGACCGGCAACGGCGCGACCGGCAGCACGACAGAGGGTCGCTCCTCGGACTCACCTCCACCCGCGGTCCCCGCAACGTTCACCACGACGCGTACCCACCCCCATGGCTTCCACATCAGCGGCCGCTCGATGCGTACCGCTTGAACGCGCCCAGGCGGAACAGTCTGCGAGCGATGCGACGTGAGCCCAAATCGCAGCCGGAGCCCGTCGGGCGACTGGGCCACGGTGAAGCCGAAGTACTTCAAGAACTGTCCGCCGACAACGGTGATCGGCGCGAAGATCAGGAAGACGCCGGTGAGCCCCAGCTCCCAAACCCCAGCCACGCCGGCAAACGCCACAACAGTCGGAATCAAGAGAACAAGGAAGACGGTGATGGGTTGCAGGACGAGCGACGCCAACAGGTGCGGGGACGGCACCTGGACCAGCACCTGTTCGGGTGCAGTTTCCACTGCAGCATCTGGCTCATTGCGGAGCCCTGCGGCATGAGCGAGAAGCTCGGCGCGCAGTTGCTGGGCATCGCTGAGCGAGAGGTACCGAAGGGTGGTCCCTTCAGCCGACGAGCCCGCCACGTCGGGACGCAGCTCTGCGAGCCCGAACAAGCGGGCCAGCAACGGCTGGGTGACATCGACCGACTGCAGCCGCGACAGCTGGACGCGGCGTTCGTTGCGAACCAGCAGTCCCGACGTGATTCGCAGATCCCCGTCGTCGTCGTAGAAGAACTGCAACCGCGTCCACGCAAGGTAGGCGTAGAGGCCGACGGCCATCAGAATCAGGGCAATCAGTGCTCCGGTTCCAAGACCTCCGAAGATCGACGTGGCAGCGCCATCGCCAATCACGAAAACCCCGATGATGAGGACAGGGGCGGCTCGGACCCCGGTGACGAGCGGCGTCACCGGGTGCGTACGACGCGGTGGTGTCACAGGCCGGCGCTCCGTTGCTCGCCGAGCGCCGCCAACTGGTCGCGGAGACGGCCGGCCACGTCAGGCGGCAGCCCCGGGATCGTGGCGTCGGTGGTCGCCGCTGCCGTGTGCAGCTGCACGGTGGCCAGGCCGAGGTAGCGCTCAAGTGGTCCGCGTCGGACGTCGACCAGCTGCATCCGGCCGTAGGGCACAAGGACGAGGCGCCGGAAGAGAATCCCTGACACCACGAGCAGATCATCCTCTCGCTCGGCATAGCCGATTGCCCGTACTTGGCGGCCGATGAGCCACCAGACCCACAGGGCGACAGCAACTCCCAGCAGGAGTGCGGCAAAGCCGAGCTCGGGGTAGCCGGCGACCGCCAATGTCGCGACGACCAAGACTGTGATGAGCCCTACCAGGCTCATTCCGACCACCCGGCGACCCGTGGCGAGGCGTGGGTTGACAGGCACCCACCCACGTTCGTCGGCGATGAAGGGATCGTTGCTCATACTCGGCAACCTACCTTCCGGCCGCCGATGCCCCGGCATGGAAGGATCACCCCGTGACCGAGGAGCGGGTAGTCAGCACCGGAGGCGGCATCGTCGCCACCGACATGGTGCTGAACATCGGTCCCCAGCACCCAGCGACGCACGGCGTCCTGCGGCTACGACTGGTTCTTGACGGTGAGCGCATCGTCTCGGCAGAGCCGGTGATCGGATACATGCATCGCGGTGCCGAGAAGCTGTTCGAGGTGCGCGACTACCGGCAGATCATCATGCTCGCCAACCGGCACGACTGGCTCTCAGCATTCTCCAACGAGCTCGGCGTCGTTCTTGCGGTTGAGCGGATGCTCGGCATGGAGGTTCCTGAACGCGCAACATGGGCGCGCACCCTGCTCGCAGAGCTGAACCGCCTCCTCAACCACCTGATGTTTCTCGGCTCGTACCCGCTGGAGGTCGGCGCCATCACGCCGGTGTTCTATGCGTTCCGCGAACGCGAAGCGATTCAGGAGGTGATGGAAGAGATCTCTGGTGGGCGAATGCACTTCATGTTCAACCGGGTCGGCGGCCTCAAGGAGGACCTGCCCAACGGATGGATCAAACGCGTACGCACAGCCGTCGCCGGCGTCCGCGATCGGCTGCCCCAGCTCGAGAATCTTGTGTTCGGCAATGAGATCTTTGCCGCGCGCACTCAAGGTGTCGGCATCCTGACGCAAGAACAGGTCATGCAGTACGGCCTCTCCGGACCGATCGCGCGGGCGTCTGGCGTCGACATGGATCTCAGGCGCGATGAGCCCTACCTGGCCTACGGCGAGCTGCAGGACGTTCTGCGCGTGGTCACCCGCACTGAGGGCGACTGCTACGCGCGCTTCGAGGTGCTGCGTGAGCAGGTGCACGTGTCACTCGACCTCGTCGACGCCTGCCTCGAACGCATGGAGCGGCTGCCGCAGGGACCGATCAACCAGCGACTGCCCAAGGTGCTCAAGGCCCCCGAGGGATACACCTACGCATGGACCGAGAACCCGCTCGGGATCAACGGCTACTTCTTGGTGTCGCGGGGCGAGAAGACGCCATACCGCCTCAAGCTTCGTTCGGCGTCCTTCAACAACGTGCAGGTCTTGGGCGAGATGCTTCCAGGCCAACTGGTCGCTGACATGGTGTCCATCCTGGGGTCAATGTTCTTCGTCGTGGGCGACGTCGACAAGTAACCCCACCTCTCGCCGAGTGCGCACCTGGTTGCTGTCACAGCATGTCGAGTGCGCACCTGGTTGCTGGCTTCCATGGCCAGGTCTGACGTGTTGACACGTGCCAGGTGGTGGCGGGAGTCGCCGACATCTCACGTCGGTCATCCTCCACAAGGCGCAAGCCACCACCCGGACACGACTTCTGCGCACTCGGTGCTCCAGAACCGCAACCAAGTGAGCACTCGGCACGGATTTGTCGCAACCAGGTGCGCACTCGGCGGGTAGGAGTGGGTCAGTTGGCGGGGCGGAGCCTGGCGATCTCGGACGCCGTGAGGTCGAGCAGCTGACGTGGCGGCTGCGCCTCACCACCAGTCGTCGACTCCCGGTGCAGACCTGGGGCGGGCGGACGCGGTGTCCCGACGGGGGTCGTCGGCAACTCCGTCGAGAAGGCGGCGCGCACCAAGGGGAGCTGGAGAGAGGGGTAGACCGGGTCGAGCGAAGAGGCACGCGGCTGAAGCATCTGACGCATCAGCGCACGCTGCTCGGCATCATCGCTGGCGACTCGAGCAGCCTCTTCCGAGAGCTGCACGCTTCGTCTCGCATCATCCGGATCTCAAGCAGCAGCTCGAGGTGCTGCGTCTTCAGCTCAGCGAGCTCTCGGTGCGTCTCCGCCGTCTCGCTCCGTCGCTGCACCGCCTCTTTCCAGTGCTGCTGGGCCTGCCTCGACGAGGAGCGAGTCGTGATCCACAGTGCGACAAGAGCAATCACCAGGATCCCGGTAACGCCCGTACGCAGCGCCCACGCATCATCGACCAGCCACACCGCGGCCAGGGCCACGGCCGTCACCGTCACGGCGACGAGCAAGACGGAGGTATCTGAGCTGGGCGGCGTTGGCTGCGCGTGGCGTCCTCGTGACATGTCCATAGCGTACGCCGAACGGGTGAAGAGAACCGGTGATTGATCGTCTGAGAACCGGTCTGGCTCAGGCAGCAGCAGATGAGGGCCCGCCTGGCTCGTCCTCATCGTCCTTGATGCGACAGATGTGCTCGAGCCACAAGGCGGCCAAGGCGAGTGCGATCCCCGCCAGGGCAGCGGTCAAAGCGATCACCACCATGCGTCGCCGGTAGTCGTTGGCCAGGTCGATCAGCAGGAAGCCCGCGTAGCCGAGATAGACCCCGGCCACCGCCGCACCAGCCCGGGAACCGGCCAGCGCGAGAACCGCGGTGCGCGCCGCGGTGAAGGGGTCGAGCGGCGGATGCCCCTCCCGACGCTGGATGCGGGGACGCAGCGTCCAGCCGGCCACGGCGAAGCCAACAGCAAGAACGAGCAGCATGAGGGGCGCCGCCCATGGGACTGCCGGCGGCGAGCCCGTCCACAGATCCCAGAAGCGCGCCCCCAGGAACCCGATGGCAGAGCCGACCACTCCCGTGGCCAGCAGTAGCCGCCACGACGTGGGACGCATCAGCCGCGCACCTGGTCAGCCAGAAGCCGAACGCCGGAGTGGCCCACAGCGCCTGCCCAGTCTGCGACCGGACGTCCGAGAACCATGAATGTGGGGTCGACCTCTGCCCACGGGACCAGGACGAAGGCGCGCTCGACCGCGCGAGGGTGCGGCAAGATCAGCTCAGGTCGCGTCGTCGACCACGTCGCCGAATGCCAGGACATCGACGTCGAGAGTGCGAGGCCCCCAACGCTCGGTGCGCTCGCGGCCGGCGTTGGTCTCGCATCGATGGGCGAGAGTCAACAACTGGCGAGGTGTGAGGGTGGTATCGAACGCGACAACTGCGTTGACGTAGTCGTCCTGCTCCGGGCCCCCAACTGGCGCAGTCTCGTAGAACGACGACATGGCGAGAGACGTGATTCCTTGCTGGTTCTTGATGGTGTCAACCGCGTCGCGCAGGTGTGACAGTCGGTCGCCGAGGTTCGACCCAAGCCCGAGGGCGGCGCGAACAACTGGAGTCATCGCGATCGCTCCACCGTGACGGCGATGTCAGCAACCGGGACTCCCACCGGGGCCCTGGGCTTGTGTACCGTCACGCGCACGCTCACCACGCGCAGATGAGTCAGCACCTGGTCGGCAATTCGAACGGCCACCGTCTCGATCAAGTCGCACGGTTCGCCCTGGAGGATGTCGACGACCTCATTGGCCAGGACCGCGTAGTCAACGGTCTTGGCGAGGTCATCGTCAGCAGCAGCCGACGAGACGTCGGTACACACCTGCAGGTCGACCACGAATGGCTGGCCGTTCGCCCGCTCCTCCGGCAGGACGCCGTGGTATCCATAGCCCTCGATACCGCGAATGGCGATGAGGTCCGAGCCCATCACAATCGGTCTCCTTCAGTTGCGCCAATCACGGGCGAGGCGTGGTGCAGCCACATTCGCCAGGCACCGTCGATGCGAACGAAGCCATTCGTCGTCACCGCGTGGCTGGAGACGAACGGATCGGGCCCAGCTCCAGGGCGAAGAATAATCTCGGTGCAGTTGACCGTCGCAACCTCGCCCTGAACCAGCGTCTCGACATCGGTGAGGATGAACTGCAGGTCTTGTGCGTTGGCCATCACGAGGGCCCATGACCTCAGCACGGCCTCGACTCCACGGACGAACTCGCCGCCCGGGTGTACACATTTGGCCAGAGCCCCATCGGGAGGACCGATCCAGAGTGCCGCCATGCGGTCGAGATCACCGGCTTCGAAGGCTGAATACAGCTCCTCGTTCGCAGCGAGAACGCCCGCTCTGTCGCTGCTCACGCGTGCCCTGCCGTCCAGGCCTCAGCCACACGGACCGCGTCGACGTTGCCGCGCGCGTCATGCACACGCACACACCAGACACCCGCCGCCGCGGCAAGTGTGGTGAGGGCAACGGTTGCGTCATCGCGTTCGTCGACCGCACGGGGCTCGCCGCCAGTTCGCCAGCAACTCGCCGAGAAAACGCTTTCGAGACGCCCCGACGAGAAGCGGCTGGCCGAGCTCCGACAACGCCGCAAGGGACTCAAGCAGTGCCCAGTTGTGGTCGGCCTCCTTGGCGAAGCCCAAGCCAGGGTCGAGCACGACACGGTCGGCCGCGATGCCGGCCTCCGTCGCCGCAGCCAGGCGTGATTTCAGTTCGTCGGCCACTTCGCGCACCACCCCGGTCGGATACTGCGCGCGCCTGTGCATGTCGCGGCTGTGGCCGCGCCAGTGCATGAGCACCACCGGCACCCCTACGTCGGCAACCAACGGCAGCATGGCGGCGTCAGCGGAACCGCCGGAGACATCGTTGACGACCACGGCACCGGCCGCCACGGCCGCCTGAGCCACCTCGGCCCGCATCGTGTCGACGGACACGAATACGCCCTCTGCCACCAAGGAACGAATGACCGGTAGAACACGGTCGAGCTCTTCGTTCGCCGGTATCCGCTCGGCGCCGGGTCTGGTCGACTCGCCACCGACATCGATCAGGTCGGCACCCAGCTCGACCTGGTGGAGAGCCCGCTCAACCGCGTGATCGGTCTCCAGGAACCGGCCTCCGTCCGAGAAGGAGTCGGGTGTGACGTTCAGGACCGCCATGACAAGCGTTCGCCGCCGCGACGCCAATGCCGGGGGAAGACCCGATGGAACGTGACGAGGGGGCACGAAGTGAGCCTAGAGGACGCCTGCGCCGGGACCTTGCGGTCAGCGGCCGTCGAGAATCAGGGACATGGCTTCGGCGCGCGTCGCCGTGTCGCGCAGCTGACCGCGAACGGCGGAGGTCACGGTGCGCGCCCCCGGTTTGCGGACGCCACGCATCGACATGCACAGGTGCTCGCACTCAAGGACGACGATGACACCGAGAGGCTCAAGAATCTCCAGCAGCGAGTCGGCGATCTGTGTGGTGAGCCGCTCTTGCACCTGAGGACGCTTGGCATAGACGTCGACGAGCCTGGCCAGCTTCGACAGGCCGGTGATGTGTCCCCGCTCGCTGGGGATGTAGCCCACGTGTGCGACACCGTGGAACGGGACAAGGTGGTGCTCGCAGAGCGAGTAGACCTCGATGTCCTTGACCAGGACCATTTCATCGTGGCCGAGATCGAAGGTCGTCGTCAGGACGTCCTCGGCCCGCAGGCGGAGGCCGGCCAAGGTCTCGGCATACATCCGGGCGACCCGCTGGGGGGTGTCCCTGAGCCCCTCACGGTCAGGGTTCTCGCCGATCGCCAGCAGCAGCTCGCGGATGGCAGCCGCCGCCCTGTCGTGGTCGAAGGGTTCGGAGACGGCGTCGTCGTGAGACAGGCCGATGGGGTCGACCACGAGGGTCAGCCTTCGGTCTCGGTCGTGCCGCCGACTGACTCGTCGGTCGGCTGTGGGTCCGTGGGCGCGCCACCGTTTGAGCCTGCCGCGCCGTGACCGTTCTCGCCGGCCAGCTCTCGACGACTACGGACCGGACCACGGTCTGACACCGGCCGGTCGGCCGACGAGAGCCAGACCTCTCGGTAGTCGCGCTTACGCAGGTCGCTGAAGACCTCGGCAACCTCACTTTGATCGAGAGTCTCCCGATCGAGCAGCTCCACGACAAGACGGTCGAGAACGTCGCGGTTCTCGCTGAGAATCTCGTACGCCTCCTGGTGGGCTGTCTCGAGGAACGTGCGCACCTCGGCGTCGATGACTTCAGCCATCTGCTCGGAGTAGTCGCGCTTGTGACCCATGTCGCGACCGAGGAAGACCTCGCCCTCACCTTGACCGAGCCGGACGGCGCCGACCCTGTCGCTCATGCCGTACTGCATGACCATCGCGCGAGCCAGCTGCGTGGCCTTCTCGATGTCATTCGAAGCGCCGGTGGTCGGGTCGTGGAAGACCATCTCCTCGGCCGCGCGGCCGCCGAGCATGTAGGCGAGCTGGTCGAGCATCTCGTTGCGGGTGGTCGAGTACTTGTCTTCGGTCGGCAGCACCATCGTGTAGCCGAGTGCGCGTCCACGCGGCAGGATCGTCACCTTGTGCACGGGGTCGGTGTGGTTCAGCGCGGCTGCAACCAGAGCGTGACCACCCTCGTGGTACGCCGTGATCTTCTTCTCTTTGTCGTTCATCAGCCGGCTTCGCTTCTGCGGTCCGGCCACCACTCGGTCGATCGCCTCGTCGAGTGCGTCGTCATCGACCAGCACCTTGCTCTCGCGAGCCGTCAACAGCGCGGCCTCGTTCAGCACGTTGGCCAGGTCGGCTCCGGTGAAACCGGGCGTACGGCGGGCCACCGCCACCAGGTCGACGTCCTCGGCGAGCGGCTTGCCCTTCGCATGCACCTCGAGGATCTGCTGACGTCCGGCGAGATCAGGACGCTCGACCGCGATCTGTCGGTCGAACCGTCCAGGACGAAGAAGAGCCGGGTCGAGAATGTCGGGCCGGTTGGTGGCGGCGATCAAGATGACCCCGCCCTGCACGTCGAAACCGTCCATCTCGACCAACAGCTGGTTGAGGGTCTGTTCGCGCTCGTCGTGCCCACCCCCGAGGCCCGCCCCACGGTGGCGTCCCACCGCGTCGATCTCGTCGACGAAGACGATGGCAGGTGCGTTGGCCTTGGCCTGCTCGAACAGGTCGCGCACCCGAGATGCTCCGACGCCGACGAACATCTCGACGAAGTCTGACCCCGAGATGGAGTAGAACGGCACGCCGGCCTCACCCGCGACGGCGCGCGCCAGCAAGGTCTTGCCGGTCCCGGGCGGTCCATAGAGCAGCACGCCCTTGGGGATCTTTGCTCCGACCGCCTGGAACTTGGCCGGGTCCTGCAAGAACTCCTTGATCTCTTCGAGTTCTTCCACCGCCTCGGCAGCACCCGCCACGTCGGCGAAGGTGGTCTTGGGCATGTCCTTGCTGACCATCTTCGCCTTGGACTTGCCGAAGTTCATGACGCGCGAGCCGCCCCCTTGCATCTGCGTCATGAAGAAGAAGAGCAGACCGAGGATCAAGATGATGGGACCGAAGGTGAACAAAATGGTGACGAGCCAGCCCTGCGAGGGAACCTCAGACACCTGTCCCCCGGGTGGCGGCACTTCCTGCACCAGGTCGGACAGCAGATCGCCCTGTTGGACGATGTAGTTCGCCTTGATCTTGTCGCCGTTGTCGAGCTCGACCCGCACCTCTTGGTCATTGTCGATCAGGGTGACCTTCGCGGCGTTGCCGTCCTGAATGGCGGAGATGACCGTCGAGGTGTCCTTCTCCTCGTAGCCGCCCGATGCCGTCATGACCTGGGCCAGGACGAGCGCGAGCATGACGACAACGACGATCCAGAAGATCGGCCCACGGACGATGCGCTTGATGTTCATGGCGAGGGCGCAGGCGCCCTGGACCTCCTACAACGGGGGAGACTTGGGGCTTCGACGGTACACCGCTGCCGCGACAGCTGCGCCCACAGATAGCGCTCTTGGCCTAGCGTTCGCCGCCAGCGATCACCCGCCCGGGCGGTAGACGTGGCGCGCCAGGCTGCCCACGAAGGGCAGCGAACGGTACTTCTCGGCGTAGTCGAGCCCGTAGCCGACGACGAACTCAGGCGGGATGTCGAACCCCACGTACTTCACCCGTGGCGGGCTGCTCTTGCCGCCCCCTGCCTGAGCGCCCGGTTTGCGGAGCAACGTGCACACCTCCAGCGAGGCGGGGCCGCGGGACGACAAGTTGCGGAGCAGCCACGAGAGGGTCAGCCCCGAGTCGACGATGTCTTCCACGACCAGCACGTGGCGGTCGGTGAGGTCGGCGTCAAGATCCTTGATGATGCGCACCACACCGCTGGACCGTGTACCCGATCCGTAGGACGACACTGCCATCCAGTCCATCTCGACGGTGGTGTGCAAAGCGCGCGCCAGGTCGGCCATCACCATGACGGCGCCTTTCAGAACACCGACGAGGAGTACCTCTTTGCCTTCGTAGTCCTGGTCGATCTCGGCGGCCAGCTCACGCAGCCGGCTCTGGATCTGATCGGCGTCGATCAGAACCGCCGCGAGATCGTCACCTATGTCGTTGGCGTCCACAGCGGGTCTGCCTCCTACGGGGCGTCGGCCGCAGCCTGCGGCCCGAGTTGGAGCCTGCCACAGTCGCGAACCGCCCGGACACCGCCGGGCAGGTGCACGGGGCCCTGGCCGTGCCACTGGGACACCAGGGCATCGAGGTCAGCGAGGTGGGAGGCTCTCAGGTCGCCTCCGGGAACCCCCTTCTGCAGGGCCTCAGCCCGCAGGACGCGACGGCGCACCGCAGCAGGAACCCCGGCCAGGCCGGCAACGTCCAGGGCCGTCGACCCGTCAGCGTCGATACATCGCACGCTCTCTCGCACCTCCTCGGCCCACTGCTCAAGCGCTGCGTCGTCCTCACGCACCAGGTGCGCCGTGCGAGCGAGCGCAGCAGCCACACCAGGGCCTACCTCGCGCTCGAGGACGGGCAGCACCCACTGCCGGACCCGAACCCGGGCATAGCGCTCGTCGTCGTTGTGCGGGTCGTTCCAGAAGGGGACGCCCTCGGCTTCGCAGGCCGCCAGCGTGGTGGCGCGATCGAGAGAGAGGAAAGGACGCCGAAGGCGTCCACGACGCGACGCCATGCCGCTGATCGAGCGGGCGCCGGAGCCCCTCGCCAGACCCAGCAGGACCGACTCGGCTTGGTCGTCACGGGTGTGTCCCAGCAGCACTGCCACAGCGTCGAGCTCGGTCGCCACGTCTTCGATGGCGGCGTAGCGCGCGTCCCGCGCCGCAGCCTCCGGTCCCCCTGCCGAGCCGACGTCGACCGCACGAATGATCACCTGACCAACGCCGAGCTCGGTGAGACGGCGAGAAACCTCCGCGGCGACTGCCCCGGATCCCTTCTGCAGCTGGTGGTCGACCACAACGGCCGCACACCTCCAGCGCGCACTGCGGGCCTCGAACACAGTGGCCGCTGCCAGCGCCATCGAGTCGGCGCCGCCGCTCACGGCCAGCAGAACCTGCGACTCGGCGGGGACGTCGGCCAGCTGCTCGCGCACCGCGAGCCGCACCTGCGCGACAGCCGGGCGCGGACCGGTCATGGCGTGGTCGCTACCCGGGCGATCCACTGCGCGGGTGCATGCAGCTCGTCGCGGGTAGGCAGGTGATCGGGCGATTCCCACACCTTGTTGAAGCCGTCCATACCGGCCTCGTCGACAACCGAACGCACGAACGCCGCACCATCGCGATATTGGGCCAGCTTCGACTCCATGCCGAGCAGTCTGCGGACAAAGGCCTCTGTGGCCTTGGGGTTGGTGCGGCGCTCTGTCATCCGGTCGCGCAAGACATCCACGGTGGGAATCACGTCGGGGCCGACGGCGTCCATCACCACATCGGCGTGCCCCTCGAGAAGGGACATGACGGCGGTCAACCGACCGAAGAGCTCTTGGTCTTCTGGCGACATCGACTGTTCGAGCGCCTTCGCCACGTCGAGGCCGCGCAGAGCACCGATCACAGCGGCGAACACCTGGCGGAGTCGCTTGCCGAGCTCTCCTGATTCGGCGGTCAAGCCCTCCAGCGACGACAGGATCTGCTCGCGCAGCCACGGGCCCAGCCAGGGCACAGCAGTGAACTGGACGCGATGCGTCTCCTCGTGCAGACACACCCAGAGCCGGAAGTCGGATCCGTTGACGCCGATGCGCTGTTCGACGTCGACGATGTTCGGCGCCACGAGCAACAACTGAGGCTCGGCGTCAGGAGCGGTGAACAACTCGAACTGGCCCAGCACTCGCGAGGACAGGAAACCCAGCGCCGCCCCGATCTCAGCCCCTGCCACCCGCGAACCGATCGCCCCGACGGCGCTGTCGCGGCGGAGTTTCTGCGTCAACGGTTCAAGCACCGTGGCGAACGCCGCAGTGTTGGCGTCCACCCACCGAGAACGATCGACGACGCGCACCGCGTCAGGGTTCGGGTCGGCACGCAGACCCGTGAGGTCAGCCACGACGTCGACGGCGACGCCAGCACCCAGACGCAGTTCTTCGACAGCCTGCCGGGCGCCCTCACGGCCGATCGTCGGACCTCGCCCACCGACGCGACGCGCCACAGTGCGGGCAAGGCTCCAGTCGACCACGGGCAACTCGCTCATCGGACCACCGTACGTGGCCCTGTCATCGCTGCTCAGGGCATGTCGCCAACACGGCCGCGGCGTCGTCCAGGGCTTCTCGCGCAGAATCGGTGTCGGCCACCTCATCGGCGAGGAAGGCAAAGGCCACCAGATCGCCGTCGCAGGTGGTCACGACGCCCGCCTCGGCTGAGATCCCGGTGAGGGTGCCCGTCTTGGCCCGCACAGCGCCTGCCCCTTCAGCAGCTGAGCCGGTCGCAAAGCGCTCGGCCAGCGTTCCGTCGAAGCCGGCGACGGCCAGACCGGACAGCACCGAGGACAGCGCCGGCTCGCTACTGGCGGCGTGCAGTGCGGCAACCAGGGAGGACGCGGGAACCGTGTCATCGCGCGCCAGACCGCTGGCGTCGTTGATCTCAGCGTTTCCGAGAGGTCAACGTCTCGTCCGGCCGCGGCTTGCTTCAGGGCGGTGGCAGCGCCGGCAAAGCTGCCGGGCTCACCCTGTGCGACTGCGGCCAGTCGCCCAAGCGCTTCGGCCAGCTGGTTGTCGCTGTCGCGCAGCATCCGCTCGACGAGGTCGTTCATCGGTGGCGACGTCACCGTCGCGAGGGGATCGATGTCTGGCGTCCGGACATCCTGCACCTTGCCACGAACGGTGACGCCCGCATCGGCAAGCTGGTCGGCAAACTGCTCTGCTGCGCCCACCGCCGGATCGGCCAGCCTCGCGCTCCCGTCCGGTGTGACGCGTCCCTGATCAGCCATCAAGGCCGTCACCGGCGCAATCACACCCGATGACACGTACGTCGGCTCCCAGGAGCGGGACTGCGCCGGACCCCTGAAGAGGCTGTCGTCGTAGGCCAGCCGCACACTCGTGACGCCATCGCCTCGCAGCGCCCGAGCAGTTGACCGAGCCAGGGCGGCGAGTGACGCCGTCGGCTGCCCCTTGACCGGCTCACTCGTCAGCGTGGCATCGCCACCACCGACCAGTACAAGACGAGCGGCATCGGCGTCCCACACAGTTGCGGTCTCGAGCCGCCCCTGCGGCGAGTACGCGTCAAGCGCGGCGGCGGCGGTCCACAGCTTGATCGTGGACGCGGGTGTGGCGAGGTCATCGGCATCGATCTCGAGCCACGGACTCGTCACATCGGCGAGCGACGCGACGACACCGTGCACCGACCGACCCAGAGCCTCGGCGCCGAGGGCTTGCTTCACCTTTCGGACGAGCTGCCGGTCGGGTGGCGCCGGCTCCGGCAGGACAGCGTCCGGAACAGCCAGCGCCGCGTCCTGCACGGAGGGAGGGGAGAGCGGTGGAGGGGGTACGGCTTCCGCTGGGCCCTTCGGCTCATTGAAAATCACCCCGGTGGCGTCGAGCACAACGACGAGAAGCGTGACGACCGAGAGGGCCCCGATGACCCACCACCGCGCTCGCGGCATCTCGACCCCCTCGCGGTGACTGGCCTGGCATACGGGACACTGAACGACACGCGAGAGCGACCCTAAGCCACCGCCCGAGCCACCTCACGAAGGGACCGTCGTGGAGTTCGACGTCTTCATCGAGATCCCGCAGGGACACCGCAACAAGTACGAGCTCGACAAGGAGACCGGCCGGATCCGACTCGACCGGATGCTCTTCACCTCGACGCGGTACCCGTCCGACTACGGATTCATCGAGAACACGCTCGGGCTCGACGGTGACCCGCTCGACGCCCTGGTGCTCCTGGACGAGCCCACCTTCCCTGGCTGCGTGATCCTCTGCCGTGCCATCGGGATGTTCCGGATGACCGACGAAGCCGGCGGCGACGACAAGGTGATCTGCGTCCCCGCGCACGACCCGCGCAAGGAGCACCTCCGCGACATCCACCACATGCCGGAGTTCGACCGCCTCGAGATCCAGCACTTCTTCGAGGTCTACAAAGATCTCGAACCTGGCAAGTCGGTTGAGGGCGCCACCTGGGAGGGCCGCGACGCCACCGAACGAGAGATCAAGGCGTCCTTCAAGCGCTACGTCCCGTAGGACACCGCGTCAACGCCGTTCCGTCGCCACCCGTCGTCCACAGCCATTGTGGATGACTCTGGGGATGTCTTGGGGATACAAGCGTGCGCGTCTGTGGACGACTCTGTGGACGCCGGATCGGGCCAAGAAACTTCCAGAAAACGCTTGCGTGGCCTGCTGTTCGGGGCGTAGAACTCTCCTACGACGCCGCGAGGCGCACCCGACCCTAAGGGCAACCGATGGGTCGATCCGGAGGGGCAACCCGCCGGATCAAGCCAACGGGCAACCGCTGGTCGAGCCAGATCGCAGGGGCAACCCAGGCGAACTGCTCGGGGTCGCGAATCACGCTGTCGGGCCTGGCCTCGGCCAGGTCGTCGGCCCTCGGGCCGACAGCAGAACGCCCCTCCAATGCCTAGTTGGAGGGGCGTTCTGTGCGTCTGCGTTCATTCTGCGCGCGAGATGTGTCAAACCGCCGCAGCGACACGGCGTGACGACCACACCTTCGATGACGCGGGTAACGGGTCAGCTGCGGACGAGGAATGCGCACGACTCGACGAACTCTTCGATCTCGAGCCGCCATTCATAGCGACCGCTCTCGAGCGGCATCGGCCCGAAGCTGACGACCAGCGGGGCATCGAGAGGAGTGCCGTCGGGGAGTCCGGCCGGGCGCCCCACCTCGAGCTCACCCGTCACCTCGACCGCCCGCTCGTCCGACGTCTGGACCGCCCGACCGTCGGCGTCCACCAGGGCGAGCCGCCAGTCGTGGCCAACATTCGTGCGGTCCCATGGCACTTCGATCTTGATCACGACCGCCATGGGCGGCGTGGGCGATCCGGTGGTCGACCACCCCCCACCGAGGATGTAGAGCTTGCCACCCACCTGCTGGGCGGCGTCGGCGAGCATCATCGTGATCTTCACACCGCTCATTGTGCCGCCCAGCCGCCGGTATCACCGCACATCTCCCCTGGCGGGACGGCTGACCCCTCAATGGGCCCTCTCACCGAGCAACCAAGGCTCGCGGGTCAGGCCACTCCGCGCATCGCGTCCGCGACCGCTCGGACGTGGCGAACATCGGTGCCGCAGCATCCACCGAGAATCGTGATCGAGGGCGCCAACTGGTTCACCTGCTGCATGGCCGACGCAAAGCCGGCAACGTCGCCCGGATCGAGCGGCTGACCCTCAGGTGGCTCCACCAGCCCCAACGGTGACGCGTTCGCGCGGATGCCCCGGACACGCTCGCGCCACGCGCCTCCCTCCGACAACATGCGTGTGACGTGCTGCGGATGTGTGCAGTTGAGCATGTAGTACGCCGGGGGTGTGATCGCCTCCGCGTCGATGCGCTCGATCGCCCGCGCCACCGACGTTCCATCGGGCAAGGCTCCCTGATCATCGGTGGTGAACGAGATCACCGACGGCACCTGGGCACCGGCCGCCGCGCGCGCTATCCCGACGCCTTCCTCGACGTAGTCGATAGTGAATGCAGAGACGACGTCGACTCCGCTCGTCGCCAGCACCCCGACCTGCCACGAGTGGTAGTCGCTGGCCTCGGCGACCGACATCACGGCATTCGGGTCGTAGCCGTCGTGACGCGGGCCGACATTGCCGCTGATGATGAAGGGCACGTCGGAGCCGGCCTCATCTCGCAAGTCGCGTAGAAGCGCGACTGCTTCGCTGTTCAGGGCCGCGAGCGTCGACAGGTCATAGCCGAGCCGAGCTCCCCAGTCAGGGCTCGCACGCCACGTCGGGGTCTCGAACACGACGCCCATCCCGCGTCCCGAGGCCACGTCGAGATGCTCACGGAAGTACTGCTCCAAGGTGGCCCTCCCCTCAGCCGTCTCCAGCAGCGGGAAAGGGGCGAAGTCAGGCAGATCGAGCCCGTGGTTGAAGATCAGATCCGTCTCGAGCCCGCTGTCGGTGAGAAAGACCGCACCGCTCAGCTGCGGAAGAGTGGCCTTCGAGTTCGTCATCCCAACACCTCCGTCGCCTTGTCTGTCTCCCCTGGATGCTAGAAACCTATCGGGGGCCGACATCGGCGAATCGATGCAGCGCAAAGCGGGGTGACGATGAGACGGCTGGTCGCTGGGCTCCTTGCCGCGCTGGTGCTCACGTCATGCGCCGCACCCGAGCTCTCGCAGAACGGCCCAGCAGAACGCGTCAAGAAGACCCAGACGAAGAAAGCAAGCCCACAGCAGCCGGACGCCACGGCGAGTGTGCGACGTCTCGCCAAAGGGCCAGTGAGCAACGGGTGGCGTGTCTCACGCATCGTCGACGGTGACACCGTCGATGTCAGTCGCGGCCGCCGTACCCTGACACTTCGGCTCATCGGTATCGACACCCCTGAGACCGTGCATCCCACCGAACCCGTCGAGTGCTTCGGTCCGGAAGCCACGCAGTTCGCCCAGCGACGCCTGCTCGGTGAACCCGCTGCGCTCGAGTTCGATCGCTCCCAGGGCAGGCTCGACTACTACGGACGAACCCTCGCCTACCTCTGGACCACCGAGGGCTCACCACGCCAGTTCAACCTGGACGCCGTACGCCGCGGGTACGCCCTCGAGTACACCTACGACAGTCCCTACCTGTGGCAACGCGAGTTCCAGCGCGCCGAGGCGTTGGCCCGATCGGCACGACTCGGGGTATGGCGCTGCACACGTCCGGGTAGCTAGGGCCCCTTGATCACTCCCGACGCTGTAGGAATAGCCCCGTGATCGACGCACACAACCATCTCGGCCGGTGGCTCTCCGGCGACGACGACTGGCTGGTCGACGACGTAAGTGCCTTCGTCGAGATGCTCGACGAAGTCGGCGTCGAGACCATCGTCAACCTCGACGGCCGTTGGGGAGCCGAGCTGGCGGCCAACATCACCCGATACGACGTCGCATACCCCGGTCGCATCCTGACCTTCTGCCACGTCGACTGGTCGATCCTTGGCCAAGACGTCGATGCCCGATCAGCCGTCGACCAGATGACCCACCAACTGGCGGCCTCCGCGAAGGCGGGGGCACACGGCGTCAAGGTGTGGAAGGACCTCGGCCTCAGCGTCCGCGACGCCTCGGGTGAACTCGTGATGCCGGACGACCCGCGCGTGGTCGCCGTGCTGCGCGCCGCCGGCGACTTGGGTCTTCCCGTACTGATCCATACAGCTGACCCGGTCGCCTTCTTCGAGCCACTCACCCCCTCGAACGAGCGATGGGACGAGCTGCAGGTACACCCGGAGTGGTGGTTCGGCCGACCGGGCTTGCCGACCTTCGACGAGCTCATCCACTGCCTTGGTCAGCTGGTGGCGCTCTGCCCCCGAACGACGTTCATCGGAGCGCACGTGGGCTGTTGGGCAGAAGACCTTCGAGCAGTCGGGCGCATGCTCGCCGACCACCCGAACTGGAACGTCGACATTGCCGGACGCCTCGGCGAGCTGGGGCGCAGGCCGAGTGACTTCGCTGCCCTCGTCGAGTCCCACCCCGATCGCGTGCTCTTCGGAACCGACTGCTTCCCGCCGACCCCAGACGACTACCTCAGGCATCGACGATTCCTTGAGTCCGATGACCGCGGCTTCGCCTACTCCGGCGACCCCACTCCTCCCCAGGGCAACTGGACGATTGACGGCGCCGGTCTCGACCCAGGTCTGCTTCCTGGCCTCTACCGCGAGAACGCCCGGCGTCTCCTTCGCCTCACTGATTGACTGGTCAGTTAGTTTTCGCCAGGGTGGTGCCATGACTGACGCACCGATTCGCTCCGTCCTGTACGACGTCCAAGACCGCCAGGGGGGCACATTCGACGACTTCGGCGGGTGGATGTGGACCCTCGACTTCGGCGACATAGCCGGTGAGTACGAGGCGTTGAGGTCTGGCGCCGGCATGTGGGACGTCTACGCGCTGAACAAGTGGCTGGTGACGGGCCCCGACGCCGTGTCAGCGCTGCAACGCGGGTTCACGAACAACCTCTCGACCCAACAAGTCGGGCAGGTGCGCTACGGCGCCTTCGTCGACGCAGATGGCACCCTGCAGGACGAAGGGACCATCTACCGCCGAGCAGACGGTTCGTACTATGCCTTCACCAACACAGACACCTTCGACGAGTACGTCAGAGGGCACTCACCCGACGCCGACGTGACCCTTGCCAACCTGCTCCACGAGATGCCGTTGGTGTCGGTGCAGGGCCCACGATCGCGCGAGATCCTGCAGTCGCTCAGCGACTTCGACTTCACCACGCTTCCCTACTTCCGTTTCGCGGAGCCGGTCACGGTGGCCGGCATCGACGTCTTCATGTCACGTACTGGATTCTCCGGAGAGCTCGGGTATGAGCTCATCCCTGCGCGTAACGACGCGGAGCGCCTGTGGCTGGCACTGGCGGACGCCGGCGTCCGGCCGGTCGGGTTCAACGCCATCGACATCGCACGCATCGAAGCCGGGCTCATCGTCTTCGAGTACGAGTACGAGCCAGGTCAGCTGACGCCGTTCGACCTCGGCATGGACCGCATGGTGAGCTTTGCGCCCGAGGCCGACTACATCGGGCGCTCGGCACTGCAACAGATCGCTGAGGCGCCACCTCGTCGCCTGAAGACGCTGAGACTCGAGGCGGGAGAGCTGCCGGAAACAGGCTCGGCCATCAGCAAGGACGGCGCGGTGGTTGGCACGCTGACGAGCCCGACGAACAGCCCACGCTTCGGGCCGATTGCCCTCGCGATCATCGAGTCCGGCGCGGCCGCCAACGACACCGTCGTCCAGGTCGCCGGATCAACAGCGACGGTTGCTGACCTGTCGATCTTCGACCCGACGAAGGCTAAGCCGCGCGCCTGAGCTCTCGACGTCTACGCAGGGTCATCCAGAGCCCGGCCACGCCGGCGCCCAGGGTTCCGAGGGTCTCGTCGAGCAGCGTGTCCTCGTAAGCGGTGTCGAGTTCTGTGCCGTGCCGGATGAAGGCGTACCACTCGCCGATCTCCCAACCGACGGCGAGGATCGCTCCGATACCGACGGTGAGCCATCCGAGCGTCCAGGGCGGCAGGTCTGACGCGCGGGACAGGATCAGACCGGCGCCAGCCGCCAGAAGGAACCAGTTGACGAAGTGGTTTGCGTCGTCCCACCACGTCACGGAGTCGTAGAGGTCGAAAGTGTTTCCCGTGACGTCGATCAGGAAGGGCGCCCAGATGAATGCGTAGGCCGTCCAGGGGGTTGCCGGCACCGGGTCCTGCCGGCCGCTCCACCACCAGTAGCCCGCCGGCACGATCAGCATCATGAGCGGGTAGGCCACCAGCCGGGCACCGAAGGCCTTGCCTTCGAACTGATCGAGGTCGGGGACGAACGTGGCGATCGCCAGCTGCGCAACCGTGAGTCCAAAGATGGCCAGGGCAATGGCACGGCTTCGGGCAGCGTGGGTCACGCGGATCAGAGTAGGGGCTCACACCACGCCTGGTTAGGATCCGATGCGATGAGAGGTGGTGCCGTCGATGAGCGACGTCCTGAAGCAGCGTGACTTTCTCAAAGAGGTCGATTTCACGCGCGACGAGCTGCAGCATCTGATCGACCTTGCCGCCCAGCTGAAGGCAGCCAAGAGAGCAGGAACCGAGCAGCAGCACCTTGCAGGTCGATCGATTGCGCTGATCTTCGAGAAGTCGTCGACGCGCACCCGGTGTGCCTTCGAGGTCGCCGCGTACGACCAGGGGGCCCATGTCACGTACCTCGACCCCGCGTCGTCCCAGATCGGTCACAAGGAGTCAGCCGCCGACACCGCTCGCGTGTTGTCGCGCATGTTCGACGCCATCGAGTTCCGTGGCAAGGCCCAGGTCACGGTCGAAGAGCTGGCGGCGTTCTCAGACGTTCCCGTGTACAACGGCCTCACCGATGAGTGGCACCCCACGCAGATGCTGGCCGACTTCCTCACGATGGAGGAGCATGCCTCCGTCAGCACGACCCGACCAAGCTACTGCTTCCTCGGAGACGGTCGGTTCAACATGGGCCGCTCCTTGCTCGTGATGGGCGCAATCATGGGCTCCGACGTGCGCATCTGCGCACCCAAAGCCTTGTGGCCGGACGCCGAAGTTCAGAAGATCGCGCGCACACACGCTGAGCGGTCGGGGGCAGCAATCACCCTCACCGAAGATCTCGATGAAGGGCTGCAGGGCGTCGAGTTCGTGCACACCGACGTGTGGGTGTCGATGGGCGAACCCAAGGACGTCTGGGCGTCCCGTGTCCAAGAGCTGATGCCGTACCAGGTGAACGCGGCCGCTCTCGCCAAGACCGGAAATGCCGACGCGAAGTTCATGCACTGTCTGCCGGCCTTCCACGACGAACGCACGAACGTTGGCCTCGAGGTTTCCGAACTCACGGGCGTCACTGGCGGGCTCGAGGTGACCGACGAGGTGTTCGCGTCAGCTGCCAACATCGCCTTCGACCAGGCCGAGAACCGCCTGCACACGATCAAGGCATTGATGGTGGCCACCCTCGGCCGGTGATCGGGGCATTCCAGCCGCCAGGCAAACGACGGCGAGAATCTGAGTACCCTCCAGCGTCGACGCGACTCCGTCATGGGCAGTCGGATTTGGGGGCCTAGGCGCGAACCGCCTGGCTGGGCGTCGCGACCACGAACGCCCCCGCCCGTTCCGCGTGCGCCGCCCAGCTGAGCAGCTCGGCGTCAGCCCCGGGGCGTCCAATCAGCTGCAGGCCCATGTGAAGACCGGACGCGTTCGTTCCGGCCGGGACGGACATGGCCGGCAAGCCGGCCAACGTCGCGAGCGTCGTCACCTCCATCCACCGGTGGTAGGTGTCCATCGGGACCCCATCGATGGCCCCGGGCCAATGGAGCGCGGACGGAAACGGCCAGCACTGAGCGGTGGGCAGGGCCACCAGGTCGAAGTGCTCCAGCGCTGAGAGCAGAGATCGGCGGACGCCCTCTCGAACCGACCGCGCGTGTGCGAGCTGCCGTGCTGAGAGGGCGCGGAAACCCGCAAGCTCCCACTGCGCCTCGGGCTTCATCGTGGCAATCTCGGCCTCATCGAACTCCGCGGCGAGCCACCCACCGACTTCGTGATGCCGGATCGACTGCCAGGCGGGCCACAGCTGGTCGGGGTTCGTGAAGGCCCCAACACCGGGCAGAGTCACGGTCGTAGCGTCCTCACACCATCGACCAACTGCTTCACGGCATACGTCGATGACGCCGTCCTCGAATGGCAGATACCCACCTAGATCGCCAAGCCAGGCGATGCAGACGTTCGCAGTCGCCGGTGGCAACAACAGCGGGCCGACCCTGCCGGCCCCAGCCATCGTTCCCAGAAGTGCATGGATGTCGGCAGCCGTACGACCGATGGGACCGTCGACCCCGCTGCCCGGTGCCGCAGCGTCATTGGTGGTTCCGGGCACGAGACCCGCAGTCGGCCGCAGACCCAGCACGCCGTTCCACCCAGGCGGATTCCGCAGGGAACCCATGAAGTCGCTGCCGTCAGCGACGGGGACCATGCCGGTGGCGACGGCGACGGCCGCTCCTCCGCTGCTTCCCCCGGCGCTCAACGACGGGTCAACCACATTCCCGGTCGTAGGGCCGATCGCGTTGTACGTGTGCGACCCGAGGCCGAACTCCGGTGTGTTCGTCTTGCCGATGAATACCGCTCCGGCCGCCCGGATGTGCGAGACGAACAGGTCATCAGCTGTGGCGACGGGTGCGTGTTCGGCGCGCCGGAACCCAAGCGTCGTCGGGAGTCCCTGCACGTTCGAAAGATCCTTCACCGCGTGTGGCAAGCCATGCATCCACCCGCGCCGGATGCCCTGTTCGAGCTCGTCGTCACGCTCGATCGCAGCCCCGATCACGTCCTCAGCCGGACGTCGGCTACTGAGAGCGTGGAAAGTCGGATCAAGGGCGTCGATGCGGTTCAGCATCGCGGTCACCGCTTCGCGACACGTCACCTCACGTCGCTCGATCGCCGCACTGAGCTCGAGCGCGGAACGGTCGAAGATCTCGGTCATCGGGTCGACTCGATGATCTGGTCGCGCAAGAGGCTCTTCTGCACCTTGCCCATGACGTTGCGAGGAAGGGTTTCCACCACCACCACGCGCTTTGGGGTCTTGTAGCCGGCCAGCTGCAGGCGGGCGGCGGCGCGAAGCCACTCGGGGTCCAACTGAACGCCTGACTCAGCAACAACAACTCCTACAACAACCTCGCCGAGATCCGCGTCAGGCAGACCAACCACTGCCGACTCGCTGACCCCTGGCAGCGAGTCAAGGACCTGCTCAACGTCCTTCGGGTAGACGTTCAGCCCCCCTGTGATCACCAGGTCCTTCGACCGGCCCACCAGCTCGAGGTACCCGTCGGCGTCGAGTCGCCCGAGGTCGCCAGTGCGAAACCAGCCATCGGCGGTGAACGTCTCGTCCAACAGGTCCGGACGCCGCCAGTACCCGCTGAAGACATTGGCCCCGGACACCTGCACATCGCCCGTCTCACCATCGGCAACGCGCTGATCGTCTTCGCCCACGAGTCGGATCGACACACCTGGAAGAGCTGGACCAACTGTTCCTGGACGCCGTTGCCCCTCAAGGGGGTTCGACGTCAACATCGATGTCTCGGTCATGCCGTAGCGCTCGAGGATCTGCGCACCTGTTCTCTCCGTGAACTCGGCGTGGACCACAGGCGTCATGGGCGCCGACCCCGACACGAAGAGCCGCACGCCCTTGCACTGCGGGGCACCAAACCGCTCATCGGCCAGCAGTCGTGTGTAGTGAGTGGGCACGCCCATCATCACCGAGCAGGAGGGCAGCTCCTCCAGCACCTGGCTGACATCGAAGCGGGGGAGCAACACCATTGACGCCCCACTCGTCAGCGCACAGTGAGCTGCCACAAACAAACCATGGGTATGAAAGAGCGGAAGCACGTGCAAGAGCACGTCGGACGAGCAGAAGCCCCATGCGCTTACCAGCGTCTCGGCATTGGTCGCCAGGTTGGCGTGGCTGAGCAACGCCCCCTTCGGGCGCCCGGTAGTGCCGGACGTGTACAGCAGCGCCGCCCCATCGCCCGGTGCAATCTGCGGCAAGGCCTCCTCGCCGTCGCCAAGAAGCGCACGCAGGGATCCTCCCCCGTCCGCGTCCAGGGACAACGTCTGCCAGGAGCCGGGCAACACCCCTCGCTCGGTGGGACGGATCAGCATCACGGGCTCAGCATCATCAAGCAGAGCGCGGACCTCCTGGTCGGAGTAGTCCGGGTTCAGGGGCACCTGGATGGCGCCGCAGCGCAGGAGCGCCAGGTGCACGAGAAGAGTGCTCGGAGACTTCTGCACCTGATACGCGACACGATCTCCAGCGCCGACTCCAGCCCGTACGAGACCGAGGGCCAGCCGCGTCGACTGCTGCTCGAGCTCGCCATGGGTAAGCACGGTGCCCGATGGGTCGCGAACGGCCGCGGCCCGAGGATCAGCCGTGCCCAGCAAGTCGACCAACGGGCCGTTCACGGGACTCCGCCGTCTACGACGTAGACATCGATCATGATCCGGCTCTCGTCCACCTCACGACCCATGCCTACAAAGACGCTGCGCCGCAGCCAGTCATGGGGACCGTCACCCACCACGAACACCGGAGAAGTGACGAAATAGGGAGCGCCCCCTTGTCGCTCACGCCAGCGCCCGACGTTGTCGACCTCGATGACCTCGCCGCCCCCGGTACGAATCAGATAGTGCGCATGGATCTCCATACCGCCGTCGGCTCGTTCCAGTGCCCAGTCGCCGCCTCCCTCGATGATCGTCGCCTCAAGGTGGCTGCCAGAAACCGAACCACCGACGATCGGAATGAATGTTCTTCGACCCCCCGGAGCATCGGTCAAGACGATCGGAGGGCGCAGCAGCACATCGAGAGTGAAGACGTTGGTCATGGTGGGCGGCGTCGGGTCCATCGCGTTCATGCCACCTCGAAGATGTCGAACTCGACAGCACCCTCGACCTTGCGACCATCCGCGACATAGACAGTTGCTGACGTCGCGTCAGCAGTGTCACCATCGAAGAGAAGCGATGTGCGAAAGCCACCATCTGCACCTGCAGCCGGACGTGCGCCGCGTGCCACGAAGCAGACCGTTCGCCCATCATTGAGTGCGACCGGGTACCGCGCCGACAGGGTGACCGAGCCGTCGGCATGGACCTCTTGCCAGTCAGCGCCACCGGCGAGAACCACGCCGTCCCACGCTCCCGTGACGCGACCGCCGGTCACCGGCACGACTCGTCGCTCACCCTGCGGGCCCGAGCCCAAGCTCACCGGTGCCGAGACCTCTACCCGGGCGTGGCCGACCCATCGCAGAACCGGAGCCTCGATCTGCATCACCCAACGCTCCACGACGCTCGCTCATTGAGCTCGGCCGGGTGAAAGCCAGCAACTCGCTTGTACTCAGAAGCGACTGCTTCCAACTCGCCGGCACCGAACACGTCGTCAACCGAGACGAACCCATCCGGAGCCCGTTCGTACGCCATCTGCATGACGATCTCAGGGCCCATCGAACGGTTTGCCTGTTGGAGCGCCCGGGTGGGTGGCAGCCGCAGCGCGGCGTAGCGAGCCAGCGCTTCCTCAATGGGAAGGGTCGCCAGGCAGTGCGCAAGGACCCGCGCATCGAGAATCGCCTGCGATGACCCGTTCGACCCAATGGGGTATGTGGGATGAGCCGCATCTCCGAGCAGCGTGACGCGTTCGGCTGTCCAGCTGTCCAGCGGCAGCCGGTCGACCATGGGGTACTCGTAGACAGCCGAGGCGGTGTCAATGAGACGAGGCACGTCAAGCCATGAGAACTGCCAAGTCTGGAAGTGGTGAGCGAAGACAGACGTGTCGACCTTGCGGTTCCAGTCTTCGCGGGCGAAGTGCTCGTCGGGGGCACGGCGCTCCGCGATCCAGTTGATCAGCTGCAGGTCGTCATTAGCGGCACCGATCGGGTACGCAACGAACTTCACGTCCCGATGTCCGGCCATGATCATGCTGCGCCCGGTCAGGAACGGTGGCGCCAGGGAAGTGCCCCGCCACAGCACGGCGCCGTTCCACAGCGGAGCCCCCTCATCGGGATGCCACTGGGCGCGGATGGTCGAGTGGATGCCGTCTGCTGCAATGACGACGTCTGCCCGTAGCTGCTGCTCGGCCCCGGCTACACCCCATGTGACGGTGGCCCCTTCGGAGTCACTGCCCACCGATCGCACGCGCGCACCGCAGGTCACGGCGTCATCACCGAGCCTGTGGTGCACGGCGTCAAGCATCGTCATCTGCAGGCGTCCCCGGTGCACGGAGTACTGCGGCCACAGGTACCCCGCAGCCCGCCCCCGTGGCTCGCTCCAGATCTGCGTCCCGTGGCGGTCGAAGTAGGCAAGCTCAGCCGTGGGGACACCGATCGCGGCGAGCTCATCTGCCAGCCCGAGCTCAGTCAGCTCACGAACGGCGTGTGGCAGCACGTTGATCCCAACGCCGAGCGGTTCGATCGTGTCAGCGGACTCAAGGACCCGAACCCGGTCGAATCCGGCGGCCTGCAGGCTCAGCGCAGCGGCCAGCCCGCCGATACCACCACCGATGACCAGGATCTCCACGTCTGCTACTCCCATAGGTCGGCGACCATCTGACCCTATGGCAGCCAGTCGTCGCTGCCCTGCTGATCTTCCGCAACCCCCTGACCACGGGGTATCCTCAGTTTCACTGACTGATTGACCAGTCACTTGACCGGAGGAACGATGACCGCAGTACGCCACACCCTGCCCGCCACGCACTACTACTCCCCCGAGCACTACGCAGTCGAGCAGGAGCAGCTCTGGTACGAGCAATGGGTCTTTGCGGGGCGCGCCGAGCCGGTGACCAAGCCCGGCCAGTTCCTCACCATCGACATCGCCGGCCAAGGTGTGATCGTCACCCGCAACGACAACGGCGAGCTGAAGGCCTTCTACAACGTGTGCAGCCACCGTGGAGCCGTGCTGTGCGACGACACACGCGGCGAGACCAAAGCCGTCTTCCAGTGTCCCTACCACGCATGGTGCTACGACCTCGACGGTTCACTCGTCGCCACGCCGCGCGTGGGCAAGGACGAGGTCGATCGTTCAGTGCTTGGCCTCAAGACCGTGCACGTCGACGACTGGCAGGGGTTCCTCTTCGTGAACCTCAGCCGCACGACGCCTACCCCACTGCGTGAGGCGTTGGACGCCCACTACGACTCACCGCTGCGCTTTGAGAAGCACGAGCTGGAGCGACTGGTCACCGTGCACCGCACCGAGTCGGTCGTGGCGGCGAACTGGAAGATCCTGATCGAGAACTACAACGAGTGCCTGCACTGTCCGATCGTGCACCCCGAGCTCGTCGAGGTCGTACCCACCTACAAGAAGGGCATGACCGGTGATCGCAGCCGTGACGACGGTGGTGTGGCGCTGCTGACCGGCGGCACCAGCTACTCCGACGACCCACGGGCGCGCAAGGCCGTCCTCCCCGGCATGAACGAAGAGATGGCCCACTCGATCTACGGCAGCCAGATCTTCCCCAACATGTTCCTCGACATCGCGGGCAGCAATGTCGTCGCAACGCGGCTCGTGCCTGAGGGCCCGACGCAGACACGCGTGCTCACCGAGTACCTCTTCATGCCAGAGGACATCGCCGAACCCGACTTCGATCACCAGCCGGTCGTCGACTTCTGTGAGCTTGTCGCCGGCCAGGACTACACCGTTTCGGAACGCGTCCAACGCGGCATCACGTCGCGCGGCTTCGCGCACGGCGTCTATCCCGAGAAGGACGACTACGTGCACCAGTTCAACGAGTACTACCGCACGGTGATGAACGAGCACTGACGACGTCGCGCTGGTCCGTTCTTCATGGCCAGTAGGCCGCTTCAGGTCTGCCCGACACCTGTGGACCCTGCTGTCAGAGTGCAGGGCATGAGCGACCTCGGTCTGGCAGCCGAAGTGGGCCGGGGTGGGGACCAGCGCAAGGGCCATGGACCGCATCCCAGGCGCACGGCTGTGCCGTTGGCGACGACGCCGGTGGCCAGTGACGATGGTCACCGGGTGCACCCGGTCAAGATCACGCTTCGGTGCGGCCTCTCTCGAGTCATGAACCATCCGTCCCCTGGGTGACGTTCGGCCCTAACGCGTAGTCCAAGCATTCACATACTGTGTTTGTGACGGCTGATCCTCGGTCGTCGACGGGACTGCCAGTCGCCCCGCCTCTCGACAACGAGAGCGTCGGAGGTCTGAAATGACATTCATGCGTACCAAGACATCCCTCTTCGCGGTAGCCGCGGTCGCGGCACTTGCGGTCGGGGGTACATCCGCACTAGCAGCCGAGGAAGAAACACTCGGCAACAACCTCTCCATGCCGGTCGTCTTCGCTGAAGGCTACGGAATCACCGGGATGAACACCCAGCCGTACACGACGTACCCCACCCTCACAGAGGACGACGGGCTCCGACCACGCACTGAGGCCGAAGTGCTTCCCTTCAACGAGGACGGGACACCGGCTCCGTACCTGGATGCAGCTGACTTGTACATGCTGGATGGGACCAAGTACTACACGCAGAAGGGGCCGAGCACCTGGAAGGCGTACGCGAAAGACGGCGCCACCAACAAGAAGGTCGCTTCCTTGGTGTACTTCGGTGACAACCTCACCGGTCACCAGTGGACGACAAAGACCAAGGTCATCCACCTGGAGATGGGCCTGCAGAAGGAGATGAGGAAGGCTCAGCTCACCTACCCGATGACATCGCTGGAAGGCACGAAGATGAACGAGATCTTCGGCACCACCGGCGAGCCCGCCACCAGCACCACGGCCAAGGTCTACACGCCCCTGGGCAAGCTGGTCATCCAGAAGCTCAACAAGAACCACAAGCCGATCGGCAAGATCTTCTCGCAAGCCATCTACCGAAGCTTCTCGACAGACGGCAGCGGGCAGTTCGCCACCGAGGTCACCGGATCCGGCACGCTCTCGTATGCGTACAACTGGTTCCTCAGTGACACGGGCGACTTTGACAAAGCCGGCTGGTGGAGGATCACCTTCAAGATCAAGGCACAAGGCACGTGGAACGACGGCGTCAACGATGTGACCGTCGAGCGCAACGCCAAGATGGTGGACACGGTCGTCAGCACCGAGACGGAAGGCGAAGACCCGCTCTTCCCGATCAAGCTCGCTGACAAGTTCACCGCCTACGTCGACATCCAGATCAAGTAGCTGGCCTGGGTACGTCAGGGAGAGAGCCGCCCCTCGGCGCTCTCCCTGACTCCCGGCTATCGATACTTCCCATTCAGTGCTGGCACATGGCGAACCGCCGAGAAGTCCAGCCGAGGGTGAGGCACCCCATGAGACACCACCGACCACATCTACTCCTCGTGGCTGTCGCCGCCCTGGCGGTCGGCGTCACTCCCGCCTGGAGCTCCGCGGCTCTTGCCGACGCACAGACGCCCACTGACACCAGCACCACAGCTTCGCTGGCCCCAGAGTCGACGATCCAGCCCGAGGCCGACCAGATGGTCGACGTCGCTGATCCGGCGGAGCCGGTCACCACCGATCCCGTCCCCACCGACGATGTCCCTTTGCCGGCACCAACTGACGATGTCACCGACCCGACGGTCACGACTGGAGACTCCGCACCGTCCACCACGCACGACGGCCAGCCAGCCGTCGCCGAGAAGGCCGACGAGGGCGGCGGGCACGAAGGCGGCGGGCACGGCGAGGGCGGCACGCTTGCCGACGGAGTGACTGTCACCGTTGACGGCCGCGACATCACGGCCGGCGATCCCGAAGGCAGCCTGCCGAAGATCGCCAGCTGCACCTTCGACATCACCGCGAGCGGCCTCACCGTAGAGCCACCGGACACCGTCGGTGTGCGCATCGTGGCCTGGCCACCGACAGCTCCCGGCGAGGGCCGCGTCAAGCTCGTCGACGTCACCGAGACGTCCGCTGACGGAGCGTGGGCCGGTAGCTTCCCGCTCGACGAAGCAGTCCAGCAGTTCGACCGCAAGGGGAACGGCTACCACATGCGGCTCGAGATCCTGATCAATGGCGAGATGGGCGCCATGAAGATGTACTGGCTCGGGTGCGGCGAACCACAGACCGGAAACCCCCGCCGGATGCTCTTCGACGTGCAGTGGTTCGACGCCGACGGAACCTTGCTCACCACGGCTCTTGACAGCGCGCTGCCAGCGGGCTGGCGCGACGACTTCGTGCTGAACGCCGCAGGCGAACGTGGCACTGTGGAGTGCACCTACCCGCTTGGCTCAGACCTACTGGCGTGCCGCTACGTGAACCCAGGACACGGCGATCAACCCGGTCTAGTCCTGCCCGGCAAGCCGGGGACCAGCTACACGGTAGACGTGGCCGGTGAGCCCAGGCGCTGGGTTGTCGACACCGAGACCATCGGGTACTTCCTGGCCGACGACACCTGCCCCAAGGGCGGCGGCGGTCACGACGACGGACACGAGGAGAAGGCAGCTGCACTCGCCGCCGACGAAGGCGACGAGGGTGGAGGCCATGCCTCGTGCCTCCACACAGTTGTGATCAACCAGACGCCCGTCGAACCCCCGCCCGACGACGGTGACGGTGGGAGCGCCAACCCGCCCGACGACGGTGACGGTGGGAGCGCCAACCCCCCCGACGAAAGTGGCGGTGGAAACGCCACCCCACCTGAGGGTGACGCTGCCGCACTTCCGACAACTGGCGCCTCCTCACTTCCGCTTCTCCCCGTGGGCCTGATCCTGCTGGCACTTGGAATGGTTCTGGTTCTCGGCAGCAGGCCAGTCCGAGTGGTGGTGAAGACCTGACGCAGCGGCCTAGCCGGTGAAACCCAGGTGGATGTGGTCCCGATGCGTGTCGTCCGAGAAGAAGGACGCACCTGAACCGTCCAGATCGACGGGACCACCCACCTGGTACGCGCCGGCGTCCTGGGCCGCTCGCATGAAGTCCGCGACCTTGGCGCTGGTCCCTCGCTCGATGATGGGTCGCCCATCAAGCGCCCAGATGTCGACAGCACGCCCATCGGTGTGATCGCTCGTTCGGTCGGTGCCGAACACCCGCGCCGGATGTCCTGACCTCAAGATGCTTACGTCGAGGCGGTGCAACTCTGCGAGCGATGCGAGGGCGCGGAGCACTGAGTCCTCGATGGCCCCGGATCGGATATCACGAACCGCCGCGCTGGGCAGAATCACCCGATCGTCTCTGAGCAAGCGACGTGCTGCCCCCGTGAGCCCTGCAACGCGCCGGCCTGACCGCGCGGGGCGCACCGTCGTCACGCTCCACTGCGGCTCGTCGACGACCAACCGAACATCGAGAGTGCCACCACGTCGCCGCACTCGGCCGTTCTCCCCCCGCACCCACTGATCGATGACGATCAGTACCGACGCGCTCGTGTCGAGGATCCCTCCGTACTGCACGACGACCACTTCGGTAGCCGCTGTGTCGTCGCTGGTGATCAGCGGCATCAGGTCGTCGACCAGGTTGGGGTCGTACCCACCCAGCTGCAACCTCCGCTTCGCTTGCCTCTCGCCTCCT
>CAWGPZ010000014.1:0-172278 GCA_963824605.1 uncultured Actinomycetota bacterium | reverse complement strand
TTGTGACCGTCACTATCGGGATTTCGTCAGTACTTGGTGTTTCAAGGCGGGTCACCAGGTCGGTGAACTGCTCGGCTGTCGCGTTAGCGGCGGACTGCGCGAGCGCGGGGTTCGGGTCCGTGACCGATATCTCGATGCTCACCGTGTCACGCGGGTTGTTGACGTCGATCTTGTTCGCAAGCTGGCCAGGAGTGAGCGGAAGACCGAGATCTTCGATAACCCCAATCATCACGTTGTCAGTTGTCACGATGTCGACGTATGACGTCACCCGCTGTCGCGCCAAGTCCGACCCGTCGAGGGGGGTCGCTGCACTCATGGCGGCGCCGTTGACCGACACGAATGTGGTGGTCGTTGCTGTATACAGCGGCGGCGTGGCCAGGAACGCCACCAACCCCGCCGCACCCCCGAGCAGCGCGGTCACCGCCAGCAGCCGCCCACGAGTCCGAAGCACGCCCAGCGAGTTGATCATCTGGGAAGCATACGGCCAACGTGCCCGGTGTCTGTCGAACACTGAGTGACACCGGCTAGCTACGAAGAAGGCGACCGGTAGTCGCCATGTCTTCGACTAAGTTCCCTGAACTGCACCCACTCAACCGCAACTTCGTTTCAACCTGCGTGTTATCAGTTCACTGTGAAGGAGACTTAATCAAGGTAGTCGCGCACTAGGAACGGCAATGCGCTGTGCGGCCACGCCTGCCAAGCGTGCAGATCACGAGCGCTGTGCGGTGCAATATCCTGGACTGAACTCCCCCGAAATCTAGGGGCATCGTTGGTCACGCCCTCACCGCTTCCACTCGCCGGTGCCCGGCCCCTGGTCGTGGTGCCCAGAAGCCGGGCGGCCGGTTGTGGGGGTTTACTTGAATTGGAACTTGGCCTTGTGGTTCACCCCGTCGCCCAACTCAATTCCAAGGGTGCGGCAGGAGCCCGCCCAGCCCTTTTTGGTTTTGAAGTTGAACTGGTAGGTGCCGTCACCGAAGTTCTGCAATCCAGAGCCACCTGTGGCGTACTCCTCGATCGCGTCTACGGGCACCCCCGGCTCACATGAGTAGGCCACGGAGGTTGTGCTGACCTGGGTCAGGTCGGTGACCGGGCTACCGTTGGCGTCGGTCACGGTGAACTTGAACGGGACCGTCTGTCCGGCCTTGGCCTTGTTGACCGCGTCCATGTCGACCGGTGCGGCGAAATCGGAGACCGCAGACACCACTGAGTAGGAGCAGTCCTTGCTTGCCGTGTTGCCTGCATTGTCCGCGGCGACAAATCTTACCGTCTTTTCGCCAATGCTGGTCGTTGACACGGAACCCTCAAGAGACGAGGCGGCGGCATCGATACCGGACCGAGCGTCGGAAGCCTGGATGTTCACCATGGGGGGGTCGTCGTTGAGCAGGAACGGCCCCCCGCTCGGGCACGCGTCAAATACAGGTTCGGTCTTGTCCACCCGGACAGTGATGGATCCGGCCGACGTGTTCCCTGCAACGTCCGTGGCTTCGCGGAGAACAAGCGTGGTGCCCTCGGATCCGACATCGAGCCCGACTGGACAGGTGGAGACACCCGATCCGGAATCCTGGCAGTCAAACTTCACCGTTACGTCGGAGTTCGCCCAACTGCCTGAGGAGTAGGCCTGCCCGTTGGACGTGGCAGTGGTGGTGACCTCTGGTCCTACAGTGTCAACCCAGATGGGTCCGAATGACGTGGACGTGCTGTTACCCGATGGGTCGGTGGCGGTGCCATTCACCGAGGGGGTGACGCCCTCAGGAGCTGTCACCGACTCTGGGCAGGTCACCACACCAGAGTTGTCCGAACAGGTGAAGGTGACCGTAACCGGTTGGGTCGACCATGTGCCGCTGACGTACGGGGTTCCGTCGGCCTTCGTGGCGTCCGCGGTGATTGCCGGTGGCACCTCATCGCGGACATCCCGGACCCGAGCCTGCGTTTCCGCAGTGGTCTTGGTTCCATCCTGCTCGGTCGCATTGACCGTGATGTCGAAGTACGGCGACCCGTCCGGCAGCCGGCTGTAAACATGCTCCAGCCGGAACCGTAGGTAACCGACTGCGCATGTCAGGGAACCGTCCGGAGCAGTACTGCAACTCGGCGGTACGAGCGTGAACGCGCAGTTGTCCCCTTCGCAGGGATAGGGGTAGGAGTCCTGCGTCCCATCTCCCCAGGTGACCTCAAGAACCCCGGCGTCGAACTCGGGGTCTGAAATGCGCCCGCTTACCTCAACCGGGTCGCCGAGCTCGACATGCCGAACATCTGGTGCCGGGACTGTCACGGGACAGACGTTGAGTCCGTCCTCACCCTTGTCACACCAGCCGTTCAGAATCACTTCAGGCGCGTCGTTAATCGGTTCGACAGTCAGCGCAACTGTCGCAGCATCCACCCCGTTGGAGTAGCGGAACGAATCGGATCCCACATAGTTCGCAAACGGCGTGTAGGTGAACGAGCCATCGAAGCCCAGTTGCAGGTTCCCGAATCGAGGCGGATCGATGACGGTCGGAGGCAACCGAAGACCGTCATTCGCGAAGACACCCGGCGCGGCCACCGTCAGCGGGGTGTCTTCAGATGTCGTGTATTCATCGTCAGCGGCGGTACCGACGAACGACCGTCACCATTGCCGGTCCGAACGGCCCCTGGCGTCGGTCAACCGGTATTCCATGCTCGACTCACCCACGAAATCCGCATTCTTCGGGCCCCCTATCAGCGTCCCATCCACTAGGAACCACTCGAAGTTGGCGTCTTCACCATCACACCTAAGGGCACCGAGGAGGGTGCCGGCGGGCTTCACGCACTCATAGGTGCCCTCGCCCCCGTCAGGGATCGCATCATTGGCCCCGATGTCAATGTCTGCAACGCCGTTGTATCCAATACTCGCCGAGTCATCCTCCGCCAAAGGGTCATCCGGTATCGACCGGACATCAAGAGTCACAGTTCCGAAGTATTCGTCGCTCGGGACGGCGTAGTACGTGAAGGTGTCAAGCCCGTGGAAATTGGCGTCCGGCGTGTACTCCACTTGTGAAAATTGGACCTCGCTACCGGAAGTATGGCTCGCCGTGAGTGACAGGGTCCCATGGTTGGTGCGGAAGGTGGTGGCACCATCGAAGAGAAGCATCGCCGCGGCGGTTGCGTTGCCGTCATTCGCGAGCAGTTCTGACGCGGCGATCGTGACCGTGGTGTCCTCGTCCAGCGCCACCACGTCGTCACGCACACGCGTCTCGTCCACCGCGGGGACTTGATCAATGTTGATGGTCACATCTCCCCAAAGCGGCGTTCCCGCGGGCGAGAAGGCGTTCTTGTCGCGGTAGGAGAAGGTGTCCGTGCCGGTCGAATTTGCGGTGGGAACGAAGCGAAACGCCCCATTTGCGAAGACAGACAGAGTCCCGTGCGAGAGTGCGATATCCGATGCACCGGAGGCTGAAGACACCGGGTACGCGGTTCCGCCGGCACGAACCTCATCAACACTGGTCGGCAGAATATCGTTCGCGAGGACTCCGAGACCTGCGCAGGGGCTGCTCAGATCACACACATAGAGATTCCCGTCGACGCTACCCACATTCAGAGACTCGTCGGCAAACGTTCTGTACACATCGTTGAATGGGCGTGCCTTCGAAACCGCCGGGATAGTGACGGTCCCGACGTCAGAACAAACCCGTACTCCCGACGGGTACTGGAGGGAGTAGAAGTCAGGAGAATGAATCGGATCCAGTGTAGAGGCCCGGCTGGTAGACAAACGAGCCGTCATCATTCAGGGTGAAATCCCCCGCGTGCTGCGGCGGCGTAGCCAGATACACCTTGATAGGAGAATCCGGGACCCCAGCACGATCATTCGCGAGCACACCCTGCGAGGCTGTCACCTCGATTGTGAGCTTGGTCGGGTCACCCGCACGGCTGAAGTTGCCCGCATCTCGATCGTAGACGTCGTCTACTACGCGTCGGTTGTCGGTCCAATAAGAGAGCCATCGCATAGCCAGATCCCAAGACGAGCACTCACCGGACTGATTGCTAACGACTTCCGCCGAGGCAGCCGTAGGGAGCATCACGACCCCGCTGGCGATCAGTCCGGCGAACGCCGCAACGACACCAAGTCGCGCCCTCATCGCCGGGCACCACTGACAGCAGATACAACATCGCCCCGCCGGGCGCCACGGCCCATCCATCGGTTCGCCATCTCCGCCTCCACTGACGAGGTCAGAGCGGGTCTATCCGGACTCCGGGAAGGCCCGTCCCGACAAGATGGTTGGAAGATAGACCTCGCGAGAATCACCTGTCCAGCAATTCAGGATAGGAAACGACCGAAGCGCAACAGCACCTTCGGGCTCAGAAGCTGGCTAGATTTCCGTGCACGGATGCTTCGCAGGTGATCCCGTCATCACCGGCACCGCCACATGACCAAACACTGATCACCCGACCCGGGCGGGGTATCGCATCACCGCCGCCACCTACTTTTCGCAAGCGATGTGGTCCTGGTCGCGGTCAAGGTTCGCGGAAAGCACGCCTGTCGCGGTTGGGCCTGGAGGCGCCCTTACGTATCCACTGCCGTTTCGACAGGTGGCGTCCATCAGAGATGGTCAAACCCGATGGCTCTCATCCACGCGGTGCCGGAACCACTCGCAAAATCTTCGACTCGGTTCCCCGAGCTACGCGCACTCGGCCATACCGCCAGGCCTCACCTGCGTGTTATCAGTTCACAATGAAGGAGACTCAGTCCAGGTAGTCGCGCACTAGGAACGGCTATGCGCTGTGCAACCAGGCGTGACAAGCGTGCAGATCACGAGCGCTGTGCGGCGCAATATCCTGGACTGAGGGTTCCCCTCCCTAGCCGCGCGGTGGACGACCGTCCGTGGGTACGTTCACGTACTCTTCGCCATCGTCGTAGAAGACCTTCCTCTCCCCCAACGAATCCTCCAACTGAAACGTGGCCACCCCTTCGTAGCCAATCGCGCGGCAGCCACCCGGCCACAGCTCAGGCATGTACGTGACGGCGACCACCACACGCTCATCGGTCTCCTCGACCAGCACAGCCTTGCGGAACATCTCGCACTCACCGTAGGTGTAGCCAATGGTTAGTTGCCCATCAGCTGACGCCTTGTAGCCCTCGATGTCGTAACGATGCGTGGCGACCTCATGAACGAAGACCACCGACGCCACACCCACGACGATTAGAGCCGCCAACACGAACCATGGCCATCGTCGGCGTCTTGATCTCTCCCCGGCCTTCTCGACCTGATCGCCAGCGTCAGAGATCACTCCGCCATCATGCCCATGACAGTCGGAGACCGGCGACAGACATGCCGCGCCGCCCTCAATCAGCCTGGTAGGGACGCGTCCTGTTCGACCCTTCGCAGGCCTTGCGCCACCACCGCCAGCACGCCGAACGCCAGTCCCGCGAGCAAGCCCAGCCCCACATACTTCGTCCATAGTGGCGACGATTGCGAACTCGGCAGAGGGGCAGGCTCAACGGTTGTGACCGTCACTATCGGGATTTCGTCAGTACTTGGTGTTTCAAGGCGGGTCACCAGGTCGGTGAACTGCTCGGCTGTCGCGTTAGCGGCGGACTGCGCGAGCGCGGGGTTCGGGTCCGTGACCGATATCTCGATGCTCACCGTGTCACGCGGGTTGTTGACGTCGATCTTGTTCGCAAGCTGGCCAGGAGTGAGCGGAAGACCGAGATCTTCGATAACCCCAATCATCACGTTGTCAGTTGTCACGATGTCGACGTATGACGTCACCCGCTGTCGCGCCAAGTCCGACCCGTCGAGGGGGGTCGCTGCACTCATGGCGGCGCCGTTGACCGACACGAATGTGGTGGTCGTTGCTGTATACAGCGGCGGCGTGGCCAGGAACGCCACCAACCCCGCCGCACCCCCGAGCAGCGCGGTCACCGCCAGCAGCCGCCCACGAGTCCGAAGCACGCCCAGCGAGTTGATCATCTGGGAAGCATACGGCCAACGTGCCCGGTGTCTGTCGAACACTGAGTGACACCGGCTAGCTACGAAGAAGGCGACCGGTAGTCGCCATGTCTTCGACTAAGTTCCCTGAACTGCACCCACTCAACCGCAACTTCGTTTCAACCTGCGTGTTATCAGTTCACTGTGAAGGAGACTTAATCAAGGTAGTCGCGCAATACCTGCGAGCGGCTCGGGTGCCGGAGTTTGCTCATCGTCTTCGACTCGATCTGACGGATCCGCTCACGCGTGACGCCATAGACCTTGCCGATCTCGTCCAACGTCTTGGGCTGACCGTCGGTGAGACCAAACCGCATTGACACAACGCCGGCTTCGCGGTCGGAGAGGGTGTCGAGAACAGCGTGTAGCTGCTCCTGCAGCAGCGTGAATGACACCGCGTCGGCAGGAACAACGGCCTCGGAGTCCTCGATCAGGTCGCCGAACTCGCTGTCGCCGTCTTCACCGAGCGGCGTGTGCAACGAGATCGGCTCGCGGCCATACTTCTGGACCTCGACGACCTTCTCGGGCGTCATGTCGAGCTCTTTGGCGAGTTCTTCAGGCGTGGGCTCGCGTCCAAGGTCCTGCAGCATCTGGCGCTGGACGCGGGCGAGCTTGTTGATGACCTCGACCATGTGAACGGGGATACGGATCGTGCGGGCCTGGTCGGCCATCGCACGAGTGATCGCCTGGCGAATCCACCACGTCGCGTACGTGGAGAATTTGTAGCCCTTCGTGTAGTCGAACTTCTCGACAGCGCGGATCAAACCGAGGTTGCCCTCCTGGATCAGGTCGAGGAACAACATGCCGCGTCCCGTGTAGCGCTTGGCCAACGAGACCACGAGGCGGAGGTTGGCTTCGAGCAGGTGGTCCTTGGCGCGGCGACCATCCTCGGCGATCCAGTCGAGCTCGCGGTGCATCTTCGCGGAAAGCTTCTTGGTGCCGTTCAGCTTCTCTTCGGCGAACAGACCCGCCTCGATGCGCTTAGCGAGCTCGACCTCCTGCTCGGCGTTGAGCAGAGCGACCTTTCCGATCTGCTTCAGGTAGTCCTTGACCGGGTCGGCCGTCGCGCCGGCGACGGTGACCTGCTGAACCGGTTCGTCGGACTCGTCGCGGTGCGAGATGACGTATCCCTTTTCCTCGGTCTCCTTTTTCAGCTCCTCAGCGACCTCTTCGTCACTGACCGGCATGCCGTCGTCAGCGACGGGAATCTCTACGGTTGCGGTCTCAGCTTTGGTCGCCTTCTTCCCCGTTGCCTTCTTGGTAGGGGCCTTCTTTGCGGCAGGCTTCTTCGCCGGTGCTGCTTTCTTGGCCGGAGCCTTCTTCGCCACCGACTTCTTCACTGCGGCTTTCTTGGCGGGGGGCTTCTTTGCAGCAGGCTTCTTCGCCGGTGCTGCTTTCTTGACGGCCGACTTCTTGGCCGGAGCCTTCTTCGCCACTGAATTCTTGGCGGTCGACTTCGTTGCCGCTGTCTTGGTCTTGGGTGTTGCCTTCGACGTTGCCTTCTTTGCGACAGACTTCTTCGCCGGGGCCTTGGCCGCCTTGGTGGCAGTCTTACGAGCAGCGCTCATAGGAGCGGTTGCCTCCTTGCAGGGTGCGGGCAGACGTCATGCGGGTACGCGTAACGGTGGATGCGGATTTCCGCTGCTGCGACTCGGGCTGAAGGCTGACCCTCGTGTGACCGTCAGTCAGATCCCGGGGGCCTGCCCTTGACAGGCGCAGCATTAGACATTGTAGTCAACGCCCCTGGAGGCGCTGACCTTCCCCCGCCGAAGTCAGTCTTCGGCGCGCTTGACCGCCAGGACGGGGCAGCTCGCGTCCAGCAGAATGCGCTGAGCGTTGCTGCCCATGATCAGCTTTCCCACGGGGGTACGGCGGCGAAGTCCGATGACGATCATCTCGGCTGATTCCTCGTGCGCGATGGCCACCAGGTCATCGGCTGGGTCTTTGCCCCGGATCAGGCCCCTGACGTCGTGCTCGATCCCTGCCGCGTGGAGCCGGTCATGAATGTCCTGTACTTGCTCGTTCGTGAGGGCCACCTCGTGATAGTCGGCGGTGCGCCCGCCGCGCTGGGAGTTCACGACCAACAGACTGCTGCCCCGCAACTGGGCCTCGTCGACAGCTCGGTCAAGGGCGGCTTCGCCCTCCGGGCTCGGTACGTAGCCCACCACGATCGTCCCCATGCAGACCTCCTCGGCCACTCGCAACGCCATCTGACAGCTGGGCCAAGTTGTCCCACACTCCACGATGGTGCCTGGCCGGACGCTACCCCACCTGAGCGGGTCGGGCCAGCACCTCAGCCCACCACCAGCTCGGCTCTCGCCTCGAAGACCTGCACCAGGGGCGTGCTGGCCACCTGAACGACGGGCGCACCGCCGACCGGCCATGGGCCGAGGCCGTCAACGGTGAACCATGCGTCCCAGGTGCTGCTCACCGAAACCGGGTAGGCACCAGCCCGGCCGTAGGCATGGCTCACGGACGTGTCTGGCCAGGGCCCTCCCGGCTCATCGCGTGCGATCGTCGTGCCGTCTCCGAAGTCCCATACCCAGGTGGCACGCCCGTCAAGCACGATCTCGAAACCGACCAGGGTGAACCGACGCTCACCCAACGAGCGGGGCTGTCCCGCCGCGAAGACCGCAGGCAGCCCGATCAGCGTGCCCCCCTCAGGCTGCACCGAGGGCTCAAGGGGCGGGACTTCCTCGACCACCACATCGGCCAGCTCCGACGCCACATCGTCGACGGTCGTCGGAGCTCCCCCCACCAGGCAGACCAGCCCTACCTCCTGCCACTCGGTGTCACCGGGTCTCAGCAGCAACACGATGCGGCGGAACTGGCCAGGAGGGCAGGATCTCGCAGCGCCCCCACACGCCACGTCACCAGCCTGGCCGTCACCTCGACACATCGGCAGCAGCGCCCATCGGCACTCGGGGCAGGCCGCGGCATCAGCCCGGTCGGCATCAGTGCCGGTGAAGCTGCTGGGTGGCAACAGCAGGCCACCAGAGCCGACGTACTGAGCGTTGTCGGGGTCGGCGACCACGCCGCAGTCGGCGCCCTCACACGGCGGCCCTGCGATGGCGGCCGCCGATGGCAGAAGAGCCGCCACGAAGCACAGCCCAATCGTGAACGGCACCCACCGCCACCAAGCGGTGCGCGCCGAACCGTGCCCGGGCAGGGCGGTGGACCCTCTGCGACTCCCCCAGTTCATGCGCTGGAGAGTAGGGCCGTCTCAGGCCCGGACGCCGACGATCCACAGGCAGCGGACCCACCTGCAGCAACGCGGCTACCGAATGGAGCGGCCCGCCTACCAAAGGCAACGACTACGGCGACGCTGCGTCGCTGCCCCGCGACGCCTTGCGGTCGACGAAGAGGTCAAGCAGCTCACCCACGCTGTGGTCTGCCTCATGGGGGTGGCGAAAGTTCTTGCTGGAGTTGACCGAGTAGTGGTTGCGCCGCCCCCGGCGCTCACGGCTGAGATACCCAGCCTCTTCGAGGTCGGCGACGATCATCTGCACCGAGCGCTCGGTGATGCCCACCGACGCCGCAACGTCACGCAGGCGCACGTCAGCATCGTCGGCGATGATGAGGAGCACCCGTCCGTGATTGGTCAAAAGGGTCCACTGCTCAGCCACGCCAGAACGCTACCGCCCGAAACCGATATCAGCCATCACGTCGCCGGATCTGCGCCGGTCTCGCTCTGCTACGCGGCCGGACGGCGCCCCCACGGCTGCCGCTTGCGTTGGATGCGGCGTCCCACCAGGCGGCACTCGTCGGTCACGGCAGCAATGAACTCCAACGGGTTGATCCCGCCGGTCTGAGCCTCAGCCAACAGGTGTGCCATCGAGTAGGTCGGGTCGGCCTCCAGCGCCACATCGACAGCGATGTTCGAACGCGCTCCGCTGCCGGCGGCGAAGCACCAGAGGGCGTAGATCGTGGCAGCCGGTGCCCGCCACGGGGGTGGAGCCACTCGGACCAGCTCGCGCCAGGCGGTCGAGACCTCGCGCTCGGGGCGGGTTGCCAGAAAACCGACGGTGGCGTCGCGAACGGCTCGGTCCATCAGCGCCCAGAGAACGCGAGCGGCCACTTCCGGAGCCGGTGGCCCAGCGCCTCGGCGGGCTCGTCTGACGAAACGGCGCACCGCCGTCCAGTCCTCGGCCCTCACCACCACATCTGGCCGGTCGTCGTCCACCTCGCCGAGCTCGATGAGCGATGTCAGTACGTTGGCCATGCCGATCAGATCTGGTGCGAGCTCGGCCTCGAGGTCGGCCCGAGCGGGCAAGGCCACCAAGCCTTGAGCCACCGCACCGGTGGCTGCCACACCTGCGCTCTCAAGCTCAGTGCCCTCGCTCGGACAGCAGTCGGCGTTGTTCTGGCACAAGTACGACCACCACCGGCCATTCCCCACTGCAAGCGCGTCGACCCCGCTCAGCCCGTAGCGGTCGAAGACGTGGCCGAGCGCGTCGAGGTAGTCGAGGTGGGGCAGCGGAGAACCGTTGATCGCGTCGTCGTAGATGGCGACGATTGCTCGGTCTGCACCTGCAGCGGCCGCAGAGTGGCACAGCGGCTCAGCACACTGCGGCGGAGCCTCGATGTCGTACCGGGCACTCACCACTACCCCCTTGCCCTTGAGAGCCACGATGACGACGCTGCGTTCGGGGTGAAATCCGAGCAGGTAAGGGATGATCTGCAGGACCTGGGCCGGCCCACTGATGCGCAGTGTGGGACGCCCATCGCGTGAGCTGGATGGCGAGTTGTGCGGCTCGTCGGCCGCCGGCATTGGAAGGCTCATGTCCCAGACCGTGCCCGGGTCGCGCGCCCTCGACGGTCTGCCATGCCTGGCCTGTGGATGAACGCGCACCTTACGAGTTGGGGAAAACGTGCGCCGAGGCCGCGTCCCACCTGGCCGCAGGGGCTCCGGCAGCGCATGCTGATCGGGTGGAACCAGACGCACCCGCACCACAGGCGGACGAGGCGCGCCCCTACGGGCGGCGGATCGTGCTGTCGGTGATCGGTATCGGCGCCATCGGCGTCGCACTCGGAGCGCCGCTGCAGAGGGCGATCGACGCCGTGCTCTCACCGGTTCGTCGCGTCGACCCCACTGGCCTCGCCGACCTCGTGCCCGGCGAAGGAGGCTGGCGGTACTACTCGGTCACTGCTCAGCAGCCCAACCTCTCGATGGCTGACTACCGCCTGCGGGTTGACGGTCTCGTCGACCGCACGATGACGCTCACCTGGGACGACATCGCCGATCTGCCGCAGACCTACTGGACGCGCGACTTCCAGTGTGTGACGGGCTGGCGGGTTGACGATGTCGCCTGGCAGGGCGTGCAGCTTCGCGACGTTCTGGACGTGGTGGGCGTACAAGGCTCGGCCCGGGCGATCACGTTCCACTCCCACGACGGCACCTACACCGAGTCGCTCACGCTTGACCAGGCGGAACAGGACGAGGTGATGGTGGCCACGCATCTCGACGGTGAGGTGGTGTCGCGCGACCACGGCGGTCCAGTTCGACTGCTCGTGGTGCCCATGTACGGCTACAAGTCACTGAAATGGCTGAGTCGGATCGAGCTGGTCGAGGCTGTCGACCCCGGCTACTGGGAGGTGCGGGGCTATGACGTCGACGCCTATGTCGGATCGTCCAACGGACGCAGCGACGACCCCATCACCTGACCGCCGCTTCTCGACGGCCGAGATCATCGTGCATGGCGCCTTCGCCGCGCTGATCGGCATCGGCATCGGCACTGCCGCCATCATGTGGATCGACACGCTCTCGATCGCGGTCGGCCGTCGCGACCTGGTGCGAACGGTGCATCTTGCGGTCGGCCTGCTCGCGCCGTTGCCACTGGCGATCGGATTGCTCTCGGCACGGTTCCGCGCCGACGTGGCGCACCTCGAACGCTGGTCACCGGCCGACGTCGAGTGGCTGCGCGCCAAGGACCGGCGCAGCGGTCGCATCCCCGTCGCCCGCTTCAACGCCGGCCAGAAACTGAACGCCGCGCTCACCCTCGGGGCGCTGATCGTGCTGATCGGCACCGGCACGGTCATGGCCGGATGGTGGTGGTCGTGGCCGACGGCTACGCGCACCGATGCCACCTGGGTGCACGACTGGACGGCCTTCGCCCTGACGCTGGCTGTCGTCGGGCATATCGCCTTTGCCCTGCGCTACGGACGCGGTGACGCCGGCGCTGACGCGCATCCTGGCGGCACCGACGACTGACCCCAACCCGACCCCGAGTTCGGGGTGGGAATTGGCGTTCGGCAGTATCTCCACATGCGGCTGGATCACCTGTCTTACGCAGCACCCACCGATCATCTTGCCGACGTCGTGCAACGACTTGGTTCGCGACTCGGCGCAGCTTTCACCGACGGCGGTGTGCACCCGCGCTTCGGTACCCGCAACTTCGTCCTTCCCCTTGCCGGCGGCGCCTACCTCGAAGTCGTCGCCGCGCTCGACCACCCCGCAGCAGACACCGCCCCCTTCGGGCGAGCGGTCAAGAAGCGCGCGGCGGACGGCGGCAGCTGGCTGGGCTGGGTCGTCGAGGTGCCCGAGATGGCTACCGTCGAGAGCCGCCTGGGCCGAGAATCGGTCGAAGGACACCGCAGACGGCCGGACGGCTACGACCTGCGCTGGAAGCAGATCGGCATCAACGAGCTCCTCGAGAACCCGCAGCTGCCCTTCTTCATCCACTGGGACTGCGAACCCGAGGAACGCCCCGGGTACGGCAACGGCACCGACATCCGCATCACGAAGCTCGAGATCGCCGGGGACGCCTCTGTGGTCAACGAATGGCTGGGGTCGTTGAACGGGAACCCGCTCGACGACGTCGAGGTCGAGTGGGTGCCCACCGGAGACAACGTCGTCGGCCTGGTCGCCGCCCACTTCTCGACCCCGAACGGCATCGTCCGCGTCGACTAGCTCTACGCCTCGCTCCACACACCCCAACGCCTAGCTCAGCCCAATGCCTAGCTCAGCGCTGACGAGCCGAACGAGACGGTGAAGGCCCGGCACCAGATCACCACCGAGCCCCCCGCCAGACTCGCGGTGTCGAACGACGCGGGCACGTCATACTGCTGATTGCCCTTGTTGCCCTTGAGCGAGCCCAGATTGACGCCGTCTTCGACGTCTGCGCCCTTCGGCACCAGATACACCTTCAGGTCGGGGCCGGGGTCGGTCACGAAATCGGTGAGCGTCACCACCACGCCGTCTGCTGTCTCGATCACCGACGCCGAGCCCTCCGTGGGGTGGGCCTCAGCCACGAACGTGCCCTCAGCGAGCAGCTGGTTCTTGGTGCTGCCCGAATCGCCGGCTCCGCTCGCCCCCGCGCTGTCACCGCCGCCGTCGCCGCTGGCCGAATCGGTGCTGTCGGACGTGGCGACGACCACATCCTCGTCGACCACCTGGTCAACCATGCTGGTGTAGCCGAGGAAGCCCCCGATGCCCACGGCGGCGATGGCATAGCCGATCAGCACCGGGGCAGCGAGCGCACGCTGACGCCAGGCGACGAACACCGCGACGGCGCCGGCGAGCAGCAGCCACAAGCCGGTGAGCCCCATGGCGACCGTCTCGTTGTTGGTGAGAACTCCACCTGTCACCCAGACGCCGATGGCGACGATGGCGGCGGCAGCGGGCAGCGCCCACCACCGAGCAGGTGATCGGCGGTCATTGACCACGGTTGGTGTGGTCGCGGTGTCGGTCATCGGAGCTCCTCAGTGGGACGTCAGTCTTCGATGTAACCACCTGACGCCGGCTCGCCATCCGCCGAACGCCTTACCAAACCATGACGAGTTCTACGCTGATCGCATGTGCCGAAGCATCAAGACCCTGCGACCGCCGTTCACCGAAGCGCCGACTGAGGCCGATATGCAGGCAGCTGCCCTGCAGTACGTCCGCAAGATCTCGGGGTTTCGCGCACCGGCCGCGCACAACAGAGCGGCCTTCGAGCATGCAGTCGCCCAGGTGGCCGCAGCCACCGCGACGCTCCTGGAATCGCTCGAGGTCAGGGGCCGTCAACCCTGACGCGCGGCGTCACAGCAGCTCGGGATTCGGCAGCAGCAGCTGTCGTAGCGCAGACCCAGAGGCCAGGTCGTCGAGAGCGTCAGACGCTTCAGCGAGCGGCCTCCGTGCCGAGATCATCGACTCAAGGTCCAGCTCTCCGGACATGAAGCGGTCGATGAGATCTGGAATGTCGCGGTGAGGAACGCACGAGCCGTAGTTCGACCCCAGGATCCGCTGCTCCGACTCGGCGAGCACCAGCGGCTCGAACGTCGCGGTCTGGCCGGCCGGAGGCAGCCCGACGACGACAGCTGCTCCCCCGATCCCCAGCGCGGCGATCGCCTGCTGGGTCGTGACGATGGCTCCGATCGCGTCGAAGACGTAGTCGAGCCCTTCCGGCACCAGGGTCTGCAGCTGGTGTACGACGTCGCCTGCCCGTCCATCGACGATGTCAGTGGCTCCGAGCTTCAACGCCAGCTCGAGCTTGGCCGGGACTAGGTCGACGGCGACGATTCGGCTGGCGCCGACCATTCGGGCACCCTGGACACACGAGAGCCCGACGCCTCCGCACCCGATCACGGCCACCGTGGCGCCGGCCGGAACCTGAGCCGTGCTGCGAACGGCACCGACACCCGTGGCCACCGCGCAGCCGACGAGCGCGATCACGTCCAGGGGCGCGTCAGAACGCACCTTGATCGCACCCGATGCGGGAACGACCGCGCGCTCGGCGAACGAGGAGACGCCGAGGTAGTGGTAACACGCCTCGCCATCGACGCTCAGCCGCGGCGTCCCGTCGAAAAGAGTTCCGCCGGCCGCGATCACCTCGAGCGACTTCTGACACTGCGCCACCCGACCCGCCTTGCAGAAGCGGCACTCTCCGCACGAGGGCACCCAGGACAGCACGACGTGATCGCCCACGGCGAGGTCGGTGACGCCGTCGCCCACCGCGGTGATGACGCCGGATCCTTCGTGCCCCAGCACCACGGGCGTCCGGTGTTCCCACTCGCCTCGCACCATGTGGAGGTCGCTGTGACAGACGCCAGCCGCGGCGATCGCCACCTCGACCTCGTCCGGACCGGGAGGGGCGAGATCGACGGCCTGGACGCTGATGGGTTGATCGGTTCCGCGGAACACTGCCGCCGAGATAGAGGTCATCGGGCCTGCCTACCCCACCCGGGCCACGCGATCAATGGCCTTCGCGCTGCTATCTGGCTAGCGTGGCTGTGACGCCCCGCCAAGGAGGCCGCGTGAACGAGCAGATCTGGTCCGACGTCGACACCTTCATCGGCGACCATCTCGGCGTCGCAGACGCCTCGCTCGAGGCCACGCTGTCCAGCAGCCGGACTGCCGGGTTGCCGGAGATCGCCGTCTCCCCACCGCAGGGCAAGCTCCTGATGCTGCTGGCCGCGTCCATCAACGCGCGGCGCGTTCTCGAGATCGGCACGCTCGGCGGCTACAGCACCATCTGGCTCGCCCGTGCCCTACCCACCGACGGCGAGCTGGTCACGTGTGAGTACTCCGGCGAGCATGCCCTCGTCGCGCGCAAGAACGTGGACGGCGCCGGTGTCGGGAACCTGGTCGACATCCGAGTCGGCCCGGCGCTCGACACGTTGCCCACACTCACCGGGCCGTTCGACCTGACCTTCGTCGATGCCGACAAGGAGAGCAACGCTGACTACTTCCGGTGGGCTGTGACGCTGAGCCGGCCCGGGTCGCTGATCATCATCGACAACACCGTGCGCGAGGGCGCGATCGTGGACGCCTCTCGTGACGACCCCGCCACGCAGGGCACCCGAGCGCTCTACGCAGCAGTGAAGGGCGAGCCACGGGTATCAGCCACAGTGATCCAGACCGTGGGCAGCAAGGGCTACGACGGCTTCCTCCTCGCCCGTGTCCTGGCCGACTGATGTGCGTGGGCCGACCTCAGACCGTCAGACCTTGACGGCCTGAAGGGTGTAGGTGCACGCCAACCGCTCAGGGCGGTCGGTCAGACGCCACTCACCAGCGTCATCCCGTGTCATCTGTCCGGGCAGGGCGTCCCAAGGTGCCGAGTCGTGCTCGACCAGCCCGGTGACCTGCATGCCGACGTCGGTGAGCCCCGTGATGATCTCGCCCAGACCATGGTTCCACGAGTGGGTCAGGTTGTTCCGGAACTCGATGTCGGTCTCGACGTAGGTTCCATCGTCCTCGTCGACCAGTGGGTGCTCGGTCTCGAAGTACGAGTAGTCGACGACGATCCAGTCGGTGCGTGCCTCGTCGATCGCCCAGAGCATCGGGTGGCCTTCACGGATGAAGAGCCGCCCTCCTGGCTTGAGCAGGTCGGCCACGACCTGAGCCCACTCGGCCACGTTCGGCAGCCAGCACAGCGCGCCGACCCCCGTGAACACAAAGTCATACCCGTGGTAGCCGAGCAGGCTCGGGGCCGCGTAGACATTGGCTTCGAGGTAGTCGATCGAGGTGCCGGCGGCGTCCGCGAGTCGCCTGGCCTCCTCCAGCGAGCGCGGTGAGAAGTCGACACCTGTCATCTGGGCTCCGAGCCGAGCCAGCGAGAGGGTGTCGGTACCGATGTGGCACTGCAGGTGGACCCCACGCTGCCCCTCGACCGATCCCAGCAGGGGCAGGTCGAAACGGATGACGTCGGAGAGGTAGCTCGGGTCGTCGAGGTAGCGCTGGACGCCGTAGTCGGGCGACGCCGCGTGGGCTGCGGCCCGATCGTCCCAGTTGGCACGGTTGACACGGACATACTCAGGGGTGTTGTCGGCGGAGGTCATAGACAGACTCTGCCACGATCGTCGAGGGTCTGCCTGCGTCTTGAAACCTCAACCGGCGAAGAGCCCCAAGAACTCGTAGGCGACGTTCGCGGCCGCGATCGTGGTGAGCTCGGCGTGGTCATACGCGGGAGCCACCTCCATGACATCGGCGCCCACGATGGTGGCGTTGCCCGCAAGCCCCCGCAGGAGCTGCTGGAGCTCACGCGTCGTCAGGCCGCCGGGTTCCGGTGTGCCCGTCCCGGGGGCGTGCGCCGGGTCGAGCACGTCGATGTCGACCGAGAGGTAGACGGGGCGATCCCCGACCCGTTCGAGCACCCGGTCGATGGCGTGCCCCACTCCTCGCTCGGCCACGTCCATGGTCGTCACCGTGGCGAACCCGAGGTCACGGTCTTGTTCGAGATCGCCGGTCGAGTAGAGCGGGCCACGCGTTCCGACGTGCGCGGAGGTGCCGAGTGCGAGCAGTCCCTCTTCCACCGCCCGCCGGAACGGCGTCCCGTGCGTATAGGGCATGTCGAAGTAGGTGTCCCACGTGTCGAGGTGCGCGTCGAAGTGCACGAGCGAGATCGGCCCATGTTTGGCGGCATGTGCGCGCAGCAGCGGCAAGGACATCGTGTGATCGCCGCCGAGGGAGATGATCCGATCGACCTGGCCCAGCAACTCCGATGCCGCGCGTTCGACGGCGTTGACAGCCGCCTGTATGTCAAACGGGTTGCAGTCGATGTCGCCTGCGTCCACCACTTGGTGGACGTTCCAGGGCTCGACGTCGAGGAAAGGATGGTACGGACGCAGCAGCTTCGACCCGGCCCGGATGCCCCCAGGACCGAAGCGGGCACCGGGGCGATAGGAGACCCCGCCATCGAACGGGATCCCCACCAGCGCCACGGACGCCGATGGGACGTCGGACATCCGCGGCAGGCGGGCAAAGGTGTCCGGCCCGGCAAAGCGCGGCGTCTGGCGCGCGTCCGGTGGACCTTCGGGGACGGTGTTGTCGTGGCTCATCTGGCGACCTCCGCGGCCAGCCTCTCACCACGGTGAGTCCGGCGCACCGGGCCAGCCTGTGCCCTCATCAATGTTGATCATCTGAGGGATCAGCCATTGACCGCGCTCCCGGGGCGCAGTTGCCTGGGTGGCACCCCAGCGAAGGAGCCACCATGGCCAAGTACATGATCAAGGGTTCATACAGCCAGCAGGGAATCCAGGGAATCGTCAAGGAGGGCGGCACCGAACGCGTCAAGGCGATCTCGTCGATGCTCGAGAACCTCGGTGGCTCCCTGGAAACGATGTACTTCAGTTTCGGCAGCGACGACGTCTACGTCACCGCCGACATCCCCGACAACACGACGGCTGCAGCGATCGCAGCCGCTGTCGGTTCCGCAGGAACCCTCTCGAGCTACGAGACCGTCGTCCTGCTCACGCCGAGCGAGGTCGACGCCGCCACGCAGATCGCAGCGAACTACCGTCCCCCTGGCGCCTGATCTCGCCTCAGGGGCATACGGTGGTCGAGGAAGAGATCGACGCCGCAGGCTCCCCGAGGAGATCAGATGGCACATCGCCGGCGCAAGGCGTTCACCGTCGTTGTCGTTGCCGTCTTGGTGACAGCAGCGGTCGTAGCCGCCAAGGAGGCGAGACGCCGCAAGCAGATCGCCAGCAAGACCGCTGCAGAGATCCGCTCGCAGCTCGACGACCTTGACCCCGCCACCCGGGCGATGGTGCGTGCCGAGCTGGCCTCTGACGTCGTGAGTGGTCTGCGCGACCGAGACTAGCGGCCAGGGCGAGGTGAGACAGCCGCGTCAGCGCTTGGCTGTTGCCACGAACGGAGCCTGCCGGATGTAGAGGCCCTGCTCGGCGCACTCCACAAGAAACGTCGCCAGATCGGCACGCACGATCTTGGTGGATCTCGTCGACCGGTGTGCATCGTGCTCGAGCCGTGCGGTCTCTTCCCCGTCGACCAGCCGGGGCGGACGCGCCAACGTCCATGCGAGCCCGCTCGTGGCGTAGACGTCGTACTCGACGCGCTTGTCGCGCGAAAGCGCTCCCCCGACGAGGCGCACGATCGACGAGGCCACCTTGGCGCTTGGCGACCTCTGGTCGCCCGGCACCTCGATCCCCGAACCACTGATGCCGACGAAGCGCTGCACACCGGCGTCCGTCATCGCGGCGACCAGTGCCGTCGCCGTGTCGCGGTGGAGCGTCTCCTCACGGCCGCGCGGTCCCAGTGCTGAGATCACGACGTCGACCCCGGCTACCAGCGACGACAGCGTGTCCCGATCCCGACTGTCACCGACGACGATCGTGACCCCCTCGCCCGGTGTCACGCGTCCCTCCGCGCGGACGAGGGCACGCACCGAGTGGCCACGCAGCAGAAGTTCGTCGAGAACAAGGACACCGGTTCGGCCCGTCGCACCAATCAGGGCAGTATGCATCTCATGAGCGTACAAACCACTGGCTGCGCGATCTGGCTGCGCGGGCGCTGAACCGTGGCTGACGCCGTACCGATCCGCGGCTCAGTGGCGATCCCCGCGTCCGAGCTGCGCTGGCGCTTCTCACGCTCGAGCGGCCCGGGGGGCCAGTCGGTCAACACCACCGACTCGCGCGTCGAGCTGCTCTTCGACGTTGCACGATCGCCGACGCTGCCGGCGGTGTGGCGAAGGCGTGCGCTGGAACGACTGGGTGACCGGCTCGTCGATGGCGTCCTGCAGATCACGGCCCAGGAAGAGCGCAGCCAGCACCTGAATCGTCGTGCCGCCGAGCGCCGGCTCGCCGAAGTCCTGCGTGAGGCCACCTCACCACCGCCCCGGCCGCGGCGTCCCACCAAGCCGTCACGCGGTTCGGTGGAGCGCCGACTCTCACAGAAGAAGCGACGATCCGAGACCAAGCGCGGACGCCGCGTCGAGCCCGACGACTGAGCGCACTACTACGGCAGCGGTGCAAACGCGATGCGTGGGCGGTACTCGCCGCCGAAGTACTTGCCATCACTGCCGACCCACAAACCGGACGCCGTGAGAAGCATGTCCTTACCGCCCACTGCTCTGCTCTTGCCGGGATTCCAGGGCAGCGCCGCACCTGTCGCCGGGTCGATCGCGCCGATCCCCGGTCGATCGACGGCACCTGCTCCGGCAGAGTCAGTGCCGTGGGGGTTGTCCAGCCACCGCTGATGGCCCTGCACGTAGACCGCGGCCCCGCTGACAGCGACCGAGTGAAGCGTGTCTCCACCGGTGTAGTTGATCCACGTTGGCTTGGCCGGAGCCGGTACGTCCACCTCGAAACGCGCCGCAGCATCACAGACATCGGTGCCGACTCGTCCGAACTGCGGGATGTACCCGCTCGAGACCATCACGAAGTACGACCCATCTGGGGCGAAGTCCACATCCTTGAGGTAGTTCGGGAGGGAGTGGGCGGTGCAGAGCCGTTTCAGAGGGTCATACGACCAGGCGTTGAGCTTGGCTCGGTTCTTGCCCAGGTTGAGCATGAACGCCCGCCAACGCTCAACACCGCCAACCGACGTGAAGTTGCCGATCGCCACCAGGCGACGCTTGTTGGGACTGACAGCGAACCGGTACACGTCGGTCTGGCCGGCGTTGTCAGCCACACTGCCCTGAACTCGGAGCCCGATGTAGCCGGTCCTCTGCCCCGTCTTCGGATCGAAAGCCTTCAACTTTCCGCGATACGCGCCTCCGACAATCAAGCGGCCGCGAGCCTTCCTGATCTCGGTGATGGTGCCCGGGGAGAATCTCGGTGCGAACTTCTTGATGACCTGCCCAGTGATGCCATTGATCTTCGCCAGCCCCGGCCGGGCGACGCCGTTGACGTGGGTGAAGCTGCCGCCGATGAATAGCGCCTTGCCGCGTGGCTCGATCGCCCAGACCGCGCCGTCAACGACCGGAGCGAAGGGCAGGACTGCGCCAGTTGTGGAGGAGAACCGCATGAGGTTGTCGCGCACGAAGTTCTCTGTCCCATCGGCGCTGGTCACCGACCGGAAGTGGCCACCGGCGAAGATCGCGTTCTTGCGCTCAGCGAGCGCCAGGACGGTGGGTTGGGCAACCACCGAGTCGGCCAGCACCTTCGGTGTGAAGTCCGCCGGGTTCGCGCTGACTACGGCGGTGTGGACGATGTCACTGGAGTGAGCGGGGGCGGCTATCGCAGTCATCGCGACTAGCGCGGCGGCGGCAGCCAGTCCCCGTCGGCGGGCCGGTCTCAGAACAGTCCCCCATAACTCTGGTGTCGAGTGCGGTGTCTTAACAGCCTACGTGAGGCCGCGCTCGGCCAGGGGAGCCGCGCCGATGAACACAAGCCATGGCCCGCGCTCCTCCAGGTAGTCGTCGTAGCCACCGCCATCGGTGCCTCAGCGGCTTCCCCGACGTTCTCGACCGCGCGGCCCCCCACCGGACCGGTGGGGGCCGCGCGACGGACGAGTTCGCTATCCGGATCGATCAGCTGCAGCCGCTGGTGGCGCCGCATCCTTCGCAGACGAAGCACGAACCGGCGGGGCGCATCTTGGTTCCGCAGGTGAAGCACATCGGAGCGTCCGACGCCGTACCTTGCAGCGCTTCGAGGAGCTCGGTCGAGCTGTGCGCCGACGAGGCGGCGGCGGCTCCCGGGAGTTCCTCGTCGTCCGCCACCGGAACCTCGGTCACCGGAGCCGACTGCGCGAGCGTCTCGAGCTCGGCCGCCACTGCCTCTGCCCCGCTCGAGTCGAGCACCTCATCGGCCTCGTACGACCCTGTCTCGACGTAGCGCGTGCGCTCTTCGGCGGTGTAGATACCGAGCGCCGAGCGGCTTTCGTACGGCAAGTGGTCGAGCGCCAGACGACGGAAGATGTAGTCCATCATCGACTGCGCCATGCGGACGTCGGCATCGTCGGTGAGCCCGGCCGGGTCGAAGCGCATGTTGACGAACTTCTTCACGTACGTCTCGAGCGGAACCCCGTACTGCAGCCCGATCGAGATCGCGATCGAGAAGGCATCCATCACGCCGGCGAGCGTCGACCCCTGCTTGCTCATCTTGAGGAAGATCTCGCCGAGACCGTCGTCGGGGTAGCGCGAGGCCGTCATGTAGCCCTCGGCGCCGCCGACAGTGAAGGACGTCGTGGTGGCCGGACGGTTCTTCGGCAGCCGCTTGCGCGTGGGCCGGTACTCGATGACCGTCTCGGCAACGGGAGCCTCGGCCTCGGCCTTGACGCCGTTGTCGCGGCTGCTGCCCTTGGCATCCGAAAGCGGCTGGCCCACCTTGCAGTTGTCGCGGTAGATCGCCAACGCCTTGAGGCCGAGCTTCCAGCCCTGGAAGTAGACCTCTTCGATCTCTTCGACGGTTGCCGACTCAGGCATGTTGACCGTCTTGGAGATCGCGCCGGACAGGAACGGCTGCGCCGCCGCCATCATGCGCACGTGGCCCATCGGCCCGATCGTGCGGGCCCCCATCGCGCAGTCGAAAGTCGACTCGTGCTCGGGCTTGAGCCCAGGAGCGTCGATGACGTTGCCGTGCTGAGCAATGTGCTCGACGATCGCCTCGATCGTCTCTTCGGTGTAGCCGAGCTTACGCAGCGCACGCGGAACGGTGTTGTTGACGATCTGCAGCGAGCCGCCACCGACCATCTTCTTGAACTTGACCAGCGCAAGGTCAGGCTCGATGCCGGTGGTGTCGCAGTCCATCATCAGACCGATCGTTCCGGTCGGAGCGAGCACGGACGCCTGGGAGTTGCGGTAGCCGTTCTGCTCGCCGAGGGCGATCACGTCGCCCCAGACCTGCGTGGCCACAGCGTGCACGTCCTTGTCGAGCGTGGAGTGGGTGCGCACCGCGTCGTTGGCGGCCGCGTGCTTACGCATGACCCGCTTGTGGGCGTCGGCGTTGCGCGAGTAGCCCTCGTAGGGACCGACCACCCCAGCGAGCTCGGCAGACCGCTTGTAGGCGGTACCCGTCATCAGCGACGTGATCGAACCTGCGAGCGCGCGTCCGGCGTCTGAGTCGTACGGCAGACCCGACGCCATGAGCAGCGCGCCGAGGTTGGCGTAGCCGATGCCGAGCTGGCGGAACTTGCGCGTGGTGTCACCGATCGCCTCGGTCGGGAAGTCGGCGAAGCAGATGGAGATGTCCATCGCTGTGATGACGAGCTCGACGACCTTGGCGAACGTGGGGGCATCGAACGTGTCGTCCTCGCGCAGGAACTTCATCAGGTTGAGTGAGGCCAGGTTGCACGAGGAGTTGTCGAGGTGCATGTACTCGCTGCACGGGTTCGACGCGGTGATGCGGCCGGACTCGGGGCAGGTATGCCAGTCGTTGATGGTGTCGTCGTACTGGATGCCAGGGTCGGCGCACTGCCAGGCCGCTTCGGAGATCTTGTCGAAGAGCCCCTTGGCGTCAACGGTCTCGATCACCGAGCCGTCCGAACGGGCGCGGAGACCGAACTCCGTGCCCTCTTCGACCGAGCGCATGAACTCGTCGCTGACGCGGACCGAGTTGTTGGCGTTCTGGTACTGGACGCTCGCGATGTCCTTGCCGCCAAGGTCCATGTCGAAGCCCGCGTCGCGGAGCGCACGGATCTTGTGCTCTTCGCGCGCCTTGGTGTCGATGAACTCCTCGATGTCGGGGTGGTCGACGTCGAGCACGACCATCTTCGCCGCCCGACGCGTGGCGCCACCGGACTTGATGGTGCCGGCCGAGGCGTCGGCACCGCGCATGAACGACACCGGGCCCGAGGCGGTGCCTCCGGAGGAGAGCAGCTCTTTGCTGGAGCGGATGCGCGAGAGGTTGAGGCCGGCGCCGGAGCCGCCCTTGAAGATCATGCCCTCTTCGCGGTACCAGTTGAGGATCGACGACATCGAGTCGTCGACGGCCAGGATGAAGCACGCACTCACCTGCTGTGGCGCGGGAGTGCCGACGTTGAACCAGACCGGCGAGTTGAAGCTGAACACCTGGTGCAGCAAGGCGTAGGTGAGTTCGTGCTCGAAGATCTCGGCATCCTGCGGAGTGGCGAAATAGCCGTGCTCTTCGCCGGCCCTGCGGTAGGTGAGGACGACGCGGTCGATCAGCTGACGAAGTGACCACTCGCGGGTGTCACTGCCGACGGCGCCGCGGAAGTACTTGGTGGTGACGATGGTGGACGAGATGACCGACCAGAAATCGGGGTACTCGACGCCGCGCTGCTCGAAGACGACCTCGCCGGTCTTCCAGTTGTTCTGGACGACATCGCGGCGCTCCCACGTGACCTCGTCGTACGGGTGGACGCCTGGCGTCGTGTAGATGCGCTCGATGGTGAGTCCGTGGCGGATCACCTCGGGGCGGTCGTCGGACGAGAGGTTGCCCTGCTGGGCTTCTGGTGCGGCTTCGGTCATCGGTACTGCCCCTCCTGGTGGACAGAGAACAAACGGGAGAACGGGTCGGGCGGGCGGATGGATCTGCTGGGGGTGGTCGTGGGGCTGGCTAGGGCGGCGGCTCGATGCCGACCGGTTCGCGCTCGGCGCGGAGCAACGTGATCTCGTCCTCGAAGTCTTCGAGAGAGTCAAAGCTTCGGTAGACCGAGGCGAAACGGAGGTAGGCCACCTCGTCGAACTCGCGGAGCGGACCGAGGATGGCCATACCGACCTCGTGGGAGTCGATCTCGGCGGCACCGGTCGCCCGGACCGCCTCTTCGACGCGCTGCGCGAGCAGCGCGAGGTCGTCCTCGGTGACCGGCCGGCCCTGACAGGCCTTGCGGACGCCGACGAGAACCTTGGCGCGACTGAAGGGCTCGGTGGCCCCGCTGCGCTTGACCACCACGAGGGCAGCGTTCTCGGCGGTGGTGAAACGGCGCCCGCACTCGGCGCACTGCCGGCGACGTCGGATGGCAGCGCCGTCGTCCGCGGTGCGCGAGTCGATCACCCGGGTCTCGGTGGCACGGCAGAAGGGGCAGTACATGTGGCCCCTCCTCTCGGTATGCCCTGCCGACCAGGCCTCGCTGCTCGGTCGATCGATGCCCGTTGAGTCGCGCCGTGGAGGGTGAACTGGGGACAGACCTGGGGAGATCCTGGGGATGAACCGGGGATAACTCCGTCAGACCTGGGGATACCAGACCACAATCTGTGGAGGACTTACAGGGATGTAACTACTAGATGTAGGGGTAACCGTACGCCCCGACCCACCCGCTGGCAAGTGTCCGACCAGATCTTTCTCTTCCCGGCGTGTCGCCCGGACGCGTGCCTCGGCATCTCCGCAGGTCAGGCCGGGATCTGCAGCTCTTGGCCCACCAGCACCGACGAGTCGGGCAGGTCGTTCATGGCCACGATCCGCGCCACGGTCTCGCGCGGGTCGGTGTCGGGATCGATCCGCTCGGCGATCACCCAGAGCGTCTCGCCCGGTTGCACCACCCAGGTGGAGCTGACCGGCGCTGCCCCCGCGCTGCCCGACTCCGCTGTGCTCGACTGCCCCTGGGCAAAGACGGGACCCAGCGTGAACAGGGCCAGCACCAGTGACGCAGCCGCAGTGGCCACCGCGAGCAGCACCAGGCGGCCCCGTGGCGTCAGACGCACCCGTGAGCTGGCACCACCGGCCGGGTCAGAGGTGCGCTGACCGCGTGCGTCGCTGAGGGCGGGGCTGGCGGCGGGGCGGTTCAGGGTGCTGATCATGAAGACCTCCGGGGAAGGGGTCGAACGGGTGTTCGATCGAACGTCTGTACGATGTTTACACCAAGACCCAGACAAAGTCACGACACACGGCCACATAATCGAACAGGTGTTTGAAACACGCGTTCGATTAGCGCTAGTTTCGGGGGCGGTGAAGGACATGGCGACACCATGCACTCCGCCACTGACAAGCACCGACGAGTACCGCAGGCACAGACCCGCACGAGCCAGCACCCCGACGGCAGGAGACGAGCCCATGAGCCCCCGCTCAGACAAGTCCGGCGCAGGTAGTCCCAGCACCGCTGGAGCAGCCGGCGTCCACGAGATGCCCGACGGCCCGGTCGCCGACGACGGACTGACCCAGCGACAGCGCCTGGTGCTCGAGCACATCCACAGGTCGGTCACCGAGCGGGGCTATCCCCCGAGCATGCGCGAGATCGGCGAGGCCGTGGGGCTCACCAGTCCGAGCAGCGTCAAGCACCAGCTCGCCTCGCTCGAGCGCAAGGGCTTCATCCGGCGCGACCCGAACCGGCCACGCGCGATCGAGGTGGTCCTCCCCGATGCCGCTGCGGCGTCGGTCGACGTCACCGACTCGGGCAACGCCACCCCGGCTGCCACCTACGTTCCCGTCGTCGGACGCATCGCCGCCGGCGGGCCGATCCTCGCCGAACAGGCGGTCGAGGACGTCTTCCCGCTCCCGACGCAGCTTGTCGGTGACGGGCAGCTCTTCATGCTGAAGGTGGTCGGCGACTCGATGGTCGACGCCGCCATCTGCGACGGCGACTGGGTGGTGGTGCGCCAGCAGCCCAACGCCGAGAACGGCGACATCGTGGCAGCCATGCTCGACGGCGAGGCGACGGTCAAGACGTTCAAGAAGCGCGACGGCCACATCTGGCTCATGCCGCACAACCCCGACTACGAGCCGATCCTCGGCGATGAGGCCGTGATCGTCGGCAAGGTGACGGCGGTCCTGCGCAGCCTCTGATCGCATCCCGCCCGCCCAGTGTCACGAAACCGTCCACCAGGGACGCCTGCTGTCGACAACTTCGTGACACCGAGGCGACCTCGGCCGGCCAACCAACCAACAGCGGAGGGGCCCCACCAGGTGGTGGGGCCCCTCCGCTGTTCGGTGCCTAGGGGCTAGCGCTTGGTGCTCTCAGGCTTGCGGCAGACGTACACGAGTGCGGACGCCGTGGCGGCGGTCGCAGCGGTCAGCGGGGTGCCGGCGAAGTCGACGTACGTGGCTTCGATCTCGAAGCGGGCGGCGCTCAGCGCGGCGTCCAGCTCTTGCGGGAACGAGTAGCGAACAGCGGTGGCGGTCGGTGCCGCTGCGGGGGTGCCGTCGACGGCGAACTGCCGGAAGGTCTCGTGCGTCATGACCTGGGCGACGGCGTCGTAGCGCTGGGTGCCAGAGACGATGACCTGACTGCCGGCGGCGTCGGTGTACGAGTGCCAGATCTCAGCGGTCTCGACGGTGCGAGCCAGCTCGGACGCGTGCGGGAAGCGGATCGCGAACGCGAACGTGGCGCCGGGAGCGAGCTGGCGGTAGACCGCCTTCAGCACAGCGGTGCGGTCGTCGTTGGACACGAACTGCTGCAGGGCGTTGCCGGCCAGGACTGCCAGGCCGAACTTGCCGCGCACCTTGAGCTCGCGGGCGTCCTGCTCGATCCAGCTGACGGACTCGTCAGCGTCCTTGGCGCAGGCGAACTCGACCATGGCAGCGCTGACGTCGACGGCGGTGACGTCGTGGCCGGCCTCAGCAAGGGCCAGGGCGATGCGTCCGGTGCCGGTGGCCACGTCGAGGACGGGGCCTTCGGTCTGCTCGGCGAGCGCGGCGTAGAACGGCAGGTCGGCGCCGGCGGTGCCGTACTCGAGGTCGTAGCGCGCCGGGTCGCCGTACTCGTCGGCGAAGGGCTGTGCCTCGAAGGGCTGGGGGTCAGCGGGGGTCTCGAGCACGTCGCGCTCCAGGGCTTCAGTGGTCGTCATGAAAGAGGGGTCCTTACGGGGTTGGGATCGTGCCACGGTCATGGGACTGGACCGAATGAAACGGTCTCCTTTGTCCTCGGTGCCCCAGGCTACGGCCTTGACGGATCGGGGGCGTGAGACGCGTCACGTCGGGTCGGCGGCGACGAGCGCATCGACGCCGTCCGGGACACCGTCGGCCGGCCCCGTCGCAGTCACCAGGAACCTGCTGGACGCCGCACCCATCAGCAGCGGATCGGACGACCCGACCGCAGCGGCGGCGTCCAGCGGTTCGCCCTTGGGGGTACCGGTGACGCGGATCACTTCGCCGTCGATGGTGGCTGTCCACTCGTCGGCCTCCAACGCCTCGGCCAGACCGTCAAGCGTGGCCGCCAACGGCGGCGGAACCTCGGCCAGGGCGTACGCCAGCGTCTTGTCGACGTCAGGGACTTGAGCACCGTCGCGCCACATGACCGTCGCGGTCAGACCCTGGCTCCTCAGCCTCGAACCGACAGCGGATCGGGTGCGTCCCAGCTCGTCGGCGAGCAAGGCCAGCGGGGTGCCGGCGGCGAACCCCTCGGCGAGCTCGGCGTCCTCTTCGTCGGTCCAGCGCTTGCCACGACGGTCGGACTCGTCGGCGACGCCCGCCACCGGGCTCGCTCCCGCAGCTACTGCTCGCTCGGCGACGGGCAACACAGGCGGTGCGGCCGCGTCGATCTTGGCCAGCGATGCCCGCACCAGTGCCCCGTCGGTGGTCGGCCACATCGGCGGAAGCGATGCCCGGATGAAGTCGGCGTAGCGGGCGGTGGCCAGGCGCGAGTCGAGAACGGCCACCACTCCCACGTCGTCGGCCGAGCGGATCAGCCGGCCGGCCCCCTGCGCGAGCCGGAGCGACGCCTGGGTCGCCGACACCTGCATGAACCCACTGCCCCCGTGCGACTCGACGTACCGGGCGCGTGCGGAGGCCAGCGGGTCGTCCGGACGCGGGAAGGGCAGCCGGTCGATGACCACCAGCTGCAGCGCCGACCCGGGCACGTCGACCCCCTGCCACAGCGACAACGTGCCGAACAAGCAGGTCTGTGCATCTGAGGCGAAGACGCGCACCAGCTCTGAGATGGCGTCGTCGCCCTGGCAGAGCACCGGGACGTCGAGCCGCTCGCGCAGCTCCTCGGCCGCCTGCTGCGCCGCACGCATGGAGGAGAACAGCCCCAAGGTGCGGCCACCGGCAGCCTCGATGAGCTCGGCCAGCTCGGTGAGCGTCGCCTCAGCGAGGCCGTCGCGCCCGGGCGCCGGCAGCTGCGCCGCCATGTACAGGATCGACTGCTTGCCGTACTCGAACGGCGATCCGACATCGAGACCTCGCCACGGTGGCGCGCCCTCGCCGGTGAGCCCGATGCCGCGCGCCACCGGCTCGAAGCCGCCGCCCAGCTCGAGCGTGGCCGACGTCAGGATCACCTTGCGCTCGTCGAAGAGCCCGGCGCGCAGCAGCCCGCCCACGAACAGTGGGGCGCGATAGAGCGTGGGCGGACGCCGCTCCGGCTTGGTCAGCCACACGACGTCCCGCTCCCCCGCCACCACCAGGCGACCGGCGATCTCGTGCACCTCTTCGACCGCTGCCCGTGCGCGCACCCGAGTCGCCAGGTCGTCGTCGCCGCTCTTGGCGGTGCCGATGGCGGTGAGGGCGTCGTGACTGGCATCGCGCACCGCGACGAGCGCGTCGAAGAGGCGACCGGTGACCTCAGGCATGCGCCCCTCGGTCGCCTCGCCGAGCACTCCGTCGAGTGCGGCTGCAGCGTCCATGAGTCGTTGCGTCGGGGACTCGCCGGCGAACGAACGACCGCGCCGCGCGGCGCGTTCGACCATCGGCGCCGTCAGCTCGTCGGTGACGGCGCCGGTCGCCCGGTCGGCGAGCTCGTGGCCCTCGTCGACCACGATCACGTCGGACTCCGGCAGCAACCGGGCGTCCGACAGCGCATCGATGGCGAGCATGGCGTGGTTGGTGACGACGACGTCGACGTCGCGCGCTCGCTCACGCGCGATCTCGGCCCAGCAGTCGTCAGCGAACGGACAGCGTTGCGCACCAAGACACTCGTGCGGCGTCACCGACAGGCTGCGCCAGGCACGGTCGTCGGGGGCTGGTAGGACCTCATCACGGTCACCCGTCTCGGTGGTCTCGGCCCACTGCCGGATGCGGACGACGTCGCGCCCGGCCTTCGACGTGGGCGTGGGCGCGAAGAGGACGTCCTCGTCGTCCGGTTCCTGCTCGCCGGTGTTGAGCCGGTGCAGGCAGAGGTAGTTGCTGCGTCCTTTGAGCATGGCGAAGCTCGGTCGGCGCCCTAGCTGTGGCTCGAGCGCATCAACCAGGCGCGGCAGGTCGCGGTCGACCAGCTGTCGCTGCAGCGCGATGGTGGCGGTGGCCACGATGGCGCTGTCGTGGTGCGCCAGAACGGGCACCAGGTAGGCCAGGGACTTTCCGGTTCCGGTGCCGGCCTGCACGAGCAGATGCTCACCGGTCTCGAGCGTGTCGGCCACTGCCGCAGCCATCTGCTGCTGTCCCTCACGCGGCGTCCCGCCGATCGCTGCCACGGCAGCGTCGAGCAAGTCCGAAATCGATGGTGAGGACACCCCGTCACCCTAGGGCGAGCCACGGACGAGGGACCTGCGGCGTCCACACCCGCCCAGCCCTCGACGGCCGGGCCTACCCCCACCGGGACCTAGAGCGTCCGGTGCACGACCTGGCCACCGACCATCGTCAGGTCGACCCGGGCGTCGAGCAGGCCCGACGGGTCGACGGCGAACAGATCGGCGGAGAAGACCGCGAGGTCGGCGAAGGACCCCACGCTGAGATCACCACGGTCGTCCTCGGCCCCGACCGAGTAGGCGCTTCCCCAGGTGTAGGCGTGCAGCGCCGTCTCGAGGTCGACGCACTCCTCGGGAACCCAGGAACGGCGCCCGTCGAGGTCTGCTCTCGTCATCGCGGTGTACAGACCGACCAGCGGGTCCATCTCAGCCACATTCCAGTCACTGGAGAACGCCAGCGTCGTACCCCGTTCGGCGAGGCTGCGCATGGGCCACGCGTACCGCCATCGCTGCTCGCCGACGTTCTCACGCCACTGCTGGACGATCTCGGGAGCGCAGTGACGCGGCTGCATGCAGGCCACCACACCGAGATCGGCAAAGCGGTCAAGGTCAGCCTCGTGCACACACTCGACGTGCACCACCTGGTGACGGTTTCCTCGGTCCCCGTTACGCGAACGAGCGGCGGCGAAGGCGTCCAGGCAGACACCGATGCCGCGGTCCCCTGTGGCGTGCACGAAACAGGGAAACCCTCGGCGATCGAGCTCGGTCACGACGTCGGCGAACTCGTCCGCGTCGTAGTACGTGCGTCCGCGCGTGTCGGGTCGGTTGGCGTAGGGCTCGCGCATGGCTGCGGTGTGCGGTTCGACGATGTCATCGATGTAGAGCTTGACGGGCAGCACCCGCAACCAGTCGTCGCTGAACCGCTCTCGTGCTGCCTCGAACGCGTCCAGCGTCGCCGCCGTCGTGCCGACGGGGTGGAACAGCGCGGCCACGATGCGGGCCGGAGCATCTCCCTCGATTCGTGCGCGGGCGAAGAGCTCGAGGTCGTCGACAGAGTTCTGCGGCTCGACGACGGTAGTGATGCCGTGCTGGGCGGCCATGGACAGGCCAGCTACGACCCGGCGGTACTGCGCCTCGAGCGAGTACGCCGGCGACACCTGCTGCAGTGCCTTCTGGCCCACGTCCGAGATGCCCTTGACCGCGAAGTCAGCGACGTATCCGGTAGGCGCTCCGTCGGCACCCCGCTCGACCGTTCCCCAAGGGACGTCGCCGGAACCGAATCCGATCCCGAATGCCTCCATGGCCGCGACGTTCAGCACAGCGGCGTGCACGCTGTAGTCGAGCAGCATCACCGGACGGCCACCACCCACCCCAGCCAGGTCTGCAGCCGTGGGATGGCGCACCTCGGGCAACGCGGCATAGTCGAAGCCCTCGCCGTGCACCCAGCCGGCGTCGGGGTTCTGGTCGAGCCAGTCGCTGACCCTGGTATGCACCTCCGGCATGGACATCGCCCCGCCCAGCTGGACGGCGTCCGATCCGGTGCCCAGTCGCACGTGGTTGTGCGCGTCGACGATTCCAGGCGTGAGCAACCGGCCCTCGAGGTCGATCACCTCGTCCACCTGGTCGGACAGCTCGTGCGCATCGGATTCCGAGCCGGTCCAGGCAATCCGCCCGTCTCGCACAACGAGGGCCGCGGGCCCACGGGCCCGCCCCCTGCCGGTCCAGACCACGCCTCCCCGCAGCAGGTACGACCCGTTCACACCTTCGAAGGGGCGGTTGCTCGTCGAGGTCATCAGATGCTCAGCGGGGTCAGACCGCGGTCAACGCCTGAAGTGCGGCGGCCAGGTCGGGGTGGACGCGGGCCGTGACGAATGTGCCCGCCTCGCGGTGATCCTCGGTGAGCACCTCCCCCTCGCTGTGCATGCGCGACACCAGGTCGCCGCGTCCGTAGGGCACCAGCACCTCGATCTGGACGGGCGGATGCGGCAGCGACTCGTCGATGCAGGCGCGCAGCTCGTCGATGCCGAACCCGGTGTGAGCCGACACCACCACAGCGCCACGCTCTTGACGTCGCAGCCGGGCGATCGTTAACGGGTCGGCGAGGTCGGCCTTGTTGATCACGACCAGTTCGGGAAGGTTGTCGGCACCGATCTCGGCGAGCACTTCGCGCACCGAGGCCAGTTGCCGCTCAGGATCGGCGTCCGAGCCGTCGACCACGTGAACCAGCAGGTCGGCATCGGTCACTTCGTCGAGCGTCGAGCGGAAGGCCTCGACCAGCTGGTGCGGCAGGTGGCGAACGAATCCCACGGTGTCGGCCAGTGTGTAGAGCCGACCGTCAGCGGTGTGCGCCTTCCGCACCGTGGGGTCGAGGGTGGCGAAGAGCGAGTCGTCGACGAGAACGCCCGCGCCGGTCAGCGCGTTCATCAAGCTGGACTTGCCGGCGTTGGTGTAGCCGGCCAGTGCGACCGCGGGGACCCGGTTCGCCCGCCGCTGTCCACGCTTGGTGATGCGCGAGGTCTCCATGGCGCGAAGCTCGCGGCGAAGGCGTGCCACCTTCTCGCGGATCCGCCGGCGGTCGGTCTCGATCTTCGTCTCACCAGGACCACGGGTTCCCACACCGCCAGTGGCGCCGCCGGCGCGTCCACCGGCCTGACGGGAGAGCGACTCACCCCAGCCGCGCAACCGCGGCATGAGGTACTGCATCTGGGCCAGCGCCACCTGCGCCTTGCCCTCTCGGCTCTTTGCGTGCTGAGCAAAGATGTCGAGAATCAGCCAGGTGCGATCGACCACCTTGACCTTCACGACGTCCTCGAGCTGGATCAGCTGACCGGGTGTCAGTTCCCCGTCGCAGATCACGGTGTCGGCCGCCTCCTCGATGACGACGTCGCGCAGCTCGCGCGCCTTGCCCGACCCGATGTAGGTCGCAGCGTCGGGCTTGTCGCGACGCTGGATCACGCCGTCCAGGACCTCGGCACCAGCCGTCTCGGCCAGGGCGGCCAGTTCGCGCAGCGAGTTCTCGGCATCTGTGACCGTGCCAGAGGTCCACACGCCGACCAGTACCACTCGTTCGAGCCGAACCTGTCGGTACTCGACCTCCGAGACGTCCTGCAGCTCGGTCGACAGGCCGGCGACACGGCGCAGGGCCGATCGGTCTTCGAGGTCGAGGCTGCCGGCGTCCGGGCGAGTGGTTGGCTCGGAGCGGGTACTGGCTGAGGGTTGCTCGAAAGCGGGATCTGGTTCAGTCATCGCCACCAGGGTCTCATGCTGTGCAACTGGATTCCCAGACGAGCGCCCAGCACGGCTCTCGCGGGCGAGCCCTTCGCGCAGTGCAGATCTGCACGGGGACTGCCCACCGACTACAGTCTGCGGAAATGTGCCAGCGACTGTTCTGCCGAGGGCGGGAGTCCCGGGCGCACACCCGCCAACCAGGAGGACCCCCATGATCACATCGACGACCGACATCGTGCCCGGTAGAGAGATCACCGAAGTGATGGGCCTGGTCATGGGGAACACCGTGCGTTCGAAGAACGTCGGCAAGGACATCGGCGCGGGGCTCAAGAGCATCGTGGGCGGCGAGCTCAAGAGCTACACCGCGATGTTGACCGAAGCCCGCCAAGAGGCAGTCACCCGCATGGTGGAAGCAGCGACCTCGCTCGGTGCGGACGCCGTCATCAACATGCGCTTCACCACCTCAGCAATTACCGAAGGGGCCGCCGAACTGCTCGCCTACGGCACCGCAGTGAAGCTCTCCTGACGCGGTGAGGTGTCATCCCCCCAGGGAGTGCGCCTGCGCCGCCTGGAGGAGGTCAAGGAGTTCGGTTCGCTCAGAACTCCCCAGCGCCGCATAGGCGGGCGCGACAAGATCGTCGGTGAGCACCTCGGCGCGGTCTCGGAGCGCCCGATCACTGTCGGTGGGCGCGGGGAAGGGTGGCTGCCAGCCGTAGTCGATGGCGTTGGCCTCGCCACCGAGATTGGTGAGGATCGCCAGCAGGGGGTCCAGCTGCAGCGCCGCGAGGGCCACGCCATGGCAGGCACCGCGATGCTCGCGCAGCACCTGGCAGACATGAGCACAACGCGCCCCGGCAGAAGCCGGCACGGGCACGGCCCGCCACCCGGCGAACAACGGCAGCGCGACCACGTCCGACGCGTCGATCACGGCCTGTCCGAGGTCGGCCAGGCGACCCGCACCGGGAAAGTCCGCGAGATGGTCCTCGCCCCAGGTGTGGCAGAGAGCCAGGTACTTCTCGAGCCCCTCGGCGGCCGTCATCTTCTGGCGCGCCCCTTCCCACTCGCGCCGAAGGTGGTCAGCCGGAAACACATAGGCGGCGGCGAGCACCACGTCAGCATCGACGTCGCCGAGGACGCCATGGCGACCGAGGAAGTAGAGCTGCCAGCCCTCGAGACCGGCTGCCTCGGTCGCTGCCTCCTCCTCCGGGCCGGTCATCCAGGCCCCGCCCAGGCTGCCGATCGGGCCCTTTGCGGCCACCACCACCTCACGGAGGGTCAACGACGCGCTCACGCGTTCTCCTTCCACCATTGGTCGTCGATGACGCCGCGAGCGACGATCACCGCTGGTCCCCGAAGAATCAAGTCACCATCGGGACGCTCCTCGACGTGCACAGTCCCTCCGGGGACGTCCACCCGGACCGTCGCGGACTCGACGCCCGAATGCTGCCGCCACGCCCACGCCACTGCGACTGCCCCTGTGCCGCAGGAGCGGGTCTCGCCAACTCCTCTTTCATGCACCCGCATCGCCACATGCGCAGCCCCCCGCTCGACTACGAACTCGACGTTGACGCCGTTCGCAAACGTTGACGCGGGCGTCACCTCCGGGGCGTTGACGAGGTCACCCGCGTCGGCCAGGTCGTCGACGAAGGCAACCGCGTGGGGGTTGGGCACCCACACCGGTGTGGCCGTCCAGTGATGCCGTGCGACGAATACGGTGACCTGCGCGGCGCTGGAGGTCGCCGCACCCATACCCACGCTCACTTCGTCCCCGCTGATGGTCACCGGACGCGCGCCCCCGCGCGTCTGCAGGGTGAAGGCGTCGGAGGTGACCAGCCCAGCGTCGCGCAGAGCCAGGGCGAAGAGCCGGGCCCCGTTGCCGCACATCTCCGCGACGCTCCCGTCGGCGTTCCGGTAGTCCATGAACCAGTCGGTGCCGTTCTCGGCGGGAATCGCACGCAGGACGCCATCGGCCCCGAGCCCGCGGTGCCGATCGCACAGCGCGCGCACCTGTCGCTCGGTGAGCCCGAAGCCACTCTCGGGGTCGAGCAGCACCACGAAGTCGTTCTCGGTCCCGTGCCCCTTGAGGAATGACGGGCCGGCACCGCCCACAGAAGCTCCCGGTACCCCAGCTGCTGATCCTGATGTCGGCGGCGCGCTCACAGCGTCGACCCTACGCTTTCGCGAGGCTCATGGGCGTGGCTCGGCGGGCTGCCACTCGATCCGGGGATCTCGTCCGAACCACGACTCCTGTTTGCGTGCAAAACGCCGGGTCGCGCGAACGGTCGCGTCGCGCGCCTCCTGCTCGGTGCACCCCCCCGCCAAGAACCCCAGCACCTGCGCGTAACCCAGCGCGCGGGACGCCGTGCGACCTTCTCGAAGACCGTCGCGTTCCAGAGCAAGCACCTCGTCCACGAGACCGTGCTGCCACATGCGTGCCACCCGTTGCTCGATGCGCTCATCGAGCTGCTGGCGCGACAGCTTCAGCCCGATCAACCGCACGTCGGGGTTGGGGGCAAAGGTGGGCAGCGTCGCTGAGAACGACCCCCGCAGTGCAACTACCTCCAATGCGCGCACGATCCGCCGCCCATTGGTCGGAAGGATCGCCAACGCTGCTGCCGGATCCTGGGAAGCCAGACGCGCGTGCAAGTCCTGCGGTCCCAGCGTTGCGAGCTCAGCCTCAAGGGCTGCCCGGGTCTCGGGATCGGTGCCTGGGATGTCCCACCGATCGACGACCGCATGGACGTACATTCCCGAGCCTCCGACGATGATCGGAGTTCGACCTCGTGCCGTGATGTCAGCAACAGCTTCGAGTGCCAGACGCTGGTACTCGGCGAGGGTGGCCGTCTTGGTGACCGGCCAGATGTCGAGCAGGTGATGACGGACGCCGTGCCACTCCTCACTGGTCAGTTTCGCGGTCCCGATGTCCATACCGCGATAGACCTGCATCGAGTCGGCGTTGACGATCTCGGCGCCGCCGCTCTCCTCGAGCTCGTGCGCCAGGCGCACTGCGAAGTCAGACTTGCCAACTGCGGTCGACCCCACGACGGCGATCACGTCGATGTCCGCTGCCAGACGGCCACCAAGTACGCGACGCCGTAGGGAGATTCGTCGGCGAGCAGCTCACCGACCCATCGCTCGGCTCCACTCGGATCGGCCGCGCCGGCGGCCACCTGCCACGCGACTCGCCCCGCGGCCTGGAAGGTGTCGGCATCAGTAGAGGTGATCGCCTTGATGGCCGCCACGTCGGCCTCGGCAAGCGCCTGTGTCACGAGCTTCTGCCACTGCTCGGCGCCCTCGACGAGGTACCCGGGGGCTTTCACGGTCAACGTCGCCGCTCCATCGCCCATTGCGATCAGCGCGACGCGCTCTGCTGAGTCGGCCCACTCCGCTCCGAGCGCAACCGCGTCCACCGGCGTCATCGCCGTCGGCAGGCCTTCGCCACGCACCGACGGCCAGGGCCCCACGCGTTCCATGAGCATGGCCGCGATCGTCAGCGACAGGGGAAGGCGGTCCCGTCCCCGGTCGCCGTCGCGCTCAGCGACGCTGCCATCCGCGTCGGCCCCAGGCAGCGCCGCCGTCACGGCAACGCCGAAGCCGGCGAACGAGCCACGCGCTCCAGCGCCATAGGTCGACCGCCCGGCGTCGCCGCCCACGACGATCACCAGGTCCGGGTTCGCGTCCACCACGCGCTGCAGGGCCACCGAGCACGCATCCCTCATGCCGGCAAGCTCGCTCGCAGCACCCGCGGCCACCTCGGCGACCAACAAGGGTGGATGAGGCAAGAAGGCGGCAGTGACCAGCACCGTCAGAGCACCGGGGTAGCGCCGACCGTGGGCAGGCCAAGGACGATCGGACCCACATCGCTGGAGGCCCCCGCCCCACCCACAGGCCCGCAGCCGACCTCTGACTGGCGCCGCTCCCAGGCATCGCCCGCAGCGGTACGCCGAGTGACGCAGACGGGACCGTCAGCGACCAGGTGATGCGGTGCGCCATACGTCACTTGCACGCTTGCCATGTCGCCCGGACGCGGAACGTCGGCGGTGTTGCCTGCGGCTGCCGCGGCTGCGTCGGGCACACCTGCGTTCACCGCGAAGTGCACCAGCCGGTTGTCAGCGGCACGCCCAGACAGTCGCCCGGTCGCCTCGTCCTTGCGGCCCTCTCCCTCAGCCACGAGCACGTCGACAGTGCGCCCTACCTGCTTCTTCGCCTCGTCCCAGGCGATGTCGTCGACCAGCTCGACCAGACGCTGGTAGCGCTCCTTCACGACCTCTGCCGGCACCTGGTCCGCCATGTCAGCTGCCGGCGTCCCGGGGCGCTTGGAGTACTGAAAGGTGAACGCGCTGGAGAAGCGGGCCTGCGCCGCCACCTCCAGCGTCTGCTCGAAGTCAGCCTCGGTCTCACCGGGAAATCCGACGATGATGTCGGTGGTGATCGCGGCGTCCGGCATGGCGGAACGCACTCGCTCGATGATGCCGAGGTACTTCTCGCGTCGGTACGAGCGACGCATGGCCTTGAGCACATCGTCTGAACCAGACTGAAGCGGCATGTGCAGGGAGGGCATCACGTTCGGCGTCTCAGCCATGGCTGCAATCACGTCGTCGGTGAAGTCACGCGGATGCGGTGACGTGAATCGCACCCGCTCGAGCCCGTCGACCTCACCACATGCCCGCAACAGCTTTCCGAAGGCGAACCGGTCACCGAACTCGACCCCGTACGAGTTGACGTTCTGACCGAGCAGCGTCACCTCAAGGACGCCCTCGTCCACCAACGCCCGTACCTCACTCAGTACTTCGCCGGGGCGACGGTCCTTCTCGACACCGCGGAGCGACGGCACGATGCAGAAGGTGCAGGTGTTGTTGCAGCCCACGCTGATCGACACCCACGCCGCGTAGACCGACTCACGTCTGGTCGGCAAGGTCGAGGGAAAGACCTCCAGCGACTCCAGGATCTCCACCTGCGCCTCGTCGTGGACCCGGGCCCGCTCGAGAAGCACCGGCAGGGCTCCCACGTTGTGGGTGCCGAACACCACGTCGACCCACGGTGCCCGCTCGACGATGCGACTGCGGTCCTTCTGCGCCAGGCAGCCGCCGACGGCGATCTGCATGCCAGGGTTCGCCTCTTTGACGGGGGCCAGGTGTCCGAGGTTGCCGTAGAGCCGGTTGTCGGCGTTCTCGCGCACTGCACAGGTGTTGAACACGACGACGTCCGGCGTCTGCTCGCCAGCCGCCTGCACGTACCCAGCGGCCTCCAACGAGCCGGCGAGTCGCTCGGAGTCGTGCGCGTTCATCTGGCACCCGTAGGTGCGTACCTCGTACGTCCGTGCCGTCACAGGCTCAAGGGTAGGTGTTCACGATTGCCCCCCGCGGGGTGCCACCGCGTGGGATAGTTATGCCACATCGTGGATCACATGCTCGCCCCCAGGGTGACAGCCCTGTCAGGCTGATCATGGCTCGCTGACTATGGCTCGTCCGTTCCAACAGCCCGCACGACCCGCCTGCCCCGTTCACCCGTCGATCCAGCCGCCCGATGAGAGGTCACCATGCGCATCCTCGTTGCCGACTCGCTCGAAGCCTCGGCGGTCGCCGCGCTCGAGTCCGCCGGCCATACCTGCGTCATCAACGCAGACCTCTCGGGCGACACGCTGCCGGATCATATTGGCGACCATGAGGCGCTGATCGTGCGCAGCACGAAGGTGACTCAGGCCACGATTGCGGCCGGCAAGGCCCTCACCCTGGTGGTGCGCGCCGGGGCCGGGACCAACACCATCGATGTCGCTGCTGCCACGTCGGCCGGTGTCGTCGTGAGCAACGTGCCCGGTCGAAATGCGGCTGCCGTCGCCGAGCTCGCCTTCGGTCTCATGCTCGCCATCGACCGGCGCATCCCGGACGGCGTGATCAAGATGCGTGACGGTCAGTGGGACAAGAAAGGAATGACCAAGGGCGCCAGCGGCCTCGCCGGCGCCTCTCTTGGGATCGTCGGCCTCGGCAGCATCGGGCTCGGGGTGGCACAACGCGCCAAGGCGTTCGGCATGAAGGTCATTGCACTGCAACGCCCCGGCCGGTCCTCCGAGTCACAGGCCCGCATCACCGACCTCGGCATCGACCTGCTCGACTCCTTGCCGTCCCTCGCCGCAGCAGTCGACATCCTGTCGCTTCACATCCCCGCAGGCCCTTCGACCGCCGGAATCGTCGACCGCGAGACGATCGACGCGATGCGGCCAGGGGCGATCCTCATCAACACCTCCCGCGCCGATGTCGTCGACTCTGACGCCTTGCTCGATGCGCTGAACGACGGGCGGATCCGCGCCGGGCTCGACGTGTTTCCGGACGAGCCGGCAACGGGCACAGCCGAGTGGACGTCCCCGCTGTCGATCCACCCTGCCGTCGTGGGGACGCACCACATCGGGGCGTCCACGGAGCAGGCGCAGCTGGCCGTCGCCGAGGGAGTCGTCGATGTCGTCGCAGCCTTCGCCGGCGATGCCCCCATCCACGTGGTGAACCCCGCGGTGCTGACGTCAGAGTCGCGCCAATGACCCTGGTCAGGCCGTTTCCTGCGCGGATCGTCAAGGCGATCCACGCCACCGACGTCGTGTGCCCCATGCATGACGCCCTGAGCGCGGCGCAGCGCGCCAACCTGCTCCTCGAGAACCCCCTGAGCTACTTGAACGTGACCCGCTCCGCCCTCGACATGCCAGGCGCCTCGTACGAAGACATCGGCGCCGCGAATGCGGCCGGCCTCGAGCGCCTGCTGCGCTCGGACTCGTACGGCGACCTCGGCGACCCGGCGCTCTACATCTACCGCATCGACCGCGATGGAGACGTGCACACCGGGGTCGTTGCCGACCTCGACGCCAGCGGTTTCGTCGACGGGCGCGTCCTCGGTCACGAAGACGTCAAACCCGAGAAGGTGAAGGCGCTCGCCAAGCACTTCGAGGCAGTACCCACCCGCTCAGAGCTCGTCGCCGTGATGCACCGGGACGATGCCGACGTCGAGTCGATCGTCAACGCCACGATGTCGCAGCCCCCGTTGCTCACGGTCACCGACATCACCCACGTCGAGCAGCAGGTGTGGCGGGTCTCCGATCGCGATGCGGCGGTGTTGATCGAACGACTCAGCGCCCTGCGCCACTACGTCGCCGATGGCCATCACCGCGTTGCGGCGACCGTCGCCCGCTGGCGCGACCACGGCAGCCCCCGCGGCGGAACAGTGCTCTGCGTGCTCTACCCCGAGAGCCAGACTCACCTTCTCGCCTTCGACCGGCTCGTGTCGGGACCGTTCGATCCGCCGGCACTGCTCGCGGATCTGAGGCGGACCGCTGACGTGACCGTGGCCTCCGGCCCCACCCGTGCGCACGGAGGGTTCGACCTGCACCTGGCCGGGGCCTGGTACCGCGTGCAGCTACCCACGACCGAGAACGAGGGTGCGGCCGCGCTTGACGTCGCGCGTCTGGACGCCGAGATCCTGCTGCCTCACGTGGGCGTTGCCTCGGGGCACGACCGGGTCAGCTACGTCTCGGAGTTGAAGGATGCACACGAGGTTGCGGCCACCCACCCCGACGATGCCTTCTTCGTGCTCGCTGCCCCCACGCACGCCGAACTCATATCGGTGGCTGAACGCGGTGAGGTGATGCCGCCGAAGAGCACGTACATCGAGCCCAAGCCACGCGCCGGGATCTTCCTGCACCCGCGCCAAGGCCCGGTCGATCCGCGCGACCTGCCACCTGCCGTCGATGCCGGGGCTGGTAACACAACCCTCGGGTCTCGCCACCGCTAGAGCGGCGCGACCACTTTTCGTCGGCCGAACACGGAGATAGCGGGCGCCCAAGGCGCCCACTGTGACGCACGTCGGTGCAGTCGTCCTCGAGTGTGCCGAACACACCCGCGGGTGTGTGAGAGCAAGAGGTGAATGCGATCAGGCACTATTGGAGGAGAAGCAGGTATGCAGCGACGACAATCGTCGCTGACCCCACAACGAAGATGATCTTTTCGACCGTTGTCTCGTGCTGCAGCTTCTTGAAATTCAGCGCGAGACCGACAAGTCCCACCGCAGTGACAACCAGCGTGGCGAGTACCGCGGGGTCCCAGTCGCGGAAGACGGCGAGCGCCAATCCCGCGTACAAGATCCCGAACAATGCGGGCGGCTCGTTTCCCTTGATGCCGAAGCGTCCGATGATGACGCCGTGCAGTACGGCGTTGGAAAGAAGCAAGAGACCTAGAAGCGCCATCTCAAGAAACTCCTCATTTGGCCGCGCCTACTCGTGAAGGCGTGCTGGCGATGGAGCTACCCCCCAGCCGGCGTGATGGTACTGCCTGTGTCGCCTGTGGTCGATACTGAGCCACCAGCGGAAACGCGCTACCAGTGGTGTGCGAGCGTTTCCGCGCAGGGCGAGCGACGAAGAACCGACGTGGGTGCTACCGCCGCCAAAGACGGCACCTCACTCATCTTGCCCATTCCCTGGGCGCCGGCGTAATGGTGCGGGTGGCGCGTCCCACGTCGATGACCTGGCTCGAGCCGCCCGCTTCACCGCACGTCTCAGCCGCCGTCGCGCTCCTGCAGATAGCGCTGGTTGAAGGCGTACACCCACTTGTCCTTCTCGGGATACACGCCGTGGTCGAACGCCTGCGAGCTGACGCCGCGCTGGACCCGCTCGCAGATGGCGTTGTCCTGGCCGGCCACGAGCTCGCCGAACTGCACGAGTCCACTGGGGTCGAAGCCAGGTGCGTTGATCGCATCGGGGTGGAAGAGGTACCACCCCACCTGACGCGTCCGCGTCGGTCCCTGCGGAAACAGCTGCGTGACGATGATCGCCGTACCCGAGGTGTCGATCATGATGTTCGGGAAGATGGTGCCGCCGTAGACCGAACGAGCGTCGAGCTCGTTCATCGATGGGAGCGTCGGAAGCGTGTCGACCCCGGGCGCATAGGTACCGCCGCTGGCCAGGGTGACCCCGCCGTCGTCTCGACCCTCTTCGAACACATAGCCCTTGCGGTAGGCCGGAATCACCTCGACCAGCTCGGGATGCACGGTCGGGCAGTGCAGGCACTCGTTGTAGTTCTCGATGATGATCTTCCAGTTCGCCTCGACGAGCCACTCCGACGACGCACCGATCCGCAGCTCGTCCATGTCGAACCGCTCGAAGCTCAGCATGTCGTCGTACGCCGCGCCGATGGTCTCGCGCAGCGGACGCGGAGAGCCCTTCGTGAGGTTGACGAAGACGAAGCCTTGCCACACATCGAGATGCACCGGCCAGAGCGACAGCTTGGAGCGATCGATCTCGTCCTCATCGACCTTCGGCGTGACGACGAGGTCGCCCTTCAGGTCGTAGCACCAGGCGTGGTACGGGCACATGATCGTGCCCTTGTCATTCCCGCTGGGCTCCTCGCGGAGACGTGAGCCGCGGTGGCGGCAGACGTTGTAGAACGCGCGCAGCTCGCCATCGTCACCGCGCAGCACCATGATGCTCTCGCCGACCACGTCAACGGTGAACCAGTCGCCAGGGCCGGGGGCCTGCTCTTCGCGGCCGGCACAGAACCAGGACTGCAGGAAGATGCGCTGGCGCTCGAGCTCGTAGATCTCCGGGTCGCGGTAGTCGCGGCCGGGCAGGGTGTGGCGTTCCACTGTCGTCACGGTGGTCTCCTCGTCGGTGGACAACCGAACCACCGTACCAGTTCACTGAATGGCCATTCAGTGAACTGCTTCGCGCGTCAGGCTGGTTGGGGCCGCGACAACGGCAACCGGGCGTTCAGCCGCTTCCCGCAGTGGGAGTGCTGGACGGAGGCAACGGTGGACGCCAGCGGTCGGATCGTGACGATGGGCTCACCCACCTGTTGCCCTAGCCGGTCTCGGCCTGATCGAGCCGCTCGCGCACCACGCTGTACGCCACCGACGAGTGGTATCCCTTGCGGGCCAGCATGCTCACGAGGCGGCGGGTGGTCGTGTCGCGGTCAACGTGCCGCCCCGAGCGCATGGCCCGAAGCTTCTTGTCGACGAGCTCGCCAGCGGTGACCCGCTCGGTGTCAGCATCGACGCAGGCCAGCAGCACTTCGTCGATCAGGTCAGCAGCGATGCCTTTGTCACGCAGCTCGCGCCGCAAGGCAGGGGCGGCGAGGCCGCGGGTGCGTTGTCGTGACTCCACCCACCCCCGGGCGAACGCCGCGTCATCGATGTAGCCGAGCTCGGTGAACCGGTCCAACGCCTGTCTGGCGGCGTCATCGGGCACCTCTCGGCGCGCAAGCACCTGCGCCAGCTGGTGCCGGCTCTTGGCGCTCGCACTGATCTGGTTCAGGATGATCTGCTTGGCGACCTCGACGGGGTCGGCATCGACTTCAGGCCCGATAGCCTCGGCAAACGCCTCTGACTCCGGCGACCGCTCGCGAGCCACCTTCGCTGCCCTCGGCACTGCTAGGCGTCGACAGGAGCAGGTTCGGTGAGGTCGATGTCTGCAGCCTCGGCATCAACCTGTGGCCCGACTCCGAGCTTCTCTTTGATCTTCTTCTCGATCTCGTTGCCGAGGTCGGGATTGTCGATCAAGAAGTTGCGCGAGTTCTCTTTGCCCTGACCGAGCTGGTCACCCTCGTACGTGTACCAGGCGCCGGACTTACGGACGAAGCCATGCTCGACACCGAGGTCGAGCAACGAGCCCTCGCGCGAGATTCCGTGGCCGTACAGGATGTCGAACTCAGCCTGCTTGAAGGGCGGAGCCATCTTGTTCTTGACGACCTTGATCCGGGTGCGGTTTCCCACCGGCTCCGTACCGTCTTTCAGCGTCTCGATCCGTCGGACGTCCAGCCGAATCGACGAGTAGAACTTCAGCGCCTTGCCGCCGGTGGTGGTCTCAGGTGATCCGAAGAAGACACCGATCTTCTCGCGAAGCTGGTTGATGAAGATGCAGGTGGTGCCGGTCTGGCTCAGCGCCCCGGTGATCTTGCGGAGCGCCTGGCTCATCAACCGCGCCTGCAGGCCGACGTGGCTGTCGCCCATCTCGCCCTCGATCTCAGCGCGCGGCACCAGGGCCGCCACCGAGTCGATCACGATGATGTCGATCGCGCCTGAGCGGATCAGCATGTCGGTGATCTCGAGCGCCTGCTCACCGGTGTCTGGCTGCGACACCAGCAAGCCATCGGTGTCGACACCGAGCTTCTTGGCGTACTCGGGGTCGAGCGCGTGCTCGGCGTCGATGAAGGCGGCGATGCCCCCCTGGGCCTGAGCATTGGCGACGGCGTGGAGAGCCACCGTCGTCTTACCCGACGACTCGGGGCCGTAGATCTCCACGACGCGTCCGCGCGGAAGACCCCCGATGCCGAGAGCGATGTCGAGCGAGATGGCCCCGGTCGGGATCACCTCGACCGGCGCGCGTGTCTCGTCGCCGAGACGCATGACGGACCCTTTGCCGAACTGACGCTCGATCTGGGCGAGTGCGGAGTCGAGGGCCTTGTCGCGGTCTGCCATGAGTTCCCCTTCACGGGTGGTCGGTGCCTGTCGGTACACGGTCGCGCACGCGGTGAGCATGCCGTGACCCTGATGTCGCTGGCGACGCTACGCCGGACCTCTGACAGTCGGAGGGCGACGCCCTCGGGCTGTGGATAGCGGACCTGCGTGATGCGTCGCGGTGACTCTACCGAACAGGTGTTCGAACGGCATCTGCGACACGCCGCCTCACCAGCGCAGCCGCCAAGGGTACGAGACACAGAGCGGCGGCGGCGTTCAGCCACCCGTACGAGGCCGTGTAGACGATGACTCCGGCCAGGACGCCGCCGATCGCCGCCGCCACGTTCATGACCGTGTCCCCGACCCCCTGCGCCGCCGGGCGGGTTTCCTCGGGCACTGACGTCGAGAGCAGCGCCGAACCACCCACCAAGGTGGCCGACCACCCCAGGCCGAGCAGGAAGAGGCCGATCCCGAGCTGCACGACCGAGTCGCCGGGCGCCGTTCCGGCGATCAGCGTCGAGAGCGCGAGCACCACCACTCCGCCGCTGATCACCGCGACACTGCCTCGTCGGTCTGCGAGCCACCCAACGATCGGTGAGAACGCGTACATGCCCAGGATGTGCACGCTGATCACCAGCCCGACGACCTGCAGCGTGACGTCGACGTGCTGCATGTGCACCGGCGTCATGACCATCACCATGACCATCACGACGTGGCCGACAGCGATCGCAGCGACGGCGAGGGTTGCCCCCGGTGCCGACCGCACCACTCTGGCCCCATGCGTGAGCTCGGCGACCATCCCCATCTGCCGAGGTTCCAGGTAGTCCTCGGCCCTGGAAGCCCTTGCCAGGTCGCGGGCCGCAAGCAGCGGATCCGGGCGCAGCATGCCGGCAACCAGTAGTGCCGCCAGCGTGATGCTGGAGGCGGTGACCAGGTAGGGACCACTCAACGGCGGCAGGCCCAGCAGCTCGGCGAGGTTGGCAGCCGGTTGCATCAAGTTCGGTCCCAGAACCGCACCCACGGTCGTCGCCCAGACCACCATGGACAGGTCACGTCCGACGTGGACCGGTGCGGCCAGGTCGCTTGCCGCATACCTGGCCTGCAGCCCGACCGCTGACGCGACTCCGACCCCGAACGTCCCCAGCAGCACGAGCGGGACCACCTCGAGAACCGAGGCACCGATCACGACCAGCGCTCCGGCCGCAGCGATCCAGAGCCCCGTCACGAGGCCGATACGGCGTCCGGAACGCACCGACAGCCAGGCGAGCGGGCCTGCGGCAACGGCCGCCCCCACGACGCCGGCCGTCTGCGCCAGACCAGCCAGACCCTCCGCTCCGGTGAGGTCGGCCACGAGCAAGCTGCCGGCCGCTACGCCGGCACCGACGCCAACACCTGTCAGCACCTGGGCGGCGGCCAGGACGCGAACCGTTCGCCGCTGCACGGGCGTGGTGATCGGCGTGGTCATCGGGGGCTCATCGCGGTGTCACCGGTAGCGAGCGGGCAGGTCGAGCGCCACAACGACCGCGCGCCACACCCGCGTCGCGTCTTCACCGTCGGCGAGCGCCTGCTCGACGGTGCGCCCCTCGAGCTGGCTCAGGACATGGTCGCGCGCATAGCTGCGTGCATAGGAGGCGCCGAGATGGGTCTCCATCCGGTCCCAGAAGTCGGTGAATCGCACGCAGGCGACTGTACGACAGGTGGCTGCTCATCACTCAGGGAGCGGGAGGAGCCTGAGGTGCGGGTGGCTCGTCGGTGGGCGGCGCCGCGGACTGCGGGGCATCAGGAACAACGCTGCCCTCGGGAAGAGGTCCGGCGGCAGGCAGTGCAGCAGCCTGGCGGCCGCGCAGGACGACGAGCAGCACGATCCCCACAGCGACCAGGCCCACCAGCGCAGCCACCGCAGCGATCAGGGTGATCGGGAGCCCCGCCTCGGCGCTCCCTACCGCTGACAGCTCCGTGCTCTCACCAGCCTTCGGTGACCAGGTGACGGTGTTTCCGTCCTCGACGCCGTTGCTGCTCTGCACCGCACCCGGAAAGGTGATCGAGATCTCGGTCTCGGCGGACTCCAGCAGAGCCGCAGCCCCTGCATCGGCTTCGGTGCCTTGCGAGAGATCGAGCACGCCCTCGACCACGAAGGTGTCCCCCTCACGCGTGATGGACAGCTCGCCCGTGTCGGCGCCGCTGAACTCGTCGAGGCCCACGTCCTTGAACACGTACTCGTTGCCGATCCAGTCGTCGTCCTCGTAGTCGCGGGTCTCGACGGTGCCGCTGTCAGGCGCATCGTCGATCAGGCTGCCGCCCTCGCCGGACAACGACTCGCGCAGCGCGTCCTCGCCGCCGAAGAGCTCGGCCTGGGCTCGGTTGACCGCCAGGATGATCGAGCCGTCGACGGTGTTGTCAGGTGACAGCTCCAACGACATGTCGAGCTTGAAGCAGCCGGACAGCGACACGATGGCGAGCACCATGAGAGCAGCCAGCGAGGCTGAGCGGCGCGTGCGAGAACGAGGCGATGCATGGGTCAGCGCTGACATGTCTCCATTCATCCGTCTCTGTCCCTGGTCCACAAGCGCCCACGCCGGTGAAGATCGGGCCACCGCACTCCGACGCCGCCAGCACGCCGCGACGCACTCCCGCGCGCTGAGAGCGGGTGGCCCTGGGTGGGCACTGTCACAGGCACCGACCAAGATGAGCAGGTGCCGTCAGCTCTCTCTGCCTTCTCCCCCCAGACCCGGGGGTGGTTCACGACCGTCTTCGCCGAACCCACGCCGGCGCAGGAGGCCGCGTGGCAGGCCGTGAGTGAGGGACAGCACACGCTTGTCGTCGCCCCGACAGGGTCCGGCAAGACCCTCGCCGCCTTCCTGTGGGCACTCGACCGTTGCGCCTCAGAGCCACCGGCCGACCCCGCCACCACGGTGCTCTACGTCTCGCCGCTCAAGGCCCTCGCGGTCGACGTCGAACGCAACTTGCGTGCACCGCTCGCCGGCATTCGCAACGCCTACGAACGTGACAGTCTCACTCCTCCCGACATCTCGGTCGCCATTCGCTCCGGCGACACACCACCGGCAGAGCGTCAGCGGCAGCTCCGTCGCCCGAGCACGCTGCTCATCACCACCCCCGAGTCGCTCTATCTGATGCTCACCTCCAAGGCGCGAGAGACGCTGAGCAGCATCTCGACGGTGATCATTGACGAAGTGCATGCCGTCGCCGGCACCAAGCGTGGAGCGCACCTTGCGTTGTCACTGGAACGTCTCGACGATCTTCTCGACTCCCCTGCGCAGCGCATCGGGTTGTCGGCGACCGTTCGACCCACGGAGACCGTGGCCGCCTTTCTCGGTGGTGCGCAGCCGGTCACCGTCGTCCAACCGCCAAGCGACAAGGAGTTCGACCTCTCCGTCGTCGTACCCGTCGAAGACCTCACTGCGGTCGGTGACCACGCCGCCCTCGATGTCGACGGTGAGCCGACGGCGACGCCACCGTCGCTGTGGCCGCACGTCGAGTCCAGGATCGTCGATCTCGTCGAAGAGCATCGGTCGACCATCGTCTTCGCCAACTCCCGCCGCCTCACCGAGCGCCTGGCTGCACGACTCAACGAAGAGGCGGAGCGACGCGCCACCGGAAGCGAGCTGACCCCACCAGCCTCGGCCCCCGCCGCCGTCATGGCCCAGGCAGGCGCCACGCTGCCGCGTCCTGCTGACAACCCCGATACCGAGATCGCGCGCGCCCACCACGGGTCGGTCTCCCGCGAGCAACGCAGCGAGATCGAGGAGCAGCTCAAGCAGGGCACGCTTCCCGCCGTCGTCGCGACGAGCAGCCTCGAGCTCGGGATCGACATGGGTGCCGTCGACCTCGTCGTCCAGGTCGAGTCGCCGCCCTCGGTGGCGAGCGGCCTGCAGCGCATCGGACGGGCCGGCCACCAGGTCGGGGGCATCTCGCGCGGCGTTCTCTTCCCCAAGCACCGCGGCGACCTGTTGCCCAGCGCGGTGGCTGTCGAGCGCATGCGCAAGGGCCAGATCGAAGAGCTCGCCGTCCCGCGCAACCCGCTCGACGTCCTCGCCCAGCAGGTGGTGGCGATGGTCGCCATGGACGACTGGACGGTCACCGACCTGGCGTCCACGGTCCGCCGAGCCGATCCCTTCCGATCGCTGCCCGACTCGGCACTGCACGGCGTGCTCGACATGCTGGCCGGCCGCTACCCCTCCGACGCCTTCGCCGAGCTGAAGCCGCGACTGGTGTGGAACCGGGACGACGACGTCCTCACTGCACGTCCTGGCGCCCAACGCATTGCCGTCATCAACGCGGGGACCATCCCCGACCGCGGTCTCTACGGGGTGTTCCTGGCCGGCGGAGGCGGACCGGGGCGCCGGGTGGGCGAGCTCGACGAAGAGATGGTCTACGAGTCGCGCGTCGGTGACGTCTTCGCCCTTGGATCGACGTCGTGGCAGATCGTCGACATCACCCACGACCAGGTGCTCGTGAGCCCGGCACCGGGGCGCGCCGGAAAGCTCCCTTTCTGGCATGGAGACACGGTGGGACGCCCCCGCGAGTTCGGTCAGGCCATTGGGGCCACGATCCGACAGCTACGGGGGGCCACGGCCGAAAGCGCCGAAGGACAGCTGACCGCCGTAGGTCTCGACCACAACGCCGCGACGAACGCCATCGCCTACCTGGCCGAGCAGCGCGAGACCTGCGGGGTGGTCCCCGACGACCGCACGATAGTGGTCGAACGCTTCCGCGACGAGATCGGCGACTGGCGACTCGTGGTGCACTCCCTCGCCGGCGGGCGCGTGAACACGCCGTGGGCGCTGGCCATCGCGGCGCGCCTGCGCAACGACCTCGACATGGACGTGCAGGTGATGCCGTCCGATGACGGCATCGTTCTTCGACTCCCTGACCTCGGTGACTCCGATGACGGCGGAGCACCGTCGCTGAGCGACCATCTGCTCATCGATCCCGCCGACGTCGAACGTGAGGTCACCGACGCGGTCTGGGGGTCGGCCCTATTCGCGGCCCGCTTCCGCGAGTGTTCATCCCGTGCTCTTCTGCTGCCGCGACGTCGCCCCGATCGACGCACCCCACTGTGGCAACAACGCCAGCGCTCCGCGCAGCTGCTCGGAGTCGCTTCCGGTCACCCCACGTTCCCACTCGTGCTCGAGACGATGCGCGAGTGCCTTCAGGATGTCTTCGACGTTCCTGGCCTGCGCGACCTGCTCACCGATCTCGACCGCGGCAGGATGCAGATCGTCGAGGTCGAGACGCAGCAACCGTCACCGTTCGCCCGTTCCCTGCTCTTCTCCTACGTCGGCGCCTTTCTCTATGAAGGCGACGCACCGCTGGCCGAGCGCCGGGCCGCCGCGCTGTCGGTCGACGCAACGCTGCTCGCCGAGCTCCTGGGGCAGGCCGAGCTCCGCGAGCTGCTCGACCCGGACGCCATCGCGCTCGTCGAGCGTCGGGTCGGTTGGCTCACCGACGAACGACGCCTCCGCGATCCTGAGGCGGTCGCAGATGCCCTGCGCGTCCTCGGACCCCTTTCCGACGACGACCTCGTCAGGCGCGGTGCAGATCCCGCCTGGGCGTCGGCCCTCGTCAACACCAACCGGGCCGTGTTCCTGCGCCTACCGGCCGGCGAGCGGCTGGTCGCTGTCGAGGACCTCGCTCGGCTGCGCGACGCCATCGGCATCCCGCTGCCCCCGGGGATTTCCGGCGTATTCACTGCCTCCGTCGCCGATCCGGTGGGTGATCTCGTCTCGCGCTTCGCCCGCACCCACGGGCCCTTTGCGACCAACGACGCAGCGCACGACCTCTCTCTCGGTCCCGCCGTCGTCGACACCGCCCTGCAACGGCTGGCGGCCAGCGGACGAGTGGTGGCCGGCGCCTTCCGCCCCGGCGAGACCGGCGCCGAGTGGTGCGACGCCGAGGTGCTTCGCCAGATCCGCCGCGCCAGCCTCGCGCTGGCGCAGCAAGCGGCAGAGCCCGTGGCGAGCGAAGCCCTCGCCACTTTCCTGCCCGCATGGCAAGGCGTGAACCCAGGGGGTCGAGCAGGCAGCGTCGACGACCTCTACCGAGCATCGAGCAGCTCGGGGCCGTCACTGCTCCCGCTTCGGAGTGGGAGCGCAGCATCCTGCCCGCCCGTCTCCCGGGCTACCAACCGGTGTGGCTCGACGAGCTGACCGGCTCAGGTGACGTCATGTGGTTCGGCGCCGGTGGGCTGCCCCAGCGCGACGGGTGGATCGGCTTCGTCACGGCCGACCAGATGTCGACCCTGCTGCCACAACCGGTCGCGATCGAGACCCCCACCGAGGCGCAGTCGGCTGTTCTCGAGCTGTTCGGAGACGGCGTCGCCCTCCTGACGCGTGGCGTACATTCCGCGCTCCCCGGCTACTCCTCGGACGTCGTCGACGAGGCGCTCTGGGACCTGGTCTGGACGGGAGTCCTGACCAACGACTCCCTGGCCTCCGTGCGCACGCGGCTGGGCCGCCGCCGCCGGTCGCACCGGTTGGCTCCACCGACGTCGACAGGCACCCCGAGACGCCGTGCCCTCGGTGCCGGCCGACGATCGCGTCGGGTTCCACCCGGCGAGCAGATCCCGGGGCGGTGGTTTCGGGTCGCCACCGAACCCGCCGCTCCGACGCTCCGCGCGCACGCGCTGTCCGAGGCTCTTCTCAGCCGTCATGGCGTGCTCACGCGTGGGTCCGTCGCCACCGAGAACGTCTCGGGCGGGTTCGCCGCGGTCTACCGGGTGATGGCAGCCATGGAAGACGCCGGACGCATCCAGCGCGGCTACTTCGTCGAGGGACTCGGCGCCGCCCAGTTCGCCGGTAGCGCCGCAGTCGACCAGATCCGACGGAGCTCAACGGCCGGCGAGCCCTCGGGATCTCCCTCGGCGGCGATCGTCCTGGCCGCCACCGACCCGGCCAATCCCTATGGTGCTGCGCTCGCCTGGCCCGCATCGGCCGACGCGCACCGCCCGGGTCGCAAGGCCGGTGCCACCGTTGTGCTCGATGACCGCGGGCTGGCCCTCTTCGTCGAGCGTGGCGGCCGGTCGTTGCTGACCTGGAGCGAGGCCGAGTCGCCCAGGGCCGCAGCGGCGGCTGACGCGCTCGCCGGCGCAGTGCGTGCCGGCGAGCGACCGCCTTTGCACGTGCAGCGCGTCGACGGCACTGACATCAGCGCTTCCGCCTGGCGCCACCCTCTGCAGGAAGCGGGGTTCCTGCTCACGCCAAGGGACTCCGACTACGGCCAGATCGCAGCCGCGGCACGTCGAGGGCCTAGAGCGACCCCTCTCCCCCGGAGGGCAGTTCACCAGGTTCGCCGGGGACCACGGCGAATGACACCAGCCATCGCAGAGCATCGGCGGAACTGCGGTCGGGTGTGCACCAACCGGCCACCACCTCGTGAACGGCGGGTTCGGCGGCCGCCCGGTTGGCCACGCTCACGAGCGTGGCCGGGTCGTGGCGGCGCAGTCCGTCGATGACGGGCGAACTGCTCAACCAACGGGCCGCTGCCTGCAGACGCTCGTCGGTCGGTGCGGCGGCACAGTGAGTGACGAGGTGGTCAGCTTCACTCTTCAGCAGCGCGTGCAACACCTCGTCGCGGTCGCGGAAGTGGTTGTACACGGTGGCCTTGGCCACGGACGACGTGCGGGCGACTGACGCCATGGTGACGGCACGGCGTCCGCCAGCGGCGACGAGGTCAGCGGCAGCGACAAGGATCTGGGTCCGGGCCCGCTCCATGGCATTGCCCGCGCGAGCCTGTGGAGCCCTTCGATGCCCTGCCGAAACTTGGCCTTCCGGGCGATCGGCCACGGTCAGACGGCGGCTGGCACCCCGGCGGCCGCACGCGGGCCGCCGTCGCCGTCTTCGTCACCGCGCGCGGGCACGACCGGGGCCGACGCAAGTTCGGCCAGGGCGATGTCGTCACTCACGTTGCGCAGCACTGCCGACAGCGGGATCTCGAGGGCGCCGCAGATCGACGCCAAGAGCTCGCTGCTCGCCTCTTTCTGTCCTCGTTCGATCTCGGACAGATACCCGAGCGAGACCCGGGCGGAGGCGGAGACCTGGCGCAGCGTGCGTCCCTGCTGCTGACGCTGGCGGCGCAGCTCGTCGCCGAGGTGCTGACGCAACACGATCATCGGCGATCCCTTCGTGACAGGCCCTGTCCTTTGACAGACCGAGCGGCGGTCGCCGCCCTGGCACTGCCAGTGTAACCGCGTCAGCCTGCGGAGGCTTCCCCGGCGATACCTATGTGCGCTGCAAGCGCAACGAGCGCCCGTTCCACCGCCTGCCGGCGGATGGCCGCCCGATCGCCCGCCTGTCCCAACGAACACGGGAGTGCGAAGGAGTCGGACGCGTCGGCGAGCGCCACATAGACCTCACCGACCGGGTGCCCGTTCTGGCCTTCCGGGCCGGCAACCCCGGTGGTGGCCAGGCCGATGTCCGCCTGCCACCTGGCTCGAACACCGACGGCCATGGCCTCGGCCACGCGAGCACTCACCGGTCCCAGGGACGCCAGCAGACCGGCGTCGATGCCCAGCTCGGAGGCTTTGGTGTCAGTGGCGTACACGACGGGGCCGCCCCGGAGGACAGCACTGGCGCCCGGGATCTCAGTGAGGGTGGCCATCACCAGCCCACCGGTCAGCGACTCAGCCACGGCCACCGTCAGTCCTCGCTCGTGCAGGGCGGGCACGAGCGCAGCAGCGAGCCGGCCGGCCTGGCTCACGGCGTGACCCCACCGGACGCCGTTTCGGCACGTCGCAGCGCACGGGCGCGCAGCGCGTAGTCGACTCCGGTCAGCAGCGTGACGATGACCGCGACCGCCATGACGACTTGGGCGACGATGACAGCCCCACTGGCCAACGGCAGGAGGTACAGCGTGATGGCGACGATCTGCAGCGCCGTCTTGAGCTTGCCCCCGCGACTGGCCGCCATGACGCCGTGCCTGATCACCCAGAACCGAAGGACGGTCACCGCGACCTCGCGAACGATGATCACGACGGTGACCCACCAGGGCAGCAGGTCGAACCAGGACAGGACGATCAGCGCCGCCCCGGTGAGGGCCTTGTCGGCGATCGGGTCGGCGATCTTGCCGAATGAGGTGACCTTGCCCGTGCGACGGGCCAGCTCGCCGTCGAGGAGGTCGGTGATGGCGGCGGCCAGGAAGATCAGGGCTGCCCATGCCTGCCAGGCCTGGTCGTCGCGCTCGAATCCGACCCAGGCCACCGCGACGAACACCGGTACGAGAAAGAGACGGATGACGGTCAGGGCGTTCGGCAGGTTCCAGGACGAGACGGCCGCCTTCACCTCCTCGCTCACGGTGTCCGACCTTCGGCGAAGGTGGGTGACCCCGACTCGACTGCGGCGATGAGATCAGCACCGGCCGACTCCACCACCCGTGCCGTTACCCATGAACCAACGGGGGCCACGACCCCTGGTAGTTCGACGATGCCGTCGACCTCTGGTCCTTGGTGCGCCGCGCGGCCGGTGGCCAGACCGTCGACCTGCTCCTCCACGAGCACCTCGACCACCTCGCCGATCCGGTCGGCCGCCCGGTCGGCCACGAGCGACTCGACGAGCTGGTCGACGTGGCGCCTGCGCTCCTCGATGACCTGCTCGGCGAGCTGGCCGTCGAGCCCGGCGGCCTCGGTGCCGTCCTCGTCGGAGTACCCGAACACCCCGACGACATCGAGTCGAGCGGCGGTCAGGAAGTCAGTGAGCACCTCGACATCACGATCGGTCTCGCCGGGGAACCCCACGATCACATTCGACCGGATGCCCGCTGTCGGCGCCAAGGAACGGACCGTGCTGATGAGCTCGAGGAAGGCGTCGGCGTCGCCGAACCGCCGCATCCGGCGGAGCAACGGTCCACTGGCGTGCTGGAAGGAGAGGTCGAAGTAGGGAGCCACGCCCGGAGTGCCTGCCATCGCCTCGATGAGGCCCGGTCGCACCTCGGCCGGCTGCAGGTAGCTGACCCGGACACGGTCGATCCCCTCGATCTCGGTCAGGTGCGGCAACATCTGTTCCAGCGCCCGCAGGTCGCCAAGATCCTTGCCGTAGGAGGTGGAGTTCTCGCTGACCAGGAACACCTCTCGGACGCCCCGACCTGCCAACCACCCGACCTCGTCGACGATCTCGTGCGGCGGGCGTGACACGAACGACCCGCGGAACCGGGGGATCGCACAGAAGGCGCACCGACGGTCGCACCCGGCAGCGATCTTGACCGGGGCCATCGGACCCCCGTCGAGCCGGCGCCTCGGCACACGAGGGCCGGACGCAGGACCCGGCCGGGTCGTCGACCCGAGCGGGTCGTCGGGGCGAGCACTGACGGCGCGGTCAGCAGGTGCCATCGGCAGCAGCAGCCGGCGGTCCTGGGGAGTGGGCGCGGGAGGGGTGTCACCGGCCAGGACGGCCCGCACCTTGGCGGCGATGTCGGGGTAGTCGTCGAAGCCGAGGACGGCGTCGACCTCGTCGAGCTCGGCGGCCAGCTCGGTGCCGTAGCGCTCGGCCATGCACCCCACGGCGATCACGGCCTGCGGGCCACCGGGACCCTTGAGATCGGCAGCTGCGAGCATCGTGTCGATGGAGTCCTTCTTCGCCGCCGCCACGAATCCGCACGTGTTCACCACCACGGCGTCGGCCTCGGCCGGCTCGTCGACGAGCGTCAACCCTGCATCGGCGAAGCGGGCGGCCAGCTCTTCGGAGTCGACGTCGTTGCGCGCGCAGCCCAGCGTTACCAGGGACACCCGGGGTGTCACGTCAGCCTGAGGTCCCGTCGGGGTCCTTCGGAGTGAACTTCAGTCGGGCGACCTGGCCCGACTCTCCGGGGCTGCCGAGATCTTGTCCGTTGACCGTCAGCTCGACGGCCGCTGCGTTACCGATGACCAGCGAGAGTCGGTTCTTGTCGCGGAAGGTCTTCGACGTGCCCCCACCGATCTGGCCGGTGAAGACCACCGACCCGTCGGAGGCGGTCACCTGCACCCAGCTGATGGCAGCAGGTAGCGCTGCGACGCGGACGACGACCTCGTCGCGCTCGGCCTTGGCCACCTGGGAGGGCTTGTCGGTGGGCGTGGCGCCGGTCTCAGAGCTGGTCGGCGTCGGCGTCGGCTCGGCCACTGTCGTAGTGGTGCGACTGCCGTCGTCCGAGGAGGAAGCGATCTGGACGGCCACCAGCCCGACCGCCACCACAAGGGCAGCAGCCATCACGGCGCTCCAGTTGGCGCCCTTGCGGCGCACCGGGGTGGCGGACGTTTCTGAGTCGAAGACCTCGGTCGCCGAGGGCGCAACGGTGCCGTACTCGGCGTCGTACGCGTCGACCCAGGGCTGCGGATCGACGCCGACGGCGGTCGCGATGGCGCGAAGGTGCCCACGGGCGTAGATGTCGCCACCGCAATGAGCGAAATTGTCCGATTCGATCTCACCAATGACGGTTGCCCGAATCCGGGTGCGGGAACTGACCTCAGCGAGTGAGAGACCCGCTTCCTCGCGGGCGGCGAGGACCTCGGCGCCAATAGACATCAAGACCCTCCCCTCGGGACGCAGACGGCGAACGCCCCTAGTCTACGGCCGCAGGCCCGGCCAGGACAAAGCGACCGAAGCAGCCGGCCCCACGCCCTCGGCGGTCCTCCACCATGCGGGGCCAGCGCCGCATGCCCGGCCTACTCCCCGCGCAGGGTGAGCAGCACCGCCGGAAGCTCGTCGGGCTTCAGCAGGACATCACGGGCCTTGGAACCCTCAGACGGCCCCACGATTCCCCGCGACTCCATCAGGTCCATGAGCCGACCCGCCTTGGCGAAACCCACCCGCAGCTTGCGCTGCAGCATCGAGGTGGAGCCGAACTGGGTGTCGACGACGAGCTCGACAGCTTGCAGCAGGATGTCGAGATCGTCGCCGATGTCGCCGTCGACCTCCTTGCGCACGGGACCGGCAGTGATGTCGTCGCGATAGGTCGGTTGCAGCTGGGCCTTGACGTGCGCGACGACGGCCGCCACCTCTTGCTCGTTGACCCAGGAGCCCTGGACCCGGATGGGCTTGCTCGCACCCATCGGGAGGAAGAGCGCATCGCCCTGCCCGATCAGCTTCTCTGCGCCGGGCTGGTCCAGGATCACGCGGCTGTCGGCCAACGACGACGTCGCGAACGCCAACCGGCTGGGCACATTGGCCTTGATCAGACCGGTCACGACGTCGACGCTGGGGCGTTGCGTGGCGAGCACCAGGTGGATCCCGGCAGCCCTCGCGAGCTGGGTGATGCGAACGATGGAGTCTTCGACGTCGCGCGGAGCGACCATCATGAGGTCGGCCAGCTCGTCGACAACCACGAGAAGGTAGGGGTAGGGCGCGAGCGCGCGCTCACTGCCGGGCGGTGGCTTGACCGATCCCGCACGCACCGCCTTGTTGAAGTCGTCGACGTGCCGGAACCCGTAGGCGGCAAGGTCGTCGTAGCGCATCTCCATCTCGCGGACGACCCACTGCAAGGCATCGGCTGCCTTCTTGGGATTGGTGATGATCGGGGTGATCAGATGCGGGATGCCTTCATACACCGTGAGTTCCACGCGCTTGGGGTCGACGAGGACCATGCGCACTTCGTCGGGAGTCGATCGCATCAGCACACTGGTGATGAGCGCATTCATGCAGCCGCTCTTGCCGGCTCCTGTTGCTCCGGCCACGAGTACGTGCGGCATCTTGGCGAGGTTGGCGCACACATAGCCGCCCTCGACGTCCTTGCCGAGCCCGACCACCATCGGGTGGTGGTCGCCGCGCGCCGCCGATGACCGCATGACATCACCAAGACTCACGACCTCGCGGTCGGTGTTGGGGATCTCGATGCCGATCGCCGACTTGCCGGGGATCGGCGAGAGAATGCGGACGTCGGCACTCGCGACGGCGTAGGCGATGTTCCTGCTCAGGGCCGTCACCCGCTCGACCTTGATGCCGGGGCCGAGCTCGACCTCGTACCTGGTGACGGTCGGACCCCGACTGAATCCAGTCACCCTGGCGTCGATACCGAACTGCTCGAGCACCTCGGTCAGCGCTGCGACGACCGCGTCGTTGGCCTTGCTGCGGGCCTTGTGGGGACTGCCGGTGCGCAACAGGGCGGGGTCAGGAAGCGTGTACGTGATGTCGCCGCCGAGCAGCAGCTGTTCGACGCGAGCAGGCATCGGCGAGCTCGCCTCAGCCCCGGAGGCACCACCGTCTGCTGCTTGCGTCGCTCCGACATCACGACGCCCACTGCTGCCCCGGGCGCCGAACCCGGCGCGAGATCTTCCGCACCCGCGCCGACGAGGGGGTCGTCACCGGACGCGGCATCGAGGTCGACCGGGGTCTCCTCGGTCAGCACGGGCGTCTCGAAGGCCTCCGGTCCCGTTGGTGCCGGGTGCTCGTGGCGACGCGAGCGGAACCAACTGCGGCGCCGTGGTCGAGCGGGAGCGTTCAGCTCGTGGCTGTCGGAGTCGACGAGGTCGATCACCTCGTCGTCGGGCTGGCCGAAGAGGAGTCGGTCACGAAGGGCCCGGACCCGCTCGGGCACCTGGTGGACAGGGGTTGCGGTGAGCACCAAGAGCCCGAACCCGACCATCAACACCATCAGGGGAACGGCGAGCCACACCGTGAGTCCCGACACCAGCGGTGCTGCCACCATGAAGCCGACGAAACCTCCGGCCGACCGCATGGCCTCGGCTCCGTCGACCGGTTGAGGGGTTCCTGACAAGGCGTGCACGAGGCCGAGAGCGCCGCCGATGGTGGCGGCCCATCCGATCACGAGACGTCCGGCGGGAGCGTGGCCGGCCGGGTGTCGCAGCACCCACCAGGAGAGGCCGATCAGCAGCACGGGCACGGCCCAGGCGAGCCGACCGGCGCTGCCCACGACGACCGCATCCGCCGTGACGTCGACGGGACCATCGAGCGACCACCACTGCGAAGCAGCGGCAACCAGAGCCAACGCGATGAGGAGCAGGCCGATGCCGTCGCGTCGCTGCTCGGGATCGAGGTCGCGGGCACTGGTGCCGATGCGCCGGGCTGCTGCCCCGAGCAGGTGAGCCACCCCGAGCCAGAGACCTCTGACCGCCAGCCAGAGCGCCCGCACCAGGCGCATCGCCGGCCCCGGACCGCTCCGACGCGCAGAGGAGCGCGACTTGGGCGCACTGCGAGCAGACGCGCGCGAGCGCGTGGAGGTCGATGAGCGCGAACTCGACGGACGTGACCGAGTGGCGCCCCGCGGGGAAGACGAGGCCATAGAGGCAGGCTACCCAGGGTACGAGCCGATCTGCGCTGGTGATGCGGTGTGTCGCTCTGTCGCTTTGAGGGACACTCGGTCGGCTTTGAGTGGCGCTGGGCGACTCGACGCCCAGTCAGGCGCCGCGTCTTCAGACCTCGATGACCACCGGGATGATCATTGGTTTCCTGCGGTGCGTACTGCTGACCCAGCGCCCCATCGTGCGCCGCACGACCTGCTGCAGCTGGTGCGCCTCACCGACGCCTCGCCCGCCGGCCTCTTCGAGAGCGGCCGTGATCAGCGGCAGCACATCGTCGAAGACGGCGTCGTCCTCGAGGAACCCACGCGCCGAGACGACCGGACCCCCGACCACCTTGCCTGTCGCGGAGTCGACGACGACGTGGACCGAGACGAAGCCCTCGGTCCCCAGAATTCGGCGGTCCTTCAGCGAGGCCTCAGTGATGTCCCCGACGGAGGCACCGTCGACGTACACGTAGCCGCACGGAACGGCGCCGACGACGCGGGCATGGCCATCGACGAGGTCGACCACGACTCCGTCCTCTGCCATGGCCACGTTTCGCGCCTCGACCCCCGTCGCCATGGCGAGATCGGCGTTGGCCCGCAGGTGCCTGATCTCGCCGTGCACGGGCATCACGTTCGTGGGCCGCACCAGGTTGTAGAGGTAGAGCAGCTCACCGGCAGCGGCGTGACCGGAGACGTGCACCATCGCGTTGCCCTTGTGCACGACTGTTGCACCCCAGCGCATCAGTCCGTTGATCACGCGGAAGACCGCGTTCTCGTTGCCCGGGATCAGCGACGACGCGAGGATGACCGTGTCATCGGGGCCGAGCACGATGCTGTGGTCGCGTCCGGCAATGCGCGAGAGCACGGCCATCGGCTCGCCCTGCGACCCGGTACAGATCAGGACGACCCCGTCGTCAGGATGGTCGTCGAGCGACTTGACGTCGACCACCGTGTCAGCAGGGATCGTCAGGTACCCCAGGTCACGGGCGATCCCCATGTTCCGCACCATCGAGCGACCCACGAAGGCCACCTTTCGACGGTGTGCCCTCGCGACGTCGATGATCTGCTGCACACGGTGGATGTGCGAGGCGAATGACGCCACGATGATCCGGCGCTCGCTCTGGGCGAAGTACCGGTCGAGGGCAGGAACGATGTCTTTCTCGGACGCGACGAAACCCGGCACCTCGGCGTTGGTCGAGTCGACCAGCATGAGATCGACACCCTCGTCGCCGAGCCGGGCGAACGCGCGTAGGTCGGTGACCCTGCCGTCGAGCGGCAGCTGGTCCATCTTGAAGTCGCCGGTGTGGACCACCAGCTGTCCCGCGGGGGTCCGGATCGCTACCGCAAGTGCGTCGGGGATGGAGTGGTTGACGGCGATGAACTCGAGGTCGAACGGCGCCAGAGCAGTGCGGTCGCCCTCGGCCACCGTCGTCGCGATCGGTGTGATCCGGTGTTCGCGCAGCTTGGCCTCGAGGAAGGCCAACGTCAGTCGAGAGCCGTAGATCGGGATGTCCGCACGCTCGCGAAGCAGATACGGAACTGCTCCGATGTGGTCCTCGTGCCCGTGCGTGAGCACCAGCCCGACGACGTCGTCGAGACGGTCCCTGATGTAGTCGAAGTCGGGCAGGATCAGATCGATGCCCGGCTGGTCGTCCTCGGGAAAGAGCACACCGCAGTCGACGATCAGAAGCTTGCCGTCGAACTCGAAGACGGTCATGTTGCGACCGATCTCGCCGAGTCCGCCGAGCGGAACGATGCGTAGCGATCCTGCCGGTGCAGGCGGTGGCGGTCCGAGCTCGGGATGCGGATGACTCATGCGGTGAATCCCTCGACGCCGCCATCGGCAAGGTCAAGGGTCAACGTCGCGAACTCTTCCTGCGTCAGGTCGACCAGGGGCGGTCGAACCGCTCCCCCGATCACACCGAGCTGCGACAGCGCCGCCTTGACGGTCATGACTCCCTGCGTGCGGAAGATGCCGGTGTACACAGGCATCAGACCCAGGTGGAGACGGGTCGCGGTATAGACGTCCCCGGACTCGTAGGCGGCCAGCATCTCGCCCAGACGCCGGGCCGCCACGTGCCCTGCGACGGTGACGAATCCGACGCCCCCGATGCTCAACAGTGGCAGGTTCAGGGCATCCTCGCCGGAGTACCAGGCCAAGCCGCTGCGCGAGATCGCCCACGATGCGGCCGCGAGGTCGCCCTTGGCGTCCTTGACGGCCACGATCTTCTCGTGCTCGGCAGCCCGCACCATGGTCTCGACGTCGACGGCCACCCCCGTGCGCGCCGGAATGTCGTACAGCATCACCGGAAGCTCGGTGGAGTCAGCGACCATCGTGAAGTGGCGCAACACCCCCTCTTGGGGCGGCCGGTTGTAGTACGGCGACACGACGAGCAGGGCATGTGCCCCTGCCTTCGCGGCCAGCTTCGCGCGCTCGCTGGCATGGACGGGGTCGTTGCTGCTCGCCCCGGCGATCACGGTGGCCCGGTCGCCCACCGCGTCAACCACCGCCCGCACGACGAGCTCTTGCTCATGGTCAGTAGTGGTGGGTGACTCGCCGGTCGTGCCGTTGACGACCAGCCCGTCGCTGCCGTGGTCGACGAGGTAGGTGGCGAGCACCTGAACGGCATCGAGGTCGAGGGAGAGGTCGGGGCGGAACGGCGTGACCATCGCTGTCAGCACCCGCCCCAGGGGGGCGCGCGGGGAGGCTGCCTGCTGGCTCATGACCGCAGGCTATCGGCCGAGAAGGGCCAACGACGTGCAGGACCCCGCCACCACCCGCTCGGGGGGTCGGTCGGTGACGGGGTCTACCCGAGATCGCTCGCCGTCAGTTCTGCGTTACAGCCGCTAAGGGGAAACGCGGCCGGCGGCCTCGAAGGCGGCGTGGGTGACGGGCATGAGCCCGGCCCACAGCGCCTCCATCTGCTCGGCCACCATCTCGATCTCGCGCTGGGGGTAGGACGGGTACGCCGAACCCTCGCGCTTGGTGCGCAACGACAGGAAGTTCATCAGCGAGCGGGCGTTCATGGTGACGTACATCGACGAGTACGTGGCCACAGGCAGAACGCCCCTGGCCACCTCTCGCGCCACGCCCGTGGCGAGCATCGCCTGGTAGGCACGGTACGACTCGGTACACGCCTTCTTCGGTCTCCTCGACCACCGTCGCGTGCTGCTCGGCGGTGCCCTCGACAAAGACGTAGTGTCCAGGCTTCCCCTCTTGGACCAGCTTGCGCTCGGGCGCCGGGACGTAGAAGACCGGTCGCAGCTCGCGGTAGCGACCCGACTCCTCGTTGTACGACGCGATGCGGTGCCGCATGAACTCGCGGAAGACGAAGATCGGCGCCTGGACGTAGAACGTCATCGAGTTGTGCTCGAAGGGCGACCCGTGGCGCTCGCGCATGAGGTAACGGATCAACCCCTCCGACCGACTCGCGTCGGCGTCTGGTCCACGTCACCAAGAGACTGCTCGCCGAGCGTCGACACCCGAGCCGCGAAGAGCACGTCGGCGTCCTGGGCAGCGGCTCTGATCAGCTCGACGGTCATGTCGCTACGGAACTGCATCGCGCCATCCTGGGGGTCACTCACGGCGTCATTCACGGGGCTCCTCACGCGTCCGGGCGATCAACCCAACCCTAGTCAGGCGCAGCGACAAACCGAGAGAGCCCCAAGGCTTCGATGTCAGCGGCCACTGAGCCATCCATCGGGCTGCCGTCGACCAGGTTGGCGAGCACCTCACCGAAGAACGGGAGGAACTTGAAGCCCTGTCCGCTGTCCCCGCACGCGACCACGACGTCGCCGAGTCGGTCGATCACGAACCGGTCGTCGGGCGAGTCGGTCCAGGCGCAGATCTCTGACCTGACGATCGAGGCATCGAAGGTCGGCAGCTCATGCCGCACCCGGTCGACCGTCTCCTGCTCTCGGGTCAGATCTGGCTCGCGGTCGAGGTCGGTGTCGCTGAATGCGCGCAGAGGCGTATCGATGCCCGCCTTGTAGCCGATCCCCGGTGTCGGCATCGCGTAGAAGCCGAACGAGGACCCGTCACGAGGGGCGTCGACGATGCAGGGTCTGTCCTGCCACGGGACGTCGGCACCACCACGCACGTAGCTGATCTGTTCCAGCACCGGAGTGAGTCCGACCTCGATGTCGAGGTCGTCGAGGAACCGCCCGGTCCACGGCCCGGCGGCCACGACTGCGCAGTCGGCGATCCATGAGCGCCTCAGTCCCGCCACCTCGGCGACGACCTCGACCCCACCCGCTGAGCGCTGGCCCACCGAGAGCACGTGGGCGCCCGACACCACCTCACCCGATCCGCGGGCGAGCCGGTCATTCATCGCCAGCAGGGCGTGGTCGGCAAGGACAGCCCCGGCCTCGGGCTGCCAGACAACACCGAACGCGTCATCCCACCGCAGCTCCGGGAAGAGGTCGGCCTGGCGTCGTCGGTCGACGCGTTCGTAGTCGACCCCCTCGGCCGCAAGAGCGCCCTCGACGTCGTCGACGAGTCCGCCGCGCCACAGCAGCCCCCGTCGCAGTCGCAGGGGGCGTCCGGCGTCCTGCTCGAAGCGGTCCCAGAGGGTGTGGTTCCACCTGGCCAGTCGCACCTGATCGCGTGCGGGGTGCGCCAGACGGTAGATCCGCGTGGCGCCGCTGGAGCTGCCGATCGTGTTGCCCACCCCGAACCGGTCGAGCACGACGACGTCGTGCCCTCTCGCGGACAGCTCGGCAGCGGCGGGAAGACCCATGACGCCAGCACCGACGACGACGACTCGCATGGCGCGAGCCTATGGGGGTCGGGGGCATACGACCACGCACGACTGCCCACGAAGACGATTGCTGCCACTGCCTGCGAGGATGCCGGTATGGCAGACGTGTTCGTACGTCCCGCGCGGCTCATCGACGCCGCGGGCTTCGCCGCCGTGCAACGACGCAGCTGGTTGGCGGCAGCCACCGACTTCGCTCTTCCACCTCCCCCGGAGGCGAGCGAGATGGAGCGGTCGTGGGAGAAGGCCGTCATGGCACCCCCCAGTGACCGCCATTCGATGTGGGTGGCGATCGACACCTCCAACGGCAGCGAGTCGGTCGTTGGCGCCGCTGCACTGGCACCGACGAGTGACCCGGACCTTTCCTCCGAGACCTGCCTCGAGCTCGTGGTCTTCACCGTCGATCCCGACCACCGCGGCAAGGGGCACGGATCGCGGCTGCTCACGGCGTCGATGCAGACGGCCGCCGACGCACGAGAGCAGGAAGCAGTGGCGTGGGTCGCAGCCGGAGACGACGCCCTGCGCCGGTTTCTCGAAGAATCGGGCTGGGCGGCAGACGGAGCCCACCGCACGCTGTCGACCGACGACCGGCCGTACCAGATGACGAAGGGCAGGAAGCCGAACCGGTCGCGCAGCTGCGCCAGGTTCGGCTCGGCACCCTCTTGCAGTCGCCCGCTCCATGAGCGACACATCCGACCCGGACCAGCGCGCAACCGAGGTCCGCAAACAGGCTTGGGGCGTCGGCGTCGCCGTCGGAACGTACGGGCTGGGCTTTGGCGCCTTGGCCGTCGCCAACGGGTTCTCGGTGTGGCAGACCGTCGCGCTCAGCGCGCTGGTCTTCACCGGTGCGTCCCAGTTCGCCCTGGTCGGTGTCGTCGGGGCCGGCGGGGCGGCCGTCACCGGGGCAGCCGCCGCGCTCGCCCTCGGTTCGCGCAACGCGTTCTACGGCCTGCGCATGGCTCCGCTGCTCCGGGTGAAGGGGCTGAAGCGGCTTGGCGCAGCCCAGCTGACGATCGACGAGTCGACGGCCGTCGCGATCGCCCAGCCGACGCCGGCGCTCTCTCGCCTTGGTTTCTGGACGACTGGCGTTGCGGTCTTCGTCTGTTGGAACGTCGCCACCGTTGTCGGGGGCCTTCGCCGTCGACCAGGTCTCGAATCCGCAGGTGATCGGCCTCGACGCGGCAGTCGGGGCGGCCTTCCTCGCGCTGCTGTGGCCTCAGCTGACCACGCCGAAGGCCAGAGCGGTGGCCGGTGGTGCCGCGCTGCTGGCGCTCATGCTCACGCCGCTGATCACGCCCGGCCTTCCGGTCCTGGCGGCAGCTGCAGTCGCCGTCACTGTTGCCTGGCCGGAGCCACGGATCCACCGCGCCACTGGTCGGGAGCCGGAGGTCGACGATGAGTGACCTCTGGTGGGCCATCGCAGCCCTCGCCGCGGGTGGCTATGCCCTCAAGGCCTCCGGCTACTTCATCCCGGAGTGGGTCCTGGAACGCCCTCGCGTCACCCGCGTGGCGTTGCTGACGCCGGTCGCCCTGCTCTCCGCGCTCACGGCCGTGCAGATATTCGGCGAGGGACAAGGGCTCACCATCGACGCCCGGGCTGCTGGCCTGGTCTTCGCCGTTGGTGCCCTGCTGCTGAGAGCCCCTTTCCTGGTGGTCGTCGTGGGCGCGGCGGTCGTGGCCGCCCTCCTGCGCCTGCTCGCCCCCTGAAGGGGAGGATGGACGCATGAGTCACTGGTTCACCGGCTGGAAGCTCTGGCCAGATCGCCCCAAGGGGCCGGTCGGTGCCGCCTTCCGGCAGGTCACCTGGATCCGGCCCTACCGACCAGGGCCGCTGCGGGTCGCCGTGGCGATCATCGGCATCTTCGTCACCGTCGTTCCCGCCTTCCTGTCGTTCTCGGTCCTGCTGAGCCCCGGCCCCGTCACTGCCCGACTGGTCTACGGAGGGGCCTTCGGCCTGATCGCCACCGGACTGGCGATCACCTTCGCGCGCTTCTTCGCCGTAGGGGTCTACGTCAACGACGCCGGCGTGCGCATCCTGACCATGCGGGCCATGGCTGTGCACCCCTGGCGGCTTGTCACAGACGTCTCAACGACGCCTGCTCAGGGGCGACCCGAAGGAACTGGCGACCGAGTGGTCATCACGGTTCGTGACACCGGTCCCGTGGCCACTCCTGTGCATCGACGCAGCCCTGACTTCCTGGGTCGGCCCGAGCAGTTCCAGATGGCGTCGCTCGCGATCGAGCGCTGGTGGCGCGATGCCGGACGTCTGGGCCAGGCCTCCGACTAGCCCCCGACTAGCTTCCGTCGGCCTTGGAGCTCTCGAAGCGCTCGATGGCTGTGCGCATCGCTGAGCGGGCCCGACGCCGGTCGCCGGCGTCGTCGTATGCGACCGCGAGCCGGAACCAGGCGCCCCAGTCGTCCGGAGCAGCCTCCACCTCCGTTCGGCGCTCGGCGAAGCGCGCGTCAGCCGCGGAGCGCTCGACGCGTCCGCTGGGCCTGCGTGGGAGGTCGTCTTCGGGCAGGCCCCCCGCGTCCGCGAGAGCCTTGCCGAGCTCAGCGGTGCGACTGCCGAACTGCAGCTCACGCCAGACCACCCATACCCCGATGACGGGAAGCACGACGAGAGCCAGTCCGAGAACGACCGCCACCGGCTCGCCGCTGGACATCAGTACCCAGGACCGCTGGGCGATGAAGAGCAGGTAGAAACCGCAGAGAGCGGCCAGCACCCACGCCACGACGCGTGCCTTCATAGCGGTCTTCCTCAGTGACGACGAGCGAGGTCGAGGAGTGGCTCGAGTCCTACCGTCAGACCGGGTCGACCCACAACGTGCCGAACTGCCAGCAACACGCCTGGCATGAAGCCGGCACGGTCAAGTGAGTCGTGGCGCAGCGTCAGAAGTTCGCCGGCGTTTCCGAAGATGACCTCTTCATGGGCTACCGCACCCCTCAGCCGCAGAGAGTGCACCGGGACACCGTCGACGGACGCGCCGCGTGCCCCGTCGAGGGCGTGACTGGTGGCGTCGGGCGCTGCCGGCGTACCGGCGGACCGGCGGGCCTCAGCGACGACCTGCGCCGTGTGCACCGCGGTGCCACTCGGTGCGTCGACCTTGTCGGGATGGTGGGTCTCGACGATCTCGACCGACGTGAAGTGGGCGGCGGCCTCACGCGCGAACTTCATCAGAAGAACCGCACCGATGGCGAAGTTCGGGGCGATGACGACGCCGAGGCCCGGCGCCTGTTCGACCAGGGCCTCGACCTGCGAGAGTCGATCGGCGTCGAACCCGCTCGTGCCCACCACCACATGCATACCCAGACCAAGAGCCGCTTCGATGGTGGCCATCGCCGCATCGGGCACCGTGAAGTCGATCACGACTTCGGCGTCGGCCGCGGCGGCATCAGCCGGCGATCCGGTGCGGTCGATTCGCGCAACGAGCTCGAGGTCGTCCGCCTCGTCGACGGCCGCACACGTCTGCTGACCCATGCGACCCGCCGCCCCCACGACTGCGACCTTGAGGGCGCTCACGAGGCGACAGCTCCGGAGAAGTCATGGTCGCCATCGAACGGTCCGATCACAGCCAATGTCGGCGCGACGTCGAGCACGTCAGAGGCAACGTCGAGCACGTCATCGAGAGTGACCTGCTGGATACGTCGCAAGATCTCGTCGAGCGAGAGCATCTCACCGTAGACCAGCTCGCTCTTGCCGATGCGGTTCATGCGTGAGCCGGTGTCTTCCATTCCGAGCACGAGTGAACCGCGAAGCTGGCCTTTGCCCCGGTCGAGCTCCTCGGCCGTGATCCCCCGGTGACAGATCCGCTGGATCTCGGCACGGCAGAGATCGAGCACGTCGTCGACCTTCTTGGGAAGACACCCGGCGTAGACGCCGAAGAGCCCGGCATCGGAGTACTGCGCCTGGTACGAGTAGACGGAGTAGGCCAACCCACGCTTCTCGCGCACTTCCTGGAAGAGCCGGCTCGACATGCCGCCACCGAGCGCACTGTTGAGGACTCCGAGTGCGAATCGACGTTCGTCGTTGCGATCGACACCTGGCATGCCCAGCACGAGGTTGACCTGCTCAGAGGTTCTGGGAACCACCACGGCTTCGCCACCTCGGCGCGCACGCGGCTGGGCACGCCGGATGCGACGCTGCTCAGGAGCGCTCCCGGCGGCCGCGCCGGTCAGTGGCACTCCCCCGGCGGCGAATGCCTTCTTGACCAACCGCACCACTGCTGCGTGGCTGAGGTTGCCCGCAGCCGCGACCACCAGGTGCTCGGGCCGGTACCAACGCTTGTAGTACCGGCGAACGGTGTCGCGACTGAGAGTCTCGATCGACCCCACCGACCCGAGGATGGGGCGTCCGAGCGGTGTGTCGCCGAAGACGGACTCGGCGAAGGTGTCGTGCACGACGTCGCCGGGGTCATCGTCATGCATGGCGATCTCTTCGAGAATGACGCCGCGTTCTGAGTCGAAGTCGGGACCGGTGATCGTCGACGACAGGACCATGTCCGTGATCACGTCGACCGCGATCGGAAGGTCTGCGTCGAGCACCCGCGCATAGAAGCAGGTGAACTCTTTGGAGGTGAAGGCATTCATCTCGCCGCCGAGACCGTCGATGGCCGCCGAGATCTCGAGCGCACTGCGCTGGTTGGTGCCCTTGAAGAGCAGGTGCTCGAGGTAGTGACTGGCCCCGGCTTGCTTGCCGGTCTCATCGCGTGAGCCGACACCGACCCATACGCCGAAAGAGACCGAGCGCATGGTGGGCACGGCCTCGGTGACCACCCGCAGTCCACCGGGCAGGACGGTGCGCTTCACAACGCTTCCGTCCTGGCCCCGGTGGAGCGTACGGGTGCTCACGTCAGCTGAGCGGTTCTCTAGGCGTCTGCCGCTTCGGTGGCGGCCTCGTCCTCGTCCTTGACGGCGGTCAGCGACAGCTTGCCGCGGTCGTCGACCTCCTTGATCTCGACGCGGACCTTCTGGCCGACGGACAGCACGTCGTCGACCGAGTCGATGCGGGGCTTGCCCACCATCTTCTTGATCTCGGAGATGTGCAGCAGACCGTCCTTGCCGGGGAGCAGCGAGATGAACGCACCGAACGTCGTGGTCTTGACCACGGTGCCCAGGTAACGCTCGCCCACCTCGGGCATCGTCGGGTTGGCGATCGAGTTGACCATGGTCCGAGCAGCCTCGGCCGACGGTCCGTCGACAGCACCGATGTAGATGGTGCCGTCGTCGTCGATCGTGATGTCGGCGCCGGTCTCGTCCTGGATCGAGTTGATCATCTTGCCCTTCGGGCCGATGACCTCGCCGATCTTGTCGACCGGGATCCGGACGGTGATCACGCGTGGTGCGTTCGGCGCCATCTCGTCGGGACCGTCGATCGCCTCGGCCATGACCTCGAGCAGCGTCAGCCGGGCAGCGCGCGCCTGGTTGAGCGCAGCACCCAGCACCGAGGCAGGGATGCCGTCGAGCTTGGTGTCGAGCTGCAGCGCGGTGACGAACTCTTCGGTACCTGCGATTTTGAAGTCCATGTCGCCGAAGGCATCCTCGGCTCCGAGGATGTCGGTCAGCGCCACGTACTCGGTCTTGCCGTCGATCTCGCCGCTGACCAGACCCATGGCGATACCCGAGACCGGAGCCTTCAGCGGGACACCTGCGTGCAGCATCGACATCGTCGAGGCACACACCGAGCCCATCGAGGTGGATCCGTTCGAGCCGAGCGCCTCTGACACCTGACGAATGGCGTACGGGAACTCATCGCGAGTGGGCAGCACAGGAACGAGCGCGCGCTCGGCGAGCGCCCCGTGACCGATCTCGCGACGCTTGGGCGATCCGACCCGGCCGGTCTCACCGGTCGAGTAGGGCGGGAAGTTGTAGTTGTGCATGTACCGCTTGCGGCTCACCGGGTTGAGCGTGTCGAGCTGCTGCTCCATACGGAGCATGTTCAGCGTCGTGACACCCATGATCTGGGTCTCGCCGCGCTCGAAGAGCGACGATCCGTGCGACAAGGGCACGACCCCGACCTCGGCCGACAGGCGGCGGATGTCGGACGGACCGCGCCCGTCCATACGCACCTGGTCGCGCAGGATGCGCTCGCGCACCAGGTTCTTGGTGACCGACCGGAAGGCGGCCTTGATCTCTTTCTCGCGCCCCTCGAACTGGCCGGCGAGCTTGTCAGTGACGACGTCGGAGATACGTGACGTCTCCTCCTCACGCTCCTGCTTGCCCGCGATCGACATCGCCGCAGCGAGCTCGCTGCCGGCGGCCTGCTCGACGGCAGCCAGGACGTCGTCCTGGTAGTCGAGGTAGAGCGGGAACTCGCGGGTGGGCTTGGCCGCGACCGCGGCAAGCTCGGCCTGCGCATCGCAGAGCGCACGGATGAACGGCTTCGCGGCCTCAAGGCCCTGGGCCACGACCTCTTCGGTCGGCGCAGCGGCGCCACCGGCGATCAGGTTGACGGTCTCTTCGGTGGCCTCGGCCTCGACCATCATGATCGCGACGTCCGGCTGACCCTCGTGCTCGACGACGCGTCCGGCGACGACCATGTCGAAGACCGCGCGCTCGAGCTCGGAGTGCGTCGGGAACCCGATCCACTGGCCGTCGATCAGGGCGACGCGGACGCCGCCGATCGGGCCGCTGAACGGAATGCCGGAGAGCTGGGTCGACATCGATGCGGCATTGATCGCCACGACGTCATAGAGGTGATCAGGGTCGAGCGACATGATCGTCTCGACGACCTGGATCTCGTTGCGCAGGCCCTTGGTGAACGACGGGCGCAGCGGCCGGTCGATCAAGCGGCAGGTGAGGATGGCGTCCTCACTGGGACGTCCCTCGCGGCGGAAGAACGAGCCGGGGATCCGGCCGACGGAGTACATCCGCTCTTCGACATCCACGGTCAGTGGGAAGAAGTCCAAGTTCTCTTTCGGGCGCTTGGACGCGGTGGTGGCCGACAGCACCATGGTGGTGTCGTCGAGGTAGACGACAGCCGAGCCGGCTGCCTGGCGGGCGAGACGCCCTGTTTCGAACTTGATGATGCGGTGGCCGAACGAGCCGTTGTCAATAATGGCTTCGCTCGAGCGAACTTCCAGACCCTCCACGGGTCCTCCTCTTCGTTGAGCCCAGGGCGTCATCCCGGCGGTGGCCGGCGAGGAGTGTGTCGGTCTTCGATCGAGGCTCTCGGCTGCGTGCTGTTCACGCACCCGCGGTGCCACTACCGAGGACCGACGGAGAACGCCGGCTCAGGTTGGGGCACGGCGCCCTAGGCGGTGATCTTCAGTTGATCTTCAGTGAAATCTTGGAAAAAGCAGTTGGTGTGTCGGGAGCTACCCGGCCGCTGGCTAGCGCCGCAGGCCGAGCCGCTCGATGAGCTGGCGGTACCGCGTGATATCGGTGTCGGCCAGGTAGTTGAGCAGGCGACGACGCTGACCCACGAGCAGCAGCAGTCCGCGGCGGCTGTGGTGGTCGTGCTTGTGCTCTTTGAGGTGCTCGGTCAGATCGGAGATCCGACGGGAGAGCATCGCCACCTGCACCTCGGGGGAACCGGTGTCACCGGCGGTGGTGGCGTACTCATCCATGATTTGCTTCTTGACAGCGGAATCAAGCGACACTGCAGTGGTCTCCTCGGGGTCGTTGCGCGGCGCGCCGGGGCAAGTCCACCCGGGCTCTTACAGGGTCCGCGGCCGATCGAACGGCCTGGTCAGGCTATCAGCGAGGGCGCCGATCCCCGAATCGGCGCAACTTCCCGGTCCGTCGACGGGCGATCGGTGGGCACCGTCGTCCACCGCCGAGGCCCGCCGAGCTCACCGGGACTTGTCAGACCCGGGTGGCAAAGTGCCGGTCATGAGCCAACCACCCAACCCCGCACCCGAGCCGCGTAGTGGCCTCGGAGTGGCGTCGTTGGTGCGGTCGCTTCCGCCGCTGTCGGAGATCGACGGCGCGGCTCTTCGGGATCGTCTGGTCGAGCTGGAGCGGGCGCGCAACATCGTCGAGGCCGAGCAGGCTCAGGTCATGGCCGAACTGCACCGGCGTGCAGCGGACGCTGACGCGGCTCGCGACGCAGCCCTGGCTCCACGGGCGCGGGCCATGGTCCCTGCCCACGAGGCGCGCCTGGTCGAGTTCGTGGCCGACGAGATCGCCGTTCTGCTCGTCTCCACCCGCATGCTTGCATCCCACCGACTCGATGCCGCCCTCGACATCACCGGGCATCAGGCCCTCACCAACAGCTGGGGCCAGTGGCCTCATCGACGCCCGCAAGGCAGGGGTGATCGCGACGGGCCTGCGAGATGTCGACCCTGCGTTCGCCGACGTCCTCGGTGCCGAAGCCTGCGACTACGCCACTGCACACACGACACCCCAGACCCGAGCCTGGCTGGCGCGTCGAGTGATCACCGCCGATCCAGGTGCCGCCGAGATTCGACGCGCTCGGGCCAGCGAGGGCCGCCGAGTCACCCTCACACCATTGGCCGACGGCATGGCCGAGCTCACAGCTCTGCTCCCAGGCATCCAGGCGCGTCAGGCCCATGACACCCTCACCGCCCTCGCGAACCACTCGAATGCTGGTCGGGGCGTGGCTCCTCCTGCCCTTGCGGCTGGCGCTGCCGCCGCTCCTGCTGCCGGCCATGACGACGCACCGCTGACCGTTGCCGGCAGCCGCCCGCCGAAAGACACCCGGACCATGGACCAACGGCGCGCTGACGCCTTGATGGATCTCCTCACCGGCCGCGCTGAGCCACCCCGGGTCAGCATCCAGGTCGTCGTACCGGCTGACACCCTCACCGGCGATGCCGACCTCCCCGCGGTCATTCCCGGGCTGGGCCCGATCACCGCGCACGAAGCCCGACGCATCGCGAGCGGACCGGGACAGACCTCCTACCGAAGGCTGGTCGTCGATGTCGATACCGGCGCGGCGCGGCCGCCGGCTGTGCCAGCCATCGAACGTCGCTACCGGCCCTCCGTCGCTCTGGACCGCGCAGTGCGGGCCCGCGACCTCACGTGCCGCTTCCCCGGTTGTCGGCGAAGTGCGGTCGGGCAGAAGTCAGACACCGACCTCGACCACAGCGTCCCCTGGCCGGCGGGCCCCACCGCCTGGTCGAACCTCGTCGCCCTGTGCCGGCACCACCATCGCCTCAAGCACTCGGCCGGCTGGACCACTGACCTCTCCCCCGATGGCACCCTCACCTGGACCATGCCCACCGGGCAACACCACAGCACCCACCCCTGGCACTACATCGACCCACCCGACACCAGCTAGCGGGGGGACGCTCACCTGTTGCCGGGCGCGGGCCGAATGGCCCTGTCCCTGCGGGAACGCTGACATCATCATCGACTGTGACCATCGTCTGCCCCAGGTGCGGGGCTGCACTCCCCGAGCCGGGCGAACAGGCAGCGACGGCTGAACCAGCCGGCGCCCCTGTCGGTTTCGCGGGCGAAGAGGTCACCACGTGCGGCCAGTGCGGTCATTCCATGGCGACGCCCTACCTGCGCGAGGCGGTCTCGCTCGCGTCCTGGCACGAGTGGGCGGGCCAGCGGCTGACCTGGTTGAACCACCGGCTGGCAGCAGGCGACTCCCCCACCTCCGAGAGCCCTGCCCTCGCACCCCCCTCGGCCCCTGTCCCGATCTGGCCGCCGCCGGCACGAGCTGTCTTCCCGTCCGCAGCCCCCGCTCCTCGACGGTCCGCCTCGGCAGGCTCGCTGCTTCTTGCCGTCGGAGCGTTCTTGCTCGTGGTCGCCGGGATCGCGTTCATCGCCTTCACGTGGGACCTGCTGGGTCCGTTCGGCCAGATCGGCGTCCTGCTGGCCATTGGCGTCGCCTGCCTCGCCGCCACCGCCCGGTTGGTGACCCGCCTGCATGGCACGGCCACCGCCCTCGGAGTCGTCGGCACGCTGCTCGTCGTCATCGGCGCGCTCGGGACCCGGTCGCTGGGGCCGGACGTCGTGGGCGCCACCGCCGCCATGCTCGTGTCGGTGGTGGTCATGGTCGCCCTCTGCGCAGCGGCGATCTGGCTTCGACCCCGAACGGCGGCGATCGGTGAGCTGGCCGGAGTCGCGGGGGCCTTGGTGGCCGTGACCGTCGTGGCCAGCGCACCCAGCGACGATGCGCTGCCCCTTGTCGAGCCGTGGAGCTGGTGGGTGGCTCTCACCTGCGGCGCCGGGGCGGTCGGCCTCATCCTGCTCGCGGACCGTGCCGGCCTCGTTGCCTGGCCATGGGTCGGTGCGTGGTTCCTCGTGGTCTCGGCCGGCGCCATCGCGGGGTACGTACAGGCGCTGACCGACGACCTCACGACCGGAGATGTCGAGCCAGTTGTTGCCGCACTCACACTTGTCGTGGCTGCTGTGGTGACGGCCGCCGGGCTACGGCGCACGGCGCACCCGTGGCCGGTCATCGTCTCAGCCCTGACGGTGTGGACGGTGGCGTCTGCTCCTCGACTGGAGCATCGGGGTGAGCTCTCCCAGCATTCGCCCAAGCGCCGCCCTCGTCCTGCTGGCGGCCGGGAGCCGTCGCCCTGGTGCCTTCGGTGCTCGTGATCCGCTCGTCATGGCTGCGCACAGCTCTTCGCACGATCGGGGGTGCCGCGGTCGGAGCAGCTGTCGGCCTGGCCCTCGCCCCGTGGCTCGACCCTCTCGACGAGTACCTGAGCGCCGAGGCGTGGGCCGAGCAGGCATGGCCGGCCTGGCGAGGCATCGTCGCCGGTCTGGCGTTCGTCGCTCTGCTCGTCATTGCAGCGGTACTCGTCCCCAGGATGACGTCCTCGGCGACACCGGTGGCGAGGAACCATCGAAGGATTCGTCACCGTGGCCGGGCCTGGCGCTTCTGGTGCCCTCGGTCGCTGCGCTGGCCACCTGGCTCATCGCAGCGGTTGACGACCTGAGCGACGCGACCACGATTGGTGTCTTCGGATATCAGACCGTCCCCACCCCGGACGCCTTCAAGTACCAGATCACCGTCGCCTTGGTGGTGCTGGCGCTGGGCGTTCTCGCCATGGCTCTCCTGCGCCGACTGCCGGACTGGTCGGTGTGGGCCGTTCTGGTCCTTGGTGTCCCGGCCGTACTCATCGAGCTCTCGACCCTCAGCCTCGACGCGTCCACCAAGCCGGAGATCTACGGACTGGCGCTCGGCGTCCCTGCAGTCGTCACTGCCGTCGCGTGGTGGTGGCTCCGTCGGCCGGACCAGACACCTACCTGGCAGACCATGGCACCGCCGTTCGTGCTGGCGTTCGCCCCGTCAGCCCTGGCTCTCGCAGGGTCAGCTGCCGACCGCTGGTGGTACAGCGAAGACGCCGACACCGCCTACCAGGTGCGCCTGGTGAGCCTGCTGGCGATCGGGGTGATCGCTGCTGTCATCGGTGGCAGGCAGCGGTGGGGTGGGCTCTTCTTCCCGGGACTGGCCCTCGTGCTCCTCGTCGTCGGTATCGAGCTGATCGAGGTCGGGCGATTCCTGCCCCAGTGGCTCTCGTTCGCAGTCGCGGGCGCGGTCCTGATCGCCGCAGGTGCGCGGTGGGAGTGGGTGCGGGACCGCGGCCGACACGGGGCCGCATGGGTACGCCGCATGAGGTGACGGCGGCTCGGGTCAGGCCGGTGACGCGTCGGTGATGACCCGCGATCGCTCGACATCGAGCGCCATCTGTTCGAGGAGGGGCTCGACGCCGTCGAACGTCAGGGTGGGGCGCAGCCGCTCGGCGAAGTCGAAGGCGACGTGCTCGCCATAGAGATCCAGATCTGTCCGATCGAGCACGTACGCCTCGATCCGTCGGTCGTTCCCGTCGAACGTGGGGTTGGTGCCGATCGATATCGCTGCCGGCAGGGCGGTCTCCCTCGCCCCCGTCGCCTCGTCCCTCAGCCGTCCCACTCGGAGAGCGCACCAGCCAGCCGGCGTAGACACCGTCAGCCGGAACGGACGCGTGGTCAACCGGGTGGAGATTGGCCGTCGGGTAGCCGAGGTCGCGTCCCCGATGGTCCCCGTGCACCACCTCTCCCTCCACGCGGTGCGGCCGGTCCAGCGCGCGGGCAGCCTCTGCCACGTCACCTTCGAGCACGCACTGCCGGACGAGGGTGGAGGACCAGGCCACCTGCCCCGCATCGCCGTGCTCGACGAGCGCGCCCACCTGCACGGACAAGGGCTCGACCACGAAGCCGTGTGTCGCCCCGAGCGAGGTCAGCAGGCCGACATCGCCCGAGGCCCGATGCCCGAACCGAAAGCCGTCGCCGACCACGACGCCGGTCGCGTGCAGGCCCCGCACCAGAACGCGATCGACGAACTCCGCCGGCGTCCAGGACGCCAGCTCGGGCGTGAACGTCAGGACCAGGACCGCGTCGACCCCCGCCTTGTGCAGCAGGGCGACCCGATGGTCCAGCGTCGACAGCATCCGGGGCTGGGTGTCGGGGCGGACGACAGCGCTGGGGTGCGGGTCGAACGTGACAGCGACGACCTTGACCGACGCCTCATGGGCCAGGTCACGGGTGGCCTGCACGATGGCCCGGTGTCCCCGATGCACACCGTCGAAGACGCCGATGCAGACCACCGAGGGGCCCCAGTCGGCCGGGATGGCGTCGATCCCGTCGAACCGTTGGATGCTCTGCACAGGGTCACCCTGCCAGAGGTCACCGGAGTGCCTCACCCTCCGGTGAAGCCGACCACGACCTTGAGCACCTCGCCCCGCGGCTCCATCAACGCCAGTACTGCGCCGTCGGCATCGAAGACACCGGTCAACCCGCTCTCGCCGGCGGTGGCAAGTGGGCGCCCGTGACGGACGCCGACCGCCTCGTCATCGTCGACCACCCGCACGGGAAAGGTCTGCCGGACGGCGTCGGCGAGCGACAGCACCTCGAGGTCGGTCTCGAGCTGCTCCAGGGTTCGCGCCAGCTCGAGGGGGAACCCTCCGACACGCGTACGCCTCAAGGCAGTGAGGTGGCCACCGACGTTCAGAGTGCGTCCGAGATCTCGGGCGAGCGACCTGATGTACGTACCCGTCGAGCAGGTCACTGCCACGTCGACATCGATCAGCTCGGCGGCGGGGCGCCGAACCCCGAGCACGTCGAAGGAGGAAACCGTCACCCTCCGGGCGGGAAGGTTCACCTCTTCCCCCGCTCGCACGCGGGCGTAGGAGCGAACTCCGTCAACCTTGACCGCACTGACCGCAGACGGGACCTGGTCGATGTCTCCGACGAAGCCGGCGATGGCGGCGCGGATGTCGTCCTCGCCCACCTGGGCGGCGCTCGCCGAGCTGACGACGTCGCCCTCGGCATCATCGGTGACGGTGCTCTGTCCGAGCCGAATCGTCGCGTCGTACGACTTGTCCGCCGCAGCGATGTGCCCGAGCAGTCTGGTTGCTCGGCCGACTCCGACGATCAGCACACCGGTCGCCATCGGGTCCAGCGTGCCGGCGTGCCCCACCTTCCGAGTGCCCGCGATGCGGCGCATACGGGCAACGACATCGTGAGAGGTCCACCCGCCCGGCTTGTCGACGACCACAAGGCCCTCAGCGGATGGCGACTCAGGTGCCGGTGGCATGGGTGCCGGCGTCATGGGCGTGAGCAGCAGGTGGATCGACGGCTTCCAGCAGTGCGGCACGCACCGCTTCGACGACGTCCCCGACATCTCGGGAGGCAGACGTGAAGCCGGCCGCATAACGGTGCCCACCGCCACCCAGGCGTCGTGGCGACGATGCTGACGTCGGCCGCCCCCTTCGACCGAAGCGATACGCGGAGATCGCCGAGGTCATCCTCCTTGACGACCATGGCCACCTCTGCCTCGGATGCCTTGCGCACCACGTCGATGATCGGCTCGACAAGATCGAACGCGATCTGGTCCGGCGCTCGATCAGCGGCCGACACCGAGGTCCAGACGAGCCCGTGGCCGTCGACGTCGTCGGCCTCGAGTCGACAACGGCCAAGCGCTGTCGCAAGGACGCCGAGGTAGCCGAAGGGAACTGCGTCAAAGACCTCACGGGCGATCTCGTCGAAGGCAATCCCGGTGTCGAGCAGTCGTCCGGCAAGAGCATGTGTAGACGCGGTGGTACCCGCGTAGCGAAAGGAGCCCGTGTCGGTGATGAGGCCGGTGTACAGGCACGCCGCAACGTCGGCGTCGAGGTCGAGGCCGAGTCGATCGAGCAGATCGGCCACCACGACGGCAGTGGCCGGGGCATGCACGTCAACCAGTGCGATGTGGGCAAAGCCGTCGTAGCTGCGGTGGTGGTCGACACCGATCAGGACCGGGGCGTGCTCGGCGACCGGACGCAGCAGCCCGAGCCGGTCGATGCTGCTGGCGTCGAAGGTCAGGACGACCTCAGGATCAGGCGAGACCTCGACAGCCGGGACCAACATCTCAGCCCCCGGCATCCACGACAGGTTGGCGGGAACGACAAATGGGTCGTCTCCGAACGACACCTCGATTCGCCGCTCACCCGGCAGCGATGCCAGAGCCAGCCCGGCGCCCAGCGCCGAGCCCAGGGCGTCACCATCAGGGCTGACGTGCCCGAGCAGCAACAGTGACCGAGCAGAACCGATGGCGGCGAGGGCTCGATCCCACTCCGCAGCTGCGATTGGACTCACGCGGAGGCGCCGCCCATCTCATCAACTGCCGGGTCAACCGCCGGGCCCGGGGACGGAGGCTGCACGACCTCAGCATCCTCATCATCGTGACGGTAGGGATCGGCGTCACCGGCGTAGGTGGCCGCGGCCGCCTGCTCGTGGACGCGCTCGTCGGCAGCTTGGGCCTGACGCAACAGGTCGTCGAGATGGCGGGCCGTCTCGGGGATCGCGTCCGCCACGAAAGCCAGCGACGGCGTGTGTCGGATTCCGGTCTGCCGACCCACTTCGGTCCGCAGCATGCCCTTGGCGCTCTCGAGGGCGGCCGCCGTGTCGACCTGCTCGGTGTCGTCGCCCAGCACCGTGTAGAAGACCGTGGCCTCCCGGAGATCGCCGCTGACCCGAGCATCGGTGATCGTGATGAACCCCATCCGCGGGTCCTTGACCCGGAACTCGATGGTCTCGGCGACGATCACCTGGATGCGCTCGGCCAAGCGTCGGGCCCTGGCGTCGGTTTCGGTCATGCTTGCTCCTAGAACGTGCTGCGGGGCGGGAGTCCTCGAAGGCCCCACCCCGTCAGCGCATCTCAGCGGTCAGGTCGTCAGGCAGTCGGCGCCTAGGCGCGCGGAATCTCGCGCATCTCGTACGTCTCGATGACATCGTCAACCTTGACGTCATTGAAGGTGCCCAGGTTGATACCGCACTCGAAGCCCTCACGAACCTCAGTGACATCGTCCTTGAAGCGACGGAGTCCGGTGATCTCGACACTCTCGGCCACCACGGCTCCGTCACGGATGACACGTGCCTTGGTACCGCGCTTGATCTCACCGGAGCGGATCAACGAACCAGCGATCGTTCCGAACTTGCTCGAGCGGAAGACCTCGCGCACCTCAGCGGTGCCGAGCTCGACCTCTTCGTACTCTGGCTTGAGCATGCCCTTGAGCGCGTTCTCGATGTCGTCGATCGCCTGGTAGATGATCGAGTAGTAGCGAATGTCGACGCCCTCACGCTCGCTGAGCTCGCGCGCACGACCCTCGGGTCGCACGTTGAAGCCGATGATGATCGCCTCGGACGCCGACGCCAGCGTGACGTCGTGCTCGGTGATCGAGCCGACCCCTCGGTGGATGATCCGTAGGTCGACGTCGTCGCCGACATCGACCTTGAGCAGTGCGTCCTCGAGCGCCTCGACCGAGCCCGACACATCGCCCTTGAGGATCAGGTTGAGCGTCTCGATGGCTCCCTGCTCAAGGATCTTCTGCAAGTCCTCGAGGCTGACCTTCTTGCGAGTCTTGGCCAGTTGCGCGTTGCGCTCGGCGGCCTGACGCTTCTCAGCGATCTGACGAGCAGTGCGGTCGTCGGAGGCGACCAAGAACTTGTCGCCCGCACGCGGCACGGAGGTGAGCCCGAGCACCTGAACAGGGCGCGACGGGCCGGCCTCCTCGAGGTGCTCGCCGTGCTCGTCGACCATGGCGCGGACGCGTCCGAACGCCTCCCCGGCGACGATGGCGTCACCGACGTGAAGCGTTCCACGCTGAACGAGGACGGTGCCGACCGGACCACGACCACGGTCGAGGTGGGCCTCGATGGAGATCCCGCGGGCCTCGGTGTCTGGGTTGGCTCGAAGATCCAAGGAGGCGTCGGCGGTCAGAAGCACCGCCTCCAACAGCTTGTCGATGTGCAGTCGGCTCTTGGCCGAGACGTCGACGAACATGGTCTCGCCGCCGTACTCCTCTGCCACCAGACCGAACTCGGTGAGCTGCTGGCGCACCTTCGCCGGGTTTGCATTCTCCTTGTCGACCTTGTTGACCGCCACGACGATGGGTACCTCAGCAGCCACGGCGTGGTTCAGCGCCTCGATCGTCTGGGGCATCACACCGTCGTCGGCGGCAACCACCAGCACCGCGATATCGGTGACCTTGGCGCCTCGGGCACGCATGGCGGTGAACGCCTCGTGACCGGGGGTGTCGATGAAGGTGATCGCTCGATCTTGACCGTCGTGCGGCACGTGCACCTGGTAGGCACCGATGTGCTGCGTGATGCCGCCGGCTTCGTCGGCGACCACGTCGGTGGACCTGATCGCGTCGAGCAGCTTGGTCTTGCCGTGATCGACGTGACCCATGACGGTGACCACCGGTGGTCGCGCCTGGAGGAGGTCTTCGGACTGGCCGGCCACCTCCGCGTCAAGGTCGATGTCGAACGACTCGAGCAGCTCGCGGTCCTCATCTTCTGGGCTGACGATCTGCACGTCGTAGCCGAGCTCGGAGGCGAGCAGCGCGAACGTGTCCTCGTCGAGAGACTGCGTGGCCGTGGCCATCTCGCCGAGGCTGAAGAGCACCGAGACCAACGACGCCGGGTTCGCGTCGATGCGCTCGGCGAAGTCGGTCAGCGACGCACCACGGGGCAGGCGGACGGTCTCGCCCTGGCCGCGGGGAACCTGCACACCGCCGATGGTCGGGGCCTGAAGGTTGTCGAGCTCTTGACGACGCTGCTTGCGCGACTTGCGGCCACGCTGCTTGCCTCCACCACGACCGAAGGCGCCGGCGGTCTGACCGCGGCCGCCACCACCGGGGCGGCCACCTGGGCGACCGCCGTATCCGCCACCACCGGGCCGACCGGCTGGCCCACCTGCGCCACCGGGACCGCCAGGACGACCGCCGGCCCCACCTGCACCGCCGGGCCGACCCGCCGGCCCACCTGCGCCACCGGGACCGCCAGGACGACCGCCGGGGGCACCGCGACCGGGGGCACCCGGACGACCAGCCGGCGCCGGCCGACCAGGCATCATGCCGGGGTTCGGGCGACTTCCACCGGAACCGCCGGGACGAGGAGCTGCCGGACGCGGAATACCCGCGTCCTTGCTGGTGAAGGGGTTGTTGCCAGGCCGAGGAGTGGCCGGCTTGGCAACGCCGGCGTCCTTGCTCGTGAACGGGTTGTTTCCAGGCCTCGGGCCGGCCGGACGCGCAGGAGCCTCTGCAGCGGGCTCTGCCAGAGCAGCGGGTGCCGCCGGCTCAGCAAGGGGTGCGGGGGGCGTCGGGCGCCTCAGCGACGGGCACCGGCGCAGCAGGCACCGCGGTGGCGGCCGGCTCTGCAGCGACTGGCTCAGTGGCGGCCTTCTTGGCCGCCGCCTTCTTGGTGGTCTTCTTCGCGGGCGCAGCGGCACCGGCCGGCTGCGCGGGGAAGACCTCTTTCAGCTTGCGGACGACAGGGGGCTCAACGGTCGATGACGCCGACCTCACGAACTCACCCATGTCTTGGAGCTTGGCCAGAACGACCTTGCTCTCTACTCCGAGCTCTTTGGCGAGCTCGTACACCCGGACCTTAGCCACTGCTCTCCTGTTCCCAAGGTCCAGGCCTGGTGGCGTGGACCGTTAGTACGTCGACATGCTCATTGCTGCGCGCTCATCGCGTGCTCGTCGCCATCTCGTCCTGCTTTCGGTCGGTCTTCGGGGGACCGAAGACTCTCGTCGTGCTCGAACAATCACCACTCCTGGGGCTGCTGCCCCACGAGCTCGTGCATCTGGACCCGCACCGCACTGACGTCGAGACCGCCACCGAGCCGCAGGGCCCTCGGCAGTGCACGTCGCCGTTCGGCGAGTTCTAGACAGGTCAGGGAGCGATGCAGATATGCACCTCGCCCTGGGAGCCGACGGTCCGGGTCAAGCGAGGCGAACCACTCCGGAGAGCCGTCGACCTCACGCAACCGCGCCACCACCCGCACCACGTCCGACTGGGGCGCCCGCATGCGGCATCCCACGCACATGCGCACGGGGGATGGCGCCGACGGGCGGTCAGCCATGGAGCACTCTACCCCGTCAGCCGGAGGAGTCGTCGCTCGGCAGCGCCGGCGAGGCGTCCGGCATGGGTGCGGTGACGTCGGGTGCCCCGTCGCTGCTGCCGTCCCCGGCCCCGTCGCCGGCCGCGTCGCTACCCCCGTGGCCGGCCGGCGCCGTGTCCGAGACGATGTCGATCCGCCACCCGGTGAGCCGAGCCGCAAGCCGAGCATTTTGTCCCTCACGACCGATGGCGAGCGAGAGCTGGTAGTCGGGCACGACGACACGGGCCGCCCTGGAGTCGGCGTCGACCACGGTGACCGAGGAGACCCTGGCCGGGGAAAGGGCGTGTCCGACGAACTCGGCCGGGTCGGTCGAGAAGTCGACGATGTCGATCTTCTCGCCGTGGAGCTCGGCCATGACGGCCCTGACCCGTGTTCCCATGGGCCCGATGCACGCGCCCTTCGCGCCCAGCCCGGCCTTGTGCGAGTGAACGGCGATCTTGGAGCGATGACCGGCCTCGCGTGCGATGGCGCCGATCTCGACCGAGCCGTCGGCGATCTCGGGGACCTCAAGGGCGAAGAGCGCCTTGACCAGACCAGGATGCGTGCGCGACACGGTGACGATCGGTCCGCGAGCGCCCTTGCGGACGCCGACCACGTAGCAGCGGAGCCGCTCGCCATGCACGTACTTCTCACCCGGCACCTGCTCGGCGGCTGGTAGCTGGGCCTCGAGCGCGCCGAGGTCGATCAGGACCATCTGCGGATCGGGACCCTGCTGGATCACCCCGGACACCAGGTCGCCCTCCCGTCCGGACCACGCGCCGAAGGTTGCCTCGTCCTCGGCGTCGCGAAGACGCTGCAGGATCACCTGCCGCGCGGTCGTGGCCGCGACCCGGCCGAACCCTTCCGGGGTGTCGTCCCACTCGCGCAGAACCTCACCGTCGTCATCGGTCTCGGCCGCGTAGACGGTGACGTGCCCCGTTGAACGGTCCAGCTCGACCCGCGCCTGCGGCTGGGCGTCAGGTGTGTGGTGGTAGGCCGTCTCGAGCGCCCGTTCGATCGCCTCGACCACCACGTCGAGTGGGATCTCGCGCTCGTCGACCAGGGAGCGCAGGGCACTCATGTCGATGTCCATCAGCGTTCTCCCTCCGTGGCCTCGTCGGTGACGCCTTCGTGGTTCTCGGGGTCGGCGCGGCGGCTGAACTCGACCTCGATGTGAGCTTCGGCGATATCGGCGAACCGCAGGCTTCGGCCCTGCGGCTGGTCGACCACCTCGTCGACCGTGACGCCCGTCTCGTCGCTGGAGCCGATGCGCCCGATGACGACCTCGCCGTCGGTCAGCGTGATCGTGACCAGGCGGGTGGTGTTGCGGCGCCAGTGCCGGGGAAGCGTGAGCGGACGACCGACACCGGGCGACGACACCTCCAGCACGTACGGCTGTTCCCCCATCGCATTCGTGTCGTCGAGCGTGGCCGACAGCACAGAGGTGAGTGACGCGATGTGATCGAGGGTGACGCCGCCGTCGCGGTCGACCAGCACCTTCACCAGTCGGCGTCGCCCGGCCGGCTGCACGTCGACGGCCTCGAGGTCGAAACCCTCGGCGGTGACGATGGGGGTGAGCGCCCGCTCGACGCGGTCGGCGACTGCGGACATGGGGACCTCCGCCCATTCTGTTGTGTGATGCCGGTTGTGGAGAACTGACGTGCCCGGCCACTCTATCGGGCGCCCGTGGAATGCTGACCCGCGTGCCACCCGAACTCAGTCCCATGACGCGACGGCGCGTCCTGCTCGGCGCGACCGTTTCTCCGCTGCTGCTCGTGGCGACCGCGTGCACTGAGGATCCTCCCCCGACGGTCGCTCCCGACCCGGACCGAGAAGCGCTGCAGGCTGCCTACGTCACAGAGGACGAGCTCCGCTCGGCGCTGACCAACTGGGCCGCACCGCGCGCCGATGACAAAGCGGCTGCGGTGGGCATCGTCGACCAACACCTGGAGGTTCTCAGCACCTCGCTGGGCGGCGCCTCATCGCCGGAGCGCACGTCGTCGGCGTCGGCGTCGAGCCCCGCGGAGACGACGGCCACCGTGATCGGCCGTCTTGATGCGGCCGCCGACGAGCACTCCAAGGCGCTGCGCACCTCCGGCGCCCAGATCGGCCCACTGCTGGCGTCGATCGCGGCGTCTGACGCTGCGCTGGCGGCCTCGTTGCGTGGGAACGACCGATGAGCGACGACCTGACCCTGTGGCAGCAGACGCTCGCCGCCGAACACGCCGCCATCTGGGGGCTCGGCCTGGTGGGTGCCACCCCACCGCTGGCGGTCCCGGCGTCGGCCGCGCTCGACGTGCACCGGGCGCGACGCACGCGATGTGCCGACGCGGTCCTGGCGCTCGGTGGTGACCCCGTGGCCTCTGCCCCCGCCTACGACATTGCCGGGCCGGACACCCAACGAGCGGCAAGAACGCTCGCCGCCGACCTCGAGGCCGGCTGCGCGGTGGCCTACGCGGCGCTCGCCGGAGCCGGGCAGCGTCGCGCGCGTCTGCAGGCCGCCGCCTGGCTCCGCGAGAGCACGGTGGCGATCTGGGGCTGGAGCGGCACGGTGCTGGCGCTACCGGGCCTCGACGACCGAACGCCAGAGCCCAGCTCCACCGGCTAGCCGCCGCACTCGGCCACCAACGCGGTCAGCGCCTCACCGGCCGGGACGTCACGGCGGTCACCGGACGCCCGGTCGCGCACCTCGATCACCCCGTCGGCCAGGTTCTTGCCGACCACGGCGATCGTCGGCATCCCCAGCAGCTCGGCGTCCTTGAACTTGACCCCCGGCGAGACCTTCTTGCGGTCGTCGTACAGCACGCGAAGGCCGGCCGCCTCAAGGTCACGTGCGAGCTGGTCGGCGAACTCGAAGACGGTGTCGTCCTTGCCCGTGGCCATCAGGTGGACGTCGACAGGCGCAACCTCGCGCGGCCAGATGATCCCGACGTCGTCGTGGGAGTTCTCGACGATCGCCGCGACCGCACGCGAGACGCCGATGCCGTACGAGCCCATCGTGACGGTCACGAGCTTCCCGTTCTCGTCGAGCACCTTGCAGTCGAGTGCCTCTGCGTACCGACGTCCGAGCTGGAAGATGTGACCCATCTCGATCCCGCGCGCCGTCTCAAGCGCCCCGCCGTCGCGAGGACATGCATCGCCTTCGCGGACCTCGGCCGCCTCGATGACGCCGTCGGCAACGAAGTCACGACCAGCGACGAGGTCGAGGACGTGCCTGCCGTCCTGGTCGGCGCCGGTGACCCACGCCGTTCCCTCGACGATCCGCGGATCGACCAGAAAACGGATCCCCGACGACTTGTCAGAACCGAGCGCACCCGGCCCGATGTATCCCTTCCTCAAGGTGGGGTGGGCGGCGAAGTCATCCTCGGTGAACGGGGCGAGCTCGGCCGGCTCGACCTGGGCCTGCAGCCGCTTCTCGTCCACCTCACGGTCTCCCGGCACACCGATCGCCAACGGCTCGCGCGTGCCATCGGGATGCTGCAGCACCACGACAACGTTCTTCAACGTGTCCGCCGCCTCCCAGGGACGGTCCGGCCGGGGAAAGGCGTCGTTCAGATGGTCCACCAGGGTGTCGATCGTGGGGGTGTCGGGCGTGTCCTCGACGTGTGCGGCAGGAAGGCCGTCGAGCGGCACGGGGTCGACGGGCAGGACCGTGACTGCCTCGACATTGGCGGCGTAGTCGCACGTCGTGCAGCGCACGTAGGTGTCCTCGCCGTTCTCGGCGGTCGCCAGGAACTCCTCGCTGGCCGACCCGCCCATGGCGCCGGCCATGGCATCGACGATGACGTAGTCGAATCCGAACCGGTCGAAGATCCGCACATAGGCATCGCGGTGCGCCTGGTAGGAGCGCTGCAACGACTCATCACTGATGTCGAACGAGTACGAGTCCTTCATGACGAACTCACGTCCCCGCAGGATTCCGGCCCTGGGTCGCTGCTCATCGCGGTACTTGGTCTGGATCTGGTAGAGCCAGACCGGCAGATCCTTGTACGACGAGTAGAGGTCCTTCACCAGGAGGGTGAACATCTCCTCATGGGTCGGCCCCAACAGGTAATCCGCGTCCTTGCGGTCCTTCAACCGAAAAATGTTGTCGCCGTACTCCGTCCAGCGCCCACTTGCCTCGTACGGTTCCCGCGGAAGCAGAGCCGGGAAGTGCACCTCCTGCGCTCCGATGGCGTTCATCTCATCGCGGACGATTCGCTCCACGTTGCGCAAGACCTCGTAGCCGAGCGGCAGCCAGCTGTAGATTCCCGGGGCGGCTCGCCGGACGTAGCCGGCGCGCACGAGAAGTCGGTGGCTCGGCACCTCTGCATCGGCGGGGTCCTCGCGAAGCGTCCGCAGGAACAGCGTCGACATTCGCAACAACACAGGAACTCCTCGTCGATCGGTGGCACCGAAGGCCTACTCTCCCATCCATGGCAGATGATCCGACACCCGATATCGACGAAGCCACCGATCCGCGCCCGGCCCACGGCCGTCCGTTCGTCCCTGACGCCTTCGTCCTGCCCACCCCGCCGCGCACCGAGCGCTTCTGGCTCGAGCCCCTGGGGCTCGAGCACAACGAGGCCGACTACGAGGCCTGGACGTCGTCGATGGAGCACATCCACGCGACTCCAGGCTTTGAGAGCAAACGCTGGCCGCACCCGATGACGCTGGACGAGAACGCCGGCGACCTCCGCGAACACGCCGATCACTTCGTGCGGCGACTGGGCTTCACCTACACCGTCCGAAGCTGCGCCGACGACGACGTGATCGGGTGTGTGTACATCTACCCGAGCCGGAATGCGTCAACGACGCGTCCGTGCGGTCCTGGGTTCGCGCGTCACAGGCTGAGCTCGACGTCGAGCTCTGGCGCACCGTGGTGGGCTGGCTCGACGGCGAGTGGCCCTTCCGCGACTGTCGACTACGCACCGCGCTGACAGACCGACTGCCAGACCGAGGACTGGCTCAGAAGAGCACTGTTGCGAAGGTGTTGTGTCGCCGAAAACCAACTCGCTCGTACGCCCGGCGAGCAGGCTCGTTGTAGCCGTTGACATACAAGCTGACGGTCGGCACGAACCGGTCTCTGGCGTAGCGAACCACGCTGGCCATCCCGGGGGCCGACAAGCCCTGTCCGCGAAGCTCAGGGTGAACCCACACGCCCTGCACCTGGCAGGCGAGCGATGACACCGAGCCGAGCTCGGCCTTGAAGAGCACCCGACCGTTCTCGATCCGCGCAAGGGCACGTCCGGACAGCACGAGCTCGCGCACCCGTGCACGGTACAGCGCACCGTCACCGCCGGCGACCGGAGAAACACCCACCTCTTCGGTGAACATGTCGATGCACGCCGGCAGCAGGACGTCGAGCTCGTCCTCGCGTACCGGACGCACGCCCGCGTCTCCGTCGATGTGTGGGTCCTCGTCGATCGCGAGCACCGGCTGGTCGTCGCGCACCTCGCGGGCCGGACCCCACGAGCCCTCGAGGGCTCGCCACATCGTGAGAACCTGATCACGTGGTCCCACGATCGACGAGCAGCGCCTGCCGCGACGGCGCGCACGTTCGACGAAAGCCGCCAACGCCCCCGATTCGGCTGAGTAGTCGGGAACCAGGTTCGCCCCCGAGTAGCACAGACCTGACCATCGGCGCCCGTGGCCGAATCCCCACAGCTCGCCACCGAGTCGCCACGAGTGGCCCAGGGCCGACTTCGATGCGGGCGGCCGCGAAGACGTTGGTCACGGGGTCGGCGGACAGATGCTCCACGGCAGCCGCGAGGTCCGCGACGCCCAGCACCCGAAGCGTCGAGACCGCGGTCTCCGGTCTCGGCCGCTGGGCGTTCGGCATGGATCGTCATGTCAACCGACAACGACCTCGGCCGACTCGCCACTCTCGGGATCAATGCCCATCTCGTCGGCGAGCCGGAGCGCCTCTTCGATGAGCGTCTCGACGATCTCGGCCTCAGGAACGGTCTTGATCACCTCACCACGGACGAAGATCTGGCCCTTGCCGTTGCCGGACGCCACTCCGAGATCGGCCTCCCTGGCTTCGCCGGGACCGTTCACGACACATCCCATCACCGCCACACGCAAGGGCACGGTTAGTCCCTCGAGGCCAGCTGTGACCTGTTCGGCGAGGGTGTAGACGTCAACTTGTGCGCGTCCGCAGCTGGGGCAGGAGACGATCTCGAGCCCCCGCTCGCGCAGCCCGAGTGACTCGAGAATCGCGATGCCCACCTTGACCTCTTCGACCGGTGGGGCCGACAGGGAGACCCGGAGCGTGTCGCCGATGCCCTCCGACAACAGGGCGCCGAAGGCCACTGCCGACTTGACGGTGCCCTGAAAGGTGGGGCCGGCCTCCGTGACGCCGAGGTGCAGGGGGTAGTCGCACTGCTCGGAGAGCTGACGGTAGGCGGCCACCATCACCACCGGGTCATGGTGCTTGACGGAGATCTTGATGTCGCCGAATCCGTGCTCCTCGAAGAGCGAGCACTCCCACAGGGCAGACTCGACAAGCGCCTCAGGTGTCGCCCGGCCGTACTTCTCCATCAGTCGAGGGTCGAGTGACCCGGCGTTGACCCCGATCCGAATCGGGACGCCGGCATCGCCGGCGGCCTTGGCGATCTCCCCCACCTTGTCGTCGAACGCCTTGATGTTTCCTGGGTTCACCCGCACTCCGGCGCAACCGGCATCGATCGCTGCGAAGACATAGCGCGGCTGGAAGTGGATGTCGGCGATGACCGGGATCTGCGACTTCTTGGCGATGGTGGCCAGCGCATCTGCGTCGTCCTGGCTCGGACACGCCACGCGAACGATCTGGCATCCCGAGGCGGTCAGCTCGGCGATCTGCTGCAGGGTGGCATTGATGTCGGCGGTCACCGTTGTCGTCATCGACTGCACGGACACCGGCGCATCACCACCGATGCGAACGGCATGGGTCGGATGCTTGAGCGTGATCTGCCGCGTCGGGCGCCTGGGCGCCAGAGGCTTGGGCGGCGGAGCTGGGACGCCGAGCGCAATGGTCATACGAGCAGTATCCCTGCTCTGGGCCCTGACGACCTGCTCAGGTGGCTCATGCGTCGTTGGCTGTCCCTGGACCCGCTCTAGTTGAGGGCGATGGGGTTCACGATGTCGGCGTAGATGAGCAGAACGGACATTCCGATCAGCAGGAAGGCCACCGAATAGGCCACGGGCAGCATTCGTGCGACGTCGACGGGGCCGGGGTCGGGCCGCCCGCGCGCCTTGGCGATCTGACGTCGACCCCCCTCGTAGAGTGCGCCGGCGACGTGCCCGCCATCGAGCGGCAGCAACGGGATCAGGTTGAAGAAGAAGAGCGCCATGTTCAAGGCGGCCAGCAGGGTGAGCCAGTTCGCCACCTTCCAGCCAACGGTCGCCTGGTCCTCGGCCACCGCCACGCTGAACTTGCCAACGCCCACGACGCTCACCGGCCCGGTGGGATCGCGCTCCTCGTCGCCGAATGCTGCCTGCCATACGCCGACCATCTTGCTCGGGATCGACACGATGGCCTGTCCCGACCGCGAGACGAACTCCCACATCCGTTCCGGCACGGCCGAGATGGATGACCGTTGCTGCTCCACAGCGGGGCTCAGGCCGATGAATCCCGCCGTCACGACCTCTGTCGGGTTGTCGGGATCTGGCACCTCGGTGCTGCCAACGGTCACCGGGAGGTCGAGAGTCCGGTCGCCACGTGCGACGGTGAGAACGACTTCTTCGCCAGGCTGCGCACGCACCACGTCGACGACGTCGAGCCAGTCACCGTATGCCACACCGTCGACAGCCACGATCTGGTCGCCGGCCTCCACATCAGCGGCAGCCGCCGGGCTCTGCGGGTCACTGTCGGTGCACTCGTCGACCACATTGGCCGGCACGCAGGGAGCCACCTGGGCGACGGTGGTGGTGAGGGTGGGAACTCCGAGGACGACGAGCGCAACGGTGTACAGCAGCGCCGCGAGGAAGAGGTTCATCGTCGGGCCCCCGAGCATCACGACAAGCTTCTGCCGCACGGGAAGCTGATAGAAGGCGCGGTGTTCTTCCCCGGCCCGGATCTCATCCACTGAGGTTCGTCTGGCGTCCTCGATCATGGACTGGAAAGGGCCGGTGCTCGAGGCAGCCAGGACCAGCTCACCCTGGCGATTGCGGTGGGGCGGGAACATCCCGACCATGCGGATGTAGCCGCCAAAGGGAATCGCCTTCATGCCGTACTCGGTCTCGCCGCGCAGGCGCGACCAGACCGTGGGGCCGAAGCCCACCATGTACTGCGTGACCCGGACGCCGAACCGCTTGGCGGGCAGGAGGTGGCCCACCTCGTGCAGCGCGATCGAGCCGAGGACGCCGATCGCGAAGATGGCGAGGCCGACCAGCCCTGCTCCGCTCACGTACGTCTCCCCTGTGGTGGTCCAAGTGGTGCGGCGCCCGCACTCAGCGCGGTCCGGTCGTGCAGGTCGCCGGCAGCCAACACGTCACCCGCTCGGCTGCGTGCCCACTGATCGGCGGTGAGTACATCCCCAACGGTAAGCGACGACGAGGAAGTCTTCGACCCGACATCGTCCGTGGCGGCCACCAGATGCTCACCGAGCACCTCGGAAATCGTGTCGACGATCGCCACGAAGCTGGCCCGGCCGGCCAGGAAGGCCTCCACGGCGACCTCGTTCGCCGCATTGAAGACCGCCGGCGCCGTGCCGCCGGCCATGCCGGCCCGGCACGCCAGCTCAACGGCCGGAAAGGCCTCGGCGTCGAGCGGCATGAACTCCCACGTAGCCGCCATCCCCCAGTCGAGGGCAGGGGCGGCGTCCGGCACCCGATCGGGCCACGCCAACCCCAACGCGATCGGAAGCCTCATGTCGGGAGGGCTTGCCTGGGCGATGGTGGAGCCGTCGACGAACTCGACCATCGAGTGCACGATCGACTGCGGGTGCACCACTACTTCGATGCGGTCGAACGGAATGCCGAACAGCAGATGGGCCTCGATGACCTCCAGGCCCTTGTTCACCAGCGTTGCGGAGTTGATGGTGACCAGAGGCCCCATGTCCCAGGTGGGGTGGTCAAGTGCCTCGCTCGGTGTCACGCGACCCAGCTCGCCGCGGGTCCGCCCGCGGAAGGGACCGCCACTGGCTGTGACCACGAGTCGGCGCACTTCGTCGGTGCCTCCCGCGCGCAGGCACTGGGCAAGCGCTGAGTGCTCGGAGTCGACCGGGACGATCTGACCGGGGGCTGCGGCAGCCGCGACCAGAGGGCCGCCGATGATCAGCGACTCCTTGTTCGCCAGGGCCAACCGGCGACCGGCCTTGAGCGCCGCCAAAGTCGGCCGGAGGCCAGCCGCACCGTCCATGCCGTTGAGCACGGTGTCGCACGGCCACGAGGCGATCTCGCTGGCGGCGTCCGGGCCCACCAGGACTTTCGGGCTCACCTCCCGAGAGGCCAGAGCTGACTCGACCGCGCCGGCCGCTGCTGGGTCTGCCACCCCGACGGCCGCGACACCGAGCAGGGCAGCCTGCTCGGCCAACAGCTCCGGGCGCCCCCCTCCGGCGGCGACGGCCACGACGCGGAAGACCTCGGGGTTGCGGGCGACCACGTCGATGGCTTGAGTGCCGATCGAGCCCGTTGATCCCAGCACAGTGACAGAGCGCACGTGAGCAGTCTGACACCCCTTTAGTCCCACGGCTGGAGCCGTGCTGGCGGTACGGTGATGACGCTGGGTCACTTGAGTAAACACCGTTCATTGTTAACGCCGTATACTATGCGAACGCTGTACGCTATTGTCAAGACCATTCGCGAGACCGATCCACAAAATCTGAGAGGAGTCCGGATGAACCCCGCGACCCCGACAGCGGCACCTGCGCCGCCGACGCGACGCGAGCGCCTCCGCGAGCAGACCCGCGCCGAGATCAAGAGCGCCGCCAGGGCTCAGCTGGTCACCCACGGCCCCCGTGGAATCCAGCTGAGAGCGATCGCCCGAGATGTCGGTCTGACGGCGCCGGCGCTCTACCGCTACTTCCCCAGCCTCGAAGAGCTCACCGAGGCCGTCACGGTCGACCTGTTCGACGAGCTCTGTGACGCGATGGAGAGCTCAGCCGACCTGGTCACCGATCCGTTCGCCCGGATGCTCGAGCTGAGCCGGGCCTTTCGTCGCTGGGCCATCAGCCACCCGCATGAGTTCGGCCTGCTGTTCGCCGTCGCCCCGACAGCGCTGGGTGAACAGCCCTCGACCGCGTGCCAACGGGCCAGTGACCGGTTCGGCAATCTGTTCGCCACCGCGTTCATCAGCATGTGGGATGCCGAACCCTTTCCCGTGGCGCCAGACGACACGATCGCACCCGAGATGCGCGCTGGACTGACCGAGTACTGGACCTGGCTGACGACAACGGTCGCCCCGCAGATCCCGCTCGGCGCCCTCGTCCTGTTTCTCGACGGGTGGGTCAGGATCTTCGGCAGCGTGACGATGGAGGCCTTCGGCCATCTCTCGTGGGCCATGCCAGATGCCGAGCCGATGTTCGAGGAAGTGATGCGGGGGTTGGCCGTGATGGTCAGTCAGCCGGACGCTTACGGGCCACCGCTCTTCCCGATGGCAACGCCGGCAACGGGCCGACCCCGCCAACTAAAGAGTCAGGCCCGTCAGCACCATGACGCGTTCTTCGGTGAAGTCGGTCATGGCGTAGGCGACGCCCTCGCGTCCGACGCCGGACTCCTTCACCCCGCCGTAGGGCATCTGGTCGGCCCGGTAGCTCGGAACGTCGCCCACGATCACCCCGCCGACCTGCAGCTCGCTGAAGAAGCGGAACGCGGTCTGGGTGTCCTTGGTGAAGACCCCGGTCTGCAGACCGAAGCGCGAGTCGTTGACAGCCTCGATGGCACCGTCGGCCCCGTCGACGGGCGCCAGCACGACGACCGGTCCGAACACCTCCTCGGCCCACACCTTGGCGTCGTGCGGCACATCCACGAGTACCGCCGGAGATACCCACGCCCCGTCGCGGACACCCCCGGTGAGCAGCTTGGCGCCGGCGGTCACCGCCTCGTCGATCCAGTCGCACACCCGGCGAGCGGCGTTCTCGTCGACCAGGGGTCCAACCTCGGTGACGAGGTCGAGGGCCTCGACCTCGCCGACCACATGCGCGACGACATCGTCATGGATGGGGCGATCCACCAGGACACGTTGCACCGAGATGCACGACTGGCCGGCCTGGTAGCTGGCGAACAGGGCGATCCGTCGGGCAGCCCACGACAGATCGGGCGCAGCTCCGAAGTCGCTGAGCACAACTGCTGCGGCATTGCCGCCCAGCTCGAGGACGACGTGCTTGTGCGGCACCGCCTTGCGAATCGAGTAGCCGACAGGGGCTGACCCCGTGAACGAGATGATCGGCAACCTCGGGTCGGCCACCAGCGCAGGCATCTGGTCGTTGGGAACGGGCAGCACCGACCACATGCCGCGAGGCAGATCGGTCTCGGCGAGCAGCTCACCGAGGACCAGCGCAGACAACGGCGTCGCAGGAGCCGGCTTGATCAGGATCGGCGCTCCCACCGCGATCGCAGGCGCGACCTTGTGGGCGACCAGGTTGAGGGGGAAGTTGAACGGAGCAATCCCCAGGACGGGGCCTTTCGGCACCCGCTTGACCAACGCCAGCCGCCCGGCCGCCGCAACGTCGGTGTCGAGCCGCTGGACGTCACCACTCCACCGTCGAGCCTCTTCGGCAGCCCACCGGAAGACGCTGGCCGCCCGCGTCACTTCGACCTGCGCCCACTTGATGGGCTTGCCGTTCTCGGCCGTGATCAGGCCGGCGATCTCGTCCCTGCGCTCGAGGAGACGCCTCGACACGTGCGCAAGGGCATCGGCGCGCTCCCCCAGCGACAGCCGCTCAGCAGGGCCTCGAGCCGCATCGAGTGCGGCAACTGCCTCGTCGATCTGGGTGTGATCGGGGATGCTGACCTCCGCCACCACCTGTCCGTCGGGGCCGCAGACGTCGTAGTGCTCATCGCCCCGAACCAACTGACCAGCCAGCCAGAACGGCTGAGGGCCGGGGACCGGGACGGTCGACGATGACGACATGGCGCTCCTCTGTGGCAAAGATCTGTGGCCACGACCCATTTGTGGCAATGACCGGATACCGCTCGGGTCACGGTACGGACGCCCCGTCGTCGAAAAGGCTGACGTGGAGGCTAACTTCATGATCTTTTTTGGACGTGGCGTCCCCTCCGCTGCGGGGGTCAGTCCTCCGGATGGGCAGCGTCCCGATCGCGCACCGCGAGAGCCACCCACAGCTCAGCCCGAAGATCAGGATCATCCAGTGGCCGGCCCAAGAGCTCCTCGACCCGCTTCATCCGGTACCGGAGGGTGTGCCGGTGGACCCCGAGGGTGGTCGCGGCGGCATCCCACTGGCCGTGGTGGGCCAACCAGGCGCGCACCGAGGCGACCAGATCCCCGCGTTCGCGGCTCTCCAGCGGGCCGAGCAACACATCGGCGAACCCTCTGGCCGCCTCGTCGTCGACCAGACCGACCAGACCGTCGCGGGCCAGGTCACCGAAGACCCGGACTCCGCCGGCGCCGGCCGCCGCCAACGCTCGACGTGCTTGCCGCAGGCCGTCGCCGATGGCACTGACCGGCACCACATCGCTGATCCCCCAGGCAATCGCCCCGGCGGACGTACCCGGAGCCGGGACGGGCGGCGCCACGGCCGCTCCCGCGGGCTGAACGACGACGACGCGATCGTGAGAGAACGCCGCGCCCCGCCAGCCATCTGACGGGTCAGACTCCTCCACCTGTTCGACCAGTGCCAGGAGATCACCGGCTGCACCATCGGCCATCATCACGCGGACCGGTCCGGCCAGCAGCTCGTCCCATCCCACGCCGGCCACCGGCAGTCGCTCGGCGGGGATCCCATCGGCCAGCAGCTCGATGAGGGCCGAGCGCAGCTCGCGCCGTGCGGTGTCGGTGCCGATCGATCGCTCCACCGCCAGCGAGATCAGGGCGACCCCTACGTTGATCAGTGAGAGATCGGCAGTGGCGAAGACTTCCTCCCGGGCGACGGCAAGGTACCCCCGGACCCGGCCGGCCGGCGCCAGCGGCTGCAGGACGACGCGCAGGCCCTCGACCTCCAGCGCTGCCGAGCTCCGGGGGCCGCGCTGGCGCATGTGCTCCACCTCGGGCTCGATCGCCTCGACCCACGACGCCGCCTCGCGGGGCGCCGCGTGCAGCAGAAGACCTTGCGGGTCGAGCAGAACGAGATCGGCGGCGAGAAGCCCCGAAAGCCTGGCGAGCACGGCAGCCGCTCCCTCCGGTGCCAGGGCCGCCCGCGTCAGATCTCGCTGCGCCTCCACGGTGCGAGTGACGGCCTCATACTCTGCGGCGGCCAAGAGGTCGGAGACCGCACGGCTCACCGCCATGAAAGGGGTCGGCTCGGGCACCTCCAGCAGTGGGAGCGTCACGGCCTCGGCCGCCGCGACCAGCTCGGTCGGGACCCGGTCATAGGTGAGTCCGACCCCGATGCCGAGCGCGCTCACCCCCGCTCGCCGCAACCGGTCGACGAACCCGACCCAGTCGTCGTCCTCGAGGCGCAGCCCCGTCGTGAGAAGCAGCTCACCGCCCTCGAGGTAGGGGGTGGGGTCCTCCAGCTCGCTCACCGCGACCCACCGGACCGGGGTGTCGATCGCTGTTCGGCCGGCCCGAAGCACGAGCGCCAATGCGGGGATGTCGAGCACCGTGCGCACTGTGGGAGCCACCACGTCACCTTTCGCACCGGACCGTCGTCAGCCTGACGGTCACCTGCCCACTGGCTTGTGGACGATTCGTCCTAGAGTAGCCCGGGATTGTCCGGAACGGTGCAGAGGCAGGGATTGACGTGCCGCCGTACAGTGGCCGGAACACGAGTGCACATCCCCCGAAAGCGAGCCAGACCATGTCCGTACCGACGAACGCCTCGACCCCGGCGAGCACTGGCGGTCCCGGCCTCCCCCAAGAGCGCCGCGTGGTCACCGCGATCCCCGGCCCCAAGTCGGCCGAGCTCCTGGACCGGAAGAAGTCGGCCGTCTCCGATGGTGTGGGCACGGTCCTTCCGGTCTTCGTGAAGGCCGCCGGTGGCGGCGTCATCGTCGACGTCGACGACAACAGCCTGATCGACCTCGGAGCCGGCATCGCAGTCGTCAACGTCGGCAACGCCGCACCTTCGGTCGTCAGTGGCATCCAGCAGCAGGCGGCAGCGTTCACCCACACCTGCTTCATGGTCACGCCCTACGAGGGGTACGTGGCCGTCGCCGAGAAGCTCAACGCGCTGACCCCTGGCGACCACGACAAGAAGACGGCGCTCTTCAACTCGGGGGCCGAGGCCGTCGAGAACGCCGTCAAGATCGCCCGCTACGCCACCGGCCGCTCGGCCGTCGTCGTGTTCGAGCACGCCTACCACGGCCGCACCAATCTGACGATGGCACTCACCGCGAAGTCGATGCCCTACAAGTACAACTTCGGCCCGTTCGCGGGTGAGATCTACCGCGTGCCCCTCTCCTACCCGTTCCGTTGGCCGACCGGCGCCGAGAACGCCGGACGCGAGGGTCTTGAGCAGGCCATCAGCAAGATCGACAAAGAGGTGGGCGCCGACCAGGTGGCCGCGATTCTGATCGAGCCGATCGCCGGCGAGGGCGGATTCATCGTCCCGGGCGAAGGCTTCCTGGCGGGGCTGGCCGACTACGCCAAAGCCAACGGGATCGTCTTCATCGCCGACGAGGTGCAGACCGGATTCGCCCGTACCGGGTCGATGTTCGCCTGCGACCACGATGGCGTCGTTCCCGACATCATCACCACGGCCAAGGGAATCGCCGGAGGAATGCCGCTGGCCGCAGTCACGGGAAGGGCTGACCTGATGGACGCCGTGCACGTCGGTGGTCTCGGCGGAACCTACGGCGGCAACCCCGTGGCCTGCGCGGCCGCCCTCGGCGCCATGGCCGCCATCGAGGACCACGACCTCGTCGGAAAGGCTCAGCGCATCGGCGAGATCATGCTGCCCCGCCTCCACGAGATGCAGACGAGATACCCGGTCATGGGTGACATCCGCGGACGTGGCGCCATGATCGCTGTCGAGCTCGTCCAACCGGGCACCCTTGAGCCGGCTACCGACGAGCTCGCGGCCGTCGTCAAGTACTGCCACGCTGAGGGGGTCCTGGTGCTGACCGCCGGTACCTACGGCAATGTGCTGCGCTTTCTGCCGCCGCTGACGATGCCTGAGCCTCTGCTCGACGAAGCACTCGGCGTGCTCGACAAGGCGTTCGCCTCGATCTCCTAGTCGCCTGAGGCGGACCGCCTGGTTCTTGTCCGCTGATTCGACCGGTCCACCCCTAACCGGCGTACGGTTCTGGCCATGCAGGTGCTGGGCGATCGCCGCCGGTGACCGTTTCGGCCCTCCCGTGGCGGTGCGTCTCGTCCGAGGTGTGCGCAGCCACCAGGCGTTGCCGGAGACCCTCGAGATCATGACGGTCGATCTCGATCACGTCGCTGCCGACGCCGCCGAGAGCTCCTGGATGATCCCCGAAGGGACGACGATGATCGACATACCGGTGGTCGTTGCCGGCACGGTCGTGGGTCTGCTCGAGTGCTCACACGCCGAACCGACTCCGTGGTCATGCGTGCCTTCGCGTCACACTCCCTGCCGGTGAGAGGTCGGCGAGCTAGCGGATTCGAGTGCTGTACGCCGCGCTGCCGCGTGTCGACGACGCCGCACTGGCTCGACCACCGGATGATCCGCGTCCGTCGGGGTGGACGGGGCGGTTGCGCCCAGGGCAGCCGCCTCATCGTCTCTGGCCTCGAGCACGTCCTCGTCGGGTCGCCGCCAAGCGGTCTTGACCAGGCGCGAGCCGGCGATCTTGTTGGCACCGTAGAACACCCCGACCACCACCAGTACATCTCCGACGCTGAAGACGTTGGCGAGCGGGAAAGGTTGTGGCCACACGAAGATGTCACCCAAGAGCGGCAGCACAGGGTCCTCGATGTAGCCCGAGTTGATGAACTCTCCCTTGTCCACGTCGATGCCCGCCATCTTCAGGGCTGGCGCGGCGGCAGGGAGCTGGCCGCCGTTGAGGGCGATCGTGATGCCGTTCATGGCACCACCGGCAGCGATCACGAGCAGACCGGGGACCCGCCAGTTGAGAGCGACGAAGAGGCCGGCAGCAACGTAGGTGGCCATGTGCACCGCTTCCAAGAGCGTGCGATCGGCCCCAGGAAAGATCTCGATGATCAGGATCTGGGCCACGAGTGCCACCAGCAGGATCCAGATTCCGCGGAAGCGGACGTGGGCGAGACGCGTCATCGATCCGCCGAAGAGCTTCGGCGACAGCATGGCAAGGATGCAGAGCACGAGAACGAGCATCAGGGTCTTCCCACCAGACGGAGCGCTGACGGCGTCGGACGCGGCTCGCCGACTCGACCCTCCGCGACAACCTCAAGGACGGCTTCGGGCGTCATCGGTCGCCCGATGTGGTAGCCCTGTGCGACGTCACACCCCAGACCCTCCAGCCAGGTGAGGGTAGCGCCGTCTTCGACACCCTCGGCAACGATTCGTAGCCCGAGGTTGTGGCCGAGCTCAACAGTCGAGGCGACGATGATGGCGTCGCTGGACTCCACATCGAGGTTCATGATGAACGAGCGGTCGATCTTGAGTTCGTCGATGTCGAACTGCTTGAGGTAGTTGAGCGAAGCATGCCCTGTGCCGTAGTCGTCGATCGAGACGTCGACACCAATGCGTCGCAGCTGCTGGAGGACCACCGAGGCGCGCTTGGGGTCGGTCATGATGCTGTTCTCGGTGACCTCGATCACCAGTCGTGACGGTGCTACGCCCCAACGCTCCAGCGCCACGGCGATGCGGTCGGGCAAGCTCATGTCGGTGAGGTGCCGCGCCGAGAGATTCACGGCCACCGAGAGGTCGACACCGCTTTCCTGCCACGTCCGAATCTGGCGCAGGGCCCGCTCGACGACGAAGAAGGTGATGGGCGAGATCAATCCGGTGTTCTCCGCCAACGGGATGAAGGAGTCGGGGTACTGGATTCCTCGGGTCGGGTGGTTCCACCTGACCAGAGCCTCCACGCCCAGCACCTCACCGCTGGCCACGTCGATCTTGGGTTGGTAGACGAGGAAGAGCTGGTCGTCCTCGACCGCCGACCGCAAGTCGGTGAGGATCGTCAGCCGTTGCGGCGTGTGCGCCTCCTCGTCCTCGTTGGAGTATGCGCAGAACCGTGCCCGTTCACGTTTGGCCTCGTAGAGGGCGATGTCCGATCGGCGCATGAGTGTGTGGACGTCGTCGCCGTGGTCGGGTGACAGTGCGATACCCAGGCTCGCCTGCACCACCAGCCGGACACCGCCGACAGAGAACGGTTTGCCCAGCACCGACAGCAGGTAGGTCGCCACGTCCTCGGCGACCGACAGATCCGGGATGTCCGGCAGGAGCACGGCGAACTCGTCTCCGCCCAGCCGCGCGACCGTGGCTCCCTCCGGACGCGCCTCTTCCAGTCGGTATGCCACCTCGCAGATCAACTCGTCGCCCACCTGGTGACCCAGCGTGTCGTTGATCTCCTTGAAGTGGTCGAGGTCGATCATCATGATGGCCAATGACTGGCTTGCGCGCTGCGAGTCCTCCAGAGCGCGGACCGAGCGATCTCGGAAGAGCTCGCGGTTGGCCAGACCCGTCAGCGCGTCGTGGCTGGCCTGGCGGCCCATCGCCACGGCAAGCCGTGCGCTGTTGTGAACGGCGGCGACAGGCGCGATCAGCATCGGGAGCATCAACGGTTGCGTCTGCACGATCAAGGCGGCAACCGGAGCCATCACGGCCAGCACGCCGGCGGTCATCGCCTGGAAGCGGAGGTCTTGGACGAAGATGGGTCCGATGCGCTCCCCGCTGTCCAGCGCCACGACGGCCGAGACGAGCCACTGGTTCATCACCAGGAAGACGACTGCGGCAGCGATCGCGGCAAGAATGGGGGTGACGCCGAAGACCCCTGAGCCGCTGGGCTCCAGAACCGCGTAGGGACCGAAGACGGGCTCACCAACGATAAGGGAAAAGGCGGTATGTGCCAGGAAGACGGTGACGATGTACTGACTCACGTTGAAGGCGATCTTCAGCGGCGAACGCCGCGAGATCGCGTCGTCGACGAGGACCGCGATTCCCTGGGCCATCAGCGCAAGGCTGACGGGACCCACGATCGCCAACGCCAACACGAAGGTCGTCGAGAGCGTGATCATGTCGGCGACGTCCCCTCCGCGAGGCACGGGCACTGGGCGTAGCTCACCGACGATGACGGCGATGACGAGCAGAGTGAGAACGAGGCCCTGAGAGGGATAGTCGCCGGTCCACGCCTCACGGTTGAGCGAGTCGAGGATGGGGGAGAGCACGAGCGACGACCCGAGGAACACCGCGGCAACGACAATCACGGTCCAGATGTAGGCCGACAGGGCCCAGGGGGGACGACGAGGAGGGGGAGCCACCGAGCGTTCGGCAGCTCCCCCATCCGCTGATGTCAGCGAGCCCACTTCTTCCCGGCTCCGACGACAGAGGCAAGCGTCACCACAGTGGCGGCGCTCCCCAGCACTGAGACGATCACGCGTGCTTTGAACTCATCCATGTGACTCGCCCCCTAGTGACCCATCCACTTGGTTCCGGCACCGACCACCGAAACCAAGACCATGAGGCCCGCAGCAGCAGCGCTACCACGCACAATCAGTTCCTTGGACACCTTGTTCATCGCTCCCCTTCCCCACAACAGTCGCGACGAGCAGGGAACTGAGAACTCAGCCCCCCTGCGTACTGTTGTCGCCCAGCAGGGGGGCTTCGCGAGACCGCCAAATGGGTGAGCACAAAGTGTCACGATGACTACTCTGAGCGATAGCTGCAGGTCAGAGCCTCGACCTAGGCAGGTCGAACTACGCCGAATGGGGAGGCTGCTGCGTGCCTCGTCCCTCAAGCAGCGGCGTCGCGCGGTCCCAGACCACCTGGCCGCCGTCCTTGCGGCGTCGCGCGATACCTGACAAGGCCTCAAGAACCACGCGGTTGCCGAGATACGCAGTGATCTCGGCGTGGTCGTAGGGCGGCGAGACCTCGACGACGTCGATGCCGACGACCGGCACCTCGTAGCAGATCCGAGACACCGCATCGAGCAGCTGACGCGCCGTCAGGCCCCCAGGCTCGGGGGTGCCTGTGCCGGGGGCGTGCCCGGGATCACAGACATCGATGTCGACCGACAAGAAGATGCCGTCGCAGTCATCGGTGGCGATGACAAAAGCCTCATCCAGCACTTGGTCGAGCCCCTTGGCGACGATCTCGCTCATGTGGAACGAGCGCATGTTCTGGTCGGCCATCCAGTCAAGCGTCTCCGGTTCGGGCCAGTAGCCGCGCAGTCCGAGCTGGAGGAACCGGTCGCCGCGCGCCGCTCCCGACTCGATCAGACGTCGCATCGGCTGGCCATGCCCGTAGAGAGATCCGAACTCGATGTCCCCCGTGTCTGCGTGGGCGTCGAAGTGGATGATCGAGACCCGGCCGAAGCCCGCCGAGCGGGCCACGCCGGTGACGTCGGGCCAGGTGACAGTGTGATCGCCGCCAAGCACGAGCGGGATCTTGCCTGCCTCCGCGATCTGCGCCACGGCGTCCTCGATGATCTGGCAGCTGCGCACCACGTCGCCTGAGTAGACCTCGAGGTCACCCGCGTCGACCACCCGAAGATCCTCGGCGAGGGCCTCGACGCGCATCGCCATATGTGGACGGAGCCCATCGTGCGGCAGGTAGTCGGTCGACCGCATCGCCATGGGCCCGAAGCGGGTACCCGGACGATGACTGGTGCCGCCGTCAAAGGGCGCACCGACGATGACGACGTCGGCGTCCGCGTACGTGTCAGGGGTGTCGAGGTCGCAGGCAGGAACGCCGAGAAACGTGATGTCTGGGCCGAACATCGGGCCGTAGCGGGTCATGCTCGCACCCTATCGGGGGCTGTACCCGACCGGGAGCCATCGGTGGTGGACCGAACACGGGGAGGACTGCGGATCCGTCAGCTGGCCACCGACAACTGCGTACGGCAGAAACGCGCCAGTGTGGCCCCGCATGCAACCGCGAGGTCCTCCTCGACGTCGGTGAAGGGCTGATCGTTGTCACGTGCCACCCAGAGCTCGCCGAGCGGGTTTCCATTCGCCCGGATCGGTGCTCCAAGGCACCCCGTCCTGCGGTCGGCCGACAACATCTCTCGGTACTCGGTCGGGCACGCAGGATCGTCCAGCGCAGACCGGTAGGCAGCACCCCGCGCCAGGTGCTGAGTGGTGTACGGGAAGTCAGCAAAGGCGTAGGTTTCCCCATCCGGTGATCGCCGCTCCGCCCCCACCAGCTTGCCCACGTTGGCGATCGTGCGGAAGCGCGAACGCCCGTAGTCCATGAGATTGATGGCCGCCATCGATCCGTCGAAGAGCTCGCACAGGTACTCGGCCGCCACCTCTGGACACTGCTGGGTCGGCGTCTCTCGCAGGGCCTGGCGAAGCGCGAGAATGACGCCGATGACGTCACGACTCCCCGAGTTTCCTGAACGGCCATTCATGATGCTCCATCATGAGGGGGCGCTGTCGAGGTGGAAATCCGCCAGGCGAGTGACGCGGCCGACGTCGAGAGCCCCCGGGGCCTGCCCGGGACTCTCGACGTCAGACAGCTCCTAGGCGTTCTGCGGGAAACCGAGGTTGATCCCGCCGTGGCTCGGATCGAGCCACCTGCTGGTCACGACCTTGCCCCGGGTGTAGAAGTGCACGCCCTCCTGTCCGTGAGCGTGCGTGTCGCCGAAGAGCGAGTTCTTCCACCCACCGAACGAGTAGTACGCCATGGGGACGGGGATGGGCACGTTGATGCCCACCATGCCGACCTCGACCTCGTTCTGGAAGCGACGAGCGGCACCGCCATCGTTGGTGAAGATGGCCGTGCCGTTGCCGTACGGGTGGTCATTGATCAGCTTCAGGCCCTCGTCATAGGAGTGAACTCGGAGGACCGAGAGCACCGGGCCGAAGATCTCGTCGGTGTAGATGCTCATGTCGGGGGTGACGTTGTCGAAGAGTGTCGGCCCGAGCCAGAAACCACCGGCGTCACCGTCTGGTTCGACATCGCGCCCGTCGACGACCAACGTCGCGCCTTCGTCGACGCCGGCAGCGACATAGCCGACGACCTTGTCGCGGTGCTGCCCGGTGACCAGCGGGCCCATGTCGGACCCGCGACGTCCGTCGCCCGTGCGGAGGGTGGCGATACGTTCGCTGATCTTCGCCACCAGCTCATCGGCCACGCTGTCGACCGCGATCAGCGCCGAGATGGCCATGCACCGTTCGCCGGCAGATCCGAACCCGGCGTTGATCGCCTGGTCAGCGGCGAGATCGAGGTCGGCGTCCGGCAGCACCAGCATGTGGTTCTTGGCGCCGCCGAGAGCCTGAACTCGCTTCCCGTTCTTGGTGCCCGTCTCGTAGACGTACCGGGCAATCGGCGTCGAACCCACGAACGAGACAGCCTTGACGTCGGGGTGGTCGAGGAGGCGGTCGACGGCGACCTTGTCGCCGTGCACGACGTTGAACACCCCTGCCGGCAGACCAGCCTCGGCCCAGAGCTCGGCCAGGAAGTTGGCAACTGACGGGTCCTTCTCACTCGGCTTCACGATGACCGCGTTGCCGGCTGCGATGGCGATCGGGAAGAACCACATCGGCACCATGGCCGGGAAGTTGAAGGGCGAGATGATGCCCACGACCCCGAGCGGCTGACGGATGGAGTACACGTCGACCCGCGTGGACACGCTCTCGGAGAATCCGCCCTTCAGCAGGTGGGGAATCCCGCAGGCGAACTCCACGACCTCTTGACCTCGGGTGACCTCGCCCAGAGCGTCGGAGAGCACCTTGCCGTGCTCAGCGGTGATCAGCTCGGCGATCTCACCCTTGCGCGCGTTCAGCAGCTCGCGGAACTTGAACAGCACCTGGCTGCGCTTGGTGAGCGAGGCGTGCCGCCACTCGTGGAACGCGGCGTTGGCGGCAGCAACAGCCTCATCGACGAGGCTGACATCGGCGAAGTCGACCTTGCCGGTGACCTGTCCGGTGGCAGGGTCGTAGATGTCGCCCTGGCGGTCGGCAACGCCGCCGAAGGCCTTGCCATCGATCCAGTGGGTCACGTGCTTGCTCATGAATGGGCCTCTCACAGCGGGACGGGGGGACCGACCGAGATCTCGGTCGCGGCACCCGTCCAGTCTTGCTGCTTGAGGCGTCAAGAACAACCTGCAAGATGTAATGCAAAGGTCGCTAGCCCTTACAACCTGTCAATCACGAGTCGAAGCCGAGCCCCAGTCGATCCAGAGTCCGCAACCAGGCGTTGCGCTTCCCCTCCTGGTCAGCCCGACTGATGGACCAGCGGGTGAGCTGGATGCCGGCCGACTTGATCGGCTCGGGGGGAACGGGATCGGCTTCTTGCGGACCATTGCCAGCTCCGTGCGCTCGGTGCGGCGACCGTGCAGGTGGTCCAGCATGACCTGGGCACCGAAGCGAGTCGCGCCTACCCCGAGACCTGTGTACCCGAGCACGTACGACACCTTCCCGCTGTACGCCTGCCCCCAGAGAGCACAGAAGCGGGTCGACGTGTCGATCGCGCCGCCCCAGGTGTGGCTGAACCGGATGCCCTCCAGCTGTGGGAACGTCGTGAAGAAGTGCCCGGCGAGCGTGACGAAGGACTCAGGGCGCTGCGCGAGCTCTTCGCTCAGCCCGTTGCCGTAGTGATAGATGGCGTCGTAGCCGCCCCAGAGGATTCGGTTGTCGGCGCTGAGCCGGTAGTAGTGAAACTGATTGCCGGCGTCGCCGATTCCTTGACGGTTCTGCCATCCGATCGAGGCGAGCTGTTCGGCGCTCAGCGGCTCGGTCATGAGGACGTAGTCCCACACCGGGATCACGTACGGCCGAGCTCGCTTGACCAGGTTGGGAAAGATGTTGGTGGCTAGGGCGACCTTCGGTGCGCGTACCTGGCCGTACCCCGTCGTGGCCACCATCTGGCCGTCCTCATCGTCGAGGCCGACCACCTTGCTCCGCTCGAAGATCCGCACGCCCAGACTCTCGGCCGCCGCTGCCAGCCCCCACGCCAGGCGCGCGGGGTTCACCAGGGCGGTTCCCTCGGGCTCATGCAGCCCACCGAGGTAGGTCGGCGAGTTGACCTCGGCCCGCATGCGGTCGGCGCTCCACAGCTCGATGTCGACGCCGTACTCCTTGCCCTGCTCGACATAGTGACCCAGCTCGTCGACCTGCCACTGCTCGTAGGCGGCAGTGAGCTCGCCGTTCCGCTCCCACTGGGCGTCGATGCCATAGCGGGCGATCGCCTTCTCGATGCCGTCGAGATTCTCGTCGCCCAGCCGCAACAACGCAGGCATCTCGTCGGCGAACCGGTCGACGCCGTTGGGGAGACCATGGGTAAGACTCGAGGCCACGAATCCACCGTTGCGTCCGGTCGCTGCCCACCCGAGGCGCTCCCCCTCGACGAGCACCACATCGAGCGAGGGGTCTTCCTCCTTGGCCAGCAGAGCCGTCCACAGCCCGGTGAAGCCGCCGCCGACCACCAGCAGGTCACAGCGCAGGTGCTCGACCAGCTGTGGGCGTGGCTCAGGAGCGCCCGGGTCATCAAGCCAATATGACGCCGGCTCAGCGTCGCGCAACGATTCGCGAATGCTCGCAGGGCTTACGGGTACCTCGGACAGGACACCGGACACGTTCTCACCTCGACGAAGAGTATGGACGACACCCTGGGGTGGCGCACTCCGACCCCAGGCCCAACCAGCGGACGAGCCCTAGTCCTTGCGCACCCGCTTGAGGATTTCAGGAATCAGCACCACGACGAGCGCGATCGCGAACATGATCGCCCCCACCACGTTCGCCTCCGGCGGGATGCCTCGGCCGGCCGCACCCCACACGTACATGGGGAACGTGACGGTCTGCCCACTCGTGAAGTTCGTGATGACGAAGTCGTCGAAGGAGAGCGAGAAGGCGAGCATGGCGGCCGCGATGATCCCAGGGAGCACGAGGGGGAACGTCACCTTGCGGAACGTCGTCTTCTCGTCGGCGTACAGGTCCATGGCGGCCTGTTCGAGGCGGGGGTCGAGCCCCGCCACCCGAGCCTTCACCGTGACCACGACGAAGCTGATGCTGAACATGATGTGGGCCACGGTGATCGTGCCGAACCCCAGACTGCCCTCGAGCTGCGCGGCCACGAACAGGGTCAGCAGCGACGACCCCATGACGACCTCAGGAGTGGCCATCGGCATGAAGATGAGCAGGTTGATCCCGGTACGTCCACGGAACCTGTGACGCCCGATCGCGAAGGCGATGAGTGTACCCAGGACGGTCGCGACTGCGGTGCTCAGCAGGGCGATCTGAATGCTGAGGGTCAACGACCCGGTGATCTCGGCGTCGGACCACACCTGAGTCCACGCCTTGGTGGAGAACTCGTTCCAGGTGTAGTTGAACTTGCCCAACGGGTTGTTGAAGGAGAAGGCAACCACGACGAAGACGGGGATGAACATGAACAACAGGGCGAAGGCTGCAAAGAACTGGACGAGGTGCAGTCGTAGCCATCTGCCTGTGCGCGTCGCCATGCCAGGTTCGCGGTGCGGAGGCAAAGCGGCGAGAGCTTCCTCACGACGTTGGTCAATGGTCTGGACTGACATCAGACGAGCTCCTCAGTTCCGGCGCGTCGGACGTAGAGCGCGACCATCACCACGATCACAAACATGAGCATGGCCGACAGTGCGGCGGCGAGCGGGTAGTTGCCCGTCGCCTTGAACTGTGAATCGATCGCGTTACCCATCAGGGCATCGTTCGCCGACCCCAGCAACGCAGCGTTCACCGGATCGCCTGCCGCCGGGATGAAGGTGAGCAGGGTTCCGGCAACGACACCCGGCAGCGAGAGAGGGAACGTGACCTTGCGGAAGGCAGTCAACGCCGACGAGTACAGGTCGGTGGCCGCCTCGATCAGTCGGAAGTCAATGCGCTCCAGACTGGCGTAGAGCGGCAGCGTCATGAAGGGAAGGAAGTTGTAGGCCAGACCAATGATGACGGCGAGGGGGGTGGCCAGCACTCGGTTCTCACCTGTGAGCCCATCCGGAAAGAGCTGCGCCCAGCTGGGCCAGGAGTCAGGGGTGTTGATCGCGTGCAAGAACGACAGCATGCCGGTGTTCTCCATGAACGTCACCACAGGTCCGGAGTCGACCAGGATCGTCTGCCAGGCGTTGGTGCGCAGCAGGAAGCTGGTGAAGAACGGGGCAATCACGAGCACCAACAGGAAGTTCTTCCAGCGGCCGGCTTTGAAGGCGATCGTGTACGCGAGCGGGTAGGCGATGACGAGGGTCAGTACCGTGGCGATCAGCGCATAGACCAGCGACTTCTGGAAGATCGGTGAGTCGATGACGTACTGGTTCCACGCATCGGAGTAGTTCGAGAACTGCCAGTCGAAGGTGAATGACCCGTCACCGGAGAAGGCGGTGCCGGACGACAGCGACATCTTCACGAGCATCACGGTCGGCACCAGGAAGAAGATGGCCAACCACAGCATGCCCGGCGTCAGAAGTGCGTACGGAGTCCACGCCTTGGTGCCGACCGACCGGGCGACGTCATCGGCTGGAGCCGCGGAGGCGGCCCCCGGTGCTGGTGCGGCGCTCACTCGTCGCCCTCGACCTTCTCGGCCCCTGCGGCGGCGTCCTGCGTGGAGTCAAGGGCAAAGGTGTGAGCAGGATTCCAGTGCAGGACGACGTCGTCGCCGGCGCTCAACGGGCCTTCGGTCGAGAGGTTCTGGGAGAAGATCGACACTTCCTGACCCCATGGCAGGGCCACGAGGTACTGGGTGGAGACCCCGATGTAGCTCGCATCGGTGACAACTCCGGTCATGGCGTTCTCGCCTTCGACGGAGGTGCCGGCACGGCTGATCTGCATCTTCTCGGGTCGCACGCCTACCCAGACCTCGTCGCGGTCGGTGTGAACGCGAGCAGTGGGCATCGCCATTCGTTGACCGTGGACCTCAAGCATGGTGTCGCCCCCGGCTTTGCCCGTGAGCTGGCCCTTGATGAGGTTGGACTGGCCCAGGAAGTTCGCCACGAACGTGGTCACGGGGTGTTCGTAGAGGTCGATGGGAGCGCCCATCTGCTCAACGCGACCGGCGTTCATGACCGCGATGGTGTCGGCCATCGTCATGGCTTCTTCTTGGTCGTGGGTGACGTGCACGAAGGTGATGCCCACGTCGGTCTGGATGCGCTTGAGCTCGATCTGCATCTGACGGCGGAGCTTGAGGTCGAGCGCGCCCAAGGGTTCGTCGAGCAGAAGCACCTCCGGCTTGTTGATCAGGGCGCGTGCGACCGCGACGCGCTGTTGCTGACCACCTGAGAGCTGGGTCGGCTTGCGACGCGCATACGTCGAGAGCTCGACGAGCTCGAGCATGGCCTCGACCTCGTTGCGGACATCCTTGCTTCCTGACCGACGGAGGCCGAACGCCACGTTCTCGAAGATGTCGAGGTGGGGGAAGAGCGCATACGACTGGAAGACGGTGTTGACCGGCCGCTTGTAGGGCTTCTTGTGCGTGACGTCCTCTGCGCCGATCACGATGCGCCCTTCGCTGGGCTCCTCGAGGCCGGCCACCATACGAAGGGTGGTGGTCTTGCCGCACCCGGACGGGCCGAGCAAGGCAAAGAACGACCCTGACGGGATCGTCAGGGTCAGGTCGTCGACGGCCTTGAAGCTGCCAAACCGCTTGGTCACATCGACGATGTGGAGGTCGGCTCCTCCCGCGGTCGCAGCGGCGGGGGTCTCGGTGGGAATCGTCTGTTCGCTCATCGGTCCTGATTCATCGCAGTCGTGGGAGATGGGGGTCGAGGGCTAGGACAGTCTGTCGGGTGCGCCCTCGCGATCTGGCCTCTGGCCCGAAGGCCAACGGCTCAGTGTGGCAAGGGCGCACCCGAAAAGAAAGACCTACGGTCAGACTGTGATTTGCTGGTACTCGGCCGCGAACTGCGTTTCTTCGTCGTCGGTCAGCGCCCGGAAGATGGACAACTGGGCGTAGTCGTCCTGGCTCGGGAAGATGAGCGGGTTCTCGGCCAGCTTGGGATCGATCTTCGCCATCTCGTCCTGGGCACCGTCGACCGGGCAGATGTAGTTCACCCAGGCGGCGAGCTCGGCGGCTACGGCCGGGTCGTAGTAGTAGTTCATCCACTCCTCGGCGTTCGCCTTGTGCTGTGCGTTGTTCGGAATCAGCATGTTGTCCGACCAGAGCATGCCGCCACCGTCCGGGATGACGAACTCGATGTTCGGGTTGTCGAACTGGAGCTGAATGATGTCTCCGGACCACGCCACGCAGGCCTTGATCGTGCCCTGCGCCAACAACTGGGCGTAGTTGTTGCCGGTGAACTGACGGATCTGGTTGCTGTCGACCGCAGCTGTCAACGACGCGATCGCCGACGCCCACTCCTCCTCGGTGAAGTCAGCGGGGTTGTTGCCCTGGTCGAGCAGGATCAAACCCATGGTGTCGCGCATCTCTTTCAGCGCGGTGACCTGGCCGCTGAGGTCGGAGCGGGTGAAGAGCTCGGTCATGGTCGAGACCTTGTCGGTCTTGCTCGCGTCGTAGGCGATGCCCGTGACACCGGACTGCCAAGGCAGCGAGTAGTCGCGGTTGGGGTCGAAGGTCGGCGACTTCAACGTGGACGTGAGGTTGTCGAAGTTCGGGATGTTCGTCTTGTCGAGCTTCTCCAGCCAGGTGAGGTTGATCAGCTTGGAGGCCATCCAGTCGGTCAGCACGAACGCGTCGACACCGACATCCTTGTCAGCGGCCAGGATGGGGCGAATCTTGGCGAAGTACTCTTCGTTGTCGTTGACCGGTTCGGAGTAGTTCACCTCGATGCCGGACTCAGACTCGAAGGCAGTCAGCGTCGGGTAGGTCTTCTGGCCGTCGACCCTCTTGGTGTCGATGTACAGCGGCCAGTTGGCGAAGTTGAGGATCTGCTCGTCGTTGCCCGACGAGCCGCCGCTGCCGCTGTCGTCGTCGCTACCGCAGGCAGCCAGCAGACTTGCGCCCGCGGCGGCTGCGCCAGTGGCACCGACCCCGCGGAGGAAGCCACGACGGGAGAGTCCCGTTGGGCGAACGCCCGAAACCGGGCTGGTGAATGGGTTCAGGTCAGTCATGCTGGTATGTCCTCCGCGATGGTTGGGATGAACGCGAATCCCCTCGATTCGCCGGTCACCGTGACCCGAAGATCGTCCGGTGCCAGTCTTTGCGTACGACCGCGGTGCGGTCGTACATGACGTGCTTCACGTTGGTGTACTCGTCGAACGAGTACTGGCTCATGTCCTTGCCGAAGCCAGACTGCTTGTAGCCACCATGGGGCATCTCACTGAGGATCGGGATGTGGTCGTTGACCCACACGCATCCCGATCGGATCTCACTCGTGGCCCGAAGCGACCGGAACACGTCGCGGGTCCATACCGATGCGGCAAGCCCGAACGGCGTGTCATTGGCCAGGCGCAGACCCTCGTCGTCGTCGTCGAACGGCAGCACCACCAGGACCGGGCCGAAGAGCTCTTCCTGCACGATCTCGGAGTCCTGTGCCGCATCAACGACCAGCGTGGGCTCGTAGTACGAACCGTCGGCGAGCGCTCCGCCGGGAATCTTTCCCCCGGTGACGATCTTGGCGCCATAGCCTCTGGCCCGCTCGACGTAGCCGGCCACACTCTCCTGCTGGCGGCGGGAGATCAACGGCCCCTGGTCTGTTGCCGGGTCAGCGGTCGGCCCGAGCACGACCTGCGACATGAGCTCGGCGACTCCTTGGACAAAGGCTTCGTACAGCGGGCGCTGGACGTAGGCCCGCGTTGCGGCCGTGCAGTCCTGCCCGGAGTTGATCAGCGAGCCGGCGACCGCGCCCTGGATCGCCGCGTCGAGGTCGGCATCGTCGAAGACCAGGAAGGGGGCCTTGCCGCCCAGCTCGAGGTGGACACGCTTGACCGTGCCGGACGCGGTCTGCATGACCTTCTGCCCGACCGGGGTGGACCCGGTGAACGACACCATCGACACATCCGGGTGGGCGATCAGGTGATGGCCGGCCACCGACCCACGACCGGTGATGACGTTGATGACGCCTGCAGGAATTCCGGCCTCGTGCGCCGCCTGGGCGAACATGACCGAGGTGAGAGGAGTCATCTCGGCTGGTTTCAGAACGATGGTGTTGCCGGCCGCAATGGCGGGCAGGACCTTCCAAGCCGCCATCTGCAGGGGATAGTTCCAGGGAGCGATCGAACCGACCACGCCGATTGCTTCGCGGCGGACGATCGAGGTGTGATCGCCGCTGTACTCGCCGGCCGCACGTCCCTCGAGATTGCGCGCCGCACCGGAGAAGAACGCCGCGTTGTCGACGGTACCCGGCACGTCGAACTCAGTGGCCAACCGAATCGGCTTGCCCGCCTGTCGGCTTTCGAGCTCGGCAAGCTCGGTGGCCTGCGAGTCGAGGACGCGAGCGAATGCCGCAATGGCGTCAGAACGGGCGCCAGGGGTCGCACCCGACCACTCGGGGAACGCCGCTGCCGCAGCCGCCACGGCGGTATCCACGTCGTCCGGTGTGGCGAGGGTGACCTGCTGAATCGTCTGGCCATTGCTGGGATCGATGACGTCGTCGGTCTCTCCGCCCGAGCTCTCGACAGCCTTGCCGCCGATGAAGTGACTGGCGATGGTCATCGCATCCTCCTCGTGTCGCCTGGTGCAGATCGGACTCCAGAAATGCGGTGGTGCCGCACGCGACACCGGGCACGGATGGTGACCCCTCCGCCACGCGGCACCGCGCCTGGTAGGCCACGCTACCCGCCAGCCGGCGACTCGCGCCCGTCGACCCGGTGGGTTCCGGATCCCGAAAGGCTCGTCTGAGGCCTGACTGGCTGGTGGACGCCGATCTTGGCAGATGAGTGAGCTGTGCACAAGCGAATCCGTCGTCCTGCGTGTGATTCGCGACGAAATCGTGATGCTTCTCCGGTCCCGAACGACGGATCAGGAAGCACAGCACCCGGATGCCCTCGCTTTACACGATGTCAACACCCGTGCGACGGTTCCCAGCGTGTATCCGACAGTGACCCAGGTGCTCGAGCTCGAGACGATCCGAAAGGGACGCCCGCGCGTGGTTGCCGGCGCAGCGGGCCTGGGCCGGACGGTGCGCTGGACCCACGTCGCCGAGCTCCCCGATATCGCCCCCATGCTTCGCGGAGGCGAGCTGCTGCTCTCGACCGGTCTGGCCTTCCCCGATGACGCCGACCGCCTCGTCGCTTTCGCTCACGATCTCGCGGAAGCGGGTGTTGCGGGTCTCATCGTCGAGCTCGGCAGACGCTTCGCGACCGAGCTTCCTGCGAGCCTGGTCTCCGCGGCCGACGAGCTGGGCCTTCCGGTGATCGAGCTCCGGCGCGAGACTCCTTTCGTCCAGGTCACCGAGTCGGTGCACGCCCTCATCGTCGACGCCCAGCTCTCCGAGCTCCGGGTCTCCGATGAGGTCCATCGGACCTTCACCGAGCTGTCGATGGAGGGGGCAGGGCCCGAAGCCATCGTTCGGCAGACGGCCCGCATGGCGAACGCACCCGTGGTGTTCGAGAACCTCAGCCACCAGGTACTCGCCTTCGATCCCGCAGGCGTGTCGGCCGAGGCGCTGCTCGACAGATGGGAGTCGCGCTCTCGGTCCCTTGTCTCCCGCGGACGCTCGACAGCTGACCCCGCCAGCGGCTGGGTGGTGGCAACCGTGGGCGCGCGCGGAACCGACTGGGGTCGGCTCGTGCTCGCGCTCGGACGCACCTCGACGCCACGGGACCTCGTCCTGGCCGAACGCGCCGCAGCCGCCCTGGCTCTGGGCAGACTCATCGAACGCGAGCACGGGTCACTCGAGAGGCAGTCCCATCGAACACTGCTGAGCGCCATCGTCGATCAGAACCTCCCATCCCACGAGATCAGGCTCCGTGCTCGAAGCCTCGGCGTTGCCCTCGATGACAAAGCCCTTGTCGGTGTCGTTCTCCGTCCGACGCCGACATCACCGGGAGCAGTGGCCGATCAGGCCCGGCTCACGCGGCTCGCGGAGTCCACAGCTGACGCGCTCAAAGGGACGCGCGCGCTCGGGCTGGTGGGCGTGCTCGACGACGCCACGATCGGACTGCTGCTGGCCGTCACCGACCGAGCCACTGTCGACCAAGCCCTCGACACCATCTCGTCGCGGGTCTCACGCGCGGCCGTCGAGGCCGAGGAAGAGCTCGTCGTCGTCGCCGCAGGATCCACGGTCGTCGACGTCCTGGAGGTGCGCCGGTCCTTCCTGGAGGCCGCCCAGGTGGCTGACGTGGCGGGAGGCGGCGCCGCTCGGCCCTTCCACCGGCTCGCCGATGTCGGCCTGACGGGGCTGCTGCACCTCCTGCGACGCGACGAACGGCTGCAGACCTTCGTGGAGCGCGAGCTCGGCCCGCTGTTGGCCCACGACGAGGAGCACGGGACCGATCTCTTCGGAGCGCTCGGCCACTACCTGGACGCCGGGCGCAACAAGTCAGAGGCGGCGTCGACCTTCGGGTTGTCGCGCCCTGCCTTCTACGAGCGGCTCAGAGCCATCGAGGAGATCCTTGGCGTCGACCTCGACAACGTCTCGACCTGCCTCACCCTGCACGTCGCCGTCGCGGCCCTTCACGCTGTCCGCTCCCCCAGCTGACCACCAGTCACGGCCGGACCGGGAAAGCAAGGACGGCGGCGGGCCCCATGGCCCACCGCCGTCCGTCTGCTGTCTGCTGTCTGCCGTCTGCGATCAGCTTTCGATGTTCGCCATGACGTGCTTGATCCGGGTGTAGTCGTCGAAGCCGTACATCGACAGGTCCTTGCCGTACCCGGAGTGCTTGAAACCACCGTGCGGCATCTCGGCCACCAACGGGATGTGGGTGTTGATCCACACGCAGCCGAAGTCGAGCGACTTCGCCATGCGCATGGCACGACCGAAGTCCTTGGTCCACACGCTGGAGGCGAGCCCGTAGTCGACGCCGTTGCCGTAGCGCAGCGCCTCGGCCTCGTCGGAGAACTTCTGAACCGTGATGACCGGACCGAAGATCTCGCTCTGGATGACCTCGTCGTTCTGGGTGACATCGGCGATGACGCTTGGCTTCACGAAGTACCCTCTGTCGCCGATCTTCTCGCCACCAGCGGTGACCCGCGCGTGGTCGGGAAGGCGGTCGAAGAAGCCCAGCACCCGGTCGAACTGGTTGACGTTGTTGACCGGCGGAACCATGGCGTCCTCGTCACCGGGACCGTTCTCGTACGTGGTGGCCGTGTTGAGCGCCTGCTCGGTGAGCGCCGCGACGAAGTCGTCGTAGACACCGGGAGCCGCCAGAACTCGCGTTGCCGCGGTGCAGTCCTGGCCGGCGTTGAAGTATCCGGCCACAGCGATCGCCTCAGCAGCAGCCGCGATGTCGGCGTCGTCGAAGACGATGACGGGTGCCTTGCCGCCGAGTTCCAGGTGGAGACGCTTGAGGTCCTTGCTCGCCGACTCCGCGATCTGCATACCGGCGCGCGTCGATCCCGTGATCGAGATGAGACGGGGCGTCTGGTGGTCGACGAGCGCCCGACCCGTGTCGCGGTCACCGGTCACGACGTTGAACACACCGGGGGGCAGGTACTCGGCCGCGAGCTCAGCCATGCGGACCGTCGTTGCCGGGGTCGTGTCAGACGGCTTCAGCACCGTCGTGCACCCCGCCGCGATTGCGGGCGCGAACTTCCACACCGCCATCATCATCGGGTAGTTCCACGGCGACACCTGGCCGACGACTCCCACCGGCTCGCGGCGGATCATCGAGGTGTGGCCGGCCATGTACTCGCCGGCGGACCGTCCTTCGAGGTTGCGGGCTGCCCCCGCGAAGAAGCGAAGCTGATCGACCATCGGAGGGATCTCTTCGCTGGCTGTGAGAGCCAGCGGCTTGCCGGTGTTCTCGCTCTCGAGAGCGATCAGCTCGTCTGCGTTTGCCTCGATGGCGTCTGCCAGCTTCAGCAATGCCAGTGATCGTTCGGAAGGCGTGCTCTCCTTCCAGGTCTCGAACGCGGTGGACGCGGCCGCGAAGGCACGGTCGATGTCCTCGGCTGAGCTCTTCGCTGCTTGGGCGAAGACCTCTCCGGTCGTCGGGTTGATGAGGTCCATCATCTGGCCGTCAGCGGAATCGACGGACTCACCGTTGATGAAGTTGCGGATGACGCGGTCGCTCACGTGCTCTCCTCGATGGGGGCGGGACAAACAGATGGGTGTGGCAGGTCGTCTGACGGGTCGCTGAGCGCGGGTTCGGAGGTGCTCGGCCCACGCACGGCCCGTCCTCACCACCCTAGCCGTCGACGGCCGAAAACGACAGACTTCACCCGGTTCACTTACTGATTTCGTCGCAAAGCCACCATCTGTCGACGGAATCGCTTGCCTTTGGCGGCAATCGACGACAGGATGCGCGAATGGTCAGTCGCGACCGCGTCTCAGAGCGCAGCAACGGTGTCGCCCTCGACGATGTGTCGAAGGCGATTATCGAGCAGCTCCAGGAGGACGGCCGGCGACCATACTCAGCGATCGGCAAGGCGGTCGGTCTCTCCGAAGCTGCGGTGCGTCAACGCGTGCAGCGGCTCCAGGAGACCGGCGTCATGCAGATCGTGGCCGTCACTGATCCGCTCTCCGTGGGATTCACCCGGGCGGCCATGATCGGTGTTCGGGTCGAAGGTGACATGGAAGACGTCGCTGACGCACTTGCGGCCATGACCGAAGTTGACTACGTCGTCATCACAGCCGGCGCCTACGACATCCTTGTCGAGGTCGTCTGTGAAGACGATGACCACCTGCTCGACGTCATCAACCGCCAGATCCGGGCGATCCCCGGTGTCCGGCACACCGAGAGCTTCGTCTACCTCAAGCTCCGTAAACAGATCTACTCCTGGGGAACCCGATGAGCACATCACCGCAATACGTCAACGAGCCCGGCGACGACCGTCTCGCCGAGAACGCGCGCGACCATCTGTGGATGCACTTCACGCGCCACTCGACCTACGAAGAGGGCGGTCACGTTCCTGTCATCACCAGGGGCGAGGGTGCCTACATCTGGGACGACCAAGGGAACAAGTATCTCGATGGCCTCGCCGGACTCTTCACCGTCCAGGTCGGTCACGGTCGCACCGAGCTGGCCGAGGTCATGGCCAAGCAGGCATCGGAGCTGGCGTTCTTCCCGCTCTGGTCGTACGCGCATCCGCCCGCGATCGAGCTGGCCGACCGTCTGGCCGAGCTCGCCCCGGGTGATCTGAACCGGGTCTTCTTCACCTCCGGCGGCGGCGAGGCCGTCGAGAGCGCCTGGAAGCTGGCCAAGCAGTTCTTCAAGTTGACCGGCAAGCCCATGAAGCACAAGGTCATCAGCCGGAATGTTGCGTACCACGGCACCCCGCAGGGCGCCCTGTCCATCACCGGAATTCCGGACGCCAAGAAGTACTTCGAGCCGCTCGTACCGACGGGCATCAAGGTGCCCAACACCAACTTCTACCGCGCCACCGAGCACGGCGACGACCTCAACGCGTTCGGCCAGTGGGCCGCCAACCGAATCGCTGAGGCGATCGAGTTCGAAGGCCCCGACACCGTTGCGGCCGTGTTCCTGGAGCCGGTCCAGAACTCCGGCGGGTGCTTCCCGCCGCCCCCTGGCTACCTCGAGCGGGTGCGCGAGATCTGCGACGAGTACGACGTGCTGTTCGTCGCCGACGAGACGATCTGTGCCTACGGCCGCATCGGCGACTACTTCGCCACCAAGCGGTACGGCGTCACTCCCGACATCATCACCTCAGCCAAGGGGCTGACCTCCGGCTACGCGCCGCTGGGCGCCATGATCGTGAGCGACCGGCTCTTCGAGCCGTTCCGCCACGGCCAGGAGTACTTCGCCCACGGCTACACCTGGGGTGGCCACCCCGTCGCGACAGCGGTGGCGTTGGCCAACCTCGACATCTTCGAGCGTGAAGGCATCAACGAGCACGTCCAGGCCAACGAAGGCGCATTCCGCTCGACGCTCGAGAAGCTCACCGACCTGCCCATCGTCGGTGACGTCCGAGGCGACGGGTACTTCTACGGCATCGAGCTGGTCAAGGACAAGAAGACCAAGGAGACCTTCAACGACGACGAGGCCGAACGGCTCCTCCGTGGTTTCTTGTCGAAGGCACTCTTCGACGCCGGGCTCTACTGCCGGGCCGACGACCGCGGAGACCCCGTCATCCAGCTCGCTCCCCCGCTGATCATCGGTCAGCCGGAGTTCGACCAGATCGAGTCGACGCTTCGATCGGTACTCACCGAGGCCTGGTCGATCCTGTAGGGCCCACTGACGTGACCGAAGGGGTCCGTGGCCGGTCGGCGACGGACCCCTTCGCCATCACACTGGCGTCGCTCGCCGCACACGGAGGGCACGCCCCATCCGATCAGCGTCTTGACCCCGAGCCCGTAAGGACACCATGACCAGCGCTCAACTGCCTGCGCCCGGATCCACCGATCGCACCACCGTGCGCCGCCTCGCCGAGAAGACGGTCAACGATCGCGCCACCGGATACGCGATTCTGGATGCCGGCTTTGTTGCTCACGTGTCGGTCGCCGACCCCACCGGCCAGCCGTACGTCGTGCCGGTGGGGTACGCGCGCGATGGCGACCGTGTGCTCTTCCACGGATCTACCGGTAGTCGGCTCTTCCGTGGGCTGGCCGACGGCCAGGCCACGTGCCTGACCGTCACGCTGCTCGACGGCATGGTCCTGGCCCGATCGACCTTCGAGTCGTCGATGCAGTACCGCGGCGTCATGGTTCTGGGCACGTGCCACGTCCTGGAGGGCGCCGAGAAGGATCACGCGCTTGAGGTCATCACCGAGCACCTTCTGCCCGGTCGTTGGAGCGAGGCGCGTCACCCGAACAAGAAGGAGCTCGCCGCCACCTTGGTGCTCGCTCTCGACCTCACGGAGATGTCGGTGAAGGTGGCCGACGGGCCGCCGGAGGACGAGGACGACGATGTCCCACGGCCGATCTGGGCCGGTGTCGTCCCACTTCGTGAGGCGTTCGGTGAACCTATAGATGCGCCGGACCTCGTTGAGCCCTATCCCGTTCCTGGCTACGTCAAGAAGTGGCGACGCCCTGAACCCTCGTGACCATTCGTGACCACTTGCAGACCGCTCAGGTCGCCGAACGAGCCCACACCTGCGCGGCCACTTGTTCAGCGACGAGAAGCTCGGTAAGGAACTTGACGGCGTCGTCGTCGTCGTGTCGGTAGCGGATCGACTGGGCGATTCCGTCGATCTCCTGACCGGCGCACACGACCGTCGCGTCCCGCTCACGCGTCCAACGCAACAGCTCGCCCTCGTACCGGCTTCCCGGCAGCAGAAGCATGCGGTAGTCGCTGGTCTTCGTGAGATAGACATCGACATGGCTCCACTCACCGGTCTCACTCGCGATGGCTGAGCGTCGCGGGCCCTCGCGCAGCATCAAGGCTGACTGCTGTGCGTTGCCGAGTCTGCGGAAGGGAGCCACCACCGCCGTCAGGTCAGGGCCGGCCAGGCACTCGACAGCCCGTGGAAGCCAGTCATCACGCCGGCCGAAGAGGTCCTCTGCCGCATCTGCGGCGTTGCTGAGCAATCCTTCTAGGTCACGGTCGACGCCGGTAAGAGCCGCTTCCAGCGCCAGCAAGAGCACCTGGGTATGGGTGTACGAGCGACACGACACGCCTCCCCGCTCCTCTCCGGCATGCATCAGCACCGTCGAGTCCGCCAGCTCAGCGAGCGGGGAGTGATCCCGGTTGGTGATCAGGGTGACCGGTGACTGACCGGCATACCGCATCACGGCGTCCTGAGTCTCCTGTGAGCCTCCGGACGCCGAGATGGCGACCACCAGCCGCTCGGGACCGGGCGGCGGGAGCAACTCCGAGGAAGCCAGCTCCGCCACGGCGTCAACGCCCATCGCGCGCAACCGAGCCGCCGCAACGGCGGCCGCAAACATCGATGACCCCATACCAAGGAACAAGACCTGCCCCACGTCGTCAGGAAGCGCCGACCAGGCATCATCGGTCACCAGGACGCGCCGCAGGTCTCGCAGGGCAGACGGCCGCTGCTCGAGATCAGCGGCGAAAAGACTGGGATCCACGGTTCTCCTTGGGCTGGTGGTCAACCACGGGTCACCCGTGACCGAAGAGCGCCTGTAGCGCCTGGTCAGGAACGTACCGCCAGCGCGGGAGATGTCGCACGGCGTAGAGGAACTCGCGGCACTCCTGCTCTGCCTGAAAAGCGAGCATGAGGCGATCATCGAACAGCGCCTCCCTGCCGCACTCGCTGAGACGCTCGCGGTAGCTGTCCAGAAAACGCTGCTGGGCGACGGTGATCCATTCGCGAAGGCCATCGGGGTCGGCACCCTCAACCCTGCGCAGCACGACGCGCCCCACGTGATCGATGGACTGCATCATCCCGGCCACGTCGCGTGCCGCCGGTTGTGCCGACAACCGTGTGGTCACCGGAAGGACCGGATTTCCGTCGAAGTCGCCCAGCGCAAACCCACCGTCCCAGCGCAGCACCTGGCCGACATGTAGGTCACCGTGAACCGGAATGGTCGTGGTCTCGTCAACGGCTCCCAGCCCTTGGATCGCCTCGACGATCGTCGGGCCGAGGGCGGCCAGACGGGCGCCCTCGGGACCGTCGACAGAACCGATCGCCTCTCTGAGCAGTCCCAGCGCGAGGTCGCGCCACTCCAGAAGCTCACCGTGGTCGGCGATCGACTCGGGAGACCCGATGACGGAGGTAGACGTCGCCATCGCCACGTGCATGTCGGCCACCACCGGCCCCACCGCGGACAGGTTGGAGGCCGCCGACTCAAGGCCGGCGCCTCGTACCGCGAAATCGGCAGCGTCTGCCACCGCCCAGGTCCACCCATCCGTGGCACCGGGCAGGTACTGCACTACCGACGCCACCAACAGCTCATCGGAGCCGTCGGCCCAGGTCACGAACCCCCATGGCTCGGGCATCTCCTTGAAGCCGGCGGCGCGGAGGTGCGCGATGAGGACGGGCGCCGGTGTCGGCTCGGCCCGCACCGCCCACTTCACGACGGCCCGGTCGCCGACCACCACTGACTCGTGCGTCTGATCGACCAGCATCGGGCGCTCAAGGGCCCCGCCGGCCCATCGAGCAGGGGCAGGCGAGTCCTCGCCGACGAACGACGTGAGACGGAAGCCGTTCGACAGTTCTGGGTGGCCAGACCTCAGCTGCTCGATGAGTGCCTGCGCTGCGCCATCACCTGGCCGAGCGCGAGTCGGCCTTCCCTCGTCGAGACCGAAAGGTGCAGCCAGACAGTCACCATCGCCGGCACGGAAGACACCCAGCCATCGACCGGGTGCGAGCTCTGTCACCGCCGCCAACGAGAGCGTCCCCTCCACCGGCGTTCCTTCGCGCTGATGGAGGTCGGGCAGCAACAGGTGCGGATCGACGGCTGCTGCCTGTTCGGTCAGCCGATCGAGCCCCGGCCCCTCAACTGCCGGCACGATGCTTCTGCGCCACTCGCTCAATGACGTCCGCAGCTCGCTCCTTGCCGCGACGGGCCCGGATGGCTGACCCCATGGCGTCCATACGAGAACGCAGATCGGTATCGGCCAAGAGGCCGTCGACTGCACCCGTCAACTCGTCGGCGGTGAACTCATAGGTACGCAGTCGTCGCCCAAAGCCACGTTCATCCATGCGCTGGGCGTTGTCGTACTGATCCCAGAAGAGCGGCAGCAGCACCATCGGCTTGCCGAAGTGCAGCGCCTCAGTCGTGGTGTTGTTGCCTCCGTGGGTGATGACCAGATCGACCAGCGGCATGAGTGACGTCTGCGGCAAGAACTCAGCACCCCACATGTTCGACGCCAACTCGTACTCAGCATGCTGCGGCCCCTTGCTCACGATGAACCGGTGAGGTGTGTGACCAAGAACATCGATCAGGCGCTTCATCAGGTCGACGTCGGCGCTGCCGAGCGAGCCCAGGGAAAGGTAGACAAGCGCAGAACCATCAGGGCGTTCTGCCAGGGCAGCGGGAAGCTCGAAGGGGTCGTCTGTCGAACGCACCGACGAGTCGACCCGGTGCCAGGTGTCGTCGAGCGGCCGGCGATCGACATAGTCCGCCTCCTCTGGAAACACGTAGAGGTTGGCGTGCGTGGAAGCCGGCATGAAATCGAGGTACGGAAGAGGGTCGGCGCCGCACGACACGACGAAGTCGTTGAAGTCGCTCCACATCTGGTGATGCGTCCGCTCGTACTCGGCACGGAATGCCTGCCATTCGCTGCGGTCGTCGGCAGCCAACCCGGAAAAGGTCGGCGCAACATCCGAACCTCTGACTTCAAGGGGGTTGCAGCTGACGATCCGCACGAACGCTGCGTCAGCAGTCGTGAGCGCCGGGAAGATCACCACGTTGTCCTCAACGATGACATCCGGCTGCTGGCGCGCGACGATCTCACGCAGGTGGGGCTCGCAGTACTTCGCACCGTCGATCAACGCCTGAAATGTTGGCGCGATGAAGGTCTCGAGCTGCTCGACAGTCGGCTTGCGGAACTCCGGCGACGTGTCTCGGATGAACTCCTTCCAGAAGGCGCCGGGATCTGAGTCGTCGCCGCCGTCAGGGGGCGGTGCGAGATCGACGAGATCCTCCACGAAACCCAAGGGCTCCAGCTTTCCCTTCCAGCTCGCCTCGGCCGCGAACACCACTCGATGTCCACGACGCAGCAGGACATCACCGATGCCGATGCAGTTGCCGGTCGGGCCATATGCCGACTCGGGAAGGAAGAGAACGGTCAACGGGCGGTCTGTCATCAGAACTCCTCCTGCGTCGGCCAGCCGACTCACGTCTTCAGGCAGGTCATCACGCGGCATCATGGCACTGGGGCGAAAGCCGGGACTCGTGACGCGCCAGTGCGCGAGAGTCCATGATGGAGCAAGCGCGAACCCCGCGACACATGTCCCGAGAGGAAACACCCGTGACTACACCCCCGCTGACCGCCAACACCCAGTCCGAGCTCACTGCCGAGCTCGACGACTGGGGTCCGCGAGCAGGAGCCGACAGCGGTGAGCCGCGGATGAGCGGTCGGATCTTCTTCGAGGGCAACGGGATTCAGGTGGGCGTCTGGGAGTGCACCCCCGGCGGCTGGGCGATCGACAACCGACCCGATCATGAGACCGTGCAGATCCTGGCCGGACGGGCTCGGCTCACCGACGGCGACGGTTCGTCGGTCGAGCTGGCGGCCGGTGATGTGTTGACACTTCCCAAGGGCTGGTCGGGGCGCTGGGACATCCTCGAGACGGTGCGGAAGCTCTACGTGATCGCCGAGTAGTGGTCGGGGCCGTTGGGCCGCCAGCAGCCGGTGGTATATTGGATCCAATCCTTGACCCGCCCTGGATCCCCCTGGAGCCCGCATGCCGGTTCGCCCGCTCGACCTGATCGCCACCGACACCCTCCTCGATGACGAGGAGAGAGCGATTCGCGACACCGTTCACACCTTCGGCGCTGACCGCTTGCGACCCCACATCGCTGAGTGGTTCGAGTCAGGCACCATCCCCGCTCGCGAGCTCGCCCGCGAGCTCGGCGACCTGGGGGTGCTGGGCATGCATCTCGACGGGTACGGGTGCTCGGGCACGAGCGCAGTGGCGTACGGGCTGGCCTGCCTCGAGCTCGAGGCCGTCGACTCCGGCATCCGCTCCCTGGTGAGCGTGCAGGGATCGTTGGCGATGTTCGCCCTGTGGAAGTGGGGCAGCGAAGAGCAGAAGCAGGAATGGCTCCCGGGAATGGCATCGGGCGAGAAGATCGGCTGCTTCGGGCTGACCGAGCCCGACTTCGGATCCAACCCCTCCGGCATGCGCACCTCCGCCAAGCGGGACGGCACCGACTGGGTCCTCAACGGCACCAAGATGTGGATCACCAACGGCGCTGTCGCCGACGTCGCCGTGGTGTGGGCACAAACTGACGAGGGCATTCGCGGATTCGTGGTGCCGACAGACTCCCCCGGATTCAGCGCACCTGTGATCAAGAGCAAGCTCAGCCTGCGCGCATCGATCACGAGCGAACTGGTCCTCGAGAACGTTCGTCTCCCCGACTCCGCCGTCCTGCCCGAGGTGTCTGGCCTCAAGGGACCGCTCTCGTGCCTGTCCGAGGCCCGCTTCGGCATCGTCTTCGGCGTGGTCGGCGCGGCGCGCGACTGCCTCGAGACCGCCATCGACTACTCGATCAACCGGGAACAGTTCGGCAAGCCGATCGCTGGCTTCCAGCTCACTCAGAAGAAGCTCGCTGACATGACCGTCGAGCTCGACAAGGCCTTCCTCCTGGCCTTGCACCTCGGTCGCCTCAAGGACGCCGGGACGATCACGCCAGAGATGGTGTCAGTGGGCAAACTGAACAACGTCCGCGAAGCCATGGCGATCGCCCGTGAGTCGCGCACGATCCTCGGTGCCAACGGCATCACCCTCGAGTACCCGATCATGCGCCACGCCAACAACCTCGAGTCGGTTCTGACCTACGAAGGCACCGAGGAGATCCACACGCTCGTGGTGGGCCAGGCCGTGACAGGGCTTGCCGCCTACCGCTGACAGCGAGCGTCAGCAGAGCGCCTGCGAGACGCCGGACCAACGTCCGGCCCGCCCGCCGACGGACCGGGGAGGACCCGCTCGAGGGTGGCCACGGCTCGCTCCCGGTGATGGCGGAGCAGAGCCACCGCGCGATCGGCGTCACCGAGCCGCACCGCGTCCAGTGTCTGGCGATGCTCGTCATGCACGGCCTCGCGATGAGCACCCTCGGCGTAGTACAGCGACCGGTAGACGTCGGTGGCGTCCCAGAGCACCCTGACCAGCCGCAGGAGTCTGGGCATCCGCGCTGCTTCGATGAGACCGAAGTGGAATCGCCGGTTGGCCGCGGCCATGCCGACGAGGTCGTCGGCGGCCGATGCCTTCTCCACGTCTTCCAGGGCCACGGCCAAGGCTGACATCTCGTCGGAGGTGATCTGCGGAACTGCCACCCGCACCGCCTCGGACTCCAGCAGGTCGCGGATCCTGTACACCTCGCGAAGGTCGTTGAGGTCGAGCTCAGCCACGAAGTACCCGCGGTGGGGCCGATAGATCACCTGGCCCTCACCCTCCAGGATCTTCAGTGCCTCACGGAGCGGTACCCGGGAGACCCCAAAACGTTCGGCGAGGGCGTCCTGCAGCACCTGTTCGCCCGGGCGAAGCTCGCCGCTGACGATTGCCAGCCGCAGTTCGCCCAACACCGCCTCCTGAGCGGTGGGGGGGCGGCGGAAGCCCGGCCGTGTCATGGTCGTTCCTTGATGACGGCCGACAGCCGATCGGACGTGCTGACGCCGAGTTCTGGTGGCGCTGAGCGGTAGCTGATCGGCGTCCGCCCCAAGCGAATCGGGTTGGCGACAGTTGGCACCCCGTCGACCTCGGCGACGGGGGCCAGCCCCAGTCGCTCGGCAAGGGCGAAAGCTCCGGCCATGTCGTTGATCGGCCCGGCCGGAACCCCCACGCTCGACAGCCGCTCGAACCAGTGTTCGGCCCCGGCCGACGCAAGACGCTCACACATCACGTCGTAGAGCTCTCCGCGGTGCTGCACCCGGCTTGGGTTCGTCGCAAACCGCGGGTCGTCTGCCCACTCGGGACACCCCAGCACAGTCGCGCAGGCACGGAACTGGCGATCGTTGCCGACCGCGATGACCAGTGGTGCATCGGCGGTGGGATACGACTCATAGGGAGCGATGCTGGGATGCCGGTTGCCCATGATCTGCGGCACGAAACCGGCGCCGACGAACCCGGCCGACTGGTTCACCATGCCTGACAGCAGCGACGACAGGAGGTTCACCTCGACGCGCTGGCCACGCCCGCTCGATGCCCGTTCGTGGAGGGCCGCCAAGATGCCGACCGTGGCGTGGAGCCCGGTGATCACGTCGACCAGGGCGACGCCCACCTTGGTCGGTTCATCCGGTGAGGTCCCCGTCACGCTCATCAGGCCTCCCACAGCCTGCACCAACAAGTCGTAGCCAGGCAGCTCGGCGCCGCCCTCAGTCCCGAAGCCGGTGATGGAGCAGTACACAAGACCGGGGTTCACCACAGCGAGGTCGTCGAACCCCAGGCCCAGTCGCTCGAACGCCCCTGGCTTGAAGTTCTCGACGAGAACGTCTGAGCGGGCTGCCAGCTCGCGGGCCTGCCGCCGGCCGGAATCGGTCGCCAGGTCGACGACCACCGAGTCCTTGTTGCGGTTGACCGAGGAGAAGTAGGTGGACTGCTCGCCCCGCCAGGGTGGACCCCATGCGCGGGTGTCGTCGCCGACACCCGGGCGCTCGACCTTGACCACCTCCGCGCCCAGGTCGGCCAAGAGCATGGTGGCGTAGGGGCCAGCCAGCACTCGGCTGAAGTCGGCAATCACCACCCCGTCGAGAGCGCCCGGCATCACACCTCCAGAGTAGAAGTGGAGATTGTATCCAATTCTCTATGCCGGACGGGCTACTGGCCTCCGGAGCCGCGGCGCTCCTCAGCTGCTTTCTGGGCGACGCTCACCAGGAGGCGCACGCCGACACCCAGAAGCACGACGCCCATGACCATCTGGACGGTGGTCACCGCCCGCGCGACGTCCGAGGTCGGCGTGATGTCGCCGAAGCCGACCGTGGCAAGAGTGGTGACGGTGAAGTACAGGGCGTCAAGACGACTCATCACCTCGCTGTAGGAATCGGCGTGGTCTCGGCGATGCCGTAGTGGACGCTCGCCATCACGACCACGAACAGGGTCGCCACCAGCGCGATCGCCTCGACCGCCCTGAGCACGGGGAACTCCGCCTTTCGGATCTGTCGAAGCTGCCGAACAAAGATGGCCCCAAACACCGACATGCCCACCACCACGACCGCAACACCGACCGGGACGTTGTCGCGGTCGGTGAGGGGCAGGAGAAAGTACACGAAGAGCAGTGCGGCAACTGCCAGCGCAGTGCGCGCGAGAGAGGCCACGACAGTTCGGGCATCGGCTGCCTGGGCCGGCCGCGCCGGCTGATGCTGCCGCTGTTGCTGCGACTCACTCATGCTGGCCTCCTCGGCCACCGTGGAAGTGGCCAGCTGTCCGCACGCCCCGTCGATCTCGCGTCCGCGGGTGTCGCGAACCGTTACCGCGACTCCATGATCTTCGAGCGTCCGCACGAACGTGCGCTCGGCCTCGGGCGTCGATGCCGTCCACTTCGATCCGGGAGTGGGGTTCAACGGGATCACGTTGACGTGCACGAGTCGGTTCTTGAGCATCGAACCCAGCAGGTGGGCGCGCCAGCGCTGGTCATTGATGTCGCGAATCAACGCGTACTCGATCGAGACCCGGCGCCCGGTGACGTCGGCGTACGACCATGCTGCGGCCAACACTTCGTCGACGGAGTACCGCGTGTTCAGCGGGACGAGCGTGTTGCGGAGGTCGTCGTCGGGCGCGTGCAGTGACAGCGCCAGCGTCACTGGTATGCCCTCGCCGGTCAAACGTTCCATCGCTGGAACCAACCCGACCGTCGACACCGTCACCGACCGAGCAGAGATGCCGAGCCCGGCGGGCGTCGGCTCGGTGATGCGCCGAACTGCATCCATGACCGATCGATAGTTGGCCAGGGGTTCACCCATCCCCATGAAGACGACGTTCGACACCCGGCCGGCGCCGCCGGCCACCTCGCCGGCTGCCAGCATGCGGGCGCCAGCAACCACCTGTTCGACGATCTCCGCCGTCGACATGTTCCTGGTCAATCCGGCCTGGCCCGTCGCACAGAACGGGCAGTTCATGCCGCAGCCTGCCTGCGAGGAGACACACATGGTGGTGCGTCCGGGATAGCGCATGAGAACGCTTTCGACCATGGCCCCGTCGAAGAGCCGCACGACGTTCTTCACCGTTGCTCCGTCGTCGCAGGACAGACTGCGCACAGGGGTCAGAAGCTCGGGAAAAACGGTGCCGACGAGCTCGCCGCGACCGGAGGAAGGCAGGTCCGTCATGTCATCGGCGCGGTTCACCAAGCGCTCGAAGTAGTGACGCGACAGCTGGTCGGCTCGGAAGGGCGGGTAGCCCAGCTCGCGGACCCATTCACGGCGGGCGGCCATGTCGAGATCGGCGAGATGGCGAGGCGGTTTACCTCGACGAGGCGCGATCATCGTGAGCTGGCCCGGTTCAGGAGCCATTGGCAACAGCCGCCCTTGCTCGCTCGACGAGTTGGCGTGGATCGAGCCCAAGCTCGCAGGCAACTCCGGTCAGCCACTCACCGGCCAAGCCCTCCGGTGTGAGACCGGAGCCGCCAAGTACTGCTTGGACGGCCAGTCCGTCCATCAGGCTGGTGAGGCGAAGCGTCGTGCGAGCCGGGTCTTCGACGGTGAACTCGCCCGACGCAACGCCGGCGGCAACGACCTCCAGGACCGCTTCGCGCCCACGTTCGTCAGAAGCTCGCCGCAGTTCATCGATCCGCTCGTCGTGGAGGCCCCTCACCCAGACCTCGAGCCAGAGCTTCCAGTCACCGAAGGCTGGGCCACTTTCGGTCGACAGAAGGGCCATACGAACCAGCCGGTCGATCGGCTCGGAGTCGTTGAAGGCGGCCAGCTGCGCGTAGTAGTCGTCCTCGACCGATTCGAGCGCGGCAACAAGGACGTCAGCGAGACTGCTGAAGTGGTACAGGACCAAAGCCGGACTCGTGCCGGCCGTCTCGGCGATGTCGGCCACCCGCGTGCCCGAGAAACCGCGATCGCGCAGCACCGCGATCGCGGCAGCGAGAATCCGTCGACGACGCTCGTCGGGCGCCTTCGCTGCCAAAGTCATGCCGTCATCATCCACCATCGGGGCTCTCTCACCCCGCAATGGCTGCCAGGACCAGGGCCATGACGGGAGCCGTGGGAAGCAGCGAGTCGAGACGGTCCATGATCCCGCCGTGCTCTGGGAGCAGCCTGCCCATATCCTTGACGCCGAGGTCGCGCTTGAGCAGTGACTCAGCCAGATCGCCGGCGCTGGCGGTGGCCACCGCAACGAGGCCGACGAGCACCCCTTGCCACCAGGTGGCACCCAGCAGCAGCGGAACGGCGATGGCCGACCCGACCGTTGCTGCCACCAGTGAGCCCGCGAGGCCTTCCCATGACTTCTTCGGGCTCACCGAGGGCGCCATCGGGTGTCGACCGAACCGGACGCCGGCGGCGAACCCTCCGGTGTCACTGAGGACAACGGCCAAGATGAACACGACCACGCGATCAGCGCCGTCGTCGGCGTCCGCCATGAGCACCGCTGCGGCCGCTAGCAGCGGCACGTAGACCGCGACGAAGGCCCCAACGACCATGTCCCGTCCGACGCGGTCGTTCGCGGCCCCGGCGAGTCGGGCCGCAGCCATGGCGACGACAGTGAGCACCATCGCCACCGTCAACGCATCGGTTCCGTCGGCATAGGCGGCCACCACCATCACGGCCCCACCCACCATCAGAGGCACCACAGGCACATCGATGCCCCGCCCCGCAAGTACCACGCACACCTCGTAGACGGCCACCATGACCGCGATCGCGACGAGAGCGACGAAGAGCCAGGTGGCCGTGTAGAGCGTGACCAGCACCAGGGCCGCCATCGAGGCGCCCACAGCCGTGGCCACCGGAACGTTTCGCCCGGCCTTCCGCTTCTTCTCCGCCGCAGGGGCGTCAACCGCCCCCTCCGGCGACGCCGACGGATCTGTCATCAGACCTCGAGAAGCTCAGCTTCCTTGTGCTTGAGCAGGTCGTCGACTTGGCCGGTGAACTTGTGCGTCATGTCATCGAGCTGCTTCTCGGCACGACGTACGTCGTCCTCGCCGACCTCGCCGTCCTTCTGGAGCTTGTCCAAGTGATCCTTGGCGTGACGGCGAACGTTTCGCGTGGCTACCCGCGCATCTTCTGCCTTGTGCTTGGCGACCTTGATGAACTCCTTGCGCCGTTCCTCGGTCAAGGGAGGAAACGAGATGCGAATGATCGCTCCGTCATCGACCGGGTTCACTCCCAGATCTGAGTCGCGGATCGCCTTCTCGATGGCGGCGAGCGCACCCTTGTCGTAGGGAGTCACGATCATCTGGCTCGGCTCGGGTGAATGAAATGAGGCGAGCTGGTTGACCGGCGTCGGTGTGCCGTAGTAGTCGGCCAGGATCTTGTTGAACATGGCGGGGTTGGCGCGTCCGGTGCGGATGGACGAGAAGTCCTCTTTCGCCACCGCAACGGCTTTGGCCATCTTCTCCTCGGCCTCATGCATGGTCTCAGCGATCATCGACTTCCACCTTCTCCTCAGATGTCCTGCGCCACAAGCGTCCCGATCTTCTCACCTCGAACGGCACGAGCGATGTTGCCCTCCTCAAGGAGGTTGAACACGATGATGGGCAGTGCGTTGTCTCGACAGAGGCTGAACGCCGTCGCGTCGGCGACCTTCAGCTCACGCGCCAGAGCCTCGTCGAAGCTGAGCCGCTCATAACGCACCGCATCGGCATGCGTCTTCGGATCGGCGTCGTAGACACCGTCGACACTCTTGGCCATGAGCACCACTTCAGCCGAGACCTCCAGCGCCCGCTGTGCTGCCGTCGTGTCCGTGGAGAAGTACGGCGCACCGAGGCCAGCCCCGAAGATCACGACCCGGCCTTTCTCGAGGTGGCGGATTGCTCGCCTGGGTACGTACGGTTCGGCCACCTGACCCATCGTGATTGCCGTCTGGACGCGGGTCTCGACTCCACGCTTCTCGAGGAAGTCCTGGAGCGCCAGACAGTTCATGACGGTGCCGAGCATCCCCATGTAGTCAGCGCGGGATCGGTCCATGCCGCGCTGGGAGAGCTCGGCGCCACGGAAGTAGTTGCCGCCACCGATCACCACGGCCACCTGGGCGCCGGTGCCCACGACGTCTGAGATCTGTCGGGCGATTGCTGCCACCACGTCAGGATCGACGCCAAGGCCGCCATCGCCGGCGAACGCCTCACCGGAGAGCTTGAGCAGGACACGCTGGTAGCCCTCGACCTCCGGAGTCGGGGCTGGATGTTCCTGACTCATCGACGGCTCCTTGCTCGGTTCGGCGTTGTCGGGCTCAAGGGCGAGAAGTCAGACCTGGCCCACCTCGAAGCGGGCGAAGCGAGTCAGCGTGACGCCGGCATCGGTGAGAACCTGCTGGACTGTCTTCTTCTGATCCTGCACGCTCGGCTGCTCGAGGAGGACGACCTGCTTGTAGAAGCCGGTGACCCGCCCCTCGGTGATCTTCGGAAGTGCCGCCTCGGGCTTTCCTTCCTCACGAGCGGTCGCCTCGGCGATACGACGCTCGTTCTCGACGACGTCAGCCGGGATCTCATCGCGGCTCACGTACTGCGGACGCATGGCGGCGACCTGCATGGCGGCGCCTCGAGCGGCATCGGCGTCGTCACCGTCGAAGGCCACCAACACGCCCACCGAGGGAGGCAGGTCGCTGGCGCGCTTGTGCAGGTAGACCGTGGTCGCGCCCTCGAACACTGCGACACGGCCCAGCACCAGCTTCTCGCCGATCACCGTCGCCAGTGCATCGACCGCTTGCTGGACGGTCTGACCGTCGGCCAGTGACGCCGCGGCAAGTTCTTCGCTGGACTGAGCCTTCGTGGCAGCAGCAACCGCGGCGATGTCAGCACCGAGCTGCTGGAACTGGTCGTTCTTGGCCACGAAGTCGGTCTCACAGTTGAGCTCGATGAGCGCGCCGTCGGTCGATGCCACCAGTCCATTGGCCGCCGTGCGCTCAGCGCGTTTGCCCAGGCTCTTGGCACCCTTGATACGGAGCACCTCGACCGCCTTGTCGAAGTCGCCATCGGCCTCTTCCAGGGCCTTCTTGCTATCCATCATGCCGGCGCCGGTGGCCTCGCGGAGGCGCTTGACGTCAGCGGCGGAGACGTTCGCCATGGGGTTCCTTCTCTCGTGGATCGGCGTGCTGGGGTCGAGCCTCTGGTCAGGCTTGTTCGGCGGGGGCCTCGGCCGGTGCCGCCGCCTCTGCGGGGGCCTCAGCTGGTGCCGCTGCCTCTGCGGGGGCCTCGGCCTGGGCGGGCTTCTGCTCGGTGGGGGCATCGGCGGCCGGGGTGGCAACGTCGCCACTCAGCAGCTCGCGCTCCCACTCGGGCAACGGCTCGTCGGCACCGGGTTCGGCAGCTTCTGGCTTGTCGTCCCCAGCTGCTGCACCGGCGCGCGAGACCAGACCGTCAGCAACGGCGTCGGCAATGACGCGCGTGAGCAGAGCGACCGATCGAATCGCGTCATCGTTGCCCGGGATCGGGTAGTCGACGTCGTCGGGGTCACAGTTGCTGTCGAGGATGGCCACCACGGGAATTCCCAGCTTCTTGGCTTCGTCGACGGCGATCGACTCCTTGTTGGTGTCGATCACCCAGAGCGCGCTTGGGATCTTCGCCATGTCACGGATACCGCCAAGGGTGCGTGCGAGCTTGACCCTCTCGCGGTTCAGCACGAGGAGTTCCTTCTTCGTGAGACCCGAACCGGCGACGACATCGAAGTTGATCTCTTCGAGCTCCTTGAGGCGCTGCAGCCGCTTGTGAACCGTCTGGAAGTTGGTGAGCATTCCGCCGAGCCAGCGGTGGTTGACGTAGGGCATGCCCACGCGAGTGGCCTGCTCGGCAATGGCTTCTTGGCCCTGCTTCTTGGTGCCCACGAACATGACGGTTCCGCCGTGCGCCACCGTCTCTTTGACGAACTCGTAGGCGCGGTCGATGAAGGCCAGCGACTGCTGCAGGTCGATGATGTAGATGCCGTTGCGCTCGGTGAAGATGAAGCGCTTCATCTTCGGGTTCCAACGGCGAGTCTGGTGCCCGAAGTGGACTCCACTTTCGAGCAACTGCCTCATGGTGACGACGGCCATAGCCGTACTCTCCTTACCCACGCTGACGCGCGGTACTCGGTTCTGTGCCCGCGACGGCGTCGCGAACCCTGATGCCTGTCGCGGCCTGCCGCACCGATCGTGAGATCGGGTCGGACCGAGTGGCCAACCCCCGGACCCGAAGAACGGGCCGGGCGGGACGGACATGCGAAGTCACCCTGCAAGCAGGGTGCTGAGGGGCAGTCTACGGGCCGACCCCGGACGTTCCTAATCCGGCCTGGGGCTCGTCCACAGGGACCGGGCGTGACCCTTGTCCACCGATGGTCGCGCCGGCGATCGGCGTCCGACCCCAGAGCCCGACCATCGCTGTCATGAAGGTTCTCGTCCTCGGACTCCTGGCAGCTGTCGCAACCTCCACCGTGCTCGCCGCCCCGTTCAGCCCTCGCAGTTCGGTCGTGCCGCCGGCTCCGGGCCCAGGCGTCGCCGATCAGCTCAGAGCCACCTGGCCCGTTCAGCCTCCGCGGGTGGAACGGGGCTTCGAGGCACCTGAACAGTACGGCCCCGGTCACCGTGGGGTCGATCTCGTCGGCTTGGCCGGGCCAGCCCGTCCGCTCGGCGCTGCCCGGACGGGTGCAGTTCGCCGGGCGGGTGGCCGGCCGCTCCGTCGTCGTGATCGCTCACGAGGGCGATGTGCGCACCACCTACCTGCCCGTCAGACCTCGGGTTGAGGTCGGCGACCTCGTCGACTCGGCAGACCTCATCGGACGTCTGGCCACCGAGCCGCACTGCCCCGCCGGTCCGTGCCTGCACTGGGGCGCTCGCCACCACGACACCTACATCGATCCACTCGCCCTGATGCGCGGACGGGTGGTGCTGCTCCCGGCCGAACCGTGATGAGCCGACGGTGACACCTGGCGTGGCGCCGAGCGGGGTGACTTCCACAGCCAGGGCAGGCACAGCGGATGAGACCACCGCCACGCAGCCCGCGGGAAGACCTAGTCCGGTGCGTCGGCGAGGCGACCGCGTAGCTGCAGGACGGCCTTGGTGTGCATCTGACAGATGCGACTCTCGGTGACTCCCAGTACCTGACCGATCTCAGCCAGAGTGAGCCCCTCGTAGTAGTAGAGAGTGACGACGATCTTTTCGCGCTCAGGGAGGTGGTTGATCGCCTTGGCCAGCAGGTACTTGGTCTCTTCTGACTCGAAAGCCGCAACAGGGTCTTCGGCCTTGGTGTCTTCCAGGGTGTCGACCAGGCTGAGCTTGTCGCCCTTCTCGCCACCCACATTGAGCAGCTCGTCAAGCGCGACCACGTTGACGAACGACACGCGACTGAAGATGGTGTGCAGCTCGTCGAGCGTGATCCCCATCTCGTCGGCCACCTCGGGCTCGGTGGGCGTGCGATGCAGCTTGGCCTCAAGCGCCGCGTATGCCCGCTCCACCTCTCGTGCCTTGTAGCGCACCGAGCGCGGGATCCAGTCGATCGAGCGCAGCTCATCGATGATGGCCCCGCGGATACGACTGATGGCGTAGGTCTCGAACTTGATGGCGCGCTCGAGGTCGAACTTCTCGATGGCGTCGATCAGGCCGAAGATGCCGTACGACACGAGATCGGCCTGTTCGATGTTGGGTGGCAGCCCCACACCCACGCGGCCGGCGACGTACTTCACCAGGGGTGAGTAGTGCAGGATCAACCGCTCGCGAAGGCTCTGCTCACCGGTGTCCTTGAAGTCTCGCCACAGCTGCTGCAGGGCTTCCTCTGCTGCCACGACCTCGTCGAGGGCCTCAAGGGCGTCGGCGTCCAACGTGCCTTCCTCGCGGGCCTTCTCAGCGGCGGCCCGGCCGCGGCGGCCTTGGAGATCCTGGCAGCTGGAGGCCGCTGTGCCGAGGACGGCGCCTCTGCGGCAACAGCACTCTTCGTGGTTGAGCTCTTCTTGGCCACCGCCTTCTTGGACGCGGCTCGCTTGGCCGTCGGCTCCTTGGGCGTGGTCTTCTTCACGGCCGCCTTCTTGGACGCGTTGCGCTTGGCGGCCGGCTTGTCGGCGCTCTTCGCCCCGGTCGACCGCTTCGAGGACGTCCTGGACGCCGACGCGTCCGGTTCAGGCGCGGGGGTGCGCTTGGTCATACGCCCTCTTCAGTCGGTCAACAGAGACATGAGTGTAAATCTGGGTGGTCGCGAGCGTAGCGTGCCCCAGCAGTTCTTGAACGGAGCGCAGATCGGCGCCGCCCTCGAGCAGGTGCGTGGCTGCGGTGTGCCGCAGTCCATGCGGACCGAGATCGGGTGCGTTCTCGACCGTTGCCAGGTGCTCGTGCACAAGGGTACGAACCGCGCGCTGGTCGATCCGACGCCCCCTCCGCCCGAGAAACAAAGCCGGCCCGCTATCGGCGCGCACCAGCGTCGCCCGTGGCCCTGATCGCCAGGCATCGAGTGCCTTCTCCGCCGGAGCCCCGAAGGGCACCGTGCGCTCCTTGGCCCCCTTGCCGAAGACCCGAACGGTTCGTCTCGCGTCGTCGACGTCGTCGACGTCGAGCCCGCACAGCTCGCTCACCCGGATGCCGGTGGCGTAGAGCAGCTCCAAGATGGCAACGTCTCGAAGGGCGACCGGGTCTGGGTCGCTCTGAGCGCGCGCAAGCGCTCCGTCGAGGAGATTGGTCACCTGACCCGCACCAAGGACCTGAGGAAGCGTCCGGTGGGCCTTCGGCCGAGCCAGCCGCGCCGCTGCATCTCGTCCCGCCCGCCCACTTCGCTCAGCCCAGCGGGTGAAGGTGCGCGCCGCTGACGCCTTGCGCGCGATCGTGCTGCGGGCTCGCCCCGTGGTCTGCTGCAGCGCCAGCCAGCTCCGCAGATCTGCGAGGTCGATCTCGCTGATCGTGCTGCGCCCACGTCTCTGCACATGCTCGAGGAGACCCGTGACGTCGGCGAGATACGCGCGCACCGAACGCGGCGACAGCCCCCGCTCCGACCGCAGGTGCCGGTCGAACGCCGCCAACCCTGACGCCAAGTCGTCGGAGAGCACGTCGGGCGGCAGTGGCTGCGCGGCGTCGGGTTGGTCGGACATCGCTCCACCGTGCGCGAGTGGAGCCGGAGAGGCAAGCCCCCGCGCCGCACCAGCTCACGGGGACCGTCGAACCACCGTGTCCGCGGCACCAGGAACTCGGACGAATCCGTCGGCTGCCTCGCGGACCAGCCCGGTCGCGACCATGCGGAGCAGCGCTCCCCCCGTAGCCCCCGCGTCGATGCCTGCCGCAACCGACAGATCACCCACAGCGATCGCTGACTCGCTGGGCATTGCCTCAAGGACGCGAAGTGACGTGGGATCGAGTGCGTCGCGTACCCGGAGCAGCGGCTCCTGGGTGGGAGCGAGCTCGCCGATCAGCCCTACCTCCTCGATGACCTCCGACGCATCGGTCACGATGCGGGCCGGGTCGTCACCGCGCGCCAGGCGGTGACAGCCGACCGACAGCGCTGACGTGACCGGTCCGGGTACGACAAGAACGGGGCGTCCCAGTCGCCGTGCGACAGCCGCGGTGTTCAGCGCACCGGATCGGTAGGCGGCTTCGACCACGACCGTGCCTCTGGTGAGCGCCGCGATGATGCGATTGCGTGTCAGAAAGCGCGGTTTCGTCGGAGTGGCGCCTGGCGGAAACTCTGAGAGCAGAACGCCGCCTTCCTCTCGGATCCGCTCGAAGAGAGAGGCGTGACCCCGGGGATAGGCGACGTCGACCCCGAACGCCAGAGCGGCGATGGTCGTCCCCTCTGCAGCCAGGGCACCTCGGTGCGCGGCTGCATCGATGCCGTAGGCGCCGCCGGACACCACCGCCCAGCCGCGGCCGGCGAGGTCGGTGGCGAGGTCGCTGGCGACGTGCAGTCCGTACTGAGTAGCGGCTCTCGCCCCCACGACGGCCACTGATCGCACGGCCGCCACCCGCAGCTCAGCCCCCACGACGAAGAGCCCCCACGGTGCGGACGGCCCCAGCGCCGCAAGCTGCGTCGGCCACTCACCGTCACCGGGGATCAGGTAGCGGCCCCCTCGCTCAGCCCACGCGTCGAACAGGGCCACCGGGGAAACTCCCAGCCGCGACCGGTAGTGCTCCACGCCCGGCAGAGTCCGATCACCACCCTCGATCCGGGCCAGGATCGAAGACGCCGAACTCGCCTCCAGCGCGTGTCCGAGCCGCTCGTCACCCGGCTCGGCAAGCTGTGACAGCCGCATCCGCGCCGCACGCTCGTCACTCAGGTCGCCCATGGCAGACCTCCGCCGCGAAGCACGACCGCCGCCGATACCTCGGCTGCCCCTGGCTGATCGACGCCACCGAGATCGGCCAGTGTCCAGGCCACCCGGAACACGCGATCGACCCCTCGCGCCGTCAGTCGGCCTCGCCCCACCTCATCGAAGACGAGGTCGCGCCCGGCCTTCTGTAGGCGGTGCGTCGACCGCAATACGTCGCTCGGCACCTCGGCATTCGTCGACCACGGATGTTCGGCGAATCGGTGACGTGCGCGCTCTCGGGCCAGCAGGACCCGCTCGCGGACGGCGGCACTCGACTCGCCGCCTAGGCCCTCCACCAGCTCGGCCTTCGTGATCGGCAGCACCGGTACCTGGAGGTCGACGCGGTCGAGGAGTGGTCCGCTCAGCTTCGCGGCATAGCGCCGTTTCTGGTCAGGGGTGCAGACGCAGTCGAGGGCACGTCCGCCACCTCGACCACACGGACATGGATTGGCTGCCAGGACCAGTTGAAAGCGCGCCGGATATGTGACCGTGGCATCGCCTCTGGCGAGTTCGATCTGGCCTCGCTCCATGGGCTGCCGCAAGGTGTCGAGCACCACTCGGTTGAACTCAGGGGCCTCGTCGAGGAAGAGAACTCCCCGGTGGGCCAGGCTGACCGCGCCGGGACGGGCAACCCCCACTCCTCCGCCGACCAGGGCTGCCGCCGACGCCGTGTGATGAGGAGCCTGAAAAGGTGGTCGCACCACCATGGGGCGTTCAGGTCGTAGTGCTCCGGCCACCGAGTGAACCGCCGTCACCTCGAGCACCTGCCGGTCGGTGAGCGGCGGAAGCAACGTGGGCAGCCGCTCAGCCAGCAGACTCTTGCCGGCGCCTGGAGAACCGTGCAGAAGCAGGTGGTGACCGCCGGCAGCGGCGACCTCGACGGCCAGGCGGGGGGTGGCCTGTCCGTGCACGTCACGAAGATCGGGCCCGTCGGGAGGCGTGATATCGGGGGTGATCGCGTCGGCCCAGCGCGGATCATGGTCTCCTCGCAGCACGCCGACCACTTCGCCGAGCGTGGCGGCGATCGCCACCTCAGCCCCGGGCACGAGGGCAGCCTCTCCTCCGGACGACTCGGCCACCACAAGGCGGCGGCGTCCTGCATCGACTGCTGCCAGCACCATGGGCAGCACCCCGTGGACCGGACGTACAGCGCCATCGAGTCCCAGTTCGGCGATCAGCACCCACTGCTCCGTGGCGGCCGTGGGAACCGCGTCGAACGCTGCCAGGCAGGCGCAGGCAAGGGCCAGGTCCATGCCGCTTCCCCGCTTGCGCACGGACGCGGGCGACAGGCTGGCGGTGACCTTGCACGCCTTCCATTCGCCTCCGCTGTTGGTGATGGCTGCCCGCACCCGATCACGCGCCTCCCGAACGGCAGGATCGGGAAGGCCCACCAAGGTCAGCCCTGGCACGCCGGGGCTGGCATCGACTTCGACGCGCACGACGGTGCCCTGGACTCCGGTCAACGTGACGGTGTACGCGCTCGCCGTACTCACCCGACCGCCCCTCGCACATGCTCGATCTCCGGCACTTCCCGACCGAGGACGATGCCGACCAGGTCGATCCGGATCTGCTGTGGACGCACGTCGTGCGCCCGCACCCAGCAGGCCGCCAAACGCCTCAGCCGGGCGGCCTTCGCCGGGGTCACGGCCTCGAGCGGGCTTCCGAAGCGTCGGCTGCTGCGGGTCTTGACCTCACAGATCACCAGGGCATCGCCGTCCCTGGCCACGATGTCGATCTCTCCGACCTCGCACCGCCAGTTTCGATCGAGCACAATCAGTCCTTCTGCGATCAGGTGCGCAGCTGCAAGGTCTTCCCCGAGTCGGCCCCGCACGTCCTTGGCGCGCATCGGCACCACCTCCTGGCAGGAGGGTGGACGTCACGGTCGCGACACGATGCCGGCAGCACTCAACCTGGGGAGAACGCGCCTATTCGGCCACCTGTGGACATCGAGGTGTCCGGCACGCACAGCCTCTACGTCTGCCGGCGACGAAGCCATGTCGTGACCACACGTGGGACGTCTGCCAAACGGCACTCACGTGCGCCGGAGCATCGCTGATGCTCAACCCGACCCTGAGCCGCTACTGTGTTCTCAGTTGCCATCATCGAGGTAGCTCCGGACGAGACGCGCCGTACCCGGCCCTGCACGACGACGCCCAAGGAGTCGTTGTGGCCGTTCCCTCTCCGACCGAAACCGCAGTCATTCGCGTGGCCGTCTCGCCCGCTGGCCGGTGGACTGCCAACCCGTCCTTGTTCGCACCTGCGTCGCACCCTTTTCACCTGGAGGAATGGCATGAGCACGACTCACCGTGAACTCATCGAAGGCCGGCCAGTACTGGTCGTGATCGACATTCAGGGCGGCGACTCAGTGGACGGCGAAGAGTCGGCCATCCCGTTCATGCCCGGCTACCAGAAGGCGATGGACCAAGCGCCTGCCCTGATCGCCAAGGCTCGTGAGTGCGGCATTCCTGTCGTCTTCTTCCAGGAGGCCCATCGCCGCGACCTCGTCGACTTCGGCCGCGAGCTGGACGGCGCAGAGGATGTTCACCTTCTCGAAGGTGACGTCGGCACCGACATCGCGAAGGCCCTCGGTGTCCGCCCCGACGACTACGTCATTCGCAAGCGTCGCTACTCGTGCTTCTTCGGCACCGAGTTCGAGATCTTGCTCAAAGGACTTCGTGCCCAGACGCTCATCTTGATCGGCGGTCACACCGATGTGTGCGTGCACTACACCTTCGTCGACGCACACCAGCACGACTACTTCTGTCGTGTTGTCGAGGACGCAGTAGCCGGCTCGAGCAGCGACGCTCACGACGGCGCACTTCGGGCAATGGAGTACCTCCAGACGGGGGCTCGTCGGAAGTCGGCGGAGGTCGTCGAAGCGTTCGAGGGGTACGCGCGAAGCAGCGCGCCTAGTTTCCCTCGTTGATCAGGCAGAACGGGTGGTCCTCGGGATCGAGGAAGACGCGAAAGTCGGTTCCCGGCTGCGTCTCGTGCTTGCGAGCCCCGATCCGCAGAACGGCCGCCTCCCCTACGTCGAGATCGTCGACGTCGAAGTCGAGATGCTCCTGCTGCGGGTGCTCTTGACCGGGCCACTGCGGAGGCTGGTAGTTGTCGACGCGTTGAAAGCCCAACGTGGGGCCGCCACCGCTTTCGAGCGTGACCCACTCGTCGTCAGAGCCCTCGCCGATGGGCCACCCGGTGATCGCCGAGTAGAACTCGGCCAGAGTCCGCGGGTCGCGGCAGTCGATAGCGGTCCACGCCAGCTTTCCGATGGGAGCCATGACGGCGATCTTGGCACCGATCCATTCACCTGGCTAGAGCGGGCGCCTTCGGTCAGCTGCTGTCCGCAGGGGTTTGCGCGACACCGAGTCGCCAGCTGCGACGGTGGTGCTCACAGGGGCCATGGGCGCGGATCTGGTCGCGGTGCTGATCGGACGCGTACCCCTTGTTCTCGTGCCATCCGAAGTGTGGGTGAGTGGCGGCAAGCTCAGTCATCATGGCATCGCGCGTCGTCTTGGCCAGCACACTGGCGGCGGCCACCGAGGCGCACGACATGTCAGCCTTGACGTGAGTGACGATCGGCGGCACGTCGAGGACCGGATACGGCGGAGTGGCGGGACAATCGCCAGGTTCGAGCTGCCACAGACCCTGATCGTCTGGGTCACCTCATCCGACGGTGGCGTCAGCCAGTCGAACGATCCGTCCAACAGCACGATGTCCGGCGCGATGTCGAGTGCTCCGAGGGCACGCAGCCCAGCAAGCCGGAGCGCCTGGGTCAGACCCCAGTCATCGACCTCCTGAGGCGAGGCGTGCCCTACCGCGCTCGCACGGCACCACCGATGGATCACCGGTACCAGCTCCTCGCGGCGACTCGCAGACAGCAGCTTGCTGTCGGCGAGTCCTGGCGGCACTCGTCCCGCAGCGGCATCGACGACCACCATGCCCACCGAGACCGGTCCTGCAAGTGCTCCGCGTCCGACCTCGTCACAGCCGGCCAGAAAGCGACCGTCCTCACGCAGAAGTGACTTCTCACGACGGAGCGATGGACGAGGGCGGGTCATGGCATGACCGCCGGGCCCACCTCGACCGGCAGGGCCGGTGGACCGTCGCGAAGGAGCCGACTCAGCTGCTCGGCGAGGTCGGGAGGCGCGACGAGCTCGTCGAAGCTCTCCAGGTCGGTCACCGAGAACCAGCGGTGACCCGACAGGTAGCGCCGCTCCAGGGGGGTGTGACGAGAGCTGTCGACCTCGTGCTCGTCAACGCGTGTGAAGTAGAAGACCTCGTCCTGGTCGTACCAGACCCCGTCGAACGAGAACTCGAACCTCCTCGTCCACACCAGCGGCCCGGTCACGTCCAGCTCAAGGCCGACCTCTTCGGCAAGTTCACGTAGGGCGGCGTGCTGTGGTGCCTCTCCCGGGTCGATACCGCCCCCTGGCGTGTGCCATACCGCGGGGCCGGGCCGTTGCGGATCACCGCCCCGGAGCAGGAGCACGCGGTCTTCGGCGTCAACGATCACCATGCGAGCTGACGATCGACGGACTGGAGCCACACTCGTCACCCTAATCAGCCAGTGGGTCGCTCACGACACATCATCGAAGGAGGACCTGCCGCCCACCATCGCCCAGTTGTCGCTCGGCCAGATCACGGCGACAGTGCGCCCTTGCACCTTGTCGAGGGGCACGAACTTCTGCAGCTCCTTCTGGCAACGGGAGTCCTCAGAGACGGCCCGGTGGTCACCCATGACCCATAGCGAGCCGGCCGGTACTGCGATCTCGAACTCACCCGAGCACCCCAAGGGAGCGTCGCCGGGCTTGTCTCCCGGAAACAGATACGGCTCATCGATAGGGACGTCATTGACTCTGACCCGCCCCTGCGGATCGCAGCACGAGACGGTGTCGCCGCCGATACCGATGACACGCTTGACGAGGTCGCCTTCGGCGGAGTTCGGCGCGACCCCCACGAACTCGAGCGTGCGACGCACGGGATTGGTCGACGCTTGCGCGTCCGGCAACCATGTCCCGGGGTCGGCGAAGACGACCACATCTCCGCGGTCGACGACACCGAACCGGGTGCTGAGCTTGCTGACCACAATCCAGTCGTTCTCCTGCAGGGTCTGCTCCATGGAGCCGGACGGAATGTAGTAGGCCTGCGCGACGAAGGCGCGCACGAAGGCCGAGACTGCCAGCGCCACGACGACGACCAGAACGAGCTCGACGAGCCAATGCGTGCCACGCCGGCTGGTAGGTCCGCCGTGAGTTCCGGACTGCGTCATCAGCTCTCCCAAGTGCGTCCCAGCGATGGGACCATGCACACCCTAGAGCCCAGGGCTCCACTACTTCGTACTTGATTCCTTCTCGAGTGAATCGTTCGACTGCGCCGCGTCGATGGCGTCGTTGTCGATGGTGTCGGGTCGTGTCAGGAACCCTGTGTCTGTGAAGGGCCAGATGATGACGAAGGCCCGCCCCACGACGCTGTCGACCGGTATCGCACCACCACCGGGGTCGCCGATGTGCGCCCGCGAGTCCGATGAGGCCGCACGGTGATCACCCATCACCCAGAGGCGCCCATCGGGAACGCGGATGTCGAACGGGTCATTCGACGGCTTGTTGCCCTTGAAGATGTAGGGCTCGTCGATCGGGACACCGTTGACCGTGATCCGGCCCTCTTTGTCGCAGCACTTGACCCGATCTCCGGGGAGTCCTATGACGCGCTTGATGTAGTCCTTCTCGCTGGCACTGGCGAAACCGAACGCCCCTGCGACTGACCGCAGGGCCTGCGAGAACGGGTTGCCGGCGTCGGCCACCTCGATCTCGGGATCCCACGAATCGACGCCGTTGAAGACGATGACATCGCCGCGTTCGATGTCGCCCAGGGTGTAGGCCAACTTGTTGACCATCACCCGGTCGCCCACCTGCAACGTGTTCTCCATCGACCCCGAAGGGATGAAGAAGGCCTGGATCAGAAAGGTCTTGAGCAGAGAAGGCCAGGACGAGCGCGATCACGACCAGGACGGGCAGCTCGCGCCAGAAGGAGGACGGGCGCTTCTCACTCACCGATGCGGACTCATCCGCAGCTGCGGGAGGCTTTGCGGCGTGGGCCGTCACTTGGCCGACGAGGTCTCGCGGCGCTCCTTGATCTTGGCGGCCTTGCCCCGGAGGTCGCGCAGGTAGTAGAGCTTGGCGCGGCGGACTGCACCGCGGGTGACGACCTCGATCTCCTCAATCACCGGCGAGTGAACGGGAAAGGTACGCTCGACGCCGACGCCGTAGCTCACCTTGCGCACGGTGAACGTCTCGCGAACCCCACCACCAGATCGCCGGATGACGACACCCTGGAAGAGCTGCACGCGGCTCTTGTTTCCTTCAATGACGCGGACATGAACCTTGAGAGTGTCTCCGGGCCGGAAGTCGGGGACGTCGTCACGGAGTGAGTCGGCATCAAGCGCGTCGAGCGTGTGCATGGGTTCTCCTGCGGCTGCCACAGGTCAGCCGAGCGTGGGTCAGCGACGGCGGGCAGCCGTGCGCATCACGGGATGAATGCCTACGGCGCGCGGTGCCCCCTGTGGCAGGAACGACACGCGACGAACGGCCTGCCTAGTCTGCCACAGACGAAGGGATCGCCTGAAATCGACCGTCGACAGGGGTCCAGCCGATCTCAGCGAGGGTGGCGAGGTCGTGCTCGTCGAGCTGTGCAGGGTCGAGGTCGGTGATCAGGTCGGGCCGCACCTCGGCAGTCCGCCGCAGCGAGGCATCACGTCGAGCCCTGGCGATGACCTCGTGATGCCCCGAGAGCAGCACTGGGGGTACGTCACGTCCTCGCCACGACGCCGGCTTGGTATAGGCGGGGCCTTCCAGGAGCCCGGCCACATGGGACTCCTCAGTGAGTGAGTCGTCGTTGCCCACGACCCCCGGCAGCAGGCGTCCCACGGACTCGATGATGGCCAGTGCCGCGACCTCTCCCCCGTTGAGGACGTAGTCGCCCAGCGACACCTCGCGCACCCTGAAGCGGGACGCCGCGTCCTCACCCACTCGTGCGTCGATTCCTTCGTACCTGCCGCACGCCAGCACCAGCCACGGTTCATCGGCCAGCGACAGGGCCATCTCGTGAGAGAAGGGAACTCCTGCAGGAGTGGGGATCAGCAGCAGCGGATCAGCGTCGGCGCGCGTGTCGCGGATGTGATCCAGCGCGGCACCCCACGGTTCGGGCTTCATGAGCATCCCTGGCCCGCCGCCATAGGGGGTGTCGTCGACCGTGCGGTGGCGGTCGTGCGTGTAGTCGCGCAGATCATGGACGGCCACGTCCAGGACGCCGTCCCGCTGCGCCTTGCCCAGCAGGGAAAGGTCGAGGACGTCGAAGTAGCCAGGAAAGATGGTGACGACGTCGAGATGCATGTCGATCATTCGCCTGTCAGGTCGAGGAGCCCCGCCGGCGGATCGACGACTACACGTCCCGCATCGACATCGACCTCGGGAACGATGGCCGTCACGAAGGGAATCATGGCGGTGCCACCCTTCGGCCGCGCGACGACCAGCAGATCCTGCGCGCCGTGCACGACCTCGCTGACGACACCGATCGGCGAACCGTCCAGCAGGACGACCGACAGGCCAACCAGCTGATGATCGTAGAACTCATCGGAGTCAGCCGGACGCTCCTGCGGATCGACGTCGACCGAGAGCAACGTGCCGCGGAGCGTTTCCGCCTCGTTGCGGCCAGTCACCTCTTCGAAGTGCAGCAACAACCGTCCGCTGTGCCACCGACTCGTCTCGACCGTGAGAGTCGGATGTGTCCTGCTGTCGGTGGCGAGCACAGCCCCCTGCGCAAGCCGCTGATCCGGCTCGTCGGTGCGTGGCTCAACGGTCACATCACCGCGGACGCCGTGGGGGCGTCCGATCCGACCGACGACGACCTGCACGCGCTCAGTTCCTTCGGGTCAACGCGTTCAGCAAGGTGCGCAAGGTCAGCGGGATCCCGCTGAGTCCATGAAGTCGACACGTACGCGCCGCTTCGCCAGCGCATCGGCGACCGTTCGCACCGATGACGCGGTACGTCCGCCCCGACCGATGACCCGACCGAGGTCGTCGGGATGCACCCTGACCTCGTAGAGGCGTCCACCACGACGCTGCTCGCGCAACCTCACCTGGACGTCGTCCGGGTTGTCGACGATGCCTCGCACCAAGTGGTCCAGGGCCTGCTCGATCATGCGTCTGCCGGACTCTCGGGAGCGTCCTTGCCGGCGTCGTCTGAAGCGGCAGCGTCAGCGGCCGGAGCCGCGGGGGCGGCGTCAGCACTGGCGGGCGCGTCGGCCGCGGGCTCAGGCTTCTCGTCCGCCTTGGGGGCCGCCTTCTCGTCAGCCTTGTCCGCAGCCTTGGGCTCTGCCTTCTCGTCCGCCTTGGGGGCCGCCTTCTTCTTGGCCTTCGGCGTCGTGGCTGGCTTCTCGTCGATGCCGGCCGACTCCTTGGCCGCAGCCTCGAAGACCGACTTCTTGTCGGCCTTGACCTCAGCCACCAGCATCGCGGGAGGCGCGGGCTCACCCTTGAAGGACTGCCAGTCGCCGGTCACCCGGAGAATGGCCGCGACAGCTTCGGTCGGCTGGGCGCCGACGCCGAGCCAGTACTGCACGCGCTCGGAGTCGACCTGGATCCGCGACGGGTTCTCGATCGGGTGGTACTGACCGATCTCCTCGATCGCCCGGCCGCCACGCGCTGTGCGGGCGTCGGCGATGACGATGCGGTAGTGCGGTTGGTGCATCTTGCCGATGCGCTTGAGCTTGATCTTGACGGCCACAGTGGCGAGAACTCCTGGTTCTGGTGGGACATGCACTGCCTCACGACGTGGGGTTGTCGAGCGTCAGTACAAACGGACTCGTCGGCGCTGAGCGGTGAGAGGGCCGCCAGCCCGTCGGGTTCAGCCCGTCAGTCTGCCAGAGGGGAGCCCGGCATCCCAAACCGCCTCAGCGGCCGAGCAGGTCGTTGAAGGCATCGGGAAGCTCGGTCAGCGTGTCGGCCGGGGTGCTCTCGGTCTGCCCCGCCTCTTTGGCGGCCGCCTGCTGGGCACGCTTGGCGGGGTTTCCGCTCACCTTGCCCTTCTTGCCCTTGGCGCCCTTCTTGCCCTTCTTCGGACGCCCTCCGCCGGCTCCGCCCCCCGGCATCCCAGGAATCGCCGGCATCCCGGGGATGCCTCCGCCCTTGGCCATCTGACTCATCATCTTGCGGGCTTCGAGGAAGCGGTTGACGAGCTGATTCACGTCACTGACCTGCGTGCCTGACCCGGACGCGATCCGCTGCCGCCGCGAAGCGTTCAGCACCTTGACGTCAGCCCGCTCGCCCGGCGTCATCGACTGGATGACCGCCCGGATGCGGTCGAACTCGCTGTCGTCGAGGTTGTTGATCGCCTCCTTGTGCTCGCTCATGCCCGGGAGCATGCCGAGCAGCTTGCCGATCGAGCCCATCTTCTGCACGGCCTGAAGCTGTGCGAGGAAGTCTTCGAGCGTGAAGTTGGTGCCCGACGCGAGCTTGGCGGCCATCTCTTCGGCCTGATCGCGCTCGAAGACCTTCTCGGCCTGCTCGATCAGGGTGAGCATGTCGCCCATGTCGAGGATGCGGGACGCCATCCGCTCGGGGTGGAAGACGTCGAACTCGTCGAGCTTCTCGCCGTTGCTGGCGAACATGATCGGCTTGCCGGTCACGCCACGCACCGAAAGGGCTGCACCACCGCGGGCGTCACCGTCGAGCTTGGTGAGAACCACCCCGTCGAAACCGACGCCGTCGAGGAACGCCTGGGCCGTGGCCAGCGCGTCCTGGCCGACCATGGCGTCCAGGACGAAGAGCACCTCGTCCGGGCTCACGGCGTCGCGGATCTGACGTGCCTGCTGCATCATCTCTTCGTCGACACCGAGCCGGCCTGCGGTGTCGACGACGACGACGTCGTGCTGCTTGTCGTTCGCAAACGTGATGGCGTCTCGCGAGACCCGAACTGGATCGCCGACTCCGCTGCCCGGCTCTGGGGCGAAGACCGCAACCCCCGCGCGTTCACCCACCACCTGCAGCTGCTGCACCGCATTGGGTCGCTGCAGATCGGCCGCGACCAGAACGGGCTGGTGTCCCTGGCTCTTCAGCCACAGGGCGAGCTTTCCGGCAAGCGTTGTCTTTCCCGCGCCTTGCAGACCAGCCAGCATGATGACGGTGGGCGGGGTCTTGGCGAACCGGATCCGCCGCGTCTCGCCACCGAGGATGCCCACGAGCTCTTCGTTGACGATCTTGACGATCTGCTGCGCGGGATTGAGCGCCTGCGAGACCTCAGCGCCCTTGGCGCGCTCGCGCACCGACGCCACGAACTCCTTGACAACGGGGAGCGCGACGTCGGCCTCGAGCAGCGCCACCCGGATCTCGCGCAGGGTGGCGTCGATATCGGCGTCGGAGAGCTTGCCCTTGCCGCGGAGGTTCTTGAACGTGGCGGTCAGGCGGTCCTGGAGCGTGGTGAACACTGGCTACCTTCGTGACGGGGATCGACCTGTCGAGGGTAACTGTTCACGAACCGGCCGTCGTTGTCAGTGGCCTCCTCTAGGGTCGAATCACTCAGGCGGACAGCCCACTGCGATGAACCCGATGACACGACGAGATCTCACCGCCGCCATCAGATCCGTAGCCGTCGAGAGGTTCTCCGCATGTACCGGCCCGCTTCGCTTCCCGCGCCGCTCGCTGCTGCGCTTGAGGAGCGTGCGGGGCTGGACCGACCGAGAAGTCGAAGGCACGATGGCGGCCACCTCCCCCGACGAGCGAGCCGCCTGGGTCGCCGGGCTGCAGCAGCTCCGCGACGCCGTCGATGCCGCGATGCTCACCGCCGTCGCCAACTTCGATGCCGCAGGTGACGGAGAGACGCTGCACGGAGCCGCGAGCACGGCGAGCTGGCTGCGAGGAGCGGTCGGCCTGGCCCCCGGCGATGCCAGTGAACGGGTCAGGATCGCCCGACGCTCTCGCGACGTTCTTGCGGCGCCCGTCGGTCACCTCCGCAGCGGCGGCATCACCTTCGACCACCTGCGCAGCATCGACCGAGCGGTCCGATTCATCCCAGCCGGTCGACAGGCGGAAGCCGTCGCCCTGCTGACTGACCTGGCGGTGACCGCGCCAGTCGCTGATGTGCGAACCGCGGGAAAGCACCTTCGACTGGTCGCCGACCCCGATGGAACGCTGGCCGACTGCGAGCGGCAGTTCGAGCGCCGTCATCTGACCCTGGCGCCCCTCCTGGACGGCATGACGTCGGTCGACGGGCTGCTCGACGCAGAGTCAGCGGCCCTTCTCAACGCCGCGCTCGAGCCGTTCCTCGTCCCGATGGGGCCAGGGGACGCGAGGAGTGCGGCCCAGCGCCGCGCCGACGGTCTCACCGACATCGTCAGGACGGCCTGCGACCACCGGCTGCTGCCGATGGTCGGCGGCGAGCGGCCGCACCTGCAGGTCTTGATAGCCGGAGGGCCCGGTGAAGCGAGTGGTGACGCCACTAGCGTCAGGCTCCCGCTTTCCCACGCTACCAGGCACCGCGTGGCTGCCACAAACTCCCGGCGGCGCCACTCCGCTGCACCCGGTGGGCGTCGCACGCATCGCCTGCGACGCGCAGATCAACCCGGTGCTGCTCGACGTTCACGGGATCCCCATGGGGCTTGGGCGCAGCCAGCGGCCCTTCTCGTCGCACCAACGGCGACTGCTGGCGCTCCGCGATGGCGGCTGTCGCTTCCCCAACTGCACACGACCCTCCAGCACACACCGACGCCCACCACGTGCATCCCTGGTCGGCGGGCGGCGCAACCGACGTCGACAACGCGGTTCTCCTCTGCCGGTTCCACCACCGTCTGGTGCATGAGGGCGGTTGGCAGATTGAAGTCCCCGATCGCTAGACAGGGCTCAGGGGGTGGGTCGCCGGCTGCTGTGACCTTCGTGGGGCCTCGCGGTCAGTCACTCGTCAGCATCCCCCGCGGTCCGTGAACGAGGGCTTGTCCAGCGCTGCTATCCCAGCAGCGCGTCGACGAACACCTCAGCGTCGAACGGCGCAAGGTCATCTGGGCCTTCACCAAGACCGACGAGTTTCACGGGAACACCCAGCTCACGCTGCACCGATGCGACGATCCCGCCCTTGGCAGTGCCATCGAGCTTGGTGAGCACCACCCCTGTCACGTCGACAACCTCGGCGAACACCTTGGCCTGTGCCATCCCGTTCTGCCCTGTCGTGGCATCGAGGACGAGCAGCACCTCGTCGACCGGTGCCTGCTTCTCGATCACGCGCTTCACCTTGCCGAGCTCGTCCATCAGACCGGTCTTGGTGTGCAGGCGTCCGGCCGTGTCGACCAACAGCACGTCGGCCTCGGTCTCGATCGCCGTTCTGACCGCTTCGAACCCCACGCTCGCCGGGTCTCCCCCCTCGGGGCCGCGCACGACCGGCACGCCCACGCGGTCGCCCCAGGTCTGCAGCTGATCGGCGGCCGCCGCCCGGAAGGTGTCGGCTGCACCGAGTACGACATCGCGATCCTCTGCTACGAGGACGCGAGCAAGCTTTCCCGTTGTCGTCGTCTTGCCCGTGCCGTTGACGCCGACGACGAGAACGACCGCCGGGCGTCCGGGCACCTCGACGGCCAGGCTGCGGTCGAGCCCGGGGTTCACCAGCGCCAGCAACTCGGCACGCAAGAGGTCGCGGGGAGCAGCGCCTGGTTGCGCGGCCATGGCTGTGCGCAGGTCTTCGACCACCTGGGCGGCTACGGCCACACCCATGTCGGCGGCGATCAGTGAGTCCTCGATCTCTTCCCATGTCGCGTCATCGATGCCAGAGCGCGACAGCAGCGAGACGATCCCCTGGCCGAGCGCCCCTGAGCGGGCAAGCCGCTCACGAAGCCGACCCATGCGTCCGGCAACGGGCGCTGGGCGATCAAGCGTGGGGGTTCCGCCACCTGCGGCGGGTGCGTCCGGGAGCGGCACGGTCGCGATGGTGCGCTTGGGAGTGTCTCGTGGCGGCGCAGCGTCATCGCCGACTCCAGGGATGTGCTCGTCTCGACGCCCAGTGACATCCCGGGGCGCTGCGCGGCCGCGACCGCCACGAAACGCCAGGAGTCCGAGACCGAAGACGACGACAAGCACGGCAGCGATGACCGCGATCCACTCAATGGCATTCACCTGCGGATTCTCTCAGAGCATCGCGGACGCCGGTCCGGGGTGTGCTGACCGGGGAGGGTGAACCTGGGCAGGAGCGTGGGCGGGCTCTTGAGCAAGCCCAACCGCGGCGCTGGGACCGGAGTGCCTCGCGGCTGCACGCCGGATCAGGCGTCCGGCAGCGGATCGAGCAGCCGACGAGCCGCCACCCCGAACCCACCGGACACACCCATGGCCAGCACCAGCCCTATCGGGCCGAACTGCGCCAAGAAGATCAGGGCCGCCGACGATCCGAAGAAGACCGCGGCGATGCCCAGGAGCTTCCGGCCGGTTGCTGCCTGGTTGACGACAGCCCACCCGCCGGCGGCGACGAGACCGGGTAGTGACGCGGCGAGGTAGCCGACGGCTCCGAGGTCTCCCGACGAGTCGCGCACCGCCAGTGCAGCCATCAGGGCCAGCACGAAGCCGGCGAACAGACCGATGGCAACGGTGACGAAGGTAAGGAACGTCAGGCGCCCCGACTGGGTCATCGGCTGGGGATCACTGGGCTGGGGATCACTGGGCTGGGAGTCATCGGCTGGGAGGCTCTGCGCGTGCCACGCGTCAGGCCGACTCGGCCTCGCGCAGACGCTGGCTGATGACCGCGCTCACACCGTCTCCGCGCATGGAGACGCCGTACAGGGCGTCGGCCACCTCCATCGTGCGCTTCTGGTGCGTGATGACGATGAGCTGGCTGTTCTCACGCAGCTCCTCATAGATGTCGAGCAGCCGACCGAGGTTGGTGTCGTCGAGCGCGGCCTCGACCTCGTCCAGGACGTAGAAGGGGCTGGGCCGAGCCTTGAAGAGCGCGATCAAGAACGCGACGGCCGTGAGCGAACGCTCGCCACCTGACAGCAAGGAGAGTCGCTTGACCTTCTTGCCAGGGGGGCGTGCCTCGATGTCGACGCCCGTGGCCAGCATGTCGGAGGGGTCGGTCAGGACCAGCCGACCTTCACCACCGGGGAAGAGCCGGGCGAACACGTCGACGAACTCGCGAGCGACGTCGTGGTAGGCCTCGGTGAAGACCTGCTCCACCCGATGGTCGACCTCGCGGATGATGTCGAGCAGGTCACGCTTGGTCTTCTTGAGGTCTTCCAGCTGCTCGGTGAGGAACTGGTGCCGCTCCTCCATGGCCGAGAACTCCTCGAGAGCGAGCGGGTTGACCTTGCCCAGAACCGCGAGGTTGCGCTCGGCGGCCCTCAGCCGCTTCTCCTGCTCGGTGCGGACGTAGGGAATCGGTTGCCTCGGAGGGTCTGTCTCTTCTTCATCCGGAGCCAACAGAGGTGGCGGAACGAGCTGATCGGGACCGTACTCAGCGATGAGCGCCTCGACGTCGACTCCGAACTCCTCCATGGCCCGCGCCTCGATCTGCTCGATACGCAGCCGCTGTTCGGTACGGGCCACTTCATCGCGGTGCACGGAGTCGGTGAGCTGATCGAGGTCGCCAGAGATCGACCGGGTCCGCGCACGTACGTCGAGAAGCTCGGCCTCGAGCACCGTGCGACGGTTCTCGGCGGCGGCCCTGGCGTCCGTGGCCAGCTGCAACGATCGGTCGAGGCGGCTCGCGACGATGTCGCAGGCCCGCAAGACCGCACGGGCGACTTCGGCTTCACGGGCCGCGCGCTCAGCGAGTGCCCTCGCCTCCTCGCGGGCGGTTCGCTCTTCGGCTGCGGCTCGGTCGAGCTGGTCGGCGCGACCGTGCAGTGCCCGCGCGCGTTCCTCGCCCGTCCGCACCGCCAGTCTCGCCTCGGTCTCGGCCTCACGGGCGGCGACCACGTCCTGCGCCAGCTGGTTGCGGGCGGTGAGATCGGGCTCGCCGACGTCTGGGGCCCGCTCAGCCGAGTCGAGACGCTCCTGCAGCTCGACGAGCGCGGTCGAAGCCGCCCCGTGCCGCTCCTTCGCCGAGTCGATGGCGGCCTGCACGCGCGCCGCTTCGGCTGCGGCGTTGCGCGCGACCGAACCGAGCTGTCCGAGCTTCTCGGCAACGGCCGAGAGCCGGGCATCTGACTCGTGCAACCTGACCAGCGCACCATCGACCTGCTGCTGCGCCTCGAGCTCGGCATCGGTGCTCTGCGTCAACGCGAAACGCAGGCGCTCACAACGGTGAGTGGTCGCCACCAGCTGTTCGTTCGCCTCGTCGACGGCCGCCTGAACCTCCAGGAGGCTTGGCATGCGCGATGAGCCGCCCTGGACGAAAGACGCCCCGATCAGATCGCCGTCGCGAGTAACGGCAGTGACCGTCGGGATGTCCGCAATCAGTGTGCGGGCCTCATCGACGCCATCAACGACGGCGACCTGCTCGAGCAGATGCCGAAGTGCGGGGCGTACCTGTTCGGGGGCCTGGACCAGATCGATCGCATACGTGGCATACGCAGGTAGGACCGGCCACTCCGAGGATCCATAGGCCTGGCCACCCCCGACCACGATCCCGGCGCGGCCGCCGTCCTCTCGCTTGAGGAGCGCCAGAGCATCGACGGCCGAGTCGACCGAGCTCACGGCCACGGCGTCAGCTGCCACCCCGAGCGCTGCACCGATCGCCGCCTCAGCGCCAGGTTCGATCGTGAGGATCGCCGCCACCGAACCCAGCAGCCCTGACAGGTCGTCGGACGCGGCCAACAGTGCGGACGAGCCGTCTTTGCGGTCGAGCCCGATGTTCAACGCCTCGACGCGCGCCATCAGCGCCGCACGCTCCTGCTCAGCGCTTCGTTCCTCTTCACGGAGGGCCGCCACTCGCTCGCGTGCCTGGGCCAACGACTGTGACGCCGACTCGAACTCGGCGTCGAGGTCGACCTCCCCCTCGTCCAGACCGGCGATCTGTGACTCAACGCTCGCGAACTCATCGTGCGCGGCTCGCGCTCGCTCCTCAGCCTCGGCCAAGGTCGCCGCGAGCCGCTCCTGCTCGGAGGCCGACGCGTCAACGGTGGTCCTCGCGGCTGCCACCTTTCCGGCCAGTCGCGCCATGCCTTCGCGCCGATCGGCGATCGCACGAAGCTGGCCGGCGACCTGGGCCTCCTCACCAGCAAGCGCCTGCTCTGCCTCGAGACGCTCCTGCTCCGCGGCCGCAAGTGTCACGCGGTCGCGCTGGACCGTCGACTCCAGCGCCCCTTCTTGCTCGCGAATCTGTACGGCCTCGCGCTCCATGTCCTCCGGCTCGCGTCCCGACGTGCGGTGCGTCGGGACGTCGGCGGCGAATCGGACCCGCTCGGTCGCCAGAGACGCCAGACCCCTGAACCGGTCGCGCAGGCCAGAGAGGCGGAACCAGGTCTCCTGCGCGTCGGTCAGCGCCGGCAGCGTCGCCGCGACCGCAGATTCGAGCTCGATCTCGCGCTGCTGGGACGTCGCGAGGGCCGCTTCGGCCTCTGCGCGCAGCTTGAGGAGGGCGTTCTCGTCGGCCACCTCTTGCTCGAGAGCGACCCGATACCCGGTGAGGTCGTCGGCCAAGATGCGGAGCCGGGCGTCACGAACGTCCGCCTGGACCACGCTTGCGCGTCGCGCCACCTCCGCCTGCCGGCCCAGGGGCTTCAGCTGCCGGCGCAGCTCGGAGGTCAGGTCGGTGAGACGAACCAGGTTGGCCTCCATGGCATCGAGCTTTCGGAGGGCCTTCTCCTTGCGCTTGCGGTGTTTGAGGACACCAGCAGCCTCTTCAATGAATCCTCGACGATCTTCTGGCGTCGCCGACAACACGCTGTCGAGCTGCCCCTGGCCGACGATGACATGCATCTCGCGGCCGATGCCCGAGTCGGAGAGCAGCTCTTGGACGTCGAGCAGGCGGCAGGGCTCGCCGTTGATGGCGTACTCAGAGCCCCCGTTGCGGAACATCGTCCGCGAAATGGTCACCTCGGTGTAGTCGATCGGCAGGGCGCCATCGGTGTTGTCGATGGTGAGCACCACCTCGGCGCGACCGAGCGGGGGGCGGCCCGAGGTGCCGGCGAAGATGACGTCTTCCATCTTGCCGCCACGCAGCGACTTGGCCCCCTGCTCTCCCATGACCCATGAGAGCGCGTCGACCACATTGGACTTGCCCGACCCGTTCGGCCCCACGACGCAGGTGATGCCGGGCTCAAACCGCAACGTGGTGGACGACGCGAACGACTTGAAGCCGCGAAGCGTGAGGGTCTTGAGGTACACCGGGGGCTACTCCTGCGGTGGCGGCCCTGGCGGCGAGGAGCCCCACGAACTGCGGGCCCTCCCCTCGCAAGGGGTGGACGGACCGATCCGGCCTGCACCGAATCGGCAACGACCGGTCAGAGTGGGGAAATCCTCACCGGTCAGCACGGGTCAAGCGAACAGCACGGTCGAACAGCTAGCACGGGCCAAGCAACGGGAGCAGCCTACCGAGCCGCGACAGCGGTCTCGCAGGGGACGCGCAGAGCGAGAGGTGTCGATCCGGGGGAAATCGGCGGTCAGGCGAGCGCCGGCGCCGACCGGTCGGGGGATGCGGCATCCAGGGTGATGATCTCGTCGGCCAGCGACTCACCGATCGTCTCGGGAAGCAATGCCTCGTTCTCAGCCGTCAGACGCTCGACCTCGGACTGCAGGTCGCTCACGCGGCGGCGCAGGCGCGCCACCTCGGCGAGAAGTCGCGGGTCGGGACCGCCAATGTGGCCAAGAATCGCCTTCGCCATGAGTGGAGGCCCCTTCCTCGGGATCTTCGCTGGTCGGGCAGCGGCGATGGCCGCCAGCCGCAGATACCTCAGGGTGACACTCCGGTATCAGGAAGGTCAAGAAGAGGTCACGATCTCAGCGGCAGACCAGGGGGTTCGATCACCCGATCGGCTCACTCCGGCGCCCCGCACCCGCGCGGGGCGGCCGTTGGCAGCGCTGACACACGAACGACGAGCGATTCATGAACTGGAGGCGCCGGATCGGCGCTCCACACCGTTCGCAGGGCTCACCCTCGCGCCCGTAGACGGCGAGGGAGCGCTCGAAGTAGCCGCTCTCGCCGTTCACGTTCACGTAGAGGGAGTCGAAGGACGTACCACCCTGCTCAAGTGCCTCGGCCATCACCAGCTGCGCCTGGACCAGGACCGAGCGCGCCACCTTCGGCGGCAGCTGGTGCGCGGAGCGAGCGGGGTGAACCCGCGCTCGCCAGAGGGACTCGTCCGCATAGATGTTCCCGATCCCGGAGACAACTGTCTGGTCGAGGAGCACCCGCTTGATCTCCGAATGCCGGCGCCGGACCCGCACGACGACCTCGTCGACGTCGTAGCCCCTCTCGAACGGATCTGCGGCGATGTGCACGAGCGACGCGGGCAACAGCCGCCCGTCGGGGGCCGGTGCGAGGTGGTCCCACGCCAGACCCCCGAAGGTGCGCTGATCGAGAAAGGAGAGCCACTGGCCGTCGTCGAGCTGGGCATCGAACCGCAAGTGGGGGTGGCTACGCATCGTCTGGTCGGTGACGCGGAACTGACCGCTCATGCCGAGATGGGCGATCAGGGCCTCATCACCCTGCTCCAGTGGAATCCACAGGTACTTGCCGCGGCGCTCGACGCTGAGGCATCGACACCCCGTCAGCCGTTCGCAGAGGTCGCGACTGCCGAGCAGGTGACGCCTGGCGACCCGCGGGTGGTGTGCGGTCGCGCTGAGCAGCGTCCGCCCCACGAGATGGCGGGCCAGCCCCTCACGGACGGTCTCTACCTCAGGGAGCTCAGGCACCGGAGTCTGACACCGGAGCTAGACGCTGGGGTCAGATGCTTGGGACGGGCTCGACGCCGCGTCCTGATCGCCGGATGTGGCCGCGTGCGCAGCGAGCGACTCCCAGGTGACAGCTGCCGCTTGTTGCTCGGCCTCCTTCTTGGAGTTGCCCCGGCCGGTGCCGTGGGCACCGTCGCGGAGCACCACGGTGGCCACGAACGACTTGGCATGGTCGGGGCCGGACTCGTCGATGCGGTACTCGGGGACGCCGAGATCCAGCGAGGCCGTGAGCTCTTGCAGGCTGGTCTTCCAGTCGAGTCCGGCACCGAGGTGGGGCGCTGCCTCGAGGATTGGGTCGAAAAGGTGATGAACCACCTGCGTCGCCACCTCGATGCCCTTGTCCACGTAGACAGCCCCGATGAGCGCCTCGAGCCCGTCAGCCAGGATCGACGCCTTGTCGCGACCGCCGGTCGCTTCTTCGCCCTTGCCCAGCTTCAGGTACTCGCCGAGGCCCAGCGAGCGCGCCACCTCGGCCAGCGCCCGCATGTTGACGACAGCCGAGCGCAGCTTGGCCAGCTGCCCTTCCGGCACATCGGGGTGAACGCGGTAGAGCGTCTCGGTCACCACCAGCCCCAGCACCGAGTCGCCGAGGAACTCAAGTCGCTCGTTGGTCGGCAGGCCACCGTTCTCGTAGGCATACGAGCGGTGCGTCAACGACAGCTCGAGCATGGCCGGAGCAACATCGACGTGCATCGCCGCGAGCAGGGGGTGCGGATCTGCTCCGGCGTCGTCAGCGGTCACGAGGTCGGACCGGTCAGACGGCAGTGACCTGTCGCTTGTTGTAGGTGCCACACGTTGGGCACGCGACGTGCGGCAACTTGGGCTCACTGCAACGGTCGCAGGTGACGATGGTGGGGCGACTGGCTTTCCAGTTGGCCCGGCGCGAACGGGTGTTGGAGCGCGACGTCTTCCGCTTCGGGACGGCCACGGCAATGCCCTTTCCTTTAGGACGCGTTGGGCGCGTCTCGTGCGTTCGAGTCCTGCGTCTGCAGGTCTCCCAGGGCGGCCCATCTCGGGTCGATCTGGTCGTGCTGATGATCCGGGTCGTCGTTCAGCCGTGCGCCACACGTGGCGCAGAGTCCGAGACAGCCGTCCTGGCACACCGGTTGCAGGGGCAAGGCGAGCACCACGGCATCCCGCAGCACCGGCTGGAAGTCGACGAGCTCGTCTTCCACCTGCGCGATCTCCTCCGCGTCGGCCGCGGCGGCGTCGGGGTAGGCGAAGAGCTCCTGCAGGTCGAGCACCAGGTCGATGTTGACCGGGTCCAGGCACCGTACGCATTCACCACTCGCCCGTGCCCGACAGACGCCGGACACCAGCACCCCTTCGACCACCGACTCAAGTCGCAGCTGCAACTCAACCGGAGCGCCCGAAGAGACACCGACCACGTCCGTGCCGAGTCCATCCGGTGCCGGCACCGTGCGCTCGACCTCGGCCATCGTCCCGGGGCGTCTCGCCACCGCATGGGTGTCGAGCACCAGCGGGTCGCGTGGATCGAGCCGAGACACGTTCGGTGTTCTCCTGGCGCACACCACTGACCTCGCCGACGGCAAGGCTGGGTATGACCTTGGGCAGTCTGGACTACAGCCTCAGGGACGAGACCGTTGACCAGCGTAGCCGAGCAGGTGGATCGACCCAAAACCGGAGCAGGACGGCGACCTCCCTCAGCGTTCGACCTCGGTGTCGTCGTCCGGCTGATCCTCGTCGAAGTCCGGCAAGGCGATGCCGGACAGCTCCTCGACGGCGCGACGACCGGCGATCTTGTCGCGTCCGCGGGCTACCGCCTCGAGGGTCTTGGTGAGTACGAGCTCGAAGTTGGCGAGCTTGGCGTCGATGTAGTCGTCGATCTCGCGCTGGACGCGTTCTGCCTCGGTCTGGGCGGCGGCGACGATGCGCCCGGCCTCGCGTTCGGCCTGTGCCATCACCTCGGTCTCCGCAACGAGTCGCATCTTCTCGTCGTGTGCTCCCGCGATGATCTCGTCGCCCTGGCGGTGGGCGGTGGCGATCACGCTTTCGGCATCGGCCAGCAGGCTGTCCGCCCGCGCCAGGTCGGCCGGCAGCTGACCGCGGATGACATCGAGGCGCGCCAGAAGGTCTTCGCGGTTCACCATGCACGAGGCCGACATCGGCACCGCCCGCGCGCTCTCGAGCACCTCACTCAGCTCGTCGAGCTTGTCGTGGATCTCCACGTGACCTCCTGGGGATCGATAGGGGCCCGGCCGGGACGGGGCGGGACAGGCGGGCTCATCGCGCTCGGCTCACGCAGGTGGGTGTTTGACGGTGGCGTCCCGCAGGTGGTCATGGGGAGTGCTCGGCCGACGTGAGGGCTTCGACCAGGGGCCCGAGCACCGGGGGTGGCACGAGCCCAGTGATGTCACCCCCGAAGGCGGCGACCTCCTTGATCAGGCTCGACGACAGGAACGAGTACAGCGGGTTGGTCGCCACGAAGAGCGTGTCAACCCCCGTCAGCCGATGGTTCATCTGGGCCATCTGCAGCTCGTAGTCGAAGTCGCCCACCGCGCGAAGCCCTTTGACGATGGCCCGGGCCTCTCTGGCTTGGCAGTAGTCGACCAGCAGCCCTGAGAAGGTCTCGATCGACACGTTGTCGAGGTGGGGTATCGACTCTGCGAGCAGTTCGATGCGGCGCTCGACCGGGAAGAGCCCTTGCTTGTTCTGGTTGACCATGACCCCGACGTAGACGCGGTCAGCCAACTTGGAGGCCCGCTCGATGATGTCGACGTGGCCGTTGGTGACCGGGTCGAACGAGCCAGGGCATACGACGCTCAGCACGGCGCGACGCTATCACTGGGGGTCGCCCCCGGCAGTGGGGGCGGCACCGACCTCAACGCCGCCGATCCAGAGGTGTGCTTCTCCGTAGCCGCGGTCCTTGATGGCGACCAGCCCCGATGGCCAGGACCATGGCAGGTCGCGTCTCGCCCGCTCGACGACCACCAGCGCGTCGTCGGCGAGCCGACCACCCGCGAGCAGCGCCACCAACCCCTCGCGGACCTCCTCGGCAGACGTCGCGTAGGGCGGGTCGCAGAAGACCACGTCATACCTCACCGCAGCCGTGTCGTTCCCCCGTCTGGCTGCGGTGAGCCATCGCTCCACGCTGACGGCGTGCACTTCGCAGTGGGCGGTCCAGGATGGGGACCCCCCGGCGTCGGTGGAGAGAACTGCGGCCGCGTTGGCCTTGATCACCTGTGCGGCTTCGCGATCGGATTCGACGAGGTCGACGTGTGACGCTCCGCGGGACAGCGCCTCAAGACCCAACGCCCCCGAACCTGCGTAGAGGTCGAGCACCACGGAGTCGGTGAAACCACCCCGTAGCGACTCCAGACTGGAGAAGACCGCCTCACGCGCCCGGTCGGACGTGGGGCGGGTGCCGGATGCCGGGACCCGTAGACGTCGACCCCTCGCGCGTCCGGCCACGATCCTGGTCAGGACTTCTCCAGGTACTCGGCCTGCTCATCGGACTCAAGGATGCTCACCGCAGCCTCCAGATCAGGGTGGTTGAGCAGCTCTGGGTCGGCCTCGACCAGCGCCACCGCGTCTGTACGCGCGACCATGATCAACTGCTCGTCGGACACGGCACGGAGCACCTTCAGACTCGACCGCACACCAGATTGTGCCGACCCCAGAACGTCACCTTCCCGGCGCTGCTCGAGGTCGATCCGCGACAGCTCGAACCCGTCGGTCGTGGCGGCGACGGCATCAAGCCTGGCCCGCGCTGGGCTGTCAGCCGGAAGGCCGGTGACCAGCAGACACAGCCCCGGCACGTCACCGCGCCCGACCCGCCCCCGGATCTGGTGCAGCTGCGAGACGCCGAACCGATCGGCGTCCATCACCACCATGACACTCGCGTTCGGCACGTCGACACCGACCTCGATCACCGTGGTGGCGACCAAGACATCCAGCTCTCCTGCGGTGAAGCTCGACATGACCGAGTCCTTGGCCTCCCCCGGCAGCTGTCCGTGCAGCACTCCCACCCTGCACTCGGAGAGCGGACCGTCGGCGAGCTGGCGGGCGAGGGACACCACCGAGTGCAGCTCGGCCCCCCCGTCACCGTCACCGTCGGCGTCACCGGCGGGGACGACATCGAGATCGTCACCGATCCGCGGGCAGACGACGTAGGCCTGACGTCCGACCTCCACCTCTTCGGTGATGCGCTGCCACGCCCGCTCGAGATGGTGGGGTCGGTCAACCGCGTTGACGACGTGCGTGCTGATCGCCTGTCGCCCCTGCGGCAGCTCAGTCAGGGTGGAGACGTCGAGGTCGCCGAAGATCGTCATCGCCACAGTGCGCGGGATCGGGGTCGCCGTCATGACGAGAACATGCGGCGGGGTCGCGGCCTTCGCCCTCAGCGCCTCACGTTGTTCGACCCCGAAACGGTGCTGCTCGTCGACGACCACCAGCCCCAGGTCGAAGAAGTCGACGTGCTCTTGCAGCAACGCATGGGTACCGACCACGATCCCGGCTTCCCCAGAGGCGATATCGAGCAGGCCGGCACGTCGCGCGGCCGTCGGCTGGCTGCCCGTCAAGAGCCGCACCCTGGTGGCCTCGGGCGGGGACCCAAGGAGGCCACCGTCGCCCAGCGGACCCAGCATCGCTGTCATCGTTCGGTAGTGCTGCGCGGCCAGCACCTCGGTAGGCGCCAGCAGGGCTGCTTGGCCCCCCGCGTCGACGACGGTCACCATGGCACGCAGGGCCACGACCGTCTTTCCAGATCCGACTTCGCCCTGGAGGAGTCGGTGCATCGGGTGCGACCGCGCCAGGTCCGCTGTGATGTCAGCCGTCACCTCGCGTTGACCTGTCGTGAGCTCGAACGGCAAGCGCCGGTCGAACGCCGCCAGCAGCCCTCCATCGGTGGCAACGCGCGGGGTGGAGTCGCTGGCGGCGAGCGCCGCACGCCGTCTGGCAAGAACCGTCTGCAGCACGAGGGCCTCGTCGAACGCAAGCCTGCGTCGGGCGCTCTTCACCTCCTCGACCGATCGCGGCCGGTGCAGGGTGCGGTACGCCTCGGTCCGACTCATCAGGCCCTCGCGGGACGCGATCGAGCCAGGCGTGACCTCAGGCAGCTCAGGCATGGTGTCGAGCAGGACCTGTACCGCCTTCTGAATGCGCCAGGTCGGCAGGGATGCGGTAGCCGGGTAGATCGGGATCAGGAAGTCGGTGAACTCCTGCATCACCTGCAGGTCTCGATCGAGGTCGGCGTCTCCCTCGTCGATCGACGACGCTCGGTCGACGTCCGCAGACTCGCTCGTCCCGAAGATCACGTACTCGGGGTGGGTGAGCTGCCGGCGGCCGGCTCGGGAGTCGACCGTGCCCGCAAAGAGCCCTCGCATGCCCTTCTGCAGCTGTCGCTCACGCCATGGCTGGTTGAAGAAGGTCAAGGACAGGCGGTGGCGTCCGTCGGTGACGACCACCTCAACGATCGTTCCCTTTCGCTGACGCATGCGCCTCACCGAGACCTCGGACACCTCGGCGAGCACGGTCGCCTGCTCGCCGACCTGCAGGTGCCCGATGTCAGAGAGCTCGCCGTGCTCGCCGTAGCGCCGAGGCAGGTGATTCAGCAGGTCACCGACGGTCTGGAGGCCCATCGCGGCCAAGGCTTTGGCCGTTGCTCCACCGACCACGTTTCGCAGGGGTTGGTCCCACCAGGTGGCCGCCCCCTGCCGGTCCATCATCGGGCGCGCCATTCACTCGACATCGGGGTCACTCCACGCCGATGAGCAGCGGATAGTGCGGCTGACCGCCGTCGTAGACGACGACCTCGACGTCGAGGCGGGTGCTGTGCAGATGACGGCGCACGGCGTCAGCGACGGGCCGTCCGGGAAAGGGATCGTCGCCGCAGACCAGCGTGACCAGCTCGCCCCCTGCCGCGAGCATCCGGTCGACAACGGCCGAGGCGACCTCCACTGCATCGTCACCGAGGACGACGATGTCGCCTTCGACGACACCGAGCGTCTCGCCCGGATGGCAGATACCGGCCGACGTCATGGCCTCACGCTCGGCGATGGACAACCCCCCGAACCGAGTGGCCGCGGCCGCCGCCGACATGGCCACGACATCGTCGGTGAACGGGCTGTGCCGATCGTGCACGGCGACCGCCGCCAAGCCTTGAACCACCGCGTGGGTCCGCAGCACCGCGACGTGGGCTCCCCTCGCCCGCAGCTCACCGGCCGCAGCGTCGGCAACCGCCAGATGGTCGTCGTCGTTGGGCAGCAGCAGCACTTCGGTGGCGTCTGCGGCGGCGGCCACCAGCGCAGCGGGCGTCGGACGGCGCCCGGGGGCACCCACAACCACCCGAGCCCCCACACTCTCGAAGAGCTCGCCGAGACTGGGTCCTGCGGCAACGGCGACCACCACCCGATCGGCGACGGCGTCCGATCTCGGGTCCTGACCGAACCCGTCGTCGGTTCTCACCCTGTCGAGCGGCGTGATACGGATGCGGAACACCCGTCCGACGGCCACCCCCACCTCGACCGCCGGGCCCGCGTTGTCGGTGTGCACGTGGACGTTCCAGAGCCCGCCGCCCCCGACGACGACCACCGACGCCCCGAGCTCGTCGAGCGCGCGGCGGACGCCGGAGGCTGCGGCGTCGTCGGCCTCCAGGAGATACATCACCTCGAAGGCCCCGTCGCCGGCGGCTCGGTGCTGAGCCGCCTCAACGGCTGCCGACACCTGGCCGACTCGAGCCGGCGCGGCGCGGCCGAGGTCGTAGACCGACAAGACCTCTTCGGGCGTGGGGGCGTGCGGGTCGAGAACCGCCCGCAGGGCCTCGAGCAGCAGCACCAGCCCTTGGCCTCCAGCGTCGACGACGCCAGCAGCCGCAAGCACCGGTAGCTGCTGAGGCGTGCGAGCCAAGGCATCAGCGGCTGCCTCTGCTGCCGCCACCACGACGGCGACAGCTCCGCGGTCGGCGGTCGCCTGCGCGGCCGTGGCAGCGGCGGCGGCCACGGTCAAGATCGTTCCCTCGACCGGGCGGGCAACGCCGGCATAGCCCAGCTCAGCAGCCCTTGAGAGGGCCGCTGCGATGACCGGGCCGGCATCGAGGGCTGGTGTGAGATCAGCGTCAGCACCCGTTTCACGGACGGACGGGATGTCGGCCAGCGACTCAGCGATCCCGCGCAGGAACTGGGCCACGATCACGCCTGAGTTTCCTCGGGCTCCCAGCAACGCTCCTCTCGCCCAGCGCGCCGAGGCTGCGGCCAGACCGGGGCCGGGCGTCAAGGCGTCGGACCCCGGAAGGAGGTCGGGCGCTGCTTGGCTCGTCTCGTCGAGGGCGACCGCTGCCGCCTGCCAGGTAAGGAGCAGGTTGGTGCCGGTGTCGCCGTCGGGCACCGGGAAGACATTGAGGGCGTCGATGTCGTGCTGCGCGGCGGTCAACAGCACCATGGCCCTCGCTGACCAGTCACGGAGAAGCGCCGCATCGAGAGTCCCGGCCGCCAAGGACCCGGCGGGTGTACCCGCGCCAGACTGCGCTGTCACGTCCATGGCCTCCCTTCGCCGACGACTCGTGAGCCTAACCGGGGAGCCCGACGTCCGGTTTGGGAGCCTGCGCGCCCATCGGGTACTCTCGGTGGGCTGCCGCGGACCCTCCTCACGGAGACCTTCTCGCCAGTGACCCACGATCGTCTGATCGGATTTCATCGATCAGCACCACCCGACCATCACAGAGCGCACCCCTGCGGTGCGCCTCGCGGCACGAGATGCCGCTTAGAGCTCTGGAGGAGCCACCGTGGCTGCCAAGTGTGACGTCTGCGGCAAGGGGCCGGGCTTCGGCAACAGCATCTCCCACTCGCACCGTCGGACGCCGCGCCGCTGGAACCCCAACGTCCAGACCGTGCGCACCACCATCGGTGGTACCCCTACCAAGCTGACCGTCTGCACGTCCTGCATCAAGGCCGGCAAGGTCTCCCGCTAGCCCAGCAGAGCCAGCTCACGAGAAGTGAGCGTGACCGGCCGCACCGATCCAACGCGATCCGTCGACGGTCACCCATGAGCCGCCACCGGCGTCGTCGGCGGTTGCCTCTCCCGCCTCCTCCCGTCGTTCAGTGACCGACCCGATCCGCACAAACCCGTCCGGAAGCGATCGGTCGGCCGCGAAGGCACCGACCAGTGCATGGTCATGGCCGCCGCTCAGCACCCAGGAGAGCGGCTCCACCCCATAGGCAGCGGCCACGGCTGCGATCGGCTCGCCGATCTCGACCAGAGCGCTCTCGATGTCGATGGCCACCCGGCTGCGGAGGCGAGGTGACCCAGGTCGGCGATGAGCCCGTCGCTGACGTCGCACATGGCGTGCACACCGGACTCGGCAGCCGCCGGCCCGCGGTCGTACGGCACGCTCGGACGCCGATAGGCGTCGACGAGGGCGCGCGGCGACCGAAACCCCCGGGAAAGCACTGCCAGACCGGCCTCGGCCCAGCCCAGCCGACCGGCAACTGCCACCTGATCCCCCACCTGGGCGCCGCTGCGCAGCACTGGGGCGCGACCCGCAAGACCGCCGATCCCGGTCACGGCGACTGAGATCTGGTCACCGGTCGACACGTCTCCGCCGACGACCGAGGCACCAACCTCGGCGGCCTCGTCGCGCAAGCCGTCGGCAACCCGGAGCACCCATGCCGCGTCGGTCTCGCGTGGAGCAACGAGCGCAACCACGAGCGCGGACGGATCGGCGCCCATGGCCACCAGATCGGCCAGGCTCGCCGCTGCCGCTCGATGTCCGATGTCGTCGGGGCCTGACCAGTCGGTCCGAAAGTGCACACCCGCGACCAGGACATCCGTGGTGACCACGATCGAGGTGCCATCGATGGCTACGACGGCCGCGTCGTCGCCTGGCGGGACCTCGACGTTGGCTCCCTGGGGCAGCCGTCTCGCGATGGCCTCGATCAAGGCGAACTCACCGCGCTGGGCCACCGAGTCCTCAGGCTCTGCCGCCCGTGAGGGGTCGCTCATTGCGCACCTGAGCGGGTACGGTCGGGGCCTGCAGACGGGAGGCTCGTGATGGTCACGGCATACATCTTGATCCAAACCGAAGTCGGACGTGCAGCCGAGGTGGCCGACCAGATCTCCAAGGTCCCCGGCGTCACCCTCTCGGAGAACCTGATCGGAGCGTACGACGTCATCGTCCGAGCCGAGGCCGGCAGCGATGACGAGCTCGGGCGATTCGTCGTGGCACAGGTGCAGGCGGTGTCGGGCATCACCCGCACTCTTACCTGCCCGGTCATCAACCTCTGACGCGCGCTCGTCGCGTGCGTCGCCGGCAGGGCCTCGCCCTGCTCACCTCCGTGGGCGTTCTGGCGCTGACGACCTCATGCACCGGGTCGGTCGAGGTCACTCCTCCCGACCCTGGCGCGGATGCTCCCCCTGCCGAGGTGCTCGAGGCGTGCGCTGACCTGGCGACCGAGCTTCCCGACGAGCTTGCGGGGCAGCCGTCCCGCCCCACCACCCCAGAGTCCGCTCTGACGGCTGCCTGGGGTGACCCAGCTGTCATCATCGTGCGCTGCGGCGTCCCACGTCCGGAGACCCTGACCGCGTCGTCACAGCTGGTCACCGTCGACGGCGTCGACTGGTTCGCCGAGGAGCTGACGGCTGGGTACCTCTTCACGGCAACCGGCCGGACGGCCTACGTCGAGGTGACCGTCCCGGACGACTACGCACCGGAGATCGGCCCGGTCACCGAGCTCTCCCCGTTGGTGGCCACCGCCATTCCCGAGCGGACGACAGCCTCCGAGTCACCGTAGGCCGCGACGCTTTGCCAGAGCCGTCCGGATCAGTCGCGCAACCAGTTCCGGGTACTCCACACCGGATGCCTGCCACATGCGCGGGAACAACGAGATGGGGGTGAACCCGGGAATGGTGTTGATCTCGTTGAGCACGACGTCACCGGATTCGGTCACGAAGAAGTCGATCCGCGCATAGTCCTCGCAGCCGACGGCGTCGAATGCCACACAGGCCGCGCGGCGCACCCGCTCCGACACCTCGTCCGGCAGATCAGCCGGGACTGCCAGCTCCGTGACGTCGTCAAGGTACTTCGCCTCGAAGTCGTAGAAGTCGTGATCACCTTTGACCGTGATCTCGGCGCACACGCTGGCCTCCGGGCCCCGGCCATCAGTGCGCGCGAGCACCCCACACTCGACCTCGCGCCCGGCGATCCCCTGTTCGACCACCACCTTCGGGTCGTGCTGGCGCGCCGTCGCCACAGCTTGCTCGAGGTCAGCCCAGTCGGTGATCCGGCTGATCCCGACACTCGACCCGGCCCGAGCCGGCTTGACGAAGACGGGCAGCTGCAGGTCACGGACAGAGGCCAGCGCGGATTCACGATCGAAGGTCCAGTCACGATCGCCGATCACCACATAGGGAGCCTGGGTGAGCCCGGCAGCGGCCACGAGGACCTTGGTCACTGCCTTGTCCATGGCCGCCGCGCTGGCCAGCACGCCCGAACCCACGTAGGGAACGCCGGCCAGCTCAAGGAGTCCTTGGATCGTTCCGTCCTCACCGTAGGGCCCGTGCAGCAAGGGAAAGACCACGTCGACGTCGCCCAGCACCTCGGGTACCTGGCCCGGCTCGTGCACGCTCAAGGCCCTTGACGGGTCTGCCGTCCACACCACTGGAGCCCCCGTGTCAGCGTCGACCGACGGCAGCCGGCCCGACTTGATCGCCAGGCGCTCAGGGTCGCCGTCGACCAGCACCCAGCGGCCCTCAGGCGTGATCCCTACTGGGACGACCTCGAACTGGCGGGGATCAAGGGCCCGCAGTACTCCCCCGGCCGAGATGCACGAGATCTGATGCTCGGTACTGCGCCCCCCGAAGACGACGGCAACCCGGGTCCGCGGAACTGAAGTCAGTGGCATCAGGGCGAGCCTACGTCTGACGGCGCGCCCTGGCGCCACTCAGGCTTGGCGACCCGGCTCATCAGCGACGTCACCATGTCGCGGGGCGCCCATCCTTGTGAGACGACACCTGACACATGCTCGGTGATCGGCATGTCGACGCCGTGCTCCTGAGCCAGCTCGAGGACCGCGGCACATGACGTGACGCCCTCAGCGGTTTGAGCGGTGATGGCGGTCACCTCGTCCATCGTCATCCCCTTGCCGAGGTTCTCGCCGAAGGTTCGGTTACGCGACAACGGCGATGAGCAGGTGGCGATCAGGTCTCCGACGCCGGCAAGACCCATGAACGTCAGCGGATCGGCCTTCATCGCCACACCGAGTCGGGTCATCTCGGCGAGCCCGCGGGTCATGATCGCCGCCTTGCTGTTGTCGCCGAACCCCATGCCTTCGGCCATACCGGTGGCCAGGGCGATCACGTTCTTCACGACGCCCCCGAGCTCGACGCCCACCACATCGGCATTCGTGTAGGGGCGGAAGTAGGGGGTGACGGTCCACGCCTGGACCTGCTCTGCAGCGCCGTCGTCGACACAGGCGATGACACTTGCCGTCGGCTGCCGCCGCACCACCTCTCGTGCGAGGTTTGGCCCGGACAGCACAGCGATGCGGTCCGGTGGACACCCCGCTGCCGCCTGAACGACCTCGCTCATGCGGGCACCGGATCCTCGCTCCAGCCCCTTCATGAGGCTGAGCGTGATGGCGTCGGCAGGGATGGCAGCACCCCAGGTCGCGAGGTTCTCGCGCAACGACTGGGCGGGCACGGCAAGGACGACGAGATCAGCTGACTCGAGGGCCGCGACCGGATCGGTCGTCGCGGTGATCGCCGATGGCAGGTCAAGGTCTGGGTGAAAGCGGGCATTGCGGCGTGACTGGTTGACCAAGGCCACGGTCTCTGCGCTACGCCCCCAGAGCCGCACCTCGTGCCCGGCGTCGGCGAGGACGAGAGCAAAGGCCGTGCCCCACGACCCGAGCCCCATCACCGCCGCCTGCATCACGCCGTCCCTTCGTCGTCCGGCCCCGCCGTGCCTTCGCGGGAAGGGCTCTGCCCGTGTGGCCGATTCTTGCGCGGGTTACCCGTGCGGGGCAGGTCAGACGCGCGGGGATCGAAGACCGATGTCGGAGCACTGACCCCTCGCACGGACGCCAGGAGCGCACTCAGCGAGGCCATGATCTCGCCGGTCAGTTCTTGGTAGTGCGGCGGTTCCTCGGTCGACAGGGTCAGAGCCGGACCGGCCGTCACCTTCATGACGGGGCGACGCCACACCTGAGGCACCCGACCGTAGGGAGCGAGGAGCTCATGAGGGCCCCACTGAGCGACCGGGATCACGGGGCATCGGGTCTGCCACCAGATCCGCGCAGCCCCGGTCTTGCCGACCATCGGCCACAGCTCTGGGTCACGCGTCAACGTGCCCTCCGGGTAGACCACGACGCACTCACCAGAACGGACCGCGTCGACGGCCGCCGACAGGGCAACTCCGGCGTGCTCGCTCTCGCGCTGCACGGGGATCTGGCCCACGTTGCGCAGCAGGCGTCCCATGATGCGGACATCAAAGAGCTCAGCCTTGCCGAGAAACCGAGGGTAGCGGCCGGCGGCGTCGAGGAAGTCAGCCAGCGGCAGCGGGTCAGCGTGTGACAGGTGGTTGGACACCACGACGCAGCCACCCTCCCGCGGAACGTGCGCCTGCCCCGTCCACTGGTGGCGAGAGGTCACGCGCAGTGCGGTGCGCAGAGCGGCGCGCGCTGCTGTGTATGTGACCCCGGGACCACCGTCGGCTCCCACCCAGAATCCCCTCCGCCAAGACGCGTATCGACTGAACTCGCAGTCTCATGCCCCCATCTGCCGGTGTCGAGCACCGCCGGGGTGGCAACGACGTACCCTCTGCACAATGTGGCATGTCGTTATTCCCATGAAGGGAACCGATGATGCCAAGTCGCGGCTGGATCTGCCCAGCTCCACTCGTGACCGCGTGGTCCAAGCCATGGCAGCCGACACGCTCGGCGCGGTGCTTGCCACCCCTGCCGTAGCGCGGGTCAGCGTCCTGTCTCGTGCAGCTGGCTTGCGACTAGACGCGCCCGGCGCGTCTGCAGTCGAGGTCGTCATCCAGCCCGAAGCACAGTGGTCACTCGACCGAGCCCTCACGTGGTTCGCGTTGACGCACACCGACGGCTCGTCAGGGCTGGCCGTCGTCGTCGCCGACCTGCCCGCACTCCGCGCGGAGTCGATGGCCGATGTTCTGCGGCACTCCGCCCTGCATCGCGTAGCCATGGTGACCGACACCCGCGGCTCCGGAACCACCATTCTCGCCACCAGCGAACCAGCTGGGCTGCGCACCCACTTCGGCAAAGACTCCGCTGCTGCGCATCGGGCCGCTGGTGCCGTTCACGTTCCCAGCACCCCCGACACACAGTGCGACGTCGACACAGTTGAGGACCTTGAACGCGCCCGAGCCATCGGACTCGGACCACATACTCTCGAGCTCCTCGTCGACCTCGACCTCGCCCTCTAGCTACAGTTGCCGGCATGGCGCCTACCTGGACCCAAGCCACTGTGCACACGTTCGACGAACCACATGGTTCGGGGTCAGTGATCACCGACCGAGGTATGGTCATCGCGTTCAACGCTGACACCTGGGCGGCCGGACCACTGCGCACCATGCGACCCGGTCAGCGGGTCAGGATCGCCGTTGACTCCCAGTCCGCACCCACCGCAGTTTCTGCCATCACCCTGGCCACTTTTCCAGCGGTGACCTGACACGTTCTGACGTCAGAGGGCCCGGACCGTGATCGGCCCGGGCCCTCTGACGTTGCGTGAGTGGATCAGCGCTTGCGCGTCGTCTTCTTCGCAGTCGACTTGCGTGCTGGCGCCTTCTTGGCAGTCGTCTTCTTCGTTGCCCTCTTGGCCGGAGCCTTCTTCGCTGCCTTCTTGGCCGGAGCCTTCTTAGCCGGAGCCTTCTTCGCGGCCGCCTTCTTGGCCGGAGCAGCCTTCTTCGTGGTCTTCTTGGCAGCTGCCTTCTTGGCCGGAGCCGGGAGCTTCTTCTCGCCGTTCACGACAGCTTTGAACTCCGCACCAGGAGTGAACTTGGGAACGGACTTCCTCTTGGTCTTGACGACGGCACCGGTCTGCGGGTTACGTGCCTTGCCCGCGGGACGAATGCGACGCTCGAACTTGCCGAAGCCGGTGATCGCAACGGCTTCACCCTTCGCTACCTGGCGGGTAATCGTGCCAATCACCGCCTCGAGAGCGTTGTGGGCGGCGCGACGGTTGCCGTCGAACTGGCCGGAGAGTTCATCGATGAGCTGAGCCTTGTTCACTACTTCCCCTTCGAATGCCTGTGTGGGCGGGCGTTTTCCCGACCGATGGGAACGTTAGGCAATCTGTGGGCGAACGGCAACGTCTACACGCCGGAAGATCCCTTGTGTTGTAAGGAGATTCGTCACATCTGGGCCCCGGAGGTGTTCACGGACGCCTGCAAGAACCCTTACTGCGCAACTGTTCTTGGCATCCACGTGGGGCGGTTGGACTCGAAAATTGCCACTTCTTCGGTGTGGCGCAAGGTCAAACCGACATCATCCAGACCCTCCAGGAGGCGCCAGCGGGAGTAGTCGTCGAGGTCGAACGAGACGGTCTCGTCCGCGAAGGACACCGTTCGCGCCTGCAGATCAACGGTCACGCGAGAGCTGGGATCACTCTCGGCAAGCTCCCACAGCCGCTCGACAACCGACTCAGGAACCTCGATCGTGAGCAAGCCTCCCTTGAGGCTGTTCCCCCTGAAGATGTCGGCAAAGCGGGGCGAGATGACGACGCGAAACCCATAGTTCTGCAACGCCCACACAGCGTGCTCACGCGAGGAACCCGTGCCGAACTCAGGACCGGCGACAAGCACCGTTGCACCCTCGTACTGCGGCAGGTTGAGGACGAACTCGGGGTCTTTGCGCCACGCCGCAAAAAGGCCGTCCTCGAAACCGTCGCGGGTGATGCGCTTGAGGTAGACCGCGGGGATGATCTGATCGGTGTCGACGTTGCTGCGGCGCAAGGGCAGCACGCGGCCGGTGTGCGTCTCGAACGGGTCCATGGTCGCTCCTCTGGCTAGGCGTTGACGTTGGCCGAGGCCGACGCATCGGTGAGGTCGGTGGGGCTGGTGAGGCGTCCGGTGACTGCGGTGGCGGCTGCGACCTGCGGTGACACCAGGTGTGTGCGGCCACCCTTGCCCTGACGCCCCTCGAAGTTGCGGTTCGAGGTGGAGGCGCTGCGCTCGCCAGGAGCGAGCTGGTCGGGATTCATCCCCAGGCACATCGAGCAGCCGGCATGTCGCCATTCGGCGCCGGCCTCGGTGAAGACCTGGTCGAGCCCCTCCTGCTCGGCCTGCAGCCTGACCCGCACCGAGCCGGGCACGACGAGCATGCGGACGCCGTCAGCCACCTGTCGACCCTGCATGATCGACGCAGCAGCGCGTAGATCTTCGATGCGGCCGTTGGTGCACGACCCCAGAAAGACCGTGTCGACCGCGATCTCGGTGAGTGGCGTCCCCGGGGTCAGATCCATGTACTCCAGTGCTCGTTCAGCCGCCGACCGCTGCGCCGGATCCGCGATCTGCGCGGGGTCGGGCACCGAAGCAGAGAGCGGAAGGCCTTGCCCAGGGTTGGTTCCCCAGGTGACGAAGGGACGCAGCTTCGCCGCGTCAACGATGATCTCGCGGTCGAAGACCGCCCCGTCGTCGGTGGGCAGGCTGCTCCACCACTGCACGGCGGAGTCCCAGTCGGCACCAATCGGTGCCTTGGGGCGACCCCGAAGGTACTCGAAGGTCGTGGCGTCGGGGGCAATCATTCCCGCTCGCGCCCCCGCCTCGATCGACATGTTGCAGACCGTCATGCGCGCTTCCATCGAGAGCTTCTCGATCGCGCTACCGCGGTACTCGAGCACATATCCCTGCCCGCCGCCCGTACCAATTTCAGCGATGACGGCAAGGATCAGGTCTTTGGCCGTGACATCGGCCGGCAGCTCGCCTTCCACGGTGATCGCCATCGTCTTGAACGGCTTGAGCGGAAGCGTCTGGGTGGCCAGGACGTGCTCGACCTCACTCGTCCCGATCCCGAACGCCAGTGCACCGAAAGCACCGTGGGTCGAGGTGTGACTGTCGCCGCAGACGATCGTCATGCCCGGCTGAGTCACACCGAGCTGGGGGCCGACGACGTGGACGATGCCTTGCTCATCGGAGCCGAGCGGGTAGAGCGGAACACCGAACTCGGCGCAGTTCTTGCGGAGCGCTTCGACCTGGATCCTGCTGACCGGGTCGGCGATCGGGCGGTCGATCTGCAACGTCGGCACGTTGTGGTCCTCGGTCGCCAGGGTGAGATCAGGGCGCCGCACCGAACGGCCGGCGTTTCGCAGCCCGTCGAACGCCTGGGGGCTCGTCACCTCGTGCACCAGGTGCAGGTCGATGTAGAGGAGGTCGGGTTCGCCGTCCACGTGACGGACGATGTGGGCGTCCCACACCTTCTCGGCCAACGTGCGGGCCGTTTGATCGACAGCCATGGTTCCTCCTCGCAGACAGCGACTCATTCGTCTTTCTCGTCCCGTACTTGCGTCTCAGATGTCGAAACGGCAGTATCGGGTTATGGACAACACTAGCGGAGTCGGTGTTCTTGACAAGGCCAGCCTCGTGCTCGGGGCACTCGAGGCGGGACCGCAAAACCTCGCCGGCCTCGTCGCGGCCACCGGCCTGGCCCGTCCAACCGCCTATCGCCTTGCGGTTGCCCTCGAACACCACCGACTGGTCGGACGCGATCTGCAGGGGCGGTTCGTCCTCGGTCCCCGCCTCGGTGAGCTCGCTGCCGCCGCCGGCGAGGACCGCCTGCTCGCCGCCGCAGGCAGCATCCTCAACTCTCTGCGCGACGCCACCAATGAGAGCACCCAGCTCTACCGGCGCCAAGGCGAGCAGCGCATGTGCGTCGCAGCCGCCGAACGGCTCTCGGGGCTGCGCGACACCGTGCCAGTGGGCACGGTCCTGTCGATGGCTGCCGGCTCGGCCGCCCAGGTGCTGCTCGCCTGGGAAGAGCCAGACCGCCTGCATCGCGGGCTCAAGGGCGCTCGCTTCACTGCGTCCATGCTGGCGGCTGTGCGTCGCCGAGGATGGGCGCAGAGCATCGGCGAGCGCGAGGCCGGCGTCGCCAGCGTCTCGGCGCCGGTGCGCGGACCTGGCGGCAAGGTCATCGCGGCCGTGTCGGTGTCCGGGCCGCTCGAAAGACTCACCCGCCAACCCGGGCGGATGCATGCGCCCGCAGTCGTGCATGCCGCGAACTCGCTGACCGAGCTGCTCCGCGCCCACGGCTGAGAGCTCCCGGCAGCTCCCCACCAATCGCGAAGGCCCAGTCAATGCCAAAGGCCCAGGTCGAGTGACCTGGGCCTTCGGCACGTAGCCCCGACGGGATTCGAACCCGCGCTACCGCCTTGAGAGGGCGGCGTGCTAGGCCGCTACACAACGGGGCCGTGCATGCTCAGCGCGCAGAATGGGTGAACCGGGCGGCGCTGATCGTCGGGAAACAGTACCCAGCGGGGTAGCTGCTCCAACGCGCTGGGGTACCAGGACTCGAACCTAGACTAACGGAACCAGAAACCGTCGGGCTGCCAATTACCCCATACCC
>CAWGPZ010000013.1:0-217664 GCA_963824605.1 uncultured Actinomycetota bacterium | reverse complement strand
CTCGGGGCTTACCGAGCACTACCGGCACATCTTCGACATCACTCGCTTGTCGGATTTCATCCAGATCTTCTCCGACGTTGACGCCGCGGTCGGCGCCACGACCGCATAACGGCGAAAGGACGACAACTCATGTCAGAACCCCAGGTCAGCATGACGGTGCACTTTCCCAGAGGCCGGAACCGCGGTTATCGAGATCGCTGGCGACGTGACGGCGGCGTGCGAGCCAGTGCTTGATGTCGGCGTACGAAGAGGCTTGTGCTCCCGGCACCCGTTTCCTCGTCCTCGACTTCACCGGGCTGTCGTACATGAACAGTGGGGGGATCGGGATGCTCGTGACGCTGCTTGTGCGGGCCAACCGCCAGCAGCAGAAGCTCGCGGCCGTCGGGCTGACCGACCACTACCGGCAGATCTTCGAGTTGACCCGCCTCGACGAGGCGATCGCGCTACACGCCGATGCAGCAACCGCGCTCGCAAGTGCCTAACGAGGAGAAGTCATGACCACACCAGGCCCAAACGATCCCAACCCTCCTCGTGATGCGGGAAACTGGGCGACCAAAGTCGACCGGTTGGCGGCACCCGATGACAAGTCGAAGGTCGGGTACAACATCACCGGCAAGAAGGTAACCGGGCCACAGCAGGGCTTCGGCCGGCTCTGGCAGCGCACGTATTCGACGAATCTTGGCTCGGTCGTCGGAGCGCAGACGCTCATCGGCGACTGGAAGGTCAACTTCGGCGACTACTGGCCATCGGGCAGCGTCTTCCACAACAGCCTGACCGGGATCGAACCCGGCGCTGTGACGCCGATTGAGGTAGGCATCGCCGCCCGTGGGCCGAAGCTGGCCACCGGGATCCTCGTGATCTACGCCGACGAGGAGTCCTTCACCTTCATGACCCCCGAGGGGCACATGTTCGCCGGCATGATCACCTTCTCGGCCGAAGAGGACGCCGGCGACACCCGAGTGGAGATCAGGATCCTGATCAGGCCCAACGATCCCGATCTGGGAGCTTGCCTGGCCCGTCGCTCGTCGCAAGGAAGACGAGTTCTGGATGGGAACGCTGACGAACTTGGCGGCTCACTACGGGCTCATAGGCACAGAGGTCAGCGAAGAGACCGTGTGTGTCGACCGCAAGCGGCTCTGGTCGAACTGGCGGAACGTCTGGCACAACTCCGGCATCCGTTCTGGGATCCACATCGTCACCACTCCAGTCAGAAAGCTTCGACCGTCGCGGTCCGGTGGCTAGGCGGCCGCATCGGACCAGCCTGATATCGAACTGGTAGGAGGCATCCGTCTGATGAGTCGGCAAGGGGTTCAGCGGGCCTGCTGGTGGTGGACGCTTGCCCTGATCCTGACGATTCTGACCGCAAAAAGTGTGGTGCAGCCCGGCTTTGGCGAAGAGGATCTGCTCTTCCTCGCCTGGCTCGTTTATGCGTCGGTGGGTGCTGTGATCGCTTATCGGCGGCCGGACAACTCCATCGGCTGGCTGTTCTTGTTTGTTGGGTTGCTTGCCTCGCTCACAGCGCTATCACTCGCGCTGATGGCACGCGCTCAGGCAGACGGACTCCCATACGGGGCGGATGTGGCCGTACCGGCCCTAGTCGGGGTCGCGCTGATGTTCCCACTGATTCTGCTTTCCACGACGGTGACCTTCCTGCTGTACCCGTCCGGGCTTCCATCACCCAGGTGGCGGCCCATCCTGTGGCTGGCCTGGGTATTGATCGCATTCAGCTTCGTCTTTGGATTCACGTCCCCCACGGTGTCTGTTGATGTGCCGGGCGCTGGTGGTGCCGAAGTAGAGATTGAGAATCCGATCGACTTCGTCGGCCGGGTGATTCCGCAAGAGCCCGGCGTCGGGAACGGTGGATTCATCTTCCCGGTTTTCCTCATGATCGTGGCCGCGTGCACCCTAACTTCGGTCTGGGCGGCAGCGCGTCGCACGTGGCGATCGACGGGCGTAGAGCGGCTGCAGATGCGGCTGTTCGCGTCGTCGATTGCCTTGCTCGTCCTGGTCCTGCAGCCGGCCCAGTACCTTGCCACGCACGGGCACTCCACCGGCCGCTACATCCTGTTAGCGGTCGCGTTTGCACTCATACCACTCTCATGCGGTGTCGCAATCCTGCGGTACCGGTTGTACGACATCGATCGGATCATCGGTCGCACAACGGCGTACGTCCTGGTGACCGGTGTGCTCCTGGCCGTGTATGTGGTGGTCGTGACGTCGTTGACCAGTTTGGTTCCCGAGTCAGGTTCGACCGGACAGGCAGACTCGTGGGCGGTTGCGGTGGCGACTCTTGGTGCGGCCGGCTTGTTCCGTCCGGTGCTGCGGTGGGCGCGTCGGGTGGTGGATCGCAGATTCAACCGTGAGCAGTTCGACGCCGAGCTGGCAGTGGAGGCCTTTGCGGTGAGGCTGCGCGATGAGGTCGAGGGCGATGAAGTGCGGTCGGACCTGCTGAAGGTGCTGGGGTCGACTGTGCAGCCGGCCTCCACTGGCCTCTGGTTGAAGGAGCCAACGCCATGAGGCGAGCGACCTACTTGGCTCGAGGTCTGTGGTCGCTGCTGATCGCTCTTCTTCTCGTCGGGTGTGTCCTCGTCATGGTCAACTTCCGCACGATTGGCTCGAGTTACACGCTGAGCGTGATTGCCCTGGGTCTCCCTGCACTTGCCCTGGGAACTGTTGGCTTGCTGATCGCCACCAGGCGCCCGGACAACGCGATTGGCTGGATCTACCTCAGCTGCGGACTGTGGCTCTCACTGGCGATAGCCAACACCGGATACACCGGATGGGCGACCGTGGTCAGGCCTGGTGGCTTCGGCGGAACGGCCTCCGAGTGGTTCGGCAACTGGCCGTGGGCACCGCTTCTGGCGGTGTTCCTCACCTTCCCCTTCTTGCTCTTCCCCGATGGTCACCTGCTGAACGCGCGGTGGCGTCCTGTCGCATGGGGCGCGGGGGTTGTCACTGTCATCTGGACGCTGAGTGTTGCGTTCTCAAGCACGCAATACACCGATGCGGCCGGCCGCCCGAAGCAGAATCCCTACACTCCGGAGGCCCTTCGCGATTTCGTTGACGCACTCGACTTTGTCGCTCTTGGTTTTCTCCTTGCCCTGGGGCTGTCGGTGTGGTCGTTGGTGCTGCGCTTCCGCCGCGGTGGATACCGGGAGCGTTCCCAGATCAAGTGGCTGATTCTTGCGGGCCTCGTCTCAGCTCTCTTCATGGTGCAGTCCTTGCTTACGGAGTGGACATCGAGCGACACAGTTCTTCTGGCAGTGGTGTTGTCGTTGCTACCTCTGGCATGTGGGGTGGCGATTCTTCGCTTCCACCTTTATGACATTGACCGGATCATCGGGCGAACGACCGCCTATGCCATGGTCACTGCTGTCCTGTTGGTGGTGTACGCGGTGGTCGTGACGTCGTTGACCAGTCTGGTGCCGGATTCCGGCTCAACAGGAGCGCCAGACTCGTGGGCCGTCGCCGTGGCGACCCTGGTCGCTGCTGCATTGTTTCGTCCGGTGCTGAAGTGGGCCAGGCGAGTGGTGGATCGGAAGTTCAACCGTGAGCAGTTCGATGCCGAGCGTGCCATCGAAGCATTTGCGATGAGGCTTCGGGACGAGGTCGAGGGCGATGAGGTGCGCTCTGACCTCCTGACGGTGTTGGGGTCCACCGTGCAGCCGACGTCCGCCGGCCTCTGGCTCAGGGAGCCAACGTCATGAACCGGGAGAGCGCTCAGCGTCTGATCTGGTGGGCCATGGTGGTGCTGGCAGCGGTCGGGTTGGTCGCTGGGGGGTTCATCATCGGCGAGGTGCAAAACCCCCTGCTTTGGATCCCCATTGCCGCGGAGACGGTCGTTGGTGCCTCAGTTGCTCGACAGCGCCCAGAAAGCCCGATGGGTTGGGTGTTCCTCGGGATTGGCGCTTTGGCTGGGTTCATGAGCCTTGCCATCGGACTCACAGCTCTTGGGGCACGAGTGCCTGGTGAGTTGCCGTGGTGGGGACTCATGGCGGCCTGGGTCGCATCGTGGGCTTGGTACCCGTTGCTCTTCCTGCTCACCACCGTGACCCTGCTGCTGTTTCCGTCAGGGCTGCTCTCGCCTCGATGGCGCCCCGTCCTATGGCTTTCGACGCTCTCGGTTCTGATCCTCACGCTGGTCGCTGCCCTGGTCCCAACCCTTCCCGTCGAGTATTCGTCGGACGGCGATGTCACACGGTCGGTAGAAAATCCGCTCTCGCCGCCGTTCATGGCGAACGTGCCCAGCGTCGAAGACTCGGCATTTGCCGATCTTGCTGGTCTTATCTTCCTAGCTGGCTTGTTTGCGTCCGTACTTTCGTCGGCCCTCAGGGTGAAGCGTTCGCGAGGAGTCGAACGCGAGCAGATGCGATGGTTCGGCTTCGCCGTTGCGCTCCTCTTTCTCCTCGTTGTCTTTGAAGCGACCCTCGGGCGCTTTGTGCCTCCCTCGATCGTGGCAGTGGCTGAGGCGTTAGTTCTCTCGTTCTTCGTCGTGTCGTGTGGGATCGCAATCCTGCGTTACCGGCTGTACGACATCGATCGGATCATCAGCAGGACGACGTCATACGTGATTGTCACTGGCTTTCTCGTTGCCGTCTATGTATTGACTGTTGCGGCGGCCAGCGAGCTCCTCCGAGGTAGACAGCCCCTCGCCGTCGCTGCAGCGACGTTGCTGGTCGCTGCAGCGTTCCGTCCTCTCTTGCGACGAGTTCGTCGCGTGGTGGACCGCAGGTTCGATCGTGAGCACTATGACGGAGAGTTGGCGGTAAGGCGGTTCGCCGACCGTCTGAGGGTGAGCAGCGACGAGTCGGTGGTGATGGACGATCTGGAGTCTGTGGTGCGGTCGGTATTCCACCCTGCCGCCGTTGGCGTGTGGATGCGTGCGGGGCTTGTGGAGCCGGTCGGTGATTCACAATGAGCGTGGCATGGGCGACTGGATTCGTGCGGTGCGCCCACCTGAGGGTGAACCTGCGCTTGATCGGACGTTACCGGGCTGATCGATCCTGCTGGGTGGCTTCGCCAACGCAGGCCAAGGAGTAGTAGTGATGGTGCGACACAGGGAACGGCGGGCGGTGTATCTGCTGGTCGCCGGGACGGTCGCCCTGGTCCTTGTTGATGTAGTAAGGGCTGACGTAGGTGGCGACCTGATGGCGCTGCTGATCCCTCTCGCCTTCCTGGGCGTGGGAGCCCTGGTGGGGTTGAGGCAGCCACGCAATGCGGAGGGGCTGCTGCTCCTGGTCACGGCAGCAGCTTGGGCGATCGCTCTCGCGCTTCCATTCGACGGCTCGTGGGTCATTCCAGTCGCTCTCATGACAACCCATCTGTTGCTGCGCTTCCCGGACGGCCGCCTGCCGTCCCCACGTTGGAAGGCGTTCTCGTGGTTCTGCGTGGTGATGCCGATCGTGGTGGCGACCGTCGTTTCCGTCTCGTCGCAAGTCGACACCAACGGCGAAGTCAATCCGTACTACGTGGCGTGGACCGCCGCTCTCAATCCGGTCATCGTCCTCTTGCCTCTCGGCATGGTCGTGAGCGCTGGTTCTCTCTTCGTGCGCTACCGCCAGTCGGGTCCGGTCGAGCGGCAACAGGTGCGCTGGTTGGCATTCACGGGGTCAGCGGTCGTGGTCTGGTACATCATCACGCTGGGGGTCTCACTTGGGTATGACCAATGGCTCGGAGCCGATTCCTCGCAGCAGAACTGGTTCGACGGTGGCTATCCCCTGTGGCTCCTCATGCTCCAGTCCTCGGCTCTGCTGTCGTTCATTTTGATTCCGATGGCTTTCGGCGTCGCCATCTTGAGATATCGGCTGTACGACATCGATCGCATCATCAGTCGCACGACGTCGTACGCGCTGGTCACCGGGCTCGTGGTTGGTTTCTACTTCCTGGTCGTGACGACGTTGGGCCAGCTGCTGCCCGACTCGAACGAGCTCGTCGTGGCCGCGGCAACTCTGGTGGCAGCCGCTGTCTTTCGCCCCGTGCTGAGGGTGGTGCGGAATGCTATCGACCGGCGGTTCAACCGCTCAAACTACGACCACCAGTTCGCGGTCGAGGCCTTCTCGGGCCGGCTACGTGACGAGGTCGGCACCGAGGTGGTCATCGAGGACTTCGCGCAGGTGATCGACAGTGCCTTCGAGCCATCCGTACTCGGAGTCTGGATCGCCGAGACCACCGTCGACCCGTAGCGACGGGTGGGGTGGGAATAGAACCTCGCAACAGCAGGCTTCCTGAGGTTATGTCCGACGGAGAGGAATCCCAACGGGGGAGTGATGACTCGGGTGCCCTCGGCCCTCGGGTGGTCGCCCTGATGGGTGTCTATCGCGCAGATGGTGGGGTTCGCGGCGAGCTGTCGTACCTCCTGGGCAAGGTCCGTGGCACCGCCCACTGCGCATTGTGTGACATCACCCACTCCTCGGTCAGACCCAAACGGGCTTGGCGCTCCATGGTCGACGTCCTCGGGGTCCCGTTCGAGCTGCTCCACCTCAATGAGCGATCGGCTCACGTCGTTGCGGCCGCGGGGGACCGGTCTCCCATCGTCCTGGCCCAGGTTCAGGAGCCAGGGGCGTCCTTGCTCAGGTTGGTGCTCGTTCTGGACGAAGACCAGTTGGAGGCATCGGACGGAAGCGTTGAGATCTTTGAGCTGACCCTGCGGCAGTCGCTGGCCCAGCTCGGCTTGAGCCTGCCAGCGGAATCACATGTGACGTGAGTGCGTTGTACCTCGTACGATGGTCTCAACTGAATAGGGAAGACCCCAATGGGGGTGAAAGGTTTCGACTTTGGACGTACTGTCCAGGGGAAGCGGGTCGAGGACACCAAGGACGATCTCGTTAACCATTCCTTGGAAAACAATAAGTGCCGATACAAAGCGCACTGATCTCACTCTCGCTGCCTAAGCGAAGCTGAGATCCGTCAGCCCGGAGCTGCTTCCGATCCGGTGTCTGGCGTCGATAGGAAGCTAGACCCAAGGGCCCGGTCACGGGGCCCGCGGGGACACCAAACAGTGACTGGGCCCGTCGACAGCTTGCCTGTGTGACTGCCGGGGCCGAGAAAATCACAGCAGGCTGCACCCGGAGAATCCCTGTACGGACGACGAAGGACGCGGGTTCGATTCCCGCCACCTCCACCATGAGCCTGACCCTGCTGCATCCATTCAGCTGGGGCCGCACGAGACCAGGATCTTGCCCGAACGCCCGCCGCGTGCGGCGTGCGCCACGGCCTCCTTGAGTCTGCTCAGCGGGTAGACCTCCTCGACCTCGACGGCGAGGGCCCCGTCGGCGAGCATTGATGCCAGCATCCGATACAACGTCGCGATCTCATCCGGCGGTGTCTCCGCGAACCAGCGGCGCAGCCAGAAGCCGGTCAAGGTCACGCCGCGGAAGATCAACTCGCGGCCGTCGATGATCGACGACTCGCCACTCAGGATGCCGTAGTTCACCACGGTGCCGCCATCGGTCAGGCATTGCGCCAGGCGCTGGGTGGCCGCCCCACCGACCGCGTCGAGGGCGAGCGGGCACGACGCCGTCGCCGATCACATCGCGGACGCGAGCAGCCAGTTCTGGGCCATCGAGGACGACTACGTCGGCCCCAGCGGCGCGTAGCGGCTCAATGAGCTGCGGCCTGCGGACCACGCTGATGGTCTTCATGCCCATACCACCGGCGAGCTCGACGACGAGGTGCCCGACTCCGGAGTTTGCGGCGTTCTGCACGACCCAGTGACCGGCCTCGGGGGCGACGTATTGGTGCAGCAGCAAATAGGCAGTGGGCGGGTTGACCCGCAGCATTGCGAGCTGGCGAGGGTCGACCCGCGCTGGGCAATGCAAACACGCGAGCGGCGTTACAGACCGCACGCTCCCGCCAGGCACCGGGTCCGGGCAGGAACACCCGGTCGCCGGGTTCGACGTGCGTCACGCCCGGGCCGACCATCGCCACCTGCCCGACCCCTTCTGTGCCCACAACCATCGGAAGGCTCGGCGGTGTCGCGCCGTACTTCCCTGCCAAGTTCTCCAGGTCAGCGGGATTGATCGGGAACAGCTCCGCTTCGATGAGCACCTCACCGGCACCCGGCCCACCGGGATCGGGCCGCTTGACGAGCTCGATCACCTCGTCAGCTCTGCCGAACCTCGACAACTGAGCCACCAGCACGGCTGCCTCCCTCGAAACCGGCACGCGCAGACATGGCTGATCCTGCCATGACGAGCGGCACCGGAAGGCCCGCTTCTCAGGCCCTACTCGTCGACTGGCTATCTGTCGAGGGTGCGTTGCACCTGTCGCGCGGCACGCTCACCGCTCTCGACGCCGCCATTGAGGTAGCCCTGGCTGTGCGTCGAGGTGTGCTCTCCAGCGAAAAAGACGTTGCCCTCGCGTTTGCCGAGGTACCCCCAGTACGCCGTGTACTGCCCTGGGCCAAAGCCCGCGTACGAGCCATATGCATAGGGGTCATCAGCCCACTGGTCGAGGTGCGCCAGACCGTTGAAGGCGTTCTCGACTCCCTGGATGCCGCGCGCCAAGTTGGCTAGTGCCCGGTCGATAGTCATGGAGTTGGCGGGGCCGTGAGCGGTGTAGGTGGGGTAGTTCTTCCCTTCCTTTCCGCCGTTGTAGATCGTGATAACCGGTGTCCTCGGGTGTGGGTCGACCTGCCCCCAGGTTGAGTTCCAGGTGACGTAGTGTGGCTCGTCGCTGCTGAATCCTCCTGACCAGTCAAGGGATTTCAGTGACTGCCCCAACTGCATGTTGAGTTTGGATGTGTCGACGTTGCGCAGCGTGGTGAAGGGAAGAGCGAGCACGACACGGTCGGCCACTACCTCGCGGGTCCGGGTCGTGAATCGCAGGGCAACGCGCCCATCTGAGCGGTGTCGGGCCGACACGAGTTCGGCCCCCCGGGTGATGGCGTGGTCAGGAATGGCGCTGGCCAAGGCCCTCACTAGCTGGTCGTTGCCACCAGCGACACGGAAGCGCTCGTTGGCTCCTGGATACGGTGCGACGTAGGCTTCGAATAGGTTGATTGCTGACATCTGGCCTGGCTCCATGCCGAAGAAGCTCTGCTGGCTGACCTGGATGGCGCGCCCCAGCAAGGAGTCGGCACCACCTTCGACTGCCTTGTCGAGGTATTCGATGGTGGTCTGGTTGTCGAAGTCCTTTGCCGCCTGGCTTGCGACGTCCCAGTAGTAGTCACCGACTCGGCGATAGGCCCGCTTGAGCTTCTTAAGGAATACCCCGAAGTCTGCAAACACCTCGTCGCTGTCCCTGAGAGCACCGTCGAGCCAGCGGTAACCGGTGGAGCCGCTCGGAATGTCTTGTGTGAATGTGTCGACGAGCTCGACGCCGAGTTCGGCGGCCAGCGACCGCAACTGGGTGTGTCGACTGTCGACGAACTGACCGCCGTGCTCTGCGGTCTGGCCGTTGTCGAAGAAGTCGGTGATCGACCAGCACCGTCCACCCAGGCGCTCTTGCGCGTCGTACAGGTGCGCATCGATCCCGTTCGCACGGAGACGATAGGTAGCCGACAGGCCAGCGAGACCAGCGCCGACCACGACAACTCTTGGAGCTTTCCGTTCGGCGGCGGCCGCGCTCGAGGGGCCGAATGTGGCCAGCGCCCCGGCTGCTCCGACGCCCGCGGCGCCGGCCAATACCTGTCGCCGCGTGGGTCGGCTGCGAGAGGCGTCGGACGTTCGGCCCTCGGTGCGCTCGCGTTCGCTCTGGACTTGCGCTTCGACCTGTTCGTTGTGCCACTGCAGCACCTCGGTCGGTTGCGCGGACGCTGGTCCGGGCCAGGCTGAGTAGGCAGCAACCAGCCGACGCATCTCCTTGACCGTTGGCATTCCTAGATCGGGCATTGCCGCGTCCTTCCTCAGCGAAACCTCACTGGAATTGAGCCTGAAGCACTTAGGCACGTGATCGACGAGCAAACAGCGCGTTCCAGAAGTCGCCCGCCACGAGCGTCACACCGGACATTCATGGCAGCATGGCGTCCATGGGTGCAGTTGCCGGGACGACGGTTGAGTTCGAGTCGTCGGTGAGGGTGCTCGGTTCGACAAACCTCCTGCGACTCCCGGGCGAGGCGAGCCAGGAACTGCCGTCGCGCGGCCAGGTGTCCGTCCGCGGGACGCTGAACGGACATAAGTTTCAGACGGTCGTTGAGCCGGATGGTCTCAGAGGCCACTGGATCAGGATTCCGCCGAAGTTCCAGAAGGCCACGAACCTCAACCCTGGCGACACCGTCAAGGTCGCTATCGAAGTGACTCCCGAGTGGCCGGAGCCGAAGATGCCCTCCGACCTGGGAGCCGCCCTTGCATCGGCATCTGAGTCGGTTCAGGGGAGTTGGCACGACATCACGCCGATGGCGCGCTGGGAGTGGGTGCGCTGGGTGGAGGCGACCGCCAATCCTGCAACCCGCCAACGACGCGTCGAGGTCAGCATCTCCAAGCTTGAGGGCGGCAAGCGGCGTCCCTGCTGCTTCGACCTTTCGGCCTGCACCGATCCGTCAGTCTCCAAGAGCGGCAAGTTGATCGGCGAAAACTGAGCGCAAGCGTTGCCCCATGACGTAAGACGACGCCGGATCACCTGACGCTGTCATTGCGGCCGACAGCAGTTTGACACGTGAGCGGTCGCGCGCACTCTCGGGATCCCACGTGGGCTGCCCTAGCGTGCGGCAGGTTCGCTGGCGAACAGGTCGAGCCCGAGCGCCTCGGAGAGTGCTTGTGCTGCCAGTCCGCCCCTGACACTGTTTCCGTGCCGGTCGAGTCGCGGTGAATATGTCCCTAGGGCACCTTTGCCCGGCGCCACGGTGACGATTCCGCCGCCGATCCCGCTCTTTGCGGGCAGCCCCACCTCGCAGAGCCATCGACCAGACCCGGTGTACATACCGGCGGTGGCCATGACGGCGAGTACGAAGCGCGACGTCTCCTGGCCCACGACTGCGTCTCCGGTCCTCGGGTTCACCCCGCCGTCGGCCAACGTGGCACCCATGACGGCCAGGTCTCGGGCCGTGACGCACAGGCATGACTGCCTCGTGTAGCGATCCAGCGCCTCTGCAGGATCGCCCGCGATCCGACCGCGGGTGCCCAATGCGGCCGCGATCTGTCGGTTGCGGATGTTCGTTGCGGACGCTGAGCTGTACGTGTCGGCGTCCAGGTCCAGTGGACGTCCGGCGAAACGCGAGAGTCCATCGACGAGGTACCGCCATCGACCTTCGGCGTTGTGCCCAGGGATCAGGGCCGTGGTCGCGATGGCGCCGGCGTTGACCATGGGGTTGGTGCGTCCGTCGGTGGAGTGGACGACGGCATCGACCGAGTCGAACGCGCGACCCGTGGCATCGACGCCGATATCGCGCAGGACTCCCTCCGGACCGAGGGCCTCGACAACGAGCGCCAGGACGAACGGTTTGGAGATACTCATCAGGGCGAAGATCACGTCGGCGTCACCGGCGGAGATCTCGGCCCCGGCCAGGCTCACCACGCAGATCCCGAAGAGGTTACCCGGCACCGCGGCGAGGGCCGGGTAGACCGAGCTCACCTCGCCGTCGTCCACGACGGTGAGGTCATGGTGGGTCTGCTCGATCAACCGACGAACTGTGACGTCGCCGGGCAGCTTCCCGGTGCTGACGTGTCGAACCATGGCGTACCTCAGAACCCCCACGGGATGCCGAGCACGAACCACAGGAGGAAGAAGAGCGTCCATCCGATGGTCAGCACGACGAAGTAGGGCAGCATCAGCGCGATGACGGTGCCGATGCCCGAGCGTTTGTCGTAGCGGGCGGCGAAGACCACGATCAGCGGAAAGTAGGCCATGATCGGCGTCACGATGTTGACCGGGGAGTCACCCACCCGGTAGGCGGCCAGTACGGCCTCGGGCTCGACCCCAAGGCGCAGGAAGAGCGGGATGAAGATAGGTGCGAGCAGCGCCCACTTGGCGATCGCCTGCGGGATGAGGATGCCGACGACGAGCGTGATCCCGATGGCGATGAGTAGCAGCCATCCACTTCCGATGTCCAGACCCTCGATGAGGTCGCCAAGCTTGACGGCCGCGACTTGCGGCATGTTCGAGTAGTTGAAGTAGGCGATGAACTGTGCGATGAGTAGGAACAGCAGGAGCAGGCCGGCGAGCCCGGCCCACGACTTGGTGATCGCGTCGATGATGTCGTTCTTCCCGGCGAGCGTTCCTGCTCCTCGGGCGAAGCCGACGCCAGCTGCGAGAAACAGGACGGAGATGATCACGATCAACCCGTCCATGAAAGGCGAAGTGCCGATGATGCTGCCGGTCTCCGGGTCGCGCAGCGGAGCGTTGGGAAGCACGGTGAGCAGCGTGATGCCGAGCGCGGTGGCGAGGAACCACACACCGGACATGCGCAAACCCCTGCTCTCAGCCTCCTTACTGAGCTCAGGTGCGTCGTCGGCCGACTGGATCTGTGGGCTGTCAGCATCCGATGCAAGGGAGGGGTCGTAGGCGCCGAGACGGCGTTCAACGATCCGGGAGGTCGTGATGCCGAGGAGGACGGTGATCAGGACGGTGGAACCGATCCCGAACCAGAAGTTCGCGGTGAGGTCGATCGACTGGCTCGAGTCGACGAGGGCAATGGACTCGTTGGTGATCTCGGTGAGCACTGCGTCCGTGGGAGTGATGAGCAGGTTGACGCCGAACCCCCCTGCGACACCAGCGAAGGCCGCGGCCATCCCGGCGAGGGGATGACGGCCTACGCTCTTGAATGCCACGGCGCCCAGGGGGATCAGCACCAGGTAGCCGGCATCGGACGCGATGCTGGAGATGATCCCCAGGAAGATGATGATGTAGGTGAGCGACGCAGGGGAGGAGACTGCCACCAACTTGCGGATCAGCGACGAGATCAGCCCTGAACGCTCCGCCACCCCGACCCCGATCATCACGATGAGGATGATCCCCATCGCGGTGAAGCCCATGAAGTTCGGGACGAAGGAAGTGAACAGGTAGCGGACGCCGTCGACGGTGAGGAGGCCCTCGATCTCGACTGTCTGCTCAACCACTTCGTAGTCTTCTGCAGCAGGCGGCTCGGAGGGCATGGTCTCGGCGGGGAGACCCGACCCGCCGATGTACTCGGGGGTGACGCTTTGGGCAGGGGGCTGGACCACCTCGTACGTGGCCGAGACGCCGATCCAAGCGAAGACCTGTGAAAGCAGGATCACCCCGATGCAGAGCGCGAGGAACATCACCGCCGGGTGTGGCACCTTGTTGCCGACCCGTTCGATGAAGTTGAGCGTGCGGGCGATCACCCCAGGCTGTTCCTCCGTGATCGCCTCAGCAGCGCTCATGAAGCAGTGTCCGCGAGCCGGGCGAAAAGATCAGCGATGGCGACGGTCGTCTTCTCGAACTCGTCGAGCAGGACACGTTCGTTCGGTCCGTGGATGTTGGCGTAGCCGTCAGTGGTACCTCCAAGCACGATCTGCGCGCCGGGCACGGCCTCGGCGAGCGAGCTGACAAGCGGGATCGAGCCACCCGCTCCCGCCAAGGAGGTTTCACCCCCCCACGCATTCGCCCATGACGCGGAAGCAGCGCCGACGGCCGCGCTGTCGGTCTGGGCCGCGAAGCCGTGGCCGGTCTCCAGCGATTCGACCGTCAACTGCAGCCCGAAGGGCATGGCGTGACGGAGATGCTCGACCACCGCGGCCTGAGCCTCCTCCGGATCCTGCTGGGGATGGACACGGACGTTCAGCTTCGCCCGCGCGAACGGCGAGACAGCGTTGAGGGAGGCGTCCACAGAGGGGACGTCGACACCGATCACTGTGATTGCCGGGCCGGTCCACACACGGGATCCGAGAGAGCCGGTTCCTATCAACGGCGCACCATCCTCCACCTCCGCGAGCTCGCGGAACTCCGCCTCTTCGGGACCACCTCCGGTCCACTCGTCCCGCCGCAGCCCCGCGACTGCCACGTCACCGTTGTCGTCGTGCAGGCCGGCAAGCGCCCGCATGAGGGCGATCAGTGCGTCGGGTGCAGCACCCCCGTACATGCCGCTGTGCTTGGCCGAGGCCAGCGTGCGAACCTCCACGGTGACGTTGGCCATGCCACGTAGGGCAACGGTGAGGGTCGGTGAACCGGGTCGGACATTGCCGAGGTCGGCGATGAGCATCACGTCGGACGCGAACCGATCGGGATCCTGCTGGGGATAGGTCGTGAACGCGCCCCCGCCCACTTCCTCCTGTCCTTCGATCACGACCTTCACGCCGACGGGCGGGCGTCCCTCCCACACGCGAAGGGCCCCCACGATGGCCATGATGTTCGACTTGGTATCCGCGGCGCCTCGGCCGAAGATGGCACCGTCCTTCTGGGTGGGCGTGAACGGAGGTGTCTCCCATAGCGACTCGTCCCCGCTCGGCACCACGTCGTAGTGGCTGTAGAGCAGCACGGTCGGGGCGCCGTCGGGCGCCGGGATCTCGGCGAAGACGACGGGAGCGGTGTCCGGCAACTCGATGGTTTCGACCATCGAGCAACCCGCCTGGAGCAGCAGGCGGGTGACGAGCTGCTCGGCCTCTGTCAGCCCTGCGTGGGTGTCTTTCGGGTAGCCTGGCGCAGACACCGACGGGATCTGGATCAGGTCATGCAGGTCCTTGGTCAACTGCGGCATGAGACCCCGGACCGTCGTTGCCAGGTGCTCAGTGCTCGTGGTGGACATACTGCCCCTCCCTGACTTCGGGCGTCTTGCCGTCGATGGTGGTCACACCTTCTCGCACGGCAATCGACCCGCAAGCAGAGGAGGTCGATCGGCACCAGTGAAACCTGGCGCCGTCTACCCTGGAGGGCGTAGCAGGGGTGCCCCACGAGTGCGAGATTGGGCAAACTGCTCTATACCGACTCGTCAAGTGAATCAATGGCAGCGGTCAACCAAGAGGGAGAGTCATGTCGCTCGAGAGTTATCCCAAGGTCGTCACAGAGCTCCCCGGACCGAAGTCGCGTAGAGATCTTCGACCGGCAGGACAAGGTCTTCTACGCCCAGATGCACAGCGGAAGCACGAGTCCGTTCATCGTGGACTTCAAGGACGCCGATGGCCTGATCCACGACCTGGATGGCAACACCTTCGCGAACCACATGTCGGCGTGGGGGGCCGCTCCGTACGGACCCTTCCCGCCCGAGGTTCGTCAGGCGACGATCGAAGCGTGGGACCGATACGGCATGGAGATCTCGTGTTTCCTGCAGTCTCCCCCCGTCGTTGAGCTCGCTGAGCGGCTGGTCGCGCTTGCCCCCAAGAACATCACGCGGGTGGCCCCAACGGTCACCGGAACAGAGGCAGTCGAAGGTTCGATCAAGCTGGCCCGCGAGTGCACCGGGCGTCCAATGATTCTTGCGTTCCTCGGGCAGTATCACGGTGAGTCGACCTACCTCGCCGCAAGCACGTCGACTGAGTTGCCGGGTTCGCCCACCGGAAACGCCCAGTACACACCGGGCTTGGTCTTCGCTCCCTACCCAAGTTCGTACCGCGCCCCGTTTACTTCCGGAGCCGCACCGCACGACGACACCGTCGTCATCGACTACATCGAGAAGTGGCTGCTTCGGCACCAGGTGGAGCCGACCCAGATTGCTGCCGTGCTGATCGAGCCGATCGCCGGCGAGCTAGGCGTCTACGCACCGTCGCAGGCGTTCTGGGACGGGCTGAACCGCCTGCGCAAGGAGCACGGGTGGCTCTTGATCTGCGACGAGATCCAGTCCGGCATGGGTCGTTCGGGCCCGGTCTGGGCGGGTGATCTGTGGGGACTTGAGCCCGACATGTTGCTGACCGGCAAGGGCCTTGCGGCAGGCGGCCAGGCGATGGCGGCGATCCTTGGGACCGACCAAGTGATGGCCGACTCGCACGTCTACACGACCGGGACCTACGTCTGGGAGCCCGCTGCCGTGGCTGGTGCGCTTGGCCGGGCTCGACCTGCTCGACGACGCCATGAGGAATGCACTCGAGCTGGAGAAGATCGGCCGGGAGATCCTCACGCCGCTGGTTGCGAAGTACGAGCAGGTGGGGGATGTCCGGCAGTACGGCGCGTGGGCAGCCGTCGAGTTCGTCCAGGACAAGGTGTCCCAGGCTCCGAATCAGGAGGCGCAGCACGCGTTCAGCCAGGCGGCGCTCATGCGCGGGGTCTTTGCGATCAGCGCCCCAGAGAAGTGGGTCTACCGGATGCAACCAGCGCTCACCATGCAACCTGAGCTCTTTCGATGGTCCTGCGAACAAATGGTCGAAGCAGCTGCCGAAGTTCTCTCGGACTAGAGCGTGGTCTGACCGTGGACGCCGAGGCGCTGACAGCGTGGCTGCTCGACTCCGACCCAGCCCTGCGCTGGCAGGTCGAGCGCGACCTCGCGGGCGAACCACCCGCCGTCTGGGAGGCGACGCGGGCAAAGGTTGCCACCGAAGGCTTTGGTGCCCGACTCCTCGCGCTCCAGGACCCGGATGGTCAGTGGGCGGGTGGCGCGTTCTTCCCTGCAGACTTCGACTTCGACGGACCTGAGGCAGCAGAGGGTGCCGGGCAGCCGTGGACGGCGACGACGTGGACTCTTAACTCGCTGCGGGAGTGGGGCCTGGACGGAGCAGTTCTCCGCGCGCGCCGAACAGCCGAGCTCCTGGAGGAGAACAGCCGGTGGGAGTACGACAACCTGCCCTACTGGGGCGGCGAGGTCGACTGCTGCATCAACTCGTGGACCGTGTCGAACGGCTTGTGGCTCGGCGCTGACATCTCGGGCATCGTCGACTGGTTTCTTGAGCATCGGCTGCCCGACGGGGGGTGGAACTGCGAGTGGGTCGAGGGCTCGAAGCGTTCGTCCTACCACTCGACGCTCAACTCGATAAAAGGACTGCTCGACTACGACTTGGCGACAGGCGGTACGGAGGCGACCCATGCGGCCAGGCGATCGGGTGAGGAGTACCTCCTGCAGCGCGGGCTCTTCCGACGGCTCTCCACGGGTGAACCCGTGGCCTTCTGGGTGGACAAGTTTGCGTACCCGTTCCGGTCGTTCTACAGCGTGCTCAACGCGGCCGAGTACTTTCGCCAGTCGTCGCTGCATGCGGGCACCGGGCCGGACCCAAGAATGGCGGACGCAATCGCGCTGATTCGCGAGCAACGACAGCCCGACGGCACCTGGCTGCAGGCCCGTCGACACCCTGGGCGAACCTGGTTCGAGGTCGATGTGCCCGCGGGGGAACCTTCGAAGTGGCTGACCCTATTTGGAACACGAGTCCTCGCGTGGTGGGACGCCCGGGCTTCGTCAGTAGCCTGAGCAGATGGTGGCAGCAGTCGACGTCCACGATCTCGTGCTGCGCGGAGCGCGCACGATCGACCCCGAGACCGGGCTCGACGCCGTCTGCGACGTCGCCGTCGACGGGGCGACGATCACCGCGGTGGCCGAAGGCGGCGATCACGCCCTGCGCGGCCACACCGAGGTCGATGTGTCCGGGCTCGTCTTGGCACCAGGGTTCATCGACATGCACAGCCACTGCCGCGACTACGCGTCCCGCGCGCTCCAGGTCTGCGACGGCGTCACGACCGCCCTCGAGCTCGAGGGCGGCGAGATCGATGTGGCGGATGCCTACCTGAAGGCCGCGGCCGAAGGAAGCCCCAACCACTTCGGATTCTCGGCATCCTGGGCCGTCGTCCGGATGGCTGTCTGCGGCCTCGACGTGCGCGCAACCGCCGATCCCTTCATGGAGTACATCGGCGACCCTGGATGGCACAGAGCCCTGTCGCGCGATCAGACCCCGCAACTGCTGGAAGGGCTGCGGCGAGAGCTGGCCGACGGGGCCCTCGGCATCGGCGTCCTGCTCGGCTACTGCCAGGAAGCATCGGCCGACGAGTACCTGTCGGTGGCCGGGCTCGCTGCCGAGCTGGGAACCGCAACGTTCACGCACGTTCGCGAGCTCGCACGGCCGGACAGCGGCATCTTCGGCGCGGCAGAGGCAGTCACTGCTGCCTTGGCTACCGGTGCCCACATGCACATCTGTCACGTCAACAGCACGTCCACTCGCAACATCGACCACGTCAACGAAGCTGGTCGGGCGCGGACGGGACCAGGGTCTGGCTGTCACGACCGAGGCGTACCCGTACGGGGCCGGGTGCACCGGAATCGGGGCGGAGTTCCTCGCCCCGACGCGCTGACGTACCAAGGGCTTGAACCGGGGGACATCCGCTACCTGCCGACGGGCGAGCGGGTGTCGTCGGTCGAGCGGTTGAACCAGCTGCGGGCGACCGACCCCGGCGGTATCGCGGTGATCGACTTCCTCCGCGAGAGCGACCCGGACGATCTCGGCTATCTCATGCGGGCGTTTCTCACCGCCGGCACGGCCGTGGCGTCCGACGCGATGCCGCTGGTGCCAGCCAGCGGTGACATGGCCGAGCCGATCCCGTGGCCGGTGCCGCCGGACGTCCTGACCCATCCGCGAACCGCCGGCACCTTCAGCCGCGTGCTGCGCTGGTACGTGCGCGAGCTCGGGCTCCTGGACCTGCCGGAGGCGATTCGGCGGTGCACCTTGGTGCCGGCCGACATCCTGCGCGACATCGCGCCGGACATGGCGCGCAAGGGACGGATCCAGGTGGGCGCGGACGCCGACCTGGTGGTCTTCGACCCGGAGACGATCACCGACCGAGCGACGTACGACGAGCCCACCCTGACCTCCGCCGGCATCCATCACGTCTTCGTCTCGGGCGTTCCGGTGGTTCGCGACGGCACCCTTCTGGTGGATGCCCGTCCTGGCCGGCCAGTGCGAGGGGCGGGGTAGGGATCGCCCACCAGCGGGACCGCCGGTGGCCCGGCGAGTCGTCCCGCCGGGATGTAGACGTGCGTCACCCGGCAGAGCACGATGGGACAGGCGGTCAAGCGTCCGCTGCGCGTGCGAGAGGAAGTGGTCCGGATGCCGAAGTTCGCCGGAAAGATCGAGGTGGACATCCGAGACTCCGAGCCCGACTGGGCGCCGTATCTTGCGCCGCAATCCAAGGCTGGAGCCCCCAACGTCCTGATGATCGCGTGGGACGACGTCGGCTACGGCACCATGGAGTGCTACGGCGGACCGGTCAAGACGCCCACCATGAACCGGATTGCCGACATGGGAATCCGGTTCTCCAACTTCCACACGACCGCTCTTTGTTCACCGACCCGGGCGTCGCTGTTGACCGGACGAAACGCGACCACGAACGGCATGGCGACCATCGCCGAGTTCGCCTCCGGCTTCCCGGGTATCTCGACGCGCATCCCGTTCGAGAGCGGATTCATCTCGGAGGTCCTGCTCGAGAAGGGCTACAACACCTACTGCATCGGCAAGTGGCACCTCACCCCTGGTGAGGAGTGCAACCTTGCCGCCTACAAGGGGCGCTGGCCTCTGGGCCGCGGTTTCGAGCGCTTCTACGGCTGGCTCGGCGGCGAGACGAACTCGTACTACCCCGATCTGGTGCACGACAACCACCCGATCGATGCTCCGGCACGCCCCGAAGACGGCTACCACCTCGCGGACGACATCTCGGGTCGAGCGATCGAGTTCATCCGCGATGCCAAGGTGATCGACCCCGACAAGCCGTTCTTCATGTACTTCGCGCCGCAGGCCGGTCACGCTCCGCACCTGGTGCCCACGGAGTGGGCCGACAGGTACAAGGGAACGTTCGACGACGGCTACGAGGCGATCCGTCCGCAGATCCTCGCCCGGCAGAAAGAGCTGGGTCTCCTTCCCGAAGACACCGAGCTCTCAGGCATCAATCCCCATGGCGAGCCTGGACGGACAAGGTCCCGACGGGCAGCCCTGGCCGATGCTCGACACCGTGCGTCCGTGGGCGACGCTGTCCGAGGACGAACGGACGATGTTCACGCGCATGGCAGAGGTCTACGCCGGGTACATCTCGTACTACGACGACCGGCTGGGCCAGGTGATCGACTACCTCGAAGAGTCCGGGCAGCTCGACAACACGATCATCGTGGTGGTCTCCGACAACGGCGCCAGCGGCGAAGGTGGCCCCAACGGATCGTTCAACGAGTGGCGGTTCTTCAACGGGGTCCCCGACACCGCAGAGACGACGATGCCCCACCTCGACGAGCTCGGGACGCCCAAGTCGAACAACCACTACAACACCGGTTGGGCCTGGGCATTCGACACGCCCTTCCCGTACTGGAAGCGCTGGGCGGGCTACGAGGGCGGCACGGCTGACATGTGCATGATCGCTTGGCCGGCCCAGATCGCCGCCCGATCAGAGATCCGTGAGCAGTACGTCCATGCGGTCGACGTCGTACCTACCCTCTACGAGCTGCTCGACATCGAGCCACCCGAGACGCTCAAGGGCTACCAGCAGTTCCCGATGGAGGGTGAGAGCTTCGCTGCGACCATCACCGACCGCGATGCACCGGCCAAGTCCACCCAGTTCTACGCGATGCTCGGCCAGCGGTCGATCTATCACGAAGGCTGGCTGGCCTGCACCGTTCACCCGCCGCTCAGCAGCTGGGGGAACTTCGAGAAGGACGAGTGGGAGCTGTACCACCTCGAGACCGACCGGGCTCAGTCCAAGAACCTGGCTGCCAGCGAACCCGCTCGCCTCGAGGAGATGAAGGCGTTGTGGTTCTACAACGCCGGTCGCTACAACGGCCTCCCGCTTGACGACCGCTCGGCCATCGAGCAGGTGTTGGCAGAGCGACCACGTGCAGCGGCCCCCAGAGACCACTACATCTTCTACCCGAACTGCGCGGACGTTCCCGAGTCGGCCGGTCCCACGATGCCGGGACGGTCGTACACGATCGCCGCTGGCGTGCGGATCGATACGACGGAGGCAGAGGGCGTGCTGTGGGCCGCCGGTGGCGTCCCTGGCGGACACAGCCTCTACATCAAGGACGGCCGTCTCAGGTACACCTACAACTGGGTGGGCACTCACCTGCAGGACGTCGTGGCCGAAGCCGACATCTCGCCGGGATCACATGTGCTCGCCGCCGAGTTCACGGTGACCGGTAAGTCGGAAGATCCCATGATGCCCGGAGCCAAGGGGCTCTTGACGCTCTACATCGATGACGTCGGCGTCGGCAGCGGTGAGATCGTCACCCAGCCCGGCTACTTCTGTCTCACCGGCGACGGGATCTGCGTCGGTCGCGACAGCGCATCGGCCGTGACGCCTGAATATGACGCACCGTTCGCTTTCACGGGGGGCGAGATCGACAAGGTGGTCGTCGACATGTCTGGTGAGCACTATGTCGACCACGAGGCCCAAGTGCGCGGGTGGTTCCTCCTTGACTGAGGTGCCGTTGTGACCTCGTCGGTGGCGGCTCGGGTATTCCACGTGATGTCCAAGCCCACCGGGGCCATCTGCAACCTGGACTGCGAGTACTGCTTCTTCCTGTCGAAGGAGGAGCTCTACCCGGGCAGCGGGTTTCGCATGGACGAAGAGGTTCACGAGGCCTACATCCGCCAGCTGTTGGCAGCGCAGCGTGGCGCTGACGAGATCGTTGTGGCCTTTCAGGGCGGCGAACCGACGCTGATGGGCCTGGACTTCTTCCGCCGCACGATCGAACTCGAAAGGCGGTTTGCTGCGAAGGGCCAACCAGTCCTCAACACGGTGCAGACCAATGCCACGCTGATTGATGACGAGTGGGCGACGTTCTTCAAAGAGCACGACTTTCTCGTCGGTGTCTCGATCGATGGCCCTCGTGAGATGCACGATGCCTTCCGCGTCGACAAGGGTGGCAAGCCGACTTTCGACCGTGTTGTCGCCGGCATCGAGACGCTGCGTCGCCACGACGTCGAGTGGAACGCCCTGACGACGATCAACGCGGCCAACCAGGATCACGGGCGCGAGGTCTACACGTTCCTGCGTGACGAGCTCGGGGCGACCTTCGTCCAGCTCATTCCGATCGTCGAGCGGGTGACACCTGAGCTCTTGCCGCTGGCCGAGTCCGGCTGGGGGAGCCGTCGCGGAGAGCGTCCGCTCTACCGCCAGCACGGCGACCAGGTGACGCACCGCACGGTCGGTGCCGAGCAGTTCGGTCGCTTCATGATCGACATCTTCGAGGAGTGGGCTCGCCGCGATGTGAGCGACGTCTTCGTGCAGATGTTCGACACCGCCCTCGCACATTGGCTGGGCATGGAACAGGCGGGCATGTGCGTCCATGCACGAACGTGTGGAGACGCCGTGGCGCTGGAGCACAACGGTGATCTCTACTCATGCGACCACTACGTCGAGCCGGAGTACCTGCTGGGCAACATCACCGAGGGAAAGACGCTGCTTCAGCTCGTCGACTCGCCCCAGCAGCGAGCATTCGGGCAGGACAAGCTGGACTCACTCACCTCGTACTGCCGCTCCTGCGACGTGCGGTTCGCCTGCAACGGCGGGTGTCCGAAGGACCGCTTCATCAGCACTCCCGACGGTGAGCCGGGGCTGCACTATCTCTGCGCCGGCTACCAGGCGTTCTTCCGGCACATCGACCAGCCGATGAAGGTGATGGCAGGGCTGCTGCGCAGGGGACAGGACGCCACCGGGCTCCGCGACTGGTACGCGAGAACAGATGCCAAGCGTGCGCCCGACGACCCATGCAGCTGCGGACGCGACGCCTCGTGGGGCTCGTGCCACGGAGCGCCAGCCGCTACGGCGTGAGCACGACCTTGCCGGCTGCCTCGCCTGAGTCGACCAGCCGGTGTGCCTCGACGACGTCAGCCAGCGGCAGCACCCGCGTGACATGCGTCTTGAGGCGTCCGGCGGTGAAGAGCTCGGCCAGGTGCCGGACGCGGTCGCCGTCGTCGCGGATCAAGATGCCATGGAACGACTGGTTGGCATCGATCATCTGGTCGACGTCGAGCTCGGGTCCGGCGATCGCCGCGATCACGCCGTCATCGCGAAGGTACGGCTGAGCCTGGCCGGTCAGCGGACCCCCCACCAGGTCGGCGATCGAGTCGAACGAACCACCGGCCGCATCCGCAGCCTGGGCGATGGCATCGGCAGATCGGTAGTCGATGCAGGCAGCAGCACCGTGCTCGCGCATCACGTCGTGGCTGCGCTCCTGCCCGAGGGCGATGACGCGAATGCCCGCGGCGGCGGCGAGCTGGAGCAGGAAGAGTCCTACTCCGCCGCTTCCACCGACGACAAGCATCGTGGTGCCAGCGGGCTCCAGCTTCTGCAGCACCTCCCATGCCGTTCCGGCGGCGAGGGGCACCGAGGAGGCCGCCACCAGGTCGGCATCGTCGGGGAGGGGTGCCATCAGCTGCTCGTCGACAATGGCGTACTCGGCGTAGCCGCCCTGCCCGAGGGGGAAGGCCGTCATCGCCATCACGTTCTGTCCGACCAAGTGTCGCGGTACCCCGTCACCGACCGCGTCCACCGTGCCGGCAATGTCGTAGCCGAGGATGCAGCCGGACATCAATGCCGGCCCAGGACGCGTCCTTGGCGTTGTACGTGTCGACCGGGTTGATCCCGGCGGCCGCGACTTTGATCCGAAGCTGTCCTGGTCCCGGCTCAGGTGTCGGCACGTCTCGAAGGACGAGTCGCGGGGGGTCGCCGAACTCCTCAACGATCACTGCCTGCATGGCGCCTCTTCCTGGTGGAGGGTTTGTCTGACCGGAGTCACGATGATTCACCATGGGTGGTCCACGGCTCCGACCGCCAGCGGGGCCCCGGAGTGTGCACCGACTCCATCGTCGGCTTGGTCTCGTGTGCGTGGTACCAGTCGGCGTAGCGGTTCACCAACGGTATGGCGGACGCCCCATGGGCGATAACCGAAAGCACGATGGTGGCCAGGGCCGTCGAGACGATGACATCTGAGTGCGGCAACCCCTCGGAGTCGAGGACGATGATGACAAACACGAGCGAGGCCAGGCCCCGGGGTCCGAACCAGCTGAGGAACGCCACGGTGGGTCGCCGGGCGTGGGTGCCCACCAGACTCAGGGCCACGGGAACCATGCGCACTGCCGTCAAGCTGATCAGGGCATAGACGACCATCGCGGGGTCGACGGCGTCGAGTAACGGAACGAGCAGCACAGCGCCCACCACGATGAAGGTGACGGCGTTCGTGAGCCCGCCTGCCTCCTCCAGAAAACGTCCCGCCGCCTCGTGCTCGCGGAAGAGTGCTCCGAAGGCGGCGCCGCCCACGAACGCGGCGATGAACCCACTTCCGCCCCACCAGTCCGCGAGACCGTAGGACGCCAGTGCCGCGCCGAAGGGGACAACCTGCTCCCAGGAGCCACCGGACCACCCGGCACGAACGGCTCGGCCGAGGAGAAGGGCGACCACCGAACCGATCAGGGCTCCGGCGGCTACCCCGTAGCCGATCGCCTCGACAGCCACCCTGAGGCTCTCGGCCGCGCTCAGCGCGCCACTCTCGGTGTCTGCCCAGACCAGGGCGATCACGAGCAGGGGCACGCAGATGCCGTCGTTGAGCCCACTCTCGACGTTCAGTGCCTGGCGAATACGCGAAGGGAGTCGGTCATCTGAGACCACCGCCTGACCGAGGGCGGCGTCGGTCGGCGCGAGAATGATGGCGAGGACAACTGCTTCGGCGAGGAGCAGCTCAGGCAGCAGGACCAGGGCCGCCAGGGTGCCCGCCACGATGGTGAGTGGCAGCCCGATGCCCAACAAGCGCGTGGGGATCGTCGATTGACGGCGCAGAACGTGCAGGCGGATGCGAGAGGCATCCGCGAACAGCACCAGCGCCAACGTGATCTCTGCGAGTCCTTCAATCGTCGAGCTGGTCCCGGGCAGCGTCACGAGATCGAGAGCGGACGGTCCGATCAGAACGCCGCCGGCGAGAAAGAACATCGCGGCAGAGACGACGGTGGTGGACAGTCGACGGCTGATCAGCCCGTACCCGAGAACCAGCGCGGCGATGACCGCAAGCCCGAGGGTGTCCATGGATGCATTGTTGTCGTTCCGCGCTGGGGGGGTGAAGGTGTGTCGTGAGTCGGGCGGGTTGGTGGCTACGACCGCAGGCGTGAACCGCTGGGGTCATAGGGCGGCTCACCAGAATGCGTGCTGGACGCGGTTCGCCGACGACGTCGACGGTGAGGCTCTGGCGCGTTCGGCGCTCCCGCCGCATCGACCAGTGCGCTGTCGACGTACGCCAGCGCCAGGCTCTGGCGTACGTGATGTCCGTAGGCACCTGATGTGGTGAAGCCCACCAGCTCCCCGTCGTGCCAGACGCCCTCGTCTCCGGACGCGTCGGCGTCCAGCGCGTCAATGGCCAGCAAGGCGAGGCGCCTCTCAGGGGTCGTCGCGCGAGCGGCCTCCACCGCGGCCTCGCGTCCGATGAAGTCAGGCTTGTCGTACGCGACGAAGCGGTCGAGCCCGGACATCGCCGGTGTGTAGGCCTGGGTGAACTCGGCCGACCAGATGCCGTAGGCCTTTTCGAGGCGCAGGCTGTCGATCGCACGGTCGCCGATGAGTCGCATGCCGAGCGGCTCCCCGGCCTCGCGCAATGCAGCCAGCAGGGCTCGTTGCTGAGCTGCAGGAACCGTCACCTCGTAGCCGAGCTCGCCGGTGAGTGAGATTCGCCCCAGGACGGCAGCAGTTCCCGCTACCTGTCGCCTCTCGCACCGACAGGAACGGGACAGCGGCATGGCTGAGGTCGAGGTCGACGAGGGACTGCAGGATCTCGCGCGACCTCGGGCCGGAGAGCGAGAAGCCGCACCAGTCGTCGCAGAGGTTGGTGATCTGCACCGCTGCCGTCGGTCGGCAGATGGTCGGCGAACCAGCGCTGGTGCCACTCCTGCAGGTAGTACGAGCCGGTGACCCAGAAGCGTTCGTCGGCGAGTCGGCTGACGGTGAGGTCGCCCATCAGGTGTCCCCGGTGGTTGAGCATCGGCGCGAGCTTGATGCGCCCGACCGCTGGTAGGGCCGACGCCATCATGTGGTCGATCCACGCTGCCGCGCCCGGAGCCGATCGACCTCGTAGCGCGCATACGCAGTGGTCTCGTAGAGCCCGGCCGCGGCACGCGTCGCCGCGACTTCCTCGCCGACGATCGCGTGTGCGTTCGAGCGCCGCCAGGTGAGGTTCTCCTCGAAGTCTGGGCTGGGTGCGTAGTACTGGGGCACCTCGAGGCCGTAGACGACGCTGCATCGTGCGCCTGCCTCGACTCAGGTCGGGGTACACCGGCGACGTCTTCAGCGGGCGCCCAGCTGGGAGCTCTTCGTTCGGGTAGGCGATCAGGAACCGACGCGCGTAGAACTGCGCGGTGGTGGCGCGTAGGTACGAGTCGTCGGTGGCGAAGTGCCCGAACCGGGTGATGTCCATGCCGAACACGTCCTCGCCGGGGTCGCCATCGACGATCCAGTTCGCCAACGCGAGCCCGATGCCCGCACCTTGCGAGAACCCGGCCATGACGCCGCACGCCGACCAGAAGTTGCGGCGTCCAGGCACTGGGCCTACCAACGGGTTTCCGTCGGGGGTGAACGTGATGCCGCCGTTGACCCAGCGCTTGATGCCGACGCGTTGCAGCGCGGGGAAACGTTCGAAACCGATCGACAGCTCGGGAGCGATCCGGTCGACCTCTTCGGGAATCAGCTCCATGCCGTAGTCCCAGTCGGGACCATCGGCGAGCCAGTGCTTGGGGTTCTGCTCGTAGACACCGAGCAGGACGCCGTTCTGCTCGCGCTGCAGATAGGTGAAGCCTTCGAGGTCGGTCACTGCAGGCATCGGACCGGTCATGGCCGCGACCTCCGGGACGTCCTCGGTGACCAGGAAGTGGTGCTGCATCGGGATGAGCGGCAGCTCGACGCCCACCATGTGCCCGACCTGCCTGGCCCACAGGCCGCCGGCGTTCACCACGTGCTCGGCGCGGATCGGGCCCTTCTCGGTGTCGAGCAGCCACTGACCATCTGGCTGCTGCGTGATGGCAAGGACGCGGTTGTGCTGGATGACCTCGGCGCCGCGCTTTCGCGCTGCGCCCGCATACGCGTGTGTCGACCCGTGCGGGTCGAGGCTGCCCTCGTGCGGGTCGAAGAGCGCGCCGGTCAGACCGGTGGGGTCGATGATCGGCACCATCTCGGCTGCTTCGTCGGGGGAGAGCAGGTACGCGTCGTCGTTACCCATGTACCGGTGCCAAGCGAGCTCGGCCTTCAGCCACTCGGCGCGTTCGGGAGTTCCGGCGAGCTCGATGCCTCCGGTCAGGTGCAGCCCGGCGCTCTGACCACTCTCCTCCTCGACCGTGCGGTACATGCTGATCGTGTACGCCTGCAGGCGGGCGATGACCGGGTCTGAGTTGATGGCGTGAAAGCCGCCGGCCGCGTGCCAGCTCGAACCCGCGGTGAGTTCGCCGCGCTCGATCAGTGCGGCATCGGTGATGCCGCGTGCGGCCAGGTGGTACAGGACGCTGGCGCCCACAATGCCGCCGCCGATGACGACGACGCGGTACTGATCCTGCATCAGTCGACCAGCTGTCGGTGCAGGTGGATCTCGCGCCTTCGCGAGAAGAACCCGAGCTCGAGGTCGACGCCGGTGTACTCGCCCTTCACGACAACCGGGTCGGCGTCGTGGTCATGTCCCGACTGCGACGGCGCCGATCAGCTCGGCCATCGCGACACCGACGAACGGGGCTGCCTTGAACTGGTGACCGCTCGTCCCGATGGCGACGTAGTACCCATCGAGCGATGTCCTGTCGTAGATGGGAATCCAGTCGTCGGTGATGTCATAGGCGCTGACGATTCCGGACTTCTGGCCGGGGACCTGCAGGTCAGGCAGACGTCGTGCGAGGCGCAGGCTCTGCACCTCCCAGTTCTCTGGGGATGGCGACTGGCGGACGTCGTCCGCATCGTCGACGAGGATGAGCGGGTCGCAGGGCGCCTCGAAGCTGCCGACGATGATCGTTCCGCCTGGGTGCGGCCGGAAGTAGGTGCCGAAGTCGGGGTCGTGGACGCCGGTGCCGCCGTCGTCGAGGCGGAAGCCCTCGGGCGCAGGCACCGAGATGACCTCTTGCTCGGTGGCACGGGTCGAGGTGCTGAAGTCGTCGAGTACTCCGGCCATCGTGTTGAGGGCCACTGACCAGGGACCGGCCGCGTTGACCACCACGTCCGCTGCGACATGGCTGCCGTCTGCGAGCTGAACGCCGGTGACGCGTGCGCCGTCCTTGGTGACGTCGGTGACCGCCGATCGCCAACGGAAGGTCGCCCCCGACTGCTCAGCCGCATGCGCGAGATTGTGCGCGGCGAGCGTCGCGTCGTTGACGAAGCCGGAGTCGTGCTGGACGAAACCGCCGATCTCGCCGGTCGGGTCGTCCCAGAAGTGGTCGTCCTCCACCCGGCAGGCCGGTCCGATCCGCGCCGGGTCGATGGCGGGGAATCGCTGGCGGATCTGGTCGGCGTCAACGGACTCGTAGGGGATCCCGAGGGTGTCCATGTGACCGAGCTCGAGGGAGCGGTCGAGGAGCTCGCCGTCGAGGACGAGCAGGCCCGTCCGGATGAAGGTGGCCAGGCCCGCCGGGTCCTCGACACCGAGGTGCTTGGCCCATTCGACCCAGCGCGCATGCGACTCCCAGGCGAGGACGACCTCCTGCAGGTTGTCGTAGTTGAAGCGCACCATCGCCGACGAGGCGCTCGTCGATCCGCAGCCTGGTGTCGATCCCTTGTCGACCACCGTCACGTCCCAGTCGCGACGGCTCAGCTCGAGGGCGATCGAACAGCCGATGATTCCGGCGCCGACGACGACGGCTGACGAGGGTGGTGTGCTCACGGCTGGCTCCAGGAACGGCGGGTTGTGTCCCTCGCATCCCACCAGATGACGGGAGTCGCGGGTGGGTCAGGGCGGGATCTGAAACACCGTGTCCCACGGGGTGTGTCAGGCTGCCGGACGTGAGACGCGACCGGGTGCCAGCTCCGCTGCTGGTCATCACCGCGATCGCGTGTGTCCAGACCGGTGCCGCCGTCGCCCGCACCCTCTTCGACGACCTCGGGGTCGCGGGAACTGCCCTGCTCCGGTTGGTGATCGCCGCTCTGGTGCTTCTTGTCGTGCTTCGTCCGCGGGTGCGGTCGTGGACGCGTCAGCAGTGGGGTGCCGCCGCGCTGCTCGGCTTCGCCCTCGGGCGGCATGAACCTCGTCTTCTACTCGTCTCTCAGCCTGGTCCCCTTGGGAGTGGCCGTGACGGTGGAGTTCCTCGGACCCTTGCTCCTGGCACTGGTACAGACCAGACGACCGATCGACTTCGCCTGGGTGGCACTGGCTGGGGCGGGCGTCGCCTTGCTCGGGGCACAGGCAGCCAGCGGAGAGGTGAATGCCCTGGGTCTGTTACTGGCTTTCACCGCGGGGCTGTTCTGGGCCGGATACATCGTGTCGAGCGCCCGAGTGGGCCGCGTCCTGCCGGGGGTCGACGGTCTCGCGGTAGCCCTGGTGTTCGCCGCGATCGTCGTGCTGCCGTTCGGTGCGTCACAGGCGTCAGCCGTGCTGGACGACCCCACTCTGCTGGTGGGTGTCGCCGTCGTTGCTTTGATTTCGACGATCATCCCGTACGGCTTGGAGCTGACTGCCCTGCGCCGCATACCCACACGGGTGTTCGGCGTGCTGATGAGCCTGCAGCCAGCCGCTGCGTCGATCTCGGGGCTCATCATCTTGAATCAGCGGCTCGGGGTGCACGAACTCGCCGCCCTTGGCATGGTGACGGTCGCAAGCGCTGGAGTCACCTTGGCCAACAAGGGTCGGGCCGTCCCCAAGGAGCCTCTGTGAGCTGGACGCGTACTGACATTCCCGACCTCACGGGGCGGGTTGCAGTCGTGACAGGTGCCAACGGAGGCTTGGGACTGGAGACCGCCGAGGCGCTGGCGGTGGCCGGCGCACACGTCGTGATGGCGGCGCGCAACCCCAGCAAGACCGAGTCGGCCGTTGCGCGAGTTCGCATGGCGGCTCCTCGTGCTTCGCTCGAGGTCGTTCCGCTGGATCTAGCCTCGCAGGCATCTGTGCATGCGGCGGCCCGGGCCATCGTGTCCACACACCAGCGCATCCACCTGCTGGTGAACAACGCCGGGGTGATGGCCGTCCCCGAGAGCAGTACTGAGGACGGCTTTGAGACGCAACTGGCGGTGAACCACCTGGGACACTTCGCCCTGACGGGGCTGCTGCTTCCTGCACTGCTGAATGCGTCGGGCGCCCGTGTGGTGACGGTCACCAGCGTGGCTCGTCTGGCCGCGCGCGTTGTCGATCCAGCCAACCCCCACCTGTCGGGCAGCTACACCCCGTACGGCGCCTACAAACAGTCCAAGCTCGCGAACTTTCACTTTGGTCTGGGTCTGCAGCGTCGCCTTGAGTCAGCTCAGCATCTGCGGCGAGCCTTCTCGCTCATCCTGGGGTGACGCGCACCGATCTGTTGCCGGGTCGAGATGAGGACCCGAAGCGGATGTCTCGGGGGCCTCGTGGGTGGCTGGTGTCGGCGACGACGATGACCCCAGGTGACGGCGCTCGGTCGCAACTGCGGGCGAGCACCGATCCGGGCGCGAGGGGTGGTGACCTCTATGCCCCCGCGTTGGGCAACCTCGGGCCACCGGTGCGCAAACCGATCCTTCGTCGGTTTCGGCTAGGCCAAGACATCGACACGCTCTGGCGGTTCTCCGAGGACGCTACTGGCGTCCACTTCTCGGTGTAGGCGCGCACTCGGCGTCGGATCCGGACCACCAGGTGAGCACTCGGCGGGCTAGGGATCGGTAGGCTGGGCGACCCCCACTTTGGGAATGACTGATGAGGGACGCCTGTGACGTGCAGAGGTTTCGATGACGACCAGTGAGGTTGATGCCGAGCAGCGGCATGTCGACATCCTCTACGCGCGCCTCGATCTGCTGCGTGACCGCACAGACCGCGAGCTGCGCCGCGTTCGTCGTGCGGGGGCCAGCGGAACCCCTGCTGCCCGATCAGAGCGTGATGCCTTCGCCACGCTCTACGAGGACCGGCTCGTGCAGCTCACCGGTGTTGAGGAACGGCTCTGTTTTGGCCGCCTCGACATGTCCGACGACAGCGTGCGCTACATCGGACGCCTCGGTCTCTTCGACGACGACCAGGCGCAGCTGCTGGTCGACTGGCGCGCTCCGGCGTCTCGCGACTTCTACCAGGCCACGTCACTGCGACCTGGCGATGTCGTGCGCCGTCGACATCTGGAGACGAAGGCCAGGGGAGTGACGGCGATCTACGACGACGTGCTCGACCTTGACACCTTCGAGGCGCGCCCAGATCTCATCTCGCACACCTCGGAGTCAACCAGCCTCACCACGGACGGCGCGCTCCTCGCAGCGCTCAATGCCCGCCGCACGGGACGGATGGGCGACATCGTCGCGACCATCCAGAGCGAGCAGGACGAGATCGTTCGAGCCCCGCTCCGGGGAATGCTCGTCGTACAAGGAGGGCCAGGCACGGGCAAGACCGCTGTCGCGCTGCACCGGGCCGCCTATCTGCTCTATACCCATCGTGACCGGCTGGAGTCGCGCGGCGTTCTCTTGGTGGGGCCGAGTCCCGTCTTCCTCCGCTACATCTCACAGGTGCTTCCGTCGTTGGGTGAGACAGGAGTGGTGACGGCGACCTCATCCGAGCTCTTTCCGGGGGTCACCGTGACCGGTCGGGACAGCGAGGACGCGGCGGCCCTGAAGGGCTCACTTCGCATGACCCAGGTGCTCGAGCGTGCGGTGCGGCAGCGCGTTCGAATCCCGGCCAAGGAACGGTCGATGAAGGTCGAGAGCGTGACCCTTCCGCTACGGCCCCGCGCCATGCGGTCGGCTGCCGAATCTGCCCGACGCAATGGGCGTTCCCATAACGCCGGGCGAGCAGTGTTCGTCCGAGCGATGCTGCAGCACCTGATCGACCTCTACGCCAATGCCACTGGGCACTCACCCGACACCGTCGACCGCGATGATGTCGAGGCCGTCCTGCGCGAGTCACCCGATGTGCGGCGCGAGCTCAACCTGGCCTGGCCCCCGCTGGCCGCCGAGCTGGTGCTGAAAGACCTGTTCGCCAGCCCCGAACGGGTCTTTGACGCGACGCCCGGTTGGAGCAACGACGACCGAGAGCTCTTGCTGCGTCAGCGGGATGAGGGGTGGACAACTGCTGATGTGGCGCTGCTCGACGAGGTGGCCGAGCTGACTGGTGTCGACGACGAGGACGTCGTGGCCGAGAGCCATCGCGAGCGTCGAGTGGCCGTTGACGACCTGCGGCATGCCCGCGAGGTGCTCGAGTCGATGGGTGGCCCGGCCAGCCAGTTGGTGTCGGCCGAGTCTTTGGCATCGCGGTTCGCCGAGTCCGGTGAGGTCTACACGGTTGCCGAGCGAGCCTTCGTGGACCGCACCTGGACGTACGGGCACGTGATTGTCGACGAGGCCCAGGAGCTCAGCCCCATGATGTGGCGGCTGCTGATGCGTCGATGCCCTACGAAGTCGTTCACCGTGGTGGGCGACATGGCACAGGCGACCGGTGCCGCAGTGTCATCGTCATGGCACGACGCGCTGGAACCCCATGTCGGTGACGCGTGGACGCGCCGCGACCTGACCATCAACTATCGAACCCCGGCTTCCGTCATGGACCAAGCCACCGCCATGCTCTCCAAGGCTGGTTTCGAGACCGAGGCACCCACCTCGGTACGAGAAGGAGAGCAACCGCGTGCGGTCAGGATCGACGACCTCAGTTCGGTGGCCATGGTCGTTGCTGGCGAGGTTGAGACCTTGGGCGACGGTCGGCTGGCCGTGATCGCCACGCGAGCGCACGTGGCACAGCTGGGCGAGGCGCTGGCTCCTTGGCTCTCTGCTGAAGAAGACGACCTGCAAGCCCAGGTGGTGCTGCTCTCAGGCGAGCGAGCCAAGGGGCTGGAGTTCGACGTCGTCGTGGTCGTCGAACCGGCGGCGATGGTGGCGGAGAGCCGGCATGGGCACCGTGCGCTCTTCGTAGCGCTCACCAGACCGACGCAGCGCCTGGTGCTGGCTCACAGCGGTGAGCTTCCCCCGGGACTGGCCCCGGCGCCCTAGCCGCTTCTACTCGTCGGACTGATCGACGATCGCAGGTGTGATGGGTTCCTGACCCGGTGGAGCATCGTCGTCTTCGGAAGGTGTCGTCGACCCGAGCAATGTCCCAATCCATCTCGTACTGGGGTCAAGGTCGATGAGGATGGCCTTGGTGAGCAGGGTCAACGGCACTGCGAGCAGGGCGCCGAGCGGTCCGATCGTCAGAGTCCAGATGGCCATCGACAAGAACGTGACCGTGGTCGCGAGGTTGACTGAGTCACCCACGAACTTCGGTTGGATGATCGACTGGATGAGGAAGTTGATGACGCTGTAGACGACGACGACCAGGATGGCGAGCTTCCATCCGCCGACGAGCAAGCCCAGGACGGCCGGCGGGATTACGCCGATGACGAACCCGATGTTGGGGATGTAGTTCGTGACGAAGGCGACGAAACCCCAGAGGATGGGCGCGGGGATGCCCATGATGTACAGCGCAATCGTGTCGATGACCGCCACGATGCCGCCGAAGATGGTGGAGACCGCGAGGTAGGTCCGCGTTCCGCTGGCGAAGTTCGACATCGCGTCCGAGATGTCGGGCCGGCTCTTCGCCGTGTAGCGAAGCCGGTCGGTGAAACCTAGGCTGTCGAGACCGAGGAAGATGATGACGGCGAGTACGAGAAAGAGCGAGCCGGCCACACTGCTGAGGCTCGACAGCACGTCGGTGACGAACGTGGCCACGTTCTGGGGTGAGAGTCGAACCGGTGGCTGCGTCGATCTGCTTCTGGCCGATGCCCAGGTTCGACAGGAAGTTCTGCGCGTCCTTGGTGATGGCATCGCCGCTCGGGGCGTTCTCAGCCACCAGGCTGGCGAACTTGGCGCCGGCGTACAGCAGGACCAGCCCTAGGGAGACCAAGATCGCGTAGGCACCGAGAACCATGGTGGTGATGGCCAACCAACGTGGCCAGTGCTTGCGGATCATCCAGTGCTGCAGCGGCACCATCGTGATCACGAGCATCAGCGCCAGGAAGGTGGGGCCGACGATGCCCTGGAACGACTGCAGACCGAACATCACCACGAAGATGCCCGCGCCGCCGAGCAGAATGATCAGGCCGCGCGGGATCGACCACTCGGTGGTGACCGTGGGCGCATCCGGTGTTGTCACGTTGACTCCCAGTCCGAGGCTCGTGTCAGGGGGTGATGTCGCTCGATCATGCCGCACCGGGGACAATCAATGCGTGACCCTCAACGGAAATGTGTCCTTCTGGTATGACGAAATCGGCCTCCCTGCGCAGCGGGCGCCTCTTCAAGGGCCCACATCGGTGGATGTCTGCATCGTGGGTGGCGGGTTCACCGGCCTGTGGGCCGCCTACTACCTGAAGCAGGCCGACCCCTCGCTCGACGTCACTGTCGTCGAGCAGCGCTTCGCCGGGTACGGGGCAAGTGGCCGCAACGGTGGCTGGCTCTTCGGCGGGATCGCTGGCTCGCGGCGCCGGTACGCGGCCACGCACGGGCGTCAGAGTGTGATCGATCTGCAGCGGGCGATGAACGCCACCGTCGATGAGGTCATCGCGGTCACTCAGCGCGAAGGGATTGCTGCAGACATCGTCAAAGGTGGAACGCTCGAGGTGGCGTACACACCCGCTCAGCTCGAGCGGCTCCAGGCATTCGTCGAGGAGGAGCATGCCTGGGATGAGACCGACCACGTACTGATCAGTGCGGAGGAGTCGGTTGCGCGCATCAACGTCGCCAACACATTGGGTGGTGCGTACAGCCCGCATGGCGCCCGCATCCAGCCGGCCAAGCTCGTGCGTGGGCTGTCGGACGTCGTTGAGCGACTGGGGGTCACGATCGCCGAAGGAACGACTGTGACGGCGATCGAACCTCATCGCGTACGTACTGACCGGGGTGACGTCGCTGCCGACTTCGTGCTTCGAGCCACCGAGGGCTTCACCGCAGGCATCAAGGGTCTCAAGCGGTCGTGGCTGCCGATGAACTCGTCGATGATCGTCACCGATCCGCTGCCAGAGGCGGTGTGGGACGAGATCGGCTGGGCCGGAATGGAGACGCTCGGTGATCTGGCGCATGCCTACTGCTACGTGCAGCGCACGGCTGACGGCCGGATCGCTATCGGCGGGCGGGGCGTCCCCTACCGCTACGGGTCGCAGACCGACAACGACGGCTCGACGCAGCCGCAGACGATCGACGCGCTGCGCGAGATCCTCGTGCGGATGTTCCCCTCGACATCTGAGATCCCGATCGCTCATGCGTGGTCGGGCGTTCTGGGGGTTCCGCGCGACTGGTGCTCGACCGTCGGCCTCGACCGCAACACGGGACTGGGCTGGGCCGGCGGGTATGTCGGTCACGGTGTGGCCACCACCAACCTGGCCGGACGCACCTTGCGTGACCTGGTTCTGGGTGAAAGCACCGAGCTCACCGCCCTGCCGTGGGTCGGCCGCAAGGTGCGCAACTGGGAGCCGGAGCCGTTTCGCTGGCTCGGAGTCCAGGCCATGTACGCCACCTACCGGGCAGCAGACAGCCAAGAGCAGGGCGGCCGGGCGAGCACCTCTCCGCTGGCGAAGGTGGCCGACAAGGTGTCGGGTCGCGTCTAGCCCTTCAAGCGTGGACGCTCAGTGGGCGTCCCACGCAGCGAGCACCTCGGCTTCGCGCTCTTGGCTCCAACCGGTTCCGTCCGGGTTGGGCGTCGGGGTAGCCCGTTCATGGGCGAGTGTCTCGCGCACGGTGTCGGCCAGCGAACGGGTGGCGAAACCGTGGGCCTGTGCGCGGGACGGGTCGCAGTTGAGGCCGGCGTCCGGGTCGGGAGACGGGTACCAGAGCGGCAGGTCGACGTTGCCGACGTCGTGTTCGATCAGGAACCGCGGATCGATGGCAACGAGCTCGGTGTCAGCTGGCCCCACGGCGTCAACGATCGTCTGCAACATGTCGGCAAACGTAAACGCCGGAGGTGGACTGACGGTGTGGAACGTTCCTGAGTCGCCGCGTTCGAGGAGCTCGAGAATCCAGCGTGCCTGGTCGCGGGCGTCGATGACCTGGATGCCGTAGCCGGGGATGTCCGGCGCGATGACGCGTCCGCCAGCAGCGATGCGGGTCACCCAGTACGTGAAGCGGTGGGTGTAGTCGTGGGGTCCGACGACGTATGTGGGTCGGATGACGAGGGCGTCGGTGTAGTGCTGCGCGACCGCGCGTTCGCAGAGCACCTTGAGGCCGCCGTACGTGTCGTCGTCGACCACCTCCGTGGTGGGGTCGGGCAGCTCGATCAGTGGGGCGTCCTCAGTGCAGTTCTGCGGAGCGGGCTCTGCATACACCGAGACCGTCGACACGAAGACATGTCGGCCACCTCGCCCGTTGAGGGCTTCGGCCAGTTCGGCGACCTGCCGCGGCACGTAGGCACTCACATCGGCGGTCGCGTCCCACTCGCGACCAGCAAGGCGCTCGAGATCGGTGTCGCGGTCACCGATGATGTGGGTGGCTTCCGGCACGGCGTCAGCGTTCGATCTGCCGCGGTGGAACACCGTGACCTCATGGCCGCGTTCGATGGCGATCTCGGCGATATGGCGTCCGACGAACTGGGTGCCGCCCATGACGAGCAGTCGCATGAATCCTCCGTGGTGGGTCGATCCTGCGACCAGCCTCGCATACCGTGTGCTGATGGGGATTCGCACGGTGCGGGCCTGCTTGTCGTGCGCCCTTGGCGTGACATTGCTGGCCGTGGCGCCGGCTTCCGGTGCCGAGGTGGCTGTTGCACCTGCTGCCGAGCCAGTCCCTGCTCCTACTGTTCTGCAGGCACAGAGTGACGTGAAGCGTGTCGGGCCGAGCGATCGGGTGACTGTGACGGGCCGGCTGCTCACCGAGGCGGATCGGCTTCCGGTGGCCGATGAGCAGGTGCTGCTGCAGTACCAACGGATCGGGCGCACCGGATGGCAAGACGGCGAGACGGCCAACACCGGACTGGAGGGACGCGCCGAGTGGACGGTGCGGCTCACCAACTCCACACGCTTCCGGGTCATGCATCTGGAGTCGGCCGCAGCGGGTGCCTCGCTGAGCCCCGTACGCAAAGTGCAGGTCAAGCCCGTCCTGTCGGTGTCACTGCGTCGCGAGTGGGTTCGGCCAGGCGGAGTGGTCAAGTTGCAGGGGCGTGCACGCCCGGGCTTCGGTGGCGAACGCGTGATGCTGCAGCGCTTGGTCAATGGGCGTTGGGCCACGGTGTCGCGGGTCCAGCAGGGGGGCCAGGGACGTTTCCTGTTCCGAATCGAAGGCATGGACAGGTACGGACCACAGCGCTACCGCGTCGCGTTGGACGCGCGCTACCGGCATCTGTCGGCCACCAGCAAGCGCATCACCCTCACGACTGTGCGTGTAGTCACGTACCGCATCGAGACCAGGGGCAACGTCAGCGGTGCCCTGAAGTCGTTCCAGAACCGCACGGCCGAGATCTACTCCGACCTTCGTGGCTGGTCGCGCTCCCATATCCACTTCTCGCAGGTGACGAACGGGGGTGCGTTCTCGCTGGTGCTGAGCCAGGCTGAGCTGGTGCCTTCGTTCGCGCCGATCTGCAGCAGCTACTACAGCTGTCGCGTCGGTCGTTACGTGGTCATCAATGCGGACCGGTGGCGTCGGGGAACGCCCTACCTCAAGTCTTCAGGTGCGACGCTGCGCCAGTATCGCGCGTTGGTGGTCAACCATGAGACCGGCCACTGGCTCGGCCTCGGACACTCCGGCTGCGGCGGCAGCGGAATGCGCGCCCCCGTCATGATGCAGCAGTCAAAGGGTCTTTTCGGGTGCACGCCGAACGCGTGGCCCCTGCCTGGCGAGGTGGCCCGCACGCGCTGACAGCGGGTGACGCCCGAGGCCGCCAATCATTGAACGATCGTTCAAACGGTGCTAGCGTCCACGAATCGAGGCAGGCGCAACCGTTCACCGAGGAGCAGACATGACGCCCCGCACGCGTCCAGCACCCGTCGACATCTCCGAGGGGTACGACCCCGATCCGGCCGCCTCCTTGTCACTGCACGCGGACGCCTACACCGAGCCTGTCTGGTTCGATCTCGAGCAGCGGGCGATCTTTGGTTCCACCTGGCAGTGGCTCTGCCACGTCGAGAAGCTCCGCGAGCCCGGTAGCTACGTGTCCGACACCATCGCAGGGATGCCGATCGTTGCTGTGCGCGATGGAGCGGGCGAGCTGCGGGCGTTCTACAACGTCTGCAAGCACCGAGCTCATGAGCTACTGGCTGAGTCGGGAACGACGAACAGCATCGTGTGCCCGTACCACGCCTGGACGTACGACCTGACCGGGCAGCTGAGCTCGGCGCGCAAGACCAAGCACGTGGTGGGCTTCGACAAGAGCGAGGTCTGCCTCGATCAGGTGCAGGTGACCGAGTTCTGCGGCTTCGTGTACGTCAACCTCGATCCCGACGCGGCGCCGCTCGCCGCTCAGGCCGGCGACCTCGGCGCCGAGATCGAGGAGCGCGCTCCTGACGTGTCAGACCTCACGTTCGCGCATCGCCTCACCTACGACATCGAGGCGAACTGGAAGGCCGTCATCGACAACTTCCTCGAGTGCTACCACTGCCACATCGCCCACAAGGACTTCGTGTCACTCGTCGACATGAGCACCTACCAGGTGACGACCCACGGGATCTACTCCAGCCACATGGCCGAAGCCGGCAAGAGCGCCAACTCGGCGTACGACGTCTCGGAGGCCACGACCACCGAGCACGCTGTCTGGTGGCTATGGCCGAACACATGCCTGATGCGGTATCCGGGGCGAGCGAACTTCATGGTGTGGCGCATGATTCCAGTTGCGCCGAACCGGACTCGAGAGATCTTTGACTTCTTCCTTGAGACTGACGAGCCAAATGCGGCCGAGCTCGAGAGCATCCGCTATATCGACGAGGTACTCCAGAAGGAAGACATCTCACTCGTCGAGAGCGTCCAGCGTGGCATGCAGACGCCGGCCTTCACCCAGGGGCGCATCGTGTACGACCCCCAAGGGTCTGGGCTGTCTGAGCATGCGGTTCACCACTTCCACGGCCTGGTCCTCGACGCCTACAAGAACGCGGCATCGTCTGAGTACCGTGAATCCTCCGGTGGGTAGTCCGGCGGCTGAGTCACGCTTCCACCCGCTGGAGTGCCGGCGGGTGGCCGTCCTGGGCGGCGGTGTCATCGGTGCCAGCTGGGCGGCACTCTTCCTGGCGGCCGGAAAGTCGGTGGCCGTGTTCGACCCCGAGCCGACAGTTGAGCGAAGCGTGCGTCGAGGGGTGGAGACCGCTTGGCCGATCCTGACCGGGCTCGGGATGACCGATGCGGGTGACCCGGACGCGGTGACGTTTCATTCCGACCCTCGTTCGGCCGTCCAGGGGGCGCAGTTCGTGCAAGAGAGCGTGCCTGAGCGACTCGACCTCAAGCACGCCCTCTACCGCGAGATCGAGCCGGAGCTCGACGCGTCGACGGTCGTTGCGTCGTCCGCTTCTGGACTGACACTCACTGAGATGCAGCAGGGCTGGCGTGACCCGGGCGGCTTCGTCCTTGGCCATCCCTTCAACCCGCCCCATCTCATTCCACTGGTCGAGGTGCTGGGCAACGAACGCACCCGCCCGGGTGTGGTGCGACAGACGAGGGGCTTCTACGAGTCGGTCGGCAAGGTGACGATTGAGGTGCAGCGAGAGGTTCCAGGTCATGTGGCCAACCGGCTGCAGGCGGCGCTCTGGCGCGAGGTCATACATCTGGTGACGACCGGGGTCGCCAGCGTTGAGGACGTCGACACGGCGGTGTGGGCAGGACCCGGATTGCGGTGGGCGGCCATGGGACCGACCGAGCTGTTTCACCTGGGGGCCGGTGAGGGCGGGATCGATGAGTTCTGCGCGCGGTACACCGACAGCTTCAATCGGTGGTGGGACGACCTGGGTGCCCCGCGGCTGGATGCCGAGACGCGCGCCCTGCTGGTCGAGGGTGTGGCTGACGCAACGGACGGAGGCACGGTGGAAGAACTCGCGGCCCAGCGAGATGCATTGTTGGTCGCACTGCTGCGGTCGAGCCAGGAGCTTCGCTCGTGAGCGTCTCTCCTACCGCCGACCGAGGAGTGGGTGCTGTCGCGCCGGACGGCCCCAGCGACAAGGAGCAGAGGATTCTCGATGCGGTTCTCGCGGTTCTCGCGCGAGCAGGCATCTCTGGGGTCAGCATGCGAGCCGTCGCTCGCGAAGCGGGTGTTGCCCTCGGGCTGATGAACTACTACTTTCCCGACAAGACCGCACTGATCGCGGCAGCACTGCGGCGACTCGGCGAGCAGGACGCCCAGCTTGTTGAGCCGCGTCCGGGGCTCGATGCCCGGGCCCAGCTCATTCGGTCGCTTCGCCGGGTGGCGGCCGATGAGTTCCTGGCGGGGGAGTATCTCGCGCTCCGCCTTCAGCTGTGGGCGCTCGCTCCGATCGACCCGGTGTATGCCGGCATCAACCAAGAGGCGCAAGAGGGCTACCGAAATGGTCTTGGCGTCTTGATCGCAGCTGCCAACCGAGGCCTAGGGGCCGTTGAGGTCGCGAGGCGGGCAGCGGATGTGTTGGTGATCCAGAACGGAATCTGGCTGACGTCGCTGCTGATCGTTGACCGGCCGGCCATCGACCGGGCCGTCGGGCGCTGCGAAGAGATCGCTCTCGCCCGATAGGGGGTCCAGACTCAGCGACCTCGGGCGAGGGTGAGCAGGTCGGCGTAGACGGCATACGCAGTCTGGGTGAGCAGGCCGTCGCGCTCGACGATCTCGACGGTGCCAGCCATCTCGGTCTCCAGGATGAGGCATGAGGAGGTGCCTGAGATCCAGTACATCGGGTCTTGGCTGCGTACGGGTGTCAGCGAGACGCTGGCGATGACGTCCCCGCCTTCCTCGCGCTGCGCTTCGCCGATCAACCGCAGTCGGCGTCCGTACGAGAGCACCTGTGCGACGTCGTCGTGCGTGAGGTCGGCAATCGAGTCGCGGGAAATGACATCGGGGGTGATGTCGGCATCGAGAAGGACATTTGCGAGAGCCGCTACCTTCGCTGCGGCGTCATGCCCTTCGAGGTCATAGCTCGGATCGGTCTCGGCGATCCCGGCCTCGATCGCCTCTGCGATCGCCTCCTGCTGCGTCGCGCCCTCGGCCATGGCGTCGAGGACGTAGTTGCTTGTCGAGTTGAGGACACCGCGGAAGCTCAGAACGCGGTCGCCCGGGAGGCAGAACTCCGCCAAGTTGTAGACGGGGCAGCCGTCCATGGTGACGCCTTCGTGTCGCAGCTGGCGCCCTTCTGCGTCGGCGCGTGTGCGAAGTCGTCGGTAGTCCCAGGCGATGGGGCCTTTGTTGACCGTCACCACGTCGAGCCCGGCGTCGAACGCAGCGTCGACGTGGCCGATGGCGACCCGGCCACCGTGCGCAAGGGGCGTCGACTCGATGAGCACGTCAGCGCCTGATGCGGCGATGAGGTCGACGCCGGCGCGCTCGGGATCTGGGAAGCGATCGCCATCGGTGCGGAATCGCGCGAGGGCCGATGCGGGCGTCAGACCGCGCTGGTCGAGCCACGATCCGTGGCTGCCGGTTCCTACTGCGGTGACGAGGAAGCGGACACCGTGGTCGCGGGCAAGCGCCCCTTCGCGGTCCTGGACCAGCTCGCAGAAGCGTTGAGTGACGTGCCCGAATCCAAGAACGCACAGGCGGATATCGCGTACGTCGCTCATGGCTAGTCTTTGCTCAACCAGTCGGCGAGGAACTGCTGCTCCTTGCTGACGATGTAGTCGAGATAGCCGCGCACCTGTTGCTCGATCTTGCCGCCGATGAAGGGCACTTTGACCTTCACGTTGATGCTGCACGAGTAGCTGCTGCCCTCGTCGGTGTGAACGATCGTGTAGTCGCCACCCATATCGGCGGGGGCGCTGCCGAGGTCGGCGCGCCAGGTGCCCTTCAAGGATCCGTCAGGGTGCGGCTCTCGGGTCCAGGTGTCGACCTGCGTGATCTGTCCGTCGCCCACAAGACCTTTGATCGCAGACGGAATCTTGTCCATGGGGAGCTGTCGGATCGAGGTGATGCCGACTGTGTCATCGCTGAATTCGACAGTCGGTGTGCCGACGCCGCCGAACCGTGCGCTCCGCGCGGCGAGGTAGTCGAGGTTGCCCAGGGCGTCCAAGAGAACGGTGGGCGGGACCGGGTAGGCGAGCGTGTGTGTCATCAAGGCTCCGCAGTGATGGGGGTGACGAGCAGGCTACTCACTTCGGGCGCGGTTGGCGTGACACCCGGCCTGGTGGTCGTTCACCACGCCGACCGACTGCATGAAGGCGTACATCGTCGTGGGGCCGACGAAGCTCCACCCTCTGCGCTTGAGCTCTAGCGAAAGAGCGGTCGACTCGGCCGTCTTCGGGTTGTCCGTCAGCCACTGCCTGGTCATGAGCGAGGGACGGGTGGATGGGTCGGGCGCGAAGCCCCAGACCAGCTCATCCAGAGTCTCACCGGATGCGTGCAGGTCGGCGCAGCGCCGGGCGTTGTTGATGGTCGACTCGATCTTCCGTCGGTGCCGAACGATGCCGGCGTTCTGCAGGAGACGCTCGACATCCGGTTCGTCGAAGTCGGCGACGACATCGACATCGAAGCCGGCGAAGGCGGCGCGGAAGTTCTCGCGCTTGCGCAGGATCGTGAGCCAGGAGAGCCCCGCTTGAAATCCCTCGAGGCAGATCTTCTCGAAGAGCCGAGAGTCGTCGTGGACCGCACGTCCCCACTCGGTGTCGTGGTAGGCGCGGTACTCCGGTGTGCTGCCGCCCCAGAAGCACCGCAAGAGACCGTCATCGCCGCGGTCGAGCAGATCGCCGTCGACGAGGGTCTCGGCCACGTGACTAGCTCAGGACGCCATTCGTGGTGATCAAGGCAGCGAGGCCGACGACAGCGAAGGCGACCGGAGCGAGGAGGAGCAGGGCGTGGTCGCGTACGAGGGCCACAGCGGCCACCGCTGCGGACGCGGTAGCGACGACCAGAGCCACCAGCGTCGAGCCCCAGAGCGTGAAGAACCAAGGAGTGCCGGCTCCCGGACTGACCAGGTGTTGCGTGACCCAGGCCAGAACCGGGGCGGCCAGGGCGACAACGGTGGCGACGACGAAGACCAATGAGGCGCCGCGGCCGAGGGAGCTGTCCGGAATCACCCAGACGCGGTGCTCGTGTGAGTGGTGCGGGTGGGTGACGTCCTGCATGTTCGGCTCCTCGGGGAAGGTGAGGTCCAGGGGCCCCCAGGGTGCCTCGCGCGGCGACCAAGTGCACGTACCCACGCCGGGAGAACCTCGGCTGCTCCATAGGCTTCCACTGTGAGTGTCACTCCGGAGCGTGCGTCACCCCCAGGGCCAGAAGGCCCTGAGATGCTGCGGAACATTGCGCTCATGAGGCGACACCCGCCGGCGTTCCTTGCGCAGTGCGCGAACCGCTACGGACCCGTGGTGCGATTCCCGATGCCGCGCAGCGAGGTCTGGTTGCTTTCGGATCCCGACGATGTGCGCCGGGTGCTGCAGGGCAACCACAGGGCCTATGGCAAGCGCACCATCCAGTACGACACATTGGCGCTCGTGACCGGTACTGGCCTGCTGGCCAGCGACGCCGACCTCTGGCGACGGATGCGTCGCATCATGTCGGCAGGGTTCCACCACGATCTTGTGGCGTCCATGGCGGAAGCGGTGCATGAGGCGTGTACTGCGTGGGTGGGCAAGGTGCTCGGCAGCGAGCCCGAGGCTGAGCTCGACCTCGATGCGGCAATGCTCGAGCTGACGTTGGACATCGTCGCCGCGACGCTGCTCGGTGGTCCGCTCTCTGGACGGGCCGACGAGCTTGTCGAAGCCGTGATGGCCGCTCTTCACGTTGTTGTGGCGAAGGCTCAGCAGCCGCTGCCGGTCCCTGAATCGTGGCCGACGCCAGGACATCGTCGCCTTCGCCACTCGATGTCGGTGCTCGACGCTGCCGTCGACGACGTCCTCGCCACGCGCCGGTCCGCCGAGCCGGGCACTGACACGTTGTGGCTGCTCATCACCGCACTCGACGAGGAGCTGGCGTCCGAGCAGGAGGTCCGCGATGAAGTGGTCACCCTGATCGTTGCCGGCCACGAGACCGTGGCCGCGACTCTGACCTGGTCGTGGGTGCTGCTGGCCGCGCACCCTGAGGCCGAGCGCCGGGTGGATGCCGAGGTGGCTGCACTTCCCGATCCTTTGGCCCACGGCTGGGATGCCGACGTGATCGAGCGTCTGCCGTACACGCGGGCCGCTGTGGCCGAGTGCCTCAGGCTCTACCCGCCGGCCTGGGTCATCACCAGGCGGAGCCTGGAGGCCGATGTCGTGGGCGGCTTCGATCTGCCGGCTGGGGCGACGGTGATCCTTTCGCCCTATGCGGTGCAGCACGACGACATGTGGTGGCCCAAGCCCGAACAGTTCGACCCGGAGCGCTTCATGGGGGACAGATCGCCGGCCGAGACGGGGAGTGGGCCGCTCACGTACTTCCCGTTCGGGGCCGGACCTCGCCTCTGTATCGGTCGCGATCTCGCACTGATGGAGGCGCCGATGGTGATCGCCACCCTGGCCCGCGCGCTGCGGGTAAGGCCGCTACGACCCAGCACGATTCGCGAGGACTTCGGAGTGACTCTGCGGCCGAAGGGCGGGCTGCCAGCAGTCGTGACAAGGCGGCGGGTCTCGTGACCCAGATCACCAGATAGGCCGTTTCATCATGTGGAGTTGCTCACAAACCTGCAGGTAAAGGGGGGTTTTTGCGTCATCAGATGGAGGATTTCGGCCACTTAGGGCACCCTGAGAGGCATATCCCGCCGCATCTCGCCGAAGAGGTCATCATGACGATTCCCGGTCTCGCTGAAGCTCCCACGAAGAACGCCAAGCTGCTGGCCTGGGTCGAGGAGATCGCCACGTTGACCAAGCCTGACCGGGTCGTATGGGCCGACGGCTCGCAGGAGGAGTGGGACCGTCTGACCGCCGAGCTGGTCGAGGCCGGCACCTTCGTGCGGCTGAACGACGCGAAGCGCCCGAACAGCTTCCTTGCGCGTTCCAGCCCCAAGGACGTCGCCCGGGTCGAGGACCGCACCTACATCTGTGCCGAGCGCGAAGAGGATGCCGGACCCACCAACAACTGGATGGCGCCCGACCAGATGCGCGAGACGCTGCGTCCGCTCTTCGACGGCTCGATGCGCGGCCGCACGATGTACGTCGTCCCGTTCAGCATGGGACCGCTGGGCGGCACGATCTCGCAGCTCGGAGTCGAGATCACCGACTCCGCCTACGTCGTGGTGAACATGCGGATCATGACGCGCATGGGCACGCCGGCTCTTGAGCTCATCGGCGAGAACGGCGACTTCGTTCCCGCAATTCATACCGTCGGCGCCCCGCTGGCCGAGGGCGAGCAGGACGTCGCCTGGCCCTGCAACGACACCAAGTACATCGTGCACTTCCCCGAGACCCGCGAGATCTGGTCGTACGGCTCCGGTTACGGCGGCAACGCCCTGCTCGGCAAGAAGTGCTTCGCGCTTCGCATTGCGTCGGTCATGGCGCGCGACGAGGGCTGGTTGGCCGAACACATGCTCGTCCTCAAGCTCACCTCGCCCAAGGGCACGACGCACCACATCACCGCCGCCTTCCCGAGCGCCTGCGGCAAGACCAACCTCGCCATGCTGCAGCCGACCATCCCTGGTTGGAAGGTCGAGACCGTTGGTGACGACATCGCGTGGATGCGCTTCGGCGACGACGGCCGTCTGTACGCGATCAACCCCGAGGCCGGCTTCTTCGGGGTGGCTCCGGGGACTGGCGCCTCGACCAACCAGAACGCGATCGACACACTCTGGGGCAACAGCATCTTCACCAACGTCGCCCTCACCGACGACGGTGACGTCTGGTGGGAGGGCCTGACCGACGAGGCTCCTGCGCACCTGATCGACTGGAAGGGCCGCGACTGGACGCCGGCGTCAGACGAGCCGTCATCGCACCCGAACAGTCGCTTCACCGCGCCGGCCGCGCAGTGCCCGTCGATTGCCGACAACTGGGAAGACCCCAAGGGCGTCCCGATCGACGCGATCCTCTTCGGGGGACGGCGCGCGACGAACGTTCCCTTGGTCAACGAGTCGTTCGACTGGGAGCACGGCGTGTTCCTGGCCTCGACGGTCTCCAGCGAACAGACCGCTGCCGCCGAAGGGACCGTCGGCGAACTCCGCCGCGACCCGTTCGCGATGCTGCCGTTCTGCGGCTACAACATGGCCGACTACTGGGGTCACTGGCTCGACGTCGGCAGGGCCACCAGTGCCGACAAACTTCCACGCATCTACCAGGTCAACTGGTTCCGCAAAGACGCCGCCGGCAAGTTCCTGTGGCCAGGATTCGGCGAGAACAGCCGCGTCCTCGACTGGGTCATCCGTCGCCTCGATGGTGACGCCGACGCGATCGACACACCGATCGGCAAGTTGCCGGCCGAGGGTTCGATGAACCTCGACGGGCTCGACCTCTCCGACGAGCAGGTCGCCGAGCTCTTCGCGGTTGAGCCGAAGAGCTGGATCGACGAGGCAGAGCTCACCGACCAGTACTACGCCAAGTTCGGCAGCCACGTCCCGACGGCTCTGCAGAGCCAGCTCGCAGCGTTGCAGGCGCGCCTGGAGGCCGCGCAAGAGGGCTGAGCTCTCGTGTGCTGGCAGCTGCTAGGCGGGGCCGCGCTCGATGGGGCAGGTCATGCACCGCGGACCACCGCGTCCACGCCCGAGTTCGCTGCCCGCTGACGCAATGACCTCGATCCCGTGGTCCTCGAGGTACCGGTTCGTCGTCGTGTTGCGCTCGTAGCCCACCACGACGCCTGGCGAGATGGCCAAGAAGTTGTTGCCGTCGTCCCACTGCTCGCGCTCGGCGGCTCGGATGTCTTGGGTCACCGAGAGAACGCGGACCCTGTCGATCTCGAGTGCCTCAGCAACGGCGGTCCAAAGGTCGTCGTTCTGCGAGATCGTCATCGCCCCATCCTCACCTGGGGTGATGGTGTAGCTGCGCATCTCGTCGGGCAGGTACGGGTACGTGATGAACGATGAGGCATCCAGCATGGTCATCGCGGTGTCGAGGTGCATGAACGCTCGGGTCTTGGGCAGCTCGACGGCGATCACGCGGGTGACCGCGCCTCCGCTTCGCTGGAAGTAGCTCTGCGCGAGGATCTCCGCGCCCTGCGGCGTCGTGCGCTCGCTGAGGCCGATCATGACGGCGCCGTTGCCGATGACCAGGATGTCGCCCCCCTCGCAGGTGGCGGGGTCGTGCACCTCATCGTCGTCGCCGTAGTACATGACGATGTCGTCCTTGGCGGCGGCGAACATGGGGTGGAACCGGTAGATCAGTCGGGAGTGGATGGCTTCGCGCTTTCGCGCCGCCTTGGCCATCGGGTTGACCGAGACGCCTCCGTAGACCCACGCGGAGTTGTCGCGCTGGAACAGGTGGTTCGGCAGGGGCGCGAGGACGAAGTCTTCGTCATCGAGTAGGCGCCACAGGAGACTCGGCCACTCAGGGGCCGGCAGATCCTTCTTGAGAATTCCGCCGATCATGAAGTCGGCGAGGTCTTGCGGTTCGGTGTCGGCGATCAGCTTGCGCAAGGGTTTGACCAGCGTGGGCCCCATCGTCTCTTCGTGGACGACGCGTTCCAACAGGAACTCGCGAGCGGCCTCCTGCTGAAGGGCTTGCCCGAGAAGCTCGTTGAAGTAGTGCACCGTGGCCCCCCGCTGGCGCAGGGTCTGGGTGAACGCATCGTGCTCGTCGACCGCTCGCTCTTTCCACAGGACGTCGTCGAAGAGCAGCTCGTGCACATTGCTGGGGGTCAATCGCGCGAGCTCAAGGCCCGGTCGGTGCACGATCACCTGACGCAGCTGCCCGACCTCGGACTCAACGCGGAACACCATGGAACCTCCCTCGACTTCGAGGGAGCCTACGGGGTCGAGGCGCTCACGCGCCGCGGCGACCGCACCACCAGGCCACTGGGGGACGCAGCAGGGCGCTACTGAGCGTCGCTGGTCTCTTTCTGCTGCTGCTCTGCGACCTTCTTGTGCACGTCTTCCATGTCGAGCTCTTTGACGGCACCGAGCACCTTCTCGAGCTCAGGTGCAGGCAGGGCGCCGGCCTCGCCGTAGACGAGAACCTTCTCGCGGAACGCTACGAGTGTGGGGATCGAGGTGATGCCGAACATGCCGGCAAGCTCCTGCTGGTCCTCGGTGTCGACCTTGGCGAAGACGACATCACCGTGCACCTCGCTGGCGCTCTCGAAGACGGGTCCGAAGGCGCGGCACGGACCACACCACGCAGCCCAGAAGTCGATGAAGACAATGTCGTTCTCGCCGATGGTCTCGGCGAAGTTCTCCTTGGTCAGGGTCAGCGTGGACACCGGTGCTCCTCATCCTTAGATCTGGTCGTGATGCGGTCAGTTGCTCGGTTCAACTATACCCCCTAGGGTATTATTCCATGGACATGTCACTCAAGACCCACGTCTCCCTGCCCTTCGAAGAAGCCGTCTCGGCCACCCGAGATGCGCTCGCCGAGCAAGGCTTCGGCGTCCTCACCGAGATCGATGTGAAGGCCACCATGAAGGCCAAACTCGATAAGGACGTCGGTTCATTCCTCATCCTGGGGGCGTGCAACCCGCCCCTGGCCTATCAAGCCATCAGTGCCCAGGCCTCGATCGGTGTCCTCCTGCCCTGCAACGTCGTCGTCCGGCAAGATGGAGACGAGGTCCTCGTGGAAGCCGTCGATCCGACGGGCATGATGAGCATCGCCGGCGACGCCTCGTTGGACGCCGTTGCGTCCGAGGCCACCGACCGGCTGCGCGCTGCGCTCGGCTCGCTGACCGCAGCCTGACCCAAACGCTGGAGACGGCGTCCGATCTGGGTGAGGATGGCGCTATGGACGAACCAAGCGTCAACGAAGCCTGGGTCGAGCAGTCGTTGACCGGACGACTCCTGGTCGCCTCGCCCGAGCTGGGTGACCCGCACTTCGCGCGGACGGTGGTGCTGCTCGTCGACCACGACGAGAGCGGAGCGCTCGGCGTCGTCCTGAACCGCCCGTCGACCACTGACGTCAGCGAGATCCTGCCCGACTGGCATCTCTACGCGACCCCGCCCCAGGTGGTGTTCCAGGGCGGGCCGGTCGGACGCGACAGCGCGCTGGCGCTGGCGTCCCGCCTGGACGGCAAGGGCGAAGAAGATGAGCCCTTGGGCTTCCGACATGTGTACGGCGGGATCGGTCTGGTCGATCTCGACGCTCCCGCCGAGTTGGTGGCCGGTGAGGTGACATCGATGCGAGTGTTCGCGGGGTATGCCGGATGGGGATCTGGCCAGCTCGAGGCTGAGATCGGCGAGGGCTCATGGTTCGTCGTCCCGGCCGAGCCCAGTGACCTCGCCGATGACGATCCGGAGCGCCTGTGGGAGCGGGTTCTGCGCCGACAGCCGCCACGCCTTGCCATGGTGGCCACCTTCCCCGACGACCCTTCGCTGAACTGATGTCTAGAATCGTCACGTGACCACAGACCCCCTCAGCCCCGCTCCCGACGACGGTGGCCTCGGCACCCTCCTCGAAGAGCGCGTCGAGCCCGCTGAGACCGAGCCGGGCGATCACGAACGCTTCGCTCACTATGTCCAGAAGGACAAGATCATGGAGAGTGCCGTCACCGGAACTCCGGTGATCGCGCTCTGCGGCAAGGTGTGGATCCCCAACCGTGACCCTCAGAAGTTCCCGGTCTGCCCCGACTGCCAGAAGATCTACGAGGGGTTGCCCGGCGGTGGAAGCGACAGCGGCGGCTCCGAGTAGGGCGCTTCACCCACATCGGGCCGCTGGTCATGGCATGAACACGGTGGCGAACCGGAGTGCCGGGCGACGCCTTGAGGTCCGGCGCGTGACGATCTAGTGGCCCGCCTACTCTGGGGTGGTGACCACGCCGCCCGACCCTGAGCTTGCACCGGGCGGCGACGGAGGCCCGGTGGTCGGTGCAGCGGCTCCGCCTGTCGGCAGCATCTTTGGCCCTGAGTTCCGGGTGCTGACGCTCGGCATCATCTCGGTCATGACCATCGTCGCCTTCGAGGCGATGGGTGTCATCACGGCCATGCCGACGGCGGCACGTGAGCTCCAGGGGTTGTCGCTGTACGCATGGGGTGCCACAGCGGTGACGGCCGCTGGGCTGTACGCGATGGCGGCGGCTGGTGGGTGGGCCGATCGACGCGGTCCTGTGCCGCCGTTGACGGCCGGACTGGCCGCCTTCGTGGTGGGCACCTTGGTCTGCGGCTTCGCCCCCACCATGCCGGTGTTCCTGTTCGGTCGTGCCTTTCAGGGGCTTGGGTTCGGCGCCGCCATTGTGGCTCTGTACGTCGTCATCGGTCGCGCCTACCCGGAGCACCTTCGGCCGCGGGTCTTCACTGCCTTGTCCGGCGCGTGGATCGTGCCCGGCATCGTGGGGCCGCTCGTCGCCGGGGCCATCACCGACGCGTTCGGGTGGAGGTGGGTCTTCTTCGGTGTCTTGATCTTGTTGATTCCGGTGGGCGTGATACTCGTTCCGCGCCTGCAGGCGATGCACGTCGACCCCGATGCTGACGCCGTCCCTGCTCCAGGACGAAAGCGACTGGCGCTCGTTGCCGCGGTCGGCGTCGTGCTGCTCCAGGTCGCCGGGCAGCGCCTGGACGCGTCATCGTTGGTGGTGGCGCCGGTGGCGCTCGCAATGCTGGCCTACTCGGTCCCACGCCTGCTGCCGCAAGGGACTCTGCGGGTGGGGCGCGGCTTGCCCACCGTCGTGCTCATCCGTGGCCTGTTCGCGGGTGCCTTCTTCGGCGCCGAGTGGTTCGTCCCTCTCATGCTGGTCAGCGAGCGCGACCTCTCCTCGATGTTCGCCGGCGGAGCGTTGTCCGGCGCGGCCGTCGGCTGGTTCATCGGGAGCTGGCTCCAGGGGCGCCCCAGTCTTTCGATCACGCGCGAGCGTCTTGTCGTCATCGGAGCGGTGTGCACCACTGCTGGAATTGCCCTCTCGACCGTCGTGGCGATCGAAGCAGTGCCGTGGCAGGTGATCGCTTTCACTTGGGCGATCGGTGCCTTCGGCATGGGCATTCTCTACGGCTCGCTCGGGGTGCTGGTGCTGCAGCTGTCACCTCCCGAGAAGCAGGGGGTGAACTCGGCGGCGCTGCAGATCTCTGACTCGTTGGGAGTGATTCTTGCGACCGGACTCGGCGGCGTCATCTTCGCGACGTCTCACGTGCGAGCCGGTCAGGACGGCGGCGTCTATCTCACGATCTTCCTCATCATGACGGCCATCGCTGTGGTGGGAGCGGTGTTCTCGCCACGCGTCGCGGCTGCGTCTGCTGGACATCCGGCCCGGTCCTGACACGCCGAGCGTTCGGAGGGTCATGCCGGCGGGCGACCCGGCTCCCTAGGCTCGACTCCCCGTGACCCCCCGACCCCCAGCTGCTGCCGCGCCGCTGCGCACGTGGCAGCGCGCTGCCCTCGACCAGTGGATGGCAGAGCGCCCCCGTGACTTCCTGACAGTGGCCACTCCTGGCGCTGGAAAGACTGCTTTCGCCCTGCGGATCGTGGCCGAGCTGCTGGCCTCGAAGGGCATCCGGGCCGTCACTGTGGTGGCCCCCACCGAACATCTCAAGCAGCAGTGGGCGGACGCCGCAGCCACGCTGGGCGTCCGACTGGATCCACGGTTCACCAACGCCCAGGGAGCGACCGGTCAGGCGTTCGACGGAGTAGTTGTGACGTACGCGCAGGTGGCGGCGCATCCGATGCTGCACAGGGCCCGGACCGAGAACCGCAAGACCCTGGTGATCCTCGACGAGATCCACCACGCAGGTGACGCCATGTCGTGGGGGAGTGCGGTGCGCGAGGCCTTCGAGCCGGCAGCGCACCGACTTGCCCTGACCGGAACGCCCTTCCGCTCAGACATCAACGCCATCCCGTTCGTCCGCTACGAACCAGATGGTGAGGGGCTGCCGCGCAGCACCTCCGATCACGCGTACGGCTATGCCGATGCCCTCCGCGATGGTGTGGTGCGCCCCGTCCTCTTCCTCGCCTACTCCGGTGAGATGCGTTGGCGCACCCGTGCCGGAGACGAGGTCGCGGCTCGTCTGGGCGAAGAGGTGGGTCCCGACGCCACTGCTCAGGCGCTGCGTACGGCACTCGACCCTCACGGCGAATGGATCGGGTCGGTTCTGGCTGCTGCTGACCAAAGGCTCAGCGAGGTGCGTCGGGGTGTGCCAGATGCCGGCGGGATGGTGATCGCGACCGACCATGCGAGTGCCCGGACCTACGCGCGGCTGCTCAGCAAGATCTGCGGCGAGAAGGTGCCGACGGTTCTCTCCGACGACCCCAAGGCAAGCGCTGTGATCGAGAAGTTCGCGGCATCCTCGGGGCGCTGGCTGGTAGCTGTGCGGATGGTCAGTGAGGGGGTTGACATCCCCCGACTGGCGGTCGGCGTCTACGCAACGACCACGACGACGCCGCTCTTCTTCGCTCAGGCGGTGGGACGTTTCGTCCGGGCACGCCGGCGTGGTGAGACGGCTTCGATCTTCCTGCCCAGCGTTCCATCGCTGCTTCAGCACGCGGCAATGATGGAAGAAGAACGCGACCACGTCCTGGGGCGCGTGATCACCGATGAGGAGGATCTCTTTGCGGCCGAGCGCGAGCTGCTCGAGCGCGCGGCAGCCGAGCAGAACGAGACGGGGCTGACCGATGGCGCTTTCGAGGCCCTTGAGTCGGCAGCTCACTTCGATCGCATCGTCTTCGACGGCGGTGAGTTCGGACACGTCACCGAGGCCGGGTCCGCCGAGGAGCACGACTACCTCGGACTGCCCGGGCTGCTGGAACCTGATCAGGTGGCGGTGCTCCTCAAGGAACATCAGGCCAAGCAGGCCAAGACCATCGCGACGGCCCGGGCTCCCTCGCAGTATCAGGCGGTCGCCGATCTGCGCCGCGAGCTGAGCGGCCTCGTCGCGGCATGGCACCACAGAACCGGGCAGCCGCACGGGGTCATTCATGCCGATCTGCGGTCCGCGTGCGGAGGGCCCCTGGTCGCACTGGCCGGCGCCGGCGAGATCCAGCAGCGAATCGACACCCTGCGCACATGGGCCGTGGCGCGGCGCTAGGCTTCAGGCCACGTTCACCTGCATGTCAGGTGGGGGACACCCCCACTCACGAGCCCCGGAGGCCCCATGCGCACCGCCCGTTCCCCCTTCCGTTCTGCCGTCGTGCTTGCAGCCACGGCCGCCGTGGCCCTGGTGCTCTCGTCGTGCGCCCAGGAAGAGAGCGAGCCAGCGGCAACGGCAACCAGCGAGGACGCCTGCGCCGACATCACGACGGTCACTGACGGCACGCTCACCGTCGGTACGTCCGACCCGGCGTTCCCGCCGTACGTGATCGGAAACAAGCCGCAGAACGGCAAGGGCTTCGAATCTGCTGTGGCCTATGCCGTGGCGCAGGAGATGGGCTTCACCGCAGACCAGGTGACGTGGACCTTCGCCGGGTTCAGCCAGCTCTTTGCCCCAGGCGAGAAGGACTACGACCTGGCGCTCAACCAGATCTCCATCACGCCGAAGCGGGAGAAGGCCGTCACCTTCACCGATCCGTACTACGAGGCAGCCAACGCCGTACTGGTCCTCAAGGACAGTGCGTTCGCTGACGCCACCACGCTCGCCGAGCTTCAGGACGCCAAGATCGGTGTGCAGATCGGCACCACCGCCCTCGAGCAGGTCGAGAACCAGATCGCCCCGACCCAGGAAGTTGCTGTCTTCGACGACACCACCGCCTCGACGCAGGCGCTCGACAACGGGTCGATCGACGCGATCGTCACCGACCTTCCGACCACGCTCTACCTCAGTGCCGTCGAGGTTTCCGGCACCGTCGTGGGCCAGCTGCCGCAGGACCAGGCAGCGGACACCTGGGGCTTGGTTCTTGAGCAGGACAACCCGCTCGTCAGCTGCGCCAACCAGGCATTGGCTGCGCTCACGGAGTCCGGTGACCTTAAGGCCATCACCGATCAGTGGATGACCGAGTACACCAAGGCCCCGGTCCTGAGCTGACCAGCGACGTCCCACTTGCCGTGACCAGCGCCGCTGCCTCCGCGCCGGTTCACGATCCGGCGCGGCTGGCGGCCATTGCCAAGCGGCGTCGCCGCAACACCGCCGTCTCGACGGTCAGCACCGTCGTCGTACTCGGCGTGCTGGCGGTCGTTATCGTCACCTCTCCTGGGTGGCCGGCCGTCAAGGAGTCCTTCTTCGACGTCGACTACGCCCGCGAGGTCTTGCCAGACATCGTGGCCGGCCTGCGGCTGACCGTGCTCCTGTTCGTCACCGCTGAGCCGGTGATCTTGATCGTCGGACTGCTCCTCGCCGTCGTGCGAGGGCTCACGTCGCCGATCTTCACTCCTCTGCGCATTCTGTCGATCGCCTACGCCGACGTCGTCCGTGGCATTCCGACCATCTTGCTCATTCTCATGTTCGGGTTCGGCATGCCTGCCCTCAACCTCCAGGGGATGCCTGACTCCCCGTTGTTCTGGGCGTGGTTCGCGCTCGTTGTGTCGTACTCGGCCTACGTCGCTGAGGTTCTTCGAGCAGGGCTCGAGTCGGTGCACCCCAGCCAACGCGCGGCGGCCCGAGCTCTGGGGCTCAACCAGTACCAGAGTCTGCGCTATGTCGTGGTGCCGCAGGCGGTGCGGCGCGTGACGCCGCCCCTGCTCAATGACTTCATCGCCCTGCAGAAGGACACCGCGCTCGTGGCAATCATCGGGGCGGGCATCGAGATGACGAGGGCAGCTCAGATCCGTGCCTTCACCGACTTCAACTACACGCCCTTTGTGGTGGCTGCTTGCTTCTACATCCTGCTGACCGTCCCGCTCTCGCGATGGGCCGACTGGATGGCCCAACGACAGCGGCGTCGCAGCCAGGCCGGTGGGGGCGCGTTGTGAGTGCGAACGGTGGGGCGCCGGCGCTGCGACTGGAGAACGTCCACAAGGCGTACGGCGACAATCCCGTGCTGCGTGGCGTCTCGATCGACATCGCCGAGCACGAGGTCGTCGCGCTCATCGGCTCGTCCGGGTGTGGCAAATCCACCCTGCTCCGCTGTCTCGATCTGCTGGAACCGATCGATGCCGGTGCGATCTGGTTCGAGGGCGACGACATCTCGTGGCCGGGCTACGACGTCAACGCGGCGCGGCGAAAGATCGGCATCGTCTTTCAGTCGTTCAACCTCTTCCCGCACCGGAGCGTCATCGACAACGTGACCCTTGCTCCGCTCAAGGTCTTGGGCCTCGGGCGTGATGAGGCCGAGGCCCAGGCCCTCGAGCTTCTGACCCGCTTCGGCCTGGCCGAGAAGGCCGCCGACTATCCCGACCGGCTGTCCGGCGGGCAGCAGCAGCGGGTGGCCATCGTTCGGGCACTGGCGATGCAGCCCAAGATCATGCTCTTCGACGAGATCACGTCTGCCCTCGATCCTGAGCTCGTCGGAGAAGTGCTGAACGTGATCCGAGACCTCAAGCAGGCCGGCCTGACCATGATGCTCGCGACGCACGAGATGGCCTTCGCCCGCGAAGTGGCGACGCGGGTCGCGTTCCTCGATGGCGGCGAGGTTGCCGAGATCGGCCCCCCCGAACAAGTACTGTCTGATCCACAGCAGGAGCGCACCCGGCACTTTCTGCGACGCGTCATGGAGGCCAGGCGACTATGAGTACGACGTCAGTTGACCCGATCCAAGGAATGCTCGGCCGAACTTTTGGAGCAGTCCTGGCGTTCGGCTTGGCCACCATCGCCCTCGGCGTCATCTTGATGGTCTTCACCGAGCAGTCGGTGAAGTTCTTCGCGGTGATCGCTGGGATCTACTTGATTGTCAGCGGCATCTTCCTGATGGTTGCCAGCTTCTCCAGCGAGACCGGTGGCACCGGAATCCGGGTGCTGTCGGCGATCGCCGGCCTCTTCTCAGTGCTGCTGGGAATCGTCGCCTTCCGGGGAGTCAGCCAGGCGGTGGCGATCCTGGCGCTGCTGATCGGCGTCGGCTGGGTGGTCCGAGGGATCGCTGAGCTGATCGAGGGCCTGGCCAACCCGGGCATGCCGGCGCGCGGCTGGGTGATCTTCATCGGCGCGCTCAGCCTGGTCGCCGGGCTGGTCGTTCTCGCCTGGCCGGCCATCACGTTGAACGCGCTGGTCTGGGTCACCGGACTGTGGCTCGTCTTCCTCGGCCTCGTCGAGGTCTTCGGGTCGTTCCAGCTGCGCAAGATCGCCCAAGCCGCCTAGCTGCTCGCCTCGGCCACTCCGTCGAGCAGCGGTGCGGTGCGGTACGGCACGCCGTCGGCCAACACGATCACCATGTTCGAGCGCTCGACCCCGTCGATGTCGAGCACCGCATCGACGACACGTTGAAGGTCGGCGTTGGTGCGGGCCACCACCCGTACCAGCATGTCGCCGGCACCGGTGATGGTGTGCGCTTCGAGCACCTCGGGAAGCGCGGCCAGCGACGTCTCGATGTGCTGGTGACCCCGTTGGCTGATCTCCAAGGTGACGAAGGCCATGACTTCGTAGCCGAGCGCGCGTGGGTCGACGTCCGGCCCCCACCCGGTGACGACACCCTGTGTCTCGAGGCGATCGAGCCGGGCCTGAACGGTTCCGCGGGCGACACTGAGACGCCGGGACGCCTCGAGCACCCCGATCCGGGGTTCGGCGCGGAAGAGGGCCAGGATCCGGGCGTCGAGCGCATCAATCGGCTGCTTCATAGCCCTTGACTGTACAGATTGATCATTGTGGTGCCCACTGGTTGCGCAGGATGACTAGCCAAGCCATTCTCCGGGGTACCTGCGCCCGGCCTGGAGGCGCCGATCCTAGGAGTGTGGACGAGCTGATGACTGTCACCGACCAGACCAGCCGGCAGACTGTCGACGCCTTCCCCATTCAGGGCATGGCCTACGTCCAGTTCGCAGTCGGCAACGCCCGCCAGGCTGCCCACTACTACGCGACCGCCTTCGGGATGCAGCGCGTGGCGTACCGGGGGCCGGAGACCGGCCATCGTGACCATGCCGAGTACGTCATGGCCTCAGGGTCTGCGCGCTTCGTGCTGACCGCTGAGGTGCACGCGGGGACATGGGTGGGCGAGCGGGTGGCCCGTCACGGAGACGGCGTGGTCGACCTTGCCCTCGAGGTTCCCGATGTCGAGCACGCGTACGCCTATGCGCTCGAGCACGGTGCAACCGGCATCACGGCTCCCGAGCAGCTCTCCGACGAGCACGGCGTCGTGACGCAGGCTGTCATCGCCACCTACGGAGACACGCGGCATACGCTGATCGACCGCTCGCAGTACAGCGGGTCGTTCCTTCCTGGTTTTGTGGCAGCTGACCCCATCGTGAGTCCGCCGAATCGTCGAGTGTTCACTGCGATCGACCACTGTGTGGGCAACGTCGAGCTCGGACAGATGGACGCCTGGGTCGACTTCTACCACCGGGTGATGGGCTTCACGAACATGAAGGAGTTCGTGGGTGACGACATCGCCACCGAGTACTCGGCGCTGATGAGCAAGGTGGTGGCGGACGGCCGCCGCAAGGTGAAGTTCCCCATCAATGAACCGGCTGCTGGGAAGAAGCGCAGCCAGATCGATGAGTACCTCGAGTTCTATGGCGGCCCCGGTGTTCAGCACATGGCTCTGAACACGTCCGACATCATCGCGAGCGTCGACTACATGAAGGCCATGGGCGTCGACTTCCTGCGCACCCCTGACTCGTACTACGACGACCCAGAGCTGCGCGAACGCATCGGCGCTGTGCGAGTGCCGATCGACGAGCTGAAGGAGCGGGGGATCCTCGTGGACCGAGACGAGGACGGCTACCTTCTGCAGATCTTCACCAAGCCGGTGCAGGACCGCCCCACGGTCTTCTTCGAGCTGATCGAGCGTCACGGTTCGCTGGGATTCGGTAAGGGCAACTTCAAGGCGCTCTTCGAAGCCATCGAGCGCGAGCAGGAGATTCGCGGCAACCTCTGACCGACCGCCGGGTAGGGTTTGGCGCCTACTCGGGAGGGTTCCCCATGAGGCTGCGCCCAGCCACGGTGAGCATGTGTCTTGCGTCGTCGATCATGGTCGGTGCGCTTGGGCTCGGTGCGGTAGCGGTGGCCGACGAGGTGTTCTCGCCAGGGGCTGTCGGCATCGGAGATCCGTACGTCCCGAACGAGGGGAACGGCGGCTATCAGGTCCGTTCCTACGACTTGGATCTGCGCTTCAACCCCGAGACCGACCGGTTGGCGGGGGTCGCGACGATTGACGCGACGGCGACTCAGGCGCTGTCTGCCTTCAACTTCGACCTCTATGGGCTGAACGTGAAGGCCGTGCTGGTGGACGGTGCCAGGGCGACGTTCAGCAGGGCGCCGCGTGAGCTGACGGTCGTGCCGGCCAGTGGAATCCCTGCGGGCAGTCGCTTCCGAGTTGTCGTGGAGTACGCAGGTAAGCCCGAGACCCTCAACGACCCCGATCTCGGTCAGTCCGGGTGGTTCAACACCGTCGATGGCGCGATCGTGGTGGGTGAACCGGAAGCCGGCATGTTCTGGTTCCCCGTGAACGAACACCCCAGCGACAAGGCCCGCATGTGCAGCAGGGTCACGGTCCCGAAGGGCCTACGCGCCGTCTCGACGGGACTACCCACCGCCAAGCCGCGCACGCGAAACGGCTGGACGACGTACAGCTGGTGCACGCGTGACCCGATGGCCTCCTATCTGGCCACGGTGGCGATCGGCACCTGGCGGATCGATCGCTCGACAACGGACTCAGGAACTCCCGTCCTGAACTACGTCGACAGGGGCTTGCCGCGCAGGACCGACCGGGCATTGGCCCGCACCGCTGAGATGGTCGACTTCTTCGAGGGCAAGTTCGGCCGCTACCCGTTCGAGGCCGCCGGCGGAATCGCCGACGACCACACCAGCTACTACGCCCTCGAGAACCAAACGCGCCCCACCTATGACCGCTCGACGGCCAAGTGGAAGGGCCTCACGGCCACGGTCGCCCACGAAATCGCCCATCAGTGGTTCGGTGACAGTGTTGCCCTGAAACGGTGGCGCGACATCTGGCTGAACGAGGGGTTCGCAACCTATGCGGAGTGGATGTGGCTCGCGCACGACGGAGGGCCTTCGGTGGACCGGCAGTTCGGCGACGCCTACTCGCGCGCTGCCGGCAGTGGTTTCTGGACACTGACGGTGTCGAACCCGGGGTACGCGAATATGTTCAATGCGCCGATCTACGAGCGCGGTGCCATGACACTGCACGCGCTGAAACTCAGAGTCGGGCAAGAGGACTTCGCAAGGATCCTGCGCTCGTGGGCCAGACGCCACGAGAACGGCAACGCAGACACCGCTGCCTTCCAGCGGCTCTCCGAGCGCGTCTCGGGTCGGTCGCTGGGAGCCTTCTTCACCGACTGGATCATCGACCAGGACAAGCCGGCAGACCCGCGCTAGCTGAGTGGCTCAGCTTCGCTCGCAGTAGACAGCGAGTTCGTCGAGGTCACGGCGCAGCTCTTTGGTCATCTTCCCTTTCAGCATCGGCCACACCACCGCGCCGACGACGCGCATGACTCCATGGGATTCGCCGGTGAACGCGAAGGTGACGTCGGTGCCAGCTTCGGTGGGGGTGAAGTCGAATCGACTGGTGTAGTGAGAGCCGTGACTTGCGGCCTCAGCGGTGTACGAGCGACCCGGGTCCACGGCGGTGATCTCCATGTCCTCGGTGGCCTCCCTTCCGAACATGGTCCGAGTCTCGCGCCAGCGGGTACCGACACCGAAGGGGCCATCGGTGAAGACCTCGACTGCGTTCACCGCGGACAGGCGTTCGGCCGACTCCTTCAGGTCGGTGAACACTGCCCACACCGTCTCTGGTGCCGCGGAGATGGACCGAACGACGCTCAGGCCTGGCATGACGACTCCTCAGGGAACTGACTTCTAGTTGGCCGTTGAAAGAGGGCTGCGAATGGTTCCCGTCACCTCACCGAGGTGGACGCGCCGACCGTTCGCGCCCGGTGCCCAGGCGCTGATCGTGACGGTGTCGCCGTCCTCAAGGAAGGTGCGTTCGCTTCCATCCGCGAGGGTGAACGGCTCGCGTCCGCCCCAGCTGAGCTCGAGGAGGGATCCGCGTTGGTTCCGCTCCGGTCCGGTGACGGTGCCGGACGCGAAGAGGTCGCCGGTGCGCAATGAGGCACCGTTGACCGTCAGGTGTGCCAGCTGTTGACCAGGAGACCAGTACTGCGAGGCGAAGGGTGGTTCGCTGACCAGCGACCCGTTGACAGTGACCGACAGCCGCAGGTCGAGGGTCCACGGTTCGTCATCTCGGAGGTAGTCGAAGACCTCTGGATTCTGCTCGGGCAGCGCGCAGCGCGCATCACGCAGGGCGTCCAACGGAATCACCCATGGAGAGATCGAGGTGGCGAAGGACTTACCCAGGAACGGACCCAGTGGCACGTACTCCCATGCCTGCAGGTCGCGGGCCGACCAGTCGTTGACGAGGACGACCCCGAAGACGTGATCGGCGAATCCGCTTGTCGGAACGGAGGCTCCGAGCTCGCTGCCGGTGCCGACGACGAAGCCCACTTCGGCCTCGATATCGAGCCGCTGCGAGGGTCCGAACGTCGGCTCGCTGGCATCACGGGGCTTGCGTTGGCCTTTGGGGCGAACGATGTCGGTGCCGCTGACGACGACCGTGCCTGACCGCCCGTGGTACCCGATCGGTAGGTGTTTCCAGTTGTCGGGCAGGCTCGGCGAGTCTGGGCGGAAGATGGCGCCTACGTTCTTGGCGTGCTGCTCCGAGGAGTAGAAGTCGACGTAGTCGGCCACCTCGAATGGCATGACCATCGTGAACGAGTTCACCGGGTGCAGATGGGGCTCGACGCGCTCGCGCTGCGCGGAGTCGGTGAGCAGGGCCGTCAGTTCTTGGCGGAGAAGCGTCCACGTCGGACGGCCGGCCGCCATCAGCGGGTTGAGTGAGGCGGTCGTCAACAGCTCGGAGACGGTGGGGTCGAGGGCACCGCTCTGCGCCAGCCCGTGCAGGTCGACGACGCGGTCGCCGATGCGGGTGACAATGTGCCGCGCGGTCTCGTTGGTCGGCAGAGCAACTCCGAGCGGGAGGACGTCTGCCGAGAAGCCTGAGGTGTCAGCGCCTGATACCCAAGAGCTCGTCATGCCAGATCCACCAGTTGGAGGCGAACGAGCTCGTCATATGGCTCAGTGATGCTGCACGAGCCGAACGAGCAGAAGAAGTGCCGGATGCGGCTGGCGTCCGAGGCGCCGAGTGCTGCGAGCACCTGGTCGGTCTCCTTCGAACCTAGGACGGTCGCGACGGCGTCGACCGTCGCCCCGCTCGCGGCGAGCGAGGTGGCGGCGAGTGTGTTGAGAAAGCCATGGTGGTCCTGCCCCGACTCAGCGTCATGCGTGGGGAGGGCGTGGTGCAGTCCGCCGGTCAGCTTGAATCGCACGCCTGACGTGACGGCCGCACAGATCGCGGTGGCGAGCGCTTCGGCTGAAGGAACGGCGAAGGGGCCGGTGCGAAACTTGGCACGTTCGGCACCATCATCGGCGAGAACGGCAAGGGTCTTGGTCACGCTCTCGTCGAGAGGTAGCTCGAGGTAGGTCGTGACGGTGAAACTGAGCTGGTCGAGAAGCGCCCGCACAGCGTCCTCGGGCGAGCCATCTGCCGGTACCCGCACCTCGACCTGGTGCAACTCGATCCAGGTGTCGTTCTGCAGCGCGTCGCGTGCCGCCGAGAGCCCGTCGATGCCGGTATCGCCGATGAGGGCGATATCCAGCATCTGATCGGGGTCGGCGTGGCTCCGCAGGTCTTCAACGGCGGACGCGGGTACCAGCAGCGGCCCGACGGCGCCGGCCTGCACTGTGTCCCGCCGTGCGTACGACGCGGCGACGGCGTCCTGAAGCGGAGCATTGCCTGGTGGGAACATCGCGGCATCGTCGATCAGGCCCAGCGCGAGACCGCTCATCCTTGACACCCTCGCGACGGTAGCGGAAGGTCGTCAGTGACCCAAGAGGGGAGCGCTCACGAGGAGGCTGCTGTGCCGTACTACCAGGCGGTAGGTGACATCCCACGCAAGCGCCATACCCAGTTCCGGCGACCCGATGGGGGTCTGTACTCAGAAGAGCTGATGGGGCAGGAGGGGTTCTCGAGCGAGTCCTCGTTGCTGTACCACCGCCACCCACCCACCGCAGTCAGGTCGATCGATGCGATCCCTGACCCTGCTGGCGTGCTTCAGGCCAACCACCCGTTGAAGCTGCGTCATGTCCGCGCGCACAAGATCACCGTGGGCCCGACCGACGATGCGGTGTTCGGGCGGCGGTTGATGTTCGGCAACTCCGACGTTCGGCTGTCGTACTGCGTGGCCAGTTCCACCTCACCGCTGTACCGGAACGGCATAGGCGATGAGCTGCTCTACGTCGAGTCCGGTGCCGGCGTCATCGAGACGGTCTTCGGGGCACTGACCGTCGGCCTCGGTGACTACGTGGTGCTGCCGACCTCGACCACCTATCGCGTTGTTCCTGCAGGCGGTGAGCCGCTGCGGCTGCTGGTGGTCGAGGCGCGAGGCCACGTGGGTGCGCCCTCGCGCTATCTGTCGAAGCGGGGACAGTTTCTGGAACACGCTCCCTTCTGTGAGCGCGACCTGCGTCGGCCGGAGGAGCCGCTGGTCGCACAGGGCGAAGACGTCGAGGTATTCGTCAGAACGCGCGGCGGCATGTCGAGATTCGTCTATGCCGAGCATCCGTTCGACGTCGTCGGCTGGGACGGCGGGCTCTACCCCTATGCGCTGAACATCGCTGACTTCGAGCCGATCACAGGGCGGATCCATCAGCCGCCGACGGTGCACCAGACGTTCGCAGGCCCGAACTTCGTTGTCTGCTCATTCGTGCCTCGCAAGCTCGACTACCACCCCGACTCGATTCCCACGCCGTACAACCACGCCAACGTCGACTCCGACGAGGTGCTCTTCTACGTGGGGGGCGAGTTCACCAGCCGCAGAGGGTCTGGGATCGGCCACGGCTCGCTCACCCTGCACCCGAGCGGCTGCACCCACGGGCCGCAACCGGGCGCTGTTGAGGCGAGTTTGGGGGTCGAGCGCACCGACGAGACTGCCGTCATGGTCGACACCTTCGCGCCCCTCGACCTCGGGGCAGCGGCGTTGGAGGGCGACGACCCCGACTACGTCGCGAGTTGGCTGAGACCGGGGGACAGGTAAAGTCCGGCCGGGGACTGGTCGACATGCCCTTTACCGGCCAATCGAGTGCCGTCACAACTACCCTCGGTGCGAAAGTCATCCCAAGAATGTGAGCTGACGAACGTTGATCGCCCTCCCTCTGCGACGAGTCGTGCTCGCTCTCGTCTCTGTTTGCGTCGTCATGGCGCTTGCCCTCGCGTTTCTCGCCATGACGGGGCAACCAGCCAGTTCGGCCGGCAAGGCTTCCCCGAAGAAGTACGTCACCGGGTGGTTGCCCTATTGGAACACCAGGGAGGCGACGGCGTCCGTGGTCAACGGCCGGAGGGTCTTCCAGGACGCCTCTCCCTTCGTGTTCGACGCAGACTCCGCCACCCGTATCACCCTCAAGACCGGTCGTGATGAGTGGCGACAGATGCGCACGTCACTGCGTTCGGCAGGAGTGCCCATCATCGCGACTGTGGCTACCGATCTTTCCGCCGATCAGTTTGCCCGGATCGTGAACGACCCCCAGCGCCGAGCCGCGCACGCGCAGGCCCTGGCCGCGGTGGTCGACCGTTTCAACCTTGACGGTCTGGATCTCGACTACGAGTCGATCAACTTCGGGTCGACCTCGGCTCGGAGCACGGTGCGCAAGAAGTACCCCGCGCTCCTGCGGGATCTGGACAGCCGCCTGAATCGACGGGGGGCAGTGACGTCGGTGACGGTTGCTTCGCGCACCTCGGCGTCCGACCCGAACTGGCGAGTGTTCAACTACCCGGCGCTCGGGCGGGAAGCTGACCGCGTTCGCATCATGACGTATGACTTCCACTGGAGTGGTGGTCCTGCAGGGCCGATAGCCCCGAAGTACTGGGTGAAGGATGTGGCCGCCTATGCCTCGCGGGTGATCGCTCCCCGCAAGATCTCCCTGGGGATGCCGGCCTACGGTCGCGACTGGTTCGTAGAGACGGTGTCGGGCAAGTGCCCCTCGTCGGCCCGAAGCACGGTGTCCCGGACGACCAAACAGATGGTGGCGTTCGCCAAAGTGGTCGGTAAGACACCGCGGTGGCGCGCGCAGGCCACGAGCCAGCGCTTCAGCTACGTCCAGAGGTACTCGTCTGGCGGGCTCACCTGCCGCGCCAAGCGCGTGGTGTGGTTCGACAATTCGCGTTCACTCAAGGCCAAGGCGCCGCTCGTGGATCGCTATGGGCTGCGCGGCATCGCCATCTGGGCACTTGGAGGCGAAGGCGCCGGTACCTGGCCGACTCTCGCCGAGTACGGCAGGACGCTCGCCAAGCGCTAGGCGTTCGTGGTCACCAAACATCCAGCCGGCAGCTCGAACCACCGAAGGGCGTCGAAGTCGTCGGTGACATGGGCGCTCTCGCCGGTGACGTCGCTGCGGCGCTCGGTCAACAGCCGGTCGGCCTCGAAGAGGTAGGTGCGTAGCTCGGCGATGTCGGCTCTTCGCGGTGACTCGGGCTGGGTGAGCTTTCCCCCTTCGTCGTAGCCGAGCTCGGACAGGCGCAGCGGTGCCTCGTCGGGTTCGACCCGGTGACGCCACAGCCCGGTGTCGGGGTCGAAGGAGTAGTCGGGGAGGAAGTGGTGGCCATGCTGCGCGACGAAGGCGATCGCCTTGACGACGTACTCGAAGACCTCTTCGTCGATGAAGTAGTTGAAGTTGACGCGTACCCATCCCGGCTTGATGCCTTCGCATCCGGCGGTGATCGCCCGTTCGTACTCATGTGAGCGTTCGACGTCGATACCCAGGAGACGGTGACCGTAGGGGCCGGCACACGAGCACCCACCCCGGGCCTGGATGCCGAAGAGATCGTTGAGCAGCGCCACAACCGCGTTGTGATGCAGGTAACGACCGCCAGGGCGTCGAATGACGAACGAGAGAATCGACAACCGCTCCGCATCCAGGTTGCCGAGTACCTCGACCTCCGGCACCTCCGCCCACGCCTCGATGGCGCGGCGCACGTAGTCGGTCTCGTGCGCGCGGATGACGTCGACGCCGACCGCCTCTTTGAGCTGAAACACCAGGCCGGCGCGAATCGACTCGACGATGGCCGGCGTTCCCGCCTCTTCACGGTGGACAGGGTCAGCGAGGTAGACGTGCTCTTCGGGGTTCACATAGGCGACTGTTCCGCCGCCCACGACCGCGGGCACTCGGTTGGTCAGCAGCTGGCGGCGAACGGCGAGGATGCCAGGGGTGCCGGGACCGCCGACGAACTTGTGTGGCGACAACACAATGGCGTCCTTGTAGGCCAAGGGGTCTTCACCGTCGGGTGCGACCATGTCGATGTCGACGTAGGGACCAGCGGCTGCGAAGTCCCAGACGGCGAGAGCTCCATGCTGGTGCAGGAGGGCCGACACGCCATATGTGTCACTGACGATGCCAGTGACGTTGCTGGCAGCCGAGAACGCGCCGATGAGAAGCGGCCGGTCGGCATAGCGGGCGAGCTCGTCAGCCAAGGCGCTCTGGTCGATATGGCCGTCGGCGTCCTCAGGAATGCGTACTACGTCGGCGATCGACTCTCGCCAGGGGAGCTCGTTCGAGTGGTGTTCGAACGGGCCGGTGAAGACGACCGGGCGTTCTGCGTCAGGAATGTGGGCGTTCAAGCCGTATGCGTCCTCGAGGGCCGACGGAAGGCGCAGGCCGAGCACACCGATGAGACGGTCGACCGCACCGGTGGCACCTGCCCCGCAGAAGATGACGCAGGTGTCGTCGTCACCGCTGATCGCCTGCTTCACGATGTCGCGGGCGTCTTCGCGCAACCTGGTGGTCTGGCGTCCGGTGCCGCTCGACTCGGTGTGCGTGTTGGCGTAGCGGGGCAGGACCTGGTCGCGGAGGAAGTCTTCGATGAAGCCGAGGGCGCGACCGCTCGCGGTGTAGTCGGCGTAGGTGACGCGGCGCGACCCGTACGGGCCTGGCATGACGGTGTCGTCACCGATCACTGCCTCACGAATCCGTGCGAGCAGAGCTGGTTCGGGCAGTCCCGCGGTCCGGGCGGGAATATGCATGGGCGCCTCCTGGGTCCGTAGCACCATGGTGTCACCTGGCAATGGCACCATGGACGCCGTGTCCATCGCTCCCGCTGAAGTCGAACGACCCGAGACCGAGTCGGTCACGGCTCCTGATGTGCCCTGGGTCACGGTGGTCTGGAACGATCCGGTCAACTTGATGACCTATGTGGCCTTCGTCTTTCAGGAGTACTTCGGCTACGACCGGGCGAAGTCCGAGAAGCTGATGTTGCAGGTGCACGAAGAGGGGCGATCTGCGGTGTCGAATGGCTCGCGCGAAGAGATGGAGCGCGATGTCGCGGCGCTGCACGGCTACGGCCTCTGGGCCACCATGCAGCAGGACACATGAGGCCCGAGTTCGAGGCAGCCGACGGTGGCGTCCAGGTCGACCTGAGCCATTGGCGCTGGGTGATCGAGGTCTACCTCGACGACCTGGTCGATCTGCTCGGCCCCGTGCCGGACGTCCCCGATCACCCCCTCGATGCGCTCGCTGCCGCGATCGACGACGCCCCCGAGCTGCCGTCCGACCCCGTGCGCGCCCGGCTGCTGCCCGATGGTGTCCTCGACGACCCAGAGGCAGCCGCTGAGTTCCGCCGCTTCGCGCAGACCACGTTGCTGGCTCGTAAGCATGCGGACGCGGCTGCGCTGAGAACCGTGGCTGCCCAGCCCGGCGTCGTCGATGCCGGCGACGCCCGCTCTCTGCTCGGCGCCCTCAACGACCTGCGGCTCATGCTGGGCACCCGGCTCGGGGTCACTGAAGAGGGCATGCCGGAGGGGTCCGAAGACCTCCAGGCGTACCAGTCGTACGGGCTCTTCACCTACCTGCAGGGCGAGCTGGTCGACGTACTGGCAGGGCGGTGATCTCGGCACGGGGTAGGCCCGTGTCCGTCGCTCCTGCCCTCTAGCCTTGACCCGTGCTCACGATCGGCAAAGACCTCATTGACGCCATGGTGACCCATGCCCGCGCCGACCATCCCGACGAGGCGTGCGGCGTCATTGCTGGGCCGGCCGGCCTCGACAGGCCGGAGCGCTTCGTCCCCATGGTCAACGCCGCACGATCGCCGACCTTCTACGAGTTCGACTCGATGGACCTGCTGCGGCTCTACCGCGAGATGGACGCTCGCGACGAAGAGCCCGTTGTCGTCTACCACTCGCACACCGCCACCGAGGCGTACCCCTCGAGAACCGACATCAGCTACGCGTCCGAGCCCAACGCCCACTACGTTCTGGTGTCGACGCGCGAGCCCGACACCGCAGAGATCCGCTCATTTCGAATAGTGGACGGTGTCGTCACCGAGGAAGAAGTGAGCATCGTTCCGGCGTTGCACCACTGACCACCCCAGATTCAGCCCCGAAGGAGACCACCGTGGCCGTCGAGGTCAGCATCCCGACGATCTTGCGCACCTACACCGGAGGCGCCAAGGGCGTCGAGGCGTCCGGAGCCACCTTGAAGGCCGTCATCGACGACCTCGAGGCGAGTCATCCCGGCATCGCCGAACGGTTGGTCGACGAGGCGGGCCTTCGGCGGTTCGTCAACGTGTACCTCAATGACGAAGACGTTCGGTTCCTCTCCGGACTCGACACCGAAGTCTCGGACGGCGACTCGCTCACGATCCTTCCGGCCGTCGCCGGTGGATCCCGCTGAGTTTCTGCCGTTTCGCTGATGACCCGCTACCCGTCGTTGCTCGACTCGGTGGGCCACACCCCGCTCGTTGGGCTGCCGAGGCTCTCCCCGTCGCCAGACGTGCGGCTCTGGGCCAAGCTCGAGGACCGAAACCCGACTGGGTCGGTCAAGGACAGGCCGGCCCTGGCCATGGTCGAGGCCGCTGAGGCCGACGGCACCTTGACGCCCGGCTGCACGATCCTCGAGCCGACGTCGGGCAACACCGGTATCTCGTTGGCGATGGCCGCACGGCTCAAGGGCTACCGGTTGGTGTGCGTCATGCCTGAGAACACCTCGGCCGAACGCACGCAGCTGTTGCGCATGTGGGGCGCCGAGGTGCGCTACTCGCCGGCAGCCGGAGGGTCGAACGAGGCGGTCCGGGTCGCCAAGGAGATCGCCTCCGAGAACCCCGACTGGGTGATGCTGTACCAGTACGGGAACCCGGCCAACATCGACGCGCACTACCGGGGTACAGGTCCCGAGATCCTGGCTGACCTCCCGACCATCACCCATTTCGTGGCCGGTCTTGGCACAACGGGCACTCTGATGGGTGCTGGACGCTACCTGCGCGAGCAGAAGCCTGACATCTCGATAGTGGCCGCCGAGCCCCGCTACGGCGAGCTCGTCTACGGTCTGCGCAACCTCGACGAGGGATTCGTGCCTGAGCTCTACGACGCGTCCGTCCTGACGACGCGCTACTCGGTGGGCCCGCGCGACGCCGTGCGACGCACGCGTCAGCTGCTCGACGAAGAGGGGATCTTCGCGGGCATCTCGACCGGGGCAATCCTGCATGCGGCGCTCGGAATGGCCACCAAGGCGATCAAGGCCGGTGTGCCGGCCGACATCGCCTTCATCGTGTGCGACGGGGGCTGGAAGTACCTCTCGACCGGCGTCTACGACGCCACCGACCTCGATGCTGCCGAGGCAGCGATCGAGGGCCAGCTCTGGGCCTGACCCACCCCCACCCCGAAAAGGGGCCATGCCACACCCGTTCGGTCATTTCGAGCTAGCGCCGCCACCATCGACGATTCTGAGCCACCCGGTGCGGGCGATCGCATCATCGTGAGTGCGCGTGGGCAGGACGACGCGCACCTTGCCCGCGTCGGCCGGAGCGGGGCCCCGCTACCAGTCCGCCGGTACGCTGTGCCCGTGGCAGATGCGCCGATCGGGATCTTCGACTCTGGGGTCGGTGGACTCACCGTGGCGCGGTCGGTGCTCGATCTGCTGCCCCATGAACCAATCCTGTACGTCGGCGACACTGCGCGCGGACCCTATGGCCCCCGGCCAATTGCTGAGGTGCGCGCCTACGCACTGGACGTGATGGACCACCTCGTCGAGCAGGGCGTCAAGATGTTGGTGATCGCGTGCAACAGCGCCAGCGCGGCTGTGCTCCGCGACGCGCGGGAGCGCTACAGCGTGCCCGTGGTCGAGGTTGTTCATCCGGCAGTGCGTCGTGCTGTGCACGCGACTCGCAACGGGCACGTCGGCGTCATCGGCACGGACGCCACGGTCACGTCAGGCGCCTATCTCGACGCCTTCGCGGCCGCTCCGCGAATCGAGGTGACCCAGCGGGCATGTCCTCAGTTCGTCGAGTACGTGGAGCAGGGCCTCACGGGCGGACCGGCCGTCCTGGCGACTGCGCATGCGTACCTCGACCCGCTCCGCGACGCGGGCGTCGACACGTTGGTCCTGGGGTGCACGCACTATCCGCTCCTCGCCGGTGTGATCTCGTACGTGATGGGCTACGAGGTCACGCTCGTCTCCAGTGCGGACGAGACCGCTCGCGACGTGTACCGGGTGTTGTCCGAGCGTCGCTTGCTGCGAGACGAGAACCTGCCGGATCCCGTACATCGGTTTCTTGCCACTGGTGACCCAGCGCCCTTCGGGGAGCTCGCGTCACGCTTCCTCGGCCCCGAGGTCGCCACGGTCGAGGCTGCCGGGGCATTCGCATGAAACTGACGATCGTCGGATGTTCTGGCAGCATGCCCGGCCCTGAGAGCACTGCGTCCTGCTACCTGCTCGAGCACGATGGCTTCCGAGTGGTCGTCGACCTCGGACATGGGTCGGTCGGCGCGCTGCAACGCCACATCGAGCTCACCGACATCGACGCGATCGTGTTCAGCCACCTGCACGCGGATCATTGCATCGACCTCACAGCGCTCTACGTCGCCCATCGCTACGGTCCCGCTCCATTTGCGCATCGGATCCCCGTGCTTGGCCCGGCTGACACCCCTGAGCGCATGGCGGCTGCCTACGGCATGAGCTCGACGCGGGCGATGACCGCTGCGTTTGACTTCCACGACGTTTCAGTGGCCGCGGCGCTCGGGCCCTTTCGCATACGCGCGCAGCGGATGGCGCATCCTGTTGAGGCATACGGCACCCGATTCGAGGTCGACGACGCGTCCTTCGTCTACAGCGGAGACACGGGTCCGTGTCGAGCACTGGATGATCTCGCCCGTAGCGCCGATCTGCTGCTCTCGGAGGCATCGTTCCGACACGGCGACACCAATCCCGCTGACCTGCACCTGACGGGACGCCAAGCCGGTGAGGTGGCGAATGCTGCCGCCGTCGGGCATCTCGTGATCACGCACGTCCCGCCGTGGAACGACCCAGAGGTGGCCAAGGCAGAGGCGGCCACCGTCTTCAGCGGTCGCATCGACGTCGCCACCCCCGGCGCGGTGTACGCCGTGGCTGGGTAGCCTTCGGCGCATGACGCGTGTCGACGGCCGAGCGGCCGACCAACTTCGCCCAGTCACCTTCACCCGTGAATGGAGCGAGCACCCTGAAGGATCGGTTCTCGTCGAGTTCGGGCGCACCCGAGTGCTCTGCACCGCCTCACTCACCGAAGGCGTTCCACGCTGGCGCAAGGGGAGCGGGCTCGGCTGGGTGACGGCTGAGTACTCCATGCTGCCGCGCTCCACCCACACACGTAGTGATCGTGAATCGGTACGCGGCAAGATCGGTGGCCGAACCCACGAGATCTCGCGCCTCATCGGACGTGCGCTGCGCGGAGTGGTCGATCTGTCGGCGCTGGGCGAGAACTCGGTCGTCCTCGACTGCGATGTCCTGCAGGCTGACGGAGGAACGCGGACGGCCGCCATCACGGGGGCGTACGTGGCTCTGGCGGACGCCATCAGCTGGGCGGAGCAGCAAGGGTTCGTGAAAGCTGGGGCACAGCCCTTCACCTCGTCGGTGGCCGCGGTCTCCGTGGGCGTCGTCGCGGGCGATCCGGTGTTGGACCTCTGCTACGACGAGGACGTCACAGCTGAGACCGACATGAACGTCGTCTGCACCGGCGACGGGCGCTTCATCGAGGTGCAGGGCACCGCCGAGGCTGTGCCCTTCGACCGTGCCGAGCTCGATGCCCTGCTCGACCTGGCATCGGCCGGTTGCCAAGAACTCACCCGGTTGCAGCAAGAGGCTCTCAGCCGGTGAGCCGCCGCGTCGTTCTGGCCACGCGCAACCAGCACAAGGTGGTCGAGGTGCGTCGAATCCTGGCCGACGCCGCCCTCGACGTCGACCTGGTGGGCCTCGATGCCTTTCCCGATGCACCAGACGTGGCCGAGACGGGGCTGACCTTCGAGGAGAACGCCCTCCTGAAGGCGCGAGCCATCTCTCGGGCAACAGGGCTACCGGCGATTGCCGACGACTCTGGGCTGGCCGTGGAGGTCCTCGGAGACATGCCTGGGATCTTCTCGGCTCGCTGGGCCGGGAACCACGGCGACGATGCTGGCGAACCTTCAGCTACTACTCGCTCAGCTGTCTGACGTGGCCGATCCCGATCGTGCTGCCGCGTTCGTCTGCGCCGCTGCCTTGGCGATGCCGGACGGCACCGAAGACGTCGTCCGGGGTGAGCTGCGGGGCCGGATCATCACGGCACCCCGAGGGTCAAACGGATTTGGCTACGACCCCGTCTTCGTCCCCGACGGCGAGACCCGAACAACGGCTGAGCTGGAGCCGAAAGAGAAGGACGCCATCAGTCATCGCGGTGTGGCCTTTCGGGCGCTGGCGGAGCGTCTTGGCATGTTTGCCGCCTGAGTGCGGAAGGGGGGACTTGAACCCCCACGCCCGAAGGCACAGGAACCTAAATCCTGCGCGTCTACCAGTTCCGCCACTTCCGCGTGGTGGTCGTGATTCTAGGCGGCCACTACTGCGGCAGTGGAATCGCCAGTTCGCGCGCGAGCTTGGCCACGTGGCCCTTGGCCTTGACGGCGTACTGCGCCTGCTCGATGACACCGTCTTCGTCGATCACAAAGGTTGAGCGGATGACGCCCACGACGGTCTTGCCGTACAGCTTCTTCTCACCGAAGGCGCCGTATGCCGTCATCGTCTCTTTGGTCGGGTCGGAGAGCAGCGTGAAGTTGAGCGATCCCTCGTTGCGGAACTTCGCCAGCTTCTCTGGCTTGTCCGGTGAGATGCCGAGCACGGTGTACCCGGCCGACGTGAAGTCGGTCATCGCCGCTGTGAAGTCGCAGGCCTGCGTGGTGCAACCGGGCGTCATGGCCGCCGGGAAGAAGTAGACGATGACCCTGCGTCCACGAAGGTCGGAAAGACTGCACGGATGAGCCGGCGTCATCGTGCAGCGTGAAGTCAGGGGCGGCGTCTCCGACTGCAAGTCGAGGTGTCTCAGGCATCAGGCACTCCTGGTGGGCGCAGGGATGGCCGGGGTGGCGTCCTCGGGGTGGTCGTCGAGGCCCGCGGTGCGAGCCAGCGAACGCCAACCTTGCCATGCAAGGGCGACACAGAACACTGCGGCCCCGGTGAGCACGATCATGGTGCCCGAGGGGACGGCTGCGAAGTAGCTGAGGTACATGCCGGCCAGCCCGCAGGACGCACCGACGATCGTTGACAGCACCAGCATGCGCCCGAACGAGTCGGTGATCATGCGCGCCACAACGGCGGGGATGACCAGCATCGCTGCCACCAGCGTGACTCCGATCACGGTGAGGGTCGCGAGAATCGACAGAGACAGCAGAAGCATCAAGATCGCTTCGATGCGGCTGACGTTCACCCCGGAGGCAGCCGCGACGTCGGGGTCGAAGGTCGTGAAGAGCAGCGAACGGTAGCGGAAGAAGACGAATGCCCCAGTGGCGGCAGAGACACCGATCAGCATGATGATCTGGTCAGCGCTGATGCCGTAGATCGAACCGAACAGAGCGTTGTCGAAGCTGGGGCCGCTGCTGCCGAAGCGGGACAGCAGGGCGACACCAAGTGCGAAGGACGCGGTCGTGATGACGCCGATTGCGGCGTCCGCGCCGATGCGGTGCTTGCGCGAGACCCAGTTGATGGCCAGGGCCGACGAGACCCCCCAGATGCCCGCCCCGATGTAGATGAACGAGGCGCTGACGAGCGAGGCCGCAGCGAATCCACCGAAGATCGCGTGTGAGAGCCCGTGACCGATGTAGCTCATCCCGCGAAGGGTGATGTAGACGCCGACGAAGCCGAGCAGAGCGCCAGAGATCGTGGCGACCACGAGACCCTTCTGGAAGAAGCCGTACTGCAGCGGCCCTGTGAGGGAGTCGACGAAGAGGAGCGGCAGGTTCACGAGGCGGCCCGGGGGGTGACGCGGTGGTAGTCATCGATCACGACGGGCATACCGAGGTGTTCGAGAACTTCGAGACGGGCGCCAAAGGTGCGCTCCAGGACCTCGGAGGTGATGACCTCGTGAGGGGAGCCCTCGGCGACGATGCGCCCATTGATCGTGACCAGATGCGGCAGGTGCGCGGCCATACCGTTGAGGTCGTGGGTCGTCAGCACGATTGAGATTCCGTCTTCGTGCAGGTCGGCCAGCAGGTGCAGCATGTCGTGGCGCGTGCTGACGTCGACGCCGGACGTCGGCTCGTCGAGCACCAGCAGTTCAGGGTTGCTCAGCAGTGCGCGCGCCAAGAACATGCGTTGCTGCTGGCCGCCCGACAGCTGTCGAATGTGCCGCTCGGCGACCTCGGCGATGCCGAGGCGTTCGAGCACTGCTGCCACGTCGACGCGATCGGCCTTGCTGGCCTTGGGCCACTGACGCCCCTGCGTGCGTGCCATCAGCACGCACTCGAAGACGGTGACCGGGAAGTTCCAGTTGACCGTCTCGAGCTGTGGAACGTAGGCCATGCGGAGCCCGTCGCGTGGCGTCACCGTTCCGCGTTGCGGGCGGATGGCTCCCAGCAGGGTGCGCAGGAGCGTGGTCTTGCCCGAGCCAGACGGTCCGACGATGCCGGTGAACTGGTCGGCGTGCACGTGGAACGACACATCACGCAGCACCGGATCTGCCTCGTATGCGACGGTGATGTTGTCGAGCGTGAGGATGACGGGGCCAACCCCCGTGCCTGTCATTGCGGGTACTCCGCCTCATCGGGTGTCACGTCGGTGGTGTCGACCGACGGCAGCTGCTCGACCGTACCGCCCAGCCCCTGGATCATCGTCTCGTAGTTGTAGCGCATCAGGCCTAGCCACGAGTGGTCGTCGTCGCCAGGCTCTCCGGGCAGGTCGTCGTCGCGCAGGGTGTCCTCGTAACGAGCCCCGGTGGCGCGTCCTACCTCTTCGAGCACCGCGGACGGGAACACCTCGGAACCGAAGATGGTGGGCACGTCTTCGGCGTTCACCTGGTCGATGATGCGGGCCACCTCGACGGGTGTGGGGTCTTCGAAGTTCTTCGGTTGCACGGCCCCTACGACGTCCCAGCCGAAGGTGTCGGCGAAGTAGGCATAGGCGTCGTGGTAGGTGACGAGCTTCAGGTTGCCTTCGGGAACGGACTCCTGGTCGGCGCGCAGGGCGTCCGCCAGGTCGTTGGCCTTGACGGTGAACGCGTCGAGGTTCTTGGCGTAGTAGTCGGCGTTATCGGGGTCTTGCTCGGAGAACGTGTCGGCGACCACCTCGGCGTACTCGACCGCGTAGGTGGGGTCGGTCCACAGATGGGGGTTGGGCTTTCCGTCTTCCTCCGGGAAGGAGAAGTCGAAGATGTAGTCCTCAGGGGGCAGTACCTCGTCGCCTAGCTCGACGAGCAGCGCGCCGTCCTTCATGTTGCTCTCAGCCAGGTCCTTCGTCGGCTCCTCGAGCTGCAGTCCGTTGATGAGGATGATGTCTGCGGTGCTCAGCAGTTCGGCCACCTGCGGCGCCGGCTCGAAGGTGTGGCTGTTGGTGCCTTCGGGCACGATGCCCTCGATCGTGACGCGGTCGCCGCCGATGTTGGACGCGATCGAGGTGATGGGAGCCACGGTGGTGGCGACCTTCAGCCCGTCGCTGGCGCTGTCGTCGGTCGAACCGCAGGCGGTGAGGGCCAGCAGGGCGGCCAGGGAGATGGTCGCGGGGAACGCTCGCCGGGAGCGGCGGACGTGGGCAAAGGTCATGAGGGCGACGCTACTGCAGGGGTATGGCTCCTGCAAATCATTTGCAATAGGGCGAAGCCAGGGGCTGGGGCGACCACCTGCCCTCGGGTCCCGTTACGGTAGAGAGCGTGACTGACTCCACCACATTCGGCGATGCGACGCCGCCTAAGCCTGCCCCCAAGACCAAGTCCTCCGCCAAGAAGGGCGCCAAGAAGGGCGCCGAGGAGGCGTCCCCCACTGAGCGGACACCAGATCAGATCCAGTCTGACATCGACGAGGCCCAGCAACGATTGGCCGATCAGGTCGACCAGCTGTCCGACCGGCTGCAGCCACAGGCCCTGGCCGAGGACGCCGTCTCAGGCGTCAAGGGGATCTTCCTGGAAGAAGACGGATCACCCAAGGCGAAGCCCATCGCCATCGTGGCCGGCAGCATCACCACGCTGATCGTGCTGCGCAAGATCTTCCACCGCTGATGGGCGATACGAGCGCCCTACCGATCCAGCTGCTTCACGACCGTGTCTTGGTCAAGGAGGACGGCCCCAACGGTGAGCGTCGCTCCACGGGCGGCATCGTGATCCCTGCCACTGCGCAGGTCGGCAAGCGCCTCGTCTGGGCTGAGGTCGTCGGGGTCGGCCCGAACGTCCGTACTGTCCAGCTTTCCGACCGCGTTCTCTTTGAGCCGGAAGACAGGGGTGAGGTCGAGCTCAAGGGCGAGACCCTCGTCCTCCTTCGTGAGCGCGACATCCACGCAGTGGCCGCGGCCCGCGTCGAAGACAGCACCGGCCTCTACCTCTAGCTGGCTGCGTGCCCCGCGCTCACGGAGAAATGAGTGTCCTTCCGCGCATCGGGCTGGCATGCTCGGCGTGTGATGAGAGTTCTGATCGTCGGCTTTGGGCTGGGTGCGTTCGTGGCAGCGCAGGTCGGACCGGTGTCGCTGCTCTGCATCCGCACCGCTGCCCGGCACGGGTTCGGGCCGGCGGCATCCATAGGCGCAGGGGCGGCCACCGTTGATGTCGTTCTACGCAGCGCTCGGCGTGGTGGGGCCGCCGCCTTGATCCAAGTGCGACCGGTCGGTCTTGCGCTCGGTATCGCCGGTGCCGCCGTGCTCGCCTGGATGGGCGTGCGTACGCTGCGGGACGCCTGGCGATTCAGACTTGGCGGAGAAGCGGACGTGGACTCATCACGCTGCCTGCGTCGTTCCGGACGGGCCTGGTGGCCACGGCATCGAACCCACTGACGATCATTTCGTGGACGGCGATCTTCGGTGCTGCTGCCACCGCGTCTCTGCTCGGATCGGCAGGGTCGGCCAGTCGCTGCTGCTCATCGGCGTGATGCTTGGCAGCGCCACTTGGTTCGTCGTGCTTGCGTTCGTGGCGGCTCGCCTGCGGGTGAACGACTCGGGCGTCGTGCTCTGTGGGGGATCGATGTCGCGGCCGGAGCTGGGGCTGCTGGGGTTCGCTGCGCTGTTGGGCGTGCGCACGGTGCGTGAGGTCTGATCCGGTGTCAGATCACCGCTGCGGCGCAACGCGCCCGCTGTCCTCGTCCACCATGAGCGACGACGTGTCGACGGCGACGAAGGCTCGGGCCGGTACTTGCTTGAGCTCGCTGATGAGCTGTGCTCGGCCACTTCTTCGATGCCTCGCCCTGGAAGTACCACGGTGACCCGTTGTCGGCCAGAACGAGACCGTAGCGTTTTCATGGCGCGCAGGACGACGCGTGTTCGGGGCGCTGTACTGCGACAGGTCATGGGACGCCTTCAGTCGAAAGCGGGCGCCCATCGGCGGGTAGCTGCGGTTGCTGACCGAGCCGGCCTGGTGTCGGGCTGGCCAGATGTAGCGCCGGTCCGTGACATCGGTGGTGAAGCGAATTGCATGGTCGACGCTGCCCTTCCGCACCTCACTCCAGCGCAGCAGGCCCGGGAAGGATCGGTAGGCCGGCGGCATCCGCAGATGTCCAGCCGTCGCGACGAAGCGCGTTCGAGCGGAGGTCCCAGACCGCGCCCGAGCCCGCGTGCCACCGGCCGTCGCGCTGTCGGGTGTTCCACGTCTCGTAGAGACGGCAGCGGGACTTGTCGACGACGATCGCGTGGCGGTCGCCGTCCGAGTGACGTCCGCCCTCGATCTTGGTGTCGCGACCGAGCGGGTACCGGACGCGGTCGCTCTCGTGCGCGTAGGTGAAGCGCACCGGGACTCGACGATGGGCGTTCGCGACGACGGTGACGGGGATTCCGTAGGGAACTGCCTGTTCGCCGTACGCAGCGCCCGAAGTCGGGGTGCAGACGCGAGCGCGGCGACATGTGGCGCAGCCACGCGTTGCTGCGGGCATGCTGGGGGCAGCTCGCTGATGTCGGCGTGCCAGTAGTTGTTGGGGGGGAACACCGGACACCCGGCCATGGGGCGGGCGGGCTGGCGCGAGCCAGTCGCGTCCGGCGCGGTGCCGGACGCGGGGACGGCGGCCAGCAACCCCGCGCCGCACACGGTCGCGAGGACGGTCGCGGTCAGCGTCCGGTGACGCAGCAGGGTCATGCGGTGTAGATCGAAGCCTCCGGCAGCTCGATCAATCGGCCGGCTGGGTGGGTGAGGTCGACGTCGTCGGCCACGGCCTCGGACGTCAGGATCTCGCGGGACGGGGGACCGTCGGGATCGGCGAGGTCGCACAGCAGGCTGAGGGGGACTCCGGCGCGCAGCAGCGACCAGGCTCCTGCGTCGTCCCTGGAGTGGTAATCACACTCATGTAGTTCGGCAACTCTCGACGAGAACTTGAGTCTTTGTCGCCGTCACTTCTCGACGGTGTCGGGCAGGGCCGCCCGCACCGAGTCCCACACTGGCCGGTCTGCCGCAGTCAGCAGCCCGGAGCGTCCGTCCCACGGCCGGTAGGGGGTGCCGTCGAGGCGGGCCACGGTCAGTCCGGCCTCCTCGGCGAGCAGGGCACCTGGCGCGTGGTCCCACGGGAGCGTCCGCCAGTAGAGCGCATAGGCCAGCGCGCCGGTGGCCGCGCGCGGATAGGTGACGCCGGCTGCGGTGACCGGTGTGTGGCGCAGTCCGGCCCGTTCGAGCCCTGCGTCCGACGCGGCGCGCAGCGCCTTGGGCATGGCGTGGGTGCGCAGCAGCCCGCGCCAGCTCTCCCGGGGACCGGGGTCGCCTGCCCGAGGCATGCGGCGTCCGTCGCAGTGCGCACCACCGCTCCTGACCGCGGTGAACATCCGGCCGTGGATGGGCTGCCAGATCCAGGACGCCGTCGTCACGCCGTTCTCGACGAGCGCCACCATTGTCGCGAAGTCGGGGCTGCCCGTCGATGAATGCTCTGGTCCCGTCGACCGGGTCGACCAGCCAGACACGGTCGTGGCGGTGGCCCTCGTCCAGCAGCGTACGGTCGGCGGCAGACGCCTCCTCGCCGACGACGGGGACCCCGGGCTCGATCCGAGAAGCGACGCCGTGAGCAGCTCCTCGCACTCGTGGTCGGCATCGGTGACCCAGTCACCGGGGGACTTCTCGGAGATCGCGTGCGCCTCGAGGGCCTGGAACCGAGGGACCACAGCGCGTTCGGTGGCGTCCCTGATGGCTCGCGTCACTTGCTCGCGCAGCCGCCTGTCCAGACTCACGGGCACCATCATCGGGCACCTCTCGCTGGCTGCGTACGATGCACAGGTGGTCACTGGTCGCGGGTTGCAGCTGACGCGGGGGTTGACGGTCGCCGTCGCCGGTGCCGCGCTGCCGGTGTCAGCCCACCTCGCCGCCGGGGGATCGGCAGCCGTCACGGGATCCACGGCCTTCGTCCTGATCCTGGTCGCTGCGGTGACCGTTGGTTTCTCTCTTCGCGAGTGGACGCTGGCGCGACTGGTGGCGACGTTGGTGCCCGTCCAGGCCCTCGTCCACGTCTCGCTGGCCTCGTCCGGCGGTCACCCGGGAGACCATGCCGGTGCCGTCGGCTCCGGTGACCCCGTCATCGCCGCTGTCTCACCGACCGCGGCCGCGGCGTCCACCGCCGAGACCGCGATGCTCAGCTGGCACGTCGTTGGGCTCGCGTTGGTCGTCCTGTGGCTCAGGGGAGCCGAGCGAGCACTCCTCTGGTTCGCCGCGCTGTTGCGACGGCTGTTCGTCGGCCCAGAGCTGCTCGAGCTTCCGACTCCCTCGGCCGCCCGGTATGCCGGCAGCTCAGGGCTTCGACTTGCACTTCCGCTGGTTCGTACATCCGACCCACGCGGACCCCCGCACCTCTCCTTGATCTGACATCCGCCGGCAGCCACTGCTCGTCGGTGGCCCCGCTGTGTCCCTCGAACAAGGAAGAGGTTCTCCATGTACTCCCATGCCCTACCCCGAGCGGCCCGCCTGCTGGCCGTGGTCGCCGCCGCGAGTCTCTCCGTCGGCCTTGCTGCCTGCGGCGAGGACGACGCGGCGACGTCGTCGGGCGCAACGTCCGAGGACGTCGCCGCTTCTGACGCGTGGGTGAAGGCGGTCGACTCCGACATGACTGCCGCCTTCGGAACGCTGACGAACACGACCGACGACGACGTGAGCCTGGTCGCCGCGACCACCGACGCGTCAGCGATGGTCGAGATCCACGAGGTCGTGATGAAGGACGGCGAGATGGTGATGCAGCCCAAGGAGGGCGGCATCCCGATCCCCGCCGGCGGCTCCGCCACGCTCGAGCCAGGTGGCGACCACATCATGCTGATGGACGTCACCGAGCCGATCGAGCCCGGCGACGTCGTCGAGCTCGAGCTCGAGCTCAGCGACGGGTCGACGATCACCATGACGGCCACCGCCAAGGAGTTCTCCGGCGGCGATGAGGACTACCACTCCGACTCGTCGATGGACGACGGCTCGATGGGCGATGGCTGACGTTTCGGGGCGCCCCTCCCGTCGACAGTTCCTGACCGGCGGCGCCGCCTTCGTGGGCGGCGCCGCGGTCGGGGCTGTCGCGGGTGCCGCCGCCGCCGACGAAGCTGTTCAGGGTTCCGCCAATGAGGTCTGGGGGTCGGACACCCTCCCGTTCTGGGGTCCACACCAACCTGGTGTCGAGACCCCCGCCCTTGCGGCGAACACCGTCATCGCCCTCGACCTGCGGGACGGCGTTGACCGCGAGGGTGTGGCCCGGCTGCTCCGGCTGTGGACCGACGACGCGGCGCGCTTGATGTCCGGAGCGCCGGCCCTGGCGGACATGGAACCCGAGCTGGCGGCACGTCCCTCGCGGCTCACCGTCACCATGGGATTCGGGCCGTCGTTCTTCCGCCGGCTCGGGATCGAAGACCAGCAACCGCCGGGTCTGGTGGACATCCCTCCGCTGTCGATCGACCGGCTGCAGGAGCGCTGGTCTGGCGGTGACCTCATGCTCCAGGTGGGCGCCGACGACCAGGTGACGCTCGCTCACGCGACCCGGTTGCTGCTGCGGGACGGCCGAGCCTTCGCGCAGGTGCGGTGGGTCCAGCGCGGGTTCCGTGAGGCCAGGGGCGCGACGCCTGAGGGAGCCACGGGGCGCAACCTCTTCGGACAGGTTGACGGGACGGTGAACCCGGATCCTGGGACCGACGACTTCGCGAGCGTCGTCTGGGCGTCCAACGGCCCGGACTGGTTCGACGGTGGCACGACGATGGTGGTTCGGCGGATCAGGTTCGACCTCGACGGGTGGGATGCCCTCGACCGTGACGACCGCGAGCAGGCGATCGGACGCCGGCTGTCCGACGGGGCTCCGCTCAGCGGGGGAACCGAGGACTCGACGCCGGACCTGCGGGCGGAAGGTGAGCTGGGGCTAAAGAAGATCCCCGAGTTCGCCCACATCCGGCGAGCCAGGGCGCGTCATTCTGGCGAACGGTTCCTACGGAGGGGGTACTCCTACGACGACACCCCGGTCAGCCCTGACGAGATCTCCGACATCGGTCTGATCTTCTGCACCTTCCAGGCCGACATCGCTCGTCAGTTCCTCCCGGTGCAACGCAGGTTGGCGTCGCTCGACCTGCTCAACACCTGGACGACCCCGATCGGCTCGGCGGTGTTCGCCATTCCCCCGGGAGTGGACGAGGGCGACTGGATCGGCAGCGTCCTGCTCTCCGGGGCGTGAGGCTCTTTGTCCTGGCCGTGTTTCAGACCCTGTCTCTCCCTGGACAGTTCGCGCACATGGCGAAGGAGTCACCAGAGACGCCAGAAGTCCCGATGCTGCTCCAGTTGCTCACAACGGGAGTGACGATTCTGGGGATGCTCGCGGGAGGTCACTCGTGGCGGTCTCGAACTCGGTGGCGTACTGACGCCCGAACGCTGTCATGAGCAACCCGTACACACCGAGCTCATCGGGGCCGCCGACCCTGGTGCCGTTTGGCTCCAACTGTCCGACACAGTCGGGGTCGGTGTGTCCGGCGATGTAGGCGACACCGCCATCGGCGTAGCCGATCTGGACTCGGTAGGTGCGGCCCCATGTCCTGCTGCAGTGCGCCTCGGCTGGGTATTCACCGTCGCGCAGCTCGACCAGGCCGGCGAGGAGTTCCACGTGCATGGTCAGCGCGTCGGACGGCCCCTCGGCCGGCGCCGTGCGCCTGCCTCGTCCCGGGCAGAACCTCGCCCACACCGGAGTGCCCTCGATGCTTGCCCGCGTGGCATCGTCAGAGTCGACGCACTCTTAGGGAGCGCGCTCATTGGACGACTGGATCTGACTTGAGGGCACGTACTCCTGTTCGTCTGACCCCTGGGAGGCGGTGCACCCGGTCAACCACACGCTCGCCACTGACAGGAGCAGGGCCACCGCGGATCGCGTCCGACCAGTATCCCCACCAGATGTGAAGTCCCCGGTCGACCAGGTCTCGGTCTTCGCTCGCTTCGCGGTGGTCAGGCTTCGCGTAGAGTGGAGTGATGCGAAACAGATTTCGGGTTATGCACCGGGCGGGCGTGGTTGTGATCGGGCTGGTCGGAGTGCTGCTGCTCAGCGGTTGCGGTGCCAACGACGCGATCGACAGTGCCCAGCGGGCCGTCGACGACGCGCAGAGTGCAGTCGACCAGCTGTCCACGGACGCCGCCGCCGCGACAGTGGGCCAGGCCGTGGAGCGCACGCTGGGTGAGGCCGGGTACACCATCACCGATCCGCCGAGCTGCAGCGCCGACCTGTCCGCCGACGGCGTCCGGATCGGGCTGGGCGGACAGGTCGATTGCGAGGGAGAGATCTCGACCGGAGCCGCCTACCAGGCGACCTTTGACGGCGAGATCACGCTTAGCGGTCGCTGCCCCGGCAGTCTCCGCATCGAGGTGGACGGTGAGGACACCATCTCGACCGAGCGTCTCGACGTCTGTCGTGTCGCTCAGCTGCTCGAAGGCGGTGGTGGATAAGGGCCGCATGACGGTTAGGCCTTGTCAACGGGCCACTCTGCCACCGACTGGGGTGAGCGCGAGTAGCAGAATTTCTGAACGGGTGCGCCGCCAGGGACTCGAACCCCGAACCCGCGGATTAAGAGTCCGCTGCTCTGCCAGTTGAGCTAGCGGCGCGATGCCCCACGAAGCCGAGCGGCCAGTGGAGCAGAGAGAACTCTAGCAGCGCACCTTCGCCTCTCTAAATCGACCTCAGACGGGTGCGCACCGGCGGCGGTCGAGGCTCTGAGGGTCAAGCCAGCCGCGTTCCACAGCCAGGATTTCCCAAGACTCAGGTCCCTCTGGATTCGAGAGGTCGTACAACAGCGAGAGCGGAATATGTTCATGAAGCAGGGTCATCACCATGTCGGTTGCTCCCCCCTCGTTGTTGCCGGCCGACGCATCCCCTTGGTTCACACCTAGAGATTCGGTGGAGGGGAGTTCTGCCTTACTGCACCGAACGGGTGCCACGCCTGGCTCGCGTCACCCGGCTGCGAACCGCTATCGCCCGCTTGGCCGATCAACAGCAACGAGGCGCCACGTCAGGGCGCACTCGGCGTCGGATTTCCACAACCAGGTGCGCACTCGGCGGGTATGGGTGCGTGTGACCGTGGGTGCCGTCCGTGGTGCTCACTCACCTCATCGAGTGAGTGGAGGAGGCCCTGGTCCGTGCTCGCCTCAGCATGGGTGACACTGGGGGTCCGGGTGTCGATGCGCCACGAATGGGCGGGGGTCACCATGAAGAGCCGTACTGCAACGACGCGTGCCTTCGCGCTGGCGGTGAGTGCGGCTGTGCTGCTTGGTGCGTGCTCGGTTGGATCAGGTGGGGCCGCCCCCAGTTCACCATCTCCGGCACCGACGCAGTCCACCGCTGGTCCGGACGCCGCCAATCCCGACGTCGAAAGCGCCGAGATCGTGACGGTCGGGGACCTCGCGTGCGACCCGACAAGCCCGGTGTTCGACGACCCGCGATTCTGCCGTCACGAGGAGGTCGCCAGGTTGACGAGCCGGCTTGTGCACGATGGAGCGGAGTGGTTCGTGCCGCTCGGTGACATCCAGTACGAGGACGGAACGCTGGAGAAGTTCGACACGGTCTACGACAAGTGGTTCGGCAAGTTCCGGCCGATCACCGAACCCATCGCCGGCAACCACGAGTGGAACAGTGAGGGAGCCGCAGGATACTTCGACTACTTTGGAGACCGAGCGGGCAGCGCTGGCGAGCCCTGGCGCTCGTTCAGCCCGGTCGACGGGTGGCGGGTCTTCCTCCTCGACTCCAACTGCGAGTTCGTCGGTGGTTGTGGACCTGACTCCGCCCAGGGCCAGTGGCTCGCCAATGAGCTGAAGCTCTCCAAGGAGAAGTGTTCGATCGCGGCCTGGCATCATCCGCTGCACACCTCAGGCAAGTACAACGGCGATGAGGCGACGATCGAGCGCGCGCAGCCGCTGTGGGACCTGTCCGATGCCGGTGGTGTCGACGTGGTGCTGAACGGTCACGACCACATCTACGAGCGCTTCGCACCGATCGACTGGCATGACGCAGTTCGTTGTCGGCAGCGGCGGCAAGGCGCCGTACAACCTCGGGTCACCTGCTCCGATGAGCCAAGTGCGCTTCGATGATCGCGTCGGTGTCCTGCGGTTGACCCTTTCTTCCGATGGCACGTACGACTATGCGTTCATCGACTCCAGTACCTACGAGGTGCTCGACGCCGGCTCACAGAGCTGCAAGAACGCCCCAGCAGGAGCCTGACGGCGCCTACGAATTCAGCGCCGGAAGGCCGGCGAAGTACTCCAACGACTCGGGATTCGCAAGCGCCTCCTTGTTGCGCACGTCGCGTCCATGGATGACGTCAGCAACCGCCAGCTCGGCCAGCTTGTTGCTGCGGGTACGCGGCAGGTCTGCGACCGCGATGATCTTTGCCGGGACGTGTCGCGGTGAGCAGTTCTCGCGCAACGATCGCTTGATCGTGGTGACGAGGGTGTCGTCCAGCTCGGAGCCTTCGGCGAGCCGCACGAAGAGCACGATCCGGGTGTCGTCGTCCCAGGCCTGACCGACCGCCAGTGCCTCGGTCACGTCAGGCAGTCGCTCGACCTGGCGATAGATCTCAGCCGTTCCGATGCGCACGCCGCCGGCGTTGAGGGTGGCGTCCGAGCGCCCATGGATGACCAGACCGTCGTGCACCGTCCACGAGGCAAAGTCTCCATGTGCCCAGATACCAGGAAAGCGGCTGAAATACGCGTCGTGGTACCGCTCGCCCTGCGGGTCGTTCCAGAAGCTGACGGGCATCGAGGGGAATGGGGCTGTGCACACGAGCTCGCCATGGACGCCGGGAGTGCCGCGCAGCGAGGAGCCGTCCTCGTCGTAGACATCGACAGCCATGCCGAGCACCGGTCCCTGGATCTCACCGCGGTAGACGGGACGCGTCGGGTCACCTGCCACGAAGCATCCGCAGATGTCGGTGCCTCCCGAGATGGAGGCCAGGTGCAGATCGGCCTTGACGGATGTGTAGACGTACTCAAAGCCCTCATCGACCAGGGGTGACCCGGTGGACGCGATCGTGCGGAGTGTGCCGAGGTCGTGTGTCTCGCGCGGTGTGACCCCGGCCTTCCGTGAGGCGTCGATGTACTTGGCAGAGGTGCCGAAGAACGTGATGCCGAGGTCGTCGACAAGATCCCAGAGCCGGTCGGGCTCGGGGTGGAAGGGGGATCCGTCGTACAGCACCAGTGAGGCGCCGCATGACAGAGCCGACACCAGCCAGTTCCACATCATCCAACCGCAGGTGGTGAAGTAGAAGACGACATCGCCGGGGCGTATGTCGCTCTGCAGTCGTTGCTCGACGGCGTGCTTCAACGCCAGGCCGGCTCCGCTGTGCACGATGCACTTCGGCGCACCCGTCGTTCCTGAGCTGTAGAGAATGAATCCGGGAGCATCGACCGGTTGCCGCACGACCTCTGGTCGTGGCAGTGCGGCGCCCTGTCGGAGCGCCTCCGACCACAGAACCGCGTGGGGGATGGAGGAAGGGTCGGGGGAGGGCTCAAGCTCTTCCACCACAACGGTGGCGCGCACGGTCGGCAGACCGGCTGCCACTTCGGACAAGCGCTCGAGGCGCGGCTGGTGCTTGCCGGCGTAGACGTAGCCGTCGGTGCCGACCAGAACCGTTGGCTCGACCTGGCCGAAGCGGTCGAGGACGCCGGCGACGCCGAAGTCGGGAGAGGTCGAGGTGAACACGGCCCCCAGCAGAGAGGTGCCGAGCATGGCGACAAGAACCTCGGGGGTGTTCGGCAGCCATGCGGCGACTCGGTCGCCGGGTCCGACTCCTTGCTGGCCGAGGAAGGCAGCGAATGCGAATGCCTGGTTGCTCAGCTCGGCCCAGGTGAGCGTGCGACGGATGTCGTCCTCACGGACGAATGTCACCGCGACAGCGTCAGAACCTCCCGGCGCCGCTGTGGCACCGGCAAGCAGGTTCTCGGCGTAGTTGACGGTCGCACCCGGGAAGAACGACGTGCGTTCCATGTCGTCCACGTCGCGCACCGCTGGCTCACCGCGATCGCCGACGATCCATCGCTCGAAGACCGCGTCCCAGAAATCGCCGACCTGCGTGGTCGACCAGGTATGCAATGCCGCCGAGTCAGGAAGGTCGATGCCGTGTGCTGACGCGATCTCGCGTCGGAAGGCGTCGAGCTGCGTCCGTCGAACCTGATCGGGGTCTGGAGCCCAGAGGGGGGAGTCGGTCACCCCCCCATCTTGCCGAAGACTGTCAGCTGAGGGGGCGCAACGGGATCAGCAAACTGCGAATCACCGGGGGATCGGGGAATCGGATCTCGGCCACCGACATCCGATCGGTGGGTGCTGACGAGCCCTCCTGAGGGCCATCGACGCCGGCGGTGGTCATCCAGAAGTCGACCATCTCGTCGAACTCCTTGGCGTGGTCGGGGTTGAGAAGGTTCCGGGCGCCGGAACGGGGGTCGACCCACCCGATCGAACGTCCGGCCTCATCCAAGATGTCGATCCGGTCTGCTGTTGCCGCCATGCACGTACCCCTTCCCCAGCCCTGCCCCGAGTCCCCTTCCTCTTTCGGCTCCGCGGGGGGTGAAGTTGACCGCCAGAGCCCGATCCCGCGGGGAGACGGGGGCACAGCCCGCCGTTCGCTAGACCGTTCGGGTGACCAGGCTGCAGGGTCCGGCATGCGGCGGCTGGTGCCATGGGCGGGCACTGGGGGCTTGCCGATCGGGCGCCGCCCGCCTCCCGCGATCTGTCGGCGGTGGTCGGTAGCGTCCGACTATGCGTCTGTTGCACACCTCCGACTGGCATCTTGGCCGTGGACTCCACGGCATCGACCTCCACGAGGCGCAAGAGGCTGTCCTCGCCCAGTTGGTGACCACTGCCCGGCTCGAAGAGGTGGACGCCGTCCTCATCAGTGGAGACATCTTCGACCGGGCGGTTCCTCCCGTTGCCTCTGTGCGGCTCTGGTCCCGAATGCTTGGCGAGCTCTCCGCGCTCGCGCCGGTCGTCGTCATCCCCGGCAACCACGACTCCGCCACCCGGCTGGGAGTAGGCGCAGACCTCTACCGCGACGGCGTGCACATCGCGAGCGAGGTCAGTCACGTCGGCACTCCGGTCGTTCTTCACGACGCCCACGGCCCTGTCGCGATCTACCCGATTCCGTTCCTCGACCCCGACATGTCGAGGCGCGCTCTGAGCGACGACGACGAAGCCCTACCGCGTTCGCATGAGGCAGTCCTGGCCGCGGCCATGCAGCGCGTTCGTCACGACCTCGACCAGCGTCGCCTCGCGAACCCGTCGACGAGGGGGGTGGTGATGGCGCACGCATTCGTCGTCGCAGGTGCTGCGGCCGAAGCCATCCGTAGCGACAGCGAGCGCGACATCCGCGTCGGCGGAGTCGAAAGCGTTGCCGCCGACGTCTTCAACGGGGTCGACTACGTCGCGCTCGGGCATCTACACGGATCGCAAAGAGTCGATGGTGACCGCATCCGCTACTCGGGGTCACCGTTGCGGTACTCCTTCAGCGAGGTGCACCAGGCCAAGCAGGCGCTGGTCGTCGACCTCGACGCCAGTGGTCTGGCCTCGGTGCGCTCGGTGCCGCTCGATCAACCGAGGTCGATGGCCAGCATTCAAGACAGCCTGCACGAGGTCCTCAGCTCATCGGCGTACGAAGCGCACACAGACTCCTGGGTCCAGGTGACGGTGACCGACTCCGCCCGACCACCTGATCTGCAGGCGCGAGTGCGCGAGCGCTTCCCCGAGGCTCTGGTGGTGCGGCATGTGCCTTCCAGCGGGCCACTCGTCGAGCGACGCACCGGGTCAACCGAGGTGCCGGCCCAACCCAGCGAGGTTGCCGAGGCGTTCGTCCACTACGTCACAGGTGGCGACATCACCCCGGAGGAACTCGCCGTGTTCGAGTCGGCCTACGAGCATGTGCTGGCCGAGGGGCGGAGTGCCTGATGCAGCTGCATCGCCTCACGCTCTGCGCGATCGGTCCGTTCGCCGGTGTCTGCGACGTCGACGTCGAGCGGCTGAGCGCATCGGGGCTCTTTCTTCTGGAAGGTCCCACCGGTGCCGGCAAGTCAACGCTGATCGACGCGATCGTCTTCGCTCTCTATGGCGACGTCGCTGGCCGGTCGTCGAGTGCTGACCGCATGCACTCCGACGTCGCCGACGCCGAGACCACTCCCTTCGTCGAGCTCGACTTCAGCACCGCGAATGGCATGTATCGCATCCGTCGCACTCCCAAGCACGAGCGTGCCAAGCGGCGCGGTGAGGGAATGACCACCGAGAACGCCTCTGCCAAGCTCTGGCGCCTCCTGTCACCTGACGAGTCCGCCGAGGGTGCAGAACCCATGTCGACGCGGATCGAAGAGGTAGGGGCCGAGATCAACCGCATTGTCGGCCTCACCCACGAGCAGTTCGTCCAGACGGTGGTTCTGCCGCAAGGCGAGTTCGCGACGTTCCTGCGTGCGGCGCCAGAGGTGCGACGCGAGCTGCTGCAGAAGCTCTTCGGCACCGAGATCTACGACGCCGTGCTCGACCGCCTCGTCGAGCAGCGCAAGGTGGCCAAGCAGCAGCGAGCCGACGCGGCCAATGAGGTGTCGGCGTCGGTCAGCGCCTATTGCGGGGCCGCGGGGCTCGATGACGCGGCCGAAGTTGCGCTGGCCGGGCGCGAGGGTGACGCACTGGTGGCCGAGGTGGCGGGGCGCTGTCACGGCTGTCGGGCGAGGTCGAGAGTGCCGTTGCGGCGGCGAAGGCTGCTGAATCGGCTGCAGAGCAGGCCCGCGAACGGCTCGTCGGACGGCGAGCCCGCGAACGATCACGGCTGCGCGTCTCAGCGCTGCGCAACGAGCTCGCGGCACTCGACGCGACCCGCGATGAGCACGAGCGAATGGTCGTCGTCCTCGAACGTGCAGCCGAGGCTGCCCGGCTGGTGCCGGTGCTCGACGGGCTGGTGGCTGCCGAGACCAGGCGGGACGCGGCGTCAGCCGAGCTCGCCCGGCGAAAAGCAGAGGTGGCGGCGTCTGCTGCCGACCCGAGTGCCTGGCGGGACCACGAGCGTTCGCTGCGCGATACCGCCGCCGGGCTGAGCGCGCTGGCCGATCTCGAACGTCAGCTTCCCTCCCGTACCCAGGCGGTGTCCGATCTCGAGCGGGCTCGTGACGAGGCAGCGAAGAACCGGCGAGCAGTCGAAGAGGCGATAGTGCTGGCTCCGCAAGAGCTGGCCGATCTGCGCGACCAACTGGCGGCCGCGTTGACGCTTCGTGGAAAGCACGCGGGGGCCGTGGCTGAACGAGAGGCGGCAGCCGCCGTGGTGGCGGCCGCCTCCGAGCTGGAGTCTCGGCAGGAGGCGGCACTGACCGCGGCTGCTGCGGCCGAGCGGGCCCGACAGCTCGCCCAGAACCGCCGGGTGGAGGAGACCGAGATCCGGGCTCGCTTCCTCGATGGGATGGCGGGGCAGCTGGCGAGCGCACTGGTAGACGACGAGCCGTGCCCGGTGTGTGGGTCGCGAGAGCATCCCCGTCCGACGTCTCGACAGGCGGGCGACGTCGACCGGGCTTCTGTTGACGCCGCCGCCAGGACCCTGGCTGACGCCACCTCCGCACTGGAGCAGGCTACGGCGGAGGTCTCGCGGATTGAGTCTGAGCTCGCCGAGCTGCGTGGTCGTAGCGATGGCGTCAGTGTCGCCGACGCGCAGTCGCGCAAGGCCGACGCTGATCATGCGGTGGCCGCTCTCGACATCGCCACGCAGGACGTGTCCCGGCTGGAGGGAGAGATCTCGGCGATCGAGAAACGCATCACCGAGCACCAGTCGCGCCGCGACGAGCTGGCCGCTGAGACCACGCGGCTCGGGTCCGAGGTGCGTCGTCGGCTGCGGCCCTCGCCGTCGACCGGCAGAAGGTGTCGGAGGCCCTCGACGGCCACAGCGCGATCGCCGACCGGGTGGCGGCGTTGCTGAGCGAGGCCGAGCTGTGGCGCCACGCCTCCGACGCCGCCAAGGCCCTCGAGGCGGCCGAGGCCGATCTGACGACGCGCGCTGATGAGTGGGGTCGCGCCCTGGCCGAGTCGCCTTTCGCGACGCGCGACGACGTGGCCTCATCCCGCCTCAATGACGACGAGCGCAGCCGCATCGCTGAGGAGATGGAGCGTGCGCGGCAAAGACGTCGTGAGATCGACGCTGAGCTGGCGTCAACGGAGTTGATCGACGTCAAGAGCGACGAGGTCGTTGACGTGGCAGGTGCCGAGGTGGAGGCAGCTGAGGCCGGCGCGAGGCACGAGAAGGCTCAAGAAGCCGCGGCCAACCTCCGGCAACGTCTCGACGACTCAACTGCCCGCGCCGGCGCCATCAAGGCAGCGCTGTCAGCGCAAGTCGAGGTGGCCACGAACACCGCCCCCCTCATCCGCATGGCCGATCTGGTGGGCGGCGCCTCTCCTGACAACGCGAAGTCGATGAGCCTGCCCACCTTCGTCCTGCGCGAACGGTTCGCCGATGTCGTCGCCTCCGCCAATGAGCGGTTGGCCACCATGAGCGATGGGCGGTACGCCTTGGTGCACCGCGAAGACCGCGAGGGCAACCGCAAGTCAGGTCTCGGGTTGCGCGTCCAAGACACCCACAGCGACCAAGAACGCGACCCCAAGACGCTCTCGGGGGGCGAGACCTTCTACTGCTCATTGGCGATGGCGCTCGGGCTCGCCGACGTGGTCACGGCCGAGGCAGGGGGTGTCGACCTGGGCACTCTCTTCGTGGACGAAGGGTTCGGCTCACTCGACCCCGACACGCTCGACCAGGTCTTGTCCGTTCTTTCCGGGCTCGGTACGAGTGGTCGGGTGGTCGGGATCGTCAGCCATGTTCCCGAGCTCAAGGAGCGGATCAGCGAACGCGTCACGGTCATTCCCAACCGCGACGGGTCGAGTCGGCTGGTTGTGTCCGCGTGACACTTCCCGGAACTCCGCCCCCTGAACTGCGGTTGTCGATCACCGAACGTGAGCGCACGCAGATCATCGAGGTGCTGGGGCCGATACCTGACGAGAACACCTTGCTGGCTGTGCGCAACGGTCGGGGCCGCCAGTTCCAGCGCCTTGAGTTCCTCGGCGACTCCGTGCTCGACGTGATGCTCGCCGTGCATCAGTGGTGCGAGCCACAGTGCCTGCACTGTCGTGAGCCCGGAGCGGTGGTCGACTCGTCCGACCGCCACCTGGCGCAGGTGGCGGTGCAAGCCGGTCTTGGTGCGTGGCTGGAGTGGGCGGCCTCTGCCGAGCGGCTCGCAGACCTGGTCGAGACATGCGTGGCGGCCTGTTGGCTGTCCGGCCGGTGGTCGCAGGCGCTCGCGTTCGCCTCGCAGCTGGTGCATCCCATGGGCTCGGAGACGAGCAGCGCTCTGTCGGAGGGAGTCAGTGGCCTGGACGCCGGACGTGCCGGCCGCCGCGTCGGCTCGGCCTTTCTCGAGCTGGCAGCCGCCTACGGTCTGATGCAGGCCTTTCCGGACGCCGACGAGGGAGAGCTGTCTGAACGTCGTGCCCAGATCCACCGTGCTTCGGCCGTCGCGGCAGTCGTCCGCGGCCGCGACGGGTCGCTACGAGATGACCCAGAAACGCTCCTCAGCCACGTCGAAGACCAGGTTGCCGATGTGCTGAGCACACGCGGCGCCGACGCGGCCCTCGTCCTTGCTCAGCAGTTCGTGCCGGTCGGGTCCGGCTAGGCTGCCCGCCGTGTCCGACTACGTCTATCCGCCGGTGGTGGCTGCCACCCTGACCGCCTTCAAGGCGCTCGGGCTCCGCCTCCGCGTCGAAGGCGGAGAGAACGTTCCGCTGTCAGGTCCAGCCGTGATGGCGTCCAACCACATCAGCCACCTCGACTTCATCTTCGTCGGGCTCGGAGCCCGGAAGTCACGGCGATATGTGCGCTTCATGGCCAAGGAGCCGATCTTCGCCCACCGCGTCGCGGGGCCGCTGATGCGCGGCATGCATCACATCTCCGTCGACCGCGAGGCGGGTATGCAGAGCTTCCGGGATGCCCTGGCGGCGCTGAAGGCCGGTGAGATCGTCGGGCTGTTTCCCGAAGCGACGATCAGCAGGTCGTTCGAGCCCAAGGAGTTCAAGACCGGTGCTGAGCGCCTGGCCAAGGCAACGAAGGCACCGCTCATCCCGGTGGGCGTCTGGGGAAGCCAGCGGCTGTGGACCTATGACGAGCACTCCAACCTCAAGCAGCGCAAGGTGCCGGTGAGCGTCTACGTCGGCGAGCCGATCGAGGCGACCCTGCGCGGTGATGCGGCTGCGGCGGAACTTCGGTCGCAGGTGACCGCACTTGTGCGTCGCGCGCAGGACGAGTACCCCACCGACGGAACGGGTCAGTGGTGGCAGCCGGAGCGACTCGGGGGAACCGCTCCGGCTGCACCGAAGGACTGAGCAGTACTAGTGCGCGCCGCCCACGGGGCCGGCGTGCGCTGCCTCTTCCTTGGTCACCTTGATGGCGAACACGGTGATGATGAAGGCGATCACGGCCAGTCCGGCGGAGACCTGGAATGCGGCCGTCCACCCGTCGACCGTTGCGGTGACCAGTTCGGGCGGCAGGTCTTCGTTGGGTGCTGGCGGTTGCCCGCCGCCGGAGAGGAAGTCGGCGAACTGGCTGGAGAACACTGTGACCGAAACCGTCGTGAGAGCAGCCAGGCCGATCGACCCACCGATCTGCTGGGTGGTGTTCAGGACACCGGAGGCGATGCCTGCGTCGCTCTCGTCGATCTGCGACACCGCAGCCAAGGTCAACGGCATGAACGTGAAGCCGAGGCCGAGCGCGAAGACCACCATCGGGCCGAGCAGTCCGCCGATGTACGTCGAGTCAGGCTGGATCTGAGCGAGCCACAACATGCCGATTGCGGTCATCGCTGTGCCGAGCATCGCGAACGGCTTGGCGCCGAACCGCGTGATCAGCTGTGACGCGATTCCGGCCGACAGGATGATGCAGATGCTGACGGGCAGGAAGGCGAAGCCGGCCTTGATGGGCGAGTAGCCGAGGATGACCTGAACGAACTGGGTCAGGTAGAAGAACATCCCGAACATCGCGGCCCCGATGATCAGCATGACCCCGTAGGCACCGGCGCGGTTGCGGTTCTCGAAGATGCGCAGCGGCATGAGTGCATGACGGCTTCGTGCCTCGAGAACGATGAAGACCACGAGCAGGACGATTGATACGCCGATGATCGCGAGGTTGGTGGTGTCGGTCCACGCCTGGTTCGCTGGGTCGGCAACCCCTGCAGCGGCGTTCTCTGCCGACGTCTGTCGCAACCCGAGTGAGTCCATAGACCAGCAGGGCGAGGCCGGAGGTTGCGGCGATCGCTCCGGGCAGGTCGAACTTTCCGGTGTGGCGTTCGGTCTCGGTGAGGGCGCGTGGCGCAACCAGCGCGATGAACAGGCCGATCGGAACGTTGACGAACATCACCCAGCGCCAGTCCCACTCGGTGAGGATTCCGCCGAGGATGAGACCGACGGCAGCGCCGGCGCCGGACATGGCCGCGTAGACGCCCATCGCGCGGTTGCGCTCCTTGCCCTCGGGGAACTCGGTGGCGATGAGAGACAGCGCCGTTGGTGCGGCGATGGCTGCCCCGAGGCCCTGAACGGCACGGAATATGAGCAGCGAGGCTTCGCTCCACGCAAAGCCACCACCCAGTGACCCGAGTGTGAAGAGCAAGATGCCGAAGATGAAGACCCGGCGCCGACCGAGGATGTCGCCGGCGCGTCCGCCCAGGAGCAGGAAGCCGCCAAAGGCGAGTGTGTAGGCCGTGAGCACCCACTGCAGGTTTGCCTGCGAGAAGCCAAGGTCCTTCTGGATGCTCGGCAGTGCGATGTTCACGATCGTGGCGTCGAGCACGACCATGAGCTGCGCGGTACAGATCACGACGAGTGCGAGCGCCAAGTTCTTCGGCGCATGTGCGTGCTCTTCGGTACCGACGGTCTTGTCGGGGGTGGACATGAATCTCCTCAGGGTGGGGTGGGGGAGCGGGTGAGGTCTAGGGGCCGCCGGCAGCCGATGCCGTCAGCAGCGGTAGCCACACCTCGTCGACGAGGCGGGCCAGGTAGTTCTCGTCGACCGGGTACGGCGTCAGCAGGTGTCGGAAGACCAACATGGCTGGGGCGGCGTCCACGAGGAAATGGATGTCAGTGGCCTCGGACACCTCACCGCGGGTCTGCGCGCGCCTGATGATCTCCAGCGCGTTGGCGCGTTTGGTGCCGACAACCTGGTCGAAGAACGCGGTGGCCAGCTCGGTGTCGGTGCCGCACGCCGACACCATGCCTCGCATGACGCAGAGCTGGTCCTCGGCCGAGTGTGGCCGGCTACCCACGAGCAGGGAGAGGAGATCGCCCCTCAGGGTGCCGGTATCCGGAACGTCAGCGTCGTCTTCGCCGCGCATCTGACGGATGGCCGCGACCACCAGCTCGGCCTTGTTCGGCCAGTGCCGGTAGAGGGTCGCCTTGCTGGCGCCGGCGCGCTTGGCGACCGCGTCCATCGTCATGCGGTCGTAGCCGACCTCTTGAAGTTCGGCGAGCGTCGCTTCGAGGATCTCTGCGTGCCGGGCAACGTCGGAGCGGCGGAGGCGGGCCGCGACGGCTTGCGGTGTCATGGTGGCCTCCGAACGATGAGCAAAGAAACGAAACAGTTTCGTTTCGCGGCGAATGTAGCCGTAGGGACCGAGTGCGTCAACCCCGCCCCTACCGGAGGGCCAGGGCTGGTTGACTACCGCTCATGGCGAATGCGGATGTGATCTTTGTCGGGGGTCGTTACTTCACCGGGCTCGGGCGCCCACCTGAGGAAGGGGCAGTGGCAGTGGCCGACGGCCGCATCGTGGCGGTCGGCAACGACAGCGATGTCCGCGCATTGGCGGGGCCCGACACCGAGGTGGTCGGCATCGACGGCGGACTGCTCACGCCTGGGTTCCAGGACTCCCACGTGCACCCGGTCTACGGCGGCACGCAGATGTCGCAGTGCGATCTGCACGACGTCGTGACCTCCGACGAGAGTGTGGCGACCGTGGCTGCCTACGCGAACGCTCACCCTGATCTGCCCTGGGTGCTCGGTGGCGGCTGGTCGATGGAGGCTTTCCCCGGCGGTACGCCGACCAAGGAACTTCTGGACGCAGTGGTGCCGGACCGCCCGGTGTTTCTCCCGAACCGAGACGGACACAGCGGCTGGGTCAACTCCGCCGCGCTGGCTGCGGCTGGGGTCACCCGTGATACCCCGGACCCCGGCGACGGCCGCATCGAGCGTGACGCCGACGGCGAGCCAACGGGCTGTCTGCACGAGGGTGCTCAGTCGCTGGTCAGCGATCTCGTTCCGCCGCCGAGCGACGCCGACTACGACCGAGCCCTCGACGTTGCGCAGCAGTACCTCTTCTCGCTCGGGATCACCGGGTGGCAGGACGCCATCGTGGGCGAGGTCAATGGTCGCCCCGACAACCTCGACGCCTACCTGCGTGGGGCGCGCGACGGCCGACTCAAGGCGCGCGTCGTTGGTGCGCTGTGGTGGGACCGCGGTCGCGGGTCTCGAGCAGGTACCAGAGCTGGTCGAGCGTCGAGCCGCCGGCCAGGCCGGGCGCTTCCGGGCCACCAGCGTCAAGATCATGCAGGACGGCGTTGCCGAGAACTTCACGGCAGCGATGACGTCGCCCTACCTCGATGCGTGCGGATGCCAGACACAGAACGACGGGCTCTCGTTCGTCGACCCGACGCTGCTGGACGACGCCGTCGTGGCCCTCGACGCCGAAGGGTTCCAGGTGCACTTCCATGCGCTGGGCGACCGCGCCGTGCGTGAGGCGCTCGACGCCATCGAGGCGGCGCGAAAGACCAACGGAATGAACGACCTTCGCCATCACCTCGCCCATCTGCAGGTGGTGCATCCGGACGACATCCCGCGCTTTGCCCAGCTTGGTGCCGCGGCCAACATGCAGCCGCTCTGGGCGTGCCATGAACCGCAGATGGACGAACTGACGATTCCGTTCCTGGGTGAGCCGCGGTGGCGTTGGCAGTATCCCTTCGGCGCACTGGAACGCGCGGGGGCGCGTCTGGTGGCCGGCAGTGACTGGTCGGTCAGCAGCCCTGACGTCATGTGGGGTGCACACGTCGCCGTCACACGGATGCCGCCGCCCGACGGCGACGACCACTCCGGGCAAAGACGTCTTCTTGCCAGAGCAGGCGCTGTCGCTGGAGTCGGTGCTCACTGCGTACACACAGGGCACGGCGTGGGTGAACCATCTCGACGATGTGACGGGCACCCTCGAGGTCGGCAAGCTTGCCGACCTCACCCTGCTTGAACGTGATCCGTTCGCGGGCGACCCCAGCGAGATCGGTGCCACCAAGGTGTCGCAGACCTTCATCGAAGGTGAACGCGTCTACGCCCGCTGACTTCTTGCCGAGTGCTCACCTGGTTGTGGTTCTAGGGCACCGAGTGCGCGCTCGGATCGAGGCGCTGGATGAGCCATCGCGCGCCCTCGACCCGAATGCCGGCGTCGAGGGACTGGACGCGCTGGGCGAGCTCGCGGTCACTCGTCACCACGACGATCTGAGCACCGGCGCCGGCCAGATCGCGGCCTTCGCCACCACCGCGTCATCACCTGATCCGTCTGCCACGACGGCTCGGACCGGAGGAGCGATGGTCGCTTCCCGTGCGGCTCCTTCGACGACCAGGTGAATCGCCGAGACAACTCCTGACGAGTCACCGCTGTGAAGCGTGGTGGAGACCAATGGAGCAAGCCGCCTTCCGAGCCGCTCAGCGGCGCCGCTGCGGTCCTTCCACCAGCCGTCCGGAACCGACCCCACGACGTTGGCGGCATCGACGACGAGCTGGAGCGCGGGTAGCCGAACCTGGGGCCAGGTGTGCCCGAACCCGGGGTGCAGCTCGCGAGCGTCAACAGAGGCGACCGAAACCCACGTCAGCTCTGCAGACTCCTCATTGGGAACGGTGTCGAGTGCCGTCGCGGTGTCGGCGTACACCGTGGTGTAGCTCCAGCCACCATGGTCGTCGACGAAGGTGTGGCCGAGCCGTACCTGTGTGGCATCGATCTCGGTCTCTTCGACGGCCTCGCGGAGCGCCGCCTGCTCGACGGACTCGTGGCTGTCCCGCGCCCCTCCCGGGAGCCCCCAGGTGCCCCCGTGATGACACCAGTCGGCCCGGTGCTGCAGCAGGACGCGCAGCTCGCCCTCGGTGTCGACGGTGTGCAGCAGGAGGCCGGCAGCGCCGTGCAACCCCCAGTGGCGATGGCCGAGGTCGCACTCGACCCAGCCGTTCCCGTCGCGCTCCATGGCTACTGGCTATCACGCCGCGGGCGCAGAGGCCACGTGGGCTGCGGCATGGATCACGGCAACGGCCACCAGAGCGTCGCACCGGGTTCGGGCTCGTGGGCGCCGGTCGCCCGATAGAAGGCGAGGGCAGCGTCGTCGCCCGCTTCCACCGGCACCCACATGCCGGCGCAACCGACACGGTGGGCATAGGCCTGGAGCGCGGCCACGAGGGCCCGACCGATCCCTCGTCGGCGGTAGGTGTGGTCGACGCCCATCTCGTAGAGAAGCATCTCGACGCGCTTGTCTGGGTGAGCGATCTCGATTCCGGTGATGAACCCAACCGGTCGTCCCTCGACCTCTGCGATGAGCAGATGGTGTCCGGGGCGCCCGAGGAAGTCGGTGGTGAGCTCTGGCACCGGCGGGGCGTCGAACAGGTGGGCGGCCGCCTGGATGCGAGCTCCGTCCGAGGGGGTCATCAGATGGATCTCCACAGCCGAAAATCTACGCCCGATTTGCTCCTGGCCACTCGGTACCCGGTAAGGTTAGGCTCACCTAAGTTACTGGACTTCGAGTCGGAGGGCCCTGTGTACGTCTGCATCTGTCACGCGGTGACCCGTGACGAGTTCGACGATGTCGTGGCGCGTGGAGCGATGACCGTCGACGCTGTTGGTGAGTCATGCGGGGCTGGGACCGGTTGCGGAAGTTGCCGAGAGCGACTGTCGTGCCTACTGTCGGGCACGCGCCAGCAGCACACGGTTTCGCGAGCCCTCGAAACGGTTCCGGCCTGAGCGGCGTCCGACCCACCGATGAGAACGGCCTGATCCGAAAGGGACGTCATGCAGGGTGATGCGCGAGTGATCGAGTACCTCAACGAACAGCTGACGGCCGAGCTCACCGCCATCAACCAGTACTTCCTGCACGCCAAGATGCAGGAGAACTGGGGCTACACAACCCTCGCCGCGTATACGCGACACGAGTCCATCGATGAGATGAAGCACGCCGAGGTGCTCACCGACCGCATCCTCTTTCTCGACGGGCTGCCCAACTATCAGCGGCTATCGCCCATCAGTGTCGGCGCCACAGTTGCCGAGCAGTTCCACTCTGACATGCAGATCGAACAGGACGCGGTCACCCGCCTGCGCGAGGGGGCGGCCTACATGCGCAGTGTCGGTGACATCACGAGTGCAGCGATCTTCGAGGCAATCCTGGCCGACGAAGAGCTGCACATCGACTACCTCGAGACGCAGTTGGGACTCATCGCGTCGTTGGGAGAAGCGCTCTACCTGTCGACCCTGACCGAGCATCCCTCGGCGTAGCGCACCAGCACCCGCTACTGGTCGAGCAGCTCGCGCTCGACGACCCCACGCAGCGCTGCCCGGAGGCGCCAGCGGTTCTCGAGTGACGGTTGCAGCAGCACCTGCAGGCCGAGACCGTCGAAGAGACCGGCGAACCGCAGCGCGAAGTCGGCGGGGTCGGCCTCGAGCGAGAACTGCCCCTGCCGCTGCCCGTTGCGGACGATCGTCTCGATCATTGCGACCCAGCGGGTGTAGATCTCATGGTTGCGGGCGCGGAGCTCATCGCGTCGCCGAGCCTCGTTCCAGAACTCCAGCCAGATCGACCATTCGTCGGCGACGTCAGCATCGGGGATCTGCAGATCGATCAGACGCAGCAGCTGCTCGCGGGGCTCGCCCAGGGCGACGAGCTCGGCCCGGTGGCGTGCGTGCGAGCGCTCGGACGCGTGCTGCAACGCGGCGTCGAGGACGTCGACCTTGGTGGGGAAGTAGTAGTGGACGGTGCCCGTGCTGGTGCCGGCCCGCTTGGCGATGTCGGAGACCCTCGCCGCCGCGTATCCCCGCTCGACCACCACCGCCACGGCGGCGTCGAGGATCGCTCGTTGGCGATCTTCCTCAGGGGCGGCACTCATGCAGGCATACTAACTGACGCATCAGTTGTCAGCCAAACAATGATTCACACAACTGTTTTACCTGCGCAAATACCAGGACAATAAGAGTTGACTGACCCGTCAGATAGAGGGCATGATGCTGTCCAGACACCCGTGGAGGACCCATGCTGCGCGACCTGCCGACCGAACTGCTGCCACTCACCGACGAGCAGCAGGCGATCGTCGAGCTCACGCGTTCGTTCGCAGAGCGTGAGATCCGGCCGATCGCCCGTGAGGTGGATGAGGCCGACATCGAGACGCCGTGGGGTATCTGGCGCAAAGCCGCCGAGGTCGGGCTCACCGGATTCATGCTTCCCGAGGAGTACGGCGGTGGTGGTTTCACCGACACCTTCAGCCAGTGCCTGGTACAGGAAGAGCTCTGCGCCGGTGACCCAGGTATCGGCAACCTCGTGGCATCGAACGGGTTCTTTGCGCACCCGGTGATGGAGCTCGGCTCCGCCGAGCAGAAGCAGCGCTGGCTCACGCCCCTCGCGCAGACCGATACGCCGATGACGGCGCTGGCCGTTACCGAGCCCGAGGTCGGCTCCGACTCGGCCGCCATGACCACGAGGGCCGTACGTGTCGACGGCGGCTACCGCCTCAGCGGGCAGAAGACCTGGATCAGCAACGGGGGCGCCGCTGAGTTCTATGTCGTCTTCGCCAAGACCGACCCGGGCCTGCGATCGAAGGGCGTCACGGCGTTCATGCTGCGCAAGGGCGTCGACGGGCTGACCTTCGGCAAGCCGATGAAGAAGATGGGCCAACGGGCGCTCGTCAACACCGAGCTCTTTCTCGACGACGTCTTTGTGCCGGACGACGATCGGCTCGGCGAAGAGGGGCAAGGCTTCTACGGCCTCATGCACACCTTCGACGCATCGCGCGCCATCCTCGGAGCGGCCGCGACCGGTGCAGCACGGGCAGCCACCGAGTACGCGCTGGAGTACGCGCAGCAGCGCACGCAGTTCGGCAAACCGATCATCGAGCACCAGGCCGTGGCCTTTCGGCTCGCCGACATGGCCACCCGCGTCGAGACGTCGCGCCTGCTGGTGTGGCGAGCGGCCAAGCGGTTGGACGCCGGGATCGACGCCGCCGCGATCTGCGCCCAGGCCAAGCTCGTCGCGTCCGAGGCTGCGATGTTCTGCACCTGGGGGGCTGTTCAGACACTGGGCGGTTGGGGCTACTCGCGCGAGTTTCTCGTCGAGAAGTGGATGCGAGACGCCAAACTTGAAGAGATCGAAGAAGGCACGTCAGACATCCAGCGACTGATCATCTCCCGCAGGTTGGCCGCTTCACCCGCGATCGGAGCACTCTCATGACCAGCACGAGCGCCGTTGACCCGCAGCAGTTCGCCGGCAAGGTGGCCATCGTCACCGGAGGTGGCAGTGGGATCGGGCTCGGCATCGCCCATCGGTTGGCCGCCGGTGGTGCCTCGTTGGCGTTGATCGGGCGCAACGCCGACAAGCTGGCGAAGGCGCAGTCAGAGATCGCAGCAGACCACATCACCACGCGGTCGCTCGACGTTCGCGACCACGAAGCGGTCGGCGAGGCGTTCACCTCGGTGGCCGAAGAGCTCGGCGGCCTGCACCTGTTGGTCAACAACGCTGCGGGCAACTTCGTCGTACCCGCCGAAGAGATGAGCCCTGGTGGCTTCAAGGCCGTCGTCGACATCGTGCTCAACGGCAGCTTCTACTGCTCGCGAGCGTTCGCGCGCATCGTCAAGGAGCAGGACACCGGAGGGTCGATTCTCAACGTGATCGCCACCTATGCCTGGACGGGGCACCCGGGCGTCGTGCACAGTGCGGCGGCGAAGGCAGGGGTTCAGGCAATGACCCGCACACTGGCCGTCGAGTGGGCCCGATTCGGGATTCGCATCAACTGCATCGCACCCGGACCGACCGAGACCGAAGGCGCCGGTGCGGCGTTGTGGCCGACGGAGCGCGATCGTGAGAGCCTCACGAACTCCGTTCCCCTCAAGCGATTCACCACCCCAGAAGAGGTAGCGACGTCAGCGGCCTACCTACTCTCTGACGACGCTGCCTACATCACCGGCGACACCCTCGTGGTCGATGGTGGACAGTGGCTCGGCAAGCAGGTGTACGGATTCTCGGCAGCGCCGTCGTGGTGACCGCCGCCCCCACGCTCACCGACGTCACCGGGGGAGAGGTTGTTGTCGCGGCGCTGGCGCTGCACGACGTTGGCCTTGTCTTCGGAATCCCCGGCACCCACAACCTCTCCGTCTTCGACGCGCTCACCCGCTACGGCATTCGCACGGTCGCCACGACGCACGAGCAGGGCAGCGGGTACGCCGCCGACGGCTACGCGCGCACGTCCGGACGGCCAGGTGTTGCGGTTGTGACCAGTGGTCCCGCCGTCTACAACGCAGCAACCGCTGTTGCGCAGGCCTACTCCGACTCCATTCCGATGCTGCTCGTGAGTCCTGGGATGCCACGTGACCTGCCAACCGGCGGACCAGGATCCGGGTACCTCCATGAGGCCAAGGACCAGACAGGTGTCATGGAGCGGATCGCGGCCCGCTGCATCAGGCCGACGACCCACCAGGAGATCGCCGACGCCGTCGCCGACGCATTCACGTCCTTCACCGGCGGACGCCCCCGCCCGGTCCACCTCGAGGTGCCGCTCGACCTGCTCGACGAGAGAGGTGACGCGTCACTGGTGCCGGCAGTGGTGGCACGACCTCAACCTGCGCCCGACACCGACGTGGCCCAGGCCGCCGGCCTCCTGGCTGCGGCCGATCATCCGATGATCATCGCTGGTGGCGGCGCCAGGCGAGCGGGGGATGGTCTCCTTGCCGTCGCCGAGGCGCTGGGCGCGCCGGTGGCGACCACCATCAACGGTACGGGCGCCATTGACCACGATCACCCTCTGGCTCTGGGTGCCCGCTTGGGGACGCCGTCGGTGGTCTCGGCGGCGGACGCGTCCGATGTGCTGCTGGTCGTGGGCGCAGAGCTCGGCAACTCAGACATGTGGCAAGGGATGTTGTCGCCACGCGGTCACGTGATCCGGGTCGACATCGACCCCACAATGGCGGACGTCAACATCACGGCCGACACCATGCTGGTCGGAGATTCAGCCACAGTCCTGCGTCAGCTGCACGTCGCCCTCGTCGGGGCAGGGTGCTCACCGACCGCAGCCCCTCCGTGGGCTGTTGAGCTGCGTGATGCGGCGGCGACTGACGCGTCGGTCGCTGGCGCTCGTTGGCGGCCATGGATCGACGCCATCGACGTCGGGCGCGCGCCTCACTCGGTCGTCGTCACCGACAACGCCATGTGCGTCTACTTCGGCACGATCGGCGTTCTGCCCATGCACGATCCCGCAAGCTTCCACTTCCCCACCGGCTTCGGCACGCTGGGCTTCACGGTGCCTGTGGCGGTCGGCTCGGCGTTGGCCGCACCGGATCGTCAGGTGATCGGCATCACCGGCGATGGTGGGCTCCTCTTCACCGTCACCGAGCTCGCTGTTGCGGCGGCGGAGCGGCTGCCGATGGCCATCGTCGTCTTCGACAACAGCGGGTACGGCGAGATCCGGGCCGAGATGCTCGAGCGCGATGAGAAGCCGCTCGCTGTTGACGCCCCTCCGCGCGACCTCGTGCTGCTTGCCCGGGCGCTGGGAGCCAAAGCGGTGCGCGTCGAGACCCCCGACGATCTGGTCGCCGCGATCCGACTCTCGACGTCGCACCAGGGCCCGACGGTCATCGTCGTGTCAGAAACTCCTCCGCCGGAAGGAGCGGCACGGTGAGCTCACATGACTCCTACCTCGAGCTGACCTGGACCGACGAGGTCACCGGGATCAAGGGATATGTCGTCATCGACACCCTGAGCCGCGGTGTCGCCGGCGGGGGGCTACGCATGCGTGACGGCGTCACCCTCGATGAGGTCCGCGACCTTGCGCAGGCCATGACCTTGAAAGAGGCGGTCGTCTACACGCCGGGGGACCGGTATATCCCGCTGGGCGGCGCGAAAGGCGGCATCGACTGCGACCCCTACGACCCACGGTCGCGTGAGGTGCTCGGCCGTTTCGGCCGAGCCATGAAGCCACTCATCGAGGCGCTGTTCGCGACCGGTGAAGACTTCGGCGTCCGCCAGGACGTGATCGACGAGGTCTTCGCCGAGGAGGGTATTCGCTCGTCGGCCGAGTCGGCCCTGTCGCTGGTCGACGATGGCTCTGACGCCGCCTACGCACGTCTGAAGATGGCGTTCGCCGAGGTGGTCGACGGTGTCGGTCTCGGCGAGCTCGTCGGCGGTTATGGCGTTGCCGAGACAGTCCTCGCGGCTCTTGAGTTCCGCGGGATGAAACCGAACGAGTCGACAGCAGTTGTTCAGGGCTTCGGCTCGATGGGCGGCGCGACGGCTCGATACCTGGCAGAGGCGGGTGTCCGTCTCGTCGGTATCTCCGACCGGGAGGGGCTCATCGTCAACCCGACCGGGCTCGACGTCGAGGCGATGTTGGCGCATCGCGACGTGTTCGGCGTCATCGACCGTTCGGTTCTGGGCGTCGGTGACGAGGTGCTGCCTGGCGATGACTGGGTGGGTATCGATGCCGATGTCTTGGTACCTGCTGCGATGTCATACGTGATCACGCCGGAGAACGTCGATCGGGTCCGCGCCGGTATCATCTGTGAGGCGGCCAATGTCGCAACGCTCCCTGACGCAGAATCCGTGCTTCGCGACCGTGGTGTCACGATCGTGCCCGACTTCGTGGCGAACGTCGGCACCAACGCGTGGTGGTGGTGGGTGGCCTTCGCTGACATCGCGCCAACAACCGATGCGTCCTTCGACAAGATCAGCAGCGTCCTCAGGCCACTCACCCGTGAACTCCTCGAGCGGGCGAGACGCGACGGCGTCTCCTCGCGCGATGCGGCGCGCGCCATCTCCGAGGAGAAGCGGGCTGAGGTTGCCGAGCACTACCCGACCTCGGTGAAGTCGGCGGCGGTGATCCGCTGATGGCATCCCTTCGAGACGGAGAGTCTCGCCACACCCGGGATGCCGCCCTCGAGGCCCTCTTCGCCCCCACCAGCGTCGCCGTCATCGGTGCCACCGACGACCCTCGTAAGTGGGGCAACTGGCTGGCCAAGGGGGCACTGGCTGGGCCTGTTCCCGTTCACCTGGTCAACGCTCGGGCAGATGTCGTGCTCGACCTTCCAGCGGTTCCCTCGTTGGTCAGTGCCGGACTCACCACCGACCTCGCGGTCGTCGCAGTCCCGGCCGCCGCCTTTGAGACTGCTGTCGACGATGCCCTTGCCGCCGGTGCCAGGGCGATTGTGGGCATCAGTGCCGGGCTGGGTGAAACCGGTGCCGCCGGACAGGAGCGTGAGCGAGCCGTCGTCGAGCGCGTCCGCGCCGCTGGTGCCGTTCTCCTGGGCCCCAACTGCCTGGGCGTCTTCGACGCAGCAGCCGGTCTTTCGCTGACGTCGAACCCGCTGCCCTCCGGAGACGTGGCCTTCATCTCGCAGAGTGGCAATCTCTCCCTCGAGCTCGCTCAGCTGCTTGCTGACCAGACACTGGGGTTCTCGCGATTTGCCAGCTTGGGAAACCAGGCACACCTCGATGCCGCCGACCTTGTCGAGGCGACCGCCCAGCACGAGAACACCAGCGTCATCGCCGTGTACTGCGAAGACTTCCGCGATGGGCGACGCTTCGCCAGTGCTGCGCTCGAGGCGCGTCGTGTCGGCAAGCCAGTGGTCCTGTTGACAGTGGGGGCAAGCGAGGCCTCAGCCCGCCAGGCCTCGTCGCACACGGCGTCGCTGGTGTCGTCGTCCGATGTCGTGGACGCCGCATGCGCCGCCGGTGGCGTGGTGCGCGTCCGTACCCCCTCGCAGATGGCCGATGCGATTGCACTGCTGCGGCGCAGCCCCATCGCCAAGGGGCGTCGGGTGGCGATCATCACCGACGGTGGTGGGCATGCAGCGATTGCGGCTGACGTGTGCGAGTCGGTCGACCTCAAGGTCGTGCACTTCAGCGATGACCTGGCAGCGCAGGTGGCCGGTGAGCTGCCTGCCAGCGCCACCAGCGTCAACCCGATCGATGTGGCCGGAGGTGGCGAGCAGGACCTTTCGTGCTTCGGCCGGATCGCCGACTCGGTTCTGGCGAGCGGCGAGGTGGACGCCATGGTTGTCACCGGCTACTTCGGCGGCTATGGCCAGTACGGGCCGGCGCTGGCCGAGCTGGAAGTGCAGACCGCGACGGCCCTTGCCCAGGCCGTCGCAACGCATGATCGGCCACTGGTCGTGCACTCGATGTTTCCGCAGAGCCCGGCTGCCACTGAGCTCCGCTCACACGGGGTGCCGGTGTTCCGCACCATCGAGGGTGCTGCGGGTGCGCTGGCTGACTCAGCTGGACGCGATCCAGGGTCAATCCCGCCCCTTCCCGCCGCCGACGCCCCGATGGACGGGTTCGGCTACTGGGAGGTCAGGTCAGCGTTGCTCCAAGCAGGCGTCGCCTTTCCCGAGGCTCACCTGGTGTCGACGGCCTCCGAGCTCGAGCAGGCCGCTTCGTCGCTCACCTTCCCCGTCGTTCTGAAGGCCATGGGCCTGCTGCACAAGACCGACGTGGGTGGGGTACGCCTCGGCATAGCCGACGCCGAAGAGCTGCGCGCCGAGTACGCGGCCATGATCGAGTCGCTGGCACCACCCGCGGTGACGGTCGAGCAGATGGTCGACACCGGCGCGGGCGTCGAACTCATCGTCGGCGTTCGACGCGATGAGCGGTTCGGTCCGATCGCCATGGTCGGTGGGGGCGGGATCCTCACCGAGGTGCTCGACGATGTGGCGACCGCCCTCGCGCCGGTCGATCCCGCCGGCGCCCTTCGGTTGCTGAGCTCACTGCGGTCCGCGGCGCTGCTCCGTGGTGTGCGCGGCGGACCAGGCGTCGACCTCGACTCAGTGGCCACACAGGTGGCCGCGATCACAGCGTTCGCCTGCGCGCATCCGGAGATCGTCGACTTCGAGGTCAACCCGCTGCTCGCCACCCCTCAGGGAGCGATCGCGCTGGACGCAAGAGCAGTTCCAGCCCACGGATCCACGCCACCGCACAAGGAGTACTAGCCCCATGGATTTCAGCTACACGCCTGAGCAGCAGCGACTGATTGCTCGGGTTGCAGAGCTCTGCGATGTCATCGAGCCGTATGAGCTCGAGTGCGAGATGAACAACGGTCTCACCGACGAGGCGCATGCCACGATCCGGCAGGCGGTTCTTGATGCCGGTCTTCAAGCGGTGAACATGCCGACGGCGTGGGGCGGAGCGGGGCTGAGCACGATGGAGCAGATCCTCTACCACGAGGGTCTGGGTCGCCTGACCAACGCGCTGTGGGACACGGTCTGGCGTCCGTCGAACGCACTGAAGGCGTGCACGCCTGAGCAGCGCGAGCGCTACCTGCTTCCCGGTATTCGCGGAGAGCGGCGCGACGCGATCGCGGTCACCGAGGAGTTCGCCGGGTCAGATCCGCTCGCAATGAGCACGACGGCCAAGCGACAGGGCGACATGTACGTCATCAACGGCGAGAAGTGGTTCGTGACGGTGGGAGACGTCGCCGACTTCATCCTGACCTTGGCCTGGGTCGAGGACCAGCCCACCCTGTTCATCGTCGACCGCGATACCCCCGGGCTGTCGGTCAAGCGGACGCCGAAGTACACGCACACCTTCGTCTACGAGCACCCCGAGTTCGTGTACGACAACGTGGAAGTAGGCCCGGAACAGATCCTTGGCGAGATCGGCCAGGGCTACGACCTCATTCGCGACTGGTTCGTCGAGGAGCGGCTGATGATCGGTGCCCGCACCGTGGGGGCGGCCACCCGCGCCATCGAGGAGTCGGTGGAGTTCGCGACGAGCCGCATCCAAGGGGGCGGCCCTTTGATCAGCCACCAACTCATCCAGGCCATGCTCGCCGACATGATCGTCGACACCACGGGTGCGCGAACTCTCGTGTACCAGGTGGGGTGCGAGATCGACTCCGGACAGCTCGACCGCAAGACCCTGCACGCAAAGGCGGCCGTCGTGAAGCTCGCCGCGTCCGAGGCCGCCGGACGCGTTGTCGACCGTGCCGTACAGATTCATGGTGGACGCGGCTACATGCGCGACTACGCCGTCGAGCGTCTCTACCGTGAGCTGCGGGTCGACCGCGTGTGGGAGGGAACGTCAGAGATCCAGCGGTTGATCATCGGCAACGAGATCGCCAAGCGAGGTGTCGACGGTCTGCTGACCTTCCCGCGTCAAGAGCCAGCGGCCTGAGGTCGACAGCAGGTCAGAAGTCGATGCCGGCCGCTTCATCAGCGGCAAGCTCGGCCGAGATCAGGGCGACTTCGTCAGCAGTGAGTGGGCGGGATCGCCCCGACTCGGGGTCGCGGGGCACGACGACGGCCCCACCTTCGGCCGCGAGTGAACCGTCCGCCTTTCGAACGATCTCGCGACTGCGAACGCTGGAGCGACCGAAACCGACGACGCGACTCAGCACGCTGATCTCGCCGTCGTCCTGGGTCACTTCGTTGCGGAAGTCGATGTCGACGTGGGCGAGCACGAAGTCGAGGGCGTCAGGGCCGAACAGCTCGACCATGACGGTGTCGCGGGCCTCTTCGAAGTAGTTGAGGTAGACGGCGTTGTTGACGTGTTGGTACGCATCCATGTCGGCCCAGCGCACGCGAATTGTCACCTGTTTCACGCCGGTGACCCTACTCGGCGAGCTGAACAGCCATGGCCGAGATGTCGCGGGGTGTCACTCGACAGCAGCCCCCCACCAGCCGGGCTCCGTCGGCAACCCAACGCGGGACCGGGAACGTCGGATCTGACTCGGTGGCTACCCACGTGCGTTCGACGGCGTTCCAGCCCTCACCGCTGTTCGGGTAGACGATCACCGGCTTGTCAGACCGGGCGACGGCAGCGAGAGCTTCGGTGGCGTCGCTCGGGGTCGAGCAGTTGACGCCGAATGCCACCACTGCGTCGACGTCCTTGACCATCGCCGTGACATCAGCGATCGGCTCGCCGGCTCTCGTTCGTGACCCCTCGATCGACAGTGACACCCAGCAGTCCACGCCGACTGCGTCGATCTCGATGAGGACCGCCTCCACCTCGGCGGAGCAGGGGAGAGTCTCGAATGCCAGCACGTCTGCTCCTGCAGCAGCCATGACCTCAATGCGTGGCCGATGGAACTCGCGGAGCTCGCCCACGGTCAGTCCGTAGCGGCCGTGATACTCAGAACCGTCCGCCAACATCGCGCCGTACGGCCCCATCGAGGCCGCTACCCACGTCGGACGGTCCGTCACCTCGTTGGCAGCCTCTTTCGCGAGGGCGACGCTTCGTGTCATCAGTTCTGCGGCCTGTGCGCGAGCGATCCCCTGTGCGGCGAACCCGTCGAAGGTGGCTTGGTAGCTGGCTGTCGTGGCGACTTCTGCTCCAGCGGCGAAGAAGGCTCGATGTGCCTCGACGATCGCCTCAGGGGAGTCCAGCAGCAGCCGGGCAGACCACAGCTGGCCGGAGATGTCGTGGCCGAGCATCTCGACCGTTGTCGAGAGCCCACCGTCGAGGAGGACGGGACGGTCGATCAACCGGTGGCGCAGATCAGACTTCTGCTCAGGGCCGGACACGGATACAGGGTACGCAGCCGAAGGCCGGCGCCCTCGCTAGTCCTTCTGTCGGCCGGCTTCGTACTCGGCCTGGGCAGTGGCATAGATCCGCTGCAGTGTCGGGTCCTTGTGCCTACCGGTCTTGCGCGCAGCTCGGTACGCGGCCGCTCGGGCCGCGCGCTCGGCGAGCCGTTCCTCCACGCGGTGGGAGTGATCTGGGTAGTCGCCGAGGACGAAGGTCGGCAGGGCGTCCCGCAGCCTGCAGGCGATCTCGACGGTTCGGCTCGCACGTGCTGTCGCTGCGCTGCTCGGCTCGGTGTACTCCCACCAGACATGCAGAGCATCGCCGGCCACGGTAACCGCGGCGTCGTCGGGCACCTGATCGAGGATGAGAGCGGTTACGTGCGGAGCGAGGACGTCGGAGGCGAACTTCGTGTCGACGGCATGCACGGTGTGCCGGGCGGCGAAGGCCACTGACTCGGTGCCCCACCTCGTTCCCGGGTCGTCGATGTCGCGACGACTCGTGGGCAAGATGGCCAGTTCTGGCAGCCATGCCCCGGGCAGCTGTGCGATACCTCCGACCCAGCGTCGAACGCCCGAGTCGGTCGGTCGATACGGACTCATCCCTGCTTCCGACGGGGCCTCAGCGACCTGCGACTGGCTCTGCGACCGGCCGCCCACGGCGTCGGCGATGGCATCCGCTGCGGTGCGGGAAAGCTCGGTCGCAAGGGTGAAGAGCAGCCCCTCTGTCATTGACGACGATGCGCGCACGACGGGGCCGGCCAGAAGGTCGCCTTGTCCGTCGACATCGCCGAGACCGAGCGACGGCGGGGGAGCCGATTGCGAGAGAACCGCGACACCATGTCCATTGCCGTCAGGGGCATCGGTCGAGTCCGGCATCGGTGTCGCACACCAGAGGAGCGACCGTCGGGATCCCTTGTCGTCGCCGAGCCTCCAGGCGTGGAGAGTGGGGAGCGCGGCAACAGTCCGTACGAGAGCACTGTGCGCCCACAGGTCGACCATGGGGGCAACCGTCGTCCACTCGCCGGCCCAGCACGGGGAGTCATCGGGCGGGTTCATATCGTCCTCTGGTCGGTCGCTGCCTCTGAGGTGATGTCGTCATCGATCATGGGCGTCTTGACCGTTGGCGGCCATTCATCGCTGGTGGCGTAGGTTCGACGCGTGCCTGCCACCCCTGGGTCAAGTCTCGGATGTGTCCTCGGCGTCTGGGCGCACCCCGATGATGAGGCCTATCTCTCTTCGGGGTTGATGGCCCAGGCGGCCGCGGCTGGTTCGCGAGTCGTCTGCATCACCGCCACCCGCGGTGAGGGTGGGTCGATCGATCCCGAGCGGTGGCCACCGGAAACGCTTGCAGACGTCCGAACCGAAGAGCTGCAGAGATGTCTGGCGATGCTGGGGGTTCAGGAGCACATCTTTCTCGACCTGCCGGACGTCGACTGGCACACGCCCTTGAGCGAGGAAGGTGCCGAGAGTGTCGCCGCGATCATGGCCGAGGTGGCACCAGACACCGTGCTCACGTTCGGGCCGGACGGCATGACCAATCATGAGGGGCACAAGTCGGTGAGCCGGTGGGCGACCGAGGCATTCCGGCGTCACGCGTCCGTAGGGGCTCGCCTGTACTACGCCGTTCAGTCGCAGGCGTGGGGCGAGCAGTTCCTTCCGACGCTGGAGGCTCTGGGTGCTTTCCGCGACGGCGCGAAGGCGCCGGTGCTGGCCGATGCTGACATCGACCTCGACCTCGTCCTCACCGGAGAGCTGCTCGAGCTCAAGGTGGCGGCCATTCGCGAGCACGAAAGCCAGGTGGCCGGGCTGATTGCAGCGTTCGGCGAGGGCCACTGGTCTCGGTCGATGGCTCGCGAGTCATTCCGCCTGGCCGAGTCGAGGTCTGAATGAGCGGATGGTTCGGCCTACTCGGGTCTGGTGAGTTCCAGGAGTGGTCCCGCCCCGTCGACTCATGGTTGCTCGACCGGGTGACCGGAGATGGTCGTGTCCTGATCATCCCCACCGCGTCAGCACCGGAAGGCGACGAGGTGTTCACGGCCTGGGCCGAGCAGGGGCTCGAGCACTTTGCGACAGCGGGAGCTGCGGCCGAGGTGCTGGAAGTGCGCGACCGAACCGATGCAGATGACGCATCGATCGCTGAGCAAGTCGTCGGAGCCTCGCTGGTCTACTTCTCCGGTGGCAATCCGGCCTATCTGGCGGGGGCGTTGCGCAACACCGCGCTCTTGCGGGCGATCATCGACGGACTCGACCGGGGAATGGGGTACGTCGGGTGCAGCGCCGGGATGGCGTGTCTCGGCCGCCGGGCTCCCGACAGCAGCGCCGGCAGCTTCTCGCCGGAGATGTGGCGGCAGGGGCTGGAAATCTTTCCCCGCACCTGGTTGGGGCCGCACTGGGACATGCTCGACCGGTTCGCCCCCGGGATCGTTGAGGAGATGGTGCGCACCGTGCCCATCGACGATCTGTTGCTGGGGGTTGACGAGCAGACGGCCATGGTGGGTGACGGAGACCGCTGGCGGGTTCTCGGACGCGGCAGCGTCCATGTGCGGGCCGGTGACGCCTGGAAGCGCTACTCGTCTCCTGAGGAGATCCCCCTCTCACTCACGGCGTAGGTTCACGACGTCGGACAAGAGGAACAAGAGGAGGCCGTGATGGCCAAGACCGATGTGTCGGAGACGACGGTGGTGGGCACTGTGCATGCCGACCTGCCGATCACCACCGAGGCCACCACGTCTCGCACAGCGGTCAGCAACGATGCGGTCAGGGTGGTGGCGTTCGCGATGGACGCCGGGCAGGAGCTCACGGACCACTCGGCACCTCGTCCGGTCGTCGTCCAGGTCGTGGACGGCGACGTGGCGTTCACGGTCGCGGGGCAGCGACACGAGCTCACGGCCGGTGACGTCGTCTACCTCGCGCCGAACGAGCGGCACGCAGTGGTGGCGCTGACCCCATGTCGCTTCGTGCTGGTGCTGGCAACCGCAGCCTGACGGTCGAGGAGCCGAGGCGCAGCGGCGTCTTCGGAATCGCCGCTCACATCACACGGTGCCCCCGGCAGGATTCGAACCTGCGCACACGGCTCCGGAGGCCGATGCTCTATCCCCTGAGCTACGGAGGCGGGGACCTCGGGAGGCTATCAGCGGGCGACGCTGACACTCGCCTCGACCCGACTCGTGCGAGGTCGTCATGGCGCAGTACGCGCCCACAGGGTAGGCAGGGTCCATGCACACGTCCGGGCCGGCTGATCTGCGCCCGATGGAACTCATGCCGTGGCGGTCAGGTTCTCGGTCGATTTCACTGGTTCGACGCGAAACCTCCGGTGGCGGAGCTGTTTGAGCCGGAAGGCCACCTCGATCACGTCGTTGACGCGGTGTTTGCCGACATGGCGGGCTGGAGCCTGACCACCACGCATGACGACTTGGCTGACGCCCTTGTGCGCCGTGGAGCGACGCCGACTCGCCACTTCTCGCTGATGTCTGTCGATCTGCAGTCAGGAAACCTCACGCATCCGTCGGTCGGCGCAGAGCTCCCAGAGTTCCTGGAGGTCCGCCCCCTTCGCGCCGACGGTCCGGTGCCTCCCGAGGTGGTGCCGCTCGTCCGATCGGCGTATCCGCAGGGACATCCCGATGAAGAACAGGGTGCCGATGGCGACATCATTCGCGACATCCAGCGGGCCCAGTCCGGTGGCCGGCTAGGTCCCCTGATGGACCAGAGCGCGCTCTTCTTCGATGAGGACCGCCTGGCAGCGATGCTGCTGGTCAATCGCGTACCGGGGTCGCCGCCGCTGGGTGGGCCATGGGTCACTGACGTGTGTCGTGCCCCGGGCCCCCGCTACGCCGGCCTCGGCCGCTCGGTCCTGCGACGCCTGATGCGGCTTCTTCACGCCGAGGGCGAGCGTGCCCTTTCACTCGCGGTCACCGAGGGCAACCCGGCACGAGGTCTCTACGAGTCGCTGGGGTTCGCCCTGGTGGCGACGACCTTCAAGGTGCACGTCCCTGAGTAGCGCGGGACGCGAAGGAGCGCGGTTCGGGTTAGGGTCGTCGAAATACGAATCCGATTTCAGGAGTGCTGATGGGGTCCAACGCCCAACGCCGACGCGAGGAGCGCGAGAGGAAGATCGCGCAGATGCGCAAGGAAGAGACCTCTCGTTCACGTCGGTCCAACGGGTTGTTGACCGCCGGACTGGTCAGCGCGGTCGTGATCGCGGTCGGCGGTGTGGTGTGGGCGGTGCAGGCGGGAACTGAGGACCCGACCCCCGGGGCTCTCGATGAGGTGCAGACGTTCTCGTACCAGGCCGCAGAGCACACCGACGATCCGGTGGAGTACGACGAGTCGCCCCCGGTCGGTGGGCCACACGAGCCGGTATGGGAGGAGTGCGGCTTCTACGACGAAGAGATCGACCAAGAACGAGCCGTCCACTCGATGGAGCACGGGGCGGTGTGGATCACCTACGACCCGGCTCTTCCCGCGGCCGAGGTCGCCACCCTCAGAGACCGGCTCAGCGAGAACTACACGCTGCTCTCGCCCTATCCGGACCAGCCCGCACCTGTCGTCGCCACGGCCTGGAACACCCAGCTGCTGCTCGACGGCCCTGACGACCCGCGCCTCGACGACTTCGTCACCGAGTACCGCCAGGGCCCCCAGACGCCTGAACCCGGGGCCTCCTGCTGAGGCCGCTCGTCGCCGAGCGGATGCGAAACCTTTGCGCCCGATTTCACTGAACAGTCGACCAGTGAACGAAGACATGGCAGGCTGCAGCCATGTCTCTCGACTTCGCTGATATCAACCCAGCGGCGGCCAAGGCCGCCGACACCCAGACAGGCTCTGACCTGCCCTCCCGTGCCCAGTACGTGGTGGTCGGCGGTGGCGTGATCGGCACCTCGATCGCCTACCACCTGGCCACCATGGGGGCCACCGACGTCGTGCTGCTCGAACGCAAGCAGCTGACGTCGGGCACCACCTGGCACGCGGCCGGTGAGGTGGTGTCGGGCGGGGCATCTGAGGACCCGCTGTGGATGGCGCGCTACTCGCGCGACCTCTACACCAAGCTCGAGGCCGAGACCGGTCTGTCGACGGGGTTCAAGGACGTCGGCTACCTCCAGCTGGCCACGACGGAGCGGCGTGACGAGGCCTACCGCCGCGAGACCGCCTACATGCGCTCCACCGGGGTGGACAAGCAGATCCTCACGCCCGAAGAGATCCTCGACATCGTCCCGATGATGAAGGTCGACGACATCATCCATGGGTTCTGGACCCCCGACGAAGGCCGCGCGAACCCGGTCGACGTCACGATGTCGATGGCCAAGGGCGCCAAGATGAAGGGCGCGCAGATCTTCGAAGAGACCGAGGTCATCGACTTCGTCGTGAAGGGCAACCGCATTGCGGGCGTCGTCACTGAGCGCGGCACCATCGAGTGCGAGAAGGTGGTGCTCGCGTCGGGCCTCTGGGGACGGGAGCTCGCCGCAAAGGCGGGAGTGACGGTGCCTCTTCAGGCGGCCGAGCACTACTACCTGCTCACCGAGCCGATCGACGGCGTCACCCCCGAGAACGTGCCGGTCATCGAAGACCCTGAGGCATACGGCTACTACCGCGAAGAGGGTGGCGGCCTGCTCGTGGGAATGTTCGAGCCGGTGGGTGCGGCCTGGTCGCTCGACGGAACGCCGAAGGAGTCCGCCTTTGCCGTGCTGCCGCCCGACTGGGACCGGTTGTCGCCCTTCCTCGAGAAGGCGATGCAGAGGTTCCCGGCCCTCGAGGACGCGGGCATCCGCACACTCTTCTGTGGCCCCGAGAGCTTCACCGACGACATCTCGCCGATGCTGGGCGAGTCGCCGGAGGTCGACGGGCTCTATCTCGCGTGCGGGTTGAACTCGGTGGGCATTCTGATGGGCGGCGGCCTCGGGCACGTCATGGCGCAGTGGCTCATCGAGGAGTACCCCCCGATCGACCTCACCGAGGTGGGTGTCGACCGCACGCACGAGTTCCAGGCCACGCGCCAGTTCCGCAAGGAGCGCACCGTCGAGCGCCTGGGCTTCCTGCTGAACGACCTCTCGTGGCCGAACGCCATGCCGAAGCAGGCACGTAACGTCCGCCGTGGCCCCTTCCACGACCAGCACGTGGCTGACGGGGCGTACCTCGTCGCGAGCAACGGCTGGGAGTACCCCGAGTTCTTCGGCGAGCCGGGAACGACACCGACGGTGGAGTGGGGCTTCAAGCGCGGCTTGGCATTCGAGCGGACCGGGGTCGAGCACCTCAATGCCCGCGAGAACGTCGGCGCCATCGACATGACCATGATGTCGAACTACCTGGTGCAGGGACCGCACGCGATGCCGGTCTTGAACCGCGTGTGCGCGAACAACATCGACACCGAAGTCGGCCGCGTCGTCTACACGCAGTGGCTCGACGAGCGCGGTGGCATCATCGCCGACGTCACCGTGACGCGCCAGGCCACTGACCAGTTCCTGGTGATCAGCGCCGACAACGTCCACCGGCGTCTTCCGGCGTGGATCAGACGCAACACCAATGAGGGTGAGTTCCTCACGGTCACAGACATCACCAGCGGCCTTGCGCTGCTGACGGTGCAAGGTCCGAAGTCGCGTGAGCTCCTGCAGCGACTCAGCCCCGACGACTGGTCGAACGAGGCCTTCCCCTTCCTCACGGCGCAGAAGGTCGAGCTCGGCTACACACCACTGTGGGCGCTGCGCGTCACCTACGTGGGTGAGCTCGGCTGGGACCTCCTCATCCCGACGGAGTTCGGCGCCACGCTGTACGACCAGCTGAAGGAAGCCGGTTCAGACCTGGGGTTCATGCCCACCGGCGTGGGCGCGCTCTCGACGATGCGCATGGAGAAGTCGTACCGCGACATGGGGCACGACATCGACTCCACCGACACGCCCCTGGAGGCGGGTCTTGGGTTCGCCGTGGCATGGGACAAGCCAGGGGGGTTCGTCGGTCGTGAGGCGCTGCTCAAGCAGAAGGAGTCCGGTCCGCTGAAGAAGCGACTGGTCAACGTGCTGCTCGAGTCACCCGAGTACGACCTGATAGGCGCGGAACCGATCTTCATGGACGGGGTTCCTCTGGGCTCGCTCCGCGTGGGCGCCTTCGGCTACACGTTGGGGGCGGCATGCGGTATCGCCGACATCGAACGTGAGGAAGGCTTCACCGCTGCCGACATCAACGCGGGCAGCTTCGAGGTCGACATCGGCGGAACGCGGATGCCGGTCAAGGCGTCCCTGAAGCCGCTCTTCGACGCCGACCGAAGCCGCCCGATGTCCTGAGCACGATGGCCGGCGTGGTTCCATCGTTGGTATGAGTCTTCGTGCGAGCTGTGGTGCGGTGGTGTTCGCCGCAACCGCGCTGGTCGCGGTGAGCGGCTGTGTGTCCGCAGAGCCGACGCCCGAGCCCAGCGACGGCGGCATCACTGGAGTCCAGACCTACGGCGACCTGACCCGTGATCACACCGACGACACGGTCGCCTATCCGCAGAGCCCACCGGTCGGCGGCGACCACGACAACGAGTGGGTCGACTGCACGGGCACCGTGTACGACCAAGAGGTGCCCAACGGAAAGGCCGTGCACGCGCTCGAGCACGGGGCGGTGTGGGTCACCTACACCGACGCCGTCACCTCCAGCGATGTTGAAGCGTTGGCGGCCAGGATCGACGGTCAGCCGTACTCGTTCATGAGCCCATACGCCGACCAGGAGTCCCCGATCACGTTGACGGCATGGGGAGCTCAGCTGGGCCTTGACGATGCCAGCGATGGCCGCATCGACGACTTCCTCACCACGTACCGGTCCGGGCCGCAGACCCCCGAGCCGGGGGCCACGTGTGAGGCGGGGGACATGGCGTGAGGGCTGCCACCGTCGTCGTCGCCTCGGTGGCTGCACTCGTTTTGGGGGCTGTCCTGGGGGCTTTGCTCCTGGGGGGCGACCGCGAGCCGGGCGACCAGTCAGCGGAGGCTGGATTTGCTCGCGACATGTCGGTGCATCATGCGCAGGCGGTCGAGATGGCGTTCATGATCCGCGACAGCACAGACGATCCAGAGCTCCGGCTGATGGCCTTTGACATCATCAACACTCAGCGAGCTCAGATCGGGATGTTCAGCGGATGGCTGCAGCAGTGGGAGCTGCCGCAGACGTCGGTGCGTCCCCCGATGGAGTGGACGGACCACGGGCACGGTGGCGCCGACATGACGTCATATGACGACATGCCAGGCATGGCATCCGACGAGCAGCTCGACCAGTTGAGCCAGGCGAGGGGCCTCGAAGCGGAGATTCTCTTCCTCGAGCTCATGATCGACCACCATCAAGGCGGAGTCGACATGGCCGAGGCCGTGCTGCCGCTCACCGAGCGTGCCGAGGTGACCTACCTCGCCGACACGATCGTTGCCGGCCAGCAAGCTGAGATCGCCACGATGGAGACCATGCTGGAAGAGCGAAAGGCGCTGTACGACCCTGCCTAGCCCCGCCGTGTCGCGGCTTGGGCGCGCGGTTCTCAGATCACCGGCCATGTGCAGGAACCTGTTGAGTGCGCATTCATTGGGAGCCCGGTGACCCCGACGGACATCCGATCAGAGGGGCCGTCGTGATGCCCACGCGAGGCCCAGGTCCCCTGCGGGGGTCGAGCGTCACTCGTTCTGCTGGTGACCGGTGTCAGTGCGGCTTGAGGACCAGCTGGAAGGCGAAGACCACGAGCCCCACGACCAGGCCGCCGACCACTGTCAGGGCCAGTGCCCAGCCCCGGTAGCCACCTCGCCAGCCCGCCGCCCCGCCCCAGAACCCGAGCGACAGCGTTCCTAGGACCAGCATCGAACGGATGGACTCCAGGGGTGACTGATGGAACACAGCCGACGCGAGGGCAAGGGCGATGAGCGGAGGCACGGCCACGAGAAGGTACTGCAGGGCATCGAGCGCCAAGTCGGCGGCGAGGTGCCTGCCAGGCCGGCTCGAGCCGTGGATGGTGTGGCCGATGGCGTCGGCGAACACGTGGGCGATGGCCAGGGCGATGGTCGGCCCGACGACGACGATGACGATCCCCGCGGGTCCGGCGAGCTCGCCCCAGCCGTCGAACACGACCAGAAGCGACATCAGCGTTACCGTCGTGTAGATCCAGATCGCCGGATCGAATGTGAGCGCGCCCCAGGCCAGGGGAGGGACGGGCTCGTGGGAGGTGCTCGGCGCGGCAGTCACCGGAACACGCTAGTGCACTCCGCATGGCATAGCGTCCTGAGGCTGGCTAGGGTTCGGTGATGACTAACCGGCCGAACATCCTGCTGATCATGACTGACGAGGAGCGCTACCCGCCGCCGTACGAGGGTGAGGACCTGGGCGCTTTCCGGCGGACGCAACTCACGGCCCGCGCTTCCCTGCAGGACCGCGGCCTGTCCTTCCACCGGCACTACGCCGGGTCGACTGCGTGCTCGGCCAGTCGAGCGACCCTGTTCACCGGGCAGTACCCATCCCTGCACGGGGTGACGTCGACCGACGGGATCGCCAAGACCCCCCACGAGGTGACCTGGCTGGACCCCGACCAGGTGCCCACGATGGGCGACTGGTTCCGGTCGGCCGGCTACGACTCCCACTACCGCGGCAAGTGGCACATCACCCACGCCGACCTCCCCACGTTCGCCGGGCAGGGCGGCCTCATGACCGTCGACATGACCGGCAAACTCATCCCGGAGAACATCGAGGCCTATCGGCAAGCAGACCGTCTCGAGCCGTTCGGGTTCTCTGGGTGGATCGGCCGCGAGCCGCACGGCATCCTCCCGCAGGACATGGGTCTGGTCCGCGACGGCGTGTACGCCGAGCAGGTGACGACGATGTTCAGCGAGCTGGCCGCCTCCCGTAAGGACAACGGACCCTGGCTGTCGGTGGCGTCCTTCGTCAACCCGCACGACATCCTGTTCCAGGGGATGATGTGGAGCCAGATGCTCCACCTGCAGGAGCCGGACGACACCGTCCCCGACATCGCGGCAGCGCCTTCGCAGGCCGACGACTTCGCCGGGCGCCCTCCGTGCCACGAGGACTTCACCAGTGTGTGGCCCCAGATGACGTATCCGCAGCAGGCGGATCTCGCCTATCGGCGGCTCTACTACTACCTGCACAAGGTGGTGGATCAAGCCATCGGCCGGATTCTCCAGGGGCTTGACGACTCGGGCATGGCCGACGACACCATCGTCATGTTCACGTCCGACCACGGCGACCTCATCGGCGCTCACGGTGGCATGTTCCAGAAGTGGTACAACGCCTACGACGAGTCCATCCGTGTGCCGCTCGTGGTCGCTGGTCCGGGCGTCGACACGAGGGCAGGCGGGATCACCCTTCCGACCAGCCATGTCGACCTCGTGCCCACGATGCTCGGTCTGGCCGGGGCGGACGTCGAGAAAGCCTTGGCTGAGGTGGCGAAGGACCACACCGAGGCGCAGTCCCTGCCGGGACGAGACCTGAGCGGGTTGATCCGCGGATCGACGACGGATGACGCGGTGGCATCACCCCTCTACTTCATGACCGAGGACGACTTCACCCGTGGCTCGAACAACCGCAACCCGATGTCGGGCGAGGCGTTCGAGCCGGTCCGCTATCCCTCGAAGGTGGAGTCCGTGATCGCCTCGCTGCCCACCGGCTCGGACGGCGGGCTGGAACTGTGGAAGCTCAACCACTACTACGAACGACTGGACGAATGGGACGCCGAGAAGGGTCTTCCGATGGACCCGAAGGCGCCCCCGGCAGCCGAGAGCCTGTGGGAGTTGCACAACCTGACCGCTGACCCGGAGGAACGACGCAACCGCGTCGACGACGCGCCGGAGACCCGGTCGTCGTTGGAGACCATGCTCGAGCAGCAGCGGGACGAGAAGCGGCGCGTACCCCAGCATCGCAACCCCGTGATGCCCGCTCACTGAGCGGCGGCGCGGGTGGGCACGACCGTCCGGTCGTGGACCCCGTGGCTCGCGAGGGCCTGCGGTGGCACGGTCAGTGGCCGGCGAGAAGGTCGAGGGCTTTGTCGAGCAGGCGCGCGGGGCGCCCGGTGCTCTGCTCGCGGCGGTCGACCCAGTCGGCGAGACGGAAGCCGGTGTTGATCCCGACGAACCGGAAGGGCTCGGGCTCGAACGACGGTGACTCGCGGCCGACCCACGGGAGGGTGGTGAGGTCGCTGTCGGTGCCCGTGATCAGGTCAGCCAAGGTGCGGCCTGCGAGGTTGGTAAGTGTGACGCCGTCGCCGGCGTATCCCCCTGCCGTGGCGAACCCGGTCGTCCGGTCAAGGCGCACTGACGGGAACCAGTCACGCGGGACGCCGAGGACGCCGCCCCAGCGATGCGTGACGGCAACATCGGCGAGCGCAGGAAACAGGTCGACGAGGGTGCGGCGCAGCGCATCGTGGACGCCTCGGGGGTGTTCGAAGGCGGGATCGATCCGTGAGCCCCAGTGGTAGGGGGCGCCGCGTCCTCCAAGGGCGATCCTGCCGTCAGCGGTGCGCTGGGCGTAGATGAGGAACCGGCGGTCATCGTTGAATGTCTCGCGATCACGCCAACCGATCTCCTGCCACAGGCTGTCGTCGATGGGCTCAGTGGCGATCATCAAGGAGTAGAGGGGGATCAGCTTCCGGCGGTACTGCGGCAACGTGGACGTGTAGCCCTCAAGTGCGCGTACGACGATCTCTGCTCGCACGTCGCCGTGGTCGGTGCGCACGATGCCCGGTTCGATGGACGTGACCTGGGTTCCTTCGTAGATGGTCACCCCGAGTCGCTCGGACGCCGTCGCCAAGCCCCGCACCATGCGTGCGGGATGAATTGCCGCGCAGTGCGGCGTGTACAGCCCGCCAAAGACTCCATCGGCACTCACTCGCGCTCGCGCCTCGTTGCGGTCGAGCAGCACCAGGTCGTCCGCTGTGCGACCCCATTCGCGGGCATGGGCCAGCTGTGAGTGCAGGCGGTCCCACTGCAGCGGTGACGTCGCGATGCGCAAGTACCCACCCTTGGCGAAGTGGCCATCGATGCCTTCTTCGGCGGCGACCGTGCCCACCTCATCAATGCTTTCGTCGGCAGCCCGCTGAAGACGAAGAGCTGCATCCTTGGATGACTCCGTCGCTATCTGTTCCCACTCGGTGGGCAGGAATGCCGAGGCCCAGCCACCGTTTCGGCCAGAAGCACCGAACCCGGCGAACTCCTTCTCGAGGACGACGACTCGCAGCGATGGGTCGCGCTTGACGAGGTAGTACGCCGTCCAGAGTCCGGTGAAGCCGCCGCCCACAATGGCCACGTCTGCGTCGGTGTCGCCAGGGAGCGTCGGTCGCAGTGACTCCAGGTCGCCGGCTGGGAGCGAGTCGTGCCAGTACGAGATCGAGCGTCGCGCGGCGTCCATGGTCTCCTCGTTGTTTCCGTATGGACGTACGGTATAACGGGACGCATGACAGAGGTCAAGCGCAAAGGGCGCCCGCCTGCTCACGACCGCGGCGAGCTGCTTCGTCACGCCAAGGCGGTCGCTGTCGAGCGCGGATTCGACGCCTTGCGCTTCACCGACGTCGCAGAGGCGACCGGTGTCCCCGTGAGCTCGCTGCAGTACGCCTTCGGGACGCGTGACGAGCTCGTTCGTGAAGTTCTTCGAGCCGGTGTTGCCGAAGAGCTGCAGCGGATGGAGGCGGCCGTCGATGGTGAGCTGGACCCCTGGAAGCGGATCGAGACGTTCGTGCGGCTGGGTATCTCGATCGACGACGACCGTCGACGCGAAGGGTGGCTGCTCTGGATCGAGTACTGGCGCGCCGCCTCGCGAGATCCAGATCTTCGCGAGGAGTCGGCCGGCATGTCTCGCCAGTGGCGGCGCCTGGTACGGCGAGCAGTCGACGACGGCGTGGCCGACGGTCGGTTCCGGATCGACGGCACGTCCAAGGACGCGGCAGCGGCCCTTGTGGCCATCGTGGATGGAATGTCATTGCAGGTAGAGGTCGGCGATAACCAGATGCGCTCAGCCGGGGCCATCCGGGCGGCCACGCATGCCGCTCGTCGCATCGTCGGGATGGCTGCTTCGTGACGGCCATCCTGCTCGCCCTCGGCTCATCCGTTGCCTTCGGTCTGACCGACTTCCTCGGCGGCATGGCAGCGCGGCGAGCCCACATCTTCATGCTGGGAACCATCACTCAGCCCTTTGGGCTGATCCTTCTGCTCGTCGTGGCCCCACTGGTCGGTGGCACCGTGACCTCAGAGGTGTGGCTCTGGGGAGCGGTCTCGGGAGTGGGAGGCGCCTTCGCCTACGTCTTCCTGTTCCGGGCTTTGGCCATGGGGCCGATGAGTGTTGCCTCCCCGATCTCGGCGCTCGTTGCGGTGGTGCTTCCGGTCCTGGCCGGCATCGCGTTCGGTGAGCGGCTCCCGCTGGTGGGCTGGATCGGGATCGCGCTGGGCATGCTGGCTGTGCTGATGGTCTCGCAGGTGCACGAAGACGCACCCCATCCGGTGTCGGTCCGGCTGCTCCTGCTGTCGTTCGGAGCGGGAGTCTTCATCTCCATCTTCCTCGTGGCCCTCGAACGGGCTCCGGCCGACAGTGGCCTTTGGCCATTGGTCGTCGTCCGCATCATCACGTCGATTCTCTTGATCGCCGCCGCCGTAGGGTCGCGGGTGATCTCGCGTCCCGGTCGAGACGTCGTCGTCCTGGCGATCACCTCGACGGTGCTCGACGTCGCGGCCACGGCCATGTTCATGTTGGCCACCCGCGAGGGCCTGCTCACGGTGGTTGCCGTCATCACGGCGCTGTACCCGGCTGCCACCGTGATCATGGCCCGCCTCGTGCTCAAGGAGCACCTGCAGGCGCTCCAGCGCTGGGGCCTGGCGCTCGCCGCCTTCTCGGTCGCGGTACTTGCCTCGGTGGCCTGAAGGTAGACGCCCACCCGGCCGAAGAGAAGGTGTGATGGCACAGGGCCTCGGACGCATCATGGTCGTCGACGACTCGTCGACGATCCGTGAGCTGATCGCGCTCAACCTCAGTCTCGAGGGGTATGTCGTCCAGACGGCGTCCGACGCCGAGGAGTGTCTACGGCTGCTCGCGGGGGTCCTTGAAGGGCGGACGCCACCTCCGCAGCTGTTCTGCCTGGATGTCGTGATGCCGGGACTCGACGGCGTCGAGCTCACCGCCAAGCTCAAGGCCACGCCAGCGATGGCGTCCATCCCGATCCTGATCATCAGCGCCTCGGCACAACAGCGCGACTTCGAACTCGCACAGGGGGCCGGCGCCGATGGCTACCTGACGAAGCCCTTCGACCCTGACGAACTGCTCGCCCAGGTACGCAGGCTCATCGCCTGAGCCTGATCTGGCAGGATCCGTCGGGTGGAACTGCTCGCTGTCGGCCTGTCGCTGCTGCTCACGTTGCTGGCCGTCGTCGTCGGCCTGGCGAAGGTACAGCGCCTTCCGGCATCCATTGACGTCCGGAACCGTTCCGGGGTCGCGCCCGTGTTCTGGATCGCCTCGGGATGGGTCGAGCTGGTGGCCGCGGGCTTCTTGGTCGTCGGGATCTTCGCCGCCCATGAAGCGGCCGTCGTCGCATCACTCGTCCTTGCCGTCTCGTACGGACTTCTCGCGCTTCGACAGCTGGCAAAGCGACTGCCCCTGGCAGCTGCGACGCCGGCGCTTGTTCTCTGTGCGCTGGGTGGGGCAACGGCCATCTCGATCGGGGCTGCGGGCTGAGGGCCGTCCGCCTGGGGTGAGGTTCGCTCACTACGATTGACAGGTGACCCCCGCTGAACTGTCCACCGCGCTCGCCGCGGCTCTCGACGCCGCTCTTGAGGCCGGCGAGCTCGAGGTGCCCGCTGACCGGCGACCTCCGCAGGTAGCAGTTGAGCGGCCGCGATCGGCAGATCATGGTGACTACGCCACCAACGTGGCACTGCAGCTGGCCAAGGCGGCCGGACGTCCCCCGCGCGAGGTCGCCGAGATCTTGGCTCGCCGCATCAGTGAGGTGGCCGGCATCGAGTCGGTGGAGATCGCTGGCCCGGGGTTTCTGAACATCACCTTGGAGGCCGCGGCACAGGGCGAGCTGGCTCGGGCCATCGTTGCCAAGGGAGTCGAGTTCGGACGCGTCGACACGCTGGCTGGGCAGCGCGTGAACCTGGAGTTCATCAGTGCCAACCCGACCGGGCCCCTCCACCTCGGCCACACCCGCTGGGCTGCTGTGGGTGACGCGATGGCGCGTGTGCTTGAGGCAAATGGCGCCGCGGTGACGCGCGAGTTCTACATCAACGACCGCGGTGTCCAGATGGACCGGTTCGGCGAGTCGTTGCGCGAGGCGGCCAACGGGCGGCCCGCCCCCACGGACGGATATCACGGCGGCTACATCACCGATCTCGCTGCCACGATTCTCAGCGATCACCCGGAGTACCTCGAACTCGGGGCAGAGGAACAGATGGTGGCGTTCCGCGAGGCCGGCTATGCCCTACAGCTCAAGCAGCAGCAGGACGTGCTTTCGCTCTTCCGCACCACCTTCGAGGTCTGGTACTCCGAGCGTTCGCTTCACGAGTCCGGCGCGGTCGAGCGCGGGCTCGAGCGTCTGCGTGAGAAGGGTCATGTCTTCGAGCTCGAGGGTGCCACGTGGCTGCGCACCACTGACTTCGACGACGACAAGGATCGCGTGCTCGTCAAGAGCGATGGTGAATCGACGTACTTCGCCTCCGACGCGGCCTACTACGTCGACAAGCGGGCGCGGGGGTTCGATGTCAACATCTACCTGCTCGGGGCCGATCACCACGGATACGTGAATCGGCTTCGTGCCATTTCTGCCTGTGCCGGCGACGATCCGGATATCGCGATCGAAGTGCTGATTGGGCAGCTGGTCAAGATGTACCGCGGTGGTGAAGAGGTGAGGCTCTCCAAGCGGAAGGGCACCATCGTCTCGCTCGAGGACCTCGTCGAGGAGGTGGGCGTCGACGCAGCTCGATACACGCTGTGCCGGTATCCGGTCGACTCACCACTCACCCTCGACCTCGATCTCCTGGTCAAACAGACCAACGACAACCCGGTCTTCTACGTTCAGTACGCCCATGCGCGAATCTCGTCGCTGCTGCGGAATGCCGCCGATCTCGGGCTGGTCGTGGACGTCGAAGGTTTCGACCCTTCGCTCCTGACCCACGACCGCGAAGGTGACCTGCTCGGTGCGCTTGGGGAGTTTCCGAGGGTGGTCGCCGGTGCGGGCGAGCTGCGAGAGCCGCATCGCATCGCGCGGTATCTCGAGGAGCTGGCGAACGCCTATCACAAGTTCTACGACGCGTGTCGAGTTCTGCCGCGCGGTGACGAAGAGGCGACGCCAACGCATGCCGCCCGTCTGGTGCTCTGCGCTGCGACGCGTCAGGTGCTGGCGAACGGTCTTGGGTTGCTCGGCGTCTCAGCGCCTGACCGGATGTAGGTGAAGGCCAGGCCGGCACGGCCTACGCTGTGGGTGGGAGGTAGCAATGGCCGAGAAGGACTTCTCTGAGGTGTTCGCCGGCCTGCGCTCGATCCTGACCCCCTACGCGCCGAAGATGGAAGTCATCGCCGACGCCGGCACCGAATACAGCCTGCAAACGCGCTGGCGGAGGCCGAAGGACGGGTACCCGGGGTACGTCGGTGGGGTGAAGGTCGGCAAACGCGATGTCAGCTACCACCTGATGCCGGTCTATGCCTTTCCCGACCTCTTGGATCAGGTCTCACCGGAGTTGCGGAAGCGTATGCAAGGGAAGAGCTGCTTCAACACCACCAAGGTCGACGACGCGCTCTTCGCTGAGCTGGCCGACCTCACCCGCCGTCGGGTACGACGCCTTCGCGGCGAACGGACTCCTGGAGAACTCACATGGCTGACGGCGAGCGCCGGTTCAGAGTGACACCGGCCATGGTGCTCTGGTCGCTGTTGGCGTTGTTCGCGATCATCTTGGTCGCCCAGAACTCGGCGGACACCACGCTCCAGGTCTTGGGCTGGACCATCCAGGCTCCGCTGTTCGTCGTGATCGTGCTGGCGATGCTCGCCGGCTGGGGGCTCGGGCTGCTGGGCTCGCAGGCGTGGTCGTGGCGTCGCCGTCGCTCGCAGGACCGAGAGGAATAGCGAGACCACGGTCGGCGCCGCCCATCGGGCTCGAGGCGGCCGGCACTACTGTCGACGGCTTGCCCCCGAAGGAGTTCGATCATGCGCGCGCACCCAGCCGGCCCTCGTCACGGTGACCTGGTCGCCGATGCCGTGCCGTCGTCGCCTCCGGCCGATCTCAACGCGCTGAGTCGCCACGTGTGGTCGAAGGGCGCGAGAAGGACCGCCACCGGTGGCATGCAGGTGCATGGACACGCGGTGTCTGACCTGGCCCTTGAGTTCGGTACTCCGCTCTTCGTCCTGGACGAGGATGACTTCCGTGAGCGCGCGCGGGCGTATGCCCGCGCGTTCACCGGAACCGATGTGTTCTACGCGAGCAAGGCGTTCACGACGGTCGAGCTCTTGCGCTGGGTGGCGCAAGAAGGGCTGGGCCTCGACGTAGCAACCGGTGGTGAGCTCGCGGTCGCCGAGCGAGCGCAGTTCCCGATGGAACGGGTTCTCTTCCACGGCAACAACAAGTCCGTTGACGAGCTGACTCGAGCGGTGTCCCTGGGCGTGGGTCGCGTCGTCATCGACTCGACCGAAGAGATCCGGCGACTGGCGCGGTGCGCCGAGGAGGCGGGTGTCCGTCAGCGGGTGCTGGTGCGCGTCACCGTCGGCGTCGAGGCGCACACGCATGAGTTCATCGCCACGGCCCACGAGGACCAGAAGTTCGGCTTCTCGCTTGCGTCCGGGGCGGCGGCCCGCGCCATCGAGCTGGTGCTGCTGCAACCCTCGCTCGAGCTGGTGGGTGTCCACTCACACATCGGCTCGCAGATCTTCGACACGTCAGGGTTCGAGGTCGCCGCCCACCGTGCCGTTGAGCTGTTGGCGCAGGTCCGTGAGCGGCACGGCCTGGAGCTTCCAGAGCTCAACCTCGGTGGTGGACTGGGCATTGCGTACATCGACTCCGACGATCCAGCCGACACCGAGGACGTGGCCGTCAGTCTGAAGGCCATCGTCGAACGTGAGTGTCGCGCCTACGATCTCTCCGTGCCGCGACTGGCCGTTGAACCGGGCAGGGCACTGGTGGGGCCGTCGATGTCAACGGTGTACCGGGTAGGCACGGTGAAGAGGGTGGCGCTGGACGCCGGAGCCTCGCGCACATACGTCAGCGTCGACGGTGGCATGAGCGACAACCCGCGGACGGCGTTGTACGACGCCGACTACACAGTTGTCGTTGCCGATCGTCATTCTGACGCCGCTCCGATGATGGCGCGTGTGGTCGGCAAACACTGCGAGAGCGGTGACATCGTGGTGCGTGATGCGTGGCTGCCCGACGACGTGCGTGCCGACGACCTGCTGGCCGTCGCCGCTACGGGTGCCTACTGCCGCAGCATGGCATCCACCTACAACATGCTGGGCCGCCCTCCGGTCGTGGCCGTCTCGTCAGATGCAGCGCCCCGCGAGCTCATCCGGCGAGAGACGGTCGACGACCTGCTGGCGCTCGATACCGGCGCCTAGCAGAGGAGGCGACGTAGGGTGCTCACATGCGCGTCTCCGTGGTGCTGGACTGCCTGGACCCTGAAGCCCTGGCACCCTTCTGGGAGGTCGCCCTCGGCTATCGCCTGGTCGATCAGGCGGACGGGTACCGCATCCTGGCGCCTGCCGAAGGTGAGCCGCCCGGACCAGTGCTGATCCTGCAACCGGTCCCGGAAGAACGCCGCGGGAAGAACCGCATGCACCTCGATGTCCACCCCGCGGATGCTCTGAGCCACATCGCCCACCTCGAGACGCTGGGCGCTCATCGGCTGGGCGCGCCGATCGCCGCCTACGGGGTGGAATGGCAGACCATGACGGACCCCGAGGGTCATGAGTTCTGCGTGGTCGCTCATGGGAGGCTTGACCCCGACACACCCGAGGGCGACGCGTAGCCGCTCGGGAGCGCCCTGGCTGATGCCCGGGTCGACCGACCGGGAGGAACGATGGGCGCCAAGCCGCTCAAGGTGGCTCTGCTGGGGGCAGGAGTCGTGGGGTCTGAGGTCGCCCGCCTGCTCGTCGAGCAGGCCGACGACCTCGCCGAGCGAGTGGGCGCGCCCCTCGAGCTCGTCGGCGTTGGTGTCCGTCGGGTCGATGTCGACCGGGGGCCCTGGATCCCCCCTGAGCTGGTGACAGCCGACCTCGACGAGCTCGTCAGCGGACGCGGTGCCGACATCGTGGTCGAGCTGATGGGCGGCATCGATCCGGCGCGACAGCTGATACTGGCCGCGTTCGCGTCCGGCGCGAGCGTGATCACGGGCAACAAGGCCCTGCTCGCCCAGCACGGTGCAGAGCTGCACGAAGCATGTGACGCCGCCGGGCTCGACCTCTACTTCGAGGCCAGCGTTGCTGGGGCGATCCCCCTGCTGCGTCCGTTGCGCGAGTCCTTGGCGGGTGACCGGGTGCAACGAGTGCTGGGCATCGTCAACGGAACCACGAACTACATCCTGACCCGGATGGACGAGAGCGGTGCCTCGTATGACGACGCGCTCGCCGAGGCGCAGGAGCTCGGCTATGCCGAGAAGCCCGATCCGTCGGCCGACGTCGAAGGTCACGACGCCGCAGCCAAGGCCGCCATCATCGCCAGTCTTGCCTTCCACTCGCGGGTCACCATCGACGACGTCTACTGCGAGGGCATCTCTGCGATCACTGCCTCCAATGTGGCTGCGGCCAAGGCCGCAGGCTACGTCGTGAAGCTGCTCGCAGTGGCGGAGCGCTCGGCGGACGAACGTGGCATCAGCGTGCGTGTGCACCCAGCGATGGTGTCGCGGCAGCATCCCCTTGCCGCCGTACGTGAGGCGTACAACGCTGTGTTCGTCGAGTCGGACGCCGCCGGCCAGCTGATGTTCTACGGTCCGGGGGCTGGTGGCGCGCCGACAGCGTCCGCCGTGGTCGGCGACATCGTGGCGGTCGCCCGAAACCGGATGAGCGGTGGCCACGGCCCCCGGGAGTCCGCCTACGCGGCGTTGCCGGTGCTCCCCGTCGGTGTATCGCTGACCCGGTACTACATCGCCATGGATCTGACCGACAAGGCAGGCGTCCTCGCCTCCGTGGCCGCCGTGTTCGCCGAGCACGACGTGAGCATCGAGACGCTGCGTCAAGAGGGCCACGGCGACGACGCCAGCCTGGAGATCGTGACCCACGACGCGCTGGAGAGCTGCACTGGCCGAGACGTGCACCAGTCTTCGCGGGCTCGACTCGGTCCGTCGGATCACCTCGATCATGCGGGTGGTGGGAGAATGAGCCCTGTGCTGACCCAGGCAACCCGTCAATGGCGCGGAATCATCGATGAGTACCGAGACCGGCTTCCCGTCACGGAAGCGACTCCGGTCATCTCGCTGCGTGAAGGCGGAACGCCGTTGGTGCGTGCGAATGTGGTCTCTGAGCGCACGGGCTGCGACGTGTGGCTGAAGGTCGAGGGAGCCAACCCGACCGGCTCGTTCAAGGACCGGGGCATGACGATGGCGATCTCCAGGGCGGCCGAGGAGGGCGCCCAGGCCGTCATCTGCGCGTCCACCGGAAACACCAGCGCCAGCGCGGCTGCCTACGCGGTGCGCGCTGGAATGGTCTGCGCCGTCTTGGTCCCTCAGGGAAAGATCGCTCTGGGCAAGCTGAGCCAAGCCCTGGCCCACGGCGCGCGACTGCTGCAGGTCGACGGCAACTTCGACGACTGCCTGAACCTCGCTCGGGATCTCTCCGATCAGTACCCCGTGGCGTTGGTCAACAGCGTCAACCCCGCACGAATCGAAGGGCAGAAGACGGCCGCCTTCGAGATCGTCGACCAGCTGGGCGATGCCCCAGACATCCATGCACTGCCGGTCGGTAACGCCGGCAACATCACCGCCTACTGGAGGGGATACCGCGAGTACGCGGACGACGGGGTCAGCACGCGTCGTCCACGCATGTGGGGGTTCCAAGCGGCTGGGGCGGCTCCCATCGTGCGAGGCGAAGTGGTGCCCAAGCCGTCGACGGTGGCGACCGCGATCCGGATCGGCAACCCGGCTTCGTGGCAGTTCGCTCTAGAGGCGCGCGATGAGTCGGGCGGTCTGATCGATGCCGTCACCGACCGCGAGATCCTCGCGGCCTACCGCCTGCTCGCATCCCAAGAAGGTGTGTTCGTCGAGCCGGCCTCGGCGTCCGGTGTCGCAGGGCTCCTCAAGAAGAAGAGCGAGGGTCTGCTCGACGACGGTCAGACCGTTGTGTGCACCGTCACGGGGCACGGACTGAAGGATCCTGACTGGGCGATCGCCGGCGCCCCTCAGCCGGTCACGGTTGCGGCCGAGGCCCATGCCGCAGCATCGCTGCTGGGACTGATCCAGTAGTGGCAGCGCCGATGTTTCGGGCAGCAACGCTGCGCGTCCGGGTACCGGCAACCAGCGCGAACCTCGGACCCGGCTACGACACTTTCGGTCTTGCGTCTGTCGCTCTACGACGAGATCGTCGTGCGCGTCGGTGAGGACGGGCTCGACCTCGATGTTGCCGGCGAGGGATCAGAGAAGGTCCGTAAGGACGCACGCAATCTGGTGATCAAGGCCATGAACACCGGATTCGACCGAATGGGTGGGCGACCGCGCGGGCTCGAGGTCAGGTGCCTCAACCGCGTCCCACACGGCCGTGGTTTGGGTTCTTCGTCCGCGGCGATCGTCGGAGGACTTGCGGCTGCGCGCGCTCTCACCGTGGGCGGCGACGAGCGACTTGATGATGAACGGCTGCTCGCCGTCGCCACAGAGATGGAGGGGCATCCCGACAACGTCGCAGCGACGGTGTACGGGGGCTTCACGATCGCGTGGATCGATGGCGGAGAGGTAGGAGTGCTGCGGGCGCAGCCACACCCTGACATCTTGCCAGTCGCGTTCATCCCCGGAACCGAGTTGCGAACGGCCAAGGCCCGCAAGGCGTTGCCCGAATCAGTTCCGCACGGCGACGCCGCACTCAACAGCTCGAGGTCGGCGTTGCTCAGTCACGCCATCACCGAGCGCCCTGATCTGCTGATGGTGGCCACCGAGGACTTCCTGCACCAGGAGTACCGCCGTCCTGTCATGCCTCGGTCGTTGACGCTCGTCGACGAGCTGCGCGCGAGCGGTGTCCCTGCGGTCGTGTCAGGAGCAGGGCCGACGGTCCTTGCACTGACGAACCGGTCGACGGCCGAACAGGTGGCGACGAAAGCCCGTCGGGGCTGGACCACCGAGGTGCTCGAGGCCGATCGTCAGGGCGTGCAGATCCTGCCGTTGTGATCGAGTCGTGACCAAACCGTCGTTCAGTGGCTTCAGTTCGCAGGAAGACACGCCGACATCGATGATGACCCCCGGGAACACCGGGGTGACGCCAGGTGTTACGGTGGCAGAACACCGGGTATCCCGAGTGTCTTCCTCATTCCAGATTCTGATCGTGGCTTGATGGAACCCAGGCCTTCACGAACATCGATTCGTGAGCCCGCCTGATTCATGAAGTCTGCACAGTTCGGCAACTGGGATTCCTTCACTCCGGTACTTGGTTCCGCCGGCCACTCATGGCCCCGGCGACGCACCACCTCCCGACGCTTCTCTTGACGCGTTGGGGGATTCCCTCCGGCGTCACATCCGACGCACCGGAACATTTGGAAGGACATCGCGTGAGCGACACCACCGACACCATGCCAGCCACTGAGAGCGCGACCGCACGTCGCAAAGGCCCCGCTCTGTCGGGCATGGTTCTCGCCGAGCTGCAGACCGTTGCGTCTGGACTCGGCATCACCGGCACCACCCGGATGCGCAAGGGCGAGCTGATCGAGGCGATTCGTGAGAAGCAGGGGCAGTCAGCCTCCTCTCGCGCCGCCTCCAGCCGCAGCGCCTCCAGCGGTACTGGTGCCCGAAGCGACACCACCAAGACCACCAGCCGCAAGCCGCGCTCGGCCGCGTCGACCGACGACGCTGCCCCCGACAAGGCCGCCAAGGAGCGCCCGAGCGGCGAGTCCTCGAACGGCGAGTCGTCGAGAACTGAGTCGTCGAAGAACTGAGTCGTCGACCTCCGAGTCGTCAAAGACCGACGTCCTCCACCTCGGAGTCGTCGCGACGGTCGTCACGAAGCCGCAACCGCACCTCTGGCGACGATGCCAAGACCGATCGGCAGGGCAAGGGCGGCCAGGCCGAGCAGCGCAACGACAGGAACGACAGGAACGACCGCGAGGGCTACGAAGGCGGCCGAAGCAGCCGCCGTCGGCGGAGGGGCCGCGACCGCGACCGCTACGGCAGCAACCGTGGCGGCCGCGAGCGGTACGGCGAGAGCGAGCCCCAGGTCGGCCCTGACGACGTGCTCGTGCCGGTCGCCGGCATCGTCGACGTGCTCGACAGCTATGCATTTGTCCGTACGTCCGGGTACCTCCCCGGCGAGAACGACGTCTACATCTCGCTCTCACAGGTCCGGCGATACGGCCTGCGCCGCGGAGATGCAGTCACGGGTGCCGTGCGCCAGCCCAAGGAAGGCGAAAGGCGCGAGAAGTTCAACGCGCTCGTGCGCCTCGACACGGTCAACGGTGCCGAGCCCGACAACGCCAAGGAGCGCGCCGACTTCAACAAGCTGACGCCGCTCTACCCCCAGGAACGACTTCGACTCGAGACAGAGACGAATCTCTTGACGACTCGCGTCATCGACCTCGTGGCGCCTATCGGCAAGGGACAGCGCGGTCTCATCGTCTCGCCCCCCAAGGCCGGTAAGACGATGGTGCTCCAGGCCATCGCCAACGCGATCACGACGAACAACCCTGAGGTGCACCTCATGGTGGTCCTGGTCGACGAGCGACCTGAAGAAGTGACTGACATGCAGCGGACTGTCAAGGGTGAGGTCATTGCCTCCACCTTCGACCGTCCTGCCGACGACCACACGACGGTTGCCGAGCTGGCCATCGAGCGCGCCAAGCGACTCGTCGAGCTCGGTCACGACGTCGTCATCCTGCTCGACTCGATGACCCGGCTCGGCCGCGCCTACAACCTGTCGGCACCGGCATCCGGGCGCATCTTGTCCGGAGGCGTCGACTCCTCGGCGCTCTACCCGCCCAAGCGCTTCTTCGGGGCCGCGCGCAACATCGAGGACGGCGGCTCGCTCACGATCTTGGCCACCGCCCTGGTCGAGACGGGCTCAAAGATGGACGAGGTCATCTTCGAGGAGTTCAAGGGCACCGGAAACATGGAGCTCAAGCTCGATCGACGTCTCGCCGACAAGCGGGTCTTCCCGGCTGTCGATGTCGACGCGTCGGGCACGCGAAAGGAAGAGCTGCTGCTCGGGTCTGACGAGCTCAAGGTCGTCTGGAGCCTTCGCCGTGTTCTGCATGCCCTCGAGTCGCAGCAGTCTCTTGAGCTGCTGCTCTCGAAGCTGAAGGACACGACGAGCAACGCCGAGTTCCTGCTTCAGGTGCAGAAGACCACGCCGGGCGCGATGCTGAGCGAGGACGCCGACTAGCCGGCGTCGACCAGCGCAACGGCCCCTCCGGGAATCGACTCAGTCAGACCTGCGTTTGGGTTGGGGCCACTGACAGTGGCACAATCTCTGTCGGTTCCGGTTCACGGAGCGGCCACTCTCGGCGGCGACGACCCGGCACCCCTGATGAGGAGAACTCCATGAAGCCCGATATCCACCCGACGTACGTGCCGACCGAGGTCACCTGCACCTGCGGTTCCACCTTCGTCACCCGCAGCACCTCCGAGAACGGGTCGATCCACGCCGAGACCTGCTCGAAGTGCCACCCGTTCTACACAGGTAAGCAGCGCATCCTCGACACAGGTGGTCGGGTCGCTCGCTTCGAGAAGCGGTACGGCAAGAAGTAGCTTCGCGATTGACGCCGCAGGCCGACGGCCTGCGGCGTCGTCGTATTCGCGGCCACCGCAACTACTCCAGGAGCGCTGATGTTCGACCAGATCGAGGTGCTGGTCGACGAGTACGCCGACCTGGAGCGTCAGCTGGCCGACCCCAGCGTGCATGCCGATGCTGGGCGCGCTCGCACGCTGGGCCGCCGGTATGCCGAACTGGGTCCCATCGTCGCCGCCTACCAACGGTGGCGCACGCTCGGCGATGATGCCGACGCCGCGCGCGAGCTGACTGCCGAGGACTCCGCCTTCGCCGACGAGGCCAGCCGCCTCGATGCTGAGCGCGAGACCGTCGCCGCACGCCTGACCGAGCTGCTTCTGCCCCGCGATCCCGACGACGACCGAGACGTGATCCTTGAGGTCAAGGCAGGTGAGGGGGGCGATGAGTCGGCCCTGTTCGCCGGTGACCTGCTGCGTATGTACCTGCGATTCGCCGAGCGACAGGGGTGGAAGGCCGAGGTTCTCGACGCACAGGAGTCCGACCTCGGCGGCTACAAGGACGTCTCGGTGGCGATCAAGACGAAGGGCACGATCACGCCGGGAGAAGGGGTGTGGGCCAGCCTGAAGTATGAGGGCGGGGTGCACCGTGTCCAGCGAGTACCGGTCACCGAGAGCCAGGGGCGCATCCATACCAGCGCTGCCGGCGTCCTGGTGCTGCCTGAGGCCGAAGACGTGGATGTGGAGATCGACCCGAACGACCTTCGGATCGACGTGTATCGAAGCAGCGGCCCGGGGGGACAGAGCGTCAACACCACCGACTCGGCGGTGCGGATCACCCATGTGCCGACCGGCATAGTGGTCAGCTGCCAGAACGAGAAGTCGCAGCTTCAGAATCGCGAACAGGCGTTGCGGATCCTTCGGGCTCGCATGCTTGCCGCCAAGCAAGAGGCAGCTGATCGCGAGGCATCCGCGGCCCGGCGCTCTCAGGTGCGCACCGTCGACCGCTCAGAGCGCATCCGCACGTACAACTTCGCGGAGAACCGCATCTCCGATCACCGAGTGGGCTTCAAGGCGTACAACCTCGATCAAGTCCTCGACGGTGACCTGACGGCCGTCGTCGATGCCTGCAAGCGAGCCGATCGTGAGGCTGAGCTTTCGGGGAGTGGATCGTGACATCGACAACCGCTGCCGTCGGCCAGGCCGGCCGCCGGGGACGACTCCTGCGGGATGCGCTGCACTCGGCTGAGCAGCGCCTCGAGGCGGCTGGTGTGGCGTCCCCGCGGGTCGATGCCGAGATTCTCGCGGCTCACCTGCTCGGGGTCTCTCGTGGAGGTCTCTGGAGCCACCTGGACAGTCCCGTGCCGGCAGGGTTCGACGGCCTCGTGGCCGGCCGCGCAGACCGCATCCCGGTGCAGCACCTGACTGGCTGGGCCCACTTTCGCACGGTCACCGTTGCCGTCGGCCCGGGGGTGTTCTGCCCGCGACCTGAGACGGAGCTGGTGGCTGGGCACGGCCTGGGTGTGCTCGCTGAGCTAGGCGTCGAGCGACCCACGGTGGTCGATCTCTGCTCCGGGTCCGGAGCGATTGCTGCGGCGATCTCGGTCGAGGGGCCACCCGCACAGGTCCATGCTGTGGAACGCGACCCTGGGGCTGGTCCTTGGCTGCAGCAGAACGCAGCTGCTCATGGCTTCGCCGCGCACCTCGCCGACATCGAAGGCTGCCTCGAAGAGCTCAACGGGTCGGTCGACCTCGTTCTGGCGAACCCGCCGTACATTCCTGAGGGAGCGGTGCCCCGCGACCCTGAGGTCGCGCGTTTCGACCCCGCACTGGCGCTCTACTCGGGGCCAGATGGTCTGGCGCACGTGCGACTCGTCGAGCGAGCCGCTGCCCGTCTGCTTCGGCCCGGCGGATGGGTCGTGGTTGAGCACGGAGACCGGCAAGGCACGAGCGTTCCCGAGATATTCTCCAGCAGCGGGGCGTGGTCTGACGTCATCGACCATCTCGACCTCGCCGGCCGAGACCGCTTCGTCTCGGCTCGGCTCGCGGCGAACTGATGCCTCGCTTCGACTGCGCGAAAGAGGACGAGCGCAGCCGTGGCATCGATCGGGCGATCGCCGCCGCGAGCAGGCACCAGCTGGTCGTCTTCCCCACCGAGACCTCGTACGCCGTTGGGTGTGACGCCTTCTCGGCCGTCGGCGTGGAGCGTCTCAACGCGGCCAAGGGCCGGACGCCCATCGACGCGTTGCCGGTGATGGTGGGTTCGGTCAAGGCGGCCAGGGCGCTGATCGGAACTCTCCATCCGCAGGGGGAGTCCTTGATCGAAGGCTTCTGGCCGGGACCGCTGACGGCCCTTTGCGACCAGCAATCGACCCTGCACTGGGACATCGGTGGAGATGGTCACCATGTGGCCGTGCGCATGCCGCTGCACCCGGTGGCACTCGAGGTGTTGCAGGCTGTCGGCCCCATGGTCGTCGTGGCAGCCAACCGGGTGGGGGAGCCGGCGCCGCGGACCTGCGGCGACGCCCAGTCGCAGCTCGACACCACGGTCTCGGTCTACCTCGACTCCGGCACCCTGCCAGAGGGTCCCTCCTCGACCGTCATCGATCTCACCGAGCGCAGCCCCCGCCTGCTGCGACCGGGTGCCTTCGATGCAGCCCTGTTGCGGCAGGTCGCGCCGGACCTGATTGATGAGACGGGAGACGGGGACAGGTCGTGAGCGCCCCCGGCGTCAGAATCCTGATGGTGTGCACCGGCAACATCTGTCGGTCTCCGATGATGGAGCGCTTGATGCGCGCTGCGCTCGAACGGCGCGGCGCCGGGCAGTGGTGCGAGGTCTCGAGCGCAGGCATGTGGGCCCAGGCCGGAGAGCCCATGCAGCCGTTTGCCGCGTCCACACTCGCCGAACGCGACGTCGACGCGGACGGATTCGTGGCGACCCCGGTCAACGAGGAGCTGCTGAAGTCAGCTGAGCTCATTCTCACCGCCACCCTTGAGCACCGGAGCGCTGTCGTGGGAATCGTCCCATCCGCCGTGCGCCGCACGTTCACGATGCTGGAGCTGGCTCGGATCGCCGGTGCCGCCCCGCCGCCGCCGGGTCACGCGGACCTGGCCGACGCCGACCAGGTGCGCCGGTCGATCGCGTGGGCGGCGCAGATGCGTGGCTCCATCGCGCGGGCGCCGGAGGGGGCGGACGACCTCGAGGATCCGCTGGGGGCGCCACCCGATGTCTACAGCGCCAGGGCGGACGCGATCACGGCTGCTGTGGAGCAGATCGTTCCCTTTCTGATGGGGGGACAACCCAGCACTCAGGCTGGCTAGAGTGACCTGCGTTGTCCGACGCACGCCCGGCCGTCCGCAGGAGATCCGCATGAGCAGCACGCCGTACTGGGGCCCCGACTTCGACGCCCTCCAGCAGACCGATCCAGAGATCGCTGCCGTCGTCCTCGACGAGCTCGACCGCCTACGCAGTGGACTGCAGCTCATCGCGAGCGAGAACTTCACCTCGCCCGCAGTGCTCGCAGCGACCGGTTCGACGTTGTCGAACAAGTACGCAGAGGGCTACCCCGGGCGCCGGTACTACGGCGGGTGCGCCGACGTCGATGTCGCCGAAGAGATCGGAATCTCCCGCGCCAAGGAGCTGTTCGGAGCCGAGCACGCCAACCTGCAGCCGCACTCGGGCGCCTCGGCCAACCTCGCTGTGTATGCAGCTCTGCTGAAGCCGGGCGACACCGTCTTGGCCATGGATCTCAAGCATGGGGGACACCTCACGCACGGGTCGCCCGTCAACTTCTCGGGCCAGTGGTTCAACAACGTCTCGTACGGCGTCTCGGAGGGCACCGAGACGATCGACTACGACCATGTTCGGGCGCAGGCACGTGAACACCGACCGAAGATGATCATCGCGGGCGCCACGGCCTATCCGCGCCTGATCGACTTCGCCGCGTTCCGCGAGATCGCCGACGAGGTAGGTGCCTACCTGATGGTGGACGCCGCTCACTTCATCGGGCTTGTTGCCGGCAAGGCGATCCCGTCTCCGGTTCCCTACGCCGATGTCGTCTCCTTCACCACGCACAAGGTGTTGCGGGGCCCGCGAGGAGGCATGATCCTGTGCCGCGAAGAGCTGAGCACGAAGATCGACAAGGCCGTCTTCCCCTTCCTGCAGGGTGGCCCGCTCATGCACGTCGTGGCAGCGAAGGCTGTCGCCCTCAAAGAGGCAGCGTCAGCTGAGTACCAGGAGTACGCCAAGCGCGTGATCGCCAACGCCCAAGCGCTCGTCGACGGTTTGCAGGATGAGGGCATGCGGGCAGTGTCCGGCGGCACTGACACGCATTTGGCGCTGATCGACCTTCGCGGCGTCGGTGTCACCGGGCGCGATGCAGAGACGCGCTGCGACGCTGCGCGCATCACGCTCAACAAGAACGCGATTCCGTTCGACCCCGAGAAGCCAATGGTCGCATCCGGTGTCCGCGTCGGAACGCCCTCAGTGACCACCCAGGGCATGGCGAGTGGACAGATGAAGGACGTCGCCTCGCTGATCGGGCGGGCGGTTCGGGCCGACCTCGACACCGAGAGTGGCCGTGCGGACGTCGAGCAAGTGGCCGGCGAGGTCTCGGCACTGGTCGCCAAGTTCCCTGCGTACCCCGAACCTTCGGCGTAGCCTGCCGCCCAGGGGCTACTCGGGCCCCAGACGAAGAAGAGGGACGCCGCGTGCGCGAGTACCTGCTGGTTCTGCTCGCCTCAGCAGCGATCACGTATGCCACGGTTCCCGTGGTGCGGTGGTATGCCGTCCGGTGGAACGTCATGGCCGAGATCCGCGATCGAGACGTGCACGACATCCCCATCCCTCGCCTCGGGGGAGTGGCGATGTACCTCGGATTCCTTGCGGGCATGCTCGTTGCCAGCCAGCTTGGCTTCGTGTCGGCGGTCTTCTCGGAGTCCCGTGATGCCTGGGCGGTCATCGCGGGCGGAACGCTGATCTTCCTCGTCGGGGTCGTCGACGACATCTGGGGACTCGATGCTCTGACGAAGGCGGCGGGCCAGATCATCGCTGCGGGCGTGATGGTGCTCCTGGGCGTGCAGCTCCTGTGGCTGCCCTTCAACGGAGTCACAGTCCTGCCGTACAACGCGAGCGTCGTCTTCACCGTGCTGCTGGTCGTGGTGACCGTGAATGCGATCAACTTCGTCGACGGTCTCGACGGGCTGGCGGCCGGCATCATCGGGATCGGTTCGTTGGCGTTCTTCGCCTTCGCCTATCTGCTCTCCGTCGACAGCGGGATCGATCGCGCGACCACCGCTGCCCTGCTGTCGACGGTGCTGGCCGGCATCTGCGCCGGCTTCCTGCCGCACAACTTCAACCCGGCCCGGATCTTCATGGGCGACTCCGGGTCCATGCTCGCGGGGCTTCTGTTGTCGGCGTCGGTGATCACGCTGACCGGCAAGATCGATCCCTACTCCGTGGGTGACGCAGCGCTGCTTCCAGCTCTGATGCCCTTGTTGCTCCCCTTCGCCGTCCTGGCTGTTCCCCTGGTCGACCTGCTCCTCGCAGTCGTGCGGCGCACCCGGGCTCGACGCTCGCCCTTTGCCCCCGACAAGCAGCACCTTCACCACCGGCTTCTGGAGATCGGGCACAGCCAGAGGCAGGCGGTCCTCGTGATGTACCTCTGGGCTGCCGCCCTGGCCCTCGGTGCGGCTGTGGCCGCACATGTCAGCGTTCGGGCGGGGCTGATCACCAGTGGTGGCATCGCGGCGCTCGCGGTTCTGGCAACGCGCAGCCCGCGCAAAGCATCGTCGTCGTGACGTCGCGACACCGTCCAGCCTCGCTCCGGGAGCTGCCGGGGCGCTACTTCTGGCGGGCCGCCTGGCCGACCCTCGTCGCCACCACGGCCGGGGCAGCTGTCGCCCAGGCGTCCGAGGGTGGCGCGGCGGCTGCCGGTGCCCTGGTGGGTGGCGTGATCGTGCTGGTGTTCTTCGGGCTGGATCTGCTCGTCATGCGGATGACGGCCGGCTGGGACCCGGCGGCGACGTTCATGATCGTGATGCTGGAGTACGTCGGCAAGATCATCGCTCTTGCGATCCTGCTGGTGGGGCTCCGTGAGCAGGAGGCGATCGACCCGCGCTGGGTGGGGATCGGGGTGGCGATCGCCACCACGGTGTTCCTCGTTGCCCTGGTGATCGCCTACCTGAGGATCCCCACGTTCGTCGTTGAACCCGCGGTCGAAACGCCCGACAAGGAGGGCCCGGCGGCGACGTGATCAGGCTCACCCCGCGACCCCCCGGCCTCAGTTGGTGCTGGAGTTCGCCCGACTGCTAGGGTCCGGAAACCGATGGGCCAGGACAATCGCCCGCACGCGGCGCACTACGACGCCTCGGCGGACACAGGTGCCTGGGACATCGTCGCCTACTTGCTCTCCGGAATGTTGCTCTGGGGTGGCGCCGGGTGGCTGATCGATCGTTGGTTGGGCCTTCGGGTCTTCCTGCCGATCGGACTGCTGTTCGGCACCGGGCTCGCGCTTTACCTCGTGTATGTGAGATACGGCCGCGCCCCGGAACCACCCGCTGATCGTCATGACGGAGAACCCAACGGCTCGAGCCGCTGAGAGGAGCCTTCGTTGAGCCTGGTGGTGCTCGCCGAAGAGGGAGAGGGCTACAACCCTCCCGGATCGGGTGACTTCAAACTCCCCCCGATCATTGAGAACCTTGAATGGTTCACCAAGCCCTACTTGATGGCGCTGATCTCGGTCGTCATTCTCGTGGCGTTCTTCTACTTCGCCGCCCGCAAGCCGAAAATGGTTCCCAGCCGGCTCCAGTTCGCCGGCGAGGGCATCTACGGCTTCGTCCGCCGCGACCTGGCCCGCGACATCATCGGCTCAGCTGAGTTCATGAAGTTCCTGCCGCTGATCTTCTCGCTCTTCATCTTCATCGCCCTGAACAACGTGTTCGGGATCATTCCCTTCATCCAGTTCCCGACGATGTCGCTGATCGGGTTCCCGATCGCACTGACCCTGATCGTGTGGATCGTCTACAACTGGGTGGGTATCCGACGTCAGGGCCCGATCGGCTACTTCAAGAACATGATGTTCCCACCCGGCGTTCCCAGCTGGGTCTACATCTTGCTGGCACCGCTCGAGCTGGTCTCCACGGTCTTTGTCCGGCCGCTGACGCTCTCGTTGCGTCTGTTTGCGAACATGTTCGCCGGTCACCTTCTGCTGATCGTCTTCATCCTCGGCGGCGAGTACATGCTGCTCGAGGGCGAGGGCATTGTGAAGGTCCTGAGCATCGGTGCCTTCGCAATGGGCATCGTGATGACCTTCTTCGAACTCCTGGTGCAGGTACTCCAGGCGTACATCTTTGCCCTGCTCACCGCCCTGTATATCGCGGGAGCGATGAGTGAAGAGCACTAATCGGACGGCGCACCCTGCGCTCGCCATCGAAAGGAACAGGTAATGGAAGGCACGCTCAACGCGGTCGGTTATGGCCTCGCCGCGATCGGCCCCGGTATCGGCGTCGGTCTCATCTTCGCTGCATACATTCAAGGTGTCGCGCGTCAGCCCGAGGCTCGCTCGGTGCTGCAGCCGATTGCCTTCCTGGGGTTCGCCCTTGCTGAGGCGCTCGCCCTGTTCGGTCTGGTTCTTGCGTTCGTTCTCTAGCGCCTCCCGACCACTGACGAACGGATAGCTCATGGACACGCTGCTCGTGGTGAGAGCCGCTGGCGAAGACCCGAACCCGCTGGTGCCGCACATCGCGGAGATCATCGTCGGGTTGATCGCCTTCGGCATCCTCTACTACTTCGTTGCGAAGTTCGTTGTTCCTCGGTTCGAGAAGTCATTCGCCGAGCGCACCGAAGCAATCGAGGGGGGCCTGGCCAAGGCCGAGGTCGCGCAGGCCGAGGCTGCCGCCGCGCTTGAGCAGTACCAGGCGCAGCTCGCCGACGCTCGTGGTGAGGCTGGTCAGATTCGCGAGGAGGCCCGCGCCCAAGGGGCGGCGATTCTGGCCGAGATGCGCCAGCAGGCCCAGGCTGAGTCAGACCGCTTGGTGGCGAATGCGCAGGCGCAGATCGAAGCAGAGCGGGCCGCAGCCGTGGCCTCGCTGCACGCTGAGGTCGGAACCCTGGCCAGCCAGCTGGCCGAGAAGATCGTCGGCGAGTCACTGAGCGACGACGAGCGTCAGCAGCGCGTCATCGATCGGTTCCTCGCCGACCTCGAGAGCCAGCCATCGGGGCAGGACGCCTGATGCAGGGAGCCAGCCGCGAGTCGCTGTCAGCCGCCACCGAGCGGCTCGACGCGGTTCTCGCATCCCCGATCACCGAGGCCGGTGACGTCGCTGAGCGCGCCACGCACTGGGTGGGGCGCTTCATGCCGTCGGTGGCGCAGCGCGTCGAGTCGGTGCTTCCGGTTGCTGGACCGCTCGGAGTCGGCGACGCACTCTTCTCCGTGGCAACGCTGCTGGATGCCCAGCCGTCACTCAGGAGCGCGCTGACCGACCCGGCTCGTAGCGGTGACGACAAGGCGGCGCTGGTCGCCGGGCTGCTGGGCGGCAAGGTGCCCGACCAGGTGGTGGCGCTGATCTCCGACATGGTGCGCTCGCGTTGGTCCAAGCCGCGCGACCTCGCTGAAGCCGTCACGCGTCTTGGCACCGATGCCGTCCTGGTCTCGGCCCAGCGTCACGATCGGCTCGACGAGGTCCAGGACGAGCTGTTCCGGTTCGCACAGATCGTCGCGGGCGAGCCGAGCCTGAGGCTTGCGTTGACCGACCGGGCGCTGCCTGTCGAGCGCAAGTCAGACCTGATCACTGATCTGCTCAAGGAAAAGACCACCGTCGAGGCGGCCCGGCTGATCGTCCACGCGGTCACTGAGCCGCGCGGCCGGTCGTTGGAGGCGAACCTCGAACGGCTGGCGAGCGCTGCAGCGGCAAGAAGGCAGCGCCAGGTGGCTACGGTCACCGCGGCCGTTCCCTTGTCCGACGAGCAGCGCGACCGCCTGGCCGGGGCACTGTCTGCCCAGCTGGGGTACGACGTTCAACTCAACGTGGTGATCGACCCAGACGTCGTCGGCGGGCTGCGGGTCAGCCTTGGCGACGAACTGATCGATGGCACGTTGGCATCACGACTTGGCGACGCGCAGCGGCGCATCGCTAGCTAGGCACGAGCACTGTTTTTGCGGTTTCGACCTACCGGCGCCCCGGCGTCAGAAGAACGAGGAGAGCAGGACATGGCGGAACTCACGATCCGGCCCGAAGAGATCAAGGACGCGCTGTCGCGCTTCGTCTCGTCGTACACCCCGGAGACTGCCTCTCGTACCGAGGTCGGTCGGGTGCTCGAGTGCGGCGACGGCATCGCCCGTGTCGAAGGCCTGCCTTCGACCATGACCAACGAGATCCTCGAGTTCGAGGGCGGGCTGCGCGGAGTCGCGCTCAACCTCGACCTCCGCGAGATCGGCACCGTGCTGCTCGGCGAGTTCAGCCACATCCAGGAGGGCCAGGACGTCCGCCGCACCGGCGAGATCCTCTCGGCGCCAGTCGGCGACAACTTCCTCGGCCGTGTCGTCGACGCGCTCGGAACCCCGATCGACGGGCTCGGCCCGATCGAGTCAGAGGGACGCCGTGCCCTCGAGCTGCAGGCGCCCACCGTCGTTCAGCGCCAGCCGGTCAAGGAGCCGCTCCAGACCGGCATCAAGTCGATCGACGCGATGACCCCGATCGGACGCGGACAGCGCCAGCTGATCATTGGTGACCGTCAGACCGGAAAGACCGCGGTCGCGATCGACACGATCATCAACCAGCGCGAGAACTGGGCATCCGGCGATCCCCAGCAGCAGGTTCGCTGCATCTATGTCGCCGTGGGCCAGAAGGGTTCGACCATCGCGGGTGTGCGGGGTGCCCTCGAAGAGGCCGGCGCCCTGGAGTACACGACGATCGTCGCCGCCCCGGCGTCCGACCCGGCCGGCTTCAAGTACATCGCCCCCTACACCGGCTCGGCCATCGGCCAGCACTGGATGTACCAGGGCAAGCACGTTCTGATCGTCTTCGATGACCTCTCCAAGCAGGCTGAGGCCTACCGCACGGTGTCGCTGCTCCTGCGTCGCCCACCAGGCCGTGAGGCATACCCCGGTGACGTGTTCTACCTGCACTCGCGGCTTCTCGAGCGCTGCGCGAAGCTCTCCGACGAGCTCGGCGCTGGATCGATGACCGGCTTGCCGATCATCGAGACCAAGGGCAACGACGTCTCGGCCTACATCCCGACCAACGTCATCTCGATCACCGACGGTCAGATCTTCCTCGAGACCGACCTGTTCAACTCCGGCGTCCGGCCCGCCATCAACGTCGGTATCTCCGTCTCTCGTGTCGGTGGTTCGGCGCAGGTCAAGGCCATGCGGTCAGTTGCCGGCAACCTGCGGCTCAGCCTGGCGCAGTTCCGCGAGCTCGAGGCGTTTGCGGCCTTCGGTTCCGACCTCGACAAGGCGTCCAAGGCCAGCCTCAACCGTGGTGTCCGGCTCGTCGAGCTGCTCAAGCAGCCGCAGTACGACCCGCAGTCGGTCGAACGTCAGGTCGTGTCGATCTGGAGCGGAACCACGGGCAAGCTCGACGAGGTGCCGGTCGAAGACATCAAGCGGTTCGACGCCGAGTTCCTCGACTACATCGGCGCCAGCCACGCCGGTGTCTTCGACGTGATTCGCGAGACCAAGGTGCTCGGTGACGACACCGTGGCCGAGCTCGAGAAGGCGATCGACGCCTTCAAGGCGCAGTTCACCACCACGTCCGGCGAGCTCTTGGTGAAGGATGTTCCGGTCGAGGCGCTCGAAGAGCAGGAGATCGACCCGACGCAGATCACCAAGAAGGTCAAGTGACCCTGTTGACGGGCGGGGAAGAGGCTATCTGACATGGGTGCGCAGCTAAGGGTCGTTCGCCGGCGGATTCGCTCCGTCCAGGCGACGAAGAAGATCACGAAGGCGATGGAGCTCATCGCGGCGTCCCGCATCGTGAAGGCGCAGAACCGCCTGGCCGCCACCCGCCCCTACACGATCGAGCTCAGTCGTGCCCTCACTGCGGCGGCGTCCAACTCGACGTCGATCGACGATCACCCGCTGCTCTCCACCCAGAAGCAGAAGGTGCGTGCGGCCATGGTGGTCATCACGGCCGACCGCGGTCTGGCCGGTGCCTACTCGTCCAACGCGATTCGCGAGGCGCAGGCGCTGAGCAACCTCCTTCAGGAGGAGGAGGGCTACGAGGTCGTGCCGTACGTCGTCGGGCGCAAGGCCGAGGGCTGGTTCCGGTTCCGTGGTCGTCCGGTGGCCCGGGCATGGACCGGCATCTCTGACCAGCCCAGCTACGAGGACGCCACGGAGATCGCTGACGCCGTGCTCGAGCGGTTCCTGCAGCCCACCGAAGAGGGTGGCGCAGACCAGATCCACATCGTCTACACCGGCTTCAAGAACATGGTCACGCAAGAGGTGCGAGTGCGCCGGATCCTGCCGCTCGAGGTCGTCGAGGAGCAGGAAGAAGCAGGGGAGGCGCTTGCGCCTCTGTACGACTTCGAGCCCTCCGCCGAAGCCGTGCTCGACGCCCTCTTGCCCCGGTACGTCCGTACCGTCATCTACACCGCGTTGCTGGAGTCAGCAGCGTCCGAGCATGCTGCGCGTCGACGGGCCATGAAAGCGGCCACCGACAACGCAGATGACCTCATCAAGTCGTTGACCCGCCAGGCCAACCAGGCCCGTCAGGCGGAGATCACCCAGGAGATCAGTGAGATCGTCGGTGGAGCCGACGCGCTGTCGTCTGTTACTGCGGGAAGTGAGTGAAGAACATGACTGTCACCCAGGACGCCTCGGGCACCGAGACGAGCACCGGAGTGGGCCGCATCGCCCGCGTGACCGGTCCAGTCGTCGACGTCGAGTTCCCGCCCGATGCGATGCCGGCCATCTACAACGCGCTGAGCGTTGAGGTGTCGTTCAGCTCGGGCGAGGGTGAGAGCGAGACGCATACCCTGACGCTCGAGGTCGAGCAGCACTTGGGCGACAACATGATTCGCGCCGTGTCGCTGCAGCCGACCGACGGCCTGGTGCGTGGCGCAGAGGTGACCGACTCCGGCTCGCCGATCTCGGTGCCGGTGGGCGACGTCACCAAGGGTCACGTGTGGAACGCACTGGGCGAATCGCTCGATGTGCCGACCGCGTCCCTCGACATCACCGAGCGCTGGCCGATCCACCGCCAGGCGCCCCCCTTCGACCAGCTCGAGTCGAAGACCCAGATGTTCGAGACCGGCATCAAGGTCGTCGACCTCATGACTCCATACGTTCAGGGCGGAAAGATTGGCCTCTTCGGTGGTGCCGGTGTCGGCAAGACCGTCCTTATCCAAGAGATGATCTACCGTGTTGCCGAGAACTTCGGTGGTGTCTCGGTGTTCGCCGGTGTCGGTGAGCGCACCCGTGAGGGCAACGACCTCTTCGGTGAGATGACCGAGTCGGGCGTCATCGAGAAGACCGCTCTGGTCTTCGGCCAGATGGATGAGCCCCCGGGCACGCGCCTTCGGGTCGCACTGTCGGCGCTGACCATGGCTGAGTACTTCCGTGACGTGCAGAAGCAGGACGTTCTGCTCTTCGTCGACAACATCTTCCGCTTCACGCAGGCCGGTTCTGAGGTCTCGACGCTGCTCGGCCGCATGCCGTCAGCGGTGGGATACCAGCCGACGTTGGCCGACGAGATGGGGCAGCTGCAGGAGCGCATCACCTCGACGCGTGGTCACTCGATCACCTCGATGCAGGCGATCTACGTGCCGGCCGACGACATCACCGACCCGGCCCCGCACACCACGTTCGCGCACCTCGACGCCACCACGGTGCTGTCGCGTCCGATCTCAGAGCTCGGCATCTACCCGGCTGTCGACCCGCTCGACTCGTCGTCGCGCATCCTCGACCCGACGTACATCGGTGAGGAGCACTACCGGATTGCCCGCCGCGTCCAGACGATCCTGCAGCGGTACAAGGACCTGCAGGACATCATCGCGATCCTCGGAATCGACGAGCTCTCCGAAGAGGACAAGATCCTCGTCGGACGCGCCCGCCGTATCCAGCGATTCCTGTCGCAGAACATGTACGTGGCCGAGGCGTTCACAGGTCAGCCAGGATCCACCGTTCCGCTGGCCGATACCCTGGCCTCGTTCGACGCCATTGCCGACGGCCAGTTCGACCACCTGCCCGAGCAGGCGTTCTTCATGTGCGGTGGCATCGACGACGTCGAGCGCAAGGCCGCCGAGCTCTCCTAGTCGGAGAGCCGGTTCGAGCGCGAAGGAGACAGCGCAGTGACACTGCAGGTACAGCTCGTTGCGGCCGACCGGTCCGTCTGGTCCGGTGAGGGATCGATGGTGATCGCTCGTACCGTCGATGGTGACATCGGTGTGCTCCCGGGCCACGAGCCCCTTCTTGCCGAGCTGGCGAGCGGTGTGGTGCTGGTGAAGACGACCGACGGTGACGAGGTGACCGCGGCGGTGCACGGCGGCTTCATCTCCGTCGACGCCGACACGGTGTCGCTGCTGGCCGAGATGGCCGAGCTCTCGCACGAGATCGATGTCGACCGGGCCCGCAAGGCGCTCGAGGCGGTCAACAACGGCGGGGAGTTCCAGGGCGACGAGCTGAACGTGGCTGCGCAGATTCGGGCCGAGACCCGGCTGCGCGCCGCCGAAGCCCGCATCTGACACCTTTGGGTGTGGTCGTGGGGTGGAACACGGTGTTTCGTCTCGGCGCAAGAGGCGTGAACCACTTTCGCCGCGTCGAGGCGTCCGGCTAGCATCCGGTTATGGCGACTATCACTGAGTACAAGTCCGAGCCTGCTGCTCTCACCGTGACGTGGGACGACGGAGCCACCACCACCTACCCGTGGATCTGGCTGCGCGACCATGCGCACGACGAAGAGACCTTCCATCCGGTGACCATGCAGCGCAACATCCACACCGCCTCGATCGACCCGGCGTTGGGTGCCAGCTCGGTCGACCTGTCCAACGGCGATGTCTCGATCGTCTGGAGCGACGACGACCGTTCGTCGATTCCCGTGTCGTTCCTGGCGGAGTACCGGACCCCTCAGGTGGCCACGACGGCTCTGGGAATCGAGCCGGTTCTGTGGGACGCCGCGATGATCGATCCCACCCCGACCACCCCCTACGACGCCATCATGAACACCGACGAGGGCCTGCTCGACTGGCTCACCAAGGTGTCCCGGTACGGCTTCGCCCTCGCCACGGGAGTTCCTGCCACCGGCGAGGCCACCAAAGAGCTGCTCGAGCGTGTGGGATACATCCGGCAGTCGCTCTTCGGCGGTTTTTGGGAGTTCGAGGCCGACATGAGCAAGGCCGACACGGCCTACACCAACGTCGAACTGCTGTCGCACACCGACTCCACCTACTCCAACGACGCGCCCGTGCAGGCGCTGCACTGCTTGTACTTCGAGGGCACCGGCGGGGAGTCGACCATGGCCGACTCATTCCGGGTGGCCGTCCGAGCTCAAGCAGCACCAGCCTCAGCACTACGAGACATTGTCGACGGTGATGGTGCCAGGCCAGTACATCGGTGACGGCGCTCACCTGATGGCCGCTCGACCGGTGTTCCGGCACGACCACCACGGCAACCTGGTGCAGGTGTCGTTCAACAACGCCGACCGCGCGCCGTTCCTGCTGCCCCCCGACGAGATGATTGCCTTCTACGACGCCATCCGGGCCTTCGACAACTTGGCCAACGACCACTCCATGCAGTGGCGGCACACCCTCGCGCCAGGCGAGACGATGCTCTTCGACAACTGGCGCGTGATGCACGGGCGGGCCTCGTACACCGGTGGTCGCAAGCTGTGTGGCGCCTACCTCAACCACGAGGACTTCGAGAGCAAGATCCGTCTCCTGCAGAACCAGTTGAAGGGCTAGCGCTCGCCGCCCGGCTTCCAGAGCAGGTCGCCGGCGCCATCGTGGTCTTCGGTATTGGCTACCCGGCTGAGGATGAAGAGCAGGTCGCTGAGCCTGTTCAGGTAGGTCGCGGTGAGCAGGCTCATCGCGTCACCGTGGTCGGCGAGTGCCGCCCAGGTGCTGCGCTCAGCACGACGGACAACCGTCCGGGCGACGTGCAGGCGTGCGGCGACGAGAGTGCCTCCTGGCAGAACAAACGAGCGCAGTGGTTCGAGCAGGTCGTTGTACTGGTCGCAGGCAGACTCGAGGCGGTCGACGTACTCCTGCTCCACGCGCAGGGGAGGGAACTCGGGGTTCTCCACCACCGGCGTGCACAGGTCGGCGCCGACGTCGAACAGGTCGTTCTGGATCCGCGTCAGCAAGGCGGCCAGATCGGCGTCCAGGCCCGGGGTGGCCACCACCACGCCTATCGCTGAGTTGGCCTCGTCGACGTCGGCGTAGGCGACGAGCCGTGGATCGTTCTTGCTGACCCGACTCATGTCGCCGAGGGCGGTGGTGCCGTCGTCGCCGGTGCGGGTGTAGATGCGCGTGAGGTTGACCATGACGGCCAGCCTAGGGGGACCGCCTACGATGGGCGCGTGGAAACCGCCAATGCCGCTCTCGCCACCCCGCAGCGCTTCCGCGTCACCGGCGGGGCGCGTCTGGCGGGCGAGGTGCGCGTCACCGGCGCGAAGAACTCCGTGCTGAAGCTGATGGCTGCAGCGCTGCTCGCCCAGGGGGTCACGACGCTGCGTGAGGTTCCCGACATCCTCGACGTCGCCATCATGTCTGAGCTGCTCCGCCGGCTCGGTTGTGATGTCCGGCGCGATCGCGACGCGGCAACCGTGACCATCGACGTGCCCGAGCAGATCCATCACCGTGCCGACTACGACCTGGTGCGTCGCATGCGCGCGTCCATCGCGGTACTGGGTCCGTTGCTGGCTCGGACGGGAGAGGCCGACGTCGCACTTCCCGGTGGCGACGCCATCGGCTCGCGGCCGCTCGACTTCCACATCGCCGGTCTGCTGAAGCTCGGCGCCACGATCGAGAACGAGCACGGGTTCATCGTCGCAAAGGCCAAGCGACTCATCGGTGCGACGATCTGGCTCGACTTCCCGAGCGTCGGCGCTACCGAGAACTTGCTCATGGCGGCGGTGCTGGCCGACGGTCGCACTGAGATCGACAATGCGGCGCGCGAGCCCGAGATCGTCGACCTCTGCGAGATGCTGCAGAACATGGGGGCCCGGATCGAAGGCGCCGGCACCTCGACGCTCGTCATTCACGGTGTCGACGCGTTGCAGCCGGTCAGCCACACCACGGTCGCCGACCGGATAGTTGCCGGCACATGGGCGATGGCTGCCACGATGACGCAGGGCGACGTCACCGTGCACAATGCCGACCCGGCGCACCTCGAAATCGCGCTCGACAAGCTGGTGACGGCGGGAGCGACCATCGACCGCACCGGCGATGGGTTCCGCGTCATGATGGATCGACGTCCAACCGCTGTCGACTCCGTCACGTTGCCGTACCCAGGATTCCCGACCGATCTGCTGCCGATGGCGCTGGCGCTCAACGCAGTGGCCTCCGGGACGGCGATGGTCACTGAAAACGTCTACGAGTCACGGTTCTCGTTCGTCAACGAGCTGGCCCGTCTCGGCGCTGACATCCGCACCGATGGTCACCACGCCGTCGTCCGTGGTCGTCCACTGCTCTCCGGTGCGCCTGTGACGACGCCCGACATCCGCGCCGGCGCGGGACTGGTGATTGCCGGACTCGTGGCTGAGGGCGAGACCATCGTCAACGAGATCCATCACATCGACCGTGGATACCCGAGCTTCGACGAACAGCTCTGCGCGCTGGGCGCTGTCGTCATTCGCGAGGACGATCCGCAGGTGACGTTCGACTAGCAGGTACCGGCTTCGAGAAGAAGGAAGACTGCTCGTGGCTCAACTGCACTACTTGGCAATCACGTCGGTCGATGGGTTCGTCGCTGACCGCGACGGATTGTTTGACTGGGCTATGCCCGACGAGGAGGTGCATGCGTTCGTCAACGAGCTGGAACGGCCGGTCGGAACCTACCTGTACGGCCGTCGGATGTACGAGATCATGCGGTACTGGGCGGACGTGCCCGACCTCGAGAACGAGCCGGCCGTCATCGTCGAGTTCGCCGACATCTGGCAACGGGCTGAGAAGGTCGTCTACTCCACGACGCTGGCCGAGGTCGACACCAGCCGCACGAGAGTCGAGCGGGTCTTCGACCCCCGCGCGATCGCCCAGATGAAGGAGACCGCGGGATCCGACATCGGCGTTGGTGGGCCGGGCCTTGCCTCGCATGCGCTTGCCGCGGGGCTGGTCGACCAGCTTCACCTCGTGGTTGCGCCCGTCGTGGTCGGCGCAGGTCGACACTTCCTCCAGGGCGACCATCGCCTCGATCTCGACCTCGTGCAGGAGCGGCGGTTCAGCAACGGCATGGTGTACCTGCAGTACGCCGTTCGTCAGCAGTGCTAAGAGAACGCCGGGTCAGACAGCCCGGCGCACGATCGACTCAGCGCGCACTCGGTCGCTGGGCCACACCATGACGCGGGGTCCATCGTTCGTCATGGCGACGGTGGCCTTGATCCCACCGGCGTCCAGCCGCTGGCGCAGGATCTCGGCCTCGATGTAGGTACCGGGGGAGGCGATGGCGTCGAGCAGGCCGTACTGGTCGGGGTTGCCGGGCTGGGGCGGCCGCTCGACCACTGAGGATCCGCGACCGAAGGCCCACCGGAGCACGAGGACGAGAACACCGATCGCCACGACGGCCATGAGGGGCCCGTAGACGTAGGAGTAGCTTCCCCAGGTCGGCATACCCAGATTGTGCGCCGCGGCTGCCGTGAGCGCCACCCGGCGAGGCGGCAGGCCCTAACCTGCACCCAGGGGTCGTGGAGAGGAGTGGTGATGGCAGGTGCGGTGGGCGCCGTTGGCGTCGTTGGTGCCGGACTGATGGGGGCTGGCATCGCTCAGGTGTCGGCACAGGCCGGTTATCAGGTGCAGCTGTACGACGTCAGCGAGGCGGCCCTCGAGAGGGCGATGAGCGGTGTGGCGACGTCGGTGGAACGCCTGGTCACGAAGGGCGTGGTGACCGACAGCACTGACGCGGTGCTCGCCCGGATCACGCCGACAACAACGCTGGAGTCGTTCGCCGACGTGTCCCTGGCCGTTGAGGCGGTCTTTGAGCGGCTCGACGTCAAGCAAGACGTCTTCCGTGCACTCGACGACGTGCTCACCCCTGAAGCCGTCCTCGCCACCAACACGTCCGCGCTGCCGATCACGCAGATCGCCGCTGCTACCCGTCGCCCGAGCCAGGTCGTCGGCACGCACTTCTTCTCGCCGGTGCCGATGATGCAGCTCTGCGAGCTGGTGCGAGGTGAGCAGACCAGCGACGAGACCCTGGCGATCGCACGTGAGTTCGCCGAGCGCGTGGGCAAGACCTGCGTCGTCGTGAACCGCGACGTCGCAGGATTCGTCACGACTCGGCTCATCACGGCGCTGGCCGTTGAGGCTGCTCGCTTGGTCGAGTCTGGCGTGGCGACCGCTGAAGACGTCGATGTGGCCTGCCGGCTCGGCTTCGGCCATCCCATGGGGCCGCTGGAGACCATGGACCTGGTGGGCATCGACGTGATGGTCAACGCCGCCGACAACATCGCGGCCGAGACCCCTGGAGACACCTTCGCGGCGCCTGAGTCCCTGCGAGCCATGGTCGCCGGGGGAATGCTGGGGCGAAAGAGCGGGCAGGGCTTCTACCGCTACTGAGCGCTGCTGCATGGTCACCCCCGGTCCAGGTCGGCGTCCGGTTGCATGTCGACTCCGTGACAGCGCGGCGTGTCTCACCCGGCCCGGTGGCGTCCGACGCTAGCGTGCGGCCACCTGGAGTTCGCTGGCGACTTCCCTCCCACTGCTCACCGCGCTGGGCGTCGGCCAACCCGGGTACGGAGGGTATGTATGCACCCGTTTGACGTGTCGTTGCCGTCCCGCGTGGACGCCACGACGTCCGGAGACGTTCGCTACGCACTGAATGTGGCGCTCGACTCCATCCACCAAGGCGATCTCACCATTGATGCCTCGGCCGTCGACAGCCTCGATGTCGCTGGTCTCGGAGTGTTGGTCGCCGCTCATCGGCGGGCGCGTCAGCGGGGGGTGCGTCTGGTGATCTGTGACCCACAACCTCGGGTGCTCCGGATCCTCGCTGTCACGCGGCTGCACCGAGTCCTGAATCTTGATCGGGTCAACGCTGTGGTTGGCTAGGGCCGCTGAGGCTCGGCTAGGCTCCAGGTCACTTCCACCGGGACCTCTTGGAGGCTTGGATGGCGACCGACCCATCGCATCCTGCTCGATCGAGCCCTGCTCGATCGATGGCTGCACACCGGGCTCGCCCATGGGTGATGCGCACCTATGCAGGGCACTCATCTGCTGCTGCGTCCAACGCGCTTTTCCGCAAGAACCTCGCCAAAGGCCAGACCGGGCTCTCGATCGCGTTCGACCTGCCTACCCAGACCGGCTACGACCCTGACGACGAGCTGGCCCGCGGCGAGGTGGGCAAGGTCGGCGTCCCGGTCACGCACCTGGGTGACATGCATGCGCTCGTTGACGGCATCCCGCTCGACGAGATGAACACGTCGATGACGATCAACGCCACGGCGATGTGGCTGTTGTCGCTCTACATCGCTGCGGCTGAGGAACAGGGCATTGACCCCACGTCACTGCAGGGGACCACGCAGAACGACATCATCAAGGAGTACCTGTCGCGAGGCACGTACGTCTTCCCACCTGGGCCATCGCTGCGGTTGATCACCGACATGGTGGCGTACACGGTCGCGAAGGTCCCGCAGTGGAACCCGACGAACATCTGCAGCTATCACCTGCAAGAGGCCGGTGCCACGCCCGTCCAGGAGCTGGCGTTCTCATTGAGCACTGCGATCGCGGTGCTGGACGCGGTGCGCGACTCGGGGCAGGTGCCGCCCGAGCGCTTCGGAAATGTCGTCCAGCGCATCTCGTTCTTCGTCAACGCCGGCGTGCGCTTCGTCGAAGAGATGTGCAAGATGCGTGCGTTCGTGCAGATGTGGGACGAGATCACAGCCGAGCGCTACGGCGTCACCGACGCGAGGCAGCGGCGGTTCCGGTACGGCGTCCAGGTGAACTCGTTGGGTCTGACCGAGGCGCAGCCGGAGAACAATGTTCAGCGCATCATGCTCGAGATGCTGGCCGTGACACTCTCCAAGGATGCTCGGGCCCGCGCGATTCAGCTACCCGCATGGAACGAGGCACTCGGGCTGCCGCGACCCTGGGACCAGCAGTGGTCGCTGCGTATGCAGCAGGTGCTGGCCTTCGAGTCCGACCTGCTCGAGTACGGAGACCTCTTCGACGGCTCGCACGTGGTCGAGGCAAAGGTCGACGAGCTCATCGCGGGGGCACGCGAAGAGATGGAGCGCATCGAGGCGATGGGTGGCGCGCTGGCGGCTGTCGAATCCGGCTACATGAAGACCGCACTCGTGCAGTCGCACGCCGAGCGGCGCCGAGCGATCGAGTCCGGCGACGACGTGGTCGTCGGTCTCAACCGCTTCACGACCACCGAGCCCAACCCGCTTCTGGCCGACCTCGGCGGCGCCATCGAAACGGTCGCGGCCGATGTCGAGGAACGTGCGGTCGAACGACTCAGGGCATGGAGATCCGAGCGTGACGATGAGGCGGTCGAGAAGGCTCTTCAGCAGCTGGCTCAGGACGCGCACACGTCAGCAAACCTGATGCCGGCCAGCCTGGCGTGCGCCAGGGCTGGGGTCACCACGGGGGAGTGGGCCGGGACACTACGCCGTGTCTTTGGCGAGTACCGAGCGCCGACGGGCGTCTCGGCACAGACGACATCCGCCGGTACGTCATCGTCGGCTGAGGCGGTCCGCGCTTACGTCGCCACGACAGCGGCCGAGCTCGGTGGGCGGCTTCGCTTCCTGGTGGGCAAGCCTGGGTTGGACGGCCACTCCAACGGGGCCGAGCAGATCGCGGTGCGTGCCCGTGACGCTGGTTTCGAGGTGGTGTACCAGGGCATCCGGCTGACGCCCGAGCAGATTGCGGCGGCAGCCGTCGAGGAAGACGTGCACGTCGTCGGTCTCTCGGTCTTGTCGGGCTCGCACATGGAGCTTGTTCCCGATGTGCTCACGCGCATCCGAGCAGCCGGTATGACTGACGTGCCTCTGGTGGTCGGCGGCATCATCCCCGACTCCGACGCCGCGACCCTCGAGTCATTGGGGGTAGCGGCGGTGTTCACACCGAAGGACTACGCGATCGACGACATCATGCGGCGCATCGTCGACGAGATCCGGCTGGCGCATGACCTTCCTGTCGGGTCGACGCCCTAGGCCCTGCTGTCACAGAGGGGTACTACGACCACCGGACAATGGCGGACTGCCCTCGATGTGGTCGACGCTGGTGCTGTTCGTACACCCGCGGAGCACCAGCTCTTGACTCAACTGGAGGCCACTATGCAGCCCAAGACCACGATCGCCAAGCTCGGCTCCATCGCCCTCTCCGGAGTGGTGCTGGCCGGGCTCGCGACCCCCGCCCTTGCCAACGACGCCGACGTCATCCGCCGCGGAAGCTGCTCGGGAAGCAGCGACTGGAAGCTGAAGGCCAGCCCTGAGAACAACCGTATCGAGGTTGAGGGCGAAGTCGACAGCAACATCAATGGTCAGACCTGGAAGTGGCGGATGCGCCACAACGGCGAGGTGTCGGCACGAGGCAAGGCCACGACGAGCGGTCCGAGCGGGTCGTTCGACGTGCGCCGTCTGATGGTCGACGTCTCTGGCGCGGACCGCATCGGATGGTGGGCCAAGAACCCGGCGACCGGAGAGGTGTGCCGAGGTAGCCTCCGCTACTAGGACGCCACGGACGGAGGACGCCCACGTGGGCATCGCAACCACCCGAGCTGCACGACCGGTCTGGCAACAACCGGTCGTGCAGTTTGTCGTGGTCGGGCTCGTGGTGGCCGTCTTGCTGGCCTGGATCACCGGTGTCCTGGGCGAGCGACTGGCCCAGGAGCAGGCCATCGACGACGCACGCTCAACGACCGCGTTGCTCGCCGAGACGGTTGCCGAACCTGCACTGTCGTCGGGTCTGCTCGACACCCAGGCCGGAGACCTCGACCGCTTCGACCGGTTGGTGCGTTCCCGGGTGCTGCGCGGTGAAGTCGTGCGCGTCAAGGTGTGGGATGCGGAAGGTCGCATCGTGTACAGCGACGAGCCGCGCCTGATCGACCAGACGTTCACACTGGGTGCCGACGAGCGTGAAGTACTCGCCAACGGGGGGTCCGATGCCGAGGTGTCCGACCTCAGCAAGTCCGAGAACAGCCTGGACCAACAGCTCGGCCGGGTGCTTGAGGTGTACTCGAGGGTCGAGGCCCCCAATGGTGAACCGCTGCTCTTCGAGCTCTACCTCTCAGACGACAACCTGGAAGCGCGCGCCGACGAGCTCTACCGACTTTTCCGACCGCTGACGGTCGGTGGACTCCTGCTGTTCTTGGTGTTGACGACGCCGCTCGTGTGGGTGCTGTCGCGAAGGGCGGACGCGGCTGCTGCCGACCGGGAACGCCTGCTGGTGATGGCCGCGGACGCGTCCGACGCTGAACGCCGCCGCGTCGCTCGCGACCTGCACGACGGAGTGGTGCAAGACCTGGCCGGAACATCGTTCGCGCTCTCGGGCATTGCCAGGGACGCCGCGGCCACCGGGGATCTCGACAGAAACGCGCTCAGCGACAATCTCAACCGCCTCGCAGCAGCGGTGCGGCGCAGTCTGCTGGGCCTTCGTTCGCTGTTGGTCGAGATCTACCCGTCCCGGCTCGACGGAGCCGGACTGGGCGCGGCGCTGCAGGACCTCGTCGCCAATGCCCGGGAGTCGGGGATCGACGTGCAGTTGGATGTGACGGGTACCGATGATCTGGCGGATGACGTCACAGCGCTGATGTGGCGCACCGCGCAGGAGTGCGTCCGAAACGCAGCTCGTCATGGCTCGCCCGAGCACCTCACCGTGACGGTCACTCTCACGGACGATCCTGGGGTTGCCACTCTCGCGGTGTCTGATGACGGTGCCGGGTTCGATGCCGGGGCATCGCCGAAGCCAGACAGCTTCGGTCTACGCGGTCTGCGTGATCTGGCCCGCGAAGCTGGTGGCACTCTGACGGTCACGTCTGCACCCGGCGAGGGCACCACGGTGCAACTGGAGGTGCCGACGTCGTGATCAGGGTGGTGATCGCTGACGACCATTCCATGGTGCGCGGGGGCCTTCAACAGCTGCTCGCGAGCACTGCAGACATCGAAGTCGTGGGGGCGGCGGCAAACGGCAGAGAGGCCGTCGAGCTTGCTGGTCAGCTGCGACCCGATGTGGTGCTCATGGACCTACAGATGCCCGTCATGGACGGCGTTGAGGCAACGGCTGCACTGACGGCGGCCAGCAGCGACGTCTCCGTGGTCATCGTGACGTCGTTCTCGGACCGGGAACGCATTGTGGGTGCGATCGACGCCGGTGCTGTGGGATATCTGCTGAAGGACGCAACACCCGACGAGATCTTGTCCGGCGTCCGCGCCGCGGCGCGAGGAGAGTCACCCTTGCACCCGCGGGCCGCGCGTGAACTCCTCTCAGCTCGGGCCGAGACGCCTGCTCGGACGAACGTCGCAGCTGACCGCGCGCGAGACGGAGGTGCTCGTCCTCGTTCGGGAGGGACTCTCCAACAAGCAGATCGCCCGACGCCTCGGCATCACCGAGCGCACCGTAAAGGCGCACCTGACCTCCTGTTTTCAGAGGATCGGCGTGCTTGACCGCACGCAGGCGGCGCTCTGGGCCGAGCGGAATGGCATCGGCTGAGAGGGTGCTTCGCCCTAGGCGGAGGGCGGAGGGTCGTACGGTGATCCGCCGCCACTTGGTGGCGCTGGAGGGGCTGGCGGAGCCGGAGGTGGCGGTGCCGCCGGTGGTGGGGGTGGGGGGTCATCCGCCTCGTCATCGGTCGGGAACCCCGCGGTTCCGTTGGTCTCGACGTAACCGTCGACGGCGGTCAGTGCCGCATCGACATCGCTGCGCGGCCCACTCAACCGCTGCTCGGCGTAGAACGCGGCCCCGAGGGCGGCGAGGAGCTTGCCGGCCTCACGCTTGGCCTGCGCGTCGTCCAACTTGGCCTGCCCGGTCTCGACGCCCTTCTTCGCCTCATCGAGAGCCTGCTGGGCCACTGCTTTTGCCTTGTCCAGAAATCCAGCCATGTGTTCAGCGTAGGGCTCGTTGACCGAGACGCAAGGGCCTTGGGTGCGTGGCGTCGTTCAGAACAGCCGGTCCTCCGGCTTGTCGATTCCCCGTAGGGCGTCGTAGTCGAGAGTGACGCAGTCAATCCCGCGATCGGTCGCAAGCACCCGTGCTTGCGGCTTGATCTCCTGCGCGGCGAACACGCCACGTACCGGCTCTCAGCAGCGGGTCGCGGTTGAGCAGCTCGAGGTAGCGCGTCAGCTGCTCGACGCCGTCGATGTCTCCTCTCCGCTTGATCTCGATCGCCACGGATTCCCCCTCGGCGTCGCGCGCGAGGATGTCGACCGGACCAATCGCCGTGCCGAACTCGCGTCGTACGAGAGACCAACCCTCGCCGAGCGTTTCGATGTGCTCGGCCAGCAGCGCTTGCAGGTGCGCCTCCACGCCGTCCTTCTGCAGACCTGGGTCGATGCCGAGCTCGTGCTCGGAGTCATGGAGAACCTCTTCGACGGTGATCGTCAGCTGGTCGCCGGTCTTGGTGTGGCTGACCGTCCAAGTACCCACTCCGGCATCGTCCACGTCCACCGAGCTTCGGCAGGGCGGGCTCATCCAGTTCAGCGGCTTGTAGGCACGATCATCGGCGTGGATGGACACCGAGCCGTCCGACTTCACCAAGATCAGCCTGGTGGCCATGGGCAGATGAGCCGAGAGACGTCCCGTGTAGTCCACGCTGCAGCGGGCGATGACGAGGCGCACGACGTCACGCTACCCGGGTACCAGCCCCATGGGTGCGGTGGTGGGAGGATCGACCTGGCAGCGTCACACCGGACCCGTCTGGTCCGGAGCTGTTCCGGAAGTCTGTTCAGGGAGCTATTCATGGCACGGGAGTTCACTCGAGTTGGGGTCGTGGGTCTCGGCACGATGGGTGCGGGAATCTGCGAGGTCTTCGCACGCAACGGTCTGGAGGTCGTGGCCGTCGAGCGTGACGAGTCCGCGCTGCCGAGTGGCATCGAGCACGTCGAGACGTCGACCTCTCGCGCGGTGAAGCGCGGCAAGCTGAGCGAGGACGAGAAGCAGGCGATCTTTGAGCGCATCACCTTCACCTCCGTCCTCGAAGACCTCGCCGACTGCCACTTGGTGATTGAGGCAGTGCCCGAGAAGCTCGAGCTCAAGCAGCAGATCTTCGCCGAGCTCGACCGGATAACCGCTCCGGACGCGATCCTCGCCACCAACACCTCGTCGCTGTCGGTCACCGAGATCTCGGTCGCCACGCACCGCCCGGCGCAGGTCGTGGGAATGCACTTCTTCAACCCGGCGCCGGTGCTCAAGCTGGTCGAGGTCATCCGCACCGTGGTCACTGATGCTGAGGTGATCGACGACGTCAAGGCGCTCAGCGAGCGGCTCGGCAAGGTCCCTGTTGTCGTGGGTGACAAGGCAGGCTTCATCGCCAATGCACTCCTGTTCGGCTACCTGAACCACGCGGTGTCGATGTACGAGCAGCGGTACGCGTCGCGCGAAGACATCGATGCGGCCATGAAGCTCGGCTGTGGGCTGCCCATGGGGCCGCTCGCGCTGCTCGACCTCATCGGGCTCGACACCGCCTACGAGATCCTCGACACGATGTACAAGCAGACCCGTGACCGTCTGCACGCGCCGGCTCCGATCATCAAGCAGATGGTGACGGCGGGTGTGAAGGGGCGCAAGACCGGCCGAGGCTTCTACACCTACGAGGCGGCGGGTTCACCCGTTGTCGTCGCCGACGCGCAGACGCCTGTTCCCAACGGCGACGATGCGCAGATACGTCCGGTCCAGCGTGTCGGTGTCGTGGGCTCGGGCACGATGGCCGTCGGCATTGCCGAGGTCTTCTGCAAGGCCGGGTACGACGTCGTCCTGCGTGCTCGCGGAACTGAGCAGATCGACAAGGCGAAGGCGTCGATCGGTCGTTCCCTCGAGAAAGCTGTGGTGCGCGGCAAGGTCACCGAGGACGACCGCGACGCCGCCCTGGGTCGGTTCAGCGGCAGCACGTCGTTCGACGACCTTGCCGACTGCGACCTGTTCGTCGAGGCGACGGTCGAGGAGCTGTCGGTCAAGCAGGCGATCTTCGCGACGCTGGACGAGATCGCAAAGCCTGGCGCGATCCTGGCGACGACGACGTCGAGCTTGCCGATCGTCGACATCGCCTCGGCGACCTCACGCATGGGCGACGTCGTCGGCATGCACTTCTTCAACCCGGCGCCGGTGATGAAGCTCGTTGAGGTCGTGCACACGATCAACACCGCGCCAGAAGTTGTCGAAACCGTGCGTCAGGTGTGCGAGCGGATCGGCAAGCACCCGGTCAGCTGCGGTGACCGAGCGGGCTTCATCGTGAACGCGCTGCTCTTTCCGTACCTCAACGACTCGGTACGCATGCTCGAGGCGCACTACGCAACTGCCGACGACATCGATGACGCCATGAAGGTGGGCTGTGGCTACCCGATGGGTCCGTTCGAGCTGCTCGACGTGGTCGGGCTCGACGTCGCACTTGCGATCCAGCGCGAGCTCTACCTGGAGTTCCGCGAACCCGGCTACGCGCCGGCGCCGCTGCTGGAGCATCTGGTGACGGCTGGCTACCTCGGCCGGAAGTCCACGCGCGGGTTCCGCGTCTACGCGTAGGCCATGAGCAAGCGTCGGCCGAAACGGCAACCCAGGGGCCCGGTTCCCTCGGTCGACACCACCGTCGACTGGCGCGGCGAGCCCTGGGTCGTTCGGCCCATCCGCGGTTCGTCGTCGACCAAGTCGTACCGCTGTCCAGGGTGCGACCAGCTGGTCCCGCCCGCGACGCCGCACACCGTGGTGTGGCCCGAGACCGCGATCGTCGGTGACGGTGCTGAGAGCAGACGCCATTGGCACACGACGTGCTGGAACGCGCGCGACCGCCGCAGGCCGCGATGAGGCAGCCGTGACCGTGGAGATCCGTTCGAACACCGAGCTGCCCAGTCGGCGTGAAGCAGTGACGCTGCGAACCGCAGACGGACTGTCACTCGTCGGCGAGTGGGCACTGCCGGTGACAGCACCTCCTGCCGCCGCCATCGTGACGTTTCACCCTCTGCCGACCGAGGGCGGGTTCATGGACTCACACCTGCTGCGCAAGGCGTCCAACCGGCTTCCTGCTCTGGCCGACCTGGCGGTGCTGCGCTTCAACACTCGCGGAACTACGTCTCCGCACGGCACCAGCGAGGGCGCATTCGACGAGGCGCGGGCAGAGCGCGCTGATGTCGACGCCGCGATCGCCGAAGGCCTGGACCTGAATGCTCCCCGCTTGGTGTTGCTTGGTTGGTCGTTCGGCACCGATCTGGTGCTGAAGTACGGACGTCAGCCGGGTGTGGACGCCGTCGTGCTGCTCTCTCCGCCGTTGCGCCACACGTCGGACGCCGAGCTCGCGGCGTGGGCGGACTCCGCTGTTCCCATGACGGCGCTCGTTCCCGAGCTCGATGACTTCGTCCGCCCCGAAGAAGCGCGGCGCCGGTTCGCGGCTGTTCCTCATGCTCAAGTGACGGGCGTCGATGGCGCCAAGCACCTGTGGGTCGGTGAACGCTACGTCTGTCGGGTGCTCGACGAAGTGGCGTCAGTAGCGTTGGGGCGTCCGGTCACATTGCCTACCGAGTGGAATGAGGAGTGAGACTGATGACGACCTTGGTGCTGCTGCATGCCTTTCCTTTGGACGCCACCATGTACGACCAGGTGGCGGCGTCCTTCGACGGCGATCTCCTGACCCCGAACCTTCCCGGTTTCGGCGGCGAGGCGCTGGCTGACGGCGAGCCGAGCCTCGACGCGTACGCCCACGCGGTGGTGCGCGACCTCGATGTCCGCGGTATCGATCGTGCGGTCATCGGTGGCACGTCGATGGGCGGGTACACCGCGATGGCCTTCTGCCGACTCTTTCCGGAACGAGTTGCTGGCCTGGCGCTGATCGACACCAAGGCGACAGCCGATGCTCCGGCGGCCGCCGAAGGGCGTCGCGCGATGGCGGGGCAAATGATCGAGGGGCAGACCACGGCTCCGTTGATCGAGAACGTGCTGCCGAAGCTGTTGGGGGCTACGACGTTCGCCGACCGAGCCGATGTGGTGGCGATCGTCGAGGGCTGGGTCCAGGGCGCGGATCCTGCTGCGGCCGCCTGGGCGCAGCGGGCGATGGCCGCGCGACCCGACTCGCTCGAAACGCTCGCCGAGGTGCGCGTCCCGTCACTCGTCGTTGTGGGCGAGGAGGACGTGCTGTCTCCACCCACGGATGCGGCCATGATGGCGTCCGCCCTGCACGGCGCCGTGGTCGTCGAGATCCCCCGCGTCGGTCATCTCACGCCGGTCGAGGCTCCTCGCTATGTGGCAGAGGCACTGACCGAACTGGTGCAGCTCGTGGACGGGTGAGCCAGGCACCACCGAGCACCAGTGCCGCACCTACTGGTTCGTTCCAGGTGAGGGCCTCGCCGAGCACGACGATGCCGAGCGTCGTGGACACCAGCGGGATGAGGTACGTGACGGTGGACGCTGTGGTCGCCCCGGCCAGCGAGATCACGCGGTAGAGCAGTATGTACGCGAAGCCGGTGCCCAGTACCCCCAGCCCGAGCATCGCGAGCAGCGCTGGTGCCGGGATCGACGTCGGAGCGTGACCGAGGGGCACCATCACGACAGACAGGGCGACGGTCGCCACCAACAGCTGCGCTGCCGGGTACTGAACGGGGTTGCGGGCCGCGCCGGCGCCGACCAGGTGCTTGCCCATGTACGTGACGGAGAACCCGTAGCAGGCGGTCGCTGCCAGACAGGCTGCGGTACCGAGCAGCAGGGCGCGGTCGAGGCTGTCGGTGAACGCGCCCCATGGACCCAGCACGACGACGACACCGAAGAAGCCCAGAGCCAGCCCGCCGACAACTGATCGGGTCGGCCGGATGCCAGGCACCAACAGCAATCCCATGAGGACGGCCCAGAGCGGAGTCGTCGCATTCCAGATGCCCGCGAGGATGCTGGAGATCTGGGTCTGAGCCCAGGCGAAGAGCAGGAACGGGAGGGCGCTGAATGTCAGGCCGACGAGGATCAGGTGACGCCACGTGCGCCATTCGCGTGGCAGGCCGACGCGGCGGATGGCGAGAAACGCGAGCAGGACGACCGCGCCCAGGGCGACCCGGCCGAAGGCCACCTGGGCAGGCGTGAGTGCCTCGAGTCCGACCTCGATGAAGAGAAAGGACGACCCCCACACCAGCGTCAGCAGGAGGTAGGGGGCGAACCAGCCGCGTAGCGTCACCGAGGCATCGTGTCACTGATCGGTCGGTGGCGGCTGGCGGGTTTCGGACAGCACCTTCGGCGTCCGGGCGTGGCCTACTTCTCGCGGAAGCGGTTGATCGCGTCGAGGTGCTGGGCTCTGAGCTCGGGATTGGTCACGCCCATGCCCTCCTCCTCAGCCAGGCAGAGGACGCCGACCTTGCCCTGGTGCATGTTGCGGTGCACCTCGAAGGCGGCCTGACCTGTCTGGGCCAGCGGGTAAGACTTCGACAGCGTCGGGTGAAGCTTTCCGCGCTGGATCAGTCGGTTGGCTTCCCACGCCTCGCGGTAGTTGGCGAAGTGCGAGCCGACGATCCGCTTGAGGTTCATCCAGAAGTAGCGGTTGTCGTACTCGTGCATGTAGCCCGATGTCGACGCGCACGTGACGATGGTCCCGCCTTTTCGAGCGACGTAGACACTGGCGCCGAACGTCTCGCGTCCGGGGTGCTCGAACACGATGTCGACGTCGTCGCCGCCGGTGAGCTCGCGGATCTTGCTGCCGAGACGCTTCCACTCAGACGGGTCCTGGGTCGACTCGTCCTTCCAGAACCGGTAGTCCTCGACGTTTCGGTCGATGATGAGGTCGGCTCCCATGCTGCGCACGATCTCGGCCTTCTCCGGTGACGACACCACGCAGACCGGTGTCGCCCCACCGTTGAGTGCCATCTGGGTGGCGTACGAGCCCAAGCCGCCGCTGGCGCCCCAGATGAGCACGATGTCGCCCTGCTTCATGCCGGCGCCGTTCCTGCTCACCAGCTGGCGGTACGCCGTGCTGTTGACGAGGCCCGGTGAAGCGGCCTCTTCCCAGTTGAGGTGTGCAGGCTTCTCGAGCAGCTGGTTCGCCTTGACGAGCGCCAGCTGCGCGAGGCCGCCGAAGTTGGTCTCGAAGCCCCAGATGCGCTGCTCGGGGTCGAGCATCGTGTCGTTGTGGCCGAGTGGGCTCTCGAGCTCGACCGACTGGCAGTGCGCGACGACTTTGTCTCCGGGGTGCCACACGTGTACGCCCGGGCCAGTACGAAGGACAACGCCCGACAGGTCGGAGCCGATCACGTGATAGGGCAGGTCGTGGCGCTTGGCCAACGGCGAGGTGCGCCCGTAGCGACGCAGGAACCCGAAGGTCGACACCGGCTCGAAGATGGCCGACCACACGGTGTTGTAGTTGATCGACGACGCCATGACGGCGACGAGGGCCTCACCTGGGCCGACCTCAGGGACCGGCACGTCTTCGATCCGTAGCGACTTGCGGGGGTCGCGGTCGCGGGTGGGTACGCCCTCGAACATCGTCTCGTCCTCTTGCCGCAAGAGGGCCCCTGTGTACGCCTCTGGGACCTCAAGGGCGGCGAAGTCGGCTGAGGTGCCCTCGCCTGAGTTGATGGCGTCGATGATGTGTTGCATGGACTGCACGTCGGCCTCCGGACGGATGGTCGCAGGGGATGAACTCTAGTGCGCAGACGTGGGCGGCTGCACGAGCTCGAGCAGGACGCCACCGGCGTCCTTGGGATGGACGAAGTTGATGAGCGCACCGGCGGTGCCGCGTCTTGGTGCGTCGTACAGCAGCCGCAGACCGCGTTCACGCAGTGTCGCGCTGACCGCCTCGATGTCGTCAACCCGGTAGGCGACCTGCTGCAGGCCGGGCCCGCCGCGGTCGAGGAACTTGCCGATGGGTGAATCAGGGGTCAGCGGTGCCAACAGCTGCACGTACGAGCCGGAGTCGCCGACGGCCATCATCGCCTCGCGCACACCCTGGTCAGGGTTGCTCTCTTCATGCGCGAGCTGCATGCCGAACACGTCTCGGTAGTACGCAATCGCCTCGTCGAGGTCGTTGACGGCGACACCGACATGGTCGATGGCGGTGAACAGGTTGTTGGGGGTGGCTGATGCCATCTCCAGATCCCCTCTCGGTGGAGTCGAGGTCTGGGAATCATCGTGGCAGCCCCACGGCGGGGAAGTACATGGGGGGTGGGTGTGTTCCGGTGGGCAGCTGCGGGTGGCCCGGTGCCTTCTGTCGGCTGGCTGCCCTAGGCTGAACCTCGATCACCCGTACCTCGGATGGGAGGGTCTTTTCATGACCTCGTCTGTCATCGTCGCCGGCGCGCGCACCCCCATGGGGCGACTGCTCGGTTCACTCAAGGGCTTCAGCGCTGCCGAGCTCGGCTCGTTCGCCATCAAGGCGGCCCTCGAACGCGCCGGCGTGGCTGGCGACCAGGTGCAGTACGTGATCATGGGTCAGGTCCTTCAGGCTGGTGCTGGGCAGCTTCCGGTGCGCAAGGCAGCGGCTGAAGCAGGCATCCCCATGACAGTGCCGTCCATCCTCATCAACAAGGTGTGCCTGAGCGGTCTCGATGCCATTGCGCTCGCTGACCAGCTGATCCGAGCGGGCGAGGTCGAGATCGTCGTCGCCGGTGGCATGGAGTCGATGACCAACGCACCGCATGTGTTGCCGAAATCGCGCGAGGGCGTCAAGTACGGCAACACCGAGCTCGTCGACGCCATGGCGTTCGACGGCCTCACCGATGCCTTCGACGGCCAGCCGATGGGTGCGTCCACCGAGGGCTACAACGAGCGCTACTCGCTGACGCGCGAAGAGCAGGACACCTTCGCTGCGCGTTCGCATCAGCGCGCGGCCGCGGCTCAGAAGAACGGTCTCTTTGCCGAAGAGATCGTTCCTGTTGAGGTGCCCCAGCGGCGCGGTGATCCAATCGTGTTCGCCGAGGACGAGGGTATTCGCGCCGATACGACGACCGAGTCGCTTGGGCGTCTGCGTCCGGCCTTCAGCAAGGACGGCACGATCACCGCTGGCTCGGCGTCCCAGATCTCCGACGGTGCCGCAGCGGTGGTCGTCATGAGCAAGGAGAAGGCTGAGCAGCTGGGCCTCACCTGGCTCGCCGAGATCGGTGCGCACGGGATGGTGGCCGGCCCCGACACGTCGCTGCACGAGCAGCCGTCCAACGCCATCAAGAAGGCGCTTGACCGTGAAGGGCTCACCGTCGACGACCTCGACGTGATCGAGATCAACGAGGCCTTCGCCGCCGTCGGCATCGCGTCGACGCGTGCGCTGGGCGTCTCTGACGACAAGGTGAATCCCAACGGCGGAGCCATTGCTCTCGGGCATCCGATCGGCATGAGTGGCGCGAGGCTGGCGCTGACCTTGGCCTACGAGCTCAAGCGCCGCGGCGGTGGCACAGGCGCAGCGGCGCTGTGTGGTGGCGGCGGCCAAGGCGATGCCCTGATCCTGCGAGTGCCCGCCTGAGCAGGTCGTCGGCCGCAGACCCGTCGGCCCTGGTGGCCAAAGCGCGAGACGGAGATGCCAGGGCGGTCGCGCGGTTGATCTCGTTGGTCGAAGACCAGTCGCCGGTCCTTGGCGAGTTGGCTCGGCAGCTGGCGCCGTTCACGGGCCATGCTCACGTCGTGGGGCTCACTGGGGCGCCGGGGGTGGGGAAGTCGACGACGACGTCAGCGTTGGTCACGGTGCTGCGGGCCTCCGGTCGACGCGTAGGCGTGCTGGCGGTCGACCCGTCGTCCCCGTTCACCGGTGGAGCGCTGCTGGGTGATCGCGTGCGTATGCAGGAGCACGCCACCGATTCGGGCGTCTTCATTCGGTCGATGGCCACGCGAGGGCATCTTGGCGGCCTGGCTGCTGCAGCGCCCCAGGCGGTACGGGTGCTTGATGCGGCTGGTTGTGACGTCGTGCTGATCGAGACGGTCGGGGTGGGGCAGTCAGAGGTCGAGGTCGCTGGGCTCGCCGACACCACGGTGGTGCTCTTGGCGCCGGGCATGGGCGACGCGATTCAGGCGGCCAAGGCCGGAATCCTCGAGATCGGCAACGTCTACTGCGTCAACAAGGCCGACCGCGACGGCGCTGACGTCACAGCGCGCGAGCTGCGCACCATGCTCGCCATCGGCCGCAATGTCGAAGGTGATGCGGCGCCGCAGTGGCGTCCTCCCATCCTCAAGACGATCGCGTCAAGGTCGGAGGGGATCGACGAGCTGCTCGCCGAGATCGACCGGCACCGCGCCTTCCTTGTCGACCACGACGAGCTCGACCACCGTCGCCGGCTGCGCGCCAAGGCCGAGATCGAGGCGCTGGTGGTGGCCGACGTCCGCGCCCGACTCATCCACGGCGACTCAGCAGGGGCGCTCGATCAGTTGGCCGCCGCCGTGGTCTCCGGTGCCACCGACCCGTACTCAGCGGCAGCCACCCTCAGCCCGTAGACCCACCGCTCCGGGGGCAGCCACCCTCACCCCGTTCTGGGGCCATGTCACACCGGTTCGGTCATTTCGAACCAACTGCGCGCACCATTCCGGCCCGTGCACGTCTGCGGCGCGCTCAACGACTGCGACGGGGTACGGATTGCGCCGAGCCGACCTCTGGAGTGATGACGCGCACATCCGGCGGAGTGCGTCCGCCATTTGCGGCGCGAGTAGCCCGGATGGCGGCGATGACCGATGCGGGGTCGTCTCTGATCGTCTCGGGCAGGATTCGTTCGGCCAGAATCCGGTGACGGTTGTAGACCCCGTGGCGCATCCACGTCGCTGCGAAGTTGTCCGCTCTCTTGTAGTGGTGCTCGCGTGAGTCGACTTCGAGAGCGAGGCCGATGTCTTCGTAGTAACCATCTGGTTCGGCGATGAACTCGCCGTCGGACGTTTCTAGCCTGCAGTTCCACAGTGGCTCCGGGAGGTCGCTCGCGATCACGATATCGCGGAGACCAGCTTCGGGAACCGAGCGAACACCGCTGAGGGCATCGCCGAGCACATCCCTCATGACAGCGGTCCACTGCCTCTGTCCATGGCGGATCTCTTCAGCGAGGTCGTCGATCTCAAGCATTCTGCGTTGGACTGCTTCCAGCGTGATCGCGCGAATGGCGTGGCGCGAGGCGTGCCGCCGACCAACGTCGAAGACAGCTCGCGCTAGCGGGGCGACCGGGTAACCCCGGATGGTGGTTGCCTCTGGGAGTCTTTGGGTGCGTTCGATGATGACGAAGCCGGCGGATCTCACTTGACGGGCCGGTGGGACGAGGAGGTGGACAGGAAGGGCGTCCACGGGCATGGGCAGATTGCGGAGACCGCGCAAGTGCGCCGCAAGCCCACCGGTCAGCATTGCATCTGGCCCGGCGTACAACAGGCCGGCGCTGAGGCGCTCGTCGACCGTGGGCGTGCCGCGGTGGAGGAGGTAGGTGCCGGGCAGTACCCGTTGCCATCGTCCGCCGGTGCGCGTCCAACTACTGATGGTCGCCTTCGAAACACCAAGGGCAACCAGCTGGGCGTGGCTGACCGTGCCGCCTTGGGAGTTGGCGGCGTCGTGGACCGCATTGATCTCGAACAGACGGGGCCTGGCCATGCCTCAGAGTGGCGCGACCGACCCCCAGTGCGCCAATGGATACGTGCGGATGTGGACAGATGACGGCGGTCATGGTTCGAAATGACCGAACCGGTGTGACATGGCCCCGAATTTGGGTGGCCCCCTTGGGGAGGGGGTTAGGACCAGGCGGCGGTGTCTTGGGTGAGCGCGGTCACCGATGGGGGGAGGTCGCCGCCGGCGATCTGTTCCAGTGTGACGTGGTCGAGGACGCCGCGGAGGGCCGCTCGGGTGGCGACCCACACCTCGCGCAGGTGTTCGGCGGCCCCGTCGTAGTCAGCGTTCTCGGGCCGGTCGCCGCGGACGTCGGCCAGCGGGCCGTCGAGAGCGCGGACGACGTCGGCCACGGTGATGTCGGAGGCTGCTCTGGCCAGGCGGTAGCCGCCCTCGGCCCCACGTTGACTGGCGATGATCCCGGCCTGACGCAGCTGCCGCAGGATGCCCTCCAGGAAGCGCGCTGGAATTGCCTGCTCGGACGCCAGGTGGTCGCCCTTGATCAGCGTGCCGTTCTCGCCGGACTCCTGCGCGATCACCAGAAGCGCCCGCATCGCGTAGTCGACCTTGGCAGACACATGCATGCCGCCATTGTGGCGCGCCTTCACCCGCTGGGGCCACGCCGGGTCGCCGCGCAGCAGATAGCCTGCTGTGAACCGGGCTCAGCACTGCCTCGCCAGGGAGGAGCGTCATGGACCCAGACGACATCGCCCACGGACGCCGCAGATTCGACGAGCGGTGGACGGCGATGCGGGGTCGCCCACCCGCCCATGACGCGCAGAGCACCCTGTCGGGATCGCCCCTCGAGCCCGTCTATGGCCCCGACCCAACCGGGCAGGACGCCTCCGCCGACTTCGAGCGGATCGGCTGGCCAGGGGAGTACCCGTTCACCCGGGGCATCTACACCACGGGGTACCGAGGCAAACCGTGGACGATGCGCCAGTTTGCCGGCTTCGGATCAGCGGCCGACACCAATGCCCGGTTTCAGAGCCTTCTGCAGAGCGGCAGTGACGGGATCAGCATCGCCTTCGACATGCCCACCCTGATGGGCCTCGACTCCGATCACGCACGCGCACAAGGTGAGGTCGGCCACTGCGGTGTGGCCATCGACTCGGCCCAAGACATGGAACGCCTGCTCGCCGACATCCCGTTGGACGCCGTGACGACGTCGATGACGATCAGCGGCCCGGCCGTGCCCCTGTTCTGCACCTACGTCGTCGCCGCAGAGCGCGCCGGCGTCGAAACGGCAGCTCTCGGCGGCACCTTGCAGACCGACATCTTCAAGGAGTACATCGCGCAGAAGGAGTGGATCTTTCCGCCTGAGCCACACCTGCGACTCATCGGTGACCTGATGGAGTGGACGCAGCAGCACATGTCGCGCTACCACCCGATCAGCATCAGCGGCTACCACATACGTGAGGCCGGGTCGACGGCTGCCCAAGAGCTGGCCTTCACTTTGGCCGATGGCTTCGGCTACGTGGAGCTCGGTCAGTCACGCGGCCTCGCGGTTGACGACTTCGCCCCTCGCCTCAGCTTCTTCTTCGATGCACACATCGACTTCTTCGAAGAGATCGCCAAGTTCCGCGCTGCCCGGCGCATCTGGTCTCGGTGGATGCGAGACCGCTACGGCGCCACGACCGACCGCGCCCAGTGGCTGCGCTTCCACACGCAGACGGCGGGGGTGTCGCTGACTGCGCAACAGCCCCAGAACAACGTGGTCCGCACTGCGGTCGAAGCGCTCGCAGCGGTACTCGGCGGAACGAACTCGCTGCACACCAACGCGCTCGACGAAGTACTGGCGCTCCCCACCGAGGAGGCCGCTGAGGTTGCCCTGCGCACCCAGCAGGTGCTGCTGGAGGAGACCGGGGTTGCGTCCGTCGTCGACCCACTGGGCGGGTCATGGTTCGTCGAGGCCGCGACCGATCGCATGGACGCCGAGGTCGAGTCACTCCTGGCCGAGATCGAGGGGCTCTCCGGTGAAGGAACGATGACGGCGGGCATCGTGTCGGGGATCGAGTCCGGATGGTTCACCGGTCGCATTGCCGACGCAGCAGACGACTTCCAGCGCAGCGTGGACTCCGGTGAGCGTCGAGTGGTGGGCGTCAACGCCTACACCGACTCGGTGGCCCAGCCACTGCAGGTGATGCGGATCGCCGAAGACGTCGAGACAGATCAGGTCGAACGACTCCGCGCGCGACGCGAAGACAGAGACGGCGCCTTGGTCAACCGGTGTCTGGACGATCTCGCTGAGGCGGCGCGCGGCAGCACCAACCTCGTACCCCTCATGCTGGAAGCCGCTCGGGCCGAAGCGACGGTCGGCGAGCTCTGCGACACCCTGCTCGCCGTCTTCGGTCGGTACACCGAGCCCGCGGACTTCTGAGCGGTGCGCCAGAATGGCGTCATGACCGTTACTCCTGGCCCTCCCGGTGCTGCCGGCTTCAACCCGTACGGCGCTGTCGACCTCGCCGCCCTCGCCCAGCAGCGGGAGGCCCGCGAGAAGGCCGAGGCCGCTCGAGCCAAGCGCGCCGCAGGTGGGGCCACCGACGCCCCGCCGGACGCCGTCACTGTCATCGACGCCACTGAGGCGACGTTTCAGACCGATGTGCTCGAGCGGTCAATGGCGGTACCGGTCGTCATTGACTTCTGGGCGGAGTGGTGCGGCCCGTGCAAGCAGCTCTCGCCAGTGCTTGAGCGCTTCGCCGAACAGGACGCCGGCGCCTGGGTGCTCGCCAAGGTCGACGTCGATGCCAACCCTCAGCTGTCTGCCGCGGCCCAGGTGCAGAGCATCCCCACGACGTTGGTGGTGTGGCAGGGGCAGGTGATCCCGGGGTTCACCGGCGCGCTGCCCGAGGCTCAGGTACGTGACTTCCTCGACCAGGTGGTGGCCTTGGCCGGAAGCGCGCCAGCTGGTGAGCCGGAGGCCGAAGCAGCACCTGACGACCCGGCACTCGCTGCCGCCGACGATGCGCTCGCGCGTGACGACCTTGACGGGGCAGAAGCCGCCTATCGCGAGATCCTCGCCGCTCAGCCCGATCACCACGAGGCCCGCCAGGGGCTGGGCAGTCTCACGCTGCTCCGTCGTACTGAGGGGGCTGATCCAGCTGCCGCCCTGGCCGCAGCTGAGGGGTCAGACGATGTGGCGGTTCAGACGCTCGCTGCCGACCTCGAGCTGCTGGCCGGCGACGTCGAGGCGTGTTTCGCCCGGCTGATCGCGCTGATCCAGCGCACCGGCGACGCTGACCGTGAAGCGGCCAAGCAGCACCTGCTTGAGCTGCTGGAACTCGTCGGCAACGACGATCCTCGCGTGCTGGCGGCACGCCGACAGCTGGCCAGTGCCCTCTTCTAGGGCTGGTCCTGACCTGCCGGGACCCTGGAGAGGGCCGCCAGAATTCACCCGTTTGGACGCTGCTTTCCCCCAGGCGGAGTAGTCAGCGACCCCGCCCTCCCCCCGAAGACCGGGATGTAGGTCTTGTCGAGGAGGACACCCATGGGTTCGCGTGTAATACGACCGGTCGCGCTGATGGCGATCGCCATCGCGGTGACGTTCGGTCTGTCAGTGCCGCTGACGCCCAACAACTCGGCCGATGCCGCAGGAAGCGACTTCGAGGTGGGCAACTGGACCGATCCCAACGGCAAGCAGCACCGGATTCGCTGGAATCCCTGCCAGTCGGCCGTCACGTATGCGGTGAACCCGCGGTTGGCCGGCAAGACATCCGCTGCTCGCGCAGCAGCAGTCGCAGACGTGAACTCGGCCTTCCGTCGAGTGTCGAACCGCACGGGAATCCCGTTCTCGTACGCCGGTCGCACCTCAGAGATTCCCAACAACGGAGCGAACGATTCGTGGTCGTCCCGCCAGAAGGCAGCCGAGATCGTCGTTGCATGGGTGAACCAGTCACGGCCGAAGTACCGCTCCAACTTGCTGACGAACGGTGGATCTGGCTACGGATCCGGCGTCGGCGGCTGGATGATGCGCGCCTGGACCGACTCCAACGGCAAGTGGCAGGCCGCCATCGGCCGTGGCTTCGTCGTGATGAACGCCGGACACAACGACATCTACCGGGCCGGCTTCGGTAAGGGCACGACGCGTGGGGCCTTGCTGCTGCACGAGATCGGGCACGCGGTGGGTCTTGGCCACGTGGGGACGACGAGGGAGATCATGTACCCCACGATGCTGTCGCGAGAGCTCAGCCGGTACAAGGAGGGTGACCGCACTGGGCTCAAGCGTGTGGGACGTCCACTTGGCTGCATCGCGGGAGCGTCAGATGCCTGGCCCCAGATCTGATCACCTTCGCCACATCCTGAGCTGTCCCGTCATCCCTGCTTGACGACTGCTCCAACGAGGCCCAGGGGCGGGGAGCCGAGGTTCATCAACCCGTCGTGGAACCGGCGAAGCGAGAAGTCGGAGCCCCACTGACGCCGCGCCTCCTCACGGGCGTCGAGAATTGCCCACTTGCCCCAGGTGTAGACGCCGTACGACGGATCGAAGGTTCCCCTGCGGGCCTCCGCCCTGGCCGTGGCCTCGGGCATCAGGGCATCTTCGATGAACCGTGCCGTCGCGTCGCTCACATCCATGGCTCCGGTGTGCAGCCCGATCGCGCAGGCCAAGCGCGTCACCCGGACGAGCGCCTCCAACGCGACACCGATCTGGAAACGCGCGTCGTCGGCCCGGAATCCTTCGTCGAGCATCAGCTCTTCACCGTAGTGAGCCCATCCCTCGGCGAATCCGGCGCCGACGAGAGAGCGCCGAACCTCAGTGGGCGCGTGCCGCAGAGCTCGCCCGTGCGCGAAGTGTCCCGGCGCCACCTCGTGGGCGGTGACTGCGGCGAGCGCTGTCTCACTGAACATCGTGAGCCATTCGGCCTGCTCAGCTTCTGGCCACGTGGGCTCGGGCGGCGTGATGTCGTAGTGGGAGGGGCCGTCGTTCTCGTAGGGACCGGACCAGGCGAGCATCGCGGTGGCCCAACGGCGTGACGGTGGTGCCAGACCGACGCGGCATTCACCGTCGAGATAGGTGAGCCACCCCTTTGTGCGGCAGAAGTCGATGGTCTCGTCCGTGACGGTGGTTGCTGCGGCGACGACCTCGGAGGCATCGGGGTGGTCATTGAGCAGTGTGGCGATCGTCTCGCGGGTCGGGACGCCTGGAGCGAACTGCTCGCACCCTTCGTCCATCAGCGTCCACAAGCGGTCACGTTCGCGTTCGGCGCGCTCGGCCAGGGCAGTGAGTTGGACGTCGACGACGGCTTCGTCGCTGCGCATCAGCTGCTCGAGCGCAGCGGAGCCCAAGGCCGTGTCTGGCGAGCCGTTCTCTGCCAGATCAGCGACATGCGCGACCAGGCGTGCGTGGGCTACCTGAGCAGCACTGGTGCCCGCATCGTCCTCCGGAATCCCTCGGGCCAACCCCTCAACAGCAGGAAGGAGAGCGACAGCCACTGGCGCCGGCACCAGATCGAGCGCCTCGCAGGCCATGTCGACGGCATCTGGCCACTTGGCCAGGTGCTTCGAACGTGCGGCCCGTCGCTCCTCATCGGGGGCGTAGGCGCGGTCGTAGCCGGCGAGGTCGAGGTTCTCGAGGTGGATCAGCGGGTTTCGCCGGTGCCACTGCAGAGCACCGAGTCGCCCTCGCGCCGCGTTCTCAAAAGCTGTCAGGTGGGCCTCGTCGTGGGGGTCGGCAAGCGTCGCTCCACCCAGTTGAGCCAGACCAGCCGCAACGCCAGCAGGGGAGAGGTCTTGAACCTGCCCGTCGTACTCGTGACGGCCGGTGCCCTCGCGCGCCTCGGCGATGTTCAGGTCGAGCACGGCGCGCAGTCTGGAGTCCATGGGCAGAGGGTAGGCCAGTGCTCGCGGGCCCGTCGCTCGGCGGTCTGGCCGGCGTGACGAGGTGCTGTGACGGGACTCACTGTTCCACTCCCGACCTGAAGATGATTGGATCCAATGCTTCTGGCAGACTGACCGGCGAGTCAGTGAGTGACCCGGCGTGGGAGAAGCCCGTCGCCGACCAAGCAGACACCGACGGTCCGACTGCATCGCGGGCACCGAGGTGTATCAGGAGGTGTGTTCGTCGCCGTGAAGATCGTCGTTTGTGTGAAGCAGGTGCCCGATTCGTGGGCCGAGAAGAAACTGAATCCGGCAGACAACACCCTCGATCGTGATGCGGCGGACGCCGTCGTGAACGAGCTTGACGAGTACGCCATCGAAGAGGCGCTGCAGATCCAGGAACGCCTGGGCGGCGCCGACGAGTGCCCCGTCACGGTGCTGACCGTCGGGCCGGAGAAGGCCATCGAGAGTGTGCGTAAGGGCCTGCAGATGGGTGCGAACGACGGCGTCCACGTCGTCGACGACGCTCTGCACGGCAGCGACGCGCTCGCGACGTCCGCCGTGCTTGCGGCCGCGATCGACCGACTCGCCCCCGACCTCGTGCTGATGGGCTCAGAGAGCACGGACGCGCGCATGTCTGTCGTTCCGGCCATGCTCGCCGAACGCACCGGACGCCCCCAGCTCACCTTCGCCGGCAAGGTCGACATCGCCGACGGGGCCATCACGGTGCAGCGTGCTACTGACTACGGCTACGACGTGGTGGAAGCGTCGCTGCCCGCGCTCGTGAGTGTGGTCGAGAAGATCAACGAACCGCGCTACCCCTCGTTCAAGGGGATCATGGCCGCCAAGAAGAAGCCGGTCGAGACGCTCACTCTGGCCGATCTCGGCGTCGAGCCGGCTGCGGTCGGTCTCGCTGGAGCATGGAGCTCGGTGCAGGAGTTCGCGGCGCGCCCGCCGCGGGCAGCCGGCACCGTCGTGACCGATGAGGGCGACGGCGGCACCAAGGCGGCCGACTTCCTCGCCACGCAGAAGTTCATCTGACCTACCGACTCACTCGTCCAGGAGGACCCCATGTCTGAAGTTCTGGTGCTCGTCGAGCACGCCGACGGTGATGTCAAGAAGGTCACCTTCGAGTTGTTGACGCTCGCCCGATCGCTTGGTGAGCCGGCCGCTGTCGCCATCGGTGATGTCTCCGATGCGCTGGTTGCGAGCCTTGCTGCCGGCGGTGCCGACATCGTCTACGTGGCGGCCGGGCCGGAGTTCGGCGAGCACGTCGTCGCCCCCAAGGTGAGTGCACTGCAGAGTGCGCTGGCCGCGTCCAGTGCCGCCGGAGTGCTCGTTCCGGCGACAGCGGAGGGCAAGGAGATCGCTGCTCGCCTGGCCGTGCGCACCGAGTCGGGCATCATCACCGACGCGGTCGGTGTCTCGGCCGGGTTCGTCGCTGAGCAGTCGGTCTTCGGTGGCTCAACGATGGTCCAGTCGGCCGTCACGACCGGCACGCCGATCATTGCCGTGCGCCCGAACAGTGTTGCTGCCGAGGCAACGGCAGGAGCGGGTCGACGCGTCGACCTCGACGTCACCATCACTGACGCCGACCGCGCGGCCAAGGTCACCGACAGCGTCGCGCAGGAGCGAGCGGGACGCCCCGAGCTCACCGAGGCGGCGATCGTCGTGTCCGGCGGACGCGGTGTCGGATCGCCCGAGGGATTCGCCGTGGTCGAGTCCCTCGCCGACGCGCTGGGTGCCGCAGTAGGCGCCTCCCGCGCTGCGACCGATGCAGGCTGGTACCCCCATCAGTTCCAGGTGGGTCAGACCGGTAAGACGGTGTCGCCCCAGCTGTATATCGCCAACGGCATCTCCGGCGCCATCCAGCACCGGGCCGGCATGCAGACGTCGAAGACCATCGTCGCGGTCAACAAGGATGCGGAAGCCCCGATCTTCGACCTCGTCGACTTCGGCGTCGTGGGCGATCTTCACGTCGTCCTGCCACAGCTGACCGAGGAAGTCACGCGCCGAAAGGGCTGACGGTGGCTTGCCCGGGGCTCGCCTGAGGCTCGCCTAGACTGAGTCGGCCATGGCCTACCTCGATCACGCTGCCACGACGCCGATAGTCCCGGCGGCGACGGCCGCTCTCACCAAAGAGCTCGGCGAGCTCGGCAACCCCTCGTCCCTGCATGCCGCCGGACGCCGAGCCCGGCGGGTCGTTGAAGAGAGCCGGGAAGTCATCGCGGCCGCATTCGGTGCGCGCCCGAGTGAGGTCGTGTTCACCGGAGGTGGCACCGAGGCTGACAACCTGGCCGTCAAGGGCCTCTACTGGAACCGGCAGGAGCAGCGCCCGCGTCCCCGCATCCTGGCGAGCAGCGTCGAGCACCACGCGGTGCTCGACCCCGTGCGCTGGTTGGCCGACGCCCAAGGGGCCGACGTCGTCTGGCTGGACGTCGACGAGATGGGTCGCGTTGACCCGCAGCAGGTGCACGACGAGATCGCGCGTGATCCCGAGTCGGTCGCTCTGGTCACCGTGATGTGGGCCAACAACGAGGTCGGAACCGTGCAGCCCATCCGCGAGTGCGTGCAGGCGGCGAAGCCCTTCGGGGTGCCGGTGCACTCCGACGCGGTGCAGGCGGCGGGGCACCTCGACGTCGACTTCGCAGCATCCGAACTCGATGCCCTGACCATCAGCGCCCACAAGCTCGGTGGCCCGCTCGGGGTAGGAGCGCTTCTGCTCGGGCGTTCGGTCACTCCGACGCCGCTGGTGCACGGCGGCGGACAGGAGCGTGATGTCCGTTCCGGAACTCTGGACACGCCCTCGATCGTGGGCTTTGCCACGGCGACCGCTGAGGCGATCGAGACGCGGCCGCAGCGGATCGAGGCTGTCGCCGCGCTTCGCAACGAGCTCATCGCCGGCGTGATCTCCGAGGTACCCGACGCCACCCTCAACGGCGATCCACGCCTCGACGTGGCCCATCGGCTTCCGGGCAACGCCCACATGTCGTTCCCGGGCTGCGAGGGAGACTCGCTGCTGCTGTTGCTGGATGCCCGCGGAGTCCACTGCTCGACCGGATCGGCGTGCTCGGCCGGAGTCGCCGAGCCGAGTCACGTGCTGATCGCCATGGGGTCCACCGCAGCTGAGGCCAGATCGTCGCTGCGTTTCTCGCTCGGGCACACCTCAACCCGGGCTGACGTCGATGAGCTGGTCGCTGCGATCGGACCCGTCGTCCAGCGAGCCCGCGCGGCCCGGTCGACCGCGTCGGCCACCTCGACGGCGCACCAGAGGTGAGGGCCTGATGCGGGTACTGGCAGCGCTCTCCGGCGGGGTCGACTCAGCGGTGGCTGCCGCACGCGTCCGCGACGCGGGTCACGATGTCACCGCAGTGCACCTGGCCCTCAGCAGCAACCCGCAGACGTTTCGATCGGGTGCTCGCGGATGCTGCAGCCTCGAGGACTCCCGTGACGCCCGGAGGGTGGCCGACATCCTCGGCGTGCCGTACTACGTATGGGACATGGCCGAAGAGTTTCGGGCTGAGGTTGTCGATGATTTTCTTGCCGAGTACGCCGCGGGGCGTACCCCCAACCCGTGCCTGCGGTGCAATGAACGGATCAAGTTCGCGGCGGTCCTCGACCGCGCCTTGGCCCTCGGGTTCGACGCGGTGTGCACCGGGCACTACGCGCAGGTAGTGCCCGGACCGGCCGGACCGGAGCTGCACCGCGCGGTCGACGCCGACAAAGACCAGTCGTACGTGCTTGCCGTGCTCAGCAGCGACCAGATCGCCCATTCGATGTTCCCCCTTGGCAACACCCTGAAGCCGCAGGTGCGGGCCGAGGCTGCGGCGGCGGGCCTGCTCGTCGCCGACAAGCCCGACAGCCACGACATCTGCTTCATCGCCGACGGAGACACCAAGGGTTTCCTCGAGTCCCACCTGGGCGAGCAGAAGGGTCAGATCCTCGACCGCGACGGTGCTGTTCTCGGCGAGCACAGCGGTGCCTATGGGTTCACCGTTGGGCAGCGAAAAGGTCTGGGACTCACGGTGGCGACGCCCGACCGCAGCCCGCGTTACGTCCTGTCGATCGAGCCGATCTCCAACACCGTCACCGTCGGACCGCGCGAGGCGCTGCAGGTGCGCCAGATCGTCGCCGAACGCCCGCAGTGGTGCGGTCCAGTCGTGGCCGACGGCACTCGGCTCTCGTTCCAGTACCGCGCGCACGGAGAGACGGTGAGCGGTTCTGTGCACGTGCGGGGCGACTCCCTGGTCGCCGAGCTCGATCTGCCCGTGCTCGGTGTGGCGCCGGGTCAGGCGCTGGCGCTGTACGACGGCACCTGGGTCCGCGGCTCTGCCACCATCACCGCGACCGCGTGAACCTCGCGGGCGTAGCCACCGGGATCGGGTCCATGCCCGGGAACGACGCACGCGCCGCTGCCGCGTTGGTCCTCGATGCACTTCCGGACCTTCCACATGTCCCCGAGCTCCCGGACCGGGGCCCCTGGGCGCAGCTGGCCGGCCGAGCTGCTGCCGTCCTCGTCGACCTGCCGGCCGAGTGGGAAGGAAGCGCGTGGCGGGTATCGATGCGCCCGGGCCGAGACCTGCGCCGTGCCAAGGCCCTGCTGAGCGAAGACCTGGACGCCGTTGAGGACCGCTTCCAGGGGTATCAAGGTCCGGCGAAGCTTCAGATATGCGGCCCACTCACCCTGGCTGCTGTCCTTGAGCTGCGCGGAGGCACCGCCATGATCAGTGACCCATCGGCAGTGGCAGATCTTGCGGCGAGCTTGGCTGAGGGGCTGAGCGAGCATCTGCGCGACCTCCGTCGACGTGTCCCAGGGGCTGAGTGGGTGGTCCAGGTGGACGAGCCGGCGCTTTCGTCGGTGACCCAAGGTGCCATCCCTCGGGCCAGCGGATGGGGCGCCATCGCGGCGGTGGAGTCGGCCGAAGCCGGGCGCCTGTTGCGCAGCCTCACGAGTCAGCTGACCGAGGACGCCGTTCCCGTTGCCATCCACTCCTGCGCGACCGAGCCGGACTGGGAGGCACTGACAGGCGGTGACCACACCGAGCGCCGGGCAATCAGCGTCGACCTCGAGGTGATCGATGTTGCGGCAGCAGCCCCGGCGATGGAGGAGTGGCTCGGAGCCGGGGGGTCGCTCTGGCTCGGTGTCGATCCGCTGGCAGGCGGTGTCGAAGGGGAGGACCCGGCGCTGGACAAGCTCGAGGCGGCACGCTCGGTTCTGGGGATCGCCCCCGAGGACGTGGCCGCGAGGATCGCGATCACTCCCTCGTGTGGCATCTCAGGCTCGGCCGATGTCGCCTGGGCGTCCTACGCTGGCGTCCAACGGTTGATGCGCCGTCTACGCGGTGACGACCCTCGTGAAGGATCGGAGGGATATGAGCGCGGTTCCCGATGACATCGAGGCCGAGTACAGGACGCTGCTCGAGCAGGTCGCCGAACACCGCAGCCACTACTACGAGCATGACGCCCCGACCATCTCCGACAGCGAGTACGACCAGCTCGAACGAAGGCTTCGCCAGCTGGAGCAGCAGTACCCCGGCATCGCCTCGCCGCAGTCGCCCACCACAACTGTCGGCGGTTCGCGGTCAGAGATGTTCGAGCCGGTCGAGCATCTGCAACAGATGTACTCGCTCGACAACGCCTTTGCCCCTGACGAGCTGGCGGCCTGGGCGCAACGCATCGAGAACAGCCTCGGGACTCTGCCGCCGTTGCTCTGTGAGCTCAAGGTCGATGGCCTCGCGGTCGACCTGGTGTACCGCGATGGCCGGTTGATCTCCCTTGCCACTCGCGGCGATGGTCGAGTGGGTGAAGACGTCACCAACAATGCGCAGTTCATCGCCTCGATCCCGCAGCAGCTGCGGCCCAGCGCTGGGGGCGTTGCGGTGCCGTCGTTGCTGGAGGTGCGCGGTGAGGTCTTCTTCCCGGTCAGCACCTTCGACGAGATCAACACCCATGTGGTCGACCAGGGGCGCTCCCCGTTCGCCAACCCGCGCAACGCCGCCGCCGGCACGCTGCGGCAACGGGTCGACCGGCGCCTCGATGACCTGGCCGAGGCGCGACGGCGCCGCGACCTGCTGGGCGAGTCCGACCGATCGACCGAGCGCATCGACCAGCGGATTGCTCGCCTTGAGGCCGACGCCGACCGGGCGACCAGCCAGCTCGCGGGACTACAGCTCGTGGTGCACGGAATCGGTGTGTGCACGGGCTACGAGGCCGTGACGCTCTCTGAGTCGTACGCCGCCGTGGCATCGTGGGGGCTGCCCATCTCGCAGCACACGCGCGTTCACGAGTCGCTCGCTGAGGTGACGAAGTACATCGAGCACTTCAACGAGCATCGCCACGACGTCGAGCATGAGATCGACGGCGTTGTCGTCAAGGTCGACGCGATCAGCCACCAAGTGAGCCTTGGCGCCACCTCTCGCGCGCCGCGATGGGCGATCGCCTACAAGTACCCGGCCGAGATCGTGACCACCACGCTCGAGGACATCCGGGTCAACGTTGGCCGCACAGGTCGGGTGACCCCGTTCGGGGTCATGGCTGCGGTCAAGGTGGCCGGATCAACGGTGCAGATGGCCACCCTGCACAACGCTTCAGAGGTCGAACGCAAAGGCGTGCTGATCGGTGACCGGGTGTTCTTGCGCAAGGCAGGTGACGTCATCCCAGAGATCATTGGCCCGGTCGTCGAGGTGCGTGACGGCAGCGAACGCCCCTTCACGATGCCGACGCGGTGCCCCGAGTGCGGAACTGCGCTTGCTCCTGAGAAAGAGGGCGACGCCGACATCCGCTGCCCCAACACCCGCAGCTGTCCGGCTCAGCTGCGCGAGCGGCTGTTCCACATGGCAGGCCGTGGCGCCTTCGACATCGAAGGGCTCGGGTACAAGGCGGCGGTGGCGTTGCTCGACTGCGACCTGGTGGTCGATGAGGGCGACCTGTTCTCACTCGATGCCGCCGCACTCACGCGTTGTCCGTTCTTCACTCGGGCGACCGCAGATGGCCACGAGCTGTCGGCCAACGCCGTGGTCCTGCTCGACCAGCTGGCCGCTGCGCGTGAGCGACCCCTGTGGCGGGTTCTTGTCGCGCTGTCGATCCGACACGTCGGTCCCACCGCGGCGCAGGCGCTGGCCAGAGAGCTCTCGTCGATCGAGGCCATCATCGCGGCCGACGGCGACACCCTCGCCGCTGTTGACGGCGTCGGCGCGATCATCGCCGAGTCCGTCATCGACTGGTTCGCCGTCGACTGGCACCGATCCATCGTCGACCGGTGGCGTGCCGCTGGGGTCCGCATGGCCGACCCCTCGGTCGAGCGGTCCAGCTCCGGGCAGACCGGGGCCGCGCCCCTGAGCGGTGTCACAGTCGTCGTCACCGGATCGCTCGACGGCATGAGCCGCGAGGAGGCGCAGGAAGCCGTCACGGCGGCAGGGGGCAAGTCAACGGGGTCTGTGTCGCGCAAGACCGACTTCCTGGTGGCCGGCGCGAACGCCGGATCCAAGCTGACCAAGGCCGAGGCCCTCGGCGTGCGGGTGCTCGACGAGGAGCAGTTCGGACAGCTGCTGGCCGGAGGCCCCTCCGCGGTGGCCTGAGGCGGTGCCCTGAGGGCTGAATTGAGTTGACCTGAACGGGTGAACAGGAAGTAATCGGGTAATCACGGATTGTAATGCCGCCGATACCATCGCGACGGGTCTTGCCTGAGCGTGGATCGAGACGGATCCACGCAATGGCACAGCGGACGAGAGGGGTGGGGGATGAGCGACGTCGATCTGCCGGCAGCCCTCGACGCGTCGCCCGACGATGCCGACCATCCCAGCCTGTGGCAGCCCTCGATGTTCGCCGCCGGGTGGTGGATCTCGGTGGTCGGAGGGCTCGTCCTCGTCGCCTACGCGTTGGCGCAGACCCTCCCGGCTCTCGCTGACGCCGATGCAGCGTTCTGGGTGATCGCCGGGCTGCTGCTCTTCTTCGAGTTCAGCCCCGTCATCATCGGCAGCGGCTACGACAGCCAAGGTGTGGCGACCAGTGACGCCTTCACGTTCGCCATCTTGTACCTCTACGGCCCGTGGCCGGCGATCGCGCTGATCTCGGCGGCCACTTTGGTGTCCGAGCTGGTCAAGCGAAAGCCACCGTGGAAGGTGCCGTACAACATCGGGCAGTTTGCGCTGAGTCTTGGGTCGGCTGCACTCATCATGGGGGTCTGGTTGCGCTTGAGCGGTGAACCGACTCCGACGCTCTCGACACCTCTGAACGGACTTCAGCCCATCGACCTGGTCTGGATGGTGGCGGGCTGGCTCGCCTTCTTCGTGGTCAACAACACGCTCTACTCGATGCTGGCCGACCCGGGGCGCGTGTTTGCCGACGACTTCTTCGACGACTTCGGTTACTACTTCTTCACCACCCTCGCAGTCCTGGCTGTTGCACCGATCGTGGTGTTCGTGTCGGCGCAGCCGGAGTACCTGCCGCTTCTCCTGCTGCCGCTCTATGCGGTTCGCAAGACGGCGTCGATCTCGCGGGAGAAAGAGCACCAGGCGCTGCACGACTCGCTGACGGGGCTTCCCAACCGGAAGATGATTCTCGCCGAGCTCGCCGACCGCCTCGATGCCGCGCGCCGCACCAACACACACCTCGGCCTCTGTCTTCTCGACCTCGATCGATTCAAGGAGGTCAACGACACGTTGGGGCACCAGGTGGGTGACCGACTGCTCGCCGTCGTCGCCCGACGCATCCAAGGTGCCCTGCGCCCCGACGACATCGTGGCCAGGCTCGGCGGAGATGAGTACGCGATCCTGCTCGACCCGGTGCGGAACTCCGACGCGGCGGTCGAGGTGGCACATCGCGTGCGTCAAGCGCTGACGATGCCGTTCCACGTCGAGGGCATGCTCTTCGAGCTCGAGGCGAGTATCGGCGTCGCGGTCTTCCCCGAGCACGGCGAAGACGTCGATCCCATCGTTCGACGGGCCGACGTCGCCATGTACCTGGCGAAGGAGGAGCGGACCGGGGTCGAGCTCTATGTCGCGGACCGCGATCGCAACTCTGCGAGCCGGCTCTCGCTGTTGGGTGGCCTGCGAAATGCGCTGCAGAACCGCGAGCTTCAGGTGCACTACCAACCCAAGCTGTCGCTGTCGTCCGGCGCCGTCGTCGGGGTTGAGGCGCTGGTGCGCTGGCATCACCCGCAACGCGGCCTGATCATGCCCGATGAGTTCATCCCCATGGCCGAGCACTCCGGGCTCATGGCGCCGCTCACCGAGTACGTCATCAACGAGTCGCTCGAGCAGGTGGCGCGCTGGCGACTGGCGGGACTTGAGATTCCGGTGGCGGTCAACGTGTCGATGCGTGACCTGCACGGGCGCGACCTCCTCACGGTGGTGGCCGCGGCTCTTGAGCAGCACGACCTTCCGGCATCAATGCTTGTGCTCGAACTGACCGAGCGAGTCCTGACCCGCGACTCCGGCACCGTCAACGCGACGCTCAACGCGCTGCGGCATCTAGGCGTCTCGGCCTCGCTCGACGACTTCGGCACCGGCTACTCGTCGATGGTCTTGCTCAAGAGCCTGCCGATTGCCGAGATCAAGATCGACAGGTCGTTCGTATCGCGTCTCACGGCCGACCCGAGCGACGTGACGATCGTGGCCTCGATCGTCGATCTCGCTCATGGCCTCGGTATGAAGGCGGTGGCTGAGGGCGTCGAGTCGAAGCAGGTGTGGGATCTGCTGCTAGGGCTCGGCTGCGATGCCGTCCAGGGGTGGTACGTCAGCCGCCCACTGGACGCCGAGCACGCCACGGCCTGGTTGCTGCAGCACCCCTCACGACAGCGCGGTCTGCGGGTCCTTCGCGAGGGAGCCGCGGGGGTCAGCGGGTTGGCCTGAGGCCATCCGTAGGATGGCGACGCACCCCATCAGACGACGCTGAACCCTCAGACGAACCTGACGGCCACGACAATGCCTCAATGGCAGGAGACCCATGCCTGCGCTCAATCGTGACGATGTCGCCCACCTGGCGCGCCTTTCCCGACTGCAGCTCACCGACGCGGAGCTCGACCACTACGGAGAGCAGCTCGACGTGATCCTCGGCGCCGTGGCCCGCGTGGCCGAAGTGGCTGCCGACGACGTGCCGCCCACCACGCACGCGGTACCGGTCGTCAACGTCACGAGGCCCGACGTCATCGTTCCGTGTCTTTCCCGGGAGGACGTGCTGGCGGGTGCTCCCGCTGCAGAGGACGACCGGTTCCGCGTGCCCCGCATCCTCGACGAGGAGGCGCCGTGACCGACCTTGTTCGTCTGGGCGCTGCTGAGACAGCTGCTGCCGTTGCCGAGGGAACGGTTACTGCCGAGGAGGTGGCCAGTGCCCACCTCGATCGGATCGAGCAGACCGACGGAGCCGTCCACGCCTTCCTGCACGTCGACCGCGAACAGACTCTCTCCGCCGCCGCTGCGGTCGACGCCCGACGGGCATCGGGCGATCAGCTGAGCGCACTTGCCGGTGTCCCGCTGGCTCTGAAGGACGTCTTCACGATGCGTGGCGCGCCGACGACGTGCGGGTCAAAGGTTCTCGAGGGCTGGCGTCCGCCCTACGACTCCACCGTGGTCGAGCGGCTCCGCGATGCCGGGGTGGTGGTGCTCGGAAAGACCAACATGGATGAGTTCGCGATGGGGTCGTCCACCGAGAACTCCGCCTACGGGGTCACGCACAACCCCTGGAACCTCGACCGCATCCCCGGAGGCTCGTCCGGTGGGTCGAGCGCCGCGGTCGCCGCTCACCAGGCGCCGCTCGCACTGGGAACGGACACCGGAGGCTCCATCCGCCAGCCGGCCGCCGTCACCGGAATCGTCGGCGTCAAGCCGACCTACGGTGGGGTGTCACGGTACGGGCTCGTCGCATTCTCGTCGTCTCTCGACCAGGGCGGTCCGTTCGCCCGTTCAGTGCTCGACGCAGCTCTGCTGCACGAGGTCATCGCCGGACACGACCCGCGCGACGCCACGTCTATCGACGCCCCCGTACCGCCGGTCGTGGCGGCGGCTCGCGGTGAGCTCGGCGGTGTCGACGGGCTCAAGGTCGGTGTGGTCACGCAGCTGCAGGGCGCCGGCTACCAGCCGGGCGTCCAGGCCAGGTTCGACGAGGTCGTGGCGCTCCTGACGTCGATGGGTGCCGACGTCGTCGAGGTGTCGTGCCCGTCGTTCGAGTACGCGCTGCCCGCTTACTACCTGATCGCACCGAGTGAGTGCTCGAGCAACCTCGCGCGCTTCGACGGCATGCGCTACGGACTCCGTGCAGGCGACAACGGCGAGAACGGTGTCGAGCAGGTGATGGCGCTCACCAGGGCCGCTGGTTTTGGCCCTGAGGTCAAGCGCCGGATCATGTTGGGCACCTATGCGCTCTCGGCCGGTTATTACGACGCGTACTACGGCCAGGCGCAGAAGGTGCGCACGCTCATTCGCCGAGACTTCGAGGCGGCCTACAGCACCGTCGACGTTCTGCTGTCGCCAACAACTCCCACGGTGGCCTTCCCGATCGGTGAGCGCGCCGACGACCCGATCGCGATGTACAAGGCCGACCTCGCCACGCTGCCGTCCAGTCTCTATGGCGGCCCTGCGATGAGCCTGCCTGCCGGCCTGGGCGATGACGAGCTGCCGGTTGGCGTCCAGCTGATGGCGGCCGTCCAGCGCGACGAGCAGGTGTACCGCGTCGGGGTCGCGCTTGAGGCAGCGCTTCAGGATCGGTGGGGTGGACCGCTGCTCGACCGGATCCCCGAGCTCGTGTCCGGAGGTGCGGCATGACCAGCAACGAGACGCTGATGTCGTTCGACGACGCCATCGCCACGTTCGACCCCGTCATGGGCCTGGAGGTGCACGTCGAGCTCAACACCTTGACGAAGATGTTCTGCGGGTGCCCGACTGAGTTCGGCGCCGCCCCCAACACTCAGGTCTGCCCGGTCTGCCTCGGCTTGCCTGGCGCGCTTCCCGTGGTGAACGAGAAGGCCGTCGAGTCGGCGATGCGGATCGGCCTCGCGCTCGGGTGCTCGATCGCGCCGTGGTCGCGATTCGCCCGCAAGAACTACTTCTACCCAGACATGCCGAAGGACTTCCAGACGTCGCAGTACGACGAGCCGATCGCCTTCGACGGTGCACTTGAGATCAGCGTTGACACCGACGACGGGCCACGCGCCGTCATCGTCGGTATCGAACGAGCGCATATGGAAGAGGACACCGGCAAGATCTCGCATGTCGGTGGTGCCACCGGACGGATCCATGGCGCCGACTACTCGCTTATCGACTACAACCGCGCCGGCGTCCCGCTGATCGAGATCGTGACCAAGCCGATCGAGGTCGAACCTGAGCTGGCCCCGGCTGTCGCGAGGGCGTACGTCACCGAGCTGCGCGAGCTGATCGTCGCGCTCGGGGTGTCCGATGCCCACATGCACCAAGGGTCCATGCGGGTCGACGCCAACCTGTCGCTCAAGCCCAAGGGCCGTGCGGAGTTCGGGACGCGGACCGAGACGAAGAACGTCAACTCGATCCGATCGGTTGAGCGCGCCGTCCGCTTCGAGATCCAACGACAGGCGGCCGTGCTGACAGCGGGCGGCACGATCGTGCAAGAGACGCGGCACTTCCACGAGAACGACGGGTCGACGACGTCCGGTCGCATCAAAGAAGAGGCCGAGGACTACCGGTACTTCCCCGAACCAGACCTCACGCCAGTGGCCCCGGACGATGCGCTCGTCGAGTCGCTGCGGGCCACCTTGCCCGAGTCACCGCTCAAGCGTCGCGCACGGCTGCGCGAGCTGTGGGGTATCTCCGAGCACGACATGCAGTCATTGATCAACGCCGGTGCTCTCGATCTCGTCGAGCAGACCGTTGCCCTCGGCTCCGACTCCGCCGATGCACGGAAGTGGTGGACCGGCGAGATCGCCCGCATCTCCAATGAGCGCGGCATGGACGTCGCCGTTCTGCCGATCACTCCGGCCGATGTGCACCAGATCATCACGTTGACCTCAGAGGGGTCGCTCAACGACAAGCTGGCGCGCCAGGTGATCGAGGGCGTCCTCGCCGGCGAAGGCAGCCCCGACGATGTCGTGGCCAGCCGCGGGCTGGCCGTCGTCTCTGACGATGGCCCCCTGCTCGAGGCGATCGATGTCGCACTGGCCGCTCAGCCCGAGGTGGCCGACAAGATCCGCGACGGCAAGGTGCAGGCAGCCGGTGCGATCGTCGGAGCGGTCATGAAGGCAACGTCCGGTAAGGCGGATGCCGCGCGCGTACGCGAGCTGATCCTGGAACGCGTCAGCGGGGTCTAGCCCACCGGCACGCTCACGACCCGGTCGTCGCCCTCTCGGGGATCGCCGCGGCCGTCGGTGTTGCTCGTGGTGAGCCACAGCGTTCCGTCGGGGGCCACCATCACGGTACGGATCCGTCCGAGCTCACCGTCCAAGGCTGCGGTGGGCTGTTGGGCCGTGTCGCCGTCGACGGGGATCTCCCAGAGCCGCTCACCACGAAGGGCGCCCATGTAGAGAACGCCGTCCTGCCAGGCCAGACCGCTGGGCGACGCCTCACTCGTCGGCCAGGTGACCTGCGGGTCGACGAACCCGTTGGCCTCCGACGTGGCGCCTCCGGCTCCTTCCACCTCGGGCCAGCCGTAGTTGTTACCGGCCTCGATCAGGTTCAGCTCGTCGTAGGCCGATGACCCGAACTCGGTGGCCCAGAGCCGTTGGTCGTCGTCGAACGCCAGACCCTGCACGTTGCGGTGCCCGTAGCTCCAGACGGCGGACCTGGGGAACGGGTTGTCCTTCGGGATGGTGCCGTCCGGCGAGATGCGCAGGATCTTGCCGGCGAGCGAGGTCTTGTCCTGGGCAAGGTCGGGCTCTCCCGCGTCGCCGGTCGTCACGAACAGCATCCCTTCGGGGCCGAAGAGCAGCCGTCCTCCGTCGTGGAAGGAGTTCTTGGGGATGCCGGTCAACACAGCCCGGGCACCGACCAGGCGGTCATTCTTGAGCCGCATGCGGACGACTCGGTTGTCGGTGTTCGTCGTGATGTAGGCGAACACGAGCTGGTCGTCGGCGAAGGTCGGCGAGGTGACGACCCCCAGCAGTCCGCCCTCGCCGCTATCGGCCACTCCGGGAACAGTTCCGACCCGCTCCACGTCGCCCTGAACCGTGATCACCGAGACATCGCCGCTGGGTCGCTCGCCGACGAGCGCCCGACCGTCCGGAAGAAATGTCAGTCCCCAGGGCACCTCGAAGCCAGTGGCCAGATCAGTGGGGGCTCCGATCGTCGGCGGCGCGGTAGTGGCCTCGGACGGTGATGCGGCGCCGATCGTTTCGGCGTCAGGTACCCACGGCAGTGCCTTCCAGCGGGTGCCGACCAATGCGAGTGCGGCGATCACGATCGTCACGGCGACGACGATCACCACCGCCCGGGTTCGGCGGGCGCTGGCGCTGCTGGTCTCAACTTTTGGTGGCACCCCCCCATCATGGAGTCTCGGCGTGGATCGGGCACGGCGGATACCGTGAGCGACATGACGCTCGTCTGGCTGCCCGAGGATGACTGGGCCGAGAACCTGGACGTACCCCCCGAGCTGGACGTTGAGGTGTGGCGCAGCGGCCAGCAGCTCCCGGCATCGGTGGGCGAGGTCGCCTTCTACGTCCCCGAGTACATGGGCCCGGCCGGCACGCTCGACGTGATGACGACGATGTCGTCGTTACGGGTCGTTCAGACACTCACCGCGGGCGTCGACGACGTGCTGGCGGTGATCCCCGACGGTGTGACTCTCTGCAATGCCGCAGGGGTGCACGACGCGAGCACCGCCGAGCTGGCGGTGGGCCTGACCATTGCGAACCTGCGTGGCTTCCCCGGGTTCCTGCGGGCCCAAGACGAAGGCACGTGGCTGCACGGCCGGCACGATGCCCTTGCCGACCGCCGCGTGGTCGTGCTCGGTGCCGGATCGGTCGGTTCGGCGATCGCTGCCCGACTGGCCCCCTTCGAGATCGACCTTCAGGTCGTGGCGAGAACCGCGCGCGCCGGGGTTCACGGCCTCGACGAGCTTCCGAGCCTGCTACTGAGTGCCGACGTCGTGATTCTTGCTGTGCCCTACGGCCCCGACACCCACCATCTCGTCGACGCTGAGTTCCTCGCTGCCCTGCCGGACGCGGCGCTCGTCGTGAACGTAGCGCGTGGCGCGGTCGTCGACACCGATGCGCTCCTCGCCGAGCTGCAGGCCGGACGCCTGCGCGCAGCCCTCGACGTCACCGACCCCGAGCCGCTCCCGCGTGGGCACCCCTTATGGCGGGCGCCCAATGTCCTGATTACTCCACATGTGGGGGGTGACACCTCCGCGTTCCTGCCGCGGGCGTGGCGACTGCTGCAGGAGCAGCTCGACCGCTTTGCGGCCGGGCAACCGTTGGCGAATGCCGTGTCGAAAGGCTGACATCCCACGTTGGCGGGGTCTTGTCGCGACTCGTCGGGAAGGGCCAGACTGACGGCGCAGGGGAGCCCAGTTGGTTCAAGGAGGTAGGCGTGGCGCAGGTCATGCTCGCGGTCGGGACCAAGAAGGGACTGTTCCTGGGGTGGTCGAACGATCGTGACGACTGGGAGTGGGAAGGGCCGCATCACGCCATGGCGGCCGTTGCCGCCGTGGCGATCGACACGCGTCGATCGCCGGAGCGGCTGCTCGTCGGTGGGCGCAATGAGCACTGGGGCCCGGCCGTCTTCACCTCCGACGACCGGGGTGCGTCGTGGTCGGAGGACCCCGGCGGCTCAATCGCATTCCCCGCAGGGGCTGGTGCCGACGTGGAGCAGATCTGGCAGCTGATGCCGGGACCGGTGAGTCGACCCGACGAGGTGTGGGCCGGCGTGGAGCCGTCGGCACTCTTTCGCTCTGACGACGGGGGGCGGACCTTCGCGCTGAACCAGGCGTTGTGGGATCACCCGCACCGTCCCGACTGGCACCCCGGTGCCGGGGGGCAGTGCCTGCACACCGTGCTTCCGCATCCAGACGACGCAAGCCGCGTGATGGTCGCGATGTCGACGGGCGGGGTCTACGTCACCGAGGACGCCGGTGAGTCGTGGAGCCCGTCGAACAAGGGAGTGCTGGCCCCGTTCTTCCCCGACCCGGAGCCGGAGTACGGCCAGTGCGTGCACAAGGTTGTCCGCGACACCGAAGACCCTGACCTGCTGATGCTGCAGAACCACGGCGGCGTCTTCCGTAGCGTCGACGGGGGCGCGACCTGGCAGTCGGCGGAGGAGGGTCTGCCGGCCAACTTCGGCTTCGGGATCACCCGTACGCCCGGCCCGGAAGGAGCTTTCTTCCTTTTCCCGCTCTCGGCAGACATGAGCCGCTTCCCGGTCGAGGGGCGAGCGGGTGTCTACCGCAGCGTCGACGGCGGTCGGGCGTGGAGCGACTCCTCAGCCGGGCTCCCGGAGTCGGGGTTTCACACGATCGTGCTGCGCGATGCCCTGACGACTGACGCTGCGGACCCGGCTGGCGTCTATCTCGGGACACGCTCGGGCGAGGTGTGGGGCAGCCGGGATGACGGGGCTAGTTGGCATCAGCTGGTCAGCCACCTGCCGGACGTCCTCTGTGTCCGAGCCGCAGTCCTGCCATGAGTGTGCGCGTCACACTCGAGCTGCCGTCGGTGCTCGCAGATGTCGCTGGTGGCCGACGCTCGTTGGCGGTCGAGCTGCATGGGACAGATCCGACCGTCGGCGACCTGCTCGACCTCGTCGCGGGTGTTCACCCGCATCTGGAGCGCCGCCTCCGCACCGAGTCGGGGCAGCTGCGACGCCACGTCAATGTCTATGCCGATGGCGCCGACGTCAGGGGTGCAGGTGGCACGGCCACGGTCCTCGGACAAGATGCTGTGGTGATGATTCTTCCCTCCGTTGCCGGTGGCTGACCCGGAGGCGCCGCGCGTCCGCACGTACCATGCCCGCCGGGGACGCCTCAGCGACCGTCACCAAGACTCGTTGGCGACGATCGGTGCCACCTGGTTGGTCGACTCCAACGGCGCTCCCCTCGACCTGGGCAGCGTCTTCGGTCGTGCCGTCCCGGTGGTGCTCGATATCGGCTGTGGCATGGGCGAGAGCACCCTTGTGCAGGCAGCGAAGGCGCCCGACGTGGGAGTGATCGCGATCGACGTGCACACCAGGGGAGTCGCCACCCTGATGCGGAAGGGCGACCGAGATGGCCTCACGAATGTCCGGGTCGTGCACGGTGACGCTGTGACCTTCATCGATCAGCGGCTGGCGCCCGCCTCGATCGTCGGTGCCCGGATCTACTTCCCTGACCCGTGGCCGAAGGCCAGGCATCGCAAACGACGACTTGTGCAGCCGGAGTTCGTCGCACTGTTGGCCGACCGGATCGCGCCAGGTGGGTTCGTGCACTGCGCGACCGACGACCAGGCGTACGCCCAGCAGATGGTTGAGGTTCTGGGGGCTGACCCGCGGCTAGAGAACCCCTTCGACGGCTTCGCCCCACGGTCGATCCCAGGCGCTGTCGATCGACCGAGCACCAAGTACGAGCGCAGGGGTGAGCGCCTGGGACACCTCGTCCGAGACGTCTGGGTCACCCGTAGGCTTCCATCATGAGCGAGTCGCCCGATCTGAAGCCCCGCAGCCGTGATGTCACCGACGGCATGGAACGAGCCCCGAACCGGGCCATGCTGCGCGCCGTCGGGATGACCGACGACGACTGGGAGAAGCCGCAGATCGGGATCGCGTCGAGCTGGAACGAGATCACCCCCTGCAACATGTCGCTGAAGCGGCTGGCAATCAAGGCCAAGGAGGGTGTCTTTGCCGCCGGTGGATTCCCGATGGAGTTCGGCACCATCTCGGTGTCCGACGGCATCTCGATGGGGCACGAGGGCATGCGGGCCTCACTGGTCAGCCGCGAGGTGATCGCCGACTCGGTCGAGACCGTCATGCACGCCGAGCGGCTCGACGGCTCGGTCACGTTCGCCGGCTGCGACAAGTCACTGCCGGGCATGCTCATGGCCGCCGCACGCCTCGACCTGGCCAATGTATTCGTCTATGCCGGATCGATCCTGCCGGGCCGGGTCGGAGGCAAGGACGTCACGATCCAGGATGCGTTCGAGGGCGTCGGCGCCTGCGCCCTTGGACGCATCACGAGAGGTGAGCTCGACGAGATCGAGCGCCAGGCCTGCCCAGGCGAGGGCGCGTGCGGCGGCATGTTCACCGCCAACACGATGGCGAGTGTCGGCGAGGCCCTGGGGATGTCGCTACCTGGCAGTGCCGCGCCGGCTGCGGTCGACCGCAGGCGCGACGAGTACGCCTTCCGGTCGGGCGAGGCCGTCGTTGAGCTGCTGCGACAGGGGATCACCGCGCGCGACATCATGGGCAAGGAGGCGTTCGAGAACGCGATTGCTGTGGTCATGGCGCTCGGCGGTTCGACCAACGCCGTGCTGCACCTTCTTGCCATCGCTCGTGAGGCCGAGGTCGACCTCACCATCGACGACTTCAACCGCGTCGGCGACCGAACTCCGCACCTGGCCGATGTGAAGCCGTTCGGCCGGTACGTCATGAACGACATCGACCGAATCGGCGGAGTGCCTGTTGTCATGCGTGAGCTGCTCGACGCAGGCCTGCTGCACGGCGACGTCATGACGGTCACGGGTCGGACGCTGGCTGAGAACATGGCCGACCTCGACCCTGTCGCACCGGACGGGAAGATCCTGCACCCGGTGTCAGAGCCGATCCACCCGACCGGCGGGCTCGCGATCCTCAAGGGATCGTTCGCCCCTGACGGTGCAGTCATCAAGGCAGCCAGCATCGACCAGCCCGTCTTCGAGGGCACCGCCAAGGTGTTCGACGACGAGTTGGACGCGATGAGCGCCGTCACTCACGGCCATATCGTGTCCGGCGATGTCGTCGTCATCCGCTACGAGGGCCCCAAGGGCGGCCCGGGGATGCGCGAGATGCTCGCGGTCACGGCCGCCATCAAGGGGGCGGGTCTGGGCAAAGACGTCATGCTCGTCACCGATGGTCGGTTCTCAGGAGCCACGGCTGGGTTCTGCATCGGGCATGTGGCCCCTGAGGCACCGCACGGGGGACCGATCGCGTTCGTGCGCGACGGTGACCGGATCCGGCTCGACATGTCCGCACGAACGCTCGACCTGCTGGTGGACGCCGACGAGCTCGACGGCCGGCGGGCCGGCTGGAACCCCAAGGAACCGCGCTACACCAAGGGCGTCCTCGGCAAGTACGCGCGCCTCGTGGGATCGGCTGCCGAAGGAGCCGTCTGCGGCTAGGGCCGGCATGACCGGCCAGTGCCGGTATGACCGAGGTGCGGTGAGGAGCCCGTCCAAATCGTGAGACGCGCGCGGTCACCACTTGACCCGCATGCAGTCATGCCTCACCCTGAGGGCATGCAGCAGATTGTCGTAGTTCGGTGGCGCGCGGCCTGACCGCACCGCTCGAGCCGCGCGCACCCCTCACCCACCCGGGTCGGAGGGGTTTTTTGTTGGAACGGAAGAGTGATGGCCGGGAAGTGGCCAGCAGGACCTCGAGGAGAGCGTGATGAGTGAGTCGTCAGCGACAGAGCCGGCGGGATCGGCGTCGCCGGATGCCCAGCTGCCGGGAGCCCAGCTGTCCGGAGCAGAGAGCCTGGTCCGGGCGCTCGAGGACGTGGGCGCCGAGACTGTCTTCGGCATCCCCGGTGGGGCGATCCTGCCCGCCTACGACCCGCTGTTCGACTCGTCGCTCCGTCACATCCTGGTGCGCCACGAGCAGGGCGCGGGACACGCTGCTGAGGGCTATGCCATGGCCACTGGACGTGTCGGTGTCTGCATGGCGACCAGCGGCCCCGGTGCGACGAACCTGGTGACGGCGATCGCCAACGCCTACATGGACTCCACGCCGATCGTGGCCATCACCGGACAGGTGCCCAGCGCGTCCATCGGAACCGATGCCTTCCAGGAGGCTGACATCCGGGGCATCACGATGCCGATCACCAAGCACAACTACCTCGTCACCGACCCGACCTTGATCCCGCAGACGATCGCCGAGGCGTTCCACATCGCCGGGACAGGTCGTCGAGGGCCGGTCCTCGTCGACATCTCCAAGGACGCCTTGCAGGCCACGTCGTCGTATGAGTGGCCCGAGTCGATCGACCTGCCCGGCTACCGCCCGGTGCTGAAACCACACAGCAAGCAGGTGCGTGAGACGGCCCGACTGATTGTCGAGGCACGGCGCCCGGTGCTGTACGTGGGTGGCGGAGTGCAGGCGGCGGGAGCGTCGACGGATCTGCTGCGCCTCGCCGAGCTGACCGGCATCCCGGTCGTCACGACCCTCATGGCACGTGGGGCTTTTCCCGACAGTCACCCGCTGCACATGGGTATGCCGGGCATGCACGGAACTGTCGCAGCGGTTGGTGCGTTGCAGAAGTCCGACCTCATCCTGGCCCTCGGCGCGCGCTTCGACGACCGTGTGACCGGTCGCCTCGACACCTTTGCGCCCGGCGCAACGGTTGTGCACGCCGACATCGACCCGGCGGAGATCTCCAAGAACCGTGTGGCCGACGTCCCGATCGTCGGTGACGCCAAGGAGGTGATCGCCGAGCTGGTCGGCGCCGTCCGCGCCGAGCACGAGGCGGGTCGGGTGGGTGACTTCGCGGCCTGGCGCGACACGTTGGAGCGCATGCGCAGTACCTACCCGCTTGGCTACACGCCACCGAGTGACGGAGAGCTCGCGCCCCAGTACGTCATCGAGCGGCTGGGCGCCATCTCCGGCCCCGAGGCTGTCTACACCGCCGGCGTTGGTCAGCATCAGATGTGGGCTGCGCAGTTCGTCAAGTACGAGCAGCCCGGAACATGGTTGAACTCCGGTGGTCTCGGAACCATGGGGTTCGCCGTTCCGGCGGCCATGGGGGCCAAGGTGGGTCGTCCGGATGCCACGGTCTGGGCGATCGACGGCGACGGGTCCTTCCAGATGACCAACCAAGAGCTGGCCACCTGCGCGATCAACGACATCCCGATCAAGATCGCCATCATCAACAACAGCAGCCTGGGCATGGTGCGGCAGTGGCAGACGCTCTTCTACAACGAGCGGTACTCCAACACTGATCTGCACTCGGTGCGCATCCCCGACTTCGTCACGCTGGCCGACGCCTACGGTGCCGCAGGCTTGCGGTGCGAGACCGCTGCTGATGTCGACGCCACGATCGAGAAGGCCATGGAGATCAACGACCGGCCGGTCGTTGTCGACTTCGTCGTGCACAAGGACGCCATGGTCTGGCCGATGGTGGCCGCCGGCACGGGAAACGATGAGATCAAGTACGCGCGCGACATGGCGCCCGACTGGGACAAGGACGAACTCTGATGACGCGACACACTCTCTCGGTACTCGTCGAGGACCAACCGGGCGTGCTCGCCCGGATCGCGTCGCTCTTCTCGCGACGCGGCTTCAACATCGAGTCACTTGCCGTCGGTCCCACCGAGCATGCCGGCATGTCGCGTATGACGATCGCGGTCAATGTCGACCAGCTCCCTCTCGAACAGGTCACCAAGCAGCTCAACAAACTGGTCAACGTGCTGAAGATCGTGGAGCTCGACCCGGAGACTTCCATTCAGCGTGAGCTGATACTCGTGAAAGTCCGCGCGGACGCGCACGTGCGGTCACAGGTGCTGGAGACGGTCACGCTCTTCCGCGCCAAGGTCGTTGACGTGGCTTCTGACTCTTTGGTGATCGAGGCCACCGGCAACGCGGACAAGCTAGACGCCCTGCTTCGCGTGCTCGAGCCGTTCGGCGTCAAGGAGCTGGTGCAGTCGGGCATGGTGGCCGTCGGGCGTGGCACCCGATCGATCACCGACCGCACCGTTCGATCGGCCGAGCGCACCGCCGAGCGGTCAGCGTGACCCACGCCCGCGGCTACCGTCGCCCCCACCCCAGGTCAGTCCAGATCCCCAGTACTCGATAGATTCGAGTGCCGTTCTGGCCCCTCGTTGAGCCCCAGCCAGTGCCCTCTGATGTGCCCCGAGAAAGGACCCCCCGTGGCCGAGCTTTTCTACGAAGACGACGCCGATCTTTCGGTCATCGCTGCCAAGAAGGTGGCTGTGATCGGCTACGGCAGCCAGGGCCATGCCCACGCGCAGAACCTGCGCGACTCGGGCGTCGATGTGCGGGTCGGCCTGCGCGAGGGGTCAAGCAGTCAGGCCAAGGCCGAGGCCGACGGCCTGCGCGTGGTCACGCCAGCCGCTGCCGCGGCTGAGGCCGACGTCATCATGATCTTGGCGCCCGACCACGTGCAGCGCACGCTCTACACCACTGAGATCGAGCCGCACCTGACTGCCGGCAAGGCGCTCTTCTTCGGCCACGGCTTCAACATCCGGTATGGCTACATCAAGCCGCCGGCCGACGTCGACGTCTGCATGGTGGCGCCCAAAGGCCCTGGCCACCTCGTGCGTCGCGAGTACAGTGCCGGCCGCGGCGTGCCCGTGATCGTTGCCGTCGAACAAGACCCGTCCGGCAATGCCTGGGCGCTCGCCTTGTCATACGCGCGGGCAATCGGCGGACTTCGCGCTGGCGGTATCAAGACCACCTTCACCGAAGAGACCGAGACCGACCTCTTCGGCGAGCAGGCGGTGCTCTGTGGCGGGGCTTCGCAACTGGTGCAGTACGGCTTCGAGACCCTGATCGAGGCCGGCTACCAGCCAGAGGTCGCCTACTTCGAGTGCCTGCACGAGCTGAAGCTGATCGTCGACCTCATGTACGAAGGCGGCATCGCCAAGCAGCGCTGGTCGGTCTCTGACACCGCGGAGTACGGCGACTATGTCTCCGGACCGCGCGTCATCGACCCTTCGGTCAAAACGAACATGAAAGCGGTACTGGCCGACATTCAGTCAGGTGCCTTCGCCGCGCGCTTCATCGCTGACCAGGACGCCGGCGCGCCTGAGTTCAAGGCGCTGCGGGCCAAGGGCGAGCAGCACCCCATCGAGGGCGTCGGCCGCGAGCTGCGCGGCATGATGCCGTGGATCGAGGCGGGCGACTCCGACTACACCGAGGGCACTGCGGCGCGGTAGCGAACTGCCCCTGGCTGGATCGCGCCCGCGTCCGGCGTGCTAACCGTTACCGGTTTCGGTGGTCGGCTATCCGCTATCGGTGACGGCTGGTTCGGCGTAGGCCCACGGAAGGGTCACCACGGTGGCGCCCGATGGAGTGGTCCATCGCATGACGCCGTCGGGTTCGAGTTCTGCGTTCCAGCCGGGGGAGTGCTTGAGCCGGTGGTGGTGTCGGCAAAGCACCGCAAGGTTGGCCGCCGAGGTTTCGCCGTTCGGCCAGGGGATGGTGTGGTCGAGGTCGGTGCCAGAGCGAGCGGTGTGTGCCGAGCGGCTGCAGCCGGGGAAGCGGCAGGCGCCGTCGCGGGCGCGAATGGCTCGGTCGAGCCCGGCTGATGGTCGGTACTGACGCTCGGCGATATCGAGCAGAACCCCACTCTCGGGGTCGACCAGGAGCCGACGGAAGGTAGCGCCGCCAGGAATGACGTCACCGCCGGTAGGACACTCTGGCGCCAAGCCGGCGAGCCCCCGCGCCTCGGAGCTGGTGACCGCACCGACTCCTGAGACCTCGCCCGGCTCGGCGCTCTTGCCGAGGAGTACGTCGGCGGGAACGGTGACGGCGATGCTCACCTGCGGCGGCTCGGCGCGGCCGCACAGCAGGTCGAACAGAGCGTCGGCGCGGCGTTGGTCCATGGTGCGAAGGTCGCCTGAACCCGCCTCGTGGGCGAGCATATTCACCGTGTCGTAGACCTGGCGGGCCTGGACGCTGGGCAACAGCGCCACCAGCTCGGACACCCCATCAGGCAGCGGGGTCACGGTGACCTTGCGGTCGGCGACAGCGCGGGCCCGGCGGATCTCGGCCATGCCCGGGTCGGCAGCGATGACGCGTCGGCTGAGCCAGCGGCGCACTTCGGGGCTGGTGCGGGTTGACGCGTACTCGGCGGCTTGGCTAGCCAGCACGCCGACAGCGGGCTCTGACACCTCGCGCAGGCCATCGCAGATCACCTGCACCTTGCGGGCGTCGATCCGACCTTCGGCCCAGGCGGCCTGGAGCTGCCAGTGATCGGTGACGGCCAGCGCGGTGCCGAACCGGTGCGAGGCCGTGCCCCGGGTGCAATGCAGGTGGACGGCGATCTCATCGACGATGAACTCTTCCCGCGTCCCACCTGGCGCCAACGGTGCGAGCTGATCAGCACCTGCAGCCCGGTCGGCGTCGTCGGCTGCATCAGCGGCGTGGGCGCGGCGGGCCATCTCGACCATCACCTGCGCCTGCGCCGCCTGTGCCCAATTGACCACCCGCTCCAGCTCGACCAGCCGATCACGCAGCGCGGCGTCACTGAGCTGCCGCACCGGTCGTAGTGGAAGTTCCATACGCCGCACCCTGCCACCCGCCACTGACAACTTCGGCAGCTGGATCCACAGGCCGGCGGGACGGAGTTGGCCGCGTTCGGCGGGACTTCGCTGGCTGCTCGGTGGGACTTCACCGGCACCGTCGGCGTAGAGGTTCGGTGGCGGTGAGGCAGCGCCTGACGACGCTTCGCGCGGGTCTGATCGGTCTGTGAGCGGCGCTTGCACCGCCCATGATCGAGGCGTGCCTGCCCCCGATAGACTCACTCAGCGCCTCTGCATCAGCGGCTGCCTCCCGCCGAATCTCGATCTTTCGAAGGTCCTCTCGTGACTCAGCCTGCCAAACCTGTCGTTCTCATCGCGGAAGAATTGTCGCCTGCCACGATCGAGGCGCTCGGCCCCGACTTCGAGGTGCGGCACTGCAACGGCGCCGACCGTGCCGAGCTGCTCCCCTCGATCGCGGGCGCCGACGCGGTGTTGGTGCGCAGCGCGACCCAGATCGACGCCGAGGCGCTGGCCGCTGCCCGACGGCTGAAGATCGTGGCCCGTGCGGGCGTCGGACTCGACAACGTCGATGTCCCAGCTGCTACCCAGGCCGGGGTCATGGTGGTCAACGCGCCCACGTCGAACATCGTCAGCGCCGCGGAGCTCGCCGTTGCCCTGCTGCTCGCCGCCGCCCGCAACATTGCACCGGCCAACGCGGCCCTGAAGAACGGTGAGTGGAAGCGCTCGAAGTACAGCGGCGTCGAGGTCTACGAGAAGACGGTCGGTGTTGTCGGCCTTGGTCGAATCGGCGTGTTGGCCGCACAACGACTCATGGCGTTCGGCACGAAGGTGATCGCGTACGACCCGTACGTGCAGCCCGGTCGGGCCGCGCAGCTCGGGATCTCGCTGGTCGACCTCGACACACTGCTGGCCGAGAGCGACTTCATCACCGTCCACCTTCCGAAGACCCCTGAGACCGTCGGCCTGATCGGCGCCGCCGAGCTGCAGAAGGTCAAGCCCTCGGTGATCATCGTCAACGCAGCACGGGGAGGCATCGTGGACGAGCAAGCGCTCGCTGACGCCGTCCGCGACGGGCGCGTTCACGCCGCGGGTGTCGACGTGTACGCCGAGGAGCCCTGCACCGACTCGCCGCTCTTCGAGCTCGAGCGCGTCGTCGCCACTCCACACCTCGGTGCGAGCACTGACGAGGCGCAGGAGAAGGCGGGCATCGCCGTCGCCAAGTCGGTGCGTCTCGCGCTCGCCGGCGAACTGGTGCCGGACGCCGTGAACGTCGAGGGGGGAGTGATCGCCGAAGAGGTGCGATCCTTCATCCCGCTCACCGAGAAGCTCGGCCGCATCTTCACCGGGCTCGCCGGTGGTGCGCCCGAGGGACTCACCGTCGAGGTGCGCGGTGAGATCGCCGACTCGGACGTCAAGGTGCTGGAGCTCGCTGCGCTCAAGGGTGTCTTCTTCGGTGTCGTCGACGAGCAGGTGTCGTACGTCAACGCCCCGGTGCTGGCGGCCGAGCGAGGTGTCAGCGTCCACCTTGCCGTCGATCCGCTCAGCCCCGACCACCGCAACCTCGTGACCGTGCGCGGCGGACTCGCCGATGGGCAGCAGCTGTCGGTGAGCGGAACGATCACCGGTCCCAAGGACGTCGAGAAGCTCGTGGAGATCGACGCGTACGACCTCGACCTGCAGCCGGCCGATCACCTGGCCTTCTTCCGCTACCACGACCGCCCCGGTGTGGTCGGCGAGCTCGGCCGCATCCTGGGTGAGCACGGCGTCAACATCGCCGGCATGCAGGTGAGCCGTGACGAGGTGGGCGGTCATGCGCTGATCGCGATGTCGGTCGACTCGGCGATCCCGCCGGACGCGCTCACCGAGATCGTCGGGGCGATCGGCGCGCACGAGGGTCGGTCGCTCGACCTCGACGACCTGCTCTGATCCGGTGAAGGCGCGGGCATCGGCCTGCGCCGCCAGCTCGCTCGAATCCTGAGACGGGCTCACCATTCCCTGAGACGGCCTCGTACCCTGGGGGGATGTCGCACACGTACAGACTCGCCGTGATCGCCGGGGACGGCATCGGACCTGAGGTTGTCGCCGAAGGGCAGAAGGTGCTCGACTCCGTTGCCGGACGCCACGACGTAGCCTTCGAGAGCACTGAGTACGACCTGGGGGCGCAGCGTTGGCACCGCAGCGGCGAGACCCTGCCGGACTCAGTGCTCGAGGAGATCCGCACCCATGACGCCATCTTGCTGGGCGCGGTCGGCGACCCCTCCGTCCCCAGCGGCGTCCTCGAGCGCGGGCTGCTGCTGCGCTTGCGCTTCGAGCTCGACCACCACGTCAACCTGCGTCCGGTGAAGCTCTACCCAGGTGTGGCCACACCGCTGGCGGGCAAGACGTCAGCCGATATCGACATGGTCGTCGTCCGTGAGGGCACCGAAGGGCCGTACGCCGGCTCGGGGGGAGTGTTGCGGCGCGGCACGCCGCACGAGGTAGCCACCGAAGAGAGCCTCAACACGGCATTCGGCATCGAGCGCGTGGTGCGCGACGCATTCGGCAGGGCGGCACGCACGCCACGACGCAGGCTGACGTTGGTGCACAAGAACAACGTGCTCACACACGCAGGCGACCTGTGGACCCGCACGTTCAACCAGGTGGCTGACGACTTCTCCGAGGTCAGTACCGACTACCTCCACGTCGACGCCGCGTCGATGTTCTTCGTCACGAACCCCGAGCGGTTCGACGTCGTGGTCACCGACAACTTGTTCGGCGACATCATCACCGACATCGGCGCTGCGATTGCGGGGGGAATCGGGCGTGCGGCATCGGGCAACCTCGATGTCAGCGGCACCAACCCCAGCATGTTTGAGCCGGTGCATGGTTCTGCCCCCGACATCGCGGGAGAGCAGAAGGCCGACCCGACCGCCACAGTGCTGTCGGTGGCGATGTTGCTCGACCACCTCGGGCTCGACAAGGCTGCGTCCGCGGTCGAGCAGGCGGTGTCCGACGACCTCGCCTCCCGCGGTGACCGCGTACGCTCGACCGCACAGATCGGCGATGACCTCGCGACGGCCGTCGCCGCGTCCTGACTCGATCAGTCGGCTGACGCCCGTCAGCCCGGCGGAAAGGTACCGTCCCGCTCATGACCAACGAGACGAGTGCGGGGTCGAGCGCGCCCTTGATCGCGCGCAAGCCCACGTCGCAGCCGCTTCCTGACGCCCAGCGTGAGGCGATCCTCGCCAGCCCAGGGTTCGGCCGGTACTTCACCGACCACATGGTCACGATCGAGTGGACCGAGGGTCGCGGGTGGCATGACGCGCAGCTGGTGCCCTACGGCCCGATCCAGCTCGACCCGGCCACGATGTCCTTGCACTACGGCCAGGAGATCTTCGAAGGACTGAAGGCGTATCGGCGGTCAGACGGCTCGATCGCCACGTTCCGTCCGGAGATGAACGCCAGCCGGTTCCAGCGCTCGGCCGCCCGGTTGGCGATGCCTGGGCTGCCGGACGACATGTTCCTGGCCGCGATCGAAGCGTTGGTCGAGCAGGACCAGCAGTGGGTGCCTGGGCACGACGAGATGAGCCTCTACCTGCGCCCCTTCATGTTCTCGACCGAGGTCGGCCTCGGCGTGAAGCCGGCGAGCTCATACCTGTTCATGCTGATCGCCTCGCCTGCTGGTGCCTACTTCCACGGCGGCATCAAGCCGGTGTCCGTGTGGCTGTCGACCGAGTTTGTGCGTGCGGCTCCTGGCGGCACCGGCGAGGCCAAGTGCGCAGGCAACTATGCCGCCAGCTTGATCGCTCAGGCACAGGCCGCCGAGCAGGGTTGCGACCAAGTGGTGTGGCTCGATGCAGCTGAGCGGCGCTGGGTCGAGGAGATGGGCGGCATGAACCTCTACTTCGTCTACGGGTCCGGCCAGTCAGCGCGGCTCGTCACGCCAGAGCTCACCGGTGCTCTGCTTCCGGGCGTCACCCGTAGCTCGATCATCCAGGTCGCGGCTGACCTGGGCCTCGAGGCGAGCGAGCAGCGGATCAGCATCGACGACTGGCGCGAGGGTAACGCCGATGGATCGATCACCGAGGTCTTCGCCTGCGGGACGGCGGCGGTGATCACACCAGTCGGGCGCGTGCGTCATTCCGGCGGCGAGTGGTCGGTGGGTGAGGGGAACCCAGGCCCAGTGACCGAGCGCTTGCGTGAGACGTTGCTCAACATCCAGCACGGCCGGACGGATGACGTGCACAGGTGGATGCACGAACTTGTCGGGGTGCAGAAGGCTCTATGACGTCAAGCTATGGAGCCGAGGTAGCCGACGGGGCCGCACTGCAGATCTGATCGACAGCATCCACCGCGAGCTGTCCTCGGACCGCGTATCCCTCAGATGAGGGATGGACGTCACTGCCACTGAACCACTCGGGGTGCTGCAGCGAGACGTCATTCCATCTGATCAGGTGCATGTTCGGATGTGAGGCCGCTAGCTCATCCAGAGCTGCGTTGATGGCTGCGCCGGTGTCGAGTCGCCAGACGTCGAACCACACGACGCAACGTTCCTCTCCGGCTAGTTCCATGAGTGCTGCCGCATTGGCGGGGAACTCTTCGGTGTTGTCATTCGTCCCCAGGCTGACCACCCACGTCATGGGTGCGGTGGTCGCATTTGGTGCCAGCAGTGAGACGCTGGTGGATGTTCCTCGCCCCTCGGCCGCGTCGATGGTGAGGGGCCGATCGCCGAGGCCCGAGTCGACGTAGCCTCCGATCCCGACGGCGAGTGAGTCGCCAAGGAGCAGAACCGGTGACGTACGAGGGAAAACAGGCATGTCGGTAGGTCTGCGGTCTCGGGATTCCGCGCTGAGCGCTCGGGCTTGGCGCTGTGAGGAGCGTGGCGGGCTCGGCGTTGCCCTGACCACGGACCTGGCCTCGGGCTCGGGCGAGGACGCCTCACTGATTGACCAGGCCGCGGCTACTCCGGCGCCCCCCATGAGCGCCCCCATGCCGACAGCCAGGGCCATCCGCCGCCGGGACGGGCGGCTGGGTGTTCGGTGTTGTCCGTGCTCCACGTGACTCCGGAGATCGGGGGGCGAGGGAATGTGCCACACTAGACGAGTGGCTCTGCCTCTCATTATTGCCTAGCGCAGCGGTGACCCCGCTGCGCAGACCTCTCGCTCGTGCGAGGGGTCTTTTTTCTGGAGGATGCGACCGTGAATCGCCCCGACGACGCTTTCCACGTCTACGACACCACTCTGCGTGACGGTGCCCAGCGTGAAGGCATCTCGTACTCGGTCGCTGACAAGCTCGCGGTCTCGCGGCTGCTGGATGACCTGGGCGTGGGATTCATCGAAGGGGGGTGGCCAGGTGCGCTGCCGAAGGACACCGAGTTCTTCGCCCGAGCCCGGCAGGAGCTCGAGCTGGAGAGCGCTCTTCTGGTGGCCTTCGGCGCGACTCGGCGGGCCGGCTCCTCGGTCACCGAGGACGCTCAGGTCCGTGCGCTGCTCGACTCCGGCGCCCCGGTCGTCACCTTGGTGGCCAAGTCCGATGTTCGACACGTGACGGAGGCGCTACGGACGACCCTCGATGAGAACCTCGCGATGGTGAGTGACACGGTCGCGTACCTGGTAGCGGAGGGTCGGCGGGTCTTTCTCGACCTCGAGCACTTCTTCGACGGCTACCACCACGACCATGACTACGGACTGCAGGTACTCGACGCCGCCATGGAAGCAGGCGCCGACGTCGGTGTGCTCTGCGACACCAACGGGGGGATGCTCCCGATCGGGATCCACCGGATCGTGGCCGAGGTGCTGGATCGCAGTGGAGGAGCGCGACTGGGAATCCACTGCCAGGACGACACCGGATGCGCCGTCGCCAACACCCTCGCCGCCGTCGAGGCCGGGGCCACCCACGTGCAGTGCACGGCCAACGGCTACGGCGAGCGCACCGGGAATGCCGACCTCTTCTCGGTCGTGGCGAACCTGGAGACCAAGCTCGATCGTCGTGTCCTTCCTCCGGGGCGCCTCACCGAGCTGGTTCGGGTGTCCCACGCACTCGCTGAGATCGCGAACATCGCACCCGATACGCACCAGCCGTACGTCGGTGTCTCGGCGTTCGCGCACAAAGCGGGGTTGCATGCGAGCGCCATCAAGATCTCCCCGGATCTGTACAACCACCTCGACCCTGCGCTGGTGGGCAACGACATGCGCGTGCTCGTGACCGAGATGGCCGGAAGGGCCTCCATCGAGCTCAAGGGACGCGAGCTCGGCTACGACCTCGCGCAGGATCGTGAGGCACTGGGACGGGTAGTAGCGCGGGTCAAAGACCTCGAGGCACGGGGTTACTCGTTCGAGGCGGCTGACGCGTCGTTCGAGCTACTGCTTCGCGACGTCACCGAGGCCGATAGCCGTCGCTACTTCACGGTGGAGTCGTGGCGAACCATCGTCGAGCAGCGACCCGGTGGCGAGATCGTGAGTGAGGCCACGGTGAAGGTGCGTGCTGGGGGACGCCGAATCGTGGCGACCGGAGAAGGAAACGGACCGGTCAACGCCCTCGACAACGGCCTGCGGCAGGCGCTCGGTCAGATCTTCCCCGAGCTGGAGTCGCTTGAGCTCGTGGACTACAAGGTCCGGATTCTGGAGGGCAGTGAAGGGACGGACGCGGTGACTCGGGTCCTCGTCGAGACCAGCGACGGCAAGGGCGAGTGGAACACCATCGGAGTGCACGAAAACGTCATCGCAGCGTCTTGGGTCGCGCTCGAAGAAGCGATCACCTACGGTCTCCTTCGTGCCGGTCGCGTAGCCGACGAGGAGGAGGAGGGCTGATCCACCGATGGCTGCTGGAGGCGTTCGCCGCATTCTGACGCGCGGTGCGGTTGTCGTCGGTGTGCTGTTCGGCGCGCTGCTGCTGGTCGGTTCGGTGGTTGCACTATGGCCAATGAGCACCGCAGAACTTGAGGTCGCTGAGGCGAGCCCGGCGACCTCCTACGACGAGGCTGTCGACCAGTTCAACGACTGGGCGTCGGACGAGACCGATTTGGGAGTGTTCGAACCTTGTCGTAGTGGGCTGTACTCGACCGGCGAGCCGACCGACGTTTCGGTGGTGCTCCTGCACGGTTTGACCAACTGTCCGCGCCAGTTCGAGGAGATCGCAACCGAGCTGCAGTCCGATGGCTACAACGTGGTGGTTCTCAGGGCTCCCGACCACGGGCTGGCGGATCCCAGCGAAGACGCAATTGGCGATGTCTCGCTGGTATCGGACTTCACGGCAGAAGACCTGATCGAGTGGTCTGACGCCTCGATCGACATCGCGTCCGGGCTGGGCGGCAAGGTCCGGGTGCTGGGGCTGTCGATGGGCGGCACCGCGGCGGCGTGGTCTGCGCAGTTCCGTGACGTGGACAGGGTGGTGACGGTGGCGCCCGCGCTGGCATTGGCGCGCCTTCCCGGCTTCGCCAACAAGCCCTTTGCCAACTTCTTCGCTCGCGTGCCTCCGTTGTCGATCCGTGTAGCCGGCGATCTTGACCACAGCTACGCGGGTGAGAACACGCGCGCCGCCGCTGAGATGCTCCTGCTTGGTCGCGCCGTGCGCAGCGAAGCCGCGACCACGGCGCCCGCGACCGACGACATCACGGTGATAGCCAACGGCGCTGACGAACAGGTGCGAAACGAAGACATCGCCGCACTGGCCGAAGATTGGGCCAACAACGGGGCGGCAGTGCGGACATTCACCTTCCCCATCTCCCTGGGGCTGGTGCACGATGTCGTCGACGCGCAGCAACCTCTGCAGCAGACAGACCTCACCTGGCCGCTCTTGATCACCAGCCTGGAGGGCCCGGCCGACGAGGATCTGACGATCGATCAGCCGAGCTGATCGGGCTAGACCCCATCGCGCACGATTCCGGCAACCACGCGAAGCGTCAGGATCGCGCTGCTGGCAAGACCGAGGTAGCCGAGAACTTCATCGAGAGGAACGGCGCTGGAGAGCTCCGGCCCGCCTTCGACACCGAGGAGCAGCACCGAGCCGACTCCGAGCATGACGGCGACCAGGCCCAGCACGACCCGATTGACCAGGCGGGTGAGGATGCGGACGTCATGATCACTGCGCAGGAACGACACGCGCGCCTCGAGCTTCCCTGTCGTCAGCTGGTCGAGCACGGTGTCGACCCGTAGAGGGAGTCGTCGGATCCTAGGGAACTGGGTAGTGAGCTCCTTCATCACCAGCGACTGGATGCCTTCACCGCGCAATGGCGCCCCCAGTCGTTCAACAGCGACTGTTCTGGCCTCGGCGAGGAGATCGAAGTCGGGGGAGATGGTGCGGAGGGTCCCCTCGACGGAGATGAGTGTGCGGATCAGAAGCGTGATTTCGGGGCGCAGCACGATCTTGAACTCGCCAAGAAGGCGTACGAGGTCAGCGAGCAGCTGGACGTCGAGCTTGGCCCCTGGAGCCAGACTCGATCCGAGCATGCTCGCGATCGCCCGCTCCAGGTCGCGTGGACGGACCTCGTCGCGGAACGTTGCCAAGTCCTCGACGGCCTGGCGCATGGTTTCGGTGTCCCCGGACGCCAGGCCCCCCAGCAGGCTCATCATGGCGGTTCGCTCGGTAGGGCCGAGTCGTCCGACCGCGCCGAGGTCGATGAGTCCGAGACGACCGTCGTCGAGCAGCAGGATATTGCCGGGGTGAGGATCGGCGTGGAAGACGCCCTCGTCGAAGATGTGATGGAAGAAGAGGCGGATGAGCCGTCTGGCCAGCTCGTCCGGTGACTCTGCGCCAGCTGCCACGGCCTCGCTGTCGGCGACACTGGTTCCCGTCAGGGCTTCCTGCACGAGCACGTAGCGGCCTGAGAGCTCGCGGTAGATGTGGGGGATGTGCACGCCCATGTCATCGGGGGTCGCGGCCTCGAGCAGGTCGGCGTTTCCCGCCTCGATGGTGAAGTCGAGCTCCTCGGCGAGTCCGTCAGAGAACTCGGCGGCCATCGCCTCGGGGCTCAGCGAAAGCCCGAGCGTCGTGCGCTTCTCGACAAATCTGGCTGCCGCCATCAGCGCCCTCCGGTCTCGTTCGAACGCTTCCTCCAGTCCCGGCCGCTGCACCTTGACGATGACCGATGTGCCATCGAAGAGGGTGGCGCGGTAGGCGTGAGCAATCGACCCAGCGGCGATCGGGTTCCAGTCGAAGGCGGCGAAGACCTCGTCGGCAGGACGACTCAGGTGCCGTTCGACGCGGCGAGCCATCACCTCTCGGGGAGCGGGCTCGACCGAGCTGCGCAGCAGCGCGAGCTCTTCGCAGAATGCCGACGGAAGGACGTCGTCGCGGGTGGACGCCACCTGCCCGAGCTTCACGAACATGCCACCGGCCTGTTCCACGGTGGCACGTACTGACCGAGCGGCCGACACCCCGGGCGCGGTCGTCCCGTCGGACGTGGTGTCGAGGGAGTTGCGTCCCAATCCGTTGGCCCGTGCGATTCGCAGCAGCTCCCAGTACCTGGTGAGGTAGGAGACGGTGTTGCGAGCATCACGGATGGGGTGAGGAACGACGACCAGCCCCGCCTCGCTCCCGGTCGCCAGACTCCCCTGGGGCGCCGCGAGGTCGAAGGCGACAACGAGCATCATGGTGAACAAAAGGGACAGCAGGACCGTGTCGAGGAGCAGCCCTGACTCGCCGAAGGCTGCGTCGCCCAGGCCCGACGCCACGGCGAGGCCGAGACCCCACCCGAGCAGGCCAGCCATCGACAGGCTCAGCCATCCTCGTCGAACACCGAGGAGTCGGCCGCTTAGCAAGGTCGTGGGCACAGCCAGTACGAACAGGATCAAGAATTGAAGGGCCATGGTGGGGAATGGTAGGGGATCGAGCGGCTATGTCCTTTTGGGTGGTTTCCGCCGGGAGACCGTACGATTGAGGTGATGCTCCGCCGCACGTCATCGACCGTCATCACCACGCAGCTACCAGCCGGGTCCGAAGCTGCCGGTGACGCTTCTGCGCGTCCAAAACAAGATGGATCTCGCCTTCCATACCTTCCGGGTCTTGACGGTGTTCGTGCAATCGCCGTGGTGGCGGTGCTCCTCTTCCATCTGCCCGCTCGACTGCTTCCAGGTGGCTTTCTCGGGGTCGACGTCTTCTTCGTGCTCTCGGGCTTCCTGATTACCACGCTCCTGCTTGGCGAACTGGAGCGAACTGGTGGCATCGCGTTCGGCCAGTTCTACCTACGCCGGGCGCGACGCCTGCTACCCGCGCTCCTGGCGGTGCTGGCTGTCTCGGCAGTTCTGGTACTGACGGTGGCCCGCGACGCCGCCGCGGTGTTTCGGCAGGACGTGATCTCGGCACTGACCTACACGACGAACTGGTGGTACATCGTCGATGAGCGCAGCTACTTCGAGGTCTTGGGGCGCCCTCCACTTCTGCAGCATCTCTGGTCGCTGGGGATCGAGGAGCAGTTCTACCTGGTGTGGCCCGCCGTGGCCTTCTTCGCATGGAAACGATGGGGACGCCGAGGGGTGGGAGTCACGGCCGTCGTGGGTGCGCTGATGTCGACGGTTCTGATGGCTCTCCTCGCCGTGCAGGCCGACATCCCCGCATCGGCTGATACAGCCCGCCTCTACTTCGGCTCCGATACGCATGCAATGACCGTGCTGGTTGGCGCTGCGCTCGCGGTTGCATGGCGGCCCGGTGCACTGCCCCGGCAGATCCCCCGATCTGCCCAGGCGGCCGTGGCTGTCGCCGGTGTGGCCGCGATCCTCGCGTTGTTGGTGATCTTCGTTTGGGGGGCCGAGTCGTCGGCTTGGCTTTTTCGCGGGGGATTCCTCGGGGTGGCGATCGTCACAGCCCTTCTGGTCGTGGCTGCCTCGCACCCGGCGGCGCGGTTCGGCGTCCTACTCGGGAACCCCGTCATGAGATGGCTCGGTACGCGGTCCTACGGCATCTACCTCTGGCACTGGCCGATATTCATGGTCACTCGGCCTGATCTTGATGTCCCACTGCGCGGGTGGTGGTCGGCGGTCCTCTCCCTCGGCCTTACGTTCGCTGCCGCTGAGATCAGCTACCGATGGCTCGAGATGCCGATCCGCAACGGCGCACTGAGCCGATGGCGCTCCCGGTTGTCCAGTGGCTCTGCGCGTATGAGGGTTGAGGCAGCAGCCGTATCGGCCCTCACGGTTGCCACCGTGACGGCCGGAGGAGTCGCCCTCGCGTCGTTGCCGGCAGTCGACAGCACGACATACCTAGGTGGTGTCACCGAAGCCGGTGCCGGCGAGCTGACTTCCAAGGAAGTCGCGGTTGACTCGGACCCCGACTCTGAGCTCAGCGCGAAGGAGCGCCAGGAGAAGCGACAGGCGAAGCGCCGGGACAAGCGGATCGATGCTTTGCCGCTTGAGCAGGGTCCGATCACGGCGGTGGGTGACTCGGTACTGCTCGGAGTCCGCGATGCTCTGACAGCGCGACTGCCTCGCGCTGCCGTCGATGCAGCGATCGGCCGCCAGCCCGTCGAAATCGCCAACCGAGTGCGTGAGCGGATCAGGCTTGGACGGCTCGCTGACGTGCTGATCCTGCAGTCGGGGACCAACGGCCCACCGGACCCGCAGGGTTTCCCCGACTTCCTGGAAAGCCTCGCGGACCTGGACCTGGTCGTCGTGACCACCGTGCGCTCCCAGGTGCCGTGGATGTCGGAGAGCAACGAGACCATCAAACGGGCCGCGTCCGGCCTTGACAACGTCGTGGTCGCAGACTGGGCGCGGGAGTCGGCCGGTCACCCGGAGTACCTCGAGCCGGACGGCACACACCTGACCTCTGGCGGCCAGCAGGCCTACGCCCGGATGCTCATCGAGGCGCTCCGGCAGCCCGAGAAGTGACCGAGCCTCCCCACCGGGTAACGTCCGACACGTGCGTATTGCCCGCTTCACAGTCGCAGACCAGATCGCCTACGGAGTCGTTGAAGGCGACGACGGGGACCTCACATCCCTGACGGTCAATGCCATCGACGGGCACCCCTTCGCCCCCTTTGAACGGACGTCGGTACGGTTCGCGATGGGTGACGTGCGACTGCTCCCTCCTGTGTTGCCCAACAAGCTGATAGGCATCGGAAAGAACTATGCCGACCATGCGCACGAGATGGGAGCAGAGCCACCGTCCACCCCGGTCATGTTCCTCAAGCCGCCGACGAGTGTCATCGGACCGGGAGAGTCAGTCGTGCTGCCCCCGCAGTCGCAGCAGGTCGAGTACGAGGGCGAGATCGCGGTGGTCATCGGTCGGCTAGCCAAGGATGTCCCCCACAAACGTGTCGACGACGTCATCCTCGGATACACCTGCGCCAATGACGTGACCGCGCGAGACCTTCAGCGCCGTGACGGGCAGTGGACCCGAGCCAAAGGATTCGACACCTTCTGCCCGCTCGGGCCCTGGATCGAGACCGAGGCAGAACCGGGGGCGCTGGCAGTACGTACCGAGGTCAACGGCGCAACTCGACAGTCGGCACCGGCGTCCGACATGGTGCACTCGATCACCGACCTGGTCGTATTCGTGTCCTCGGTCATGACACTGATCCCTGGTGACGTGATTCTGACCGGCACGCCCGCGGGCGTCGGTGAACTCGCCGACGGTGACCGCGTGTCAGTGAGTGTTGCTGGGGTTGGTCGGCTCGATCATCGTGTGGTGTCGGCGACGGGCTGACCCCCGTCACGACCACCTGCGCCGACGTTCGGCACACCCAGCATCAGGTTCAGAGCCGCGGCGATGGCGATTCCCGATGCACCCCCCGCGAGGACGTCAAGCGGGTTGTGGGCCCCGAGGTAGATGCGGGCAAGGACGACCGCCGCGCATGTGGCTGCTAGTGCCCAACGAGCGCGATGTCCGACGTAGGGCGCCACCAACCAGGCGATACCGAACGCGATGATCACGTGCCCCGAGGGAAAGCTCGGGCCTACGAGTGGCACGTCACCGCGAAGGTGGAGGCATGCCGGGTCCTTGTCACAGACAGAGGTTCCAGGACGTGCGCGGTAGAGGAGCTGCTTCAGTACGCCCTTCTCGACCAGGAGTTTCAGCGGCACCAGGAGAACCAAGCCGACCGCCAAGCGCCAGCGACGCAGTGCAGCAGCAATGACTGCCACACCTAGCGGAAGGAGGAGCAGACCCAGGTACTGGGCCAGCCACATGGGCCGGTAGAGCCAGTCGGGCAGGTCGTTGACCGCGTGAAAGAGGGTCGCCTCAAGATTGCTGACCCCGCGGGCCGCGATCATGGCCGCGACGAGGACCACCGCCCCCGAAGCACCGAACACAACGGCGTCCACTGGCCGCCGATGCCAGGTGGTTGCACGGTCGGGGGCGCCCGTCACGTTGCGCTCGGTCTTGACGGTGCACCTACTGCGAGATGCCATAGGGAGGCAAGCAGGACGCCGAGGGCAGCACCACCCACGACATCCAGCGGCAGGTGGGCACCCACGACGACGCGAGAGAGTGCGACCGTTGCCGCGAGAACCCATGCCAGCGTCCTCCATCTCCGCGGGAGGTAGGGCGAGATGACAGCAGCACAGGCGAAGGCGACCGTGGCGTGTCCGCTCACGAAACCGAGCCCTTCGGTCACGGCGGTGGATCGCACCGCCTCGTCACCGAGCTCGGCCGCGGGGCGCCCGCGCTCTATGCCGGCCTTCATGGTCTTGGCGAGCCACCACCCACCCCAGCCGGTGACCAGGGCCCCCGCCGTGGGGCGCCACGATCGTGAAACCTGCCAGCCGACCAGTGCCACAATCGGCGGCGCCCAGGCGCTGCCCAGCTGCATGGGCAGCCAGAGGAGGTAGTCGACCGAGCGTGGGACGTCGTGCAACGCCCGAAAGAACTCTGCCTCCCAGCCAGGCACCCCGCGGGAAGCGACTGCGGACGACGTGGCCAGAACTCCAGCGCTGGCGGCTGCGCTCCATGCCCATCGGCGTGAGCGGACCACTGGGGCCGGCATCGGGTCAGCCTCGCCTCACGACGGCGTCGACCCGCTGATCGATCAACGCGGCGTACTTCCTCGCGCCGGTGGACGTGAGGTGGTAGCCATCCGACTCAACCACCCCTGGGTGGCGTTTGACGAAGCCCCTCCAGTCAACGAGGTAGGTGTTGGAGTAGCGCGCGGCGCATCGTTTGATCACCCGGTTGTTGGGCTTGGCCCAGCTGCGGGGCACGTTTACCGTCACAAGGAACAGCCGACGGCTGCTACCGACGACCGAGTGCATCGCGCGACACTGCTGCTGCGTGAACGTGCCATTCGTTCCGAGATGAACGACGACGTTGGTCCGTAGTGAGTTGTCGCGGGCCTTGGCTCTGAGCAGATCGACACCACCTTGTACCTGTCGGCTCGTCTTGGCCTTCACCGAGTAGTTGCGGTTTTCGAGGCGCGCCTTCGCGCCAAGCATCACCGAGTCGCCAAGGGCAAACCGACCTGACGGGGCGGCCTGAGCGGTCTGCATAGGAATCTGCAGACCGGTAGCCAGCAAGGCGGTGACGATAGGCAGAGCGCTGCGGCGAGCGAGCGTGGAGATCTGCACGGTTGGACTCCTTGAGCATGTGAATTGGCCCGAAGCAGGAAAATCCGCCAAGATCATCGTCCGTGACTGGTGACAGCGATCTTCCAACAATCTCCGAGGGTACCGTCGAGGTGGGCGGACGGCAGGTAGTGGTGGTCGCTTCGGAGTCCAGCGCCTGGGTCAGAAGTCCGGTCGACTTCATGCGGCTCATCGTGGCGACCGTCGCAGTTGGCCTCAGCGTGCTGGGGCTCGGCTACCTGCAGGGAGCCGCGGCGGGATTGTCCAGTGACTTCGCGGAGATCACACGAACTGCCCCCGGATTCTTCACGCTGAGCATCTACGCCACGTTCGATGTCGTCGCCTCGTTCATTCCGTTGGCCGTGCTGATCTGGATAGTCGTGCGGCGCCGGTGGCGGCTCCTCGGGCTGTACTTCCTGACGAGCACCATCGTGAGCGTCGTATTGACACTGCTCTCAGGGCCGATCGAAGCCCGAGTTCCGAACGTCCCCAACCCCCCGGATGATCTTCCATCGTGGGCCACCCAGCTCGTCTGGACGCCCGAGGGCATCGGTGGTCTGGCTGCCGCTCTGGTGGTGAGCGCCCCCTGGATGAGCCGGCGCTGGCGGCGCACCGCCTGGGTGCTGTTGCTGCTGGTGATCCCCTCGGAGATGCTCGTCGGGCTGGACGCACCTTCGGGGCTGCTAGTGGGGCTGGCGACCGGCTGGTTCGTCGGGTCGGCCACAGTCGTCGCGTTCGGGGCTCCACAGCGAAACCCCACGGCCGTCGAGGTCGTCGAAGGCCTGGCCACTTCGGGGCTTGTTCTTACCGAGCTCCGGCGAGCCGGCGTGGACGCACGAGGGTCGACCCCCTACTTCGGAGTTGGCGTCGACGGCAAGGCCTACTTCGTCAAGGTCCTCGGCGTCGACGAGCGAAGCGCCGACCTGATGTTCCGGGTGTACCGGTGGCTGAGGCTGTCCGGTGTCGGGGACGAGCGCCCTTTCAGCTCCCTGCGACGGGCCGTCGAGCATGAGGCGATGGTCTCGGCGATGGCCGAACGCGCAGGGGTGTACACACCGCCGATCGTCGCCCCGGTGGCCTTGAAGGACGACTCCATGGCCCTGGTGTACGAACGTGTGGACGGCCGGTCGCTTGACGGCGTCGAGACGAGCGAGATCAACGACAGCGTGCTCAGAGGTGTCTGGGAGCAGGTGGCCATCCTGCGCCAGCAGCGCATCGCCCATCGAGACCTTCGCAGTGCCAACGTCTTCCTGACCGCGTCAGGTCGCCCCATGCTGATCGACTTCGGGTTCGGAGAGGTGGCCGCTGACGACCTGCTGCTTGCCCAGGATGTGGCGCAGTTGACTATGTCAACGGCCGCCGATGTTGGGGCCGTGCGTGCTGTTGACGCGGCCATCGACGTTCTCGGTCCGGAGGCAGTCGCCGCGGCTGCACCGCGCATGCAGCCCCTCACCCTCGCTGGAGCTACCCAAGCGGCCTTGAAGAAGGACAAGGAACTTCTGGGCGCGGTCCACGCCCAGGTCGTGGAGCGAACCCAGCTGCAGGAAGTGGAGCTGGCCAAGGTCGAGCGCGTCAAGCCGCGGACCGTCCTCTATGCCGCGATGCTGTTCGTGGCGGTGTGGGTGCTCATCCCGCAGTTTGCGGATCTGCCGCGAGTTCTCGAGCAGGTTCGTGGGGCGAACTGGGCCTGGGCGGTACCAGCCGTCGTGTTCTCGCTGCTCACCTATCTTGGGGCGGCCTTGGCGCTTTCGGCGAGCGTGAAGCAGCGGTTGTCGGTGGCCAGGACCACGTTGGTGACGCTTGGTGGCTCGTTCGTCAACCGGGTGACGCCAGCCAAGGTCGGTGGCATTGCACTCAACATGCGCTACCTACAGAAGCAGGGAGTCGACCCGGCCGTCGCTGCCTCATCGATCGGCCTCTATCAGGGCGTTGGCATTGTCGTTCACCTCAGTTTGTTGGTGACTTTTGGCGTGTGGGCCGGAAGCACAGTCTCGATCAGCGATTTCCTTCCCTCCGGGACGATCATCTTCGTCATCTCGGCCGTGGTGCTCGTGCTGATCGGTGTCGCGATCGGTGTGCCCAAGGTCCGCAAGGCTTTCCGCACGACCGTCCGGCCGCAGCTGGCCAAGATCCGCGCCAGCTTCATGGACCTTCTGCGCAGCCCCGGTCGGCTGGTGGTCCTGGTGCTCGGTTCAGCGATTCTGACGTTGAGCTACATCGGCGCTCTGTGGGCCAGCATCGAGGCCTTTGGCGGTGGGATCCCGATTGCTGGCATCGCTGTTGTCTTTCTGGCGGGGGCCTCGATCGCGTCGGCAGCCCCGACACCTGGGGGCATCGGGGCTGTTGAAGCGGCCTTGGTGGCCGGACTGACCGCCCTTGGTCTGGCCTCGACGGTGGCGGTGCCCGCCGTGTTCCTCTACCGCTTGGCAACCTTCTGGCTTCCCGTAATCCCTGGCTGGATCGGCTTCACCGTGCTGCAACGCCGCGGCGATATCTAAGCAACTGTCGGCACGGCCGGTTCGCTCGCTACTCTCAGGGAAATCCTCTTCGCAAAGGAACTCATGAGCACCGCCACCTCCCCGCGGAATGTTCGCGTTCGGTTCTGCCCCTCTCCCACAGGGAACCCGCACGTCGGCATGGCCAGGACGGCCCTCTTCAACTGGGCTTTCGCCCGCCATCACGGCGGCGCATTCGTCTTCCGAATCGAGGACACCGACTCCCAGCGCGACTCCGAGGAGTCGTACGAGCAGCTCGTTGACGCCCTGCGTTGGCTGGGCCTCGACTGGGACGAAGGACCAGAGGTCGGCGGACCCTACGCGCCGTACCGGCAGTCGGAGCGGCTCGATCGCTACCGAGACGCGGCACTGCGGCTGGTGGAATCGGGCCACGCCTACCGGTGCTACTGCACGACTGACGAGCTCGAACGTCGCCGCGAGGCGGACCGGGCTGCCCACCGGCCGCCTGGCTACGACGGCCATTGCCGCGATCTCGGCGCGGAGCAGGTCGCGGCGTACGAGAGCGAGGCGCGACCATCGGTGGTCCGATTCCGCATGCCCGAAGGGGAGTCGTTCAGCTGGCACGACCTGGTGAGGGGTGACGTCACGGTCCCCGCGGGCGAGATCCGCGACTACGTGCTGGTCAGGGCGAACGGTGAGCCGCTCTACACCTTGGTGAATCCGGTCGACGACGCCCTGATGCAGATCACCCACGTGTTGCGGGGTGAGGATCTACTCTCGTCGACGCCCAGGCAGCTGGCGCTGTGGGCTGCACTGCGCGAGATCGGCGTCGCAGAGGGCCCTATCCCCGAGTTCGGCCATCTGCCCTATGTCATGGGGGAGGGGAACAAGAAGCTCTCCAAGCGCGACCCCGAGTCGAACCTGCTGATGTACCGCGAGCTCGGCTACCTGTCAGAGGGCATGACGAACTACCTGGCGCTGTTGGGCTGGGCCATCTCAGAGGACCGCGACCGCTTCTCGCTGCAGGAGATGGCTGACGCCTTCGAGATCGGCCGGGTCAATGCCAGCCCGGCTCGATTCGACTTCAAGAAGTGCACGGCGCTCAACGCTGACTGGATCCGCCTGCTGGAAGGCGACGAGTTCGTGGCACGGCTGCAGTCCTACCTCGTCGACCAGCGGGGAGTGACGCTCGACGCTGAAGGCCAACGGATCATCCGGAGTGCCGCCCCTCTCGTGCAGGAGCGGGTCGAGACGCTCGGCCAGGCCGTCGACATGCTCACGTTCTTGTTGGTGCCGGAGGAGGAGTTCGAGGTCGATCCGGCAGACGCCGCCAAGCTGCTGGGTTCCGACGGCCGACCGGTTCTCGAGGCGGCACACCAGGCGCTCCGGGGCATCGACGACTGGTCGACGGAGTCGATCGAAGCAGCGCTGCGCGCGTCCCTGGTCGATGGGCTGGGTCTGAAGCCACGGGTGGCCTTTGGTCCGGTCCGGGTTGCCGTGTGCGGCCGTCGGGTCTCGCCGCCGCTCTTCGAGTCTCTGGAGCTACTCGGGCGCGAGCGCTCCCTCTTGCGTCTGGCGTCTGGCTTGGTCACGGAGTGATAACTAGATCGTCTAGGACCGGCCTCCCGGGTGCTACGGGCGGGATGGACTAGTAACCTCTGCGAGGCCCTTCGTTCGTGGGGCATATCATCTGCCGGGCACTCGGCATTGCGAGAGGATCTGTATGTCAACCGAAGTTGCACGTCGGCCTGGCGTCGTCACGTTCGTCGGAGTCATCCTGCTGATCCAGGCCTTCTTGGCCCTGGTTGAGGCCATCGTGCTCCTCGCCTTTCGTGACAACGTGCAGGACTTCCTGGCGGAGTACGGCGAGACCGTTCCGGACGCCACCATGACCGGGACCGCGATCGGCGGGTTGATCGCTGCCGTTCTGTTGGCTCTATCCGGGTTCGGGATCCTGCGAGGGAGCCGCGCGTGGCGGTTGTATACGGTTCTGATCGTCTCGGGCCGGATGGCCTTTGCCCTCTACTCCATGATCATTCACCCCCATGGCGCGTACTTCACCAGCGGCCTAGTCACTCTGCTGGTTGGCTTCTTCGTGATCTGGGCGCTCTACGGCCACAAGGAGTCTGACGAGTACTACCAGACTTCGTAGTGCAGAGATGACGTGTGGGGCCGGTCCGGACGGACCGGCCCCACACGGCATCGAGGCCTGAGTTGGGCTCGCCGCGTCCGATTCGGTATCGTCAGCACGTCCCGGAGCGATTCCGGGAAGTGCCATTGG
>CAWGPZ010000012.1:0-36956 GCA_963824605.1 uncultured Actinomycetota bacterium | reverse complement strand
CACGCTGCAGCAGAAGCAGATCATTGCTCTTCAGCAAGACCGATTCTCTTCTGAGCGCGGACAGTTCCGATTCGTCCAGTCGGTTGTTCGACAGATCGCCTACGCCACCTTGTCGCGCCGTGACCGCAAGCAGCGTCATCTGGCTGCCGCCGACTACTTGGCGGAGCAGCCCGATCCTGGGGGTGATCTCGCCGTCGTCATCGCTCAGCACCTGCTGGACGCGGTCGACATCTCGAGCAGTGACGAAACTGACATGGAGGTGCTCGAGGCGCGTGCTGTGTCACTGCTCGTTCGGGCTGCGGAGCGCTCGACGGCCCTCGGTTCTCCCGAGGAGGCCCACCGCCTGTACCTAGCCGCATTGAAACGCACCAAAGAACCACCGGACCAGGCGCGGTTGTACCTGGGCGCGGCCGAAGCATCGCTCGGGTCTGGGGCCTACGAGGTCGGGGCCGCCGAGGCACGTAGCGCCATGGCTCTCTACGACTCGCTCACCCGCTCTGTCGATGCCGGCATCGCGGCAGGCCGGCTGTGCGAATGCTTGAGCTTTGTCGGCGAAGCTGACCAGGTGATCGAGATCGCTGAGCCCCGGTGGCAAGAGCTCGACGAGATTCGTGGTGCGGAGTATGCCCTGCTGAGGATGGCCCGACCCCTGGCGAACGCTCATTCCTCGCCCCACGGCGACTTCCCACACGGCGACATCGACACTGCCTCGCGGTACCTGGAGCGGCAGCTTCTCCTCGCCGAGTCCGTCGGCGACGCGGAGGAGTTGGGGCGAGCCATGATCGGTCTGGGGACGCGCTACCAGGCGATCGGCGCACCGAACGCTGCGCGTGGGCTCACCGAGATGGCCGCAGACATTGCACGTACGCACGACCTTCCCGCCGTGCTGGCCAACGCCCTCGTGAACGTCGGCACTCTGGAGATGAGCCGGGATCTGCCGTCGGCGCTGTCGACCTTCAAGGAGGCGCTGACTGTAGCTCGACGGTCCGGCATCTCCGGGATGCTCGACTTCTGCTACGGAAACTACGCCTGCGCCCTGTGGAATGCCGGGAAGATCGCTGAGTCAGGGGCGATACTCGCGGAGGCCAAGGACCTGGTCAACGTACCCACCATCAAGATCCTGCTGGCATGGGTCGAGGCGCGCCTCGCCGAGGCCAAAGGCGAACCCATGCCCCCGGTCCCGACCCTGGACGGTGCCGGGCAGTCGTGGGACATCGCCGCTGTTGGCTGTCTCGAGGTGCTGACCAAGTTGGCACTGGGGGACGTCGACGGAGCTGCGGCCCTGACCAAGGAGACACTCGAACACACCCTTGCGGCTGGCGGTCTCGACGACGACTTCATGAACTTCTGGCCGCCTCTGGTGCGCGCGGCGGTTGCTGCGAACCAGTCTGATCTCGCCCAGGAACTCCTCGATCCGGTGGCCGCGGCGGCATCGGGGATCGTCTCGCCGGCTGTTGCGGCGCACCTCCTCACCCTCAGAGGGGTGGTTGGGGCCATGCGCGGCGATGATCCGGCTGCGGTCGAGGCGGACCTGCGCGCGGGGGTGGTCGCGCTGGCGGACTTCGGAGCGATCGGCTTGAGTGCCAGGGCTGAGGAAGACCTGGGGCGTTGGCTGGTCGGTCAAGGTCGTGCGGCCGAGGGGGCAGCGGCACTGGATCGCGCGCGGCAGGTCTACGTGGAGATCGGCGCGACGGGTTGGGTGGCCGTGCTCGACTCCTGGCGGTCGCTCCACGATGTCGATTCACTCGCGTCGGGATAGTGAGACGACCGGTCCGACGCTGCTAGTTTGTGCGGACCGGCAACCGTTGCTTGAGCTGTCAGGAGAGACCCATGCGTCCGAAGGAAGCAATCGTCCGAGTCGAGCTCCTCAGTGATCTGCCGGAGAATGCCGTCGACGAGCTTGTCCAGCGCGGCGCCGGATTCAGCTTCAAACCAGATCGCGTGATCGTGCAACAAGGAAGCAAGGACTCCGGACTGCAGCTCGTCCTGGAGGGTTCGGCCGCCGTCCTCGTCAATGATGTGCCGAGAGGCACCGTGACCGAGGGGGACTACTTTGGCGAGATGTCCCTGCTCGATGGTGCGCCTCGCTCGGCAACCGTGGTTGCGGGGCCAGATGGCGCCAAGACGTTCACAGTGTCGCCGTTGGTCTTCTCCGAGCTGTTGGACAAGTACCCAGGAATGGCCCGAAGTCTCCTCAGCACGCTCACGGCCCGAATCCGATCGCTTGAGGCCTCGCTGGAGTCGTGATCGAGGCGGACCGCCGGGCGCGGCGGGGGTGAAACTGTGCACCTGACGATGCTGGGCGTTCGCGGGTCGACTTCGGCACCGGGCGCCGACTTCGTCCGGTATGGCGGGCACACCTCGTGTATCGGGGTGAGTCGTCAGGGTGGTGAAGCTCCGACGCTCGTACTCGACGCCGGAACGGGCCTGCGAAACCTCAGCGCCCACTGGTCGTTCCGGCCCTTTCAGGGCTCGATCCTGCTGAGCCATCTGCACTGGGACCACGTGCAGGGCATCCCCTTCTTCGTGTCTGGCGACCAGGAGGATGCGAACGTCGAGCTCTTCCTCCCGGCCCAACAGGGACTGACGGGCGAACAGCTGTTGGCGCAGTCGATGGCCCCGCCGGCATTTCCGATCACCCCGAGCGGCCTACTTGGTGACTGGTCGTTCCGGACCGTCGAGCCTGGAGTGCTTTCGATCGAAGGCTTCACGGTGACGGCGGCCGAGATCCGTCACAAGGGTGGCCGCACTTTCGGCTACCGGGTGTCGGATGGGGTCAACGAAGTCGCGTACCTACCAGACCACCGCGCAGCAGGTGCCGTCACGGACGGCGTGGAAGCGCTTGTCCGCGACGTCGACCTGCTCATCCACGATGCCCAGTTCCTCGAGCCGGAGCGGGCCCTCGCCGACGCGTACGGGCACTCGACGGTCGATGACGCTATCGGTCTCGCCAGCCAGCTCAACGTGCAACGTCTGATGCTCTTTCACCACGGTCCTGGCCGGACTGATGCTCAGCTGGACGCGATCGGCGAAGGCCTGGACGCGCCCCTACCGGTGGATCTCGCTCGAGAAGGGTCCGTGGTCGAGGTGGGTGGTGAAGGGCGGGGCTGAGCGCCCGGCGCTCGACCCCGCCCTTCACCACCGCTCGGTCAGGGCTTGATGTTCTGGTTGAGATGGAACAGGTTGTCGGGGTCATAGCGACGCTTGACCTCGAGCAGGCGCGAGTAGTTGGCGCCGTAGTTGGCAGCCACCTTTGACTGGTCGTCGGCAGAGGCGAAGTTGATGTAACCGCCGCCCTGTGACAGTGGGGCGATTGCCGCGTCGTAGTCCCTCACCCACTTCGTGTGTGCCTCGTTGTCAGCAGGATCTGGCCACATGCCCGCAATCACGACGGCATAGGTGGCATCTCGGTGTCCGAATGCCGTCGCGTCTGCGGCGACGTCGTGACAGGCGCCGTTGATGGGATAGAAGTGCACCGTTGAGTTCACGACGGGCACTCGTGAGCCGTGCTCCATGTGCAGAGCGATGGCTTCCGGGGTGAGGTCACCAACGAACTCTGCCTTCCAGTAGTGCTGGAGCCCGCGGGGGACCAACGCGTCGAACGCGCCGTTGAGGTCGGCATACGGCATCGTGCCCACATGCTCCGCGACTGGCGTAGCAATGTCTCGGAAGCCCTGAAGGATCTTCTCACCGTCATTGGCCGAGCCGGTCCAGCAGGACACGAGTGCGATGAATGGCTCACCCACCCGGTCTTCAGGAACGAACGGCAGTGGTGGTGCGATCTGGAAGGCTGGGAAGCCGCCATACTCGCGGGGAGCGGTCTTGATGAACTCGTTGAAGTAGCTGAAGATCGCCGGTCCATCGGCGAGCTCGAAGAACATCGGCCCGCCGTAGATCTCGGTAACGGGGTGCAGTCGGAAGGTGAACTCGGTGACTACTCCGAAGTTTCCGCCGCCGCCCCGGATGGCCCAGAACAGGTCGGGGTTCTCCGACTCGCTGGCGGTGACTGTGTTGCCGTCCGCGGTGACCACCTGAGCGGAGATCAGGTTGTCACAGGACAACCCGTAGCCCCTCGACAGGTAGCCGATGCCGCCACCGAGTGTGAGGCCACCGATGCCCGTGGTTGAAATGACCCCACCGGTAGTTGCCAGGCCGTGTGCGGCCGTAGCCTCGTTGAATCCGCCCCAGGTGGTACCTCCACCAGCCCGAGCGGTTCGCGCCTCGGGATCGACACTCACCGTCGACATCGCCGAGAGGTCAGCGACGATGGCATCGTCAGCGGTGCCGAAGCCGGGCACGCTGTGCGAACCGCCCCTTACCGCCAGTTCGGTGCCGGTCTCAGCGGCATAGCGCACCACAGACGCCACGTCGGACGCGCTGGCGCACTGCACCACAGCTGCCGGACGGCGGTCGATCATGAAGTTGTACACCTGGCGCGCGTCGTCGTAGCCGGCGTCTCCGGGCGTGATCACGGATCCGGATACCTTCGAACGAAGGGAGTCGAGCGTTTGCATGGTCATGAACGTCCTCTCAACGGCCTGGTGCGGCGGAAGCGCACCCCTGCCCTGGTTCGAACCTAGGAACCTCCGGCCGCCGGCACATGACCGAAACTGGCTGTCTTTGCATCAAGGCATCGGATGGTCAGATCTGGTCATGACGTCACTCATGCCCGTGACTAGCGTGAAGGGACGATGCCCCGATGGACCGGACCCCCGATTCCGGTGCGCCTGTCCGGGACAGCGCACCGGGTATTCGTGGGCCGCGCCCGGGAACTCGCGGAGTTCGAGCAGGCGTGGGCCGGGGTCCTTTCCGGGATCAGGCAGGTGGTCTTCGTCGGCGGCGAGCCGGGTGCGGGCAAGTCCCGCCTGGCTGCCGAAGTTGCCACGCTTCTGCACGATCGCGGAGCCGTGGTTCTGCTCGGCGACTGCATCGAGGAGTTCGGGCCGCCCTATCAGCCATTCGTCCAGCCCCTCGAGGCGCTGGCACCCGATCTGCTGACCGGGGAGCTACCCCTCGCAGACGGCAGGCTGACACCGCAGTCCTCACGGACCGACTGGCCACTCTGACTGGTCAGCGCTCGGGCAAGCCTGATGCGGGCGAACACCGACGCGAGTTGTATGACGCAGCAGTCGATGCGATCCGCGCTGTCGCGGATCAGCGTCCGGTGGTGCTTCTGCTCGAGGACGTGCAGTGGGCCGGGAGCGCAGGCTTCAGCTGCTCGATTCCTGTGGAGCACACCGCTGACAGCAGTGCTCATCGTGCACGCACCAACACAGCCCACAATCCGTCCCTCAGCACTCATTAACTACTTCAATATTTATTAAATACCCGAGCGGCCTACTTGGTGACTGGTCGTTCCGGACCGTCGAGCCTGGAGTGCTTTCGATCGAAGGCTTCACGGTGACAGCGGCCGAGATCCGTCACAAGGGTGGCCGCACTTTCGGCTACCGGGTGTCGGATGGGGTCAACGAAGTCGCGTACCTACCAGACCATCGCGCAGCAGGTGCCGTCACGGACGGCGTGGAAGCGCTTGTCCGCGACGTCGACCTGCTCATCCACGATGCCCAGTTCCTCGAGCCGGAGCGGGCCCTCGCCGACGCGTACGGGCACTCGACCGTCGATGACGCTATCGGGCTCGCTAGCCAGCTCAACGCGCAACGTCTGATGCTCTTTCACCACGGTCCTGGCCGGACTGATGCTCAGCTGGACGCGATCGGCGAAGGCCTGGACGCGCCCCTACCGGTGGATCTCGCTCGAGAAGGGTCCGTGGTCGAGGTGGGTGGTGAAGGGCGGGGCTGAGCGCCCGGCGCTCGACCCCGCCCTTCACCACCGCTCGGTCAGGGCTTGATGTTCTGGTTGAGATGGAACAGGTTGTCGGGGTCATAGCGACGCTTGACCTCGAGCAGGCGCGAGTAGTTGGCGCCGTAGTTGGCAGCCACCTTTGACTGGTCGTCGGCAGAGGCGAAGTTGATGTAACCGCCGCCCTGTGACAGTGGGGCGATTGCCGCGTCGTAGTCCCTCACCCACTTCGTGTGTGCCTCGTTGTCAGCAGGATCTGGCCACATGCCCGCAATCACGACGGCATAGGTGGCATCTCGGTGTCCGAATGCCGTCGCGTCTGCGGCGACGTCGTGACAGGCGCCGTTGATGGGATAGAAGTGCACCGTTGAGTTCACGACGGGCACTCGTGAGCCGTGCTCCATGTGCAGAGCGATGGCTTCCGGGGTGAGGTCACCAACGAACTCTGCCTTCCAGTAGTGCTGGAGCCCGCGGGGGACCAACGCGTCGAACGCGCCGTTGAGGTCGGCATACGGCATCGTGCCCACATGCTCCGCGACTGGCGTAGCAATGTCTCGGAAGCCCTGAAGGATCTTCTCGCCGTCATTGGCCGAGCCGGTCCAGCAGGACACGAGTGCGATGAATGGCTCACCCACCCGGTCTTCAGGAACGAACGGCAGTGGTGGTGCGATCTGGAAGGCTGGGAAGCCGCCGTACTCGCGGGGAGCGGTCTTGATGAACTCGTTGAAGTAGCTGAAGATCGCCGGTCCATCGGCGAGCTCGAAGAACATCGGCCCGCCGTAGATCTCGGTAACGGGGTGCAGTCGGAAGGTGAACTCGGTGACGACGCCGAAGTTTCCGCCGCCGCCCCGGATGGCCCAGAACAGGTCGGGGTTCTCCGACTCGCTGGCGGTGACTGTGTTGCCGTCCGCGGTGACCACCTGAGCGGAGATCAGGTTGTCACAGGACAACCCGTAGCCCCTCGACAGGTAGCCGATGCCGCCACCGAGTGTGAGGCCACCGATGCCCGTGGTTGAAATGACCCCACCGGTAGTTGCCAGGCCGTGTGCGGCCGTAGCCTCGTTGAATCCGCCCCAGGTGGTACCTCCACCAGCCCGAGCGGTTCGCGCCTCGGGATCGACACTCACCGTCGACATCGCCGAGAGGTCAGCGACGATGGCATCGTCAGCGGTGCCGAAGCCGGGCACGCTGTGCGAACCGCCCCTTACCGCCAGTTCGGTGCCGGTCTCAGCGGCATAGCGCACCACAGACGCCACGTCGGACGCGCTGGCGCACTGCACCACAGCTGCCGGACGGCGGTCGATCATGAAGTTGTACACCTGGCGCGCGTCGTCGTAGCCGGCGTCTCCGGGCGTGATCACGGATCCGGATACCTTCGAACGAAGGGAGTCGAGCGTTTGCATGGTCATGAACGTCCTCTCAACGGCCTGGTGCGGCGGAAGCGCACCCCTGCCCTGGTTCGAACCTAGGAACCTCCGGCCGCCGGCACATGACCGAAACTGGCTGTCTTTGCATCAAGGCATCGGATGGTCAGATCTGGTCATGACGTCACTCATGCCCGTGACTAGCGTGAAGGGACGATGCCCCGATGGACCGGACCCCCGATGCCGGTGCGCCTGTCCGGGACAGCGCACCGGGTATTCGTGGGCCGCGCCCGGGAACTCGCGGAGTTCGAGCAGGCGTGGGCCGGGGTCCTTTCCGGGATCAGGCAGGTGGTCTTCGTCGGCGGCGAGCCGGGTGCGGGCAAGTCCCGCCTGGCTGCCGAAGTTGCCACGCTTCTGCACGATCGCGGAGCCGTGGTTCTGCTCGGCGACTGCATCGAGGAGTTCGGGCCGCCCTATCAGCCATTCGTCCAGCCCCTCGAGGCGCTGGCACCCGATCTGCTGACCGGGGAGCTACCCCTCGCAGACGGCAGGGCTGACACCGCAGTCCTCACGGACCGACTGGCCACTCTGACTGGTCAGCGCTCGGGCAAGCCTGATGCGGGCGAACACCGACGCGAGTTGTATGACGCAGCAGTCGATGCGATCCGCGCTGTCGCGGATCAGCGTCCGGTGGTGCTTCTGCTCGAGGACGTGCAGTGGGCCGGGAGCGCAGGGCTTCAGCTGCTCGGATTCCTGGTGGAGCACACCGCTGACAGCAGGGTGCTCATCGTGGGCACGCACCGAACGACAGCGCCGGACAAGTCGCGTCCGCTCGAGCGGACGCTCGCCACCCTGTACCGACTGGACGGTGTCAGGCGAATCGATCTCGAGGGCCTGGACGCGCACGACATCGCCGACTATCTCGTCCAGGCGAGCGGCGTCTCCGCCAGTCGTGCGCGCTCGCTGGCTGGGGATCTGCGAGATCAGACAGGTGGCAACCCCTTCTTCCTGCGCGAGCTGTGGCGTGACATCGCTGCCCACGGCTGGCCGCAGAGCGCTGACTCGGTCCTCTTCACCGCGCCCGAGTCGGTTCGGCACACCATTGAGAGCCGACTGGATCGACTGAACTCCCCGCATCGCGAGGTGCTGGAGCTCGCTGCCGTGATCGGAGAGGAGTTCGATGCCGTGACATTGGTCGCCGCATCAGATTGGACGCACGACACGACGCTGGAAGCCGTCGATGCCGCTATCGCTGCCGGGCTGGTCGAGTCAGCTTCGGGTATTGAGGGGTCTTACCGGTTCCCGCACTCCCTGGCCAGGTCAGCCGTTCTCGATCTGTTGGGCTCATCGCGACGGGCCCACGAGCATGCTCGTGTGGCGGAGGTGATCGAGAGGCGTTCGCCGGATTCGGACAGGTACGTTCAGCAGCTGGCCTATCACTACGCGAGCGCCCACACATTGGGGTACGCCGACAAGGCTGTGCACTATCTGATCGAGGCAGCTGGTCTCGCCGACCGGAGCCTGGCCCATGACGACGCTGCCCGGTGGCTGGAACAGGCCGCGCAGCTGATCGAAGACCCCGACGGGCGCGACTCGCTGTTGCTCGAGGCATCGCGCAGCCGGTTGCTCGGGGGAGACTTCGCCCGCGCACGCGATCTGGGTGAACGCGTGGCCACGCACGGGTCACCCCGCAACCGCGTTCGCGGTGGGGTCGCCTTCGAGGCTGGGTCCTGGCGACCCGGATTACCTGGCGAGCGAGCGGTCGAGCTGTTGTCGGCTGCGCTGGCGGGGATCGACCGCGATCCGGCCGACCCTGACTATGTGCGCGCCATTGCGAGTCTGGGACGCGCGCTGGCCTTCACCGGGTCAACGGATGAGGCGAGGGCGCTGGGTAATCGAGCCATCGAGCTGGCTCAGGCGATCGGCGATGAGCGCCTGCTCGCCGACACATTGCAGGCGAGTCTGTGGCACGGAGTGAACCCGCGAGATGCGCCCGAGAAGCTGCAGCGGGCCACGTTGCTCTCAGAGCTCGCGCATCGCACGGGCGACCTCGGTCAGCTGGGGCCGGGTGCCTACTACCGCGGCGCGATTGCCTATCTGCGAGGCGATTTGAAGAGCATGGACGCGGCCTACGCCGACATGGTCCTCACGGCGCGCGCCACGGGTCAAGACTTCTTCCGCTACATGGCGGGCTGCACCGAGTACGCCCATCATTTTCTTGGGGGGGACTTTGCCGCCGCAGAGCGAACGTGCGTCGATCTGATGGAGATGGGGGAGTCGTTCGGTACGGACGACACCGAAGGACCGTACGGCGTCCAGATGTACATGGTGCGCCGAGAAACAGGCGCGATCGAACAGGTCCGCCCTTTGATCAGCGGAGAGGAGCGTCCTTCCGATCACTGGGCACCGGGCCTCCTGGCCATCTACACCGAGCTGGAGATGGTCAAGCCCGCCTCGCGGTTGCTGCGATGGATGCTCGGCAAGCAGGTCGGGGGATACGAAGGGACTGCTCAGTGGCCAGGTGTGCTGGCATTCCTGGTGGAGGCGGCGGTGGCGCTGGAAGACGTGGAGGCGGCGAAGCGCCTGAGAGGGCCGCTGCTGGAGTACGCCGGGCTGAATCTCGTGGCTGGCCAGTTCGTGGCCGTCTTCGGGAGTGCAGACCGGTACCTCGGGGCGATCGACTCACTGCTGGGAACTGGTACGCCGGAGGAGTGGTTCGCCGCTGCTGCTGAGATGGACCGTCGGATGTCTTCGCCAGTGCATGAAGGGCTTTCGCTCGTTGCGCATGCCCGCCACTTGCACCGTAGCGGGGCTGACCCTCGCAGAATCTCGAAACTGGTCGGCCAGGCCAGGGCCCTTGCGGAGCCGATCGATCATCAACGCGTTCTCCGTCAGCTCGACGCACTGATGCCGGCATCGGGTGGTGCGACAGCCGCCCAACCGAGCACCCTGACCGCACGCGAGACCGAAGTGGTCCGCCTTGTGAGCGAGGGATTAAGCAACCGAGACATCGCCCGTCGCCTCGTCATCAGCGAGAACACCGCGGCCAACCACGTTCGAAGCATTCTGGCGAAGACGGGATCGGACAACCGGACTCAGGCAGCCATGTATGCCGCTGCTCAGGGACTACTGCCCTGATGGATCAGAGCGGAACGGCCGCTCCGTCTGCCTGGATCGTGTCCGTCACCTCGACGATGACGTCTGCAGGCAGGCCCGCACGTTCTGCGGCCCGGCGAATCGCGTCTGCTGACGCGGCCTCGTAGAGGCAATAGGTCTTCCGCTTGTCGGCGGAGAGGAACGAGTAGAGCCAGCGGACGCCTTCGTCCTCGTTGATCCGGTTGATGCCGTCAGCTATTTCGGCAGTGACCTCGAGCTGGTCGGCGTACCGCCGTTCGATCATGAACACGGCCATGGCCACGTCCTTCCAGTGGGAACCTCCAACGTACCCGCGAGGCGCGGTGCGGCGCACCCAGTCGTCACTAGTCCCGCCCCGGCATCACCACAGCTGCTCGGGCCCGCGCCAGCTTCGCTCCTCGCGCACCCCGTAGAGCAACCGGCTGCGGGCTTCCATGCTGTTGAGCAACGCCTCACCGAGATCCAGTGAGCGCAGTGCCTGCGTCTCACTGAATCGAGTGAGCATCTGGCGAGCCAAGCCAGGTTCTCCGTGGTCGGCAAGGATTCGTGCAGATCGCACGACCTCTGCGAGATCGGTCAGCAGCTGGTTCTCCAGCGCCTCGAAGACCGGAGTCACCTCGGGGAGGAACTGCTCGTAGTGCTCGGTGACGAGGTAGAGGAGTCGTTTGAATGTGAAGACCGCTGATCGGGTCGCTTCGATTCGCTGGGGAACGACCGAGGCCGAGTCGGCCGGGTCTGAGTCGTCCACGAAGCTCGCACCCTCCCCTGTCGTGAGGTACCGGTGCTGCCGGAACTCCGGCGGGATCGACTCGACTCCCAGAAAGAACGGCGTGAGAGGAGCCGCAATGGGCCCGATCGGTGCATGCCACAGGACGCGAAGATCTGGATCGGGCTCTGCGGCCAACGGCACCAGCTGCCCGTAGCCCGCCGTATCGCCCGTGAGCCGCTCGGTCCTGATCGCCCACACGACATCCTGGAAGGTGATCTGCTCGCGACGGGCTGCGCGCCGCGCGAGCTCGGACTCCATCCATGCGGCAGCGGGTGAGCGTCCCTTCGCATCTCCGTAGACCTCGTTCACGTTGAACGAGGTCTGTCCGTCGGGGATGAACCAGCCCTGCTGGACGGCGAAGTCGACCAGGTGTGGTGCCCCGAGGTAGTCCGGGTCGTCGTGAAAGCTGATCGGAATGTCGAGGATGTATCCCGGGCGGCTGACTCGAATGCTGTTCCCATCCAGGCGCTCGGCCACCCAGAGCCCTTGCCCACCGGCGAACTCGATAACGACCCAGGCTTCGTCGGAGTCGGCGATCAGATGCGAGTTCCCGCCGTAGGTGGAGTAGCCGTGCTGAGCGATCAGCTCTCCGATCGTCTCGACTCCCTCGCGTGCGGTCTTCGCTCGCTCGAGGACGATCCGGGCCAGGTCGCTGTAGTTGGGACCTGTCTGGTCTGGCGGGGTCAGTGCGCACAGTCGTGGGCTGCTGGGCGACCACACGTCCCGTACTGCGACGCCGTGCTCATTGAGTCCCCCGTTGGTGAGGGGCGAGGGGACGCCGAGGTAGTACGAGTAGCCGACGCTCAGGTAGCGAAAGGTCTCGGGAACCTGTGGGATGTGCGATCGCACGCCGGGCGTGAGTGCCTGTGGAGTGACGCCCACCTCGATGACAGATCCGGCTTCGTACGACTTTCGTGGGACGGCGTCCAGCCAGTGGCTTGAGGGTTCGTCGCCGTAGCCTGCGAGGTAGCCGTGCCCGTCGGCGCAGTGGTTCTTTCCGACGTAGACCGCGTAGCTCACTGATCTCTCCTCGCTCGTGCGATCGGACCCCGTCGACGCTAGACCCCCCGCGCGTGAAGCGCGAACCCGTGCCGTGGCGTCGTGTGAGGTATCAATGGGTCGTATGACACGCGATGCGAAGTACGACCTCGTTGTCCTTGGCGGCGGCTCGGCCGGAGAGACGGCAGCGTCGAGAGTCGCTGCATCCGGCCGGCGCGTGGCCCTGGTGGAGTCGCGTCTGGTCGGCGGCGAGTGCCCCTACTGGGGGTGCATCCCGAGCAAGGCCCTGCTGATCGCAGCGTCTCGGCGACGTCAAGCCGAGAGGGCCAAGCGTTCGGGGCCGTTCCCTCGCCGCTTGACGTCGGGGACCAGGCGGAGGCGTGGGCCAGGGCCGTCGATCTGCGCGACGAGCGGGCCAAACACCTCGACGACTCTGAAACCGCCCAGGGGCTGCAGCAGCAAGGGGTGGAAATCGTTCGCGGTCAAGGAAGAATCGTCGCACAGGGAACGGTCATGGTCGACGACGCGGAGCTTCACTACGAGAACTTGCTCATCAGCGTGGGCGCGCACGCGGTGATGCCTCCGATCCCGGGCCTTGAAGAGGTTCTGCCGTGGACCAGTGACGATGCCCTCACGAGCGGGGAGCTGCCCGACTCGCTGCTGATCCTTGGCGGGGGAGCGATCGGGGTTGAACTCGCGCAGGTGTACTCGACGTTCGGTACCGAGGTGACGGTTGTCGAAGCGCTCGATCGTCTCCTCCCACTCGAGGAGCCCGAAGTATCGGCACTGGTGCGTGAGGTTCTGGCGGAGACAGGGGTGGAGGCGCGTCTGGGTGTCGGGGTCGAGCGGGTGTCGAGGGCGGGTACGAGCAGGGTCTTGCACCTACAAGACGGAACCGAGCTCTCGGGCGACCGGCTGCTCGTGGCGACGGGGCGGCGTCCACGGACCGAGGGATACGGGCTGGACGTCCTCGACATCGAGGTCTCGAAGGCGGGCATCGCAACCGCCGCGGATGGGCGAGTGCCCGGGCACTCGAACGTCTATGCCGCTGGTGATGTCACGGGCAGGTTCCCCTTCACGCACACGGCCAACTACGCCGGACGCGTCGTGGCTGCCAATGTGCTCGGCGGCAATGCCCAGATGCATCTGGACGCCGTACCCCGTGGTGTCTTCATTGACCCGCCGGTTGCAGGGGTTGGGCTCTCTACCCAACAGGCCCGGGACGAAGGCCGGACGGTGGTGCGCGCTTCCATGGACGTGGGTGCGACGGCGCGCGGGTGGCTGGAGTCGGAGCAGGGGGTCGTCGTTCTGGTGGCCGACGCTGACCGGGGCACGCTCGTCGGAGCATCTGCGATCGGGCCGAGGGCCGACGAGTGGATCGCGCAGGTGACGCTCGCCATTCGCGCGGAGGTTCCGGTGGAAACACTCGTCGATACGATCCAGCCGTTTCCCGCCGTCAGCGAGGCGCTGTTTCCAGCCTACGAAGATCTTCTGAGCCAGCTGCCCTGACCGACTACTCGCCCAGGGCGGAGAACACGTCATAGACCATGATCGCTGGCCAGACCAAGCCCTGCAGGATCGCCAGCAGGTACTCCCAGAAGCCGTCTGCCTGCTGCCAGAAGTAGACCCAGGCACCGAAGATCCCTAGTCCGTAGAGAGCTCCGCCGCCGGCTGCCCCCGCATTGTTGTTGCCGCTCATCGTGAACAACTCCCTGTCTGGGTTTCGGTTCAACTGCGATGTCAGTCGGGACTTGTCATCGTGATCATGATCTTGCCGATTGCAGTCCCGTCCTCCAAGTGGCGAAGGGCCTGATGCATCTCGGCGAGCGGATAGCTGGAGTCAACGAGCGGCGTGATATCGCCGGCTTCGCACATCTCGGCAAGGGCGGCAAGTCGTTCTGAGCGCGGGGCGATCTTGCCCGGCGTCTTGAACTGCGACACGAACGTTGACATGGCCCACAGCCGCACGAAGCGTCCGATGCTGCCGACTACCGGGTGGCCGCGATGTCCGTACTGGTCGTGGCCGACGAACACGTACGTTCCGTCGGCTTCGAGGACGCGGCGAATGTCTGACAACGACTTGTTGCCGGGAATGTCGATGATCACGTCGTATCGATCGCCGGTGGTTGTGAAGTCGGTGGTCCGGTAGTCGATCACCGAGTCGGCGCCAACCGCGCTTAGCGCGTCCAGCTTCTCAGCGCTGTCGACCGCCGTGACCGTGGCACCCGAGACCTTGGCGATCTGCACCGCGAAGCTGCCCACCGCCCCGCCGGCCCCATTGACCAGGACACTCTGCCCTGGCGCGACGTGCCCCTCGTCCCGCACGACTTGTACCGCGATGAGCCCCGAGGTCGGTACCGCTGCCGCTTGCTCGAACGACAACCTGGTGGGTTTGGGCGCCAGATCTCTGGCCAACACGCACGCGAACTCGGCGAAGGCGCCCCCGTTCTTCCACTGGATGCCGCGGACGCACTCACCGAAGACCTCGTCGCCGGCCGCGAACGTCGTCACGCCGGACCCGACGGAGTCGACCCGGCCGGCCAGATCGATGCCGGGGATGGCGATCTTGGGCTGCCGCAGCCCAGGGCCCATCAGCCTCATGACATAGGGGCGGCCGGTCACTGCGTGCCAGATGTCTGCGTGCAGGGACGCCGCATGGACACGCACGAGCACTTCGCCCTCTCCGGGCGTGGGAACCGGCACGTCCTCAAGAGCGAGAGCATCCGGAGACCCGTAGCCGTGCTGGACGATTGCCTTCATGTGGCCTCCGGTTCGCCCGCGGGGGGTGCGACCTGGCGGGGCCGACCCGCGCCATCCTGTCAGAGCGGTCGACGTGTCAGATTCTGTCTTTCTGTGTATGGAAGAGCGATACAGGGGTGGATAGACTCTGATCATGGATCCGGTTCACAATCCTTACCAGCCGGGCGCCGGACGGCGTCCGCCCGAACTCGCTGGACGCGACGCTGAGCTCGACGCCTTTGCCGTCCTGCTGCAGCGCTACGAGCTGGCCGTCGGCGAACGCGGCCGAGTTCTCTACGGACTCCGAGGCGTGGGTAAGACCGTCCTGCTCAACGAGTTCCAGGCGATGGCCGAAGAGCGTCGCTGGGTGACAGCGAAGGTCGAAGCAGCCGCCGGGCGCTCCATCCTGCCGACTCTGGCGCAGGCGCTGCACCGGTCGCTGCGGTCGGCGACCGGTCGGTTCGAACGGGCCAGACTGCTCGGCATGCTCGAGGTGTTCCGGGCGTTCAGCCTGCGTTTGGACCCCGACGGCAGCTACACCTTCGGCTTCGACGTCCAGGTGGCGACCGGGCAGGCCGACACCGGCAACCCTGCCGTCGATCTTCCCGAGCTGTTCGCCGCCATCGGCGCGACCATGCGCGATCTGGGTGTCGGTGCCCTCCTGTTGATCGACGAGATGCAGGACGTTCCCGCTGTCGAGCTGCGTGCACTGAATACCGCCGTGCACGAGATGGGGCAAGGCCCAGACCCGTTGCCTGTCGTGGTCGTGGGTGCTGGACTGCCGTCGCTGCCCGAGGTTCTGGCCAAAGCCACGTCGTACGCCGAGCGGTTGTACGAGTACGTGTCGATCGGCGCCCTCGATGAGGCATTCGCCCACGAGGCTCTGACCGTCCCGGCTGAGGCCCTGGGGGTGACGTGGCAGCCGGGGGCACTTCGTCGGGTCGACGAGTTCAGTCACGGCTACCCGTATCTCATCCAGACGGGTGGCAAGTACGCCTGGGACTACGCGGCCACGTCACCGATCACCGCCGAGGACGCCGAAGCGGGTCTGATTCAGGCGCGCCGCGAAGTGGACGCTGGTCTGTACCGGGCCCGCTGGCAGCGAGCGACACCTCTGCAGCGTCAGATCATGCGGGCGATGGCTGACCTGTCGGCCGACGATCCCACGTCGATGGCGCAGGTGGCTGAGATGCTCGGCCGAGAGCGCAGCGAGCTCTCTGTGCCTCGCGACCAGCTGATCAAGAAGGGTTTGGTCTACGCCCCCGACCGTGGCCTCATTGCGTTCACGGTTCCAGGCATGTCCGACTACGCCCGCCGCCAGCCGGACTAGAACGGCACGACCACTAGGGTCGGCGTGTGGCGGCGCAACGTGGGACGAGTGCGAGCCCGACGCCGAACGGCAACACCCGCGTCACGGGCAAAGAACAGTTCTTCACCCCTCGCCCGATCGCCGACGACGTCGTCGCCCGAGTGGTGGACGTCGTGCCGGACGCCATCGGTCGCACCTGGCTCGAACCGGCGGGTGGCACGGGAGTGTTTGTCGATGCGGCGCGCGCAGTCGGCGCCCTGGACATCGTCAGCTTCGACATCGAGCCCCGGCATCGTGACGTCGCGCGTGGCGACTTCTTGCGGCAGCGCCTGAGCTTCACCAGCGCTGTCAGCGTTGGCAACCCACCTTTCGGCAGGAACAACGCTCTGTCGGTCCCGTTCTTCAACCACTGCGCCCTCTACAGCGAGTACATCGCGTTCATCGTTCCACGCTCTTGGCGAAAGTGGAGTGTCACCAACCGCCTTGATGCGCGCTTCCATCTCAGCGTTGATGACGACTTGGCGATCCACTACGTCGATGCCGAGGGGGGTGCGGCGTACGAGCGCACCTACTTGCAGACCTGCGTGCAGATCTGGGAACGTCGCGACCACCTTCGACCGAAGATCAAGGTGCACGACTCGGGGGTCGTGGCCAAGTGCGCTCCGGAGGACGCAGACGTCGCCCTGACCATCTTTGGGTTCGGCTGCGGCACAGTGAAGACCGAATTCCCGCGTCGAAAGGTGACGACCGAGATCTATCTCCGGACACTTCATTCTCGAGCCCTTGAGGCGCTCAACAACGTTGACTACCAACGGTTCTCGACGAACGTGGCCTACACCGAAGCGCTGTCGATCCAAGAGATCAACTACCTCCTGAACGAGTATCTGTTCGGTGATCCCAGGGTCATCGAGGTGGAGCCGCAGCGCTAGCCGGACGCCCTGTCAGGACGTCCGGTCGAACTCGTCCACGGCGTCACCTAGCCGATTGACGATCTCGTCCACATCGTGCTCGTCGATGGTTAGTGGCGGAGCCAGCATGACGGCCTCGATGACGCGTTCACCCAGTGGCGTGGGGCAGGAGTAGACCATGAGGTGCTGGCTGTCACGGGCGATGCCGGCGAGTGCGTACGAAGCCCCTGGGAGTGGTTCAAGGTTCTTCTTGTCGGTCACGAGTTCCAGACCCTGCAACAGACCTCGCCCTCTGACCTGACCGACATGTGGTGAGCTGGTCGCGATCTGGAGCAGACCGTTGCGAAGCCGCTTGCCCATGGCCGTGCTGTTCTGCAGGAGTCCGTCGTCCTTGATCGTCTGGATCACTTCTGCGGCCACCGCGCACCCGACTGGGTTGCCCGAGTAGGTGTGACCGAACGGAAAGCCTTCCGGTGCGGCCGCGAATACGTCGGCGATGGGGCCGCTGATGGCCAGTCCCGAGAAGGGGGTGACGCCGCTGGTGACGCCCTTGGCAAAACTGATCATGTCGGGTTGCACCCCCCAGTGATCAACGCCCCACCACTCGCCCGTGCGACCGAACCCGGTCACTGTCTCATCGCAGATCATCAGGACGTCGTAGCCGTCACAGAGCGCCCGGACACCCTCCAGGTAGCCGTCCGGCGGCACCACGGCGGCCGCGCTGGCGCCCGAGATCGGCTCGAGGAACACCGCCGCCACGTTCTCGGGTCCACGAGCGATGAGAGCGTCCTCAATCTGTGCAAGGCCGAAAGCCAGCTCCTCAGAGGTGGAACGACCCGCTCGTATGTCGGCGTTGGGCGCCTGTGCGACGGGGTTGTCATCGAGGACGTGCTCGAAGCCTTGGCGCCATCGCGATCCAGAAAGACCTAACGCACCGAGCGTGGAACCGTGAAAGCTCGGGTAGCGCGAGATCAGTGCGGTCTTGCCCGGTTGGCCCGTGTGCTGCCAGTAGAGCAGTGCCAGGTGAATCGCCGACTCGACCGACTCCGACCCCGACGAGTTGAAGAACGCCCAGCCCCGGTCCATGGGCGCGATCTCACGCACCAGGCCTGCGAGATCGATCATGGGCTCGTTGGAGAAAGAGAAGCGGTACGTGAAGGTCAGCTTTTCGAGCTGCTTCTGGGCGGCGGCAACGAGGCGTGGGTGGCAGTGGCCCAGGCTCATGACCATCGCGCCACCGCACGCGTCGAGCCACTCCGCGCCGTCGCGGTCCCAGATGCGCATGCCGGAGGCGTTGGTGGCAACGGGCAAGCGTCGGCCGGGAGAGGCAGTAAGGCTGAAGTCTGTGTCTGTCACCAGCGAATCGTATGTGAAGAGGTCCTTTGATCCTCCTGCTACTGAGCAGCCTGGTGCACCATGCCGGCGAGTGGAGGTCAGGCATCGTTCGCACGCGTGAGCACCGGGCTGCTGGCACGGCGGCGGGTGTCCTCGATATCTCCGGGACTCGGGCCGGACTTCTCAGCGTGGTTGTCAGCGCTCCTGTGAGTGGTGCGGGCGATCCGCTCGTGTCCGCCGCCGACCACTCGGGCGCCATCGTGACCGGTGCGTTGCTCCTTCTCGTCATGGGGCTGTCGTTCGCCTTCGTCCCGGTCGTGCTGTTTCAGGTCTTCGCCGGGTGAGCGAGGCTCTGGCCGTTGGCTGGTTCCTGCTCGATCCGCTTGGCGAGGCCGTCACGGAGGCTGGAGACCCGGCGTCATTGGCCGGTGATGGGTTGGCCGGGATCCTGATCGACGTTGACGCCGTGAATGCCGTGCTCGCCATCGCTTTCTGTCTGGGGGTAGGCACCTTCTAGTTCATGGTCCACCCGTCGCGCATCGTCCCGCGGTGGATCTCGGTTTGGGGTCTTGCAGCAATTCCGCTCTATGCGGCCGCCGCCTTGTTGGCCATGTACGCAGTAGTTGAGCCCGCGTCCTCCAGCCAGGTGCCCCACTGGCCGTGCAGGAAATGGTGCTGGCGGTCTGGATGATCGCCCGCGGCTTCCGTCCTGCTGCCGTTACTTCGCCGGTTTGACCCAGATCAGTGCGTTCGGCACCGGGCGCTGCCATATGGAGTCCTTGTCGTCGACTCTGTCCCAGGCACCGTCGGGTCGACGCACCATGGCCGTTGTTGAGCCACCACCGTCGAGTTCGGATGCCTCGACGAACCCGAGAGCCTTGGCAACGTTGGCCTCCTGAGCAAGGCCGAGGCCGCCAATCCGGTAGCCATGGCGGTCGTATCCGCTGCCGGGCAGAGAGAGTGTCATCCAGTTGCCGTTCTCGTCCCACCCGACGGTGGTGCGCGGTCGCTGCTGGTACCACTTGCTCTGACACGGAAGGTTCACCTCGCCCCCATCAAGCAGCGAGACCCCTCGTCCGATCGCCTCCTGCAGCTGCACACCTCCTGCTGTGCTCTGTCTGATCGCTAGCAGCGCGGCACTGCGCACCTTGGCGCGCCTGGCCACCTTCGCGTACTTCTTCCCGAAGGCCACGATCTTCGTGTGGGCCCTGACTGTCTTGCCCGTCTGACTGCGCGTGCGGACATCGATGATCTTGTTCCTCTTGACGACCCACTCGACGACCCCAGCGGGGCGCTTGGCGTCCTGGACGCCAGCCCAGGCCGGGGTGTAGATGGCGACGCCTTCTTCGCCGATGGAATGCCAGTTCAGACTGTCGATGGGAAAGACCTTGCTGCCGTGTGCCACCGTGCCGTCGATGCCGACCTCACGGTCGTAGGGATTTCCGTCCTCGTCGATTCCCACCACACGCGTGCGTTCAGGCCCGAGGCGTACCGGCTTGCCCTTGGTCACCGAGGCATTCCGCGGTAGGTAGACCCGCTGCCCGCCGATCGAGTAGCCGTAGAAGAAGTCGCCGTTGACCGCTGCGATACCCCGCTTGCCCTTGGGGCTCTCGAGCTGGGCCTTCAGGTTGCCAAGGGTACCCAGCCTCTTGGTCACGAGGCGCGGCTCCGCCTTCGCCGGCATCACCATCCGGTGGACATCGGCGGTCTGCGACCGATCACCCCAGCTGACCTTGACCTGGTAGACGTTGCGCTCGACGCCGTTCGCGTAGGTCACTGAGGATGTTCTGTCGATGTTGACCCGCATTGTGCATGGGGTTGTCGTCGCTGCATCCGATGGAGCGCCGAGCAGGGCCCCAGCCCCCACGACGACAACGGTCGGCATGCCGAACAGTCGAACCCATCGCAAGTTTCGTGCCACGGACTGCCCCTAGAGCCAAGAAAGACAATGAACAGGGCCCAGCTGGACCACTTGGTGTATCGGCACCTGGGACCGCCTGCTGGTAGCCCGCGCGGGTGACGCCGAACGGGTGAAGGCGTCAGGTGGGCAATGCGCATTGAACGGGCCGGGTGCTTGCTCCACCTTCGACGGCCGGAAAGGATGCAGGCATGCCTTCAACACCTGCTGCTGACCTGCTTCTCACCGACGTCGCCGTCTACTGCAATGACGACGGGAGGTCGTGGGCCAGTGAGATCGCCGTCAAGGATGGGCGAATCATGGCCCTGGGGGGCTCGGCAGGTGATCTTGCCGAGCTACGGGGCCCCTCGACCGACGTGATGTCGTTGCCGGGGCGCCTGGTTCTCCCCGGATTCCAGGACGCTCACATTCACAGCCCCTTCGCCGGCCGCAACCGCCTTCGGGTCTGGCTCAATGACGACATCGGTCGTGAGGCCTACCTCGCGACCCTCAGCCAGTACGCCCGGGACAACTCTGACGAACCGTGGATCGTCGGGGGAGGGTGGGCGATGGAGAGCTTTCCGGGTGGACTCCCGACCAAGGAAGACCTCGATGCGATCGTGCCCGATCGCCCGGTGTTCTTGTTCAACAAAGACGTCCACGGCGCTTGGGTCAACTCCGCTGCCCTCCGGCTGGCCGGGATCACCAAGGACACTCCAGACCCGGCGGACGGTCGTATCGAGCGGGACTCCTCGACCGGTGAGCCGACCGGCATGCTGCACGAGGGTGCGGCGTACACGTTCAATGACACGCTCGTGCCGCTACCTGCCCGCGAGGAGTGGGAGGCTGCGATTCTGAACGCCCAACAGCATCTGCACTCGCTTGGGATCACCGCTTGGCAGGACGCCTGGGTCACCCCTGGAACTCACGATGCCTACCGTGCACTGGCGGCTGACGGACGCCTGACCGCTCGGGTCGTGGGCGCGCTCTGGTGGGACCGCCACCAGGGCCTGGAACAGATCCCGCAGTTCCTTGCGCAGCGTGAGAACGGTGTGGTCGGAAACTACAGCGCGACGAGCGTCAAGATCATGACCGACGGCGTCCTCGAGAACTACTCGGGCGCCCTGCTCGAGCCGTACTGCGACGGCTGTGGCGGGCATACGAGCAACCACGGATTGTCATACGTCGAGCGTGACCTCCTGGCCTCAGCCGTGACGGAGCTGGACCGGCTCGGCTTCCAGGTGCACATGCACGCGATCGGTGACAAGGCGGTACGCAATGCGCTCGACGCGGTCGGGGCCGCGCGTGCCGCCAACGGTGTGACAGATCATCGGCACCATATCGCTCACGTGCAGATCGTTCACCCTGACGACATCGGGCGGTTCGCCAAGGTCGGGGCCATTGCGAATTGCCAGCCGCTATGGGCGCAGAGCGATGCTCAGATGGATGAGCTCACTGTTCCGTTCCTGGGTCAGGAACGCGTCGACATGATGTATCCCTTCGCCTCGATGATGCGGGCCGGCGCCCGCCTCGCCGGCGGCAGCGACTGGTCGGTGACCAGCGCGAACCCGTTGGAGGAGATCGACGTCATGGTGAACCGTCGTGACCCGGCCGATCCTGACGCCCCGGTCTTCCTGCCGGAAGAGCGTGTGGCGCTGGCCGACGCGGTCGCCGCGTTCACGTCTGGCACTGCCCACGTCAATCACGACGAGGAGAGTGGTCGGTTGGCCCCGGGGATGCGGGCCGACCTCGCTGTCCTCGATCGCAACTTCTTCGCCGAAGGCGCCCAGCCCGTGGCATCGGCCCGGGTGGAGTGGACGATTGCCGCCGGTGAAGTGGTCTACGAACGCCCTTCCTGACCTGCCCTGACTACCGGCCGTGAGCACTTTTTCGACACGATGTAACGACTTGGATGCGAAAGGGTCACCCAAGCGTCCGTTTCTGATTGACTCAGTGCCGTTCAGCGCGACAGAGGCGTCGACTCCGTCGGTCATCAGGGGCCGAGATGAGGAGCAGGATCGAGTGGTGGCCGAGGCTAGTGCGGGTCCCGTCAAGGGCTCAGTGCAGTTGAGCAGCGTGACGAAGAAGTTCGGCGACTTCACCGCCGTTGACGATCTGAATCTCGTGATCCAGGCCGGTGAGTTCATGTCGCTGCTGGGTCCCAGCGGGTGCGGCAAGACCACGACTCTTCGCATGCTCGCCGGCTTCGAGGATCCAACGGTCGGCGAAGTACTGATTTCGGGCGAGGCTGTGGACCGCGTTCCTCCGCACAAACGAGATGTCAACACCGTCTTCCAGGCCTATGCCCTGTTTCCGCACATGACCGTGGCCGAGAACGTGGCGTACGGACTGAGGCAGAAGCGAGTCGGCAAGGCAGAGACGAGCCAGCGGGTGACCGAGGCGCTCGACATGGTCAAGATGACGTCCCTTTCCGAGCGCAAGCCCCGCCAGATGTCTGGTGGACAGCAACAGCGCGTGGCGCTGGCCCGGGCCCTCGTCAATCGGCCCAGCGTCTTGCTCCTCGACGAGCCGCTCGGAGCGCTGGACCGCAAGCTCCGCGAAGAGATGCAGATCGAGCTGAAGCTGCTGCAGTCGCAGCTCGGGATCACCTTCATCTTTGTCACTCACGATCAAGAAGAAGCACTGTCGATGAGTGACCGCATCGCCGTCATGCTCGACGGGCGCGTCGAGCAGTTGGCCGACCCCTACACCATCTATGAGCGGCCGGCGTCGGCGTTTGTGGCGGGCTTCATCGGACGTCAGAACTTCTTCTCCGGAGATGCTCACGACGGCACGCAGACAGTGCAGGCCGATGGTCTGCTGCTGGTCTCAGAGAGAGACGACTCCACCGCTCGGGCAGGCCAGCCTGCGCTCGCGGCTGTGCGTCCGGAGGCTGTCCACATCACTGAGGGTGATCCCAATGCGGCCACGGGAAACAAGGTCAAGGGGCAGCTGGCGGCGGTCTCACATCTTGGCGACGTCATTCAGTTCGTGGTCATGACGCCGCACGGCAAAGAGATCTTGGCCGTGCTTCCTCGAGTCGCAGCTCCCCGGTTGATGCCGGGTTCAGAGGTGTGGTGCTCGTGGGCCGCAGACCACGTCCACGTCTTCAACGCCGACCAATCCGACATCGTGCTGGCCGATCCCGCGGCCGGTTCCCAGCTCACCGAGACCGCTCAGTAATCGCTGAGCCCATGAAGGGAAGAAGATCATGACAACGCCAGAGGAATCAGTTCGACTGCTCGCACCCAGCAGCGTAGTCGAACAGGTCTCGCGTCGAGCCTTTCTGGCGGGCGCGGGTGCCACGGTCGTCGGTAGTTCGGTCTTCCTGACGGCGTGCGGCAGCGACGAAACGAGCACGGGGTCGACGAGCGGAGGCGCTGACGAGCCGCTCGAGGACCAGGTCTTCATGTACACCTGGGGTGAGTACGACAGCCCCAAGGTTCTCAAGTCGTTCACCAAGGAGTACGGGCCAACGCTGCAGTTGGACTCGTACAACTCGAACGAGCAGATGATCAGCAAGCTGATCGCTGCCAAGGGCACCGGCGGCTTCGACCTGGTGGTACCCACCGGCCCATTCATCCCTCAGATGGTGGACAACGACCTGCTCGAAGAGCTCGACCTGACGCGCCTGCCGAACTTCGAGAACGTCGATGAGGCCTACCTCAACCAACCGTGGGACGAGGGGAACAAGTACTCGGTGCCGAAGGCATGGGGCACTACTGGCTACGCCTACGACAGCTCGAAGATCAGCAAAGAGATGTCGACGTGGCAGGACTTCCTCGACGTTGCGACCGGTGAGGCCAGCGGCCAGGTGTCGATCCTCGACAGCCCCGACAACCTGTGCGGCCTGTACTTCTGGGCCAACGACATCAACTGGATGACCACCGACCCCGCGCAGCTCGACGCCTGCGAGGACTACATGGTCAACCAGATGGCACCGCACGTGAAGCGCTTCGACTCCTACCCAGGTGGCGGTGGGATCGCCGAAGGAAGCTACTGGTTGTCACACGCCTGGAACGGCGACGCCCGCCAGGGCATCATCGACTCCGGTGGCAACGACTGGAAGTGGGTCTTCCCCGGGCCGCGCACCGAGATCTGGATGGACAACTGGTGCATCCCGGTCGGCGTCAAGAACCCCAACGCGGCGTATGCGTGGATCAACTACGTGCTCGACCCGAAGGTGTCGCTGGCCGAGCTGTCGTACATCGGCTACCACACCGCGGTGAAGGGAATCGAGCCCGCAGCCAACGAGGCAGGGCTGGAACGCCTCGACATCGTCTTCTTCACCCCAGAGCAGGTCGAGACCATGGAGTCTGGCGAGCTCAACGACGCGCAGCAGCGCCGCGTCGAGATCTCGAACAAGACAAAGGCAGCGGCAGGGGCCTGATCGCAGATGTCGCTGGATCTTGAGGCCGCGCCTGAGGCGGCGGCACCGCCGCCGCCTCAGGCGTCTGGTCGCAGTCGGGTGCGAGCGCCACGGTCGATCATGGCGTGGCCGGCCTGGTTGTTCTTCATCGCGTTCTTCCTGATCCCAGTCGCGGTCATTGTTGTCATCAGTTTCGGCTACAAGCCCGACATCTTCAGCACCTATGCCCTCGGCAACTGGTCGTTCGACAACTACCGGACGGCGTTCGACCCGGTCTACGCCCCGACGCTCACCAATACCCTGCGCGTCGCTCTGATCGGCACCTTCATCTGCCTGATCATTGCTCTTCCGTTCTCGTACTGGTTGGCGGTTCGTGTCAACCCTCGGTGGCGCGGCCTGCTTCTGGGCCTCGTGCTCGTGCCGTTCTGGACGAACTTCCTGGTACGCACCATTGGTTGGCAGCTGATCATCAGCCCCAACGGATTCGCCTCTGACTTCATGCAGAACGTTGGACTGATCGATCAGCCGCTCGAGCTGCTGTACACCCGTGGCGCCGTTCAGCTGGGTGTGGTCTACAACTACCTTCCCTTGATGATCCTCCCGCTGTTCGTCGCGTTCGACCGACTCGATCCGGCGATGCGGGAGGCCAGCAAAGACCTCGGAGCCAACCGGTTCAAGACCTTCACGCAGGTGAGCCTGCCCCTCGCGATGCCCGGAATTGTCGCCGGCATGCTGCTGGTCTTCATCCCGCTGATGGGCGACTACATCACCGCAGAGGTCCTTGGCGGCGCGAAGGGCAACATGCTCGGCCAGCTCGTGGCCGTGTGGTTCGGGTCCGGGCAGAACTGGCCGGTGGGCTCAGCGACGGCGGTCCTCTTGATGGCGCTGATTCTCCTCACCGTGGGTGTCTTTGGAGCGCTCGGCCTGATTCTGCGGTCGATCCTTCGTGCTCGTCGCCGCGTTGAGATCGTTGTGAAGGAGAGCGCATGACAACGATGGAATCGACGCGGGCCGCCACCAAGTCGCCCATCGTCGAGAAGCGAAAGCGCCGCGACTGGACCAACGGACTGCTCAACGTGTGGGGCGTCCTGATGTACCTCTTCCTGTTCGCCCCGATCTTCGTCATCATCGCCTTCTCGTTCAACACCGGTCGCCTTCTGACGTCGTGGAACGGGTTCGGGTTTGAAGGGTATGAGGCGTTCTTCAACAACCCCAATGCTCAACGTGCTGTCTGGGTGTCGGTGCAAGCGGGATTCATGGCCGCGCTGATCGCCACAGTGCTCGGAACCATGGCCGGGATCGCACTGGCCCGTCGACCCGGCAAGTGGGTCGGGATCTTTTTGGCTCTGGTGGCCGTCGTGCTGGTGACGCCGGAGATCGTCGACGCCGTGGGTCTGCTGCCGTGGTACGTGCGGTTGGGTGAGGACTGGAACTTGGTGGCGTTCGGCAACGGACTCGTGCGCCTGGTGATTTCGCACGCCATCTTCGCCACCGCCGTGGTGGCGCTGATCGTGCGGGCGCGGCTGGCTGGTCTCGACGAGGCCCTCGAGGAGTCGGCTGCCGATCTCTACGCTCCGCCGTTCCGTCGATTCACCCAGATCACTCTGCCCTTGGTGATGCCCGCGGTGCTGGCAGGTGCGCTTCTCTCCTTCACCCTGAGCCTCGACAACACAATCATCTCGTCGTTCGTCTCGACGCCGGGCTACACACCGTGGCCGGTCTACGTCTTCTCGTCGCTACGGTCAGCACTGCGCCCAGAGATCGCCTCAGTGTCGACACTGATGTTTGCCCTGACGCTGGTGGCCATCGGGCTGGTTGCACTCGTTCTGCGCCGCGGTGGGGATTCCTCCGGTGACATCGCCAAGACGATGACAGGCACCTGACGCCGCTTGCCAGGCGGTGAGCGCTTCTGTACAGCGCTACAGGAAGTACAACCGGCTGAGGCTGACCGCGTCCACCGGCTCGGCCGTGAGCTCCACGCCGTCGAACGTCACGCGCTCGCCCCGGACGTCGACCTCGGTGGTTCCCGTTGTGGCATTGCCGACCATTGTGGCCAGGCCGATCTCGCGACAGTTCTGCACCGGCGAGGTGCGGCGACGCAGACCTAGAGCGTCTGTGTCGCATCCCTTGCTGACGAAGGCCAGCGACAGATCAGCGGCGGTCGGGCCGTGCCCGCCGAACTGGCGGCCGTAGACCAGTGGCTCGGCCAGGTCAACGGTGGCATTGGGATCGCCGGTGAGCCCCCAGGCCGGAAAGCCCGCTTTGAGGACGAGATTGGGCTTGGCTCCGAACCACGCGGGCTGCCAGAGCACGATGTCAGCCATCTTGCCGACCTCCAGCGAGCCAAGCTCATGGGAGAAGCCATGCGCAATCGCGGGGTTGATCGTCAGCTTCGCGAGGTAGCGCATGACGCGGGCGTTGTCGGCCCGCCCGTCATCGGCGTCGGCCAACGGACCACGTGCGCGCTTGTTCTGGGCTGCCATCGCGAATGTGCGCTTCACGGTCTCTCCTGCCCGCCCCATGCCCTGTGCGTCCGAGGAGGTGATGGGGATCACGCCGAGGTCGTGCAAGACGTTCTCGGCGCCCATGGTGGCTCCCCGAATGCGATCGGACGCCATCTTCAGGTCGCTGGGTAGGTCCGGTTTGAGGCCGTGGCTGGCGATGATCATGTCGAGGTGTTCATGGATGGCGTCCCGGCCGTAGGGGAGCGTTGGGTTCGTCGACGAGCCGATCACGTGCGGAACGCCCGCCAGCTGCAGCACGTTGGGAACGTGTCCGCCGCCGCACCCCTCGACGTGGAACGCGTGGATCGTCCGTCCGTCGAGAACGCCAAGCGTGTCCTCGACCGAGAGACTCTCGTTGAGGCCGTCGGTGTGCAGCGCCACCTGCACGTCGTACTCATCGGCAACCCGCAGGGCGGTATCCAGGGCACGGGCATGTGCCCCGGTGTCTTCATGCACCTTGAAGCCGCAGACCCCGCCCAGTTCTGCCGCCTCGCGGAGCGGCGCATCGTCAGAGGACGATCCACGACCGAGGAATCCGATGTTGACGGGCCACTCGTCAAAGGCACCGAAGGCCTTGCGCAGGCCCCACGGAGAGTTGACGCCGACGCCCCACACCGGACCGAACTCCTGTCCGAGGATCGTCGTGACGCCAGAGGAGAGGGCGGCTTCCATGATTCGGGGCGACATGAGGTGCACGTGGGTGTCGATGGCCCCCGGGGTGGCGATGAGACCCTCACCGCTGATGACAGCGGTGCTGTTGCCGACCACGACGTCAACCCCAGCCAAGGTGTGCGGGTTGCCGGCTCGACCAATGCCGCTGATCCGTCCTTCACGTATGCCGATCGAAACTTTCCGGATACCGAGGATGGGGTCGAGCATGAGGACGTTCGAGACCACCACGTCACAGGACTCGGAGGTCGGAACAGCCTGAAGGTGGATGCCGTCGCGGGCGGTCTTACCGAAGCCCATGAGGAACTCGTCTCCGTGCTGCTGCGAGTCGCTCTCTACCTCGACGATCAACCCTGTATCGCCGAGCTGGACGCGGTCGCCGGTGGTGGCTCCGTAGACGGCTATGTAGTCGTGCGACTTCATCGGGTGCCTCCGTCTGTCGAAGACTCCGTGTCGAGGTAGCCCGTGGCCCGTGCCTTGGCGATGGCTGCCTCTTTGGCGCCATCGGCGTCCAGCGGTCCGTCGACCAGCCCGGCGAATCCGATGACGACGCGTTCGCCTCCGATCGGTGCCAGGCCAACGGTGACCGTTGCGCCCGGGTCGAAGCGGATCGCCTCGCCGGCATCGATTGCCAGGCGCATGCCGTAGGCGGCGCCTCTGTCGAAGGACAGGCGTGGATTGACCTCGAAGAAGTGGAAGTGCGAGGTGACGCTGATCGGAACTCCTGACGTGTTGTGGACGTCGATGTCGCGTGTTGCAGCAGTTGCGGAGTCAACTTGTTCGTTGGCGGGATGCACCGACCCGGGGATCGCCTCCCCGTGCGCGGCACCGAGCGGTTCTGGCACCACGACGAGTCGGCTGCCGTCGTCGAAGACCGCCTCGACCCACACTTCGGGAACGAGCGAGGCCACGCCAGGGAGTACGTCGTCTGGCTCCAAGATGTTGCATGCGGCGTCGACGGCGTCCCGAAGGCGCCGGCCGTCGCGAGCGGCCTCGATGACGGTGTCAGCGACGATTGCTGTGGCTTCTGGTGCGTTGAGTGGCAACCCCCTGGCCTTGCGGGCACGGGCGAGCTCAGCGGCAGTGAAGATCAGGAGGCGGTCTCGTTCGGTAGGGGTGAGGCGCATACCCCCGATCCAACACCTTTGAGGTAACTTGCAGGCGCCATAGGTGCGCAAAGTTTCCCCAAAGTTGTGCCGGGGGCGGTAGCTCAGTCGGTCAGAGCAGCGGACTCATAATCCGTCGGTCGTGGGTTCGAGCCCCACCCGCCCCACCAGCCCCCAGGCGTTCGTGCAGGTCAGAGCCATGTCAGGGCTCCGCAAGCACGGCACGAAGTGTTGTGCCGTCGGTTCCAGTCCGCAATGAGTCCGCACGAGCTTTCTCGTATGCCTCATCGAGGCGTTCCGCGACAGCGTCGAGATGGTCGTCGAACAAGTCCGCATACGTGTCCAGCGTCATCGCCGTGCTTTGGTGTCCCAGCATCTGCTGGACGCCCTTCACGTTCGCGCCAGATGCGACTGCGAGGCTGGCGGCTGTGTGGCGTGGGCCGTGAGGAGTGAGACCGTCGAGGTTCTGGGCCTTGGCCGCTTTGTCGAAGCAGCGGTTGCGCCAGTTGCTGAGGCGCAGCGGGCCCCGGTGGGGGAAGTGAACAACAGATCGTCGGGGCCTTTGCCTTCCATCTGTGCCTCAAGCCTCGCGCAGGAACGTGGGCACGACAACCTCACGCACTTTGCCCGTCTTTGTGGCCCCATAGATCAGATTTCCACCGATCTCGGCGACAGACCTCTCAAGGCGGATCTTGCCGCGCAGGATGTCGACATCCCGGACCCGCAAGGCCGACGCTTCACCCCACCGGGGACCGCAGTAACCCATAGCAAGCACTAGCGTCTCGTAGTCCCCGCAAGCGATGGCGAGCTTGGCGAGTTCGTCGTGACTTAGGTAGCGGTGTTTCTTCGCTGCCGGGAGCCGCGGAAGGAAGTAGGCCTTGCGGCCCTCCCCACCCTTAGGGCGTGCCGGGTTGCGGGGGAGTCGACCATCGTCAACAGCCATGTCCAAGATCCCGCATAGAACGATTAGGCATGGTGGCGCCGGGGCGTGGCGTTGTTGCCTCGCGGGTGGAGAACGTCCCACAGTGAGAGGCGGCGGGTCGCTGAGGACAGCCGAGGAAGCCAGAGGAGAGGCCACTGATGAGCGCGGACGTGGGCAGCGAGACGCGAGGCGACCAGCCTCAGCTCAAGCGCGCGCTGGGCCCCAGGCTCCTGCTGCTGTTCGTCGTCGGCGACATCCTGGGCACCGGCGTCTACGCGCTCACCGGCGACGTCGCGGGTGAGGTCGGCGGGGCCGCCTGGGCGCCGTTCCTGGTGGCGTTCGCGGTCGCCACCGTCACCGCCTTCTCGTACCTGGAGCTGGTCACCAAGTACCCGCAGGCGGCCGGTGCCGCGTTGTACACGCACAAGGCGTTCGGCGTGCACTTCCTCACCTTCCTCGTCGCCTTCGCCGTGATGAGCTCCGGCATCACGAGCGCCTCGACCGCCTCGAAGTTCTTCGCCGAGAACCTCGCCGTGGTGGCCGAGCTCGAGGCCGGTACGACGGTGGTGATGGTGATCGCGCTGGTGTTCATGGCGCTCCTCGCGCTGATCAACCTGCGAGGGGTGAGCGAGAGCGTCAAGGTCAACGTCGTCCTGACCTTCGTCGAGCTGACCGGGGTGCTGATCGTGATCCTGATCGGCGTCTACGCGATGACGCAAGGCGGGGCGGATTTCGGCCGGGTCGTCGTCTTCGACACCTCTGAGGACCGCAGCGCGTTCGTGGCGGTCACCGCGGCGACCTCGCTGGCGTTCTTCGCGATGGTGGGGTTCGAGGACTCGGTCAACATGGCGGAGGAGACCCGGCAGCCCTCCCGCACCTTCCCGAAGGTGATGCTGACCGGACTGGGGATCACCGCCCTCATCTACGTGCTCGTCTCGATCGCGGCGGTCGCGCTCGTCCCGGTCGGGGTGCTCGCCGAGAGCGAGACGCCGCTGCTCGAGGTGGTGCGGGCCGGAGCCCCCGGCCTGCCCATGGACACGCTCTACCCGCTTATCTCGATGTTCGCCGTCGCCAACACGGCTTTGATCAACATGCTGATGGCCAGTCGGCTCATCTACGGGATGGCGAAGCAGGACGTCCTGCCGCGCTCCCTCTCGGCGGTGCTCCCCGGCCGTCGTACGCCGTGGGCGGCGATCGTCTTCGTCACCGCCATTGCGCTGGGGCTGATCGTCGTGGTCACCAGCGTCATGCAGGCCGACACGGTGGGGGCCCTGGGCGGCACGACCGCGCTGCTGCTCCTCGGCGTCTTCACGGTCGTCAACGTCGCCTGCCTGGTCCTCAAGCGCAGGGACCCCGTCGCCCACGCGCACTTCCGGGTCCCGGTCGTCCTGCCGGTGCTGGGGGCCCTGTCGTGTGCCTTTCTCGTCGGGCCCTGGACCGATCGGGACCCCGTGCAGTACACGATCGCGGCCTGGCTGCTCGGGCTCGGGGTCGTGCTGTGGGTGCTCACCTGGCTCTGGAACCGGGGCGCCCGAGGCAAGCCGACGAGCTTCGACGAGGTGGACTCGCTGAGCGGCTGAGCGCGCCCCGATAGACGCCGAGGACCACGTGGGGGAACGCACGTCAGACCCGACGGGGCGCCGACGTACCCTGGACCGGGTCCTCGCCGGTGAGTCGCCGTTACGCTCTCGGGCTGGGTACCGCATCAGCCATTGTTTGGGGAAGCGGCGACGGGCACCACGGCAGCACAAGGAAGTCATGGCGTGTGAAGGAACGAGGAAACTTCCGCCGAAGGGGAGCAGTACTTCAGGGGAGGGGCCCCACCAAGCATCCCCGGGTCGGATGCTTCCGTGGTGATTGCGGTCCGCAATAGGTCCGTGAAATGGGCGGAACTGGACAGGACTAGCCAATACCATCCCGCACTACAAAGCCCTGTGTTTCCTGGGCAAACTCGGAAGTGCGCAGGTCAGGAATTCGGCCCTGACGATCTCCTAATCCGTCGGTCGTGGGTTCGAGCCCCACCCGCCCCACTAAGCGTTTGTCCGGTCTCGATTGAGTGGTGACACGGTTTCGCCTGATGGGTGACGGTGGTTCCGCCTGATCGGTGACACTCCTTCCATGTTGGTGGAGCTGAGTGTTGTGGAGCAGCGTTGTCAAGCGATTCTGGCGCTGACGTTGGGCCCTGGCATGACGTACGTTGACGTGTCACGATCAGGTCCATGGCTGTGACCCCCAGAATCGACGAACTCGGGGAGCAGCATGCCCTCACCGTTCATGGTGAGGTGCCACTCTCAGCCATGCCGGACTTCTTCGGTCGGGCATTTACTGCGGTCATGGCCGCAGTGGAGGAGACAGGTGCGATGGTTGAGGGCGCGCCGTTCGGCTACTACCCCTCGATGCCCACCGACACCGTGGTCGTCGAAGCCGGGTTCCCGGTGCGGGAGCCGACGTCGCTTCACGGTGAGGTCCACGACTTCGTTCTGCCCGGTGGCCGAGCCGTGGTCGCGATCCACGTCGGTCCCTACGAGACGATGGAGCAGACCTACGCCGAGCTGCAGAGTTGGATGCGCCATCGACAACTGGTCCCGACCGTCGGAATGTGGGAGAGCTACTTGTCCGACCCCTCCGAACAGACCGACCCAGCGACGTGGGAAACGAAGATCGTGTGGCCCCTGGCCTGACCAGTAGTTTCGCCCTACCGCCACGCAACCTCGTCACTTTGCTGAGGCAGCCCAGCCCGTCGCAGGACTCTCGACCCTCCCCATCCGATCGTCCCGGATGGAGGATGGGACGGGAGGCGTGTGATGTTCACCGACCGTATTGATGCCGGCCGACGCCTGGCGCAGTTCTTGGGCACCCGTGGGTTCGACCGCGACGTCGTGGTGCTCGGGCTTCCGCGAGGTGGGGTTCCGGTGGCAGCCGAGGTTGCCCGTGAGCTGGGAGCCCCGCTCGATGTCATCGTCGTTCGCAAGCTCGGCGTTCCCGGGCATGCCGAACTCGCCATGGGTGCGGTCGGCGAGGATCGGGTTCGTGTGCTGAACGACGATGTGGTGCGTCAGGCATCGATCACCGATGAGGAAGTCGAGAGCATCTCCGAGTCCGAATGGCTGCAGGTTGAGCGCCGGGCCAAGGAATACCGGGCGGTGCGCGCACGTGAGCCCCTCGTCGATCGGACGGCACTGATCGTGGACGACGGTGTCGCGACGGGGGCGACGGCTCGAGCAGCCTGCCGCGTTGCCACCGAACACGGAGCGCGCCGCGTGATTCTGGCCGTTCCCGTGGCGCCTGTCGGGTGGACCGGGGCCTTCCAAGACGTCGCGGACGAGTGCCTTGCCCTGGAGACTCCGAGAGGATTCATTGCCGTCGGGGCGCACTATCGAGACTTCCGGCCGACGGTCGACGATGAGGTGAACCGGTGCCTGGCTGAAGCCGCAGCCAGCCCCACAGTTCGAGAGGTCTCCATTCCGGTGACGCATGGGCATCTTGCGGGCGTTGTCTCCGTTCCTCCCCGTGCCCGCGGGCTCGTGGTGTTTGCCCACGGCAGCGGCAGCAGTCACCGCAGTGTGCGCAACCGCTTTGTGGCACGGCGACTGGTCGAGGCCGGACTTGCGACCGCTCTGGTGGATCTGCTCACCGAGGCGGAGGACGGCGATCGTAATCTGGTCTTCGACATTGAACTCCTCACCGAGCGGTTGGCCCACCTGACGGCGTGGCTTCGGGGCCAGCCGGACCTCAGTTCATTGGGAGTGGGCTTCTTCGGTGCCAGCACCGGTGCGGCTGCAGCCCTCTCCGCTGCAGCTGAGCTGGGCTCCGGCGTATCGGCTGTCGTCTCCAGAGGTGGCCGGCCCGACCTCGCAGAGGCGGTCCTCCCTGAGGTGGTCGCCCCGACGCTGCTCATCGTCGGAGGAGCAGACACGACGGTCCTTGAGCTCAACCGCCGGGCGCAGGCCAGGCTGACGTGTCCAACAGAACTGTTGGTGGTGCCCGGGGCCACCCATCTTTTCGCCGAGCCCGGAGCCCTCGAGGTAGTCGCTGACGCCGCGGGCCAGTGGTTCACGGAACACATGTCACGGGATCCGAGCGTCACGGCATCCGACTGACGTCCAGGGACTTTCGGGTCTGGTGACGAGGGCTGAAAGGAACCATGGTGAGGGGGGTAGGCACGCGTGCCCGGCCACTACTTGGCGTGGGCATGGTGCCGTGGGAGGTCGACATGACGAATATCGAGACATCAGAATCTGCCGGGACGCCGACGTCCGACGAGCGCCGGGAACTGGCTCGCAAACGCCTGCAGGCCAAGCGTGACTTGAAGACGCACGCTGTGGCGTACGTCGTCGTGAACACGTTCTTGGTCATCGTCTGGGCACTCAGCGGGGGTGGCTTCTTCTGGCCCGTGTGGGTGATCGCTGGTTGGGGTATCGGCCTGGTGATGAACGTCTGGGAGGTCTACGGACGCAAGCCCATCACCGAGGCTGACGTCGACGACGAGCTCCGTCGTTCACCATGACGCGGTAGTGACTGAGCTGGTCGAGCCCCGGGAGCCTGTTGCCCCCTGACCGTTGTTGCGGAAGGGTGAGCACGAAGATCCCGGGAGGTGTCATGGCTGAGTCGAAGTTGGATGCCGTGTACGGAGCCACCAACCCCGTCGAGTTGGCGGCTGCCTACGACGAGTGGGCCGGCTCGTACGACTCAGACATGGCCGACTTCGGCTACCGACACCCGGTCGTTGCCTTGGCCCTGCTGACGCGCTACCTCCCGGTCGGGGCCAGTCCGATCCTCGATGCTGGCGCGGGTACGGGGCTGATCGGTGAGCTGCTGGGCATCGTCGGCTATCCGGTGGTCGATGCCTTGGACGCATCACCGGGGATGCTGGAAGTTGCTCGCAGCAAGAACGCCTACCGAGAGTTCCACCACGCCTACCTGGGTGAGCCTCTCAGCTTCGAGGACTCCAGGTATGCGGCAGCGATCAGTACGGGTGTCTTCACCACCGGACATGTCGGGACCGAGGGACTGCCTGAGCTGTTTCGCGTCGTGCGCCCCGAGGGGCTGATCATCCTGACCGTGAAGATGACGCTGTGGGAGTCCGGGTTTCCGGAGTTCCTCGCGGAGGCTGAGTCAGACGGTGTTGTCCGTTCTCTCGAGGTCACACCGGCTTATGCCTCCATGCCGACCGGCGAGGTGACCTCTCCATGCGTCGCGGTCGCACTCGCCCGCTCGGCGTAGCCTCCGCTTTGTAGCCAGCCACCTCGAGCGCGAGCAGTGCGCCCTTCGTGTCGTCGTTACCGTGGACGTAGAGGCCGTCACGGATGGGCAGTAGTGACCTCGAGGCACGCGTAGCAGACCTGGTCGAGGAAGTGCTTAATGGACCAGGGCCCGGCTAGCTGCGAGTGCCTCTGATGGTGTCGTGCGTGAGCGCTCGGTGACTTTCTCCTCTGGCGTCTTCCCTTTCGGCGGAGCACAGTCAAGGCAGGAGGCGAGTGGGATGCGCAGACTCCTGTCGGTTGTTGCGTCCACTGTCGTCCTGGTCGTGGCGGCGGCATGCGGCGGGTCGTCGACGTCCTCTTCGCCGGCGTCCTCGCCGAGCCCCACTTCGACCACGACCGTGACAGCGACCGCATCCCCGTCCACCTCGGCGCCGCCACACGCCGAGGGCTGGCGCCGTATCCCCGACCCACCGACCTCGCTCGGTCTGATCAACGTGTGGACCGGCCGAGAGGTGCTCGCGTCCCTCGAGGGCTGCTGCCAGTCGATGGACGGGCCCCTCATCTACGCCTATGGTCCGGCCAAACGTGCGTGGCGGACGCTTCCTCGGTACCCGCTGGGGGAGCGCGTGGGCTCCGCCTTCGTCTGGACCGGCACCGAGCTCATCCAGGTGGGCGGCCGTCGCGAGATACCGAACCCCGGCGGTCCATGGACGACACGTGAGGTGCGCAACGGCATGGCGTTGAACCCCGAAACGGGGACCTGGCGCCGCATCGCCGGCGCGCCACAGGCGGTGCCCACACAGGTGGTGGTCTGGACCGGCAAGGAGGCGATCTTTGCCGACGCCGAGTCGCTGCTCCGGTACAACCCCTCGACAGACACCTGGTCGCGGGGACGCCCGATCCCCGGTGTGGACCGCGGCCTACCCACGGTTGTCTGGACCGGGCGGGAGCTGGTTGTGTGGGGCGGCTCGATGATCGTGCGCCACGGGCGATCCGACTACGACATGTCGCTGCGTGACGGGTACGCCTACCGGCCGGCCACCGACCACTGGCGGTCACTGCCGGCTGCACCTATCGGCGCGTGGGGCGCCGTGGGGGCTTGGGATGGACACCGCGTGCTGGTGTGGGGCGGCGAGGCTACCCGCAACCAAGGCCGCGAGCGCTTCGTCCAGGACCAAGGCGCTGCCTACGACCCGATCACCAACACCTGGAGTGGGCTACCGCAGGCGCCGATCCCCGGAACTCACAGTTGGGACCTGACCGGCGCCTGGACGGGCCGCGAGTTGGTGGTCATCGTCACTGCCCTGCGGCACTCTGAGCACCCAGAGGGCGCTGCGTACAACCCGACCACGGGCCGCTGGCGTGCACTGCCGCCTGGCCCTACCGGCGAATGGCTAGGGGGCGTGAGATCGGTCTGGACGGATCAGGCCCTGGTTGTCCTGCCCGGTCCCTTCGGCCGGCAGGCCCTGCAGTACTTCCCCGGCTACTGAGTTCTGCACCGAAGTACCGTCAGTTGGCAGCCGCCAGTCCCCGCATGGTGCAGGAACGGAGATGGCCGGGCACGCTACCCGGTAATCGCGAAGCTGAGGAGCGTGCCGAGGTCCTCGCATGCCGCAAGGTCCTCGCGGCTCGCTGGGCCGGTGACGGACACATCGGCAGCGGCCTGTTTCCACCCCATGCCACCGACGATCTTATGGATCGCGCGCAACGCGCCTGCTGTGTCGTCGTTGCCGTGCACGTAGACGCCGTAGGGCTTGCCGACGGTTACTTCGAGGCATGGGTAGTAGATCTGATCCAGACAGTGTTTGAGCGCCCCCGACATGTACCCAATGTTGGCCGGGGTCCCGAGGATCACCGCGTCGGCCGCGAGCACGTCAGCCGCACCACACGCCAACGCCGCGCTCACCTCGACAGTGAGGGGCCCCAGC
>CAWGPZ010000011.1:0-24643 GCA_963824605.1 uncultured Actinomycetota bacterium | reverse complement strand
CGCGACTGGACTCGAACCAGTAACCTGCCGGTTAACAGCCGGCTGCTCTGCCAATTGAGCTACGCGGGATTGACGCCTTAACGGCCCGCCGAGAATACCAGCAGCGCCACCGGCTTCCGGCAGGGTGTTCAGCCGCCGCCAACCTCAGCCCGTACCTCTGCAAGCACCTCCTGAGCTTCGGCACGAGCCGCGGGATCGCCCGCCAGCGGCGGGTCGAGATCGGCCCGCCACCGGATGTCGCCCGCGGGACCACGTCGACCCACGATGCGTACGCCCGACTCACCGTCCAACGCGACGAAACGATCAACGATGACACTCGCCGTGACCCGGTCTCGGACAACTACAGGAAGGTCTCGTCCATCGCCGACTGGTACCCGCAGAGTCGCATCGCCGAGGTCAGGCGCCAGCACCACGGTCAGCACACCGCTGTCGTAGGAGGCCCTTTCGATCTGCTCCCAACCCAGTCGGGAGTAGCCGGGGGGGGTTCGCTGCACGTGCAGCGCGGTGTCAGAGGCAACCACCAGGCGTCCCGAGCCATCGTCTACCCACGCCAAGATGCGCTCCTTCGGGGCGAGGTCCAGAAGCTCACGAACCTCGTCATCAAGTGCGGGTCGACGCCACCTCACCTCAGCATCGCCGCATTCTCACTCGCCACCAAGAGAGTCCTCGTGGATCTTGCGGCGCTTCGCCTCCAGCTCCACAAGGTCGGCAAACACTGCCGAATAGGCGACAGGGTCCTCGGACTCCAGTCGCTGCATCCTTGAACGAAGCTCGTCAATCTGCAAAGTCAGAACTCGTTCACGGGCGCGTCCGAGCTGCTCGCGGGCGTAACGGTCGAGCGTCGACTCGTCGACCTGGATGGGTTCAACCGCAAGCTCGTTGATGACCGAGCGAACGGAGTCGTCAGGCGCAGCGTCGGAGAGTCGCTGCATCCAGGTGCTGTCTTCGCTCGCCACTCCCCCGACCGTCCCGATGATCGCACGCACCTGCACGTAGGCAGGATGACTGAACATGTTCGCCGGCAGCTCGTCGAACGTGGAGTCCAGCTTGCCGGGGTGCTGCACGGCCAGCTTCAACAGCTCACGTGGACCTGCGAGCCGTCGGTCCTGGGGGTCGGGACGCGGCACGGCCTTCGGCGCATCAGCACTGGGCTCCCCTTCCCCTGACCGGGCCGAGGTCGACGGACGGGGCTGCTGCTTCAGCGCTCGGTGTGCTTGGGTCACGGCGTCCTGCACAGGCCTGACCTCCATACCGAGCCAGCCGGCAAGCGATCGCGCGTACTCCGGGCGCAGCGACTGGTCACGGATCTGGGCAACCAATGGAGCGGCAGCACGAAGGGCTGCGACCCGTCCGGCCGGCTGCTCGAGGTCGTGTCCCGACAGGACACTGCGGATCGCGAACTCAAAGAGCGGAACCGGCTTGTCGACAAGGGCCGCCACCGCGGCGTCGCCCTGCTTCTGTCGCAGCTCGCACGGGTCGAGGCCGTGCGGCTCGACGGCGACGAACGTCTGCGCCACAAAACGCTGGTCGTCCTCGAAGGCTCGCATCGCGGCCTTCTTCCCTGCGGCGTCCCCGTCGAACGTGAAAACGACCTGGCCGCCGAAGGTGTCGTTGTCCATCAGCAGGCGACGGAGGATCTTGACGTGGTCGCCGCCGAAGGCAGTACCGCAGGTAGCGATGGCTGTCTCGATGCCCGCGAGGTGGCATGCCATGACATCGGTGTAGCCCTCGACGATCACGGCCTTGCGCTGCTGGGCAATCGAGCGCTTCGCCAGGTCGATGCCGTAGAGCACCTGACTCTTGCGGTAGATCGGCGTCTCGGACGTGTTGAGGTACTTGGGACCCTGGTCATCCTCGAGCAGTTTGCGTGCACCGAAGCCGATCGTCTCGCCGGTGATGTCGCGGATCGGCCAGACCAGGCGCCCACGAAACCGGTCGATCATGCCGCGCTGGCCCTCTTTCGACAGGCCGCCCACGGTGAGCTCTCGATCGGTGAAGCCTTTGCTTCTCAGGTGGCGGGTGAGGGCGTCCCATGAGTTGGGCGCGAAGCCCACACCGAAGTGCGCAGCAGCTGCGGCGTCGAACCCCCGCTCATCGAGGAACTGTCGCCCCACCACGGCCTCGGCGCTCGTCAGCTGCTCGGCGTAGTACGCGGCCGCAGCTTTGTGCGCCTCGAGGAGCCGCGTGCGCTCGCCCTGCGGACGTCGGGGGCCGGCACCGGAGTCTTCGTAGCGCAGATCGACGCCGAAGCGCCCCGCGAGCTTCTCGACCGCTTCTTGGAAGGTGAGGTGCTCGATGCGCTCGAGGAAGTCGATGACGTCGCCGCCCACCTGGCAGCCGAAACAGTGGTACAAACCCTTGGCCGGGGTGACGTGGAAGCTGGGGCTGCGCTCCTCGTGGAACGGGCAGAGCCCCTTGAGGCTGCCGCCCCCTGCGGGACGAAGCGTGACGTGGTCGCCGACGACCTCGGCGATTCCGGCCATGTCGCGCACGCGTGCGACGTCGTCGTTGCGGATGCGGCCGGCCATGCCGTGAGTCTAGGTGGCGACACCCAGGCACCTGGCGGGCCATGATGGACCTGTGGAACTCATGATCATTGACGCAGCCGGATCCCCCCGAGAGATGGGCAGGGCCCATGGTGAGCAGGCCCGAGACCTGATCGCTACAGGTCTCGAACGCTGGCGAGACGAGTTGGCCAAGACGGACAAGGACGCGGACCAGCTCTGGAAGGGCCTGTCGCGGGAGTCGGGGTTCCGAGACGCCTCCGCCCGCTGGGCACCGGCCCTGCTGGAGGAGATCGAGGGGATCGCGGAGGGGGCCAACGCAGACCCTGACGCCATCTTCGCCACCAACTGCCTGGACGAGGCGTGGTGGTGGGGCGAGAAGGGCTCCGGTTGCAGCGCAGTCGCCATTGCGGACCGCGGCGGCAAGACCCTCATCGGTCAGAACATGGATCTCGACACCTGGATGGACACCAGCCAGGTCGCCCTGCGCCTCCGGCCCGACGATGGGCCTGATCAGGTGCTGCTGAGTCGTGCGGGGGTCGTGGGGCTATGCGGCGCGAATGCCGAGGGCATCGGGCTCGTCGTCAACACCCTCGACCAGCTGCCCGTTGCCGTAGACGGGGTGCCCGTGGCTCTAGTCCTGCGGCTACTCATCGGACAGACATCACTCGACGCCGTCGAGCCATTGCTCCGCAGCATCCGTCACGCGTCCGGTCAGGCCTACACGATGGCGTCCGCCGATGGCGTCATCGGCTTCGAGGCAGGCGGCGACTTCGTGGCGTCCTATGCGAATGGGGTTGATCGCTCGGGTGCGCGGTGGCACACCAACCACCCACTGTCCGACGGCGACCACCAGGTGACGTTCGACCCCGAGGACTGGGCCACCGGGTCGAGCATGCCGCGCCTGTCGCGCGTTGACGATGCGATGAGCGAGCTCGGCACCGCGGACGACCTTGTCGAGCTGCTGTCGGACTCCGACGCAGGCATATGCATGTATCCGGGCCGGTGGCGCGACGACGGCTTCACCTTCGGCTCGCTGGTTATCGAGATCGACGAGCCACCGTCAGTGCGGATGACCGCCGGACCACCTGACCGCAATCCGTGGGTTGACGTTCCGTTCGTCTGACGCCGCCCGGTGAACGCGTCACCTTTCCGGACACCTTGACCGATACCCGGACCGGGAGGAAGGTGGGAGAAGTCATCTCCGACGACCTCCCCCTCGATTGGACACACCATGGGTGCAATGGCAGTTCCGATAGCCCCGGAGAAGCTGGACGCCTGGAAAGCCTGGACCAAAGAGCTCTCCGGCCCCCGCAAAGCCGAGTTCGACGCCTCCAACGCCCGGCACCAGCTCACCGGCCATCACGCCTGGCTGCAGGCCAACCCCGACGGCAGCTATCTCGCCATCGCCGTGCACCAAGGTCCGGGCGCCGAAAACTACATGATGTCGCTGATGCAGTCAGACGACCCGTTCGACCAGTGGTTTGCTGCCACGGTGGCCGACGTGCACGGCATGGACCTGACCGCCCCTCCGCCTGCGCCGGCAGAGCAGTACATCTAACGCCTGCTACATCTCTTCGTTCGTCTCCGGGTCCCCACCCCAGAGCCGACCGTCGGGGCGTGCCGAGGCCAGTGATGGCCGCCATTTCGGCCTCGGTCAGCGTGAAGTCGAACACGTCCAGATTCTCGCGTTGCCGTTCTTCGCTCGCTGCCTTCGGCAGCGGAACCGCCCCCAGTTGCAGGTGCCACCGCAGCACGACCTGAGCTGGCGTGCGGCCGTGCGTCGCCGCGGGACCGGTGACAGCAGGGTGATCGAATGTTTTGCCCTCACCAAGCGGGCTCCAGCTCTCGGTGAGCACGCCCAGTTCGGCATGTACGCGACGCAGATCAGCTTGAGGGAACTCCGGGTGCAGCTCGACCTGGTTGACCGAGGGCATGACGCCCGTCAGGTCAGCAACCTCTCGAAGGTGCCGTTCGGTGAAGTTGGAGACGCCGATGGACCGCACGCGGCCTTGACGCTGCAGCTCGACCATGGCCCGCCACGCATCCAGGTACCTCCCATGCCGCGGGTTGGGCCAATGGATCAGATACAGGTCAATGCGCCCTAGTTTGCGCAGCGATCCCTCGAACGACTGCATCGTCTGGTCGTAGCCATGGTCACGCCCCGGCAGCTTGGTGGTCACGATAGCCCGAACGCCCTCCGCGTCGGCCTGCGCAATCGCCCGTCCGACCTCGCTCTCGTTCTCGTAGTTCGCCGCCGAGTCGATCAGGCGGTAGCCGAGGTCGAGGGCGGTCTTCACCGACCGGGTGGCTTCCGCCCCCTTCAGTGGGTAGGTGCCGAAACCCAAGGCGGGCAGGGACGTGCCGTCGTTCAGCGGCAGACTCCGAATGTTCACGTGCCTATCCCACCACGTCGGTCTGAGCTGCCCTCAGTCAGTCATCAGGAACTTCGGCAAGAAGGTCAACGAGGTGGGCTCACGGTTAGCAGTGCGCGGTAGTGCGGAACCCCATGCGCGACCTGGAACTCCTCGCCGACAACCGTGAAGCCGTGGCCGGTGTAGAACGAGAGGGCGACCGTGCGGGCGTTGCACCAGAGCAGATCGGACTCCCCGCCTCGCACGTGGTCCAGCACCTCGCGGAGCAGGATCGAACCAATGCCTTGGCCGCGAAGCCGTTCGTCCACCGCCATGCCGCGAAGGCGCCAAGCGGGCCTCCCCTCATACGGCGAGGGGAAGACCGTGGCCGTTCCCACGACAACATCGTGATCGATGGCAGCCAGGTGAACGGTGTCGGCCAGATCGTCGGCCGGATACACCGACTCCGCCTGGTCTCCGCCTGGCCTCAGCACGGAGTGACGCAGAGGGCGCACCGTCACGGCGTCGACCCGACGCACCTCGACAGTCACCGCGACCGCAGTCGACCGAACGCTGACAACGCCGCGGTATCGGTCAGTGACGCCACCTGGTCGATCACCGCCCGCTGCCGTTCGGCATCGTCCGCAGCTTGTGCATACCACTCGGCAAAGATTGGCTCCAAGGTGTCGGGGGCCCCGCGCAGCATCAGGTGAGCAACCTCGGTGACGATCTCGCGTTGCTGCGCGTATCGCTCCGGCGCTCCCTTGCGCAGCATCACGTACTGAGCCGTGATGGCCTTCAGCACGGCGCACTCGGCGCGCACACCCGGCGGAACCACCAGGTGGGCGTCGTACCGGCGCAGCGGCCCCGGACCGTTGGCCGCATGCGTTGCTGTCTCAGCGGCCAGACAGAACCGCCCGATCAGTTCACTGGTCGTGCTCTTCAGCGACGCCATCGCCCGATGACTCTCGTCGTAGCCGCCGGGCCAGCAGGGCAGGGCAAGAAGGCGATCGAGGGCGGCCTCGAGCTCCAGCCACTCAAACGTCCGCGCGTACCGCTCCTGGGTCAGGTCGAGCAGCGCCTTGCGTTCGGCGTCGTCGTGCAGCGCGTCGAGTGTCAGATGCCCGGCGTGGATCGCGTCTTCGAAGTCGTGGACCGAGTAGGCGATGTCGTCGGCCCAGTCCATGACCTGAGCCTCGAGACAGCGGCCTCTCCGCCGGTGCACCATGCGCATCCAGTCGAACGCTTCGATGTCGTCGGCGTAGACGCCGTACTTTCGTCGCTCTGGCGATCGCGGCCACGGGTACTTGGTCGCTGCGTCGAGAGTTGCCCGCGTGAGGTTGAGCCCGGCGCTCGCTCCGAGTCGCGTCAAGCCGCTTGGTCTCAAGGCGGGTGAGGATCCGCAGGCTCTGTGCGTTGCCCTCGAATCCGCCACACCCCTGGGCCACCTCGTCGAGGGCCTGCTCACCGTTGTGGCCGAACGGCGGGTGACCGAGATCGTGTGCGAGCCCAGCGGTCTCGACCAGGTCGGGGTCACAGCCAAGCGCCTGGCCCAGTTCGCGGCCGATCTGGGCCACTTCGAGCGAGTGCGTGAGTCGCGTCCGCGGGAAATCGCTCTCCCAGGGCACGACGACTTGCGTCTTGGCCGCCAACCGCCGCAGCGACCACGAGTGCAGCACGCGGGCGCGGTCTCGCGCGAATGCATTCCGACGACTGCTCTTGGCGTTCTCGGCGACGCGACGTTCGACGTCGGCGGCGTCGTATCCGTCCACCTGCTCACTCACGTTCAGGACACTACGCGACACCACCCACCACTGCGCAGCAACGTGTGTTGGTCGCTGTCCGGGGTCAGCGGCTGTCCGGGGCCGATGCCGCAATCGCGGCGCGGCCCGCCTCGAGTCGGGCAACGGGGACCCGGAATGGCGAGCACGACACGTAGTCGAGACCCCAGTCGTGGAACATGTGCACGGAAGCTGGATCGCCGCCGTGCTCGCCGCACACACCCAGACTGATCGACGGTCGCACCGCTCGCCCCGCCTCGGCTGCCATGCGAATGAAAGCGCCGACGCCGTCAGCGTCAATGGTCTCGAACGGCGAGACGCTGAAGATGTTGGCGTCGAGGTACGTCGTGAAGAAGGCTCCCTCGACATCGTCACGGCTGAAGCCCCAGGTGGTCTGCGTCAGGTCGTTGCTGCCGAATGAGAAGAACTCGGCAACGTGGGCTAGGTCACCGGCCCGCACCGCCGCCCGAGGCAGCTCGATCATGGTGCCGATGGGGATCTCCAGGGCCACATCGCGCTCTTCGGCCACCGACGCAATGACCCGCTCGGCCTCGTCACGGACGAGTGCCAGCTCGGTGCGGGCAGCCACCAGCGGCACCATGATCTCTGGACGAGGTGACCCCCCGGCGGCCATCCGATCCGCGGTGGCCTCGGCCATGGCGCGCACCTGGAGCCCGTAGAGCCCGGGCAACACAAGCCCGAGACGGACGCCACGCATTCCCATCATTGGATTGGCCTCGTGCATCAGCCGGACCGCCTCGAGCAGCTGGTGATGCTCGGACTGACGGTTTCCGCGGATGTCCTCAAGAGCCACCTTCACCGAGAGTTCGGTGAGGTCGGGCAAGAACTCGTGAAGCGGCGGATCAAGCAGTCGCACGGTGACCGGCAGGCCATCCATCGCTGTGAGCAGCTCGGTGAAGTCTTGCCGTTGGAGCGGGAGCAGCTCTTCGTAGACCAGAGCCCGTTCGGCTTCAGTCTTGGCGAGTACCAACCGCACAACAAGCTGCTTTCGGTCGCCCAAGAACATGTGCTCGGTGCGTGCGAGACCCACTCCGGCAGCGCCCATCCGCCGTGCGCGCAGTGCGTCTTCGCCGGTGTCAGCGTTGGCGCGCACCCCCAGGCGCCGCTTCTCGTCGGCGTGCTTCATCAGCCTGGCGACTGCAGCCACAACTGGGTCTTCGGAGTCGCGTGCGTCGGCGGGGGAATCGAGTGAGCTGACCACCGGCGAGGCGATGACCGCGACCTCGCCCCGGAAGACCGCGCCGACCGTGCCGTCCAACGACATCGGATCACCGTCACGCAGGACAAGCCCATCTGGCCCGGTCGCGGTGCGCGCATCCTCATCGACCGTCAGCATTTCCGCGCCAACCACGCAAGGCTTGCCCATTCCGCGTGCCACCACAGCGGCGTGCGAGGTCTTGCCACCGCGGCTGGTGAGAATCCCCTGGGCGGCGATCATGCCGCCCAGGTCATCGGGGTTGGTCTCGCGTCGGACCAGGACCACCTTCTCGCCAGCGGCAGCACGCACCGCTGCTCGTTTGGAGTCGAACACCGCGTGGCCGACGGCCGCCCCCGGCGACGCAGGCACGCCGGACACCCAGGGGCTTCCGGCCTCCTCAGGATCGACCTGCGGGAACATCAGCCGGGCCAGCTGTGCACCCGTGACGCGGCCGAGAGCCTCGTCGAGGTCGATCAGCCCCTCGTCCACCAGCTGGACGGCGATTCGAAAAGCAGCCTCAGGGGTCCGCTTTCCCACCCGGGTCTGCAGCATCCACAGTCGACCCCGCTCGATGGTGAACTCTATGTCGCAGAGATCGCGGTAGTGCGTCTCGAGGCGCTGCATGATGTCGAGCAACTCAGCGTGCTGGGCGGGATGGCGTTCCTTGAGGTCGTCGAGCGACATCGTGTTCCGGATGCCGGCCACCACGTCTTCCCCCTGGGCGTTGGGCAGGTAGTCGCCGTACGCGCCGGCCGCCCCGCTCGCCGGGTCGCGGGTGAAGGCGACACCCGTGCCACTGTCTTCGCCCCGGTTGCCGAACACCATCGCCATCACGTTCACGGCGGTGCCGAGATCGTCAGAAATCCCTTCTTGCCGGCGATAGAGCTTGGCGCGGTCGCCGTCCCACGACCGGAACACGGCCAGGATGGCCGCTTCGAGCTGATCGTTCGGGTCTTGCGGAAACGGACGTCCCGTGGCTGACGAGATGACGTCCTGGAAGCTCGCGACCACGTCTCGCAGCTCAGCAGGTGTCAGATCGATGTCGCGAGGCGCACCAGCCTCGGCCTTGGCCTTCTCGAGGACCACATCGAAGCGCGCAGCCTGCACGTCGAGCACGGTTCGTCCGAACATCTGCAGGAGGCGGCGATAGGAGTCCCAGGCGAAGCGTTCGTCGCCGGTCTCGTCGGCCAGGGCTCGAACAGTCTCGTCGTTGAGACCGATGTTGAGGACCGTCTCCATCATTCCGGGCATCGAGTACTTCGCCCCTGACCGCACAGACAGCAAAAGCGGCTCGGTGGGGTCGCCCAGGCGTCGGCCCATGTCGGCCTCCAGGCGACCGAGGTGTTCGCGAAGCTCGGTTCCGAGGCCCTCGGGGGCGTGTCCCAGCGACCGGTAGGCGCGGCAGGCCTCAGTCGTGATCGTGAACCCAGGTGGAACCGGAAGCCCCAGTGACGTCATCTCGGCGAGGTTGGCTCCCTTGCCGCCGAGCAGATCCTTCTGGTCCTTGCTGCCTTCGTCGAATGCATAGACGTACCGCATCAGGCCTCCCGGTGCTGGTGGCGCGTTCCTCCACCGTATCGGCGTGACCCAGGCGGCGACCGGGTAGAAAGGCCTATGTTGTAGGTGCGACCGTTCCGATAGGAGACGACATGGGTAGCCCAGCGGTGGACGAAACCGCGTCCGCCGATGCCCCGGCGCCGCAGACCCCAGCTCGACGTCATCGCTGGTACCGACGTTGGTTCACCTACGACTTTGCCGGAATCGTGGGTGCTCTCCTCTTCGCCTTTCTCGCAGCCACCCCGAGCCTCATCCCGCGGGGGACCCTTTTCCAGGGGCTCGTCGCGGGGGCGGCCGCAGCCTTGGGGTACGCGGCGGGACTCGGGGTCCGATGGGTCGTCGTCCAGTTCACCTCGAAGACCCTGTCCCCCGCTGGCTGGCGTCGGGCGTGGCAGATCCTGACGGTGTCGGGGGTGGTGGCCCTGCTCGTAGCCGGCTACCTGAACCGCTACTGGCAAGCCGAGGTGCGCGATCTCATGGGGATGTCGGGTTCCCCCGGGCCGGCCCCTCTCGTCGCCGCGATCGTCATGGCCCTCTTCTTCGTGCTGATCATCGCGATCAGCCGTGGACTACGTCGGCTCTACCGGTGGGCCCTCCGACAGCTGGACAGAGTGCTGCCGATCAAGATCGCCAAGGCGCTCGCCTTCGTCGTGGTGGTCTTCCTTGCACTCACTTTCGTCAATGACGTGGTGGTGAGCAGGGCCTTGAGCTTGCTCGACTCCAGTTTCGCCCAGGTCAATCGCGAGTCCTACCCGGATACGGGCAAGCCGACGTCGGACAACGTGTCGGGAGGTCTGGCATCCACCGTCACGTGGGCGTCCCTCGGGCGCACCGGTCGTGACTACGTCGCCGGCACCCCGACACCGGGGCAGATCACCGACTACACCAGCCAACCGGCCCTGTCCCCGGTGCGCGCGTACGTCGGCCTCAAGGAATCCGACGACGTGCGAGAGCGAGCCCTTATTGCGGTCAACGAGCTCAAGACTCTGGGAGGGTTCGAACGAGATGTCCTGATCATCGGCAACACAACCGGCAGCGGCTGGGTCGACGACGAAGCGGTGTGGCCGCTCGAGTTCATGTACGGGGGGAACACCGCGGCGGTGGCGATGCAGTACTCCTACCTGCCCAGCTGGATCTCCTTCCTGGTTGACAAGAGCAGGGCCGAGGCGTCCGGACGCGCCCTTTTCGACGCCGTCTACGGCGAATGGGTCGACTTGCCAGAGACGACACGACCGAAGTTGGTCGTGTTCGGCGAGAGTCTGGGGTCTTTCGGCGGTGAAACCGCGTTCAGCGGGGCGGACGACATGCAGAACCGAACGGACGGAATCGTGTTCATGGGTCCGACGTTCGACAACACGCTCGCTCAGGAGTTCCGCGGCCAACGGGACGCTGGATCGCCGCAGTGGCAACCGATCTTCCAGGGCGGACGCGAGGTCCGGTTCATCGCCGAAGCGAACGACTTCCGCAAAGTTCCGGGCCCCTGGGATGACCCAAAGATCATGTACATCCAGCACGCGTCCGATCCAATCAGCTGGTGGAGCCCCAACCTGCTGCTGAGCCGACCTGACTGGCTTGCGGAAGACCCAGGGCCGGACCGAAGCGGCAACATGTTTTGGATCCCGCTGGTGACGTTCTTCCAGGTATCTGCAGACCTCGCGGTCGCCAACAACGTGCCGGACGGGCACGGTCACAAGTTCGGTTTGGTGTCGGTGGATGCGTGGGCTGAGGTTCTGCCGCCGGAGGGGTGGACACCCGACGACACCGAGTCACTCAAGCGCTACCTGGCGGAGAACCCGCCAGACCCGACGAGCTGAGCGACCTCAACCTCCGCTGACATCCAGCTCGGCGTCGGCACCAAGGAAGTCGCAGTGCTGGTCGTCCAGCCACCCTTCGGGAAGCACCACGCGGCGCGGCGACCCCTGACGCCCCCGTGGTACGCCGATCTTGGACGCCGGAAACTCTTGATCGCCGTCGATCTGGCCCAGCAGGGCAGCTAGCTCAGCCAGCGATGAGACCCTGCCGAGGGCCGCCCTGGTTTCTCCCCCGACCCTGAATCCTTTGAAGTACCAGGCCATGTGCTTGCGCAGGTCGGCCATGCCTCGGGGCTCGCCCATCAGCTCCGCGAGCAGCTCGCCGTGTCTGTGCACCATGCCGATGACATCGGACAGACGCGGCGGTTGAGGCACGGGCCGTCCGGAGAGGGCGGTCGCAAGGTCGCGGAACAGCCACGGTCGCCCGAGGCAACCGCGTCCGACCACGACCCCGTCGCAACCGGTCTCGTCCATCATCCGCACCGCGTCCGACTGCCTCCCAGATGTCGCCGTTTCCCAGCACCGGAATGCCCACGTGCTCTTTGAGCGCCGCGATCGCCGTCCAGTCGGCGGCACCGGAGTAGTGCTGGTCGGCGGTACGACCGTGCAGTGCGATCGCTGCGCATCCGACGTCCTCGGCGATGCGCCCAGCATCGAGATACGTGAGGTGGTCGGCGTCGATACCCATGCGGGTCTTCATCGTCACCGGGACGCCGTTGGGCTCAGCAGCAGTTCACCGCCTCCGTCAAGATCGCCCGCAGCAGGTCGCGCTTCCACGGCAGGGCGGCGCCCCCACCCTTGCGCGTGACCTTGGGCACGGGCAGCCGAAGTTGAAGTCGACGTGGTCGACGCCGAACTCGCCAACGAGGATGCGGACAGCCTCGCCCACGTACCGAGGGTCGACCCCATAGAGCTGCACCGATCGGATGGACTCGAGGGGGTCGAAGGCCAGCATCGACAACGTCTTGGCCTGCCGCTCGACCAAGCCGCGACTGGTGATCATCTCGCAGACGTAGAGCCCGGCGCCCTGCTCGGCGGCGAGGCGGCGGAAGGCGGCGTTCGTGATGCCGGCCATGGGCGCGAGCACCACCGGAACGGCTACCTCGATGTTTCCCAGCCGCAGAGCCATTCGCCCCACCCCCTTCCCGTCGCTTCCCTTCGCAAGAAGGCTCCCCTCACGCGTTCCCAGCGAACAAACTACGGGGTCATCACTCCGCTCAAGCCCCGCCATTCTCGATATCCCCAGATCCAGCTTCTCCCCTGCAGAGCCGGACACCCTCAGCAGATGATCAGCTCATGTCTGCTCGCTCCCGAATGCTTCTAGACGCAGTTGCCCACGTCGCTGACGCACAGGAGGGAATCCTTACTGCTGCTCAGCTCGACGCGATCGGAATCCCACGATCCACTTTGAAAGGCCGCATCAGGACCGGCGGTCCCTGGCGCCGCGTCCTTCCAGGCATCTATCTCGTGATGCCAGGTGTCCTCAGCACCACTCAGCGTGATCGCGCCGCCCTGCTCTTCGCCGGCCCGGAGGCCATCCTGACCGGAGCCTCCGCCCTCCGGCGCCACGGTGTTCGCTATCGACCCGACGAAGAGACCATCCATGTTCTGATCTCACATGCCCGGCAACGCAAGTCCGCTGGATTCGTGTCGATCGAACGAACTCAGCGACTTCCTTCGCCCGTTCTCATAGACAGTTTCGCCGTTGCGCCAGTAGCCAGGGCGCTCGTCGACGCCGCACGCCGCGTCACCGTTCGTCAGACCACCAGGGCCTTCGCGCTCGAGGCAATTCAGCGCGGGCTCACCAACGCCGAACTCCTCGACGCCGAGCTGAAGCACGCCCAACGTCGAGGCACGGCTCTCATTCGTGAAGTGGCGGCCGAGGCACGTTCAGGTGTTCGATCAGCTCCCGAAGCGGAGGTACGGGCCGCCGTCCTGCAGTCGGGGCTTCCCACGCCCTTGTGGAATCCCGGGCTCTTCTTGCCCAACGGAGCGTTCTTGGCGCAACCTGACGGCTTGATCGAGGCGTCGATGGTGGCGATAGAGGTCGATTCTCGTGAACACCACTCGCAGGACGACGGCTGGGAACACACACTCGAACGAGACACGGATCTGTCGAATGAAGGCCTCATTGTTGTTCATGTCATTCCTCGCCGATTTCGCCGAAACCCCAGCGAAACCCTCAACCGCCTCCACCGAGCCCATGAGCGCGGCCTGACTCGGCCACGACCGGAGCTACGCGTCGTCCCCTGTGCTGAGTTCGAACAGATCCGTGCTTCATGGGGGCGGGGAAAGTTCGGTGAGAGAGCGTGAAGGGGGCCTTCTTGCGGAATTAGGTGGGGGGGAGGTGGGGGGTGAGGAAGTCGACGAGACCGTCGATCCCGACGCGCTCCTGCTTCATCGTGTCGCGCTCACGCACGGTCACCGCGTGGTCGTCGAGCGAGTCGAAGTCGACCGTGACGCAGTACGGCGTGCCGATCTCGTCCTGCCGACGGTAGCGGCGTCCGATCGCACCGGCGTCGTCGAACTCGACGTTCCACCGCTTGCGCAGCGCCGATGCCACATCACGCGCCTTCGGCGACAGGTCGGCGTTGCGCGAGAGCGGCAGCACCGCGACCTTCACCGGGGCAAGCCTGGCGTCGAGACGCAGCAGGGTGCGCTTGTCGACGCCGCCCTTCGCGTTCGGGGCCTCGTCTTCGGTGTAGGCGTCGAGCAGGAACGCCAGCATCGCCCGGTTGACACCGGCCGCCGGCTCGATCACGTAGGGATACCAGCGCTCGCCGGCCTCTTGGTCGAAGAAGGACAAGTCTTGACCGGACGCCTCAGCGTGCGCCTTGAGGTCGAAGTCGGTGCGGTTGGCAACGCCTTCGAGCTCACTGAACTCCTGGCCACCGAACTTGAACCGGTACTCGAGGTCGACGGTGCGCTTGGAGTAGTGCGACAGCTTCTCGGCCGGATGTTCGTACAGACGGATGTTGTCGGGTGAGACGCCCAGGTCGGTGTACCACGCCACCCGGGCATCGATCCATCGCTGGTGCCACTCCTCGTCCGTACCTGGCTTGACGAAGAACTCCACTTCCATCTGTTCGAACTCGCGGGTGCGGAAGATGAAGTTTCCTGGCGTGATCTCGTTGCGGAACGACTTGCCGATGTTGGCGATGCCGAACGGAACCTTGCGACGCGAGGTCTGTTGGACCTGCGCGAACGAGATGAAGAGCCCTTGCGCCGTCTCGGGACGCAGATAGGCCAGCCCGGACCCGTCTTCGACGGGGCCGAGGTGGGTCTTCAGCAGACCGTTGAACATCTTGGGGTCGGTGAACTGACCCTTGTTGCCGCAGTTCGGGCAGTTGACCTCGGCCAACGACTCGGGCGCCCTCTTGTGCTTGGCCTCGAAGGCCTCCTCCAGATGATCGGCGCGAAACCGCTTGTGGCACGACGTGCACTCGGTGAGTGGGTCGGCAAAGGCCGAGACGTGGCCCGATGCCTGCCACACCTCAGGAGCCAGAATCACCGAGGTGTCGACCCCGACCACGTCGTCGCGCTCGCGCACGACTGACTGCCACCATTGACGCTTGACGTTCTCCTTGAGCTCCACGCCGAGCGGTCCGTAGTCCCACGCAGCACGCTGGCCGCCGTAGATCTCAGAGCTCGGGTAGACAAAACCCCTGCGCTTGCAGAGCGAGACGACGTTGTCGATGAGGTCGGCGGCCATGGGTTCCTGCTTTCTACGCGACTGGTGCGCCAGCCATCGCACTGGGCCATCCGGCTGGATGTCGGCGGTGAGCGCTCAGGCTATCTGGAGCGGTCGACCGTCTCGGCATCGCCTGCAAGATCGCTCGACGCCTCATGCTCGCCCTCGGCGTCGACGGCGAAGAGCACTTCGAAGGCCGTCGGCTCGTCGATCGCCTGCGCCAGGAACGGAACCGCGGTGGTCTTCACCTCGAACGACGACAGGGCCTTGCGGTAGCTGCCGACCGACTGCCATCGCGCCACCATCGTCCACAGCGATCGATCATCTGTTGCCCTGGCCACCTGCACCCCTCGACACCCCGAGAAGCCGGCCAGCAGGCGGGCCACGACACCGGCCTCATCGCGAAAGCGCTCGGCGCCGTCAGTCGGCACTCGAAAGCGCATCACCACCACCCACTCAGACACGGTCACATCCTTGCTCATCGCCCCGGGCGAGCATCAGCGGTGGGCGTGGGAGACGATGGGGGCACGAATCCCGACGCCCGAGGACCCATGACCGACGACCACACGCCCTCAGCCCTTGAGCGCATCAGCGCCCCGTGGCTCGTGCGCCTGAGCCGGATCCCCCGGTGGCTCTTCCTCATCGTGCTCGGCAGCGTCCTCTTCGCCGGCCTCTATCTCGACAGCGCGCTCGGTGGCGTCTTGCTCCTCGTGCTGGCCCTGTTCCTCGCCTGGCTCGCCAGCGTTGGCTGGTCGCACGTCTCGCCCTTGGGCGCATCCTGCGGCTTCTCACGGTCGGGGTCCTGGTCTACGTGGCGGTCGACAAGTTCCGCTAAACGGTTTTGACAACCGTTTTCATTTAGACCACAGTGGGGCCATGCCTGCGCGTGCACCGCTCCGTCGATTCCTCGCGGGCACGGTAGTCGCCGCTGCCTTGGCCGTCCGGGTGCAGCAGCGAGGCGCCCACTGGCGCGGAAGCCGACGGCCAGGGATGGACGACGGCAGCAGCCTTCTACCCCTTGCAGTACGTGACCGAGGCGGTCGGCGGTGACCTGGTCACTGTCACCAATCTCACAAAGCCCGGTGCTGAGCCGCACGACCTCGAGCTGGCCCCACAAGATCTCGCCCAGCTGACGGACGCTGATCTCGCCGTCTACCTCAATGGCTTCCAACCGGCCGTTGACGATGCCGTCGCGCAGAAGACCGACGGGGGTGTGCTTGATGTCAGTCAGGCCGCTGACCTTTCGCTGACCACGGTTGACGGCGGCGAAGAGATCACCGACCCGCACTTCTGGCTCGACCCCCTCCGCCTCGCCGACGTCGGCGACGCCGTGGCCGACTCGCTCAGCCAGCTCGACCCACCGGCGCAAGCCACGTTCGACGCCAACGCCGCAGCGCTGCGCGCCAAGCTCGAGCGGCTGGACTCGTCCTACCGCAAGGGACTCAGCGACTGCGAGCGCCGACAGCTTGTGACCAGCCACACCGCGTTCGGCTACCTCGCCACGCGTATCGGCTTGAACAGGTCGGGCTGACCGGCCTCACCCCCGAGACCGAGCCGAACCCGCAAGGAGCTCGCCGACGTCACGCAGTTCGTCCGCGACAACGACGTGCAAACCATCTTCTACGAGACGCTTGTCAGCCCTGACGTCGCCGAAACCGTGGCTCAGGCCACGGGTGCAAGCACCAGCGTCCTCGACCCGCTCGAGGGGTTGTCAGACGAGTCAGAGGGCGACGACTATCTGCAGGTCATGCAGTCGAACCTCACCAACCTGCAGGAGGGGTTGTCCTGCCGCTGACCCAGGCACTCGTCGAACTGCGGGGGGCCACCCTCGGGTACACCGATACCCCGGTCCTGCGTGACGTCGACTTCGCGATCAGCGCTGGCGAGTTCGTCGCCATCGTTGGACCCAACGGCTCCGGCAAGTCGACTCTGGTCAAGTCGATCCTCGGCCTCACCGAACGGAGTGCCGGTGAGCTGGACCTCTTCGGCGTTCCCTCCGGCAGCTACCGGGAGTGGTGGCGCGTCGGGTACGTGCCACAACGGCACACCGTGGGCGGTCCGATACCCGCCACCGTCCGTGAAGTCGTCGCGAGCGGACGTCTGCCTCGCTCGGGGCTCTGGCGGCTCCCCAGCACTGCAGACCGCAAGGCTGTCAACCGCGCGATGGAGCGCGTCCACATCTCCAACCTCGCTGCCCGACCCGTCCACCAGCTGTCCGGAGGACAACAACGCCGCGTCCTGATCGCGACGGGCGCTTGCCGCGGAGACCGAGCTCTTGTTGCTCGACGAGCCGACCGCCGGCGTCGACATCGAGGCACAGGCGGCGTTGATCGAGGTGCTCGGCTCGCTCAGTCGCCAGGGAGTCACGATCGGGGTCGTCACCCACGACCTCGAGCCCTTCAGCCCCCACCTCACCCGGGTCGTCTGGGTCAGTCACGGACGGATCGAGTACGACGGCGACCCGACCCAGGCGATCCTGCTGGCGGCCAGCGAGCCCTTTGCCCACCACGACCATGCCGACGACCCGCCCCATCGAACCGCTCCCTCCCACCGTGCCCACGGGGGCATAGCCGTGGAGGTCCTGCAGTACGACTTCATGCAACGAGCGCTCCTGGCCGCGGTGCTCGTCGGGCTGGCCGCTCCCAGCGTCGGAATCTTCCTCGTGCAGCGCCGACTCGCCCTGATGGGCGACGGAATGGGTCACGTCGCCCTCACCGGCGTCGCGCTCGGTCTCCTCACGGGCTGGGCCCCGGTCTGGGTCGCCCTGGTCACGGCCGCTGCCGGTGCGGTGACGATCGAGCTGCTTCGCGACCGCGGACGCACCACCAGTGACCTCGCCCTGGCCATCATGTTCTACGGAGGTATCGCAGGCGGCGTCGTCCTCATCTCGAAAGCGCCCGGCGGCAGTGCCGCCAGTCTGAACCAGTACCTCTTCGGCGCGATCACGACCACCACCTCGCAGGATCTTGCCGTCTTCGCCGTCCTTGCCCTCCTGATCCTGGTCGTCACGCTCGGACTCGGTCGACATCTGTTCGCGGTAGCCAACGACGAGGAGTACGCCAGAGCCAGCGGACTGCCCGTTCTTCCGCTGAACTTGGTGCTGGCCGTCCTCACCGCGACGACAGTGGTCGTCTCGATGCGAGTCGTTGGCCTGCTGCTCATCAGCGCACTCATGGTGGTGCCCGTCGCCACGGCCCAGCTCGTGGCCAGAAGCTTCCGGTCCGCCCTTGCCTTGTCGCTTGCGATCGGGCTCGGTTGCGCACTGGTGGGCGTGACCGCGTCGTACTACACCAACACGCCGTCCGGCGGGTCGATCGTTCTGACTGCCATCGCGCTCTTCGCCGCCACTGCGCTGGTCACGGGGCTCTGGCGCGGGGTGCGTCGCACTGCCTGACCGTGTGGCTCGTTTGCCGGTAGTCATGCATGTATGGCAATCTATGCATGTGAATCAGGGCGCCGACGTCGATGGCTTCGATGAGACCTCTGAGCTCTTCCGCGCATTGGCCTCCCCGATCCGGATTGCTCTCGTGGCCGAGCTCGCCAACGGTGAGCAGTGCGTCCACGAACTCGTTGAACGACTGCACCTCCCCCAGCCGCTGATCAGCCAGCATCTCCGCGTTCTTCGTGGCGCTGACCTGGTTGACGGTGTGCGTCGTGGTCGCGAGGTTGCCTATCAGCTCACCGACGAACACGTCGCACACATCGTGCTCGACGCGGTCCGTCACGCCCAGGAGGGCAAGGTTCATGAGCCCTCCTGACGCGTCCGCCGCACCCCAACGCAACACCCGGCAGCGAGCAGCTGTCCTCGCGATGCTCGACAGCTTGACGCAGTTCAGTACCGCGCAAGACATCCATGCACGACTGCGCGAGAGCGGCTCGACGGTCGGTCTCACCACCGTCTACCGAACGTTGCAGTCGCTCGCAGATGCTTCCCAGGTCGACGTCCTGCGCTCCGACGACGGCGAGGCCATGTACCGGCGCTGCACCGACGAGCATCACCACCACCTCATGTGCACGCGTTGCGGACGCACCATCGAGGTCGACAGTCCCGCCGTCGAGTCGTGGGCCGACGAGATCGCGTCCCACCATGGATTCACCGACATCACGCACACTCTCGAGATCTCCGGCATCTGCAGCGACTGCGGCTGACCCACACGATCGGCCAGTCACATGCGCGCACCCATCCGCCGTCGTTGACGGCGTCGCACCGATCGCGGCTCGTCGTCGTGCTGGGCCTCACGTTGACCGTTCTCGTGGTGCAGCTCGTGGGCGCAGCACTCAGCAACAGCCTGGCGCTGTTGGCCGATGCCGGACACATGCTGACCGACGTCGCTGGCGTCGGCCTGGCGCTCCTTGCCATCACTTTGGCCAACCGTCCCGCGTCCCCCAGGCGCACCTTCGGCTACTACCGGCTGGAGATCTTGGCGGCACTGGCCAACGCCGTTCTGCTGATCGGCGTCGCCCTCTGGGTCCTGGTCGAGGCGCTCGACCGATTGCAGAACCCACCGGATGTGGCAGCCGGGACGATGCTGCTCTTCGCTCTCGTCGGCCTTGCGGCCAACCTCGTGGGCATGATGCTGCTGCGGGGTGGCGCTGGCTCAAGCTTGAACATCAAGGGTGCCTACCTCGAGGTGCTGGGCGACGCGCTGGGGTCTCTGCTGGCCGCGTCGGCGGCGGTCATCATCATGGCCACCGGGTGGCTCAGAGCTGACGCCGTAGGGTCGATGCTCGTCGCGCTGCTCATCCTTCCGCGCGCCTGGCTGCTTGTTCGTGACGCCGTGGACGTCCTCCTTGAGGCGTCGCCGAAGAACGTCGATCTCGACGCCGTGCGTCAGCACATCCTCGACACCCCCGGAGTGGTGGGTACGCACGATCTCCATGTGTGGACGATTACTTCGGGCATGCCGGTGCTGGCGTCGCCGTCGTCGTCGACGACGTCGTGATTGCCGGAGATCGCTCCGGTCACGTCCTCGACGAACTGGCAGCCTGTCTGGCCGACCACTTCGCCGGCGAACACTGCACGTTCCAGATCGAGCCTCAGGGCCACGCTGATCACGAGGCGCCCACGCACCACTAGCCAGGTCACGTCAGGTCAAAGGACTGGGATCGGCTCCGCCATAGCGACGGTCGCGAGCGGCGTACTGTTCGATGGCCTTCCACAGATGGCGCCGGTCGACATCCGGCCACAGCTCGTCGAGGAAGACGAGTTCGGCATAGGCGCTCTGCCACAGCAAGAAGTTGGAGATGCGTTGCTCGCCGGAGCTTCGAATGAAGAGGTCGACATCGGGGAGGTCTGGTTCATCGAGGTAACGAGCCAGCGTCCGCTCGTTCACCTTCGACGGATCGAGACGACCCTCCGCCACCTCATCGCGCCACAGCAGAGGCCGCGTCGGCGATCTCGGCCCGACCCCCGTAGTTGACGCACATGGTGAGGGTGAGCACGTCGTTGTCCCGCGTCAGCTGTTCCGCCGATTCCAGCTCATCGATGACGCTCTTCCAGAGCCGCCGCCGGCGCCCGGCCCATCGCACGCGGACGCCCATTGCATTCATCGCATCTCGGCGCCGCCGAATCACGTCGCGGTTGAATCCCATGAGGAAACGCACCTCATCGGGCGAGCGTTTCCAGTTCTCGGTGCTGAACGCATAGGCCGAGACATACTTGACGCCGATCTCGATCGCTCCCTCGACGAGGTCGAAGAGCGCCGCCTCGCCCGCTTTGTGACCATCGGTCCGCGGGAGTCCCCGTGCCTTGGCCCAGCGGCCGTTCCCGTCCATGACGACGGCCACGTGCCGTGGCACCAAATCAGCAGGCACCGCCGGCGGACGGGCACCAGTGAGGTGCTGGCTCGGTGGAAGCACCGGCTGTCGACGGCTCACGTGCGATCGACCAGCCGCAGTGAACGTAGCCCTCGTTCCAGGTGCCACTGGGTGTAGGCGGCTACGACGCCGGTGCTCTCGCGGAGGTAGCGGGGATCGGCCGCCTCGACCACGTCCCAGTCGCCTGTGAGCAGTGCTGACAACACCTCGAGCGACTCGGCATTGATGGTGATGGACCCGGCTGGACGGTCGTCGCGGCACACCGAACCGCCAGACTCCACCGAGAGCCAGCGATGAGGCCCCGGCGCGCCGCAACGCGTGCAGTCGTCAAAACTTGCTGCGTATCCGGCCACTGCCAAGGAGCGCAACAGGTAGGCATCGAGCACCGCACCGGCGCTGTGCTCGGCGGCGGCCAGCGCCCGTAGTCCACCGACCAGGAGCAGGTACTGCTGCACAGCCGGCTCTTTCTCGACATCGGTGAGCCGCTCGGCCGTCTCGAGCATGGCGGTTCCGGCCGTGTAGCGGCTGTAGTCGTTGGCGATCGACGCCCCGTAGGCCGCCAAGGACTCAACCTGCGTCACGATATCCAGCGACCTTCCGGTGTGGAACTGCACATCGACATGGCTGAAGGGTTCGAGTCGAGCGCCGAACTTCGAGGACGTGCGACGAACGCCCTTTCCCACCGCGCGCACACGGCCGTGATTGCGGGTGAGCACCGTGACGATGCGATCTGCTTCGCCCAGCTTCTGGGTGCGCAGCACGACGCCGTCGTCTTGATAGAGGCTCACCGCCCCATTCTCCCCTCGATCGGCACACCCAGTAGCCGTGGCCCCGGCGAGTCGGCCAAGATCGTGCCATGACCACCGAACTGATCAACCGCATCGAGCGCTACCTGGATGCAGCGCCGCGATCGCAGGCCGACGCTGAGGGCGTGGGACCGTTCACCCTCTTCAGGTCGCGGTTTGCCCACCAGTTCTTCGCCAGACCCAGCCTTGGCTGGGCCCCAGGATATGCCACGGCCGTCGACGTCCGTTCCCTGTGCGCACGCCAACGGGAGCTGGGGCTTCCGGAGCGGATCGAGTGGCTCACCGAGATCGCCCCCTACCTGGCTACCGCGTGCAGAGACGCAGGCCTCACCGTGACCGCCCACCCACTTCTCGTACACCATGACTCACTCGCCGTCCCGGTTCCAGACGGCATCGGAGTCCGACGGGTCGACCTGGCCGATGATCCGGTCATCCCCGCTGCCCAAGTGGTGGCGCGCCTGGCATTCGCGTCACCCCAGACCGCTATCGCCGACGTCGGGATCGCCGAGCGTGACCGCGCCATCGACGAGTGGGCGCCAGAAGCATCGGATGGGCTGCGACGACGCATTCGCGAAGGTGACTCGGTGCTCGTTGTCGCCGAGGACGAGCGGGGCGTGCTGTGCTCCGGAGGCCACAACCCCATCGGAGACGTCACTGAGATCGTCGGAGTAGGGACGCTGCCCGACCATCGTCAGCAAGGGTTGGGAGCCGCTGTCACCGACACTCTGGTAGCCGACGCCATTCGGCGGGGCGCAGAGGTGATCTTCCTGAGTGCTGACACCGATGCAGTGGCCCGCGTGTACGAGCGCGTCGGGTTCAGGCGCATCGGCACGGTATGTGACGCCGTCCGAGCCTAGGAGCTGCGCGCTGCGCGGTTCACCGCGCTGACGATCGCCCTGAGCGAGGCAGTGAGGATGTTGGGGTCAACACCAATGCCCCAGTAGACCTGGCCGTCGATAGCGCACTCGAGGTACGCCGCAGCCTTGGCGTCGCCACCCGCGCTCATGGCATGCTCGGCGTAGTCGAGCACGCGCACATCCTTGCCGATCGTCGACAAGGCGTTCACGAATGCAGCAATGGGCCCATTTCCGTGGCCCTCGAGCTCACGTCGCTCACCGTCCACGTAGAGGCCCACCCGTAGAAGATCCTTCTCACCCTGAGCGCTGGACGTGTGCACGGCATTCAGCTGCAGAGCCCCGTCATGCGCCAAGAACTCACGCTCAAAGATCGCCCACATCTGCTCTGGCGTGACCTCGCCACCTTCGTCATCGGTGTGCTGCTGGACAACATGGCTGAACTCGATTTGCAGCCGGCGTGGGAGGTCGAACTGATGCTCGGCCTTCATGATGTACGCGACGCCGCCCTTGCCCGACTGACTGTTCACTCGGATGACCGCTTCGTAGCTGCGTCCGACGTCCTTGGGGTCGATCGGCAGGTACGGGACAGCCCATTCGATGTCGTCCACGGTCTGGCCGGCTTGCTCGGCGTCGGCGCCCAACGCATCGAAGCCCTTCTTGATGGCGTCCTGGTGTGACCCGGAAAACGCCGTGTAGACGAGGTCACCGCCGTACGGATGGCGCGGATGCACAGGCAGCTGGTTCGCGTATTCGGTGATGCGACGCACCTCGTCGATGTCACTGAAGTCGAGCATCGGGTCGATGCCCTGGCTGAAGAGGTTGAGCCCCAGCGTGACGATGCAGACGTTGCCCGTGCGCTCACCGTTTCCGAAGAGGGTGCCTTCGATGCGGTCGGCTCCCGCCATGAACCCGAGCTCAGCGGCGGCGACTGCCGTCCCTCGATCGTTGTGCGGATGCAACGACAGGACGACTGCGTCTCGGTGCGCGAGGTTCCTATGCATCCACTCGATCTGATCGGCGTAGATGTTGGGAGTCGCCATCTCGACCGTCGCAGGCAGGTTGATGACGACCGGGTGCTCGGGCGTGGGTTGCCACTCCTCGATCACCGCATTGCACACCTCGACGGCGTAGCCGAGCTCAGTCCCCGTGAACGACTCCGGCGAGTACTCGTAGGCAACCTCGACCTCGGGAACCGTCTCCTCGAACTTCTTGCAGAGCCGGGCTCCCTGCACGGCTATGTCCTTGATGCCGTCCTTGTCGAGCCCGAACACCACTCGTCGTTGGAGCGTCGACGTCGAGTTGTAGAGATGGACGATGGCGCGCTTGGCGCCGCGGATCGACTCATAGGTACGTTCGATCAGATGCTCGCGGGCCTGCGTGAGCACCTGGATCACCACATCATCAGGGATGAGGCCTTCCTCGATGAGCTCGCGGACGAAGTCGAAGTCGGTCTGCGATGCAGACGGGAAGCCGACCTCGATCTCCTTGAAGCCCATGTCAACCAGCAGCTGGAACATCTTGTGCTTGCGGGCCGGGCTCATGGGATCGATCAGGGCCTGGTTTCCGTCACGCAGGTCGACCGAGCACCACTGGGGCGCTTCGGTGATAACGGCATTCGGCCACGTCCGGTCGGTCAGACCAATGGTGGGAAAGGGGCGGTACTTGTGGGTCGGCATCCCGCTCGGTTGCTGGACGCGGGGCTGATGCGGGCTCTGGGACATCGGAGTTGGTCTCCTCGGATCTGCTGGGTGGGCCATGACCGGAGGCGCACACAACTCCGCGGCGAGGAGACCGGTCGGACCTAGGCCTCGCCGCGGCTGCGAAGGAGCAGGCGCACGTTCAGCATCCCGGGAAGTGTACCCCAGCAGCAGCGGCGCGCATGGCCCATCCGGCCGGGGGCGTCGGCTACCGTCTGTCCATGACTGGAACGACCGGCCACACCCCCAAGGCCGACCCCCGCGATTCAGCGGCGCGCCGCACGTCCCGCGTCGTGGCTGCGGCCGTGGCAGACCCCCGGCTCATCAGACGCTTGGCCGTAGCCGTCATCGGCGTCGTGCTCTTCATCCAGGTCTTCGAATGGCTCTTCTTCGGCGTCCGCCACCTGCTCTTTCTCCTGCTTCTTGCGTGGCTGTTCGCCATCGCCATGGAGCCCGCGGTCTCGTGGCTCGCGCGCCGAGGAATGAAGCGAGGAGCCGGCACCGGCATCGTCATGGTCGGGCTCTTCGTCGCGATAGTGGCCTTCTTCG
>CAWGPZ010000010.1:0-116450 GCA_963824605.1 uncultured Actinomycetota bacterium | reverse complement strand
CCAGATCCAGGGCCCGCTCTCGGGGGCAGTCATGTCCTCTCTCACCGACGGCGCAACTGACCGCCTGGGCTACTTCCACGCCGGCCACTTCGATATCAACGGGCAGCAGCTCTATGTCTCGCGCACCGGCTGGACCGGAGAGGTGGGCTATGAGATCTACTCGGGCGGACCGTCAACAGATCACGCGCGACTATGGACCGATGTGGTCGCAGCAGGCGAAGCGCACGGTATGTCCTTCGGCAGCATCTCGTCGATGGAGCTCCGACGCATCGAGGCCGGGATCCTCGACAACCTCACCGACTTCGACCTGACCATGACTCCGTTCGCAGCGGGACTGGCAGATTTCATCGACCTCGACAAGGAGGGCTTTGTCGGCCGCGATGCACTGCTGCAGGCCGATCGTCGGCCCCGCCTGTACGGCCTCACCTGTTCCAGCTCGACACCGGACTATCAGGGCGCAGTGTTCCAGGACGGTGTCCCCGTCGGCTGGGTGACTGCCGCTGCCTGGTCCCCATCGTTGGAGTGTGGAATCGGCTACGTCCGTTTCACCGAGCCAGGGGACTGGTTGGGAGACACCGTCTCGGTGGAGACCAGCGACGGAGCAACTGTGCCGGCGAGTGTCGTTCCGCTGCCGTTCCTCGACCCTGAAAAGCGGATCCCGCGCGGGCTCGACACCAAGGTTCCTTGACCCCATACCACCGCGAGCTAGCTGCTCGGCGAGAGATGGGGCATGCCGTACGCGGTACATGTGGTCCTCCCGTTGGCGGGTGGGTGCGAGCACCTGTTGCCACGCTTGACCGGGGCCACTGCGCGTGTCCACCGGCGGGCCACCGGCTGGAGAAGACGTTTTCGGCCTCGGAGCGAGACGAAGAGCCCAGAGCGTCAGCTAGTCGGACGACAGCTCGGTGTAGCGCCAGTGCCCGTGAATCTTGTACTCAGCCTGATTGTGGACGACCTGCATCGCACCGCCGAACACAACGTTGCTCGGGACTATGACAAAGGAAGCTTCGGGAGACCGCTCGTACTCCTTGACGAGGCCCGTCAACATCACCGGCCCAGTCATGTCCACAACACTTCCACCGGCTTGCTCGAGCAAGTTCTGGCAACCCTTGATCAGAGCGGCCTTCATGAGTGCTGACCCGGGAACCGCCCCGATGAAGTTGTTGACAATTCGATCCTTGCCGGGCCGAACGAGTAGGACGTGATCGACAGGCCACAGCAAGACGTCTTCCAGGGGAAGCAACGCTTCGTGCTCAGCATCGACGTACCAGCCGCCGCGTTTGAAGAGCTCGGCATACCGGAATAGATCGGCTCGAATCGCCGCGTGTGGCGCTGCCTCGTACGCCTCGCGCCCCAGCTTGCCCGCCACGTCCTGAACGGCACCCAAGCCTTGTTGGTAGTCAGCGACCAGGTGGTGCCCTTGAGGAAGGCCAACCTCTTCCCACGAGTTCATCCAGGGCAGCATCTCATCGGGAGGAGGAGCGGGATCCCAGAACTGAATGACCCTCCGTGGGATTCGCGAGGGTTCACCCGGCTCGAACCCGCGGGCACGATAGTCCGGCAACTCTGGGATCGTGTTTCGGATGCGGCGCGCTCAAGCGCCGGTACGTTTGCAGATCCCCTTCCGTACGCGCGACCCGGGCTCGCTGTGCCATCTGGCGAAGACGGCGTTTGACTGTCGGCGCCGCGCTCGACTGAGCTTTGACGCCGGTCTCGATGCCTAGCTCGTCGGCCAGCTCTTTCAGGCGATCCGTGACTTCGGACTCATCGATCCGCTCGTCGTCAGGGACGTCCTGGCTCAGGTAGTGGGTTCGATCGTCGGCAGACATGGCGCGCGACAGCTCAGCGGCCGGTCCCGCGAAGGTTCTCAGCAGTGCGACGGCAGAGTCCGCCGGAATCCTGAATGAGCGAACGGGCTGGGTGGCAGTCAGCCTGGCGACGGCGGCGCTGCGCATCTCGTCGGCGCGGGACTTGTCCACGTCGGCTGCGTCAAGGAGCCGATTGAGTCTTCGCAAGATCTCCGCACCGTGTGAGTCGAGACGCTCAGCACGGTTTGGCTCCGGAAGCTGAAGATCGGTGGGGTCAGGCACTCCGAGTGTGACCAGCAAACGAAGGACAGCTTGGTCCTCTGGCTGGTCGGTACGGGCGAGAATCGCAGTGAAGTCGGACTCTGCCGCTTCTTGCCACTTCGACAGTCGAGCCAGGTAGTTGTTGACACCCCGACCGGCGAGCTCGGGTTCTTGAAGTGGTCGCCCTCGTCCGCGAAGAAGATCAGTCGTGTAGCGCAACGCAACGTACTCATCGAACCGCCTGACCAGTGCACAGCAGGAGAGCTCACCGGACGAGCGTGCGGCTGTCACCAGCTGTCTGGCCTGGCCACTGACCAGGAGCGCGTCAGCCAGATGCACGCACGACAACAACGCACCGTCGGCATCGCAGGTCGGCAACCATTCCAGCCACCCTTCGATCGTCTGCTCGGCGGCAAGTCGGTAGTCCGAGGAGATGGCCCCTGGTGGCAGATCGTCGTGGCTCTCCGCAGCGACTTCCCATCCGCGCTGCGCCAGTCGCGCGCTGTTGGAATCGAGGATCGTCCGCATGCTGTAGTTCGCACTCGAAAGACCCACATTCACACCAACGTGCATGGCGCGCTCCCTGGAGTCGGACCACGTTTGGTCAGGGCGGATTGAAGCACAACTGTCCCACTTCATACCTTGTGGTCCCGCGAGGCACTGAACCTCCCGGGCAGTAGGGTTGGTAAACGACTTGTCGCCCGTCGACCATGGGGCGACTCCTTGCGCCTGGCTGAGGAGCCTTGACCACATGCCCACCGAGCCCTCAGGTCTCGCCAGTGAGCATTCACTCCTGATACACATCGGCCCACGCAAGACGGGTACCACGGCCATACAACAGGCGTTGGCGACACGACGGGACGAACTCCGAGCTCGCGGGGTGATCTACCCTGGCCGGTCCCAGCAGCACTTCCGGGCCGTCAACCGGCTCATCGGACGCCGTCAGCTGTGGGAAGAAGATCACGAGGCGCCAGTGGTGGAGGAGACGTGGCGCACTCTGGTCGAGGAAATCGGAAACGCTCCGCGTGGCGTCATCAGCACCGAGATCCTGAGCCAGGTGCGGGAGAACAACGTACGGCGCGTGGTGGAGAGCTTCGCTGGGCGGACGCTGACGGTGGTCATCACGTATCGACCCTTCGAGATGCTGTTGTCGAGCACGTGGCAGCAGCTGGTGAAGGAAGGTCTTCGCGACCCGCTCGATGAGTGGTCCCGTCAGGGCAGTGATCGACCACCCGGAAGAGTCCGGTGTCCCTTTTCCTCGAGTGCTCGACGTGGCGACGCTGGTTGACATCTGGGGCGGAGTGGTCGGACTCGAGAACGTGGTCGTCGCACTGGTGGATCGAGCTCGACCGCTGACCATCTTCAATGCATTCGAGGAGTTGTTGGGGCTTCCCGATGGGTTCCTCGTCCCGACAGATGTCGAGAGCCGTAAGCGCTCGTTGACCGCGCAAGAAGCCGAGCTGCTGCGGCAGACCAACCTGCTACTGCCCCGCGACTCGGTGACCCTCAAACAGCAGCGGTATCTACGCAGGCTGGCCTCGAAATGGGTCGATGATCATCCCCCGTGTTCGAGCGACACCCCGCTGGTGCTGCCGGCTGACGTCATCGAACAGGCCAGGGTCCGGAGCGGAGCGATGGTGGAGAGACTGAGATCGGTTGCCGGGTGCGTCAGGGTCTACGGAGAACTCGAGTCATTGGTAGCCTCGCGTGACTCGGCTGCCGCTGATCCAGGGACACCCACGAACGTAGACGTGGCCCTGGCTGCCGAGTGGCTGGCCGGCATCATCGCTTCCCTTCCTTCGCCGGAGGACGAGTGATGCAGATGTGGCGTCGCGGCGCGAACGGAGAACCCATGAACCCTGCCTCTCGAACATATGCGGTGAGTCTTGGCCTCAACCTCCCGGAGAAGCTCGAGGAACAGCGCACCTATCCGATCTTCGGCACGCGTCGTGGTGGTACGAGCATGGTCGCCGGCGTCGCGCGAGCGCTGGGGCTTGACCTGGGAGGCAGCGAGCTGCGCAGGAACAATGAGGACCGCAAGTTCCACAGCGCCCCCTTGCCCATCCTTACGGAGGCTGTCAGGGAACGAGATGCCGAGGCGGACGTGTGGGGGTGGAAGTACCCGGTGGGCGGTCGCTACATGACTGAGCTGAGCCGCAGTTTGCGGAACCCCTACTACATCGCCGTGTACCGCGATCCAGTAGCTGCTGCTCGCAGTCAGCTAAGGCGCGACGACGAGACCAAGCGTCGAACAGATCGCCTGGCTCTCCACGAGTCGGCGATCAGCATCGCCATCAACACGGGGTTCTTGCTCGCGACTGACCGTCCAGCTCTACTGGTCAGCAACGAGCGAGCCCTTGAGGACCAAGAGGGCCTGATTGATGACATCGCCGCGTTTCTCGGCGTCGAACCTCCAGCGGAGCCCTTGCGCTCGGCCATCCTCGAGTACATCAAGCCTGGGAAGTACAAAGCGTTTGACGACTTCTTCCCCACGGAGAGCTGACGACCAGCCGTTGACTGGCAGCGTGATCTGAGGGCACGTTCTTCGGATACAGTCATCGCGCCGCCAACTCCCCCAGTGACGGTGTGGCCGGAGGTGCCTCGATGGACGCGTCCGAAAGCGCACGATCCTTCCTGGCCTCCGGCGAGGCGTATGACGGATTCATGGGTCGCTACTCGCGTCCATTGGCGGCTTCGTTCGCCGATGCGGTCGGAGTGACTGCGGGCCAGTCCGTTCTCGACGTGGGGTGTGGCCCTGGCGCCCTGACCGGAGTGCTCGTCGACCTCCTTGGTACCGATGCGGTCTCTGCGTTCGATCCATCGCCTCCGTTCGTCGGCGAGTGCAGCACCCGACATCCTGGTGTCACTGTGCGCGCAGGTAGGGCGGAGGCCATCCCGTTCGCCGACGCCCAGTTCGACTTCACGCTCGCCCAACTCGTTCTGCACTTCGTGGATGACCCCGCGCAGGCCGCACTCGAGTTCCTACGGGTGCTGCGTCCGGGCGGCGTTGCCGCAGCCTGCGTGTGGGACTTTGCTGAAGGGATGGAAATGCTGCGGCTCTTCTGGGACTCGGCGCTGCAGGTTGACCCCGAGGCGCCAGACGAGGCACAGACACTGAAGTTCGGACGCTCGGGTGAGATCGCCGCGTTGTTTTCGTCGGCGGGCTTCCGTGATGTCGCCGAGACGACCTTTGACGTCCAATCCACCTATTCGGGGTTCGACGAACTCTGGTCGGGGTTTCTTGCCGGGATCGGACCGGCTGGATCATTCTGTATGAGCCTCACCGAGTGGCAGCGTGCCGCTCTCCGAGAGGACTTGTTCCTTCGTCTCGGCTCGCCTTCCGGAGCATTCGCGCTCAGCGCGAAAGCGCGATGTGCGTACGGTCGCTCACCTCGTTCCTAGACCTCCGTCTCGGCGTCGCGCCGGGCAGCGTTCACGTCCTACTACCCCCTGCGCGGGTGGCCGCGAGTGAGCCATGCTGGGAGATGTCCGCTGGCTGCAACCCGCACGAGTACGACGCCGTCTTCACGTCGAAGTACGCGCGCAAGACAGCCAAGAAGCTCCGGAGATCGGGATTGGATGAGACAGCGGGGCGAATGGTCGACGTCCTGGCCAACCACGGCCACCTGCCGTCCAGACAGGCCAGAACGCACTGTGGCAGTTCACGGCCCATGATCGCGTTCCACAGATCGGTCCCGCGCGTTGAGTCGAGCAGGTTGATCTCGAATCCCGGAATGGCGGTCCAGCCGGTCCGGCTGATGACGACCGGGATGTCTCCCACCGTGAAGTGCTCGCACCAGTAGTACCTCAGGTCGAGGATCGAGTCCCCGACCAAGCGGCGGAGAGTCTGGATGGCTTGTGGCCCCTGCACCTGGACCGGGTGGACATCAGGAAGGGTCACTTGCGCGTCGAGCCCGCTGTTCGCCAGAACCCCGATCAGGTAGAGGTGGGCGTCGGAGTCGGCAAGCTGTAGCCACCATCGGTCCTTGCCGACGTGGAGCAGGACGGGGTCGTTGACGATGCCACCGTCGGGCGCGGTCACGATCACGTACTTGCCCTGGCCGATGGCGCATCGAGTGAGGTCTCGACAGGTCACGAGGTTCACTAGCGCATCGGCATCAGGCCCACTGACCTCGACGGTGCGCTCGACTCCGACATCCCAGAGCGTGACGCCCTCGTTGAGTGCGTGGTACTCGACGACTGGGTCGTCGTAGAAGGCCGGCAAGTACATGTGGTTGTAGATGTCGAATGCCGTGCATCCGGCACGCAACGTTGCCTCGAACATGGGTGAGCGCCGGTACCACGGCCCGAAGTACAAGGTGCTTGTTCCGTCCAGGACGGGGTGGACAACCTGTTCTGCGGTCATGGCCGGATCCCTTCACGCGGGCCGGGCCCACACCCGGCCACTGACTGAGTGTTCAGTCAGTTTACTCAGCATGGCGGTCCCGAGCAAGGGTCGAGATGCACTTCTGGTGAGCCAGGCCTGTGATCGATCATTGAGTCACTGTTCCGAACGCAAGAACTCGACGTGTCGACCGGGAGAGACTCATGGCTCAGCAATACGACGCGGTGGTCATTGGTGGTGGGCACAACGGCCTGGTCGCCGCGGCCTATCTGGCGAAGTACGGCAAGCGGGTCGTGGTGCTCGAGGCCCGGCACAAGACCGGGGGAGCGGCCGACACCAGTCAGCCGTGGCCGGACGCGCCCGAGTTCAAGGTGACCACGCTCTCGTACACGATGAGCCTGATGCCGGAGTACATCCTCCGCGATCTGCAGCTGGCGAAGTACGGCTACAAGATCAACCCGCTCGGGATGGGCTACACGCCGTTGCCCGACGGTCGCTCATTGCTCGATGGCGACAGCCCGAGGTCGGTTGAGTCGTATGCGCAGTTCTCCAAGAAGGACGCCGACGCCCTGGGCCCGTACTATGAATGGATCGGACGGATCGCCGGCATCCTGCACCCGATGCTCGACCGCACCCCGCCGCACGTGGGATCGAAGAAGCTCAGCGACATCAAAGACCTCGGCCAGCTCGCCTGGACGCTCCGCAAAGACGTCGACGAGAAGACCGTCGCCGACATCACCCGGCTCTTCACCATGAGCGCAGCAGATCTGTTGGCGCGTTGGTTCGAGAGCCCAGTGGTCATCGGAAACCAGTCGGTCAACGGGATCATCGGCACCTGGGCCGGCCCGATGAGCCCAGGTACTGCCTACGTGCTCATGCACCACTCCGTTGGCGAGGAGGAAGAGGGGCAGGTCGCGTCGTGGGGGATGCCGGTTGGCGGCATGGGTGCGGTCTCGGACGCCTGCCGGATGGCGGCGGAGTCGTTCGGCGCCGAGATCCGGGTGAACTCCCCGGTCAGCCAGGTCACGGTCAAGGACGGGCGAGCCACCGGTGTGGTCCTGGCCGACGGTGAAGAGATCTCCGCCGACTCTGGTGGTGACCACCTGTCACCCGCAGATCACCTTCCTCGACCAGATCGAGCGGCACCACCTGCCTGACGACTTCGTGCACGACATCGAGAACTGGCGGTCGCGTTCGGGCACGGTGAAGATCAACCTTGCGCTCGACCGGTTGCCTGAGTTCACCGCTGACCCCGGCTTCGACCCGCGCATCCACGGCGGCGCGATCAGCATGCTCGATGACTTGGAGTATCTCGAGACGGCGTTCCAGGAAGCGAGAGTCGGCAAGCCGGCCACGCTTGCCGTTCTCCGACACCGAGATCCCGACGGTGTTCGACCGCACGCTGGCTCCTGAGGGCAAGCACATCATGTCGATGTTCACCCAGTGGGTTCCTGAGTCGTGGAGCAAGGAGCCGCACGACGACGAGCTCAAGGCCTACGCGAACCGGCTGTACGACCGGTTCGACGAGGTGGCGCCCGGCTTCAAGGACTCGATCCTGCACGAGCAGATCATCGGCCCGCACGAGATGGAACGGGACTTCGGCCTGATCGGTGGCAACATCTTCCACGGCGAGCTCACCGTCGACCAGCTCTTCCACATGCGCCCAGCCGTCGGCTACGCCGACTACCGCACGCCGATCAAGGGGCTCTACCAGGGCTCCAGCGCCACCCACGCAGGCGGTGGCGTCACCGGAATGCCCGGCCACCACGTCGTCCGCGAGATCAAGCGCGACAAAGCCTGACCACCGCCGAGCCACCCGCCCGCCTGGTCAGTCACTAGCATCCAGGGCATGACAACGGCGGTCACCAGTGATCTGATCGAGCAGTTCGCCGAAGACGGCGTGGTGTGTATTCGCAATGTGCTCACCGAGGACCAGGTGGCAGCGGCGAAGGCGGCCATCGACGAGGTTCAGGCCCAGCCGAGCGGGTTGGCCCAAGTGGCGAGCGCCGCTGACGACCCAGGGCAGTTCTTCGAGGACTTCTGTCGATGGTCAGACATCGCGCTGATCGAAGAGCTCGCACGCCATTCCTCCGTGCCGGCCATCGCCGGCGAGCTCATGGGAACCTCACAGGTGCGGCTGTACCACGACCACGTTCTCGTCAAAGAGGGTAAGACGCGGCAGCGAACGCCGTGGCATCAGGACCAGCCCTACTACAACGTCGATGGACGTGGCGTGAGTGCGTGGATCCCCGTCGATCCCGTGCCCGAGGCCGGTTGCCTGGAAGTGGTGGCCGGCACCCACCGTGGTCCATGGCTGATGCCGCGTACGTTCCTGACGGGCGAGGCCAAGTGGTTCCCCGAGGGGGCCTTGCTCGAGATGCCCGACATCGAGGGTGACCGCGACGCATTCACCATTCGGCGGTACGACCTTCAGCCCGGAGACGCAATCTTCTTCGACTTCCTCTCGGTGCACGGGGCCCCTGGATTCCCGTTCGACGGTCGTCGCCGCGTCCTGTCGTTGCGGTACCTGTCCGATGAGGCACGGCATGCGCCGCGACGCTGGAGGACGTCGCCGCCCTTTGAAGGTCTCGACTCCGAGCTCGTGGCAGGTGCGCCGATGGAGCATCCGAAGTTCCCGATCGTGTGGGCTGACCCGGGCAACGATTAGGAACGACATCGCAACGGGCTGCCTAGCTGGTCTGGCTCCACATCGCTTCGATCTCTTCCAGTGACCGCTCCTTGGTCTCCGGCACGCGGAGCCAGATCCAGATGAAACAGACGACGCAGAAGAAAGCGAACAACCAGAAGGTGGCGGGCTCCCCGATTCCGTCGGTCAACGTGAGGAAGAACTGGCTGACCAACCATGCGCTTGCCCAGTTCGCCGCTGTCGCAAGGCTCATCGCGCGACCTCGCACCTGTCGTGGGTAGATCTCGCTGATCATCGTCCACACGACCGGTCCCATGGAGAACGCGAAGGATGCGATGTAGACGACGAGTGCCACCAGCGTCAGGACTCCTGCTGTCGATGTCGTGGTCCCGGCAGACGCGGTGGGCGCCGAGGCCGCGACGTCGTCGAGGCTGAGAAATGCAAAGCCCACCACGGTAAGGCTGATCCCCATGCCGACCAGACCCGTAAGGAGCAGTGGACGCCTACCGAGCCGGTCTACGAATGACACGGCGACCAGGGTCGCGAGGACGTTCACGCCGCCAATGGCCCAGGTGGTGGCCATGGTTTGATCTTGGGGCGTCGCAAAGCCTGCCGCCTCGAAGATGCGGTCGGCGTAGTAGATGATCGCGTTGATCCCGGTGATCTGTTGGAACACGGCCAGGCCGATGCCGATCATCAAAGGCTTGCGCCAACGGGCACTCACCACCTCTCCCCAGGAGGCCTGGTTCTGGTCTTCTTGGGTGGTTTCCTGAAGTTCGACCATGGCGGCCTCGGTGTCGCCTCGCGTCACGCGCTGCAGCGCCGCTCGAGCGTCGGCGTCACGCCCCATCTTGAGGTACCACCGAGGGCTGTCGCTGAGTGGCAGAACGGCCAGGATCAGGGCGACTGCGACGATGGCCGACAGCCCCAGCATCGCCCGCCACTGGCTTCCGCTCTGCAGGGCCTGGTCGACCAGATAGGCGATGAAGATGCCGCTCGTGATGCCGAGCTGGTAGATGGAGACAAAGCGCCCGCGCAGTTTGGTGGGAGCCATCTCTGCCGCATACAGAGGTGCGGCGACAGAGGCGACGCCTACCGCGAATCCCACGAGCAGACGACCTACCACCAGCACCCAGGGGCCAGTTGCTAGCGCCTCAACCAATGCGCCGAGGATGAAGAGCACTCCTGCCACCAGCACCGCCGGACGGCGTCCGAGCCGATCAGCGAGCGTGCCAGCGATCAGAGCCCCAACGAGTGCCCCCAAGGTGACCCAGCTCGTAATGATCTCGACCATCGTGGTGCCGATGTCGAACGACTGCTCGATACCGCGAAGGGCGCCCGATATGACGCCCTGGTCGTAGCCGAACAGCAATCCTGACAAGGCGATGACCGCGCCCACCAGCCAGAGCGTGCGCGTCATGACGGGGCGCGCTGATCCGCCGCGGGCTACTTCTGGGGTCACCATCGCCTCTCCGTTCGTCGTCGGTGCGACCCTAGACCGGAGTCTGGCCAGTGCCGAGGAGAAATGCGATGACGAAGATCGTCTACTACACAGCGACCACTTTGGACGGCTACCTCGCGGACGAGAACGACTCGTTGGAGTGGCTCTTCACCCAGGAGATCGATCCCGCGGGACCGATGAACTACGACGAGTTCATCGGCGGCATCGGCGCGATCGTCATGGGGCGGACGACGTACGAGTGGGTCCGTGGACATACGGAGGGTGAGGACGACGACTGGGCGTACGTCGTGCCGACATTCGTCTTCACCAATGCCGAGCCAGCCGCAGTCGAAGACGCTGATATCCGCTTCGTGTCGGGCAGCGTCGCGACGGTTCACCCGGCTCTGGTGGAGGCCGCCGGGGGAAAGAACATCTGGGTGGTCGGAGGCGGTGATCTCGCCGCGCAGTTCGCCGAATCGGGTCTGCTGGACACGGTGATGGTGTCGATCGCCCCGGTCACCCTTGGCGCTGGTCGTCCGCTGTTTCCCCGGCGGTTCGATCTCGAGTTGAAGACCTTGGAGCGCAACGGAGCTTTCGCCTGTGCCGTCTATGCGGTCGTGGGACCACGGCCGAACTAGTGCCGTGTAGCCCGGTCCGTGGAATTGATCGAGATTTCGGCTGATTTTTGAGGCGGAGTGACGGCATGCCCCGATAGCGTCGGCGGTAGCCCCTCCCAAGGAGACCGAAATGTCTGATATGACGCCACCACCCCCGCCACCGCCGCCACCGCCTCCTGGCGATGGACCCCCGAACTACGGTGCTCCGGAGCCCGCTCCCGGCGGCGCCAACCTCGACCCGATGGAAGCCATTTCCTACGGCTGGAAGGGGCTGACCAAGTATCTCGGACCGCTGATTCTCATCGCCTTGATCGTGGTCGCAATCTCGATCGGCATGAACATCGTCGGTCTGATCTTCGACAGCCTGATACTCCAGTTCCTCTGGAACATCGTGACCATCGGTGTGTCGTTGATTGTTGCCATGGGTCTGATCAGAGCTGCCCTGGCAGTCGTCGACGGCCGGACGCCCGAAGTGGGCATGCTCTTCCACACCGACAACTTCGTTCCCTACCTGGTGGCGTCCATCCTCGTCGGGCTCTCGGTGGGGCTGGGGATCATCTTCTGCATCATCCCGGGTGTGATCCTGGCGTTCCTGTTTGCCTTCTACGGCTACGCCATCGTCGATGGTCGGGTCGATGACGGTATCGAGGCGATGAAGACCTCGTGGAAACTCGTGTCGTCGAACGTCGGGCAGCTTCTGCTGCTCTTCATCCTGGTCATCCTGATCAACATCGGTGGCGCACTGCTCTGCGGCATCGGGTTGCTCTTCACCTACCCGCTGACAGCGATTGCCATCGCCTACGCGTGGCGCCGGGTGAGTGGCGGATCGGTCGCCACCCTCGCCTAGGGCACACACGAAGGCTCGGCTCGCGGAGGTACGCGAGCCGAGCCTTCGTCGTTGTGTGGCTAGTTGTACTTGGTGACGTCTCGACCATGCACGGTGAGCGCCCAGATGACGAAGACGGCCGTGACGATGAAGATGATTCCCCAGATGGGATACCACGGCAGCCACACGAAACCGACCAGCGCACTGAGACCCGCGAGAATCACGCCGACCGTGCGCGCCCAGACGGCACCCTGGAAGAGGGCGAGACTGGCGAGGAAGACCACGATCCCGAGAATGAGATGTACCCATCCCCACGTGCTGACGTCGAGCTTGAAGATGTAGTTCGGCGTCGCCACCAGGATGTCATCCTCGAGGATCCCGACGAGTCCAGCGAACGACCAGAACAGGCCGAGCAAGAGCATCATGATTCCGGCGAACCAGGTCCAACCCACTGCAGCCTCGCTGCGGTGCTCTGCAGACATGTGTCCTCCATTCCTTGTGCGTCCTGGTGGACGCTCACATCTCGAATCCACGATAGGGCCGCGACTGGGTGCCGGGCAGTCGTGGACACGCAGGGACGTCGGACGCTTGCTACGGTGACGCGCGAACTGCAGAACCCGTTCGTCTCTCGAGTCTGCGAAATGGAGACCCCATGGAACCGGTGCGAATCGACGGTCTGGCCCCGGGGTCGATGTCTCTGCGCGTCATCGATCTGACGCGAACCCTGGAAGAGGCGACGGTGCTGTGGCCGGGTACGCCGCCGCTCGCGGTGGAGTCATCAGAGACGATCGATGCCGATGGGTCGTTCACGCGGCGCATCACGCTGGACGAGCACAGTGGCACGCACTTCGACGCGCCGAGCCACTTTGCAGAGGGAGCGGCGCACGTGGGCGACGTCGGAGCCGAGTGCACTGGTGCGTCCGCTCAGCGTCATCGACTTCAGCGAGAAGTGCGTCAACCAGCCGGACGCCGTGCTCGAGGTGGAGGACCTTCTCGCTCACGAGGCGCTGCACGGGACTATCGCCACGGGGGCAGCGGTGTTCCTTCGGACGGAGTGGCCAGGCCTCAGCGACACCCTTCGATTCCCTGGGTTCGGAGTCGACGCTGCGACATTCCTGGCTGTGGAGCGAGGGGTGGCCGGCCTCGGGATCGACACGTTGGGCATCGACCCGGGCTGTGCCGCCGACTTCCCGGTGCACCGTGACGTGACGTTGCCTCGCGGAATCTGGCACGTGGAGAACCTGACCAACCTTGCGGCAGTCCCGCCCATCGGTGCATGGGTGGCCGTGGGTGTGCCGCGTATCGCGGGGGCGTCCGGCTTCCCGGCTCGCGTCTTTGCGCTGCTCCCACAGATCACCTGACCGCCGGAGGTGCGGGCGATCAAGTGATGGATGCCTGGTAGATGCTCTCGATCGAGGTGTCGAGCATGGCGTTGAACTCGTCGTCGGTCTGCTGCGCTGACAGTCCTTCAGTGAGCGCCCGCGAGAAACTCGCGATCACACCATGGTTCGCGCTGAGCTTGGCATTGGCGTCGTGCCTGGTGTAGCCGCCTGACAGGGCGACGACACGTACGACCCGTGGGTGTGCGGCAACCTCGGTGTAGAAGCCGGCTTCGTCCGGCAGCGTCAGCTTCAGCATGACGTTCTGGTCTGCGTCCAGTCCGTCGAGCTGTGTCATCATCGCGTTCTTCAGAAGTGCCTCAGCCTCAGCCTTCTGGGGGCTGTTGATGTCGACCTCTGGCTCAATGATGGGAACGAGCCCGGCGCCAATGATGCTGCGTCCGACGTCGAACTGCTGGTCAACGATGGCAGCGACACCAGCCTCGTTGGCCAGCTTGATGACTGACCGCATCTTGGTGCCGAAGACCTGATGCCCGGTGGCCTTGCCGAGGAGGTCCTCGAGCCCGGGAATGGGCTTCATGAGCTGGACGCCGTCCGCTTCGTCGGCCAGGCCCTTGTCGACCTTCAAGAACGGAACAACCTTCTTCTCGTTCCAGAGGTACTCAGCTGATCCCATGCCCATGACCTCGCGGTCCATCGTCATCTCGAACAGGATGGCGCCGATGACCCGCTGGCCCGTGAAGGCCGGACTCGTCATGATGCGAGTGCGCATCTGGTGCATGAGGTCGAACATCTCGGCGTCGCTGGAGTACTGCGAATCCTCGATGCCGTAGAGCTTGAGCGCCTTCGGTGTGCTGCCGCCGCTCTGGTCGAGGGCGGCGATGAAGCCGTTCCCGCTCTTCATCTGCTGCAGCATCTGGTCGTTCACCGTCGGCCTCCTGTGATTCGGCGTGTCAAACAATGGCCCCCGGGGGGCTGTGGTCCCACGACTCCACTCTAGGGCTGGTCGCCTGCGCCGGGTGCGCCTGTCCCGGAGTCGCGCCGACCTTGGCTAGGACCCCAAGGCACCTCGAATGGAGTCGATGGTCTTCTTCTCGACGTCCTCGCCCTCAGGAGCAGCGTCAGACACCTGCGTAGCCAGCGAGAGAACCAGTTCGCGGTAGTCAGCGACGTCCTCGGGGTCCTTGGCGGTGAGGATCTCCACTCCTTCACGGAGCGCAGCCAGGGCTCCATCGGTCAGCTCTTCGGCCGACGAGCTGACCTTCCAGCCGCTGCCGTGGGTACCGGCAAGCTCGCGCGCCAGCTGGCTGTGACCCTCCTTCGACTGCGTGGCCAGGAACTTGGCCATGACCCCGGTCTCTTTGAACGTTGATGTGAAGCCCCGCTCGCTGATGGAGACCAACATGCCCGCACCGGTGAGTCCCCTGTGCAAGGTGTTCCACTCGTCTTCGGTGAAGTCAGACTTTCCAGCCATGGGTGCTCCTCTGTCTTGGGTGCGGTCGTCGGTCCCGGCGGGGACCACTGAAGTCGTCATGGTCTCCTGGCCGGCGACAGCTCACTCTTTCAGACCGATGTCAGGCAGCGCTCGATCGAGCCAGTTCGGCAGTCGCCACGTGTGTCGGCCGAAGATCTCCAGGAGTGCCGGTGCCAGCACCAGCACGAGGAATCCGGCAAGGAAGACAGCCACCGACAGCCCGACGCCGAACTGTTTGACGGTCGGGTCGCCATTCAGGATGAAGCTTCCGAAGACACAGATCATGATGAGCGCCGCTGCGCTGATGACGCGGGCGCTTGCCCCGAGCCCGGAGGTCACTGCCTGTCTGGGCGGGATCCCCTGGTCGCGGAACGAGATCACGTGACTGACCAGGAAGACCTCGTAGTCCATGGAGAGCCCGAAGAGAATCGCGAACATCATGAGCGGGACGTAGCTTGCGATGGGCACGGTGCCGGTGGGTGAGTCGAGGCCCACGAGCGAGAGACCCCACCCCCACTGGAAGACGGCCGTCAGAACACCGAAGGACGCAGCCACCGACAGCAGGTTCATGATGGCTGCCTGCAGTGGGACGAGGAGCGATCGGAAGGCGAGCAGGAGCAGAAGGAAGCTGAGCAGCAACACCGTTGCCACGACAAGCGGAAGGCGGTCGGCGATCTTGGTCGCCAGGTCGACGTAGCTGGCGGTGTACCCGCCGACGTGCGAGACGAGCTCGCCGTCAGCGTCAGTCTCCGGAAGCACTGTTGCCCGCAGCTCCTCGACGAGGGCAGCGGTTGCGTCCGAGGCGGGGGCGGTGGACGGAATGGCGTTGATGATGAGAGCGTCCCCGGCCTTCGGCAGCTGGGGTGGCGTGAGCGCGATCACGCCGGGAGTCGCCAGCAGGGTGTTCTGCAGATTCACGATGCGCTCATCGGTGGCGCGGTCGTCACCGCCGGCTTGAGTGAGCTGCTTGGTCAACTGACGTTGGAGCTTCTCTGCCTTCTTCTGCTGTTGCTCTGCCTTCTTCTGCTGTTGCTTCAGCTGGTTTGCCTGCTGTTGAAGTGAGTTGGCTTCGGCGGTCAGCTGGCGTGCCTGTCGCGCGAGCGATGTGGCGTCCTGCTCAAGCGCGTTCGCCTCTGCGGTGAGTTCGGCACCTTGCTGCCGCAGTCTGTCGGCTGCAGTGTTCAAGGCTGATGCTTCCTCGGCCAGTCGTCGGGCTTGGCAGCGAGTGCACCGGCTTGCTTCTCCAGCGCAAGGCCGTCGACCTTCAGCTGGGCCAGACGGTCAACGAGGACTTGCTCGCGCGCCTGCACGCGCTCCAGCCGGAGCTCGAGCCTCTCGATCGTGTTGGGGTTGGTGGCGTCCTTCAGGCGCTCCTTGATCAGGGCCTCACGAGCACGCACGACGGCGAGCAATGTGGCCGTGCGCTTCACCTGCTTGGCGAGTGCCTTGGCCTCCTGGCGAAGAACGGATGCCGCAACGGCCAGTTGATCCTGCTGCTGCTGCAGATCGAGTTCTCTGTGCCTCGAGCGCCGCCGACTCCCTCGTCAGAACCGCTTCCTGGGCCTGCAGAACCCGCTCTGCAGCTTTCAGCTCAGCCGCTTCCTTCTCCAGCAGCTTCTGTTGCTGTTCGAGAACCGCCTGCTGTTGTTCCAGCTCGGCTTGCTGTGCTGTCAGGCTCTTCTGCTCCTTCTTCAGCTCCTTCTTGAGCGATATCGCCTTGTTGTACTTGCGCTCGTACTCCGCGCTGGGTTTTGCCTTTGGATCGAGCGTGGAGGCCACCAGTAGGGGCCCGTTGTAGCCCACGCCAAGACCGGCAGTCACGAGGTCGTAGGCGCGTCGCTCGGTCGTTGAGGTCGGGGCCACAGCGATGTCTTCTTGGCCGAGCTCCAGCGAGAAGACCGGGATGATCAGTGGGATCAGGACGGCGACCGACGCCATCAGGGCAATCCATGGATGTCCGGTGACCGTGCGTGCCCAGGCCGGCCAGAATCGGCCGCCGGTTTCACCTGCCGCCCGTCGTTGAGCAAAGGTGGGGATGTGCAGTCGGTGGATGCCGGTGCCCACGATCGACAGCAGCGCGGGAAGCAGCGTGACGGCTCCGGTGACGGCAATGACTACTGCGATGGCAGCGGCAATTCCGATCGCCGTGACGAGCGGGATGTTGGCCAGTACCAGACAGAGCAAAGCAATGATGACTGTGCTGCCGGCAAAGACGATGGCACTGCCTGACGTGGCTACAGCGTTCGCGATCGAGTCCCGAACGCCCATGCCGCTCGCCAGCTGGTCTTTGTGTCGGGTGACAAGGAAGAGCGCATAGTCGATACCGACTCCGAGCCCGATCATGGTGGCGATGGTCGGTGCGATGCTCGGAATGCCGTAGAGGTGGCCGAGCAGACCGATGATGGACAGCGCTGCTGAGAGTGCGAAGACGGCGACGAGGATCGGAAGTCCCATTGCCACCAGACTGCCGAGCACGATGGTGAGGATGATCATGGCGGCTGTGAGACCGACGACCTCACTGCTTTCGGTCTTGGGCTCAGAGAGCCGGCTACCTATGGATCCCTCGGCTTCGACCTGGATACCGGCTGCCTCAGCCGGAACTCGTGCGGCGTCCAGGATCTCTTGAGCCGTCTCCTCGTCGACGATCCCCGAGTCAATCGTCAGCAGGACCGGGGCGTACCCAGTGGCTTTGTCTTTCGACAAGAGGCCAGCACTCTGTCCCTTGCTCGAGACCGGGCTCAGCGCGCTGTAGACATCGGGAGCAGCACGAAGGCCAGCCATGGCCTCCTTCATCGCCGGCTTGTGCTTGTTGTCCGTCAGTGATCCTTCGGGAGTGAAGAACACGATCGGGCTGGTGCCGTTCTGCTGCGGCGGGAACCGTTGCGCCAGGACGTCAGTTGCGCTCTGGCTATCGGTACCCGGGAGTGAGAGGTCGTTGTCGGTGGGGGAACCGAACACCCGAACGCCAGCAGAGAGGCCGACCGCAACCAGAAGCCACAGGAATACAACTACCCACGCATGGTGCGCGCAAAGTCGCCCAAGTTTCTGCATGGCAGCGGACATCACGACAGGGTATCCCGCACGGCAAGGATTCTTTGGCGGCCAGCCATGGAATGGAACTGCGACTACAGTCCCCATGTGATTTCACCGCCCCACTCCGCTCAAGAAGAAGGATGCTGCGGCGGGGCTCTTGTTGGGTCTGTCAAATGTGCCAGGTGGTCTGGCGATGGGCCTGCTGGCCGGCGTCAGTCCGATCTCTGGTTTGTACGCCTACCTGTTCGGAACCGTTGCAGGCGCCATCGCCACGAGTTCGGTCCTGATGTCGGTGCAAGGCACGGCCGCCCTGGCGGTTCTCGTGTCCGATGTTCCGGGTGTCGATGCCAGCGCTGCCGGCCTCACTGCGCTCGTGACCCTGACCGTGCTCACCGGGGTGATCATGCTCGCTCTGGGGCTCGCACGAACCGGCACGGTGGTTCGCTTCGTGCCGCACTCAGTGGTCACGGGCTTCGTGAACGCTGTGGCCGTCACCATCGTCTTGTCGCAGCTCGCGGAGTTCACGGGCTACCCCTCACCGCGAGACAACCGGGTAGCGCGCGCGATCGACACCGTCGCGAATGTGGGGTCGTTCGACGTCCCAACGGTGGTCGCCGCGGTCGCCACCGTGGCGCTCATCTTCACTCTGGGGCGCACGAGGTTGGGTGCGTTCGGCATGGTGATGGCCATCGTGGTCGTGTCTGCGGCTGTCCAGGTGCTGGGCGTGGACAGCGTCCGCCAGGTGTCGGACGTCGCCGAGATCCCGGCAGGACTCCCAACCCCTCAGCTGCCCGACCTGTCGCTCGTGGTCGGGCTGCTTCTGCCCGCCTTGTCGCTTGCCTTCGTCGGCCTTGTCCAGGGATCGGCGATCAGTCAGTCGGTTCCGAACCCCGACGGCAACTACCCAGATGTCTCCGGGGACTTTCGCGGACAGGGAGTCGCCAACCTGGCGTCCGGAGTCCTTCAGGGGATGCCGGTCGGTGGTTCGATGACGGCAACGGGGCTCCTCACTTCTTCGGGTGCTCGCAGCCGGTGGGCGAACCTGGTCGCAGGTGCGGTGATGCTGCTGGTGATCCTGCTGTTCTCGGGGCTCGCCGACCTCATCGCGATGCCTGCGCTGGCCGGGCTCTTGACGGTGGTGGGGATCCGGACGTTCCGGATCGAGGCCGTGGCGATGGTGTGGCGAACTGGGGCGACGCAGGCGTCGGTCATGGTGGTGACCTTCGTGCTGACGATTGCGGCCCCCCTGCAGGTTGCCGTTCTCACCGGGGTGGGAATCTCTGTTGTCCTGTTCGTGGTGAGGCAGTCCAACAGGGTAATTGTGCATCGATGGGTCCTTACCCCCGATGACCCGTTCCCGAAAGAAGTGGCACCACCAACAGAGCTGGCGGCCGACGATGTGGTCGTCCTCACGACCTACGGCAGTCTGTTCTTCGCCTCCGCGCCGGTCTTTGAAGGCCAGCTACCCAAGGCGACGAGTAACTCGCACAACGCGGTCGTGGTTGTTCGCCTGCGCGGCAAGGAGGACCTTGGAAGCACCTTCATCTCGGTGATCTCGCGCTACCACGACGCGTTGAGGGCTTCAGGCGCGCATCTGATCCTCTCCGGCGTCGGCGACCGCGTGGCGCGTCAGTTGCGCGACACGGGTGCCGTTGAACTCATTGGTCAGACCAACATTTTCGGCGCCACCGAGTCGGTCGGGGAGTCGCTGAACCAGGCTCTCCAACGCGCAGAGCAACTGCGGGTCGGTGGCGGAGACTCAGGGAGACGAAGGACCTATCCCTCGCGACGGCTGAAGATCGTGGCGACGGCCGCGGCGATCACGGCGATCCCCACCGCTATGAGGATTCCCTTCATGAAGCCGTGGCCGGACGCGTCGTCGAGCTCTGCCAGATCCGGGGCCTCGATGACCTCGAGCATCTCGGTCGCTGTCGTGTTCTTGCTCATGCCTGCACCTACTCTCCGGTCGTTGTCACCTTCACCCTATGCGGAGTCACAGAACCTGGCAGAGGCTTTCGACCGGGGTGCGCTCTCCGTGCGGGCCGAGATAACCCGGAAAGGGTGATTCCCACCTACTGGGCGCCCGCTAGGCTCCTGTGAGTTGCGCATCGCCGCCGAACACTTCCGGGAAGAGGGCTCCTATGCTCCACGAACGTCATCGGATCCGAAACAAGGGCGTCGACGAGATCTTCGCCTCAACAGATGTCTCCGTGGTGCTGCCGAAGTACGTGATGCCCAAGAACGAGCAGGACCCTCGTCACGCCTACCAGATGGTTGCTGACGAACTGATGCTCGACGGGAACTCGCGTCAGAATCTCGCGACGTTTTGTCAGACCTGGCTCGAGCCCGAGGTGCATGCGCTCATGGACCTCACCATCGACAAGAACATGGTCGACAAGGACGAGTACCCGCAGACGGCCGAGCTCGAAGAGCGTTGTGTCCACATGTTGTCCGCGTTGTGGAACTCGCCGGTCACCGAGAACTCCATCGGCACCTCCACCACCGGATCGAGTGAGGCGGCGATGCTGGGTGGAATGGCACTGCTTCGGAACTGGCGTGCGCGTCAGGAGGCCGCCGGCCGTCCGTCCGACAAGCCGAACATCATCACGGGGCCGGTCCAGATCTGTTGGCACAAGTTCACCCGCTACTGGGACATCGAGCACCGCGAGATTCCCATGGAGGGCGACCGGCTCATCATGACGCCGGAGGAGGTTCTCAAGCGTGTCGACGAGAACACCATCGGCGTCGTGCCGACGCTCGGGGTCACCTTCACCGGCGACTACGAGCCCGTCGAGGAGGTCAGCCACGCGCTGGACAAGCTCCAGAAGGAGACCGGCCTCGACATCCCCATCCACGTCGACGGTGCCAGCGGCGCGTTCCTGGCCCCCTTCACCGCACCGCACATCAACTGGGACTTCCGGCTCCCCAGAGTGAAGTCGATCAATGCCTCGGGTCACAAGTTCGGGCTAGCTCCTTTGGGCGTGGGCTGGATCGTGTGGCGGACCAAGGACGACCTACCGGAAGAGCTGGTCTTCAACGTCAACTACCTCGGTGGCAACATGCCAACCTTCGCGCTGAACTTCTCACGGCCTGGTGGCCAGATCGCGGTTCAGTACTACAACTTCTTGCGCCTCGGCCACGAGGGCTACCAGAAGATCCACCAGCAGTGTTACGACATCGCCATGTACCTCTCCGAAGAGATCGAGAAGTTGGGTCCGTTTGAGATCTTGAGCAACGGCGATCCCCACACGGGGATCCCTGCCGTGTCCTGGAAGCTGAAGGAAGGCGTTGACCACGGGTTCACGCTCTTCGATCTCGCAGATCGCTTGCGGGCCAAAGGCTGGCAGGTCCCTGCCTACACGATGCCGGCGAACCGTGAAGACATGGCTGTGCAGCGCATACTCGTTCGGCACGGGTTCAGCCGCGATCTTGCGGGCCTTCTCATGGGTGACTATCGCGCGGCGATGAGCCATTTCGATGCCCACCCCATCGAGAGTTCGCTGACCGAGTCGGAGGCGGGCGGCTTCAGCCACTAGACGCGGCGAGACCTAGGTGACCTTCGCGGGAGCAGACGGACTCTTGGCAGACGCTTCACTCGGTGACTGCCATACTGCGCCGGTGATGCGCCTGCGCTTCTTCGTCTGTCTCTCGTTGGCTGCCGTCGCTGTTGCTGGTTGCGGCTCCAGCGGCGAGCAGCAGGTGGAGAAGATGACCGAGACGCTGGTGCGGACGGCAGCGTCTACGCAGGGGCAGGCTGAACTGGCTGACGCCGGCGTCGAGGTATCGGGACCGTTGTCCTGTCAGACAACTCCGAAAGGCGACGAGTTTGTCGTCTCCTGCACTGGTATGGCATTGGACGGGCGAGCTGTCACGGTCACGGGCACCGCAACGTCGCTGCCCGGGGGTCGTTCAGTCGAAGGCACCTTTGTCGGCACGGCTGCCGGTACTCAGGTGTTCGCGACCGAGTGCCTGGGATGCTGACGCACCATGAGGAGCGACCTGTGGCGATCCGGCGAACTGAGAGCACGAGGAGAGTGAGACATGGGCGGCTTCGCTGATCGGCGTCGACGTGAGCGTGAGCTCGCTGCATCGCTGGCTGGTCGTTCGGCCGATGACCGGCGCGGCTATGCGCGTTCGCTGGTGGCCAACTACATCGTGACCTGGGTGGTCCTTGCCATCACGATTGCCCTGTCCCCTGGGATCTATGCCGAGAACCCGTGGTCGATCCCGCTCGCGGCACTCCTCTTCTCGTTGTTCGCGCCGTTCGGTCAGGCGCTGCTCGCGAGGTTTGCCCTGCTCTTCGGGTGGGTAGGCGCCGTACTGCTCGCGATCTTCTCCAACGCGGTCATCATCGACGTGATCCTGCAGTTGACGCCGGGCATGGTCGTCGGCAACTTCTGGGAGACCTTCCTCGCCTCGTGGATCTATGCGCTGATCGCCTCGGTCGTGATGTGGCTCTTCTCGGTGAACTCGCGTGACTACCTCCTGGTGCACGCGGCGCGAATGAGCATGCGCGATATGCCGTCGGAGAAGTTCGACGAGCCGGGAGTCCTCTTCATCCAGCTCGACGGCGTGCCAGAGCCGGTGCTGCGGTGGCATGTCAAGGCTGGCAACGTCCCGACCATCAGTAGGTGGTTGCGCACAGGAAGCCACACCATGGACGCCTGGGTGGCGGCACTTCCGTCAACGACCCCGGTCAGCCAGGCAGGCATCCTGCACGGCAACAACGACAACATCCCGGCCTTTCGGTGGTACGAGAAGGAGACCGGCGACCTCGTGGTTGCCAACCACCCGCCGGACGCAGCCTTGATCGAGTCGCGCGTGAGCGATGGGAAAGGTCTCCTTGCGGACGAGGGGGTCAGCATCAGCAACCTCTTCTCCGGCGATGCCGCCATCTCGCTGCTGACGATGAGCGGAATGAAGCAGCCGAAGGAGGGGCTCGGACCGTCGCAGTCGTATGCCGCGTTCTTCACCCACCCGGCAGGGTTCGTCAGGGCCGTGGTTCTGTCGATCGCCGAAGTTGTCAAAGAGCTCTACCAAGCGCGCCAGCAGCGAAACCGCGGGATCGAGCCGAGAATCAACCGCCACGGAAGCTATGTGCTTCTTCGGGCGGCGACGAACGTCCTCCTGCGCGACCTCAATACCGCGCTGGTCGTCGAGGCGATGATGCGTGGCTCCAAGGCGATCTATGTCGACTATGTGGACTACGACGAGATCGCGCACCACGCCGGCGTGGTGCGCCGCGAGGCGACTGACGCGCTCTTCGGCCTCGACCGGGTCGTTGCCTCACTCGAGCGAGTGGCGAGGTCCGGCGTCACGCCGCGGCCGTATGAGATCGTGCTGGTCTCCGACCACGGCCAGAGCCAGGGTGCCACCTTCCTCCAGCGGTACGGCCAGAGCCTTCAGGAGTTCATCGAAGAGCTCATGGGCGAGTCGGACACCACCTCGGCCGTTTCGGACATCGAGGGCTGGGGTCCTGTCAACGTGCTGATCGGGCAGCTCTCCGCCCAGAGCTCGGTCACCGGCAAGGTGGCGCAGGTGGCCACCCGCAACCGCGACGCCGAGAGTGCGCTCGGTCCCCTTGCGGCGGACAAAGAGGCGGCCGAAGCCGATTCGGGCGAAGAGCGCCCCTCCTTGGTCGTGGTCGGGTCGGGCAACCTGGGCGGCATCTGGTTCCCCCGACTTTCCGGCCGCCAGACGGTGTCCCAGATCGAAGAGGTGTATCCCGGGTTGTTGGCGGCCGTGGTTGCCCATCCGGGAGTCTCGTTTGCCACTGTGATGACCGAAACTGGCCCCGTGGTGATCGGGCCGGCGGGGACCATGGATCTTCGCACCGGAGTCGTGACAGGCGACGACCCGTTGCTGCGTTTCGAGGTGCACGCGAGGGCCGACCTGCTGAGAGTCGCTGAGTTCTCGAACGCCCCGGACATCTACCTGAACTCGCTCTTCGATGAGAGCAACGACGAGGTGGCCGCCTTCGAAGAGCTGGTCGGGTGCCACGGCGGGCTCGGTGGGTGGCAGACGCAGCCGATGGTCGTGCATCCGAGCGGGTGGAGCATCGACCCGGAGTACACCGACAGCGAGGGGCGCCTCTACGGGGCGCCGAATGTCTACCGTCAGTTCGTCCAGTGGCTTGAGCAGCAGGGGCACCGCGGCAACGTCGGCTAGGCCGGCTAGGGGGATGGCGCCAACGGGAGGATGTGGGCAGCTCGGGCGACTGTGCGACCATTGGCGCCGACAGCCACCAGTCGGGTGGCCCAGAAAGGGGTAAAACGTGTCCTTCGGAGAGTTCCTCTGGTACACGATCGCCATCTTCTTCTTCGTTGCTTTCTTGATGGTGCTGTTCTACATCTTCGCCGACCTCTTCCGGGACCAGGACCTGGGTGGATGGGCCAAGGCAGCATGGATTCTGGCCCTCATCTTCTTCACCTGGATCGCTGCCCTGGTCTACCTGATCGCTCGCGGCAAGGGCATGGCCGAGCGCAACATGAAGGCCGCGAAGGAGATGCAGGAAGCACAGAACACCTACATCCGTGACGTGGCCGGTTCAGCGCCGGCCGACCAGATTCACAAGGCCAAGGAACTTCTGGACTCGGGGGCGATCTCGCAGGCAGAGTTCGACAGCATCAAGGCCAAGGCGCTCGCCTAGAGGCCTGCAACGGCAGAGCTGGACGTCGAAGCACCGCCCCCATGGGGGCGGTGCTTCGACGCTTGTGGGGCTAGTTGCAGCCGCAGCGGTCTGCGGGAGCCACGCCACCCAGCACTTGCTCTGCATGCATGCCGCAGCCGCTCCAAGTGGTCTTGCCACATCCGCGGCAACGTGCCGGACTACACATCGAGACCCTCCATCGGTGGTGCGAAACGTCCGACAAGCATACCCCATGGGGTATGTGATGCGGCCGTCAGGCCACCCGCCGGTCGTGAGACTACGATCACCGCGTGACAGGTGAGGTGCTCCGCGGCGGAAGGGCCGTGCCGTTTCCCGTGGCGCCGGCCGTCATGGTTCCCCGCCGAGCGCTCCTCGAGCAGCTTGATCAGTCGGACGCGACTGCAGTCGTGGTGGCTGCCCCAGGTGGTTTTGGCAAGTCCACCTTGCTCGCTCAGTGGCTCAAGGAGTCGCCGAAGCGGGTGCACTGGCTGCAGGTCCCGTCGGGTTCGCACTCGAGCGGGGTGGCCGAGCGCATCGCCCTGGAGCTCGCGCCGCCCTCTTCCCCGCTCATGTCCGTACTTCCCATGGCTCACGACGAGTCGCTCTGGTTCTCCGTCGTGCTGCCTGCCCTGCAGGACATCGTGTCGTCACGGGCAGAGCCGTTCGTCCTGGTTCTCGACGACGCGATGAACATCGTCGACTCGCGGTTCGACAGTCTCATCGATGCGGTCGCGGCATCGTTGCCGGCGCGATCCCAGCTGGTTGTCGGCACGCGCGGTGCGCCACCGCACGCGTTGCGTCGACTACGGGCAACGGGGCGCCTGCTCGAGCTCAGGGCAGAAGACCTGGCCCTGGATGACGATGAGGCGAAGCTGTTGCTCGAGGAGCTCACCGTGCATCTTCCTGAGGACCAGCTCGCCCAGGTGGTGGACCGCACCGAAGGCTGGCCGGTGGGCATCTACCTTCTCGGGCGAGCGATCCTCAAGGACCCTGAGCTGCTGGTGGCTGACGAGGTCCCCGGCCTGGGCACAGAGTGGATCACCGACTTCATCCGCGACGAGTTGTTCGATGCACTCGATCCCGAGAGCCAGACCGTCCTGCTGCGGGTGTCTGTGCTCGGCGAGCTCTCAGCAGGAGCCTGTGACGCGACGTCCGGCGTGTCCGAGTCGCTCCCACTCCTGCGCAGACTTGCCGCCGAGAACCAGCTCATCACGAGAGTCCCGGGTGACGGCGAGGCTTACCGGCTTCACCCGCTGTTTGCCGACTTCCTGAGTACCGAGCTGCAGGGTCGTTCTCCGTCGGAGTTCGAGGGTTGCCACCGGAGAGCCGCCGAGTGGTACGCCTCTCAGGGCGACGACGACCGGACCGTGGCCCACCTCCGTGAGTCCGGGGACGACGCTGCTCTCGGCGACTTCGTCTGGAGCCGGGCATGGCGACTTCTGGGAAAGGGGCAGTCGCCCACCCTGTCCCGTTGGCTGGAGGGGCTCGCCGAGTCCCGCGTCCTTGCCCATCCCGGGCTCTGCCTCACCTCGGCCTGGATCCGGACGCAGGAGGGCGACATGGCGCAGGTTGTTCACTTCGCGACTCAGGCCCGTGCGCTGGTGAGACAGGATGAGCTCCTCCAGCCGTACGCGAGTCACGTCGACGTCGCAGATGCGGTAATCGGACGCGAGGGCACGGCGTCAATCATCGATCTCTGCGACTCAGCGTTGAAATCCGCGGACTCCTCTGACCCCTGGCGATCCCTTGCCTACTTCATGCGGGGGGTGGCGCACCTGCACTTCGGCAGGGTCGACGAGGGTATGGCCGACCTCGCCGCTGGTTGTCAGATCGCCAAAGACCTTGACATCAGCCATGTGAGGGCGCAGTGCCTGGCCGCCCAGGCCACGGTCCGGCTCTCCCTCGGACAAGCGGGAGTGGCAGGGAGCTGGCGGTCGCTGCCAGAGCTGTGGTCTTCGACAACAAGCTCGAACACATCCCGACCAGTGCCCCCATCTTCACGGCATCAGCTCTGGTCCTTCTGGCAACCGGTCAACGGACGAGAAGCCGTCGACGATGCGGCCCGGGCTCTGCGTCTCACGGCGCTCATGGAGCCGATCGCCCCCTGGCACGCGGTCGAGGGACGCCTCAGGCTGGGTCAGACGTACTGGCAGCTGGGCGACCGCGAGCGAGCGCGCGTCCTCACCGAGGAGGCGCGAGAGCGCTACGTGTCGGCAGCACGTTCCCCGCTGCTCGACCAGATGCTGAAGGACGCCGAGGGCCAGGTTGCCGCGGTGGAGGAGACGCCCGGTCCTTCACTCCTCACGACAGCCGAGCTTCGGGTGTTGCAGTACTTGCCGACCCACCTGTCATTTCCTGAGATCGGACAGCGCCTCTACCTGTCGCGTCACACTGTCAAGAGCCAGGCACTGTCGGCCTATCGCAAGCTCGGCGTGGCCTCGCGCAGCGGAGCCGTGACGACCGCGCGCGAGCTGGGTCTGCTGCCGCCGGGCTGACGAGACAGCGAGTCGTTTCGCACCGAAGGGATGAAGCCACGGATTCTCCGCCATGTGACGATGACGGAGCCAGGTGCTCATCATCTGGGCGGTCGCCGCCCAGTGGCGGGGCATCGCTAGAGTTCGCAGGACAGCGCCGAGTGCAATGGGAGCAGCCAATGGATGACGTCACTCTCGACGAGATGGGCCCAATCGACTACATCGTGATCGAGTTCCCGGGGAGCCAGATGACCGGCGAGGGGCTACCCATCCTGGTCGACCTGGTCGAGCGGGGCACCATTCGCCTCATCGATCTTGTGTTCTTCACCAGGGCGGCAGATGGTTCTGTGGCCATGGTCGAGATCGCCGATCTTGATGGCGATGGCAGTTTGGACCTCGCGATCTTCGAGGGGGCGTCATCGGGCGTTCTCGGCGAGGACGACATCAATGAAGCCGCCGCCGCGGTCGAGCCCGGTAGCTCTGCTGCTCTTCTGGTCTACGAGAACACATGGGCGGCGCCGTTTGCGGCCGCCGTGCGACGAGGCGGCGGGCAGCTTGTCGCCTTTGGCCGCATCCCGATCCAGGCGCTCGTCGCGGCCCTCGACGCCGACGCCTAAGAACTCACTTCCAGGAGGACATCTCATGCCAGGACTCATCCGCGGGGTCGCCCGCACCGCAGTGGTGGCCGGTACCGCCACGCATGTGTCGAACAACGTGTCGCGCCGTCAGGCCGGCCGGTGGGCCGAGCAGCAGCCCCAGCAGCAGCCTCAGCCTCAGGCCGCCCCCCCAGCTCCCGCTCCGGCGTCCAACCCCATGGACGACAAGATCGCGCAGCTGAAAGAACTGGGCGAGCTGAAGGCCCAGGGGATCCTCACCGACGCTGAGTTCGAGGCGCAGAAGGCCAAGCTTCTCGCGTAGTGGCCAGCCCACTCGGCTGCCCTACGACAGCAGAGTGATACCGGTGTCGGCGTCGAAGAGATAGACCCTTCTCAGGTCGACCTGGAGGCTCAGCCGCTGCCCTGCTGACACCACGTCGTCAGTGGTGAGCTTGGCGACGAAGACCGATCCTGCCTCGACGATGGATGGCGCGTCGTCATCGCTCCGATGAGTGGCCACCTCAACCGGTGGCGCGTCTACCCCGAAGAAGACGTGTGACTCGGTGCCCAAGTTCTCGACGGCGGCAACGTCGATCTCAATGCTTGGCCCTGATCCGCTGGCGGTGAACGCCTCCGGACGGAGGCCGACAATGGCAGTGGTTCGATCGCCGAGCGCTGCAAGCTGGTCATCAGAAAGGGGCAGCCGGTACTGCCCGAAGACGAACTCACCTGACTCGATGGTCGCCATGGCGATGTTCATCGCTGGAGAGCCCATGAACGTCGCCACGAATACGTTGGCCGGCGATCGGTAGAGCTCTTGCGGGTGGGCGACCTGCTGAAGCCGCCCATCTTCGATCACCGCGACACGCTGGCCGAGGGTCATGGCCTCGACCTGGTCATGGGTGACATACACCGTGGTGACGCCGAGGCGTTGATGAAGATTGGTGAGCTCGGCGCGCATCGAGACGCGTAGTTTGGCATCGAGGTTCGAAAGCGGCTCGTCCATCAGGTAGACGGTCGGCTCACGGACGATTGCGCGCCCCATCGCCACCCGCTGCCGCTGCCCTCCCGACAGCTGCCCGGGTTTTCGGTCGAGGTAGTCGGTAAGCCCGAGCATGGTGGCGACGGCTTCGACCCGTTGGCGCAGCTCGGCCTTTGGTGTGTGACCCACCTTCAATGAGAAGCCCAGGTTGTCGCGCACCGACATGTGCGGGTAGAGAGCGTAGTTCTGGAAGACCATGGCCACGTCTCGGTCGCGTGGGGCGGCAGCCGTGACATCGCGATCACCAATCACGATCGAGCCGGAGGTCGTCTCTTCGAGGCCGGCGATCATGCGCAGCAGCGTCGACTTGCCGCAGCCAGAAGGGCCGACGAGCACCATGAACTCACCCGACTGCACCGTGAGATCAATGTCCCTGACCGCAGTGGTGCCGTCGGGGTACACCTTTGTGACGCTCTCAAGAACGATCGGAGCCATGACCACCTCGAACCGGCTGATGAGTGTTTCGCTCATTCAACCGGGGATTCTTCCTTAGGTAATGACGGATGGCTAGCATTTTCTGAAGGTTCTTGACAGAAACAATCAGAAGCAAGCAGTATCTGCCCATGAGTCGGTCCACTCTCCGCGTCAGCAGGTTGACGCAGATCCAGGAGTTGCTGGAGGCGGACGAGTCCGTCACCATCGGCCACCTGGTTCAGTATCTGGGCGTCAGTGAGGCGACAGTTCGACGTGACCTCGACGCGCTGCAGACCTCCGGTCTGGTGCGGCGTACGCACGGCGGGGCGATCTGGGCGCCGCTGCACGAGCTGCCGTACCCCGCCCGTAGCTCACGTCGCATCGCCGAGAAGCGGGCGATCGCTCGGGCGGCTGCTCTGCTGGTGACTCCCGGCGACACGCTCTTCCTTGGGGGAGGATCCACGACGCTGCACCTGGCCGGGCTCCTGGTCGATGCCGATGTCACGGTCGTCACGAACTCACTGCCGGTCGCCACCGAGCTGTCGCGCGGCCGCAGGGGCCAGGTCATCGTGATCGGGGGAACGCTTCGCACCCCGGAGCAGTCGATGGTGGGTCCGCGGGCCGTTGAGTCGATCCGCTCGTACCGGGCCGGAATCGCCTTCCTCGGTGTGCCTGCGCTCGACCCCGAGCAGGGGTTCACAGCAGATGGCGACGTCGAAGCAGCCACTGACCTTGCCTTCATCGACAACGCCAAGCGTTGCATCGTCCTCGCTGACCACAGCAAGCTCGGACGAGTCGCGACCACCCACGTCGTTCCCCTGACGGCCATCGACACGGTGGTCACCGATACGGGGGCGTCCACTGATGTCATCGACGACCTCCGAACGGCTGGTAGCAAGGTCGTCGTGGCTGAGGTGACGCCCTGATGTCTCACACCGAGACGGAGATCCTGTCGCAGCCGGAGGTCTGGAGCGCCACGCTCGATTCCCTTGACCCGATGAGTTTCCTCGAGCCTTTCAGTGATCTCTCGGCTGATGTGCTGGTCACGGGGTGCGGATCAACTCACTACCTGGCGTTGTCAGCCGCGGCGATGCTGCGTCATGCCGGTGTTCGGGCGTGGGCGTTGCCTGCCTCCGAGCTCATCGCGCAGGCCGAACCGAGGCTGCCCTCGCCGGAGAACACTGTTCTGCTTGCCATTTCGCGGTCGGGAACCACGACCGAGACACTTCTGGCAGTCGAACACTTCCGTCGCCTCGGTGGGCGCACGGTTGCGTCTATCACGTGCTATCCGGAGTCCCCGCTGGCCGCGGTCTCCGATGTGGTCTGGGCGGCGCCCGACGCGGTCGAGGAGTCGGTTGCCCAGACGCGCTCGTTCTCGTCGATGCTGGTGATTGCGTCAGCGATCGCCGGAGCGCTTGCGGGTGCTGACCTCTCGGCGCTGCAGACGCTCCCTCGTGCCGGCGAGCGGATCCTTGCGAAGTCCAGAGAACCTATGACTCAGTCTGGGTCGCAGTGAGGTGATCGAGTCGTTCTTCTTCCTTGGATCGGGACCCCTCTACGGCGTCGCCTCAGAGGGAATGCTCAAGTTGAAAGAGATGTCGCTGACGAGCTCTGAGGCGTATCACGCCATGGAGTTTCGCCACGGACCCATGTCGATGTGTGACGACACGAGGGCCGTGATTGCTCTGATCACCCCGGAGCGGGCGGCCCTGGAGGAAGCGGTTCTCAAGGACATCTCTCCCTTCGGCGCACAGATTGTCACCGTGGGCGCAGAGGGCCATCACCAGATACCGGGCGACATCCCCAGTTGGGCGTCGCCCGCTCTCTACCTGCTTCCACTGCAGCTGTTGGCACTCGAGCGGGCCATCGGCAAGGGACTGAACCCTGACCAACCCAGGCACCTAACCGCTGTGATCCATTTGGACGCTTCCGATGAGGCGTCATGATCGAGGAGGAACGATGAGAAGCGCACGAACTCTTGCCATTGGAGCTGTGGCGCTGGCCCTCGTGGCCACCGGATGTACCTCTTCGGGCGACGGAGGGAGCGATGCGGGCGGTGACGCGGTTAACGGCAGCATCCGCGTATGGACCCACACGAACAAGAGCTTCAACAAGGCATACAAGGCTCTGGCCGATGAGTACATAGCCGAGAATCCTGGTGTCTCGATCGACTTCACGACCTTTGACTACGACACCTATATCCAGACGCTCCAGACGTCGCTGCCGGCCGGAACCGAGGCCGATGTGCTCCAGATGTTCGGAAGCTGGACCTGCAGCTACTCGTCGAACCTGGCGACGGTTCCTGAAGACGTCGCCACCGTTGACCAGGCCAAAGAGGAGTTCTTCAAGGGTCCATTGGGTGGCTACAACTGTGACGACGCCTTGTACGGACTTCCGCAGGAGTCGAACGTCGAGTACGGAGCCACCCTTGTCAACACGGCGATGGCCGAAGATGCCGGCATCTCGCTGGCTGGCTGGGACTCCTACGACGCCTTCATGGCCGATGCCAAGGCGCTGACCCAGACGTCCGGAGACAAGATCAGCCGGGCGGGGTATCACTTCACGACCAATGACGGGATCGCCTACACGTTCTTGTCATTGATTCTGCAGAACGGCGGCGCATACATCGCCGACGACGGAACCTTCACCTTCACGACACCAGAGGCGCAGGCCTCGCTGGAGCTGATGGACAGCTTCGTTGAGGAAGGCATCGTCGATCCGGTGCTCTTCGATGACGTCAGCAACTGGGTGGGTGACTGCTACTTCACCGAGCAGTGTGCGATGGGCCTGGTCGGCCCCTGGGTGGTGCCTGAGTACGCAGGTGACTTCCCGGATGTCGTCGCTGACACCGAGTACGTGGCGCTGCCGACCTTGGAGAACGCTGAGTTCGCCGCCGACTCCGGATGGGGACTCACGACCTCGGCCGCTTCGCAAGAGCAGGATCTCGCGTGGGACTTCATCTCGTACGTGACACAGAACGCTGACAACGCGCTGCAGTGGAACCTCAGCACGGGCACGCTGCCGGCGCTGAAGGAGAACGTGCAGGGTGATGCGCGTGACCAGCTCGTGGCAGAGGCCAGCTACACGGAGCCGTTCCTGGACATCCTCCAGGACGCTCAGTACCTGGGCAGCTTGCCCGACCGGGATCGCCTCTTCTACAAGATCATCGTGCCCAACGTGCTGGCCAGCATGAGCGGCGAGCTCACCGTCGACGAAGCGCTGGCCGCGATCGAGCAGGAGGCCAACTCGCTCTGAGGGCGAGATAGGCAATGACTCTCGAGACCGTCGAACGTGACCGGACGACCGAACTCCAACGGGTTCGGTCGTCCAGGTCGCTCGATGCGCCCCAGCGACGCTTTCGCTGGATCGTTCTCATTCCCACGCTGGGGTACCTCGCGTTCTTCACGCTGCTGCCGCTGGTCTGGGTCGTTGCCCTCTCGCTGTTCAACTACAGCCCACGCCGCGACGGTGCCTCGGTCGGAGGCCTGGGCGGCGACAACCCGTTCGTCGGTTTGCAGAACTTCCAGCAGCTCTTCGACTTCTCCGCTCAGTCGCAGCTGGCGCAGACTTTCCAGACGTCCGTCATCGTCACGCTGATCTTTGCCTTCATCGTCTTGCCACTGAACCTGCTGATCACATTGCCGCTCGCCGTCATGATTGAGGCCGCCGCCCGTCGGCTTCGCCCGTTCCTGCGGACCATCTTCTTCATGCCCGTGCTGACGTCGGCGGTGGCCGTTGCGGTGATCTGGCAGTACGTGCTGCACCCCCAGTACGGGCTGGCGAACTCGTTGATCGGGAAGGTGACGGGTGAGACCACCATCATTGCGTGGCTCAACGACCCGTCGATGTCCGTACTCGGGGTACCCGTGGCTCTGTTGGCCGTCACCATGGCCTACTTGTGGATGGACATCGGATACAACCTGGTGATCTTCATCGCCGCTCTCCAAGGGCTCCCGAGGTCGTTGACCGAGGCCGCCCTGCTCGACGGCGCCAACGCTTGGCAGCGGTTCCGCTTCGTCACCCTCCCGCTGCTGAAGCCCACGATCCTGCTGACTGCCGTGCTCACGATGATCTCGTCCTTCCAGGCTTTCGACCTCTTCCAGGTGATGACGCTTGGCGGGCCCGACAACCAGACGCGGGTGCTGTCGCTGGACATCTACGAGAACGCATTCCGCTTCCAGTCGATGGGCTGGGCGGCCGCTGAGTCTCTCGTGCTGCTGGCCATCGTCCTTCTCATCACGCTTGCCCAGTCACGGCTGCTACGTTCGAAGTGGACGTACTGACATGGCGACGATCTCGATGGCCCAGTCCACCCCTGACAACGTGACTGTCGTCGGCCCTCCGCGCCAGCGCGTGCCGCTGGGTCAGATGGTGCTCTACCTGGTACTCGGCATCGCGGGTGCCGTCGCCATGCTTCCGTTCCTCTGGATGATCTTCGGGTCGTTCAAGACCGGGCAAGAGCTGCGCCAGATTCCCCCCACGTTCTGGCCGGAGACCTGGACCCTCGACAACTACCGAACGATCCTCGGAGACCCCGACCTGCCGCTGCTCACGTTCTACGGCAACTCGTTCTTCGTGGCCATCATGAATGTGATCATCGGCGTCTTCGTCGCCTCACTCCTCGGCTTCATCTTCGCCAAGTACTCGTTCAGCTGGCGTCAGCCGCTCTTCTGGTACCTCCTCGCGTTGATGATGGTTCCACCCAGCGTGCTGATGATCCCGAACTACCTGATCCTCAGCGAGCTCGGACTCCTGAACAATCTCTGGGGTCTGATCGTCACAGTCATCGTCGACCCCTTTGCCGTCTTCGTGATGCGCCAGTTCATAGTGGCGTTGCCCGACGAACAACTCGAGTCAGCCAGAATCGATGGAGCGAGCGAGTGGCGTATCTATCGTTCGGTGGTGCTCCCGCAGGTCAAACCCGCGTTGGCGACCCTCGGTCTCTTGACGTTCATGTTCAACTGGAACGCCTACCTCTGGCCGCTCATCGTGTTGACCGAGACTGAGAAGCGCACCCTGCCGGTCATTCTCACCGCCTACTCCACGCAGCACTCGGCACAGCTCAACTTGGTGATGGCGGCATCGGTCCTGATCGTCGTACCCGTCCTCGTCTTCTTCCTCTTCACCCAGCGATGGATCGTGGCTGGGCTCACCCTGACTGGGGGCAAGTGATATGACCGTTGTCACGATCATCGGCGCGGGCAGCACGGTGTTTGCTGCCGAGCTGGTGACCGATTTCTTGACCACTCCTGGACTTGAGTCAGGCGAGTTCCGGCTCGTCGACGTCGATGCCCAGCGTCTCGAGCTGGCCCACCGGTTTGCCGACTGCGCTCGTTGAGCGTTCAGGGCGGTCGTGGACCGTGCAGTCGTCCACCGACCGGACACGGCTGTTGCCGGGGTCAACGGTCGTCATCAGCACCATTGAGGTCGCTGGTCTCGAGACCGTCGACTTCGACTACTCCATCCCCATGAAGTATGGCGTTGACCAGTGCATCGGAGACACGATCGGGCCTGGGGGGCTCTTCAAGTCGTTGCGGACCATCCCGTCGTTCCTGGACATCCTTGCCGATGTCGAGCGGCTCTGTCCCGACGCACTCGTGCTCAACCACACCAACCCCATGTCGATGACGATCCTTGCCGCCTCTCGAGCATCGAGTACCCCCGTGTGGGGCATGTGTCACTCCGTTCACTACACCGTCGAGAACCTCGCTGACTACTTGCAGATCGACAAGCGCGAGATCGAGTTCGAGGCAGCTGGTGTCAACCACCTTGCCTGGGTGACCCAGCTGCGTCGCGGAGGTGAGGATCTCTATCCCTTGCTGCGCGAGCGTGGCCGCATTCGGGATGTCTTTGAGCAGGACCCGGTGCGTTTCGAGTTGATGTACCAGTTCGGTGCGTTCCCCACTGAGAGCAGCGGTCATGTCTCTGAGTACCTGCCCTACTTCCGCACGCACCCCGAGGTGGTCGATCGGTGGCGGGGTAAGGAGTACATCGGCGAGTCAGGCTTCTACGCCCACAACTGGCCGACATGGCGCCGTGAGAACGACGAGATGCTCGAGGCCGTCCTCGCCGGTAAGCGTGACTTCCCGATGGAGCGCGGGGGCGAGTACCCGTCGCAGATCGTCGAGGCGATGACATCTGGCTCGCCGACCACGGTGTACGTCACGACGACGAATGCGGGCTGGGTGGACAACCTGCACCAGGGCAACGCCGTCGAGGTCGCTGCACGTGTTGACGAGAGCGGCATTCATCCCCAACCGTTTGGCGCACTACCCGAGCACCTGGCCTCATGGGTGCGGCGACACCAGGAGTTCAACGACCTCGCAGTGACGTCAATCCTCGAGCAAGACCGAGAGGCCGCTGTTCACGCCCTGATGCTCGACCCCTTGACCTCTGCCGCGTGCGAGCTTCAGCAGATCAGAGACATGTTCGACGAGATGGTGGCGGCTCAACGTGAGCACCTTCCTGACTACCTGCACTGACGAGGAGCCTTGTGCCTGACCTGGACCTGCTCGTGGTCGGCGATCTCAATCCTGATGTGATCGTTTCCTCCCCCCAGCTCTCCCCGGAGTTCGGCCAGGTTGAGCAGATTGTCGACCGCGCCTCGCTCGTGCTGGGTGGGTCGGCGGCGATCTCGGCGGTCGGCGCTGCCCGTCTGGGTCTCGCGGTGGGTTTGTGTGCGGTCGTTGGCGATGACGACCTCGGTCAACTCATGACCCATCGGCTGATCGACGCCGGTGTCGACGTTCGCTACCTACGGGTCGATCCAGAGATCGACACGGGGATGTCGGTCATCCTCAACCGAGGCGACGACCGCGCCGTTCTCACGGCAACCGGAAGCATCGCCAGCCTGTCGGAGAAGGATCTCGACCGGCTTCCCGATGACCCGGCAACGTATGTGCACGCGAGCTCGTACTACTTGATGGGACCCGAATACCGAACGGCGCTTCCGCATGCCTTTCGTCGGTTTCGCGCGGCCGGCACCAAGACCTCGGCCGACACCAACTGGGACCCAGATCGGGTGTGGGACCTCGGGTCGCTCCTTGCCGAGACCAACCTGTTCCTCCCCAACGAGGCTGAAGTCATGGCGATCTCACAGTCCCCCATCCTCGAACGGGCGGTCGACGTCGTCAGCCGCTTTGGGTGTGACGTTGCGGTGAAACGAGGGCGTCAGGGTGCCACCGCCATGCTGGATGGCAAGGGTGTGCGGGTCACTCGCGTTCCGGCGGTCAACTATGTCGACTCCGTGGGGGCGGGGGACACGTTCAATGCGGGTCTTCTTGCTGGCCTGATACGCGGACGTGATCCCGCGACCTGTCTTGCCATGGCGGTCATTGCGGGCACCTTGTCGACAGCGGCGGTCGGGGGTACCGATGCTGAGCTCAGCGTGGAGGCGGTGGAGTCCTGGTTGACCTCCGTTGCTGCGATCGAAGTGGGTCTCGAATGAGCCGCCACCTGTTGGACGCGGTTGCCGACGCGCATAGGGCCGGCAACGGAGTGGGCGTCGCCTCCATCTGCTCTGCACACCCGCTGGTCCTGGACGAGACGGTGCGACATGGTGTCGATGGAGGGCACACGGTTCTCATCGAAGCCACCTGCAACCAGGTGAACCAGGACGGCGGCTACACCGGGCTTCGGCCAAGCGACTTCATCCGCGAGGTCAGGGCGATGGCCGAGCGACACGGCCTCGCGCCCGAGCGACTCGTGCTCGGCGGGGACCACTTGGGGCCGAACCCCTGGAAACACCTGCCGGCTGAGACCGCCATGGCCAAGTCCGAGGAGTTGGTTGCCGCCTACGCCAGCGCTGGATACACCAAGCTGCACCTCGATACGTCGATCCGGTGCGGCGACGATCCCCCCGGGGCCCTTGCGCCATCGCTGGTGGCCGAACGCGCAGCTCGTCTTGCCGTCGTCGCTGAGCAGACGGCATCGGCGGGAGCGACCGACATTCGCTACGTCATCGGCACCGAGGTGCCGGTGCCCGGAGGTGAATCGACCGGTGAGCACGGAATCCACGTGAGCACCGCCGACGACGTTGCCGAGACGATTGAGGTGACGAAGCTCGCATTCGCCGCGGCGCAGGTGCCGGGTGCCTTCGACCGGGTGCGTGCGGTCGTGGCGCAGCCCGGCGTCGAGTTCAGCGACCAGGAGCTGTACGTCTACAGCCCGGGTCAGGCGGAGCACCTCGCCCCATGCCTGACCGATGAGGTGCCCCTGGTCTTCGAGGCTCACAGCACCGACTACCAGTCGCACTCCGCGCTCAACGCGCTGGTTGCCGATCACTTCGCCATCTTGAAGGTCGGCCCAGGGCTCACGTTCGCCTACCGCGAGGCGCTCTTCGGCTTGTCGTTCATCGAAGACGAGCTGCTTGGCCCCAAGGCGTCCGGGGTCCGCGCGGCTCTCGACACGGCGATGCTCAACGATCCCCACCACTGGCGCCCCTTCTATCCGGCTGATCCGTTCGCTGCTGCCTACGCACGACGCTTTTCGCGCAGCGACCGGTCCCGCTACTACTGGCCGGTGGCAGACGTACAGCGAGCCGTCAGCCGAATGCATGTGAACTTGAAGGGGTCGGGGCTCCCTGATGAACTCGTCAGCCAGTACCTGCCCTGGATCTTGGGTGTCGAGGTTCCCGGCAGTTCACCTGCCGATGTGCTCGGCCAGGAGTTGACCCCTGAGTCCGTGCTTCGGGCGGCCATTCGCCGGGTGCTGAATGTCTATGCCTCTGCGACGGGACCAAGCGAATCGAGATAGGTGCCGAGCCGCGCCTGTGTCCACTCGTTCTCGAGGCGCTCCGAGACAGCTGCTGCCACCGAGGCGTGGTCGCCGTCAGCGCTGGTCCACTCTGATCGGGACCATCCCGCCAGATAGTCGTCGCTACCGACCTCACCGAGCCGCATCGCGGCCTCGTCGATGGCTTCCTGAAAGCGGCCAGCGAGTTGAACCTTGGTGACGTTGTCGCCCTCTCGGGCCACCACCATCGAAGGAATGTCTCGCCACAACGTGATCTGGTATTCAGCCATGGCCGGAGCCTAGCTGCCCGAGCGGCGGTCAAGAACGAGCGTGGAAGGCGCTGAGACTTTCTGGGGCCAGGCCGAAGAAGACAGTGCGCGGTGACTCGCGGGCCCGTCGTTGCGCATCGGTCAACGTGTGAGGAGCTCAGGGTCGGCTCCAACGGCCAGGGCCGTGAGGGCCAAGCCTTTGGCGGCGTCCAGCATCGTCTTGTCACCCTCAGGTGCGATGCAGGCTGCGGCGAAGTCGTGCTGATGGTTGACGGCCGGATACGAGTGGACCGCCATGTCGGCGTGGAGGCCGGGGATTCGTTGACTGACGTTGCCGAAGTCAGTCGAACCCCCCAGCTCATCGCCACGTGGGTCCGGGCAGAAGGGGCGGCCGATGGCTTCGCAGGCCTCGGTGAAGGTGGCGACCAGTGCATCGTGGGGTTTGAGCGACTCGAAGACGTATCCGGTCACGGTGATCTCGACGGTCGTTCCGGTGGCGGTAGCGGCCGCTTCGAGGCATGCGCGTACGCGGGTCCGCAGGTCTTCGAGATCGTCCATGTCAACAGCGCGCAGGTAGTACGAAGCCTCAGCGCGTTCTGGGATCACGTTCGCGGCCTTGCCGCCATCGACGATGACGCCGTGCACTTGCTGGTGCTTGCGGAAAGCCTGACGTAGCAGAGCGATGTTCGAGTAGCCGGCAACGACAGCGTCAAGGGCGTTGAGCCCCAGCTCAGGTGCTGATGAGGCGTGTGACGCATGGCCCTTGTAGACGACGCACCACTCTTCGACGGCGAGCGTTCTGGGGCCGTAGTCGTCGTAGGGAGTGGGGTGCATCATGAGGGCCGCGTCCGCGTCGTCGAACGCCCCGGCGTTGATGAGCTCGACCTTTCCGCCACCCACCTCCTCGGCGTGCGTGCCGAGAACGGTCAGACGAAGGTTGGCGGCGTCCACCAGCGGTGCGAGCGCGAGGCCAGCGCCCACGGCCGAGGACGCAATGATGTTGTGGCCGCAGGCGTGCCCGACGACGGGCAGGGCGTCGTACTCCGCGCACAGCACGATATGCGTGGAGCCGCTACCCATGCGGGCGGCGAAGCTGGTCGGGTAGCCGTAGCTGTTTCGCTCGACGTCGAAGCCATGTGTCTCGAGCAGATCGGCGCAGCGGGCCGACGCCCGGTGCTCGTCGTACGAGAGCTCTGGGTCTGCAGCGATGGCGTGTGACAGCTCAGTGAGCGTCTCGGCCATGGAGTCGACGGTGTTGGTCACCGATTCGACGTCGTCAGGGGAAAAGGAGGACATGGTCAGATCATGCCGTACGTCGAGGCAGTGCGGAGTCGCGCACCCACGCGGTCCTGATGCCGCCAAGGTTCCAGTTCGATCGTTGCCTCAGGACTCCGCACAGCTTGCGGCTCCGGAAGAGGCAGGGAGAAGAGTTGTCGCCTTCTCAGCGGATGCCGAGGGGTCTACCACGACGGCGCCGGTGGGAACCACGGTCAATGCCCGCCCGACGACGAATACTCGCGCACGAGCGTGACGGCGGGTCAAAGTGCTGTTTGACGTGCGCAGGGACGACCCGTGGGGCCGGGAGGATGCCTACAAAAGTCGCTGGCCATGGAACCGACGCTGTGAGCGCGAGGTTGCTGAAGAGCTGACATTCATTCGGCTTCCTCGTTCCTGGGTCACTGCGTGCTTGGTGAGTCGGGAGTAGAAGCAGGACGTGATCCGTGACCAAGATTCGGCGAGGACACGACCATTTGGACCATCCATTTGAGCCCCAGGTCACGCACAATGGTCGCTCTGGCTTACGGCCACACAGCTGGTGCAGGGGGGGAACCACCCATCATCAGGAGAGACATCACGATGCAACTGTCACGACCTGCCGCTGCCCGCGCAGTGGCGCTGCTCGGGGCGAGCGCAATGGCTGCCACACTCGTCGTGGCAGGGGGACCGGCAGACGAAGCGGACGCTGCCCGCCCCTGCCGTATCTCGACCACGACCAGCCTCAACTCGAAGCTGAGCCTTGCGAGTGGAGGAATCCTCCGCCGATACACCGCGACTGCAGAAGGAGAATCCAGGGGTGGCTACAACCAGCGGGGCAAGGTCATCATGACCTCGTATCCCGCGGGCGTCTACCCCTCGCTGATCCACGACGAGGTGGGTGAACGCCAGGTCATCGGTGGCATGGTCAAAGAGCAGCAGCCGGAGGCAGTCGCCGCCATCAATGGTGACTTCTTCATCTTCCCCGACATCCGCTATGCGGACAGCATTGAGATGGCCCGCGGCGCGATGGTGCGTGACGGTGTGGTGATTCGCGGTACCACGAAGCGTTCCCGAGTTGTGGGCATCGACACCAACCAGCAGCCCTTTGGAGGCATGCTGGCGGTGCGCGGCGCCGTGCGGCCACGGGTGGCCACGGGCACGTCGGTGCCAATCGTCTCGGTGAACTGGCACGAAGTCCTAGGTGGAGGTGTGAATGTCTACACGCCGCACTGGAGCAGTGCGCTGAGAGGCGACGGCAAGGCGTATGTGCCGCGTCCGATCAGCGCCAAGGAGTGGGTCCTGGACAAGCGCAACAGGATCCAGGAGATCCGCTCCGCGTCACAGAACAAGAAGCGGCTTGGAAGTCCGGTCAAGGCAGGCACGCGCGTACTGGCGTTCTCTCGGAACACCGCGTCGGCGACAGTCGGAGTGCCCCTGCAGACCAAGGTGAAGGTCAACATCAGGCAAAACACCGACACCGGAGCCAAGCTCTTCACCGCTGTGGGTCGCGGTGTTCCTCTCGTGGAGAACGGCGTTGCTGGGCCACTGGGTTGCATGGCGTACGACCACTCGAAGGCCGCTCGTCCGCGCACCTTCGTGGGCTGGAACAGCAAGGGCTACTGGCGAAGCTTCACTGTGCCTGGCAGGACGTTCGACGGTGTGGGGCTGCGCACAGGTGGCTTCGGGTTGGCGAACGCTGCCAACATCGCCAAGAAGCTTGGCATGGTCAATGCCTATGAGCTGGACGGGGGCGGGTCGACCACCCTCTGGACCCGAAGCGATGGGGGCAAGTGGTCGCGCCGAGACCTGTACAAGGTCAACACCAGGGTGTGCGCGTGTGAGCGACCGATGACCAACGGTTTCGCCTTCGTGACTGGTCCTTGACCAACGAGAGCCCCATGGAGGAAGGCGTCGAGTCCTGAAGAGGGCTCGCCACCTTCTTGTCGTCGTTGCGGGGATCAGCGCTTGGCGTTGTTGCTCACCCAACGAAGGGGGCGCGTGACCTTCCACGACGTGCTGTTGAGCAGCTCTCGCTCACGCCTGCTCAGACGCTCCTCCTCTGCGCGGAGGTGCGCGTTCTCGTCGTGGGCACGAAGTACTTCACGGTGAAGGACGCCGTAGCGGCGGTTGCGGCCACGGACATCGTTGAGCCACTCGATGTCGACCGGGCGAGAGCTGCTCGGAGGCAGATCACGCGGGTACTGCCAGCGTTCGAAGTCCTCGCCGTACAACGCGATCGCCATGTCCTTGGTGCGATCGCTCACGAGCTCGTCGCGGTACGGGACTACGGTCTCGTTGATTCGCGGCGCCTCACCTGCTTCGAGATCGCGCTCGGCAAGGTAGGAGGCGATCGCCGCCAGCCCCTCGGCCATGTGCTCCTGACGCACCACGAGCTCGTCCCCTTCCATGGGGCGGGCCAGAAGCCGCGCCTGCGGCCAGAAGTGCACATCAAGGGCGAGGAAGTCGCCTTCGGACACGGTGTCATGGAGGGCATCGACGAACTTCTCGAAGAGCTCGGCCACGTGATTCTCGTCCTCGACGGTGTCGGGAACTGTCGGGAAGCCGTCAGGAAGCCGCTCGGAGTAGTAGGGCTCGCCGACCAGGTACTTGCTCGACCAGGCAGAGAAGAGTCGAGAGAGCGGATGACGGACGGGATGAACCGTCAGCACGTCGGTGGAGGTGAGCGCGTCCTGCTGCTGCTGCAGCGAGAGACACCCCCAGGTGAACTCAAGATCGATCGCTGGGTCCCACACCGTCTGGAATGGGGCTGACTCACCCCACAACGACTTGGCGGTACGGGCACGCACGTCGACCCCGTGAGCAGCGAGTAGCCACCAACGAAGCGTGGTGCCCGCCGCCTTGGGGTTGCCGAGGACGAGGAGTCGCGTCTTCGGGAAGAACGTCGAGGTCAGTAGGGAGTGCCTGACGTAGGGGTCGTCGTTGATCTGCACCATGGGGATCACGCTACTGGCCGACCGTTGACCACGCCGTCGGCGGAGTGGTCTGACGTCGACCGCGGCCACGAGCAGCACCTTCGCCGTAGCCCACGCGGTAGCAAAGCGCATCAGGTGCGAGTGGTGCTTGGACTAGTCTCACGTAGGTGCTGAACGTCCAGGCCGTGGTGGTGGCCTACAACCGCCGAGATCTGTTGAACGAGGCACTCGCAGCCATCAGCACGCAGAGTCGCCCCCTGGACGCGGTCCACGTGGTCGACAACGCCTCCACGGACAGCACTTCCGAGATGGTCGAGTCCCAGTTCCCCGATGTCCGGCTGCACACGCTCACGACAAACACCGGAGGGGCCGGAGGGTTTGCCGCCGGCCTGGCGTATGCGCTTTCAGGGGGGGCGGATCTCGTCTGGCTCATGGACGATGACACCGTGCCGACGGCAACGGCGCTGGAAGAGCTCTTGACGCCCGTGAGTCCTTCGCCGGCCCGCCGCCAGCAGCGATGGCCAGCAAGGTGGTCTGGACCGACGGACGTGACCACCCGATGAACACTCCGAGGGTGCGCCCGGGCGCCTCTCGGGAGGATCTGGCCAAGGCGACGGCAGTGGGTTGCCTACCCGTGCGGTCGGCCTCGTTCGTCTCTCTTCTGGTCGCAGCAGACTCAGTCCGCACCGTTGGGCTTCCGGAAGCGGACTTCTTCCTGTGGAACGACGACTTCGAGTTCACCACCCGTCTCCTGCGCCGGGAGGCGGGTCTCTACTGCCCAGCGAGCGTGGTTGAACACCGCACCAAGACCTTTGGCTCGACCGATGCCGATCCCGGCGAACGTTTCTACTACGAGGTTCGAAACAAGGTGTGGACCTTCACCCGCAGCCGTGGGCTCACCCCCAAGGAGAAGGCCCTCTACGGCGGGTCGACGCTACGGCGCTGGGCCAGGACGTTCGCGGCGTCTGGGCATCGGGGTGTCTTGGCGTCCGGTCTTCGTCGGGGACTTGCTGATGGCGCGCGACGTGCACCCAGGGATGCCTATGAGGTGCTGGGGGCGGCCGGGATCACGATTCCTGAGCTTGACCGCTCAGGACAGGCACCGCCGTGAGCGAACCATCGCTCGCGTTCTCGCTGCTGCTACCGACTTACCACGGCGACGACCCCGAGCACCTGCGTCGCGCGTTCGCGAGCGCCGTCGACGAGCAGACGCTTCGCCCTGACGAGGTCGTTCTGGTTCGCGACGGGGTCGTGCCTCCTCGGCTGCAGCAGGCGATCGACGAGCTTGCCGCCGCTTCCCCGGTCCCTGTGAACATCGTTGCCCTCGACCACAACATCGGGCTTGGGCGCGCACTCGACGCGGGTCTGGCAGCCTGCGCCAACGAGGTCGTCGCTCGCATGGACTCCGACGACGTGAGCTTGCCGGAGCGCTTCACGGTACAGATCCCGCTTCTTGCTGAGGGCTACGACCTGGTGGGCAGTGCGCTTCTGGAGTTCACCGAGCACGAGGAAGACATCGTCGGACGCCGAACGCCTCCGCTTGCCCAGGAGGAGATCCGTACCTGGTCGCGTTTTCACGACCCGTTCAACCACCCCACCGTGGTCTACCGACGCTCGATGGTCCAGGCCGCGGGGGGCTACCGCGACCTACCACTGATGGAGGACTACTGGCTCTTCGCAAGAATGATCGAGGCCGGCGCTCGGGTGGCGAACGTGGCCGAGCCCTTGGTGAAGTACCGGGTGGGAGCTGGCGCCTACGCCCGTCGTGGTGGATGGCAGCTGCTGCGCAGCGAGGTCGAGTTGCAGCGCCAGTTCCGGGCGTCCGGCTTCACCACCCGGGCCCAGTACCTGCGCAACCTCGCCGTACGCGGGGGCTACCGCTTGGTGCCCGAAGGGGTCCGGCGCGGCGTCTATCGCAAGGTGATCGCCACCAAGGGTCTGCGTGACGGTCGTCACCCTGGCAGGTGATGGTCCGAGCCGTCCGGATGACGACGGTCGCACCCCGGTAGGGTGAGATGCGGTTCATCAACCCTCACATGCGGAGATTTCGTGGCAGACCTGGTTATCGTCGGCTCAGGGTTCTTCGGCCTCACGATCGCAGAACGTGCCGTGAATGAGTTGGGCCTCAGCGTGCGGATCCTCGAGCGCCGCCACCACTTGGGGGGCAACGCCTACAGCGAGCGAGACCCAGAGACGGGCATCGAGGTGCACACCTACGGTGCGCATCTCTTCCACACCTCCAACGAGCGGGTCTGGGAGTACGTCAATCGGTTCACCCAGTTCACCGGTTACCAACACCGGGTATGGACCAAGTACCAGGACAAGATGTTTTCGATGCCGATCAACCTCGGCACGATGTGCTCGTACTTCGGCAGGGCGTTCAGCCCCGACGAAGCCCGTGCGCTCGTGGCGGAACAGGCCGCCGAGTTCGACTCGGACACTGCTGCCAACCTCGAGGAGAAAGCCATCTCGCTGATCGGGCGTCCGCTCTATGAGGCGTTCATCCGCGGCTACACGGCCAAGCAGTGGCAGACCGACCCCAAAGAGCTACAGCCTGAGATCATCGCCAGGCTCCCGGTGCGCTACACCTTCGACAACCGCTACTTCAACGACACCTACGAGGGCTTGCCGGTCGACGGCTACACCGCCTGGCTCGAACGCATGGCCGACCACCCGAAGATCGAGATCGAGCTGAATACCGACTTCTTCGACGTCAAGGACGACATCCTCGGCCAAGTTCCGGTGGTCTACACCGGGCCGGTGGACCGCTACTTCGACTACTCCGAGGGCCGTCTCGGTTGGCGCACGCTCGACTTCGAGCGCGAGGTCCGCACCGATGTCGGGGACTACCAGGGGACGTCGGTGATGAACTACGCCGACGAGGACGTCCCGTTCACGCGCATCCACGAGTTCCGCCACTTCCATCCGGAACGCGACTACCCCACCGACAAGACGGTGATCATGCGCGAGTACTCGCGGTTCGCTGAGAACGACGACGAGCCGTACTACCCGATCAACACGCCGGAGGACCGAACGCGGCTGCTCGCCTATCGCGACCTCGCCGAAGCGGAGCCCGGGGTGCTGTTCGGAGGTCGGCTCGGCACCTACAAGTACCTCGACATGCACATGGCGATCGGATCGGCGCTGTCGCGTTTCGACAACGTGCTGAGACCCCATTTCACCGAGGGGACTCCCCTCATCAGCGGAGGAGTCACCGAGTGACCGACACCAGCATGACGGCGCCACCAGAGGACGCTGTCGATGCCCCGTCCACGGTCGTGCTGCAGCGGCTTGTGCTTCCTGCCGACGCCGACTACGACACTCTGCCGCTGTATGCAGAGATGGGAGAGGCCAGGCCTGGCCCGGAGCTGACCAGCGACGAGACCATCATCGAGGTCGGAAGCCGTGACCATGTGCACCCCGACCTGATCACGGGGCGCCGAAGCATCGTCATCCCGGCGGGTGAGCGCATCTCGTTCGCCACCTACTTCAACGCCTTCCCGGCCGCGTACTGGTACCGCTGGACCGCCGTGGCCAAGGTCCGTCTCCAGGTGGAGGTGACGGGAAGAGCGGACGTCCTCGTCTATCGCTCCAACTCCCGCGGCGACCAGCAGCGGGTCGAGAAGCAGCACGTCGAGGCCGGAGGGGTTGCGGAGTTCTCGCTGTCTCTTCAGCAGTTCGGGGACGGGGGCTGGTACTGGTTCGACGTCGTTGCAGGTATGGAGGACGCCGGGGTGGTGCGGGCCGACTGGGTGTCGGAGGTTACGCCCAAGGAGCCAGGTCGGATCTCCATCGGCATCACCACCTTCAACCGCCCCGACTACTGCGTGAGCCTGCTCAACTCGCTCGCCAGCGACGACGAGGTCCTCGAGCGCACCGACCGCATCTTCGTCATCGACCAGGGTACCGACCTCGTCCAGGACGACCCGGCCTTCGCCGAGGTGGCCGGTCGGCTCGGCGACCGCCTCGAGGTCATCAGGCAGGCCAACCTGGGTGGCTCAGGAGGCTTCTCGCGGTCGATGTACGAGTCGGCGTACGGCGGCACCAGTCGCTACGTTCTGCTGCTGGACGACGACGTCCTGGTGGAGCCGGAGGGCATTCTTCGCGCTGTGACCTTCGCCGACCTGTGCCGGGTCCCGACGATCGTGGGCGGGCACATGCTCAACATGCACGTCCGGTCCATGCTTCACGCGTTCGGCGAGACCGTGAACCGCTACCGCTTCTTCTGGGGGCCCGCCCCGCACACCAAGCACGCCCAGGACTTCGCATCCTCCCCGCTGCGCGCCACCCGTTGGCTCCACCGCCGGGTCGATGTCGACTACAACGGCTGGTGGATGTGCCTCATCCCCACTGATCTGGTGCGGGAGATCGGGATGGCGCTGCCACTGTTCATCAAGTGGGACGACGCAGACTTCGGACTGCGAGCCCAGGATGCCGGAGTCCCCACGGTCTCGATGCCCGGCGCCGCGGTCTGGCACGTGCCGTGGACCGACAAGGACGACACGATCGACTGGCAGGCCTACCATCACGCGCGCAACCGCGTGCTGGTCGCGCTGGCCCACTCCCCGTACCCGCGTGGGGGACGGCTGCTGCCGGAGTCCTTTGCGGTGCAGCTCAAGCACGCACTGTCGATGCAGTACAGCGCCGCCGAGCTGCGGCTGTGGGCGCTCGAGGACATCCTCTCCGGGCCCGATCACCTGCACCGCGACCTGCCGACGAAGCTGGCCGAGATCCGGGCCTTCCGAGCCGGGCAGGACGACTCGGTGATCCAGAAGGACCCGCTCGCCTTCCCGCCCGCCAAGCGCACCAAGCCACCCAAGCGCGGCAAGGACCCGACCGAGCCCCGAGGCGCCCTCGGCCGGTACACCGCCGCCGCGACCGGCCTGGTTCGGCAGTTCCGCCCGGTGAAGGAGACCAGCCGAATCCGCCCGGAGGCCCGGGTGCCCGCGATGGACGTGCGGTGGTGGCTGCTCAGTCAGTTCGACTCGGCCGTTGTGTCCACCGCGGACGGCTCGGGCGCCTCCTGGTACAAGCGGGACGCGAAGAGGTTCGCGGACATCATGCGACGCAGCTTCGCGGTCCACCAGCGCCTGGCGCTGGAGTGGGAGGAGCTGGCGGAGCGCTACCGGGACGCCATTCCCGAGCTCACCGGCCCGGAGGCCTGGGTCAAGACCTGGGGCGATAGCGATGGGCAATGAGGAGGCGGCCGCAAAGACCCTCAAGGGAATCAAACGCGTCATCATCCACGTGGGTGCCCCCAAGACGGGAACCACGTTTCTTCAGGGCGTCCTGTGGCGCAACCGGCAAGCGTTGCGGTCTTCCGGGCTGCACATTGTCGGCCAGAGCAGGGGCGATCACTACCGAGCCGGTCATGATATCCGTGGGGTGCCCTACGACTCCCAGGATCCCCGTCCTGACTGGGCAGGTTCGTGGGACCTGCTCGCCGGTTTGGCCGTTGGTAGCGAGGCGCGCACGACAGTCATATCCGACGAGCACCTCGCGTCGCTGACCCCCGACCAGGTACAGCGCGCAGTCGACTCCTTGAAGGGCCGCGAGGTCCACGTCGTCTACACGACGCGCAACCTCGCCCACCTGCTTCCCTCTGAGCACCAGGAGTACGTCAAGCACCGTTCTCCGCTGACCTACGAGGAGTGGGCAACCCGGGTGTTCGAGCACCGCGACCGCGGCCCCGGCAAGTGGTTCTGGAGCGTGCACTCCCCGGTCGATGTCGTCGAGCGCTGGTCGACTGCGGTCGAGTCCGGAAACATCCATGTCCTCACCCTGCCGCTGCCCGGTGCCCCGAAGGATGAGCTGTGGCATCGCTTCTGCGCCGTCGTCGATGTCGACCCCGCGGTCGCAACCGACTTTGACGTGATGGGCAACGACTCACTCGGGTTGGCCGAGACCGAGGTGCTGCGGAGGGTCAACATCGCTCTGCCCGACGGCTTCCCTCGTTGGCACCACACGGGTCTGACACGGGACATCCTGGCGAGCCGAATCCTCGGGCCGCGATCGAAGTCTGCCCGCCCACCCGTGCCCGAGCCGATCCGCGCAGCGGTGCTCAACCAGACCGAGGTGAACATCGAGGGTCTCGGATCTGGCATCTGCGACCTGGTCGGCGACCTCGACGAGCTTTCGGTCACCGACGACCTCGCGTCGGGAGCGGACGCTCCGACCGAGGCCGAGCTGTTGGACGCGGCGGTCGACGGGATCACCGGACTCCTTGTACAGATGGGCCGAATGCGTGACGACCGTCGACGTGCCGAAGGACGGCTGCGACGCCAGCTCTCAGCGTCTGGCCAGGTGGTGCGCACGCGCGCTCGGGTGGCGTCCCTCGTGGACCGCACCCGCCTGGGCTCAGCAGCGCTCTCTCGCTATCGGAACGCCCGAGAGCGCTCGAACCGCACCTGATAGGCCGTACTGACAAGGAGACTGAGACTTCCCACATGGCGATTGTCAACCTGCACGTCGGCACCTTCAAGACGGGCACCAGCTATCTGCAGTCGGTCCTCGTCCACTCACAGAGCCAGCTGGCCGACGCCGGTGTGCTCTGGCCGGGCCGTGCGTGGGCCGATCAGGTCGCGGCGACCAAAGGCTTGATGACGTCGCGCCCCGGGAAGCGCCAGGCGTGGGACACGTTGATGGCTGAGGTCGACGGATGGTCTGGTGTCAGCGCGATCATCTCGATGGAGACACTGTCCATGGCGAGCCCGGCTGCGGTGCGCCGTGCCGCCTCGTCACTCCTCGACCATCGTGTTCGCGTGATCCTCACCGCGCGTGACATCGGTCGGGTCATCCCTGCCCAATGGCAAGAGTCGGTGCAGAACGGAAAGTCGTGGTCCTACGAGACGTACCTCGACGGCGTGGTCAATGGTTCCCAGGGGGACCGGGCGCACGACCACTTCTGGAGCAAACATGATTGGGCAGCTGTCCTCCGCACGTGGTCAGCTGTTGCCGACGACGCTGAGCTCGTCCTCGTGACCGTGCCCCCGTCCGGAGCCCCGCGTGGCCTGCTCTGGGAACGCTTCTGCGAGGCGGTGTCGTTGGACCCGACCGCCTACGACGCCACAATGAGCGTCAACGAGTCACTGGGTGCTGCGTCTGCCGAGGTGGTGCGCTATGTCTCGGCCGCCCTTGAGGACGTCGAGAGTCACCGCCAGACGTCGCGTGTTCTGAAGAAGACTCTCGCCAAGGGAGTGCTGAACGGCCGCAAGTCCGAGGAGCCGACCCTCGTCCTGCCGCACCGTCTGGAGCGATGGGCGATCGAGCGAACCCGAGAGCTCATCGACGACCTCACGACGGTCAAGGCAACGACCATCGGGACACTTGACGACCTCGTGCCGCGGTTTGCCGGGCGGGTCACTGGTGAGACCGAGGACCCCTCGAGTCTTCCCGTCGAGGAGTTGCTGGGAGCGGCAGGCTTCGGCCTTGCGGAGCTCTGCAGCATCATGGCCGAGAACGGTCTGGCCCCGCGGGGCTACGGACCGGACGACTCCACACCCCGACGCGTTGCTCGGCGTAGGAGTCGTCAGTGAACCGTCCCGCGGCTCCGGCCACGCAGATCGCCTGGAGGAAGCCATGAGCCCATCGACCATCGTCCTGCACATAGGTGCCATGAAGACGGGGACGTCCTACCTGCAGTCGGTCCTTGAACGGAACAAGGAGCTGCTCGACGCCCGTGGCGTGCTCTGGCCCGGAAACTCCTGGAAAGATCAGCGGCTGGCGACACAGGATCTACTGGCCAGCGGGCGAAAGGGGACCTCGGACGTCAAGCTGTGGCGGCCGTTCACCGAGAGGTTGCTGTCGCACCGGGGCGAGATGTCCTTGGTCTCGATGGAGTTCCTCTCGTTTGCCCCTGCCGACGTGGTCGAGCGCGCCATGGCGAGCCTTGCACCCGCGCGGGTGCGGGTGGTGCTCACGGTTCGCGACCTGGGCCGCGCGATCCCGGCCCAGTGGCAGGAGTCGATGCAGAACATGCACGACTGGTCGTACGCGGACTACCTCAAAGGGATCATGAGTGACCAGGCGGTCGAGACAAGAGAGGGCCGCCACTTCTGGGTACGCCAGGACTGGGCAACCATCCTTCGGAACTGGCAGCCCTGGGTGCGGCCCGACGACCTGGTGATTGCCACATTGCCACCGTCGGGAGCTCCGACCGAGACCTTGTGGCTACGATTCTGCGCCGCGGTCGGGCTCGACCCCGAGGGTTTCGACCTCGAGGGTTTTGAGAACGACTCGCTTGGAGCAGTGTCGGCCGAGCTCATGCATCGAGTCAGTGCTGAAGCCCGGCAGCGTGGCTTCAAGCCGAACGAGTTCATGGTGTTCAAACGCATTCTGGCCAAGCGCGTCCTGGCCAAGCGCCGTGCCTCGGAGCCTTCGATCGTTGTTCCGCCCGAACACCGCGAGTGGCTGGAGGAGAGATCTCGTCGGCTGGTCGACGAGGTGCGGGCGGTAGGGCCGCAGGTGATCGGTGACCTTGACGACCTGATCCCGCGGTGGCGTGATCGGCCCGCCGGGTCAGAGGCGTGGGAGCTCGACGCCATCGATGACTCGGCGCTCCTGGGCGCGGCGGTCGACGGTCTCTTCGGCATGGGATCAGCGGTCGCGAAACACCCGCGCGGTGGGGCTGGGCGATGAGTCCGGCCGTCCACCTGCACATCGGTGAACCCAAGACGGGCACGACGTACATCCAGGCGATGCTCTTCCACCACCGGGAGCAGCTGCTGGCCGCCGGACTGCTGGTCCCAGGACGCAACCTCGACCACATCCGAGCTGGTCACGACATCCTCGGCAGGGCACGTACTGCGGGGACACACAGCACCGAGGGTGCCTGGGACGAGCTGGCCGCCGAGATCGTCGGCTATCGGGGGAGCCATGCGGTGGTCTCGATGGAGATGCTCACGCGCGCCCGCCCTGGCCAGATCGAGCGGGCTGTCCACGCGTTCGGCGCGGACGCCGACGTCCACGTGGTGATCACGGCCCGCGAGCTCTCCAGGCTGGCGCCGGCTCGTTGGCAGGAGTCGGTGCAGTTCCGCAAGAGCTGGAGTCTTGACGACTACTTGTCCGATGTCCTGGTCGGGGGACGAGACCTGCGGGCGAGCAACGCCTCGCGCCACTTCTGGGGTCTGCATGACACCCCTGCGACGGTCCGGAAGTGGGCCAAGTCGCTCGGCCTGGATCGGATTCGTGTGGTCACCCTTCCGCCGAGGGGAGCGCCACCGGATGAGCTTTGGGTGCGCTTCGGTCAGGCCGTCGGGGTCGACCTGTCCGGCTACGGGCCGGTGGAGCAGGCGAACGCCTCACTTGGTGCGGCATCAGCAGAGCTGATGCGTCGGGTCAACGAGGCACTCGCCAAGACCGACTTGGGCGACGCCGACCATGCGCGGATCTGTCGAAAGTTCTTGGGCAAGACGGTGCTTCCGCTGCGCAAGGGCTCTGAGCCGCCCATCGTGATGCCCGCAAGGTTCATGGAGGCGTCACGTGCACACTCTGAGGCGCTCGTGGCTGAACTCAAAGATCTGGGTGTCTCCGTGGTAGGCGACCTCGAAGACCTCCTCCCATCAGACGATCTCGGCGCTGACACGGAGCTTCCGGCCGAGGATCTGGTGGCGGCGGCAGCGGTCGAAGCGATGGCAGCACTGATCGAGCAGAACGCTCAGTTGCTCAGGAGTGCGCGGCGCAAAGGGAAGGACCTCCCGTTCGCCGAGGTCGAGTGACGACGGTCCGTCCGCGCGCCGGCCCGCACGTTGCGGTCGGTTATGGTGGCGTGCCACATCAACGGACGAGGGAGTAGTTCATGGCCCCGAGGGTCGTGCACATCCATATCGGGTCGAGCAAGACTGGCACCACGTTCGTCCAGCAGGTTCTCTGGAGCAACAAGGTCAAGCTCGCGGAGAACGGCGTGCTGCTGCCGGGGAAGAGTCGCCGTCAGGTCGGTGACGCCGCGCGTTCCCTGAACAGGTGGGACCCCTCCTCGGGTGACCCCCTTCCCAAGGAGTGGCGGGCCCTGACGGCCGAAATCATGGCCACCAAGCATCCGTCAGTCATGGTCTCGCAAGAGTTCCTGTGCTGGCTCGACCCCTCCCGGATCCAGCAGGTCCTCTCGTCGTTGCCCGGAATCCAGGTCAAGGTTGTTCTCAGCACGCGCGACCTCGCCCGTCTGATCCCGGCTCAGTGGCAAAGCTCCATGCGGCAAGGCAACACCTGGACGCTGACCAAGTACTCCCATGCCGTGGCTGGGCTCAGCAAGCGCGGTGAGCAGCATCCGGCGTTCGTCCACTTCTGGACCCGCCAGGACTACGGCAGCATTCTCACCCGATGGGTAGAGGCCCTGGGGGTCGAGAACGTCACCGTAGTCACGTTGCCGCCCTCAGGAGCAGACCCTGACGATCTGTGGCGGCGGTTCTGCTCGGCGACCGATCTCGAACCCGACACGTATCCAACGGCGGGCGTGCGGAACACCTCACTGGGAGCGGCTTCCGCCGAGGTGCTGCGCCGAGTCAACTCCACACCCATCGTCCGCGACATGCCCAATCGCGACTACGCCAAGGAGATCAACAGTCGGCTCACGCGTCATGTGCTCGACCCGCTCCGCAAGTCCGAACCCGGGTTGACCCTGCCGGACGAGCAGCGCGACTGGGTCGCCGGACGAGCCGAGCAGGTGATCGCCGCAGTCAGCGCCACCGGTGTGGAGGTCAAGGGGTCGCTGGACGATCTGCGGCCGCGACCCGTCACCGAGCCGTACCTCGCCCCCGAGACGCTACCGGCAGAAGATCTGCTCGACTCCGCCGTCGCCGGGTTGGCCGGTCTCGTGGCCGAGCATGTGAAGGAGTCGGCGACCGTTGGCGAGGATCATGGTCACCCGCGAGACCGTAAGCAGCGGCGACGCACCGGGCGTCGGAAGTAGAACGCGACGTTCCATCTGGGCCTGCTGAGCACACGTGGGGCACGACCTCTTAGATCATGGGCCGAGCCCTAGGCAACAGGACAGGTGGATGACACTCTCAGACGACCGACCCGAGGTCTTTCGGCGCTTCCCACTTTCGGAGGCCGACCTCGACATGATTCATGCGCAGGCAATGCGCATCCTCGAGAACATCGGGACCGAGGTCGACAGCGAAGTAATGCTCCGGATGCTCGCAGACGCCGGGCAGCGGGTGGAAGGTACGCGGGTTCGTTGGGACGCCGGATTCGTGATGGAGCAGCTGGCCAAGGCACCTGGCCAGTTCACCCTTCAGGGACGCGATCTGAGACATACCGTGACCATCGGCGGTGGCAGCCTGGTCCACGTGCCGACCGGAGGCGCGCCCTTCGTGGCTGACGCCGAGCGAGGTCGTCGTGATGGAGATATTGCGGCGCACATCGAACTCGTGAAGATGGCACACGCGTCCGGCCTCATGCCGGTGCTGCAGAGCGGCACCACTGAAGCACAGGATCTGTCTGATCTGAGCCGCCACTTGGAGATGGACTACTCCATCCTGCGTTGGAGCGGACGGCCGTACATCCTTTACGGGGCCACCGGTCCCCGCACCCGTGACGGCCTCGCGCTCGCTGCCATCGCCGCGGGAGGCGAGGAGGCCCTGCGCCGGCAGCCGAACGTGATGGGCATCGTGAATCCGAACAGCCCACTGGTGTGGGACACCCTGATGGTCGAAGAGCTGATGGCGTTGGCCGAGTTCGGACAACCGGTGGCGATCACGCCTTTCCTGTTGGCTGGTGCCTCTGCGCCCGTCACCTTGGCGGGTGGGCTGTCGTTGCTCGTCGCCGAGACGCTGTCGGGTGTGGCCATGGCGCAGCTCGTTCGACCAGGGGCACCCTGCATTCTGGGAACGTTCCTGAACGGTGTCGATATGCGTTCGGGAGGACCTTCGCTGGGACTGCCTGAGTCGACTCTGGGAACGCTGGCGGGGGGCCAGCTGGCGCGCCGGTACGGCTTGCCGTTGAGAGGTGGTGGCGGTCTCTGCTCGGGTCTCGACCTGGATGCCCAGACGGCCACCGAGAGTGCGATGTCACTGTGGGCGACCTACCTGGCCGAGTGCGACCTCGTGGTCCATGCCGCGGGTTGGCTTGAGGGTGGCCTGGTGGCGTCCTACGAGAAGTTCGCTCTCGATGTCGAGGTCATCAAGATGTTCGAGCGGATGCGCGCGGGCATTGTCGTCGACGAAAGCCAACTGGCGTACGACGTCATCGAAGAACTTGGTCCGGGGGGCTTTTCCTCGCGCACGAGCACACGCTCGAGCACTTCCGCGCCGAGTCATTCATGAGCCCGATGTTCCGGTCGCAGGCCTATCCGACGTGGGTGAAGCTCGGATCGCCCTCAGTCGCCAGCGTGGCGACGTCGCAGTGGAAGAAACTGCTTGAGGACTATGAAGATCCTGGCATTGACGCGTCGATGGACGCCGAGCTGCGGTCGTTCATCGACCGCCGATCTGCAGAGCTTGACGACTGACCCGTCGCTGGATTCCGAGCAGCATCTTGCGTTCCATCACGAAGGCGATGGGTTGCACTATCGCCCACATCGGGGTCTGGCTGGCGGGATAAGACAGACGCTGGCGGGAGATGAGACGTGTGCCCCCCGTGATCGGCCGCAACGCCCATTGCCAGGTAGCGCCGTAGCTGTTCGTCGCGTTGATCGTGCTGAGTCCGCTCATGCTGTCGGCGCTGACCAGAACAAGGTCGTGGGGTCGCTGGATGTCGAGCACCCGGAAGGTGGGGTACCCCTCGGGGCCCATTCGAATGAGGTCGCCTTCGTTCAGGTCTTGGTGCTCGGGGACTATCCGGTCGGCGCTCGTGATCTGGCAACCGACCAGGTTCTCCAGCCAGTCGTAGCTGTAGAGACCGGATCGGGCATGGCCCATCTGAACGAGCCAAGGCCAGACCGAGTCGGGCGGGGCATCGATCGTGACAGCTCGAGTACTCGTTCGGTTCGGCCGCCGGACGATGTCGTCCCCAGGCAGTCTGGCGAGGACCTCGGTCCTGGTGGCGCCCCAGGTCTCGTAGGACGGCCTCAAGATCCTCTCGGATAGCAGAACCGAGGCTGCAGCCATCGCAGCCATCGCAGCCGGTTGCGTGCGCATACGATCATCTAACCGGTCGGGCCGGGGCGACACTATTGACCTTGGTCCCCAAGGGACCAGTTATGAAGAGCGGTAGACCAGAGCTGTCGGTCCGGGCCCGACGACCTTCTGGGCCGTGAGCATGAGTGAGCTCCCGTTGATCGAGAAGGCGACGGTGCCGGCGAGGAATCCCGAGACCTCTGACTCCACGTCCGATGCTGGAGGGGGACAGGTCTTCTTCGTCGTGGCGAGAGGTTTGATCGTGATCAGGTTGCCGCGAACGCTGTAGGAGCCACGGCCAGAGTTGCAGCCGAGAAAGGCCATCAGCGCCCCGTCGACATCGAGCTGCAGCGTGGACTCGACGCCGCTCGGAACGCTACTGACGGAGCCGGCGGTGGTGATCGAGTCGAGCTGCCATGTCGTTCCCGTCAGGCTGAGATCGGGCATGGCTGTCTCTTCGTCGATGAGCACGATGACTGTGTCGTCGCTCGTCATGGTGAGTGTGCTGTCTGACTCCGTCAAGACTGGGGTCGGGACGTCAGGAAATCGGCGAACCAGGTGTCCTGATCCATCAGGGCCGCCCTGCATCCCATCTCGGTCATCGACAGCGTCTGGTCATCGACTGCGAGAAACCCGCTGCCCCACTCGGCCGGGCCGCTCATTGAGTTGCACCCTGCCGATGCGCCGATAGCCCCCTCGTCAAAACTGATCCGAAGCGTCGAGCCTGGCACGAGGCGATTGGGCTTGTCGTTCACTGTGACGTCATCGCCGATGAACGTGCGGCCCACGAGATCGGCGGCGGGCTCCTCGATGACGTCTGGGGTCGAAGTGCTGCATGCGCCCAGCGCCGCCGCAGTGGCAAGGACCCCGGCCAAGATCGCGGCTCTTGTGCTGGTTCGCATACTTCGTTGGACTCTCTCGTGGTCTCTGAGGTTCCTCGGTCTGACGGACGACTGCACCGATAGCGTGGCATGCGTGAGCGAAGAACCAATGGACTGGCGCGAGCGCTACCGCGCCCCGGTTGTGCAGTTTCCCTCCTGGTCGGCGGCCGACCCACGCCAACTGGTCTTTGTGAGCAACGAAGGCGGTTCGACGCAGGTGTGGACATTGAACACGGACTCCGGCGAGCGCCGGCAGGTCACTGACCAACGGGTGGGAGTCGAGGAGTTCGTGATGTCACCGGCAGGTGATGCCGTCGCCTGGTGGAGCGATGACAGTGGTGACGGCAACGGCGCCTGGGTGTCCACATCGCTGAAGGACGGAGCGGTGGAGCCGCTCCTGACGGGATTGGGACAGGGGTGGAGTGAGGGCCTGGCCTGGAGTGGCGGGACGGTGGCGGTGGCAATCACCGATGGTGACGCGTACCGCCTCTATGTGGGCGTCGCCGGAGGCGTGGGCCGTCTCGTGCACGAGTCGACGCGTCCCTTTGGTCTCGGGCGCGAGTGGGAGACGACGACGGGGGGACTGTCGACGGATGGACATCTTGGTCTGTCTGCGTCACAGCGACTCCGGTGACATGCTCCACTTCGGCCTGCGCGTGTTCGATGCTCGCTCAGGACAGGTTCATGCCGAACTGGTCGACGAGGGACTCAACGTGCGAGTGGCGTCGTGGTCGCCGATTGCCGGAGACCAGAGACTTGCACTCATTCATGAGCGTGACGGTTTCGACCGACCCGCTGTCTGGCATCCCCTGACCGATACTCGCCGCGACTACCCCAGCGACCTGCCGGGCGAGCTCGACGTCGTCAGCTGGTACCCGGACGCCGCGTCGTTGCTTGTCACGCACTGGCACGACGGACGCTCCCAGCTCTTTGCCCTCGAGCTCGAGAGTGGTCGGTACCACCTTGTGCACGACCCGGAGGGGTACATATCGGGAGCCGCCGTGCGCCCGGACGGCAGGGTGTGGCTCCGGTCGGAAACGGGGGAGATGCCCCCGCGGATTCTGGAGCTGGGTGGCGGTGTCGTCCTCGACGCCCCAGGCGTCGCACCGCCTGGCGCTTCTCACCGAAGTGTTCGCTTCGAAGGTCCCACCGGCGCCCCCACGCACATGATGCTGGCCGCTCCCGAGGGTCCGGGCCCGTTTCCCACGGTCGTGCTCGTCCACGGGGGTCCGGAGTGGGCCGACCCCGACATGTACGACCCGTGGACGTCGACGCTGGTGGATCACGGCGTGGCGGTGGCGAAGGTGAACTACCGAGGCTCGACCGGCTTCGGGGTCGCGTGGCGCACGGCGATCCACAACGGCAACATCGGATTCCCCGAGGTTTCGGACGTGGTGGCAGGTTTGGGCTATCTCATCGATCTCGGCATCGCCGATCCGGAGCGCTGCGCCATTGAGGGGTGGTCGTGGGGTGGGTATATCGCCATGCTCGCCATCGGGTTGCATCCGAGCAGCTTCGTTGCCGCGATCGGGGGAATCCCGGTGTGCGACGCCGTCATGACCCACGAGGACTGCTCTCCTTCACAACAGGCGTACGACCGGGCGGTCATGGGCGGAACCCCCACCGAGATGCCGAAGCGGTACGCCGAGCGTTCGCCGTCGACCTACCTGGACGCCGTTCGAACCCCCGTGCTGATCATCGCCGGCGAACATGACACCGCATGTCCGATTCGTCAGGTGCGGTACTTCGTCGATGAGTTGACCGAGCGCGGGCAGTCTGTGCAGCTCCATGTGTACGACGCGGGTCATCACGCGAACAGCGTCGAGGAGAAGATCACCCATGCCGAACTGGAACTTGAGTTCCTGACCGCCCACGGGGTGATTGCCGCACCCAGGTGATGCGATCTTCGTCTGCGAGGTGCCACACTGCGGCCATGGATCCACGCGAACAGGTGGAGCGCTACAGCGCCCACAACTACCACCCGCTACCCGTCGTTCTCACTCATGGAGAGGGAGCCTGGGTCACTGACACCGAGGGCAAGCGGTACCTCGACCTGTTGTCGGCCTACTCGGCCCTGAACTTCGGCCACCGGCACCCTCGGCTGATCGATGCGACCAAGTTGCAGCTCGACCGGATCACGCTCACGAGCCGGGCCTTCCACAACGATCAGTTGGGCGCCTTCGCGCAAGGGCTGTCCGAGCTCACCGGCAAGGAGATGGTCCTGCCGATGAACTCCGGCGCTGAGGCCGTCGAGACGGCCATCAAGACGGCCCGCAAGTGGGGCTACCTCCGCAAAGGAGTCGCCGCCGACTCGGCGCGCGTGATCGTCGCCGACGGCAACTTCCACGGCCGCACCACGACGATCGTCTCGTTCTCGACAGACCCAGACGCCCGCGATGACTTCGGGCCGTTCACCCCGGGGTTCGATGTCGTTGCCTATGGCGATGCCGATGCCTTGCGCACCGCGATCACCCCGGACACCGTCGCGTTCCTGGTCGAGCCGATTCAGGGTGAGGCCGGTGTCCTGCTGCCACCTGACGGGTACCTGTCGGCCGCGCGTGAGATCTGTCGTGAGAACAACGTCCTCTTCATCGCCGATGAGATCCAGAGCGGCATGGGGCGCACGGGCAAGACCTTTGCGGTTGAGTGGGAAGACGTCGTTCCCGACATGTACGTGATGGGCAAGGCACTCGGTGGCGGGATCTACCCGGTCTCGGCGGTTGCCGCAGATGCCGACATCCTGGGCGTGTTCAAGCCAGGAGAGCACGGTTCCACGTTCGGGGGTAACCCGCTCGGTGCGGCGATCGGCTCCGAGGTCATCGCCATGCTCAAGACAGGCGAGTTCCAGGAGCGTTCGCGCGTCATGGGTGACCACATGCTGGGGCGGCTTCGCGCCGAAGCACCTTCGACGGTGGCTGAGATCAGAGGGCGGGGGCTGTGGGCCGGTGTCCAGCTGCACCCGGACCAGGAGTCGGCGAGGTCTCGCTGTGAGCGGCTGATGGTCGACGGCGTCCTGGCCAAGGACACCCACGAGACAACGATCAGGCTGGCGCCGCCTTTGGTGATCGAGCAGCACGACCTCGATCTCGCGATCGACAAGCTGCTGAAGGTCCTCCACTGAAGCCTCTCCGCACGCCTTCGTTGAACATCCGGGTTGCCATGGCAGCGCAACACCTCCCCGAAGACGTCATAGGGTGGTGGGTGTGACCACTGTCGCAGTACCGGCAGAGACGCGGCCCGGCGAACGTCGGGTCGCTCTCGTGCCTGAGAGCGTAGGACGCCTCACCGCGTTGGGCGTTGACGTGCGCGTTCAGGCTGGCGCTGGGCTTGCCGCCAACGCACTCGACGCGGCCTACCGCGACGCGGGGGCGTCCGTCGTCGATGGGGACGTTTTTGCCGGAGCTGAGGTCGTGCTCACGGTGAACTCGCTCGATCTCGAGCGGATCGGCACCCTGGCCAGGGGAACCACGGTCGTGTCGTTCCTGGCGCCGATCCAGTCTCTGGACAAGGTGACGGCAGCGCAGGCCGCAGGGGTCACCTGGCTGTCGATGGAGCTGGTGCCCCGCATCTCGCGTGCCCAGTCGATGGACGCGCTGTCGTCCCAGGGCCTGGTGGCCGGCTACCGCTGCGCTCTCGTTGCCGCTGAGCGCCTGCCCAAGTTCTTCCCGATGCTGATGACCGCAGCAGGAACCGTCAAGCCCGCCAAGGTGGTCGTGCTCGGGGCCGGGGTCGCCGGTTTGCAGGCGATCGCCACTGCAAAGCGGCTCGGGGCAGTGGTTCAGGCCTACGACGTCAGGGCTGCCGCCGCCGACGAGATCCGCAGCATGGGCGCGAAGTTCATCGAGCTCGACCTCGAGTCGCTCGAAGGGGCCGGCGGCTACGCCCGCGAGATGACCGAGGATCGCTCACAGCGGCAGCGCGATCTGCTCACCCCCTACATCACGGCGGCTGACGCTGTGATCACCACCGCCGCTGTTCCCGGACGGCAGGCGCCCATGCTCGTCACCCGTCAGATGGTTGAGACCATGGCGCCCGGGTCAGTGGTGGTCGACCTGGCCGCCGAGACCGGCGGCAACGTCGAGGGCTCCGTCGCAGGCGAAGAGGTGATCGTCGGCAACGCGTCTGTGTGGGGCGGGCTCAACGTGCCGTCGCAGATGCCTGTTGCCGCGTCGCGTCTGTACTCGGCCAACCTGGTGGCGATCAGCCAGCTCTTCCTCAAGGAAGGGGCAGTGGTCATCGACTTCGAGGACGAGATCCTCGACGGCGCCTGCGTCACGCATGACGGCGTCGTGCGGTTTGCACCTGCACGCGAAGCCTTGGAGGGGGGTTCCTGATGGATGGCGTGGCGCTGCTCACGATCTTCGTCCTCAGCATCTTCGTCGGGTTCGAGGTCGTCTCGAAGGTCTCGACGATCCTGCACACCCCGCTGATGTCAGGTGCCAATGCGATCCACGGCGTCATCCTGGTCGGCGCCATCATCGTCACCGGCCACGCCGACACCAGCGCCGAGCAGTGGCTCGGGTTGGCAGCGGTCGTGCTGGCGACCGTGAACATGGTCGGAGGGTTTGTCGTCACCGATCGGATGCTGCAGATGTTCCGTCCGCGCCAGTCGTCGGCCAAGGAGCCTGGCGCGTGAACCAGACCTGGGTACAGCTCGCCTATCTCGCTGCAGCGCTCTGCTTCGTCCTGGCGTTGAAGGGCCTGTCGTCGCCGAAGTACGCACGGCGCGGCAACCTGATCGGCGCTCTTGGTGCCGTCATCGCCGTACTGGTCACCCTGGTCGCCGAGGACTTCGACCACATGCCCGCGATTCTCGTGGCGATTGGTCTCGGCACCCTGTTCGGGGTGCCGGCGGCGCGCCGGGTGCAGATGACGGCGATGCCGCAACTGGTGGCTCTGTTCAACGGCGTCGGCGGTGGCGCTGCCGCGATCGTCGCACTCGTCGAGTTCCTGTCGGCGGGTGATGAAGCCGGTTGGGAGTCCCTCACCGCCTCGGTCTTCACCGTCCTCATCGGGTCGGGTTCGTTCAGCGGCTCGGTGATCACGTTCCTGAAGCTGCAGGGTCTGATGACCTCTCGTCCGGTGGTCTTGCCTGGCATGCAGCTGCTGCTCCCTCTGGTTGCCATCGCCTCGGTGGGTCTGGCGATCGGTGTGATGGTCACCACATCGATCCCGATGATCTACGGGCTGATGGCCATGTCGTTGCTGCTGGGCGTGCTCTTCGTCCTGCCGGTGGGCGGCGCAGATGTTCCGATCGTCATCTCGATGCTCAACGCCGCCACTGGCGTGGCGGTCGCGGCATCCGGCTTCGTGCTCGACAACGTCCTGCTGCTGATCGCCGGGACGCTGGTCGGCGCCAGCGGAACGCTGCTGACGCTGCTCATGGCCAAGGCGATGGGCCGCCCGATCGGCTCAACGCTCTTCGGGGCGCTCTCCGGCGAGTCGACGCTGGGCGGTGGACAGGCGTCTGACCGACCGGTCAAGTCGCTCGGCCCGTCCGACGTGGCGGTCATGCTGGCCTACGCCGAACGCGTTGTGATTGTTCCGGGGTACGGCCTCGCCGTTGCGCAGGCCCAAGGTGCCCTCAAAGAGCTGGTCGACCTGCTCGGTGAGCGTGGAGTCGAGGTCTCGTACGGCATCCACCCCGTCGCGGGACGGATGCCGGGGCACATGAACGTGCTGCTCGCCGAGGCGAACGTGCCGTACGAGCAGCTCAAGGAGATGGACGAGGTCAACCCGGACCTGCCTAGCACCGATGTGGCCCTGGTCGTCGGGGCCAACGACGTCGTCAACCCAGCAGCACGGAACCCCGGAACCCCCATCTCGGGCATGCCGATCATCAATGTGGACCAGGCGCAGGCGGTGGTCTTTCTCAAGCGGTCGATGCGGCCAGGCTTCGCCGGGATCGAGAACGAGCTGCTCTTCGATCCCAAGACCCAGCTGCTCTTCGGCGACGCCAAGGACACACTCAGCCAGACAGTGACCGCTCTCAAGTCCCTCTGATGTGCCTAGGGCGGAAACCCCTAGGCAGCGCGCCGCGCGTCTGCGACTATCTCGGTGGTGAGCACGACAGGAGGAGGCCGCAATGAGTGACGAGATGGCAGCCGACTTCGCCCTGAGCGCCGCCCGCGAGGATGGCGCGTGGTCGGTCGTTCCCTTGCCACCCGCAGCCGCGGACGACCTCGACCAGATCATTCATGCGCTCCGTCAGCAGCCCGGCGATGCCGGATCGGTCGGGCTCCTGTCGTTCTCCGAGGACTTCTTCGTCGTTCTTCGCATTCGTGGTGGCGACGTCAGCATGCTGCTCAGCGATGTCACGGCTGCGTTCGATGCACCGTTCGCCGGACAGGTGCTCGACCGCCTTGGCCTGCCGATGCCTGACGGAGACGATGAAGACGACATCGAGCCGGCCGGAGATCTTGACCTCTTGCAGGATCTGGGCGCGAGTCCGCTGCTGATGGCAGAGCTGTGCGATGATCTCGAGCTCCTTCCCGACGACGTGTTCGCTCAGATCGCCGAGCACCTTGGGTTCTCCGACCAGTACGACGCCGCTATGCAGCTCGTCGCCTGAGGGCGTTTACTCGCATGGCCGGCACGCAAGACCCGTACATGCACGCGATGCGCGTTGCCCTCGCCGAAGCACGCTCAGCGTCGCAGCACGGTGATGTTCCGATCGGCGCCGTCGTGCTCGACGCGTCCGGAGACGTGGTTGGCACCGGCCACAACCGACGTGAGGCCGCCGCCGATCCCTTGGCTCACGCCGAGGTGCTGGCGCTCAAGGCCGCCGCCGAGTCACTGGGCACCTGGCGGCTCGACGACTGCACGCTGGTGGTCACCGTCGAGCCCTGCACGATGTGCGCGGGTGCTGTCGTGCAGTCGCGGGTGGGCAGGCTGGTGTTCGGTGCCTGGAACGACGAGATGGGTGCCGTAGGAACGCTGTGGGATGTCGTGCGTGATCGTCGTCTGCACCACCGACCGGAGGTGGTCTCAGGCGTCCTGGCTGATGAGTGTTCGCTGCTGCTGCAGCAGTTCTTCGCGGAGCACCGCGATTCGGGCGCCACGCCCTGATCGGGTAATCTCTGCGGCGGTGGCGTGTCCGAGCGGCCGAAGGAGCACGCCTCGAAAGCGTGTGAGGGGGCAACTCCTCCGTGGGTTCAAATCCCACCGCCACCGCCATACTTGCCTCCAGGGCCCGGTGCGAGGTCGGGTCCACAGATGAACCGGAGGCCAATCCATGTGGGCCCAGATCATCAAGATGCGCGCGAAGCCGGGTCGGGAGCAAGACCTGATGGCGCTGCATGAGCGCATCCAGGAGATGGAGGAGCCGGAATCCGGTCTGCTCCGTACCACCATCGGCTGGGACCAGAAGGACCCCCGGGCGTCGTACGTGCTGGTCGTCTTCGAGAGCGAGGAGAAGGCTCGCGAACGTGAGCAGAGTCCGCGCCGCCAGGAGGCCATGTCCACCGTCATCGCCGCCATGGCAGACCTGCTCGAGGGCCCGCCTGAGTTCGTCGACCTTGCGGTCGCGAAGGACGTGGCTCCCTGACGCGGTGCCCTTGCCACTGCTCGTCGGCGGGTCAATGAGGGGCATTCCCTTCGCCGGTTCATCGTGGGACCCTCTATCGGAGGCACGGTGACCCGGAAGACAGAGCTGATGCAGGCCCGAACGGCCGTGCAGGACTGTGCCTGGAAGTCAGCTCTCGAGTCGTTCGCGGCAGCCGACGCCGAAGCGTCGCTGAACGCCACCGATCTCGAGTCCTGGGCCCTGTCCGCCTACCTCGTCGGCCAGGATGACGTCAGCGTCGACGTATGGGCCCGTGCCTGTCAGCAGCACCTCGATGAGGGCGAGGTGCCCCTCGGAGCGAGATGCGCCTTCTGGGCCGCCTTCCAGCTGCTCAATGCCGGCGAGCTCGCACGCGGTGGTGGGTGGCTGAGCCGGGCGATGAACATCTTGGACGCATATCCGCACGACTGTGTCGAACGGGGGTATGTGCTCGGGCCTCTGGGGATTCAGCAGGTCGAAAGTGGCGAGTACGCGCTGGCGAAGCAGACATTTGAGCAGGCGAGCGCCATCGCCGTTCGCTTCGACGAGCCTGATCTGCTTGCTCTTGCGCAGCTTGGTCTCGGACACGTCAAGATCCTGACCGGGCATGCGGACGCAGGGGTCAAGCACTTCGACGAGGTCATGGTGGCGGCCACGACGGGACAGCTGTCCACGGTTGTGTGCGGGTTGGTCTACTGCGCAACCATCATGGCCTGTCGCGAACTCTGCGATCTTCAGCGGGCAGACGAGTGGACGCGTGCGCTCAGCCATTGGTGTGAGCGACAGCCCGACCTCGTCCCGTTCCGTGGTCAATGCATGGTCCATCGGTCGGAGATCATGCAGCTGCAGGGTGCCTGGCCGGACGCGCTGCGTGAAGTGCACCTGGCCCGCGAGCGGCTCGCCGATCCCTCTGACCAGCCTGCGATCGGTATGGCGTACTACCAGCAAGGTGAGCTGCTGCGGTTGCGCGGGGAGTTCACCCAGGCAGAGGCCGCCTATCGGCAGGCGAGCCAGTACGGCCACCCCCCACAACCGGGGTTGGCGCTGCTCTGGCACGCCGATGGTCGCGTGGGCGCGGCAGCAACTGCGGTTGTCCAAGCTCTCGACGAGACCTCCGAGCGACTTGCCCGCTCGCGACTACTTCCTGCGTACGTCGAGATCGCCCTGACTACCGGCGACCTGGAGGGAGCACGACGGGGAGCCGACGAGCTTCGTCAGGTGGCGGTCGAGCTCTCCGCACCGCTGCTGCGGGCCACCGCGGCAATGGCCGAGGGTGCGGTTGATCTCGCCGGCGAGCACCCGAGCCAGGCTCTCGACTCCCTGCTGTCGGCCTGGGGACTCTTGCAGGACATAGGGGCGCCGTACGAGGCTGCTCGGGCACGGGTGCTCATCGGGTGTGCACGCAAGGCACTGGGGGATCCGGTGTCGGCCAGCATGGAGTTCGACGCGGCTGGCTGGGCCTTTCGGCAGCTGGGCGCGGCGTACGACATCGTGCGGCTGGAACGGCTGGTGGCGGCCGGTGACCTCGGCCCCGCCGGGCCACTGACAGCCCGTGAAGTCGAGGTGCTTCGTCTGGTGGCAACCGGCGCCACGAATCGCGCCATCGCTGTCGACCTCGTCCTGAGCGAGAAGACAGTGGCTCGGCACCTCAGCAACATCTTCCGCAAGCTCGACGTGTCGTCTCGCTCTGCGGCCACGGCGTACGCCTACGAGCACCAGCTGATCGAGTAGATGCGCACAATTACCCATGCCGCGGAATGGCGGTTGGATGGTTAGCCCGATGTGAACGCCCGCTGCGCTCCCTAGCGTCGAGTCATCCGATTCGACGACGTTTGGGAGAGCCTCATGAAGCAGAACACGGGAACCGTGGACGGCCAGGTCGGGGTGAAGGGCGACGAGGTTGACACGGTCATCATCGGCGCTGGTCAGTGTGGGCTCTCGACCGGCTACTACCTCTCGAAACTGTCGCGGTCGTTCGTCATCCTCGATGAGAATGAGCGGGTCGGAGACAACTGGCGGCGTCGCTACGACTCGCTGAGGCTCTATACCCCAAGCCGCTACAACGGACTCCCCGGAATGGCCTTCCCCGGGTCGCGCAGTGCATTTCCCTCAGGCCAGGAGCTGGCCGACTACCTGCAGGAGTACGCGGCCAGGTTCGACCTACCGGTGAGGGGCAGCACGACCGTTGAGCGGGTCGAACGCCTCTCGTCTGCGGAGCGGCGGCTTCCTGGTCACCACCAATACCGGGACGGTGAGAGCCTCGAACGTCGTCGTTGCCACCGGCCCCCAGCATCTGCCCCACGTGCCTGACTTCGCCGGCGAGCTGGATCCGGAGATCCGGCAGTTCCACTCCAGCGACTACCGCAACCAGAGCCAGCTGCAGCCTGGCCCTGTGCTGGTGGTGGGAGCCAGTCACTCAGGTGCCGACCTGGCCATGGAGTGCGCGCCGGATCACCCGACCTGGCTGGTCGGACGCGACACCGGTCAGATTCCGATCAACATCGAAGGCAGGCTCGCTCGCGGAGTGCTGCCGGTGCTGTGGTTCGTCGCGAACCACGTTCTGACTGTGCGAAACCCGGCTGGCTCGAAGCTGCAGCACGAGCTCCGCACGGAGGGCGGGCCCTTGCTTCGCTACAAGAACGAGGACCTGGACGCAGCCCATGTCCATCGCACCGAGTCCCGCCTCGCCGGTGTACGAGAGGGGCAGCCCGTGCTGGACGACGGCACGGTGCTCGATGTCACGAACGTCTTGTGGTGCACGGGGTTCCGGAGAGACTTCAGCTGGATCGACCTGCCGATCTTGGACGACCTGGGGTGGCCCCGGGCTGAGCGAGGCGTCTCGTCTGACGTCGACGGTCTGTATTTCGTTGGACTCATCTTCCAGTTCTCCTTCGCCTCGATGCTCGTGGGTGGCGCAGGACGAGATGCCCGCCATGTTGCCCGGCAGATTGCGCGGCGTGAGGTGCTCGTTCGCACCTAGGGTGGGCCCAGGAGGTCGCATGAGACTCGAGAAGAAGGTTGCCCTGATCACCGGGGGCGGCACCGGGATCGGTGCCGCGACCGCGCGGCTCTTCGCCTCTGAAGGCGCCAATGTCGTCGTGACGGGACGACGTTCGGCTCCGATCGAGGCCGTGGCGTCGGAGGTCGGTGGAGTCGCCGTTGCCGGGGACACGAGCGATCCGGCTCACGTCGAGGAAGCCGTGGCTACAGCATTCTCTGCCTACGGTGGCATCGACGTGGTCGTTGCCAGTGCCGGAGTGGGCTTTGAAGGTGCGGTGGCTGACCTGGATGTCGACGTCTGGCGTCGGACGCTCGAGATCAACGTGAACGGTCCCATGCTGGTGAGCAGGGCGGCGCTGCCCAGCATGCTCGAACGCGGAGGTGGATCCATCGTCCTGGTAGCGAGTACCAGCGGCATGGCCTCGGCTCCGGCGTCTGCTGCCTATGACGTCTCCAAGGCGGCACTGATCGCCCTCGCCCGCTCGATCGCGGTCTCGTACGGGCCGCGCCGAGTGCGCGCCAACGCACTGTGCCCGGGTTGGGTGACGACCCCCATGGGAGATGAAGACATGGACGCGCTGGGTGCGTCGCGGGGCCTCACTCGTGAGGAGGCCTACCGCCTGGCGACCGAGGACGTGCCGTTGCGGCGCCCGGTGTCGGCGGAGGAGATGGCGGCGTGCTGCCTCTTCCTGGCCTCTGACGAGTCGTCCAGTGTGACGGGTACGACACTCGTGGCCGATGGCGGCGGACAGGCCGTGGAGATCACCAGCAAGGCCTTCGGTCAGGACTAGTCGGGGCGGGTTAGCGCTCGTGAGCGCCGATCGGGGCATGCTTGCGGTATGGCTTACGACGAAGAGCTAGCCGACCGCGTCCGGGAGCACCTGGCACCGGTAGCCGAACCGACTGAGATCAAGATGTTCGGCGGGCTCGCCTTCATGGTCAATACCCACATGGCGTGCGGGATCATCGGCGACGAGCTGATGGTGCGTGTCGGTGCCGATGGGCAGGACGCCGCTCTCGCCAACGGGGCCCGTGAGATGGACTTCACCGGCAAGACGATGGGTGGCTTCGTGATTGCCGGTCGCGACCTGGTCGTCGACGACACCCATCTCCAGAAGTGGGTGATGAGCGGCGTCGACTACGCGCGGTCGCTCCCGCCCAAGAAGCCGAAGCCTCCGAGGCGGAAGAAACCGACGTCGCGCTAGGGCGTGACCCCGAATGTCGCCATGAAGTCGAGGTCGTCTTTCTGGTCGACCCGGTAGCCGCCGGTGCCGTCTGCGCACGTGGGGCTGATGCCGTAGGAGGTCACCGCCACGATCGTGGTGCCGCTACCGCGGAAGATCGGCCCACCGGAGTCACCGAAGCAGGTGCCGCCAGTGGTGTTCGTTCCCTTGTTGCTCGAGAACTTGGCCGAGATGCCCTTGCCGATGCCGGAGGCACCGTTGAGGCTGACCAGGCGCTGCTTGGCCGTGCGTCGGGTGTTGCCGCCGAAGGACGAGTTGAGCTTGGAGCCTTCCAGCCCGTAGCCGACTGCCCCGAAGATGATCTTCGACTTCTTCTTCACCAAGGTGTCGAGCAGGCCGAGCTTGGGCAGCTCCCCGTACCTGGCTGACTCGACGGGCTTATCGAGGACGAGGACGCCGAGGTCATGCAGGTAGAAGGCGTTGTCGTCGTACTCGGGGTGCGCGTATGCGGTGGCCTCGAGCCAGTTGGCGTCGGCGTTGAGCACGGCCTTGCGGTCGGTGTAGCGCTCGTTGTTGCGGTCGGGGATGTAGTCGCTGTTTGGCGAGATCACGTCGAAGTCAGGAACTTCGGAGAAGTTGATCCAGACGTCGTTGCCGCCTGAACCTGTCGTCGGCTTTCCGTCTTCACCGATCCCGTAGGCGCAGTGGCCGGCGGTCATTACCACGGTCGAGCTCACGAGCGTTCCCGTGCATGTGAACCAGCCACCCGGGTCGGTGAAGCGGGAGTCGACCGCGTCCGGCACATAGAAGAGGAGCTCACCGACGAAGGGGTGCCCACCGTCGTCAGGCTGGCCGTTCACGATGGCCTGGGCTGGAGTGGACAACCCCAGCATTGCCAGGACGGCTATGAACGTGATCAGGACCTTCGTGCGCATTGAGCGTCTCCTTCGGATTCTCGTCACGGGCCCCTCGACCGTACGTCCGACGCCCGGCAGTTGCAGGAAAATTCGCAAAGTGGAGGCGATCAGGACTTCTTCTTGGTGCACGCGGGCTTGCCGGGCGGAAGAGTCACGGCGTTCACGTCGGCGTCACTTGTCTTGGCCACGCCGGTGAAGTCGGGCCCCAGCCAGACCGCCACCTCTCCCTCGGGCACGCGGGACACCTCGGCGACCTCACTTCCCGGTACGTAAGACGCCACGACGACCGCTTGCCACAGGTCGCCCTTCTTGTAGCGGATCACGGCGCTGCCGTTCTTCACTGGCTTGTCGGTGTTGCCCACGTCGACCACGACGAACCCACGCGCGGCGAAGGCGTCTGCCGTTTCGACGGCCAGCCCATTGCGCTCAGTGCCGTTGGCGACGGCCAGCGTGACCTCGGCCGGCGTCGGCAGGTTCTTGGGGATCTTCGGGGTGGGAGTGGTGCAGCTTCGGCTGGGCGATGTGGCCGGAGCCGGGCTGGGGTCTGTTCGCTGGCCGAGCCACCACCACCCGCCGTATGCGGCGGCGGCGACGAGCAGCACGACCAGCACGCCGCCCAGCACACTCGGCCATCGGCGGGAACGCCGTGGCCCGTTGCCGAGAGGTGTCAGCATGGTCACTGGGAAACCCTAGCCAAGCAGTCGCGGTAGTCGGAGGCCCCTGTGGAGGGTGAAGCGTGGCGGAGGATGCGGGATTCGAACCCGCGAGGGCGTTAACCCAACACGCTTTCCAAGCGTGCGCCATAGGCCACTAGGCGAATCCTCCGCCGCAGAGGCTACCCGGCCGCGGTGGGGGACTCCCAATCGGCACGAGTGGCACGAGTGGCACGAAACCGTTCATCATCAGCGCTGAAGGTCGACGCTTTCGTGTCAGTCGTGAGTGAAGATGGCCGCGCCCACGCTGACGGGGGCCACCCGTACACTGGACGGCGACCCCTCGTGCGGCGTCATCTCTCTGAACTCCCCCAGGGCCGGAAGGCAGCAAGGGTAGGCGGGCTCTGGCGGGTGCGCGGGGGGTCCCTTGCTGTCCGGACCGGGGGCTAGGGTCGTCCCGTGTCGACCGCCCTCTACCGCCGCTACCGCCCCGAGCGGTTCGCCGACCTGATCGGGCAAGAACACGTCACCGGGCCGCTCATGCAGGCGCTGGCCCACGACCGCGTCACCCACGCCTATCTCTTCTCCGGCCCGCGCGGGTGCGGCAAGACCTCGTCAGCCCGCATCCTCGCCCGCTGCCTCAACTGCGAGCAGGGACCAACTGCTGAGCCGTGCGGCGAGTGCCAGAGCTGTCGTGACCTTGCCCGCGGTGGCCCCGGCAACATCGACGTCATCGAGATCGACGCCGCCAGCCACGGTGGCGTCGACGACGCTCGCGAACTGCGTGATCGCGCGTTCTTCGCTCCTGCGTCCTCGCGCTACAAGATCTACATCATCGACGAGGCCCACATGGTCTCGACGCAGGGCTTCAATGCCCTTCTCAAGGTGGTCGAAGAACCACCGGAACACGTGAAGTTCGTCTTCGCCACCACCGAGCCCGAAAAGGTCATCGGAACGATCCGTTCACGCACCCACCACTACCCGTTCCGGCTGGTGCCCTCTCGCATGCTCGAGGACTACCTCGCCTCGGTCTGCGAGTCAGAGGGCGTCACTGTCGAACCGGGAGTGCTCGCAGCAGTTGTTCGCGCCGGGGCCGGCTCGGTTCGCGACTCGCTGAGCGTGCTCGACCAGCTGATCGGCGGCGCAGAGAAAGACGCGCTCACGTACGAGCGCACCATCCAGCTTCTCGGTTTCACTCCGGCCACCCTGCTCGACGAAATCATCGACGCCATCGCAAACGTGGACGGCGCCTCGCTCTTCGGCGTGGTCGACTCCGTCATCGATGCCGGCCTCGATCCTGAGCGGTTCATGAAGGACCTGCTCGAACGCTTTCGGGATCTGGTCATCATCGCCGCCGTCGAGGATGCTTTCGAGCAGCGGCTCGTCGGCGGCTCGGACGACCAGCGATCTCGCCTTCAGCTACAGGCTGGCCGCATCGGCCTGGCGGCGCTTACCCGCTCGACTGAGCTGGTCGCGACCGGCATCGCCGACATGAAGGGGCCGACGCCGCCGCGGCTGCACCTGGAACTGGTGTGCGCGAAGCTGCTGCTTCCGGGGGCACACGATGACGAGCTGAGCCTTGCCGCGCGGCTCGACCGCCTGGAGAGTCGGATGTCGATCGCAGGTTCGAGCCACGAGGCCGAGCCAGCTCCACGCGTTGCCACGCCGGCAGCCTCGCCACCTCCTCCGCCGGTGTCTCCGCCACCGGCATCGCCGACACCGACCCGGACTGAGGCTGAGGCCGCACCCGAGAAGAGGGCCGTGGCGGCGGAGCCAGTTCCCTCGCCGCCGGTCACCGATGACTCGCCATCGTCCGCACCGGCTCCTGCCGGCGGATCTGAGATTCACGAGCTGCGACGCATGTGGCCGAACGTGTTGAACCGCGTCAAGGACTACCGTCGCGTCACCTGGGCCCAGCTTTTCGAGAAGTCCGATGTCATCGGGGTGGACGACAAGCAACTGCAGATCGGCCTGCAAGACGTCGGCGCCCACCGAGCGTTCTCGCAGGGCGGCCACGACGAGATCGTGCGTCAGGCGTTGATCGACGTCGTGGGTCTCGACCTCGCCGTTGTGGCGGTACTCGACCCGTCTGCCAGTGGAGCGTCACCACCTCAGGCGGTGACGTCCACCACGCCGGCGAACCAGAGTGCCCCCCCGGCCGCGGCGGCGCAGGCTCGTGCGGCTGCGGCGGCGGTCGACCGCCCCGTCGTGGGCAAAGAGCGCGCTACCCCATCTGATGACGACGAGGTCGCTCTCGACGATGCGGATGCCGAAGACGACGGTCTGGCCGGTCCTGACCTGGTCGCCCAGCAGCTCGGCGGAACCGTGATCGGTGAGATCGATCACGCCTGAGCCCTCCAGGCGCACCTGAGCACTCCTGTCGGGTGATCGCCGTAGAGTGAGCTCAGAAACGACAGGAGCAACGATGACCGAAGGTATGCCCGACATCTCTGGGCTGCTCGCTCAGGCGCAGCAGATGCAGGCCCAGTTGGCCGCCACCCAAGAGCAGCTCGCCCTTGAGAAGATCACTGGCGCCGCTGGGGGTGGGTTGGTCCAGGCGACCGTGACCGGTGCCGGCGAGCTCGTAGGTGTGACCATCGCTCCCGAAGCCGCAGACCCTGACGACACCGAGACGCTTGCCGATCTCGTTCTCGCCGCCTACCGGGATGCGTCGAACCAGGTCGCGCAGCGACAGAGCGAGGTCATGGGCCCGCTGACGCAAGGACTTGGCGGCCTTGGGCTGCCGGGGATGTAGTCGTGTACGAAGGCATCGTTCAAGACCTCATCGACGAGCTCGGCCGGCTGCCGGGGGTCGGACCCAAGTCGGCGCAGCGCATTGCCTTCCACTTCCTGGCTGCTGAACCAGCCGACGTGCGACGACTCGCTGAGGTGCTGCTGGAGGTGAAGGCGAAGGTGCGCTTCTGCCGCATCTGCGGAAACGTCGCCGAGTCCGACGAGTGCCGCGTCTGCCTTGACCCGCGCCGCGACCTCACCGTGATCTGCGTGGTCGAGGAGCCCAAGGACGTCGTCGCTGTCGAGCGAACCCGAGAGTTCCGGGGCCGGTACCACGTCCTCGGCGGAGCGATCAGCCCGATCGAAGGCATCGGTCCCGATGACCTCCGTGTGAAAGAGCTCATGACCCGACTGGCTGATGGCTCGGTCACCGAGCTGATCCTGGCCACTGACCCAAATCTAGAAGGTGAAGCCACGGCCACCTACCTGGCGCGGTTGGTCAAGCCCATGGGCCTGACCGTCTCCCGGCTTGCCAGCGGGCTCCCCGTGGGTGGTGACCTCGAGTACGCCGACGAAGTCACCCTTGGGCGAGCCTTCGAGGGTCGACGCAGCCTCGAGGTGTAGACAATGACGATCAGAGTGTCGTGCGGATGCTCGGTGAGTAGTGAGGTGCGTGGTGACCCCAGCGTCCGGTAAGCAGCTGAGCGACGACGTCGACGAGTTCACCGTCGATGTGGCCGATCAAATTGAGAGTTTTCTGATCGCCCTCGGTGCTGTGGCGCGCGGCGACTTTCCCGGCGGCACCCTGTCCATCCTGCTCCTCGAGGTTTCGCAGCTCCTGCTCGCGGGTGGCCGCCTTGGGGCAGTGGTCGACGTCGTCCCTGACGAACGCTACGAGCCGGACGCCGGTGTCGACCCCGACGCTGACGGACTTCGCGAACGACTCGCTGAGCTGATTGGTCCAGCTGACGAGTATGTCGAGGTGTTCGACCCCTACGTGCGGGGCGGCGAGATCGTTCATTCCCGACTCTCCGACGACATCGCTGACGTCGCAGCCGATCTCTACCATGGGCTGGCGCACTTCAAAGCCGGTCGCGCTGACGAGGCACTCTGGTGGTGGCAGTACTCCTACCTGGCCAACTGGGGCTCGACGGCGAGTTCGGCGCTGCGGGCCCTGCACTCGGCAGTCGCCCACACCAGGCTTGACGCGAGCGCCGAGGGCTAGCCTCCGGCAGGTAGTGGGGTCGGCCTCACCGGAGGTCGGAACAGTCCTTCGCGGCGCACCTTCGTCACCTGGCGGAGCTCGAGCTTTCCGCTGGGGAACGTTGCACGCGCAAGCAGTCCTATTGTCGGCGCCGGCTTCGAGAGGTAGCAGTAGGTGCCGTTGTCCACGTCGGCGCTCTTGACGGAGAAGCACTCAGACGGGCCGAGTCGTCCGGGCGCCTTCCACGTGCCTGCGCGCCGCACCTTGAGCTTCTTGCCGCCCGCCGAGATCACCCTCGTGGTACTCCGAAAGAGTCGCTGCACCTGGGGGTCGAAGAGATCCGGCAAGCCCTTTGGTGACGCCGCGACCAAGAAGCAGGTCTTGTCTGCTTTCCCCTTCTTTCGCTTCACGATCTGACATGAGATGACCCCTCGAGGTCCGTTCACGAGGACGGCTGTCGTGCGGCCCTTCATCACGTCGAGTCGGAAGCGATCGCCCTTGGCCCGCATCTGCACCTTGGCGTCGGGGCGCGGTCCCTTGCTTGTCAGCCGGTAGAGGGCACCGAACTGGTCGGGGCTGAGGGCGGTGAGCTGCTGGGCCCGCTCGCCGGCGCTGAGCGGTTTCGGGGTCGGGCGGGCCTGCGCGGTGGGCGTGGCCGAAGGGGTAGGTCCGGCTTCCGGCTCACCAGACGTACAACCGGCGAGAATTACCGCACTTGCCAGCAGACACGTCACACCCGCCCGGAAGGTCACCTCTCCACCATACGAGGGGCTCACGACCCGGCGGGACACGCCGACCCCCGATCGGGGGGAGCGCTCTCGGTAGACTTACGGCTCCGGTTCCCACGCCACGGGATCGGGAAAGGATTTGTGTCGTGGGACTCGTCGTCCAGAAGTACGGCGGCTCCAGCGTCGCGGATGCCACCAGCATCAAGCGAGTCGCAACCCGCATCGTCGAAGCCCGCAAAGCCGGTCACGACGTGTGCGTTGTCGTGTCGGCCATGGGTGACACCACCGATGAGTTGATTCATCTCGCCGAGCAGGTGTCACCCATGCCGCCGGGCCGCGAACTTGACATGCTCCTCACTGCTGGCGAGCGCATTTCGATGGCGCTGCTTGCCATGGCCATCCACGACCTCGGTGTCGAGGCGCGATCATTCACGGGCAGTCAGGCCGGCGTCATCACCACGTCGTCCCACGGCAAGGCCCGCATCATGGATGTCACGCCTGGGCGCATCCGGGGTGCTCTGGACGAGGGTGCAGTGGCCATCGTTGCGGGGTTCCAGGGCGTCAGTCTCGACACCAAGGACATCACCACACTCGGTCGCGGGGGGTCAGATACGACGGCGGTTGCTCTTGCCGCAGCGCTGGAGGCTGAGGTGTGCGAGATCTACACCGACGTGGACGGCGTGTTCAGCGCCGACCCCCGAATCGTCCCTGCCGCGCGCCGGCTGCCGTACATCACCTATGAGGAGATGCTTGAGATGGCGGCATGCGGCGCCAAGGTGCTGCATCTTCGCTGTGTCGAGTACGCACGACGGTGCGACCTGCCGATTCATGTCCGTTCGTCATTCAGCCACCGTGAGGGCACGTGGGTGGTCGCTGGCGCGTCCGTCGTCCCGACAGATCAAGGAGCCACCGTGGAGCAGCCGATCATCTCTGGTGTTGCGCACGACCGAAGTGAGGCGAAGGTCACGGTGGTCGGCGTCCCCGACAAGCCGGGTGAAGCCGCACTGATCTTCGAGGCGTTGGCCGACGCTGAGGTCAACATCGACATGATCGTTCAGAACGTCTCGGCCGCCGCCACCGGTCTCACCGACATCTCGTTCACCATGCCGCACTCCGATACCGGTCGCGCTGTCGTGGCCCTGGACCGGGTCAAGACCGCTGCCGGGTTCACTGAGCTGCTCGTCGATGACCAGATCGGCAAGGTCTCGCTGATCGGGGCCGGCATGCGTACCAACGCCGGTGTGTCGGCCACCTTCTTTCGCGCCCTGTCCGATGCGGGCGTCAACGTCGAGATGATCTCGACATCGGAGATCCGCATCTCCGTCGTCACTCGGGCGGATGATCTGGATGCCGCAGTCAGGGCTATCCACACCGCGTTCGGCTTGGACGCCGCTGAGGGTGAGGCGGTTGTCTACGGAGGGACCGGACGATGAGCAAGCCCACGCTGGCGGTCGTTGGCGCCACAGGTGCCGTCGGCACGGTCATGCTCGACATCTTGAGCGCGCGCGAGGACGTGTGGGGTGAGATTCGACTCATCGCCTCTGCGCGGTCGGCGGGTCGAGTGCTTCAGGTGCGCGGAGAAGACGTTGTCGTTCAGGCCCTGGCTCCAGAGGTCTTCGACGGGGTCGACGTCGCGATGTTCGACGTTCCCGACGAGATCTCTGCTGAATGGGCGCCGATCGCTGCCGCACGCGGTGCTGTTGCAGTCGACAACTCAGGTGCTTTCCGGATGGATCCCGACGTCCCACTGGTGGTGCCCGAGGTCAACGCTCACGCGGCTTTGGTGCGCCCGAAGGGGATCATCAGCAATCCCAACTGCACGACTCTGTCGATGATCGTCGCGATGGGTGCGCTGCACCGCGAGTACGGTCTTGAGGAGCTGGTGGTTGCGTCCTACCAGGCGGCGTCCGGCGCGGGCCAAGAGGGCATCGACACCCTGCGCGAGCAGTACGCGAAGGTGGCCGCTTCATCGGATGCCGGCAATCGATCGGGTGACCTGCGGGGCATCGTGGGAGACACCGGCCCGTTCCCTGCTCCGCTCGCGATGAATGTCGTCCCCTGGGCGGGGTCGTTGAAAGACGATGGCTGGAGCAGCGAAGAGCTCAAGGTGCGCAACGAGTCTCGCAAGATCCTTGGGCTGCGTGATCTCAAGGTCTCAGCGACGTGTGTGCGCGTTCCGGTCATCACCACGCACTCGCTCGCAGTGCATGCTCGTTTCGCGCGTGAGGTTGACCAGGTCAGGGCACAGGCGATCTTGCGCGACGCCGAGGGCGTGGTGCTCGTCGATGACCCGGCGGCAGGTGAGTTCCCGACCCCCAACGATGCGGTGGGCACTGACCCGACCTGGGTGGGTCGGGTCCGACGCTCGGTCGACGATCCCCAGGCGCTTGATCTCTTCGTCTGTGGCGACAACCTTCGGAAGGGTGCAGCCCTCAACACTGCACAGATCGCTGAAGTGGTGGCTGATGACCTTCGTGTCAGCAGCTAGACCTGGTGCCTATCTCCAGGTGAACAGGCCCGGTCAGATCAAGGAAGGCGACGCCGTTTGCGTCCCGCCCAAAGCCAACACACACGGTGGCGATTGCCGTGCTCTTCCCTGCGCGCAGGACCGAGCCTGACCCCTTTCCTCGTCTGTCTGCAGCGTCCGAGCAGCCCCAGAAGACACGCCGGACGGGGGTGAAGCAAGAACTTTCAGCATCGCCTGATCGGCAACGTGCGCTCGACGCCGAAACCCGACAACCAGGTGAGCATCGGCAAATCTGCTGTCGGGGTGGCGGGATTCGAACCCACGACCTCTTCGTCCCGAACGAAGCGCGCTACCAAGCTGCGCCACACCCCGCGAAAGCCTGGTCAGCCTACCGAACGTGTGCTGGTCGCTGATCAGGGCCTAGTCGCGCGGAACCAGGGTCAGCAGGGTCGCCTCAGGAGGACAGGCGAAGCGGATCGGAGCGGTCGGTGAGGTACCCACTCCGGCCGACACGTGGAGCCACCCGGCACCGCGCTGGTGCAGACCCTTGGCCTGGGATGTCGGTAGATCGCAGTTGGTCACGAGTGCGCCGTAGCCGGGCACACACAGCTGCCCGCCATGGGTGTGTCCCGCGAACGTCAGCTGCACTCCGTCGGCGGCCATGGCGTCAAGCACGCGCAGGTACGGGAGCGTGGGTGACGCCCAGTCGAAGAACGCCCGGTTCTGACGCCGGGTACTGCACATCTGAGTACCGATCCAGCCCGAGGTGCGGGTCATCAGTACCCACTGCAGCGATCTCCTGGCCACGAATGGTGAGGTGTGCCGTGCGGTTGTTGAGATCGCGCCATCCCCTGGCCACGAAGTCATCGCGTAGCGACTCCCAAGGAAGTGGCTTGCCGAAGACGCGGCCTCCGGAGTCCGGCAGCAGGTAGCGAGCGGGGTTCTTCCAGACGGGTCCGAAGTAGTCGTTGGAGCCCATGACAAATACCCCAGGGAGGTCGAGCAGGGGATCGAGGGTCTCAAGGACCGTGGCGACGGCTTGTGGGTGAGCGAGGTTGTCACCGGTGTTGACCACGAGATCGGGCTGGAGCGCCGCCAGACGACGCACCCAAGCGGCCTTCCCCTTCTGCCGGGGGGTGAGGTGCAGGTCGGAGATGTGTAGCACGCGCAGTGACTCGGCGTCCGGCTCGAGGACCGGAACGGTGAATCGTCGTAGCCGGTACTGATGGGCCTCCGCCACCGCGTAGGCAATACCTGCCGCCTTGACCGCGGCTGCGGCGGTCACCAGAGTTCGGAGGCGGGGCACGAAATGAAGTGTGCCATCCCCTCCGGGTAGGCAAAGATGGCGGGATGAGCCTCAAGCAGCAGTTGCACTCAGACCTCACCGACGCGATGCGCGCGCAGGACGACGTTCGGCGTTCGACGCTCCGCATGGTTCTCACCGCTGTGACCAACGAAGAGGTGGCGGGCAAACAGGCACGAGAGCTCAGCGACGACGAGGTGCAGAAGGTGCTCGCTCGTGAGGTGAAGAAGCGGAAGGAAGCGGCCACTGCCTACACCGACGCAGGACACCCTGATCGGGCCTCCACCGAGCTGGCCGAAGCGGCCGTGATTGAGGAGTATCTGCCAGCTCAACTCGGTGACGACGAGCTCGCTGACATCGTCTCGACTGTCATTGCTGATCTCGGAGCGGCCGGACCGCAGGCGATGGGACAGGTGATGAAGGCCGTACAGCCGGTCGTCGCCGGGCGCGCCGACGGTGGCCGCACCGCGAGCGAGGTCAAGCGCCAACTCACCCCCTGACCCCGAGTCTGGGGCCATGACGCATGGGTTCGGTCATTTCGAACTGACGCACTATGCATGCGGAGTTCAGAAACGTGTTGTGGACGGATGGGTACGGCGTTGGTTCGGTCATTTCGAACGAGTGCGTCATGGCCCCAATAGGGGTCAGTTGTTGCCGCCACCGTTGTTCCCGCCGTTGTTCCCGCCGTTGTTGTCCGGTGTGCCCCCATCATTGCTTCCGCCCCCGCCGCCGTTCTTCTTCGTCTCCTCGGGTTCGGGCGGTGGTGGCTCACCGCTGCTCAGGAACAGCACGATGGTGTCGCCTGGCTCGACTGTGGTGCCTGCACCAGGCGTCGTGTAGGCAACGGTGCCCTCTGGTTGGAACGAGAACACCGTGGTCGATGACACCTCAGCGCTGAGGCCAAGCCGCTCGAGCCGTTTACGGCCGCCTTGCGGCTGAGGCCGGCGAGGGAGGGCATCGTGACCTGAGCACCGTCGATGAGCTCGGAGTCAATCGGTACGAACTGCTCGACCGGAAGGTCAGCCACGGCACCGAGCATGGCGGCCTTCCAGATCGGACCAGGCAATGTGCTACCCGCCCAAGCTGTTCGGTACTCACCATTGATCGTGACGTTGGCCATCGGGAACCTGCTGGGTGCGCGCGGGTGTCCGGTCCATACTGCTGCGGCCATGTTGGGGGTGTATCCGGCGAACCACAACGCGCGGAAGTCGTTCGTGGTTCCGGTCTTTCCAGCGGTCGGCCGCGACAGATACATCGCCTGGCCGGTGCCATTGTTGACGACGCCCACCAGGACATCGTTGACTGCATCGGCAACCTTGCGGTTGATCACCTGTTCACAATCGGGTCCTGGCACATCGAGTGACTCTTTGTCGCGATTGCGGATCTCGGTGATGACGCGAGGCGCACAGTGCAGGCCACGTGCGGCGAAGGTGGCGTACGACTCGGCCAACGTGAGTGGTGACATGCCGAACCCACCCCCGATGACTCCTGGCGTCTTCTGCATTCCGACGGCCTCAATGGGGGCATCTTCGGCTGACCAGCTGCCGTTGGGGTCGGACGTTTCGTTGTTGCCTGCTGCCCTTACCCCCGCTCGAGAGGCCACGTCCCACACGTTGCAGAGGCCTGTGCGTTTGGCCAGCTCGGCGAAGTAGGTGTTGATGGACAGCGCTGTACCGGAGTACATGTCGTAGTTGCCAGGCGGAGCGCTGCTGTAGTTGGTCACTCGCCAGGTGTCCTGGGTGTTTCCTGCACAGTCTCGATAGGACCCGAAGGGCATGGTCCGCTGCGACGGTGACGCGATGACGTCGTCCATGGCCAGACCTTGCTCGATTGCGGCGGCGATGGTGAAGGGTTTGAACGTCGAGCCGGGCTGTTGTCCGGTGGTGCCCGAGTACGGCTGGTCGACGGCGTTGTTGATGTAGCTGGCGTTCTTGCCGTCGCCGTACTTGAGGTTCTGCGCCATGGCTGTCACGTTGCCGCTGCCGGGCTCGATCATGGCGATGGCGGCAACACGGCGACTTGGGTCACCGGTGGGGAGGTAGGTCTCGATGCCCTTCTGGGCCGACGCCTGGTCGTCCATCTCCAGCGTGGTCTTGATCGTCAGCCCACCGCCGTAGAGCAGCTTGCGGCGGTCGAGGCGGGTGGCTCCGTAGGAGGCGTCGCTGAGGAAGGTCTCTTGGACGTAGTCGCAGAAGAACGGCGCGGGTGAAACGAGGCACCCACGCGTCAGGTCGCTGGGGTTCAGCGTCTTCTTGAGCGGGCGCTTGGCGAACTTGTCAGCCTGCTTCTGGCTGATCATGTTCTCGTCGGCCATTCGCTGGAGGACGAAGTTACGCCGGACCTGGCTCTCCTTGGGGTTGATGAGCGGGTCGTAGAGCGACGGGTACTTGACGATGCCCGCGAGGGTGGCCGCCTGTCCGGCGTTCAGATCGGAGGCAGGCACCGAGAAGTAGCGTTGTGACGCCACCTCGATGCCGTACGCCTGCGAGCCGAAGTAGGCGATGTTCAGGTAGCCCTCAAGAATGCGCCGCTTGCTCCACCGCTCTTCGATGCCCAGGGCGTAGCGCAGTTCGCGAAGTTTTCTCGCGATGGTGTCGGCGGTGGCTGCCTCGCGCTCCTCGCGCGTGTCCGCAGTGGCAGCGAGAACGTTCTTCACGTACTGCTGAGTGATGGTCGATCCGCCCTGGGTCACCGTCCCCGCCTGCGTGTTTGCGACGAGGGCGCGGAAGGTACCGCGGACGTCGATCCCGTTGTGCTCGAAGAAGCGGGCATCTTCGATCGCCACGATGGCATCGCGCATCTCCGGGGAGATCTTCTTGATCGGCACGTAGACCCGGTTCTGGCTGTAGAACCGCGCGATGACCGTGCCATCGGCCGCGAGGAGGCGAGAGCGCTGTTTCAGGGGTGGAACCGTGAGCTCGGCGGGAAGCGCCTGGAAGTTCTCGGCCCCACGCTTGGCCGTGAGCCCCACCACCCCGATCGCGGGGAGCGCGATCCCCGCGACGAGGACACCGGAGACGGCGCTGAGCGTGAGGAAGAGCAGCGCCCGGATGACGGCGCCGCCTGCAGGGGAAGCCACCCCTCAAGAGTAGGTGAGAGGGCCGGCAATACCGACCACTGGTCCGAGGATGGACGGTCGCGCTTCCCGGAATACTGGGCACGTTGTGTAGTCAAGTCTGATACTTATTGTGACAACCATGCTTCTGAACGGGTTATCCATAGTTCCAATTGGCCACGGGAGTTGGCCTTTTCGGGGCCTATTGGTGGTGGGGTACATATCTCTAGCGTCATTGATCACATGGCGACGCCGAATCTGGTATCGCGGTTGCCAGCACAGGCGATCTTGTGACGGAACGTGGTGGCCCAGGGGACGGGACACCAAGGGGGAGGGCCCATGGCATGGATTGAGGATTGGTCAGCTCGAGCGGCGTGTCGCACAACTGACCCGGATGCCCTGTTCGTACAGGGGGCGGCGCAGAACCGGGCCAAGGCGTTGTGCTCTGGGTGCGTCGTGCGCACTGAGTGCCTTGCTGACGCTCTCGACAACGAGGTCGAGTTCGGCGTCTGGGGTGGCATGACCGAGCGTGAGCGACGGGCTCTTCTGCGCCGTCGTCCCAACATCACCTCGTGGCGTCGCCTCCTGCAGACCGCACGCGACACCTACGAGGGAAGCGATCACCGACGGGTCACGGTCGCGGGATAAGGGCGGAGCTAGCGAGGGCGGCCCCCATCTGTTCGAGGCCGTCGACGTCGTGGACGTCACCGGGCAGGGCAGGCGCTGAGGCCACCGCGACGTCAGGATGCGCTCCTGTGAAGCGCGTCAGCAGGTGTCGTTCTCGGTCTCTTACGCGCATGGTCGCGCCGTGCAGTCGCAGCAGCGCGGCCGTGAGCGTGTGGTCGCCAAGCTCATCGAGTTCTTCAGCCGCCCCCTCGGCCCGCGCCGCGGACACGTCCGGCGCCTCGGTGGTGTGCACGCGGTTCAGAACGAGTCCGGCAAGGGGCATGGCGTCCTGCTGCAGGCGCTCGACGAAGAAGGACGCCTCACGGAGTGCGTCCGGCTCAGGCGCAGCCACCACCAAAAAGGCTGTTCCGGGGTCCTGCAGCAGCGCGTAGGTGCGCTCAGCACGCTCGCGGAAGCCGCCGAACACTGAGTCGAGCCCTGCGATCAGCGTCTGCAGATCGTTGAGCAGCTGCGCACCGAGGACCTTGTTGAGCGAGCTGGTGACCAGGGTGAACGCTCCACCGAACACCTTCATGTACGCCTTGCCCCCGGCCTTCGCCGGCGCCAGCAGGATTCGGACGAAGCGGCCGTCCAGGAATGAGCCCAACCGAGCGGGAGCGTCAAGGAAGTCGAGCGCTGACCGGCTGGGCGGGGTGTCCACGATGACCAGGTCCCACTCACCTTTGTCGAGGGCATCCCGGTGCAGCTGACCGAGCTTCTCCATCGCCATGTACTCCTGAGTGCCGGCGAACGAACTGGACAGCGACTGGTACAGCGGATTCTCCAGGATCTGCTCGGCGCGCGCGGGGTCGTCGTGCTGCTCGACGATCTCGTCGAACGTGCGCTTCATGTCGAGCATCATCGCGAAGAGGGCACCACCGTCATTGCCGATGGAACCGATGACGCGGGGAGTGTTGTCGAGCTCCTCCAGGCCGAGCGACTGCGCGAGGCGCCGGGCGGGATCGATGGTCAGTACGCACACCCTCCGTCCGCGTTGCGCTGCACGTACGCCAAGACTTGCGGCCGTCGTTGTCTTGCCCACTCCGCCTGCTCCGCAGCAGACAATGATCGTTGTCTCGGGATCGTGGAGCAGACTGTCGACGTCCAACCGTTGCGCTGTCACCACGGCACCTCGCCCGCTGCTTCGCCGAGCAGGTCGCTGAGTTCGTACAAGCCGGCGAGGTCGACCCCGTCAGCGAGCCAGGGCAACGAGACGACGGGTTGTCCGATGGCGTCCACCAACCGGCGTTGATTCGCTTCGAGCTGGACGCGCTCCGCGTGCCCTGCGGCTTCGTGCAAAAGGGCGTCCAGCAGTCCTTCGTGGGTAGCCAGCCCCGCGGCCTTCAGGCCATCTGACACTTCGCCTGCATCGAGATCTCTCTGCAGCGCGCCGCGTAGCTGTGCGGCGTTGAGGGCGGGGTGTCGGGTCTGGTTCACGACAACGGTGCCGACGGGGATGTCGAGGCCGCGTAGCTCCGCAACTGCGTCGGCGGTCTCTTGGACGGGCATCTCCTCGAGCAGGGTGACGACGTGCACGGCGGTCCGCGGTGATCTGAGCAGACCCATGATGGAATCCGCCTGTCGACGGATCGGTCCCACCTTGGCCAGCCCTGCGACCTCCGCGTTGACGTTGAGAAACCGGCCGATGCGTCCGGTGGGCGGAGCATCGATGACCACGGCGTCGTACGTGTACTTCTTGCCATCACGTCGTCGACATGCTTCGTAGGCCTTGCCTGTCAGCAGTACGTCGCGGACCCCCGGCGCCACGGTGGTGGCGAACTCGACCACCCCCACTTTGCGCAGAGCCTTTCCAGCCCGACCTAGGTGGTAGTACATGTCGAGGTACTCGTACAGGGCGTCCTCGGGGTCGATGGCAAGGGCGAACACGTCGCCACCGTCCCTGGCAACAGCCACCTTGCGTTCCTCATAGGGCAGCTGTGGCACATCGAAGAGCTGGGCGATGCCTTGGCGCCCCTCGACCTCGATGAGCAGGACGTTCTGACCACCGGCCGCCAGGTGAAGGGAAAGTGCGGCAGCGACGCTGGTCTTGCCTGTTCCACCCTTGCCGGTGACCACGTGGAGCCTCGTCGCGCTCTTTCCTCCCATGACTCAAGACCCTACGCGCCCTCACGCTGTCGAGCCCGCCGCGATCACGACAGCTAGGCTGGCGTCATGACCAAGTGGGAGTACGCCACCGCGCCCTTGCTGATCCACGCGACCAAGCAGATTCTCGACACCTGGGGCCAGGACGGCTGGGAGCTCGTCCAGGTTGTTCCGGGGCCGAATGCTGAGCAGCTGGTTGCCTACTTCAAGCGGCCGCTGGAGGCGTGATGCCCACGCCTGAGCAGCGCCTGGCTGAGCTGGGCATCGAGATTCCGGACGTTGTGGCACCTCTGGCTTCCTATGTTCCGGCGGTCCGCTCCGGTTCGTACGTCTACACCTCCGGTCAGGTCCCGATGGTGAAGGGGCAGATACCCGTCACCGGCAAGGTGGGTGCTGAGGTAGACCCCGACACCGCCAAGGACTGTGCCCGGGTGTGCGCCCTCAACGCCTTGGCCGCTGTTCGCTCGATCACGGGTGATCTGTCAGCCGTCACTCGCGTCGTCAAGGTCGTGGGGTACGTCGCAAGCGACCCGAGCTTCACGGGGCAGCCGGGCGTGGTGAACGGCGCAAGCGACCTGTTGGGTCAGATCTTCGGTGACGCGGGTATCCATGCGCGGAGCGCGGTCGGAGTGGTCGCACTTCCGCTGGACGCGCCCGTCGAACTCGAACTCATCGTTGAGGTGGGCTGACGTGGATGTCATCGAGACGCTGTTGCCCGGCGTGGGCCGCCGCTATGAGTTCACCCTGCACGACGGACATCAGCTCTGTGTCGTGTCTACCCGCGACGATCACTACACGGTGTCGTCGTTCGAGGCCGATGACCCGGACGTGGGTCGCACGCTCTTCCGGCTCGACGAGGATGAAGCCGTCACGTTGGCCGAGATCCTGGGGGCTCCCCGTATCGCGGTGAAGCTCGCCGACCTCAGCCGTGAGGTACCGGGCTTGGCGTCCGAACAGGTCGAGATCCTGGCCGGATCTCGGTTCGACGGCCGTTCACTGGGGGACAGTCAGGCCCGCACACGCACGGGCTCATCGGTTGTCGCACTGGTCCGCGACGACCGGGTGATCGCCTCACCCCTCCCCACGCAAGACCTCATTGCGGGTGATGTTCTGGTGGTCATCGGAACCAGCGACGGTATTGCCAAGGTTCGGACGCTGTTCGAGGCCCCATGAGCGCTGACGGGGCGCTGGCCGCGGCGGTCACGCCGGGGATCGCCGACATCCTGCTCGAGGTCGGCGCGGTGCTCTTCGTCCTGGGGATCCTCGGTGGTGTCGCTCGCCGCTTCGGCCTGTCGCCGGTGCCTCTCTACCTCGTGGCTGGGCTCTTCCTGGGTGAAGGAGGGGCCGTCACGCTCGACGCGTCAACTGGGTTCCTGGCTGTGGGCGCCGAGCTCGGGCTGATCCTGCTGCTGCTCACCTTGGGCCTTGAGTTCTCGGCGGACGAGTTCAGCAGCGTTCTGCGGCGTCACGTGCCCTCAGGATTCGTCGATCTGCTGCTCAATGCCACACCGGGCGCGGTAGCCGGGTGGATCCTCTTCGACTCGTGGACAGCCGCGCTGGTGATGGCCGGCGTCACCTGGGTGTCGTCGTCGGGCATCGTGGCGCGCGTCGTGAGCGACCTTGGTCGGCTCGCCAACCGCGAGACACCATCGGTGCTCGCGATCCTGGTGCTCGAGGACATCGCCATGGCCGTCTACCTGCCACTCGTAGCCGTTCTGGTGGCTGGCGGTGGACTTGTCGAGGTGGTCATCGCGGTCAGTGCCTCCGTGACGGCTGTCCTCATTGTGCTTCTTGGCTCGCGGCACTTCGGTGACCGGCTCAGCCACCGGTTGACGAACGCTGAGGACGAGCAGGTTCTACTGAGAGTCTTTGGCATCACTCTCGTCGTCGCTGGTCTGACGACACTGCTGGACGCCTCGGCGGCAGTGGGTGCGTTCTTGGTCGGGCTCGCACTCACCGGGAAGGCTGCCGACCGGTCGCGTGAGCTGCTGTCGCCGCTGCGCGACATATTTGCCGCGGTCTTCTTCGTCTTCTTCGGGCTGTCGATCGACCCCTCGACTCTTCCTCCGGTGCTCGTCGCCGCCACGGTGCTGGCGGTCATCACGCTGGTCACCAAGGTGCTGACCGGCTGGTACGCGTCGGCGCGCGATGGAGCCGGACCGCGCGGTCGCATGCGTGCGGGTCTTGTGCTGGCGGCACGAGGGGAGTTCGCCGTCGTGATCGGGGGGCTGGCCGTGGCCTCCGGCCTGGAGGAAGTCGGACCGGTGACCGCGGCATACGTGTTGATTCTGGCCGTCGCGTCGCCGATCCTCGCCCGCTTCGCCGATGAGATCGCGAGGCCCTTCATGCCGAAGCCGGTTGCCGCGTGACCGGTGCGATGCCGATTCGGCCGGCTGCGACGGTGGTGCTGCTGCGGGACGGAGCCGATGGACTTGAGGTGTGGCTGCAGCAACGGGCCACCACTTTGGCCTTTGCCGCAGGCATGTATGCCTTTCCCGGGGGGCGGGTCGATGACGACGAAGACGCCTCCGCGGTGGTGCATGACGTCGCCGGAGAGCGCGCGATCTGGGGGGACAGCGACGACCGGCCGGTGCGTGAGCACCTCGCCGGTGCTGTTCGCGAGACCTGGGAAGAGAGTGGCGTCCGGCTCGATCCTGCCCGTCTGGTCCCGTGGGGGCGCTGGGTGACTCCGCCCGGTGACACCCGCCGCTTCGACGCACGGTTCTATGTCGCGCGCTGCCCGGCTGACCAGGAGCCTCGCCCACTCACCGGCGAGGTGGCAGCGGGGCAGTGGTTTGTGGTCCGTTCGGCCGTCGATGCCTTCGCAGCCGGGTCTCTTCCGATGTGGCCACCTACGATTAGCACGTTGACGTCGTTGGCGGCGTTCGACGACGTTGCGTCTGCCCTGGCGGCCGCACCCACTCAGATCGAGGCGGTGACCGAATGATCGAGCCGGTGGAAGGTGTCGAGCCGCAACGAGCTCGGTGTGTGACAGCGCCCAACCCGGGTGTCTTGACGCTCGAGGGCACGAATACCTGGGTGCTCTTCGAGCCGGAGGCCGAGCAGTGCGTCGTCGTTGACCCCGGGCCCGATGACCCAGGCCACCTGGACGCCGTCCTGACCGAGGTCGAGCGCGCAGGCTGTGAGGTGGCACTGATCCTGCTCACCCACGGGCACCCCGACCACTCCGGATCGGTCGATGCGCTGCACGCCCGGACGCGGGCGCCCGTGCGGGCCATGGACCCGGCGTGGTGCCGCGGAACTGTTGCCCTGCAGGACCGCGAGCAGATTGAGGTCGACGGGCTGGTGCTGCACGTCATGGCCACGCCTGGCCACACCAACGACTCGGTCTGTTTCCACCTGCCGCGCGATGGAGCACTGTTGTCGGGCGACACGATCCTGGGTGAAGGGTCGTCCCTGATCGCCTGGCCGGACGGGCGGGTGGGTGCGTACCTCGAATCGCTCAAGAAGCTCAGGGATCTTGCCGCTGCCGGTGCATCGCTGACGCTGCTACCGGGACATGGGGAGCTCGTGCTCTGGGGGCTGCCGGCCATCGACACGCTCCTCGCCCACCGCGTCAAACGCCTTGAGCAGGTCACCGACGTGCTGGACGCTGGGGCGGCAACAGCCGGTGAAGTAGTGGCTGCGGTGTACGGCCTACCCGGCCCGGCCCTGCACGAGGTCGTGGTCGCACAGGTTCAGGCGCAGCTGGAGTACCTGGCCGCCGGTGGCAACGCTCGCGCCGCCGACGCCATGCACCGCTGACGCGGCTCGGCTAGCCGGCGCGGCGGGTGACGCGTTCGGCGTCCAGCAGGATGACGGAGCGGGCCTCGAGGCGGATCCACCCGCGCGACGCGAAGTCAGCGAGCGACTTGTTGACCGTCTCGCGAGACGCACCCACCAGCTGCGCAAGCTCTTCCTGGGTCAGGTCGTGGGCGACGAGAGTGCTGCCATCAGCTTGCGGCTGACCGAACTTCGCGGCGAGATCGAGCAGCGCCTTGGCGACTCGGCCGGGAACGTCGCTGAAGACGAGATCGGCCATGGCCTCGTTGGCGCGACGCAGCCGCTGCGCCAGAGCCTGCAGCAGCGCCTCGGCGACCTCGGGGCGACCGGTCAGCCAGGGACGTAGGTCGCGCTGACTGAGTGAGAGCAGCACCGAGTCGGTGACGGCCGAGGCGGTCGAGGTGCGGGTGCCGGGATCGAAGAGTGAGAGCTCGCCGAACATGCCGCCTTGGCCGAGAACGGCCATCACCTGCTCACGGCCGTCGCTCGACGTCTGGCCGAGTTTCACCTTGCCGTCGACGATGATGAAGAGCCGGTCGCCCGGCTCACCCTCGGAGAAGACGACATCGCCTCGTGCCACGGTCTCTTGGCTCATCGTCGCGCGAAGCGCGGCGGCTGCGGCGTCGTCGAGCGCGGCGAACAACGGTGTTCGCCTCAGCACGTCGTCGTCCACGCAGTCACCTCCGGTCGGCATCGGTCGCACACCGTAGTCGGCCACCGATCGTGTGCCCAGGCTAGGGGAGAACACGGCCGTACGGGAGAGCGGGACCGCGTGGACTTCAGGCCGGGTGTCAGTCGAGCTGGTCGGGCCGCACGGGTAGCGCGAGCAGCGCCAGGCTCGGTTCTTCGTGGTAGCGCGCGATCAGCTCACTCGTGGTGCCGGACAGCCGCCGGTGCAGCGCTGCACGGTACGCAGACAGCTGGAGCTCTGCGAAGGTCAGATCCTTCTTGAGCGCGGTCACGGTCGCCGGGACCTCGGGGTCGGCTTCGCGCGCCCAGAGTCCTTCGAGGTCGGGGAGGGGGGGCACATCGTCGATGGGCATGATCTCGACGAGCGCGCCGCGTCCGGGTCCCACGCGGGTCTCGGCCAGCGCCAGGCGCAGTCGTTCGAGCCGGACGCTGTCATCGCCACCTTGCAGCTCGATGAGATCCATCCGCGCTTGGATCAGGCGACGCCAGTACGAGACGCGATTCTCTTCCTGGCCGAGGTTCTTCCGCTGTTCCCGGAGGGCCTGCAGCGACACGTTGGCGAACTCGGGGCTGCGCTGCGGAACCTCGCGGGCTGCTGCCCGCGAGGAACGTTCCTTGGCCCGCGTCGTCATCTAGGTCCTCTCACAGTCCGCGAACTTCTTCGCTGTCGGGATCGTCGGGCCTTGGCACACCCTTGAGCAGGCGTCACCCGTACGGCTGAGGGCAGCGGTCGCGCCTAGGCTTGGTGGGTGACAACCCCGCGGATCAAGCGCTCGGCTGCCCGGTGGGCGTCCGAGACGCCCACCGGTGTCGTGCGGCGTGCCCGCAGGATCAACCGAGAGCTGGGCGAGCTCTACCCCGACGCTCACTGTGAGCTCGATTTCTCGACCCCGCTTGAGCTGCTGGTCGCGACGATCCTGTCGGCCCAGTGCACCGACAAGCGCGTCAACATGGTGACGCCCACGCTCTTTGCCACCTACCCCGACGCTCAGGCGTATGCGGCGGCCGACCGTGCGGCCCTCGAAGATCTGATCCGCTCCACCGGCTTCTACCGCGCCAAGGCGAACTCCATCCTTGGCCTGGGACAGCAGCTCTGCGACCGGTTCGATGGTGAGGTGCCCGGACGCCTCGAAGACCTGGTCACGCTTCCGGGTGTGGGGCGCAAGACGGCCAACGTGGTGCTCGGCGACGCGTTCGGTGTTCCGGGCATCACTGTTGACACGCACTTCGGTCGCCTGGCGCGCCGGTTCGGGTGGACGGCTGCGACCGACCCCGACAAGGTCGAGGCTGAGGTAGGGGCCCTCTTTCCACGGAAAGACTGGACCATGCTGTCGCACCGGCTGATCTGGCATGGCCGCCGGCGCTGCCACGCACGCAAACCTGCCTGTGGGGCGTGCCCGATCGCCCGACTCTGTCCAGCGTACGGCGAGGGGCCGACCGACCCCGACACGGCAGCGCTCCTGGTCAAGGACATGCCATGAACCTGGGCTGCTGGGCGAGCCGCCTGGCGGTGTTCATGGTGCTGCTCGCCACCGCAATGACCGGGTGTGCCACCTCAGACGAGGGCGCGGGCGAGCGCGTTTCTCCGAGCGCGTCCTCAGCAGCAGCAGTGCCCACGAGCGGGGCGGGGTCGGTGTCTGCCATCGATCCGTGCCCGGCTTCCGGAGAGCCGGTGGGTCGTGGCGACGGCGTCCCTGAGCTCGAGCTGCCGTGTCTCGGTACCGGTGGGCCGGTGCAAATGGCCGGCCTCACCGAGCGTCCGCGGCTGATCAACATCTGGGCCAGCTGGTGTGGGCCGTGCCGCGACGAGATGCCGTGGCTCCAGCAGGCTCACGACACCGGTGAGGTCGATGTGCTCGGCGTCGATGCTGAGGACCAGGTGCCCGCGGCCGCAGCGCTGCTCGACGAGCTCGGTGTCACCTTCCCTTCGGTCTTCGACCCGCGCAACGAGTTCGCCCGCGAGGTGCGGGTGATCACCAAGCCGACCACGCTCTTCGTCTCTGCAGACGGTGAGGTGGTGTTCGTGCTGCCGGGCGCGTTCGCCTCGTACGGCGAGCTGCGCGATCTGGTCAAGACCCACCTGAAGGTTGATCTCTCGTGACGGTGCCGGCCTGGATGACGCCGTTGCAGCAGGCGGTGGGGTCTGTCTCGGCAACCGACCTCACGCGGTTCCCGGCGCCACCTGACGCCGAGCACCGCTCGGCTGTCCTCATGCTGATGGGCGAGAGCGATGGTGAGCCCGACGTTCTGCTGATCGAGCGGGCTCACGACATGCGCTCGCACGCCGGTCAGCCGGCATTTCCTGGTGGCCGGGTCGACGACGGAGACGCGGACGTCTCGGCCACTGCCCTCCGCGAGGCAGAGGAAGAGACCGGCCTCGACCCATCGGGAGTCGAGGTCGTGGCGGTGCTGCCCGATCTCTTCATCCCCCCGAGTGGGTTCGTGGTGACCCCTGTCTTGGGCTGGTGGGAGCGTCCCACCCCCGTGTACGTGAAGGACCCAGCCGAAGTGGCCTCCGTGCACCGGGTGCCTATCGCCGAGCTGGCTGACCCCGCGCGGCGCGTCCGGGTTCGCCATCCCAGCGGGTACGTGGGCCCAGCTTTCGAAGTTCGTGGCCTTCTTGTGTGGGGCTTTACCGGGGGTTTGGTCGATCGGCTGATTCACTTAGGGGGGTGGGAACGGTCGTGGAGCGAGGGGGCCCGGACGGTCCCGCTGCCCGACGACCCCGATCGGCCCTGGCCGACGGCTGAACGAGAGGAGACGCCGCAGTGAGCGTGATCGACATCGTGCTGCTCGTTGCGGCCCTGCTCTTCGCGATCACCGGATGGCGTCGTGGCCTGGTGTACGGGCTCCTGTCGCTGGTCGGGTTCTTGACCGGTGCGGCCGTGGGGCTCTGGGTCGCACCCAGGCTCGTCGACTCGTGGGAAGACGGCCTCCCGAAGGCTCTTGTCGCCCTGGTCGTCGTCTTCGTGTGTGCCGCGCTGGGCCAGGTGCTGGTCGGAATGGTCGGACGGCGCCTGCAGGGCGCGGTCACTTGGGGGCCGCTGGTCAAGCTGAACAACGTCGGCGGTGCCGCCTTGTCGGTGTTCACGATGCTGCTCATCGTCTGGTTCATTGCCGGCGTCTATGCCACCGGAAACCCCAGCTCCCTCGCGCGTGACGTCCGCAAGTCGCAGGTCATCAGCGCGTTCGACGCAGTCATGCCCATCGACTCGTTCGTGGTGAGTGGCCAGATCGAGGCGATGTACGACGACACCGGGTTCCCGAACGTCTTTGCCGGTCTCGGCCCTGAGCCCATTGAGCCGATCAGTACTCCCGACGCGGCGATCTTGCGAAACAAGGCAGTCGTCCAGGCCGCCGCTCAAACGGTGAAGATCCTTGGCGAGGCCCCCACGTGCAACGCCGGCCTCGAGGGGTCCGGCTTCGCCTTCGCTCCCGGGCGGTTCCTCACCAACGCTCACGTCGTGGCGGCAACGAAGAGCCTGCAGGTGGTGCGTGAGGACGGCCGCGCCGTTGAGGGAAAGGTCGTCTACTTCGACCCCGACATGGATCTCGCCGTCATCGATGCCCCCGAGCTCGGTGTCCGCCCGTTGAGCTTCTCGGGATCGGCATCCCGCGGCGACAACGTCGCCGTGATCGGCTACCCCGAGAACGGTGGGCTGGACGCCACTCCGGCACGTATCCGCGGTCAGCTGGTCGCCCCCGGCAACGACATCTATGGCGAGGGATCAGTCGTGCGCGAGGTGCTCTCGCTGCGTGCCGACGTGCGGCCGGGGAACTCCGGTGGGCCTGTCGTCAACCGCGACGGCGATGTCGTGGGCGTCGTGTTCGCCGCGTCGGTCGATCGCGACGACACCGGCTACGCCATGACCTCACGCCAGGTGGCATCCGCCGTCGCGTCCGGCATCTCGGCCAGCAAGGCTGTCAGCACCGGCCCCTGCCCGTAGGCGCTAGCGGTCGGGCTCCTCGTCGGCCAGCCAGTGCAACAGCTCGTCGGTGAAGCGCTCGGGCGCCTCCTCGTGGGGGAAGTGTCCGACGCCCTCCATCAGCCGCCACCTGTAGGGGCCGACAACATGACGCCCCGATCCCTGCGCGAAGTCGGGTGGGAAACAGCTGTCTGCGGCTCCGTGCACTTGCAGGACCGGTGCGCCTACCGGCGTCTGGAGGCGCCGTCGGAAGCGGGCCCCGTCCAGCCGGACCATCGAGCGAACGAACCACCGGTGGTACTCAGCGGCGCAGTAGGCGGTGTTGCCGAGGGCAAAGGCCTTGCGGTAGGTGAGCGACGTGGGTAGGTCGGGCCATCCTGGGGCTGCCCATTGGTGCAGCGTCGCGTCGACCCGGCTCGACCCGGCTTCACTCCAGGCCCGCTCCGGCAGCCAGGGAGCCTGCATGCCCCACAGCTGACGAGTGAGGTCGGGACGGCGGACGAGGGAGCTGCGGAGGCGAAGCGGATGGGGGGCCGACACCGCAACGAGTCGCCGAACGGCCTTGGGTTCGTAGGAGGCCAGCGTCCAGCCGACCAGGCCGCCCCAGTCGTGGCCGACGATGATCGCATCGCGGACGCCGAGGGACGCGATCACGGAGTCGACGTCGCCGGCAAGTGAGGGCAGGTCGTAGCCACGCGGGGTGTGGTCGCTGCCCCCGAAGCCGCGCAGGTCGATGGCGACGGCGCGGTAGCCCGCTTCGGCCAACGCCGGAAGCTGGTGACGCCAGGTCCACCAGAACTCGGGGAAGCCGTGCAGCAGCAGGACCAGCGGGCCGTCACCTGCCTCAGCGAGGTGGAAGCGTGCGCCACGCGCTGAGATGGTCCGGTGCGTCCAGGGCCCTTCGAGCGTGATATCGCTCGGACGACTCATGCCTTCGTGGCGTCCTTCGCGGCGTTCGGGTGGCGGACGTCTTCCGGCACCGGCGGCATGTTGGGCGGCAGCGACTCGATGATCTGCTTGGTGCGCTCGAGCTCGGCCTTGGCCTGCTCAGGTCCCCGGGCCTTCTTGAGCCGGAAGGCACCGACCGCGCCAAGGATGATCGCGACGAGCAGGTAGAAGCCGGCGACGATCAAGAAGGACGCCCACGTGGGCAGGTCGGCCACCTCGACCAGCACGTAGACAACGGCCCAGGTGACCAGCAGCCACACCATCGCCAGCAGGACGCCGGCGATGACGAAGAGAATCGCACCGGCGGCACCTGCCTTGGCCGACTCGCGCATCTCGGCCTTCGCCAGCGCGATCTCGCCACGGACGAGCGCGCTGAACTCGGCGGTGATGCCCGCCACCAAGGTGCCCAGGCTCGGGCGGTCGTCGGTCATTGCTCCTCCTTGCAGGTTCGCCAGCGGTCTGGCGTCCGCCCCCGATCTTGTCAGGTCCGGGCGCGCGGGGTCATGTCCCCAGGTCAGGTGGTGTCGTCGACCTCGGTCTCGGCCTGTCGGTAGGCCCGATCTCTGGTCTTCAGGATCACGCCCGCGAGGAAGGCGGCGAGCAGTGAACCGAAGAAGATCCCGCCCTTGGCGACGTCGAGGTCGGCCGGATTGCCCTCGAAGGCCAGATCGGAAATCAACAGGCTCACCGTGAACCCGACCCCGGACACCAGGCTGAGCCCGACCATATCGATCCAGTTCAGCGATGGATCGAGCTCTGCGCGGGTGAAGCGGGCGGTGAGGAATGCTCCGCCGAACACACCCACGAGCTTGCCGACGACGAGGCCGGCGATGATGCCGTAGAGCAGTGGGTCGACAGCCCACTCACCGAGGTTCGTGATGTTCATCGCGACACCTGCTGAGAGAAAGGCAAAGATCGGAACGGCGACTCCGGCCGACAGTGGGCGCACCCGGTGCTCAAGGCGTTCGGCGGGTGAGTGGTCTTCGTCGGCATCGGGCTTGACTCGGGTAAGTAGGCCGAGCGCGACACCTGCCACCGTGGCGTGGATGCCGGACTCATGGATCAGGGTCCAGATCAACAGGGCCAGGGGGATGTAGAGCCACTGGCTCGTGACCCGCGCCTTCTGCAGGAAGTAGTAGCCGACCAGGAGGGCGATCGCGATCAGCAGTGGGATGAGCTTCAGGTAGTCGGTGAAGAAGAGGGCGATCACGGTGATCGCGCCCAGGTCGTCGACGACGGCGAGGGTCAGCAGGAACGCACGCAGAGCAGGCGGAAGGTGAGACCCGACGACCGCAAGGACAGCCAGGGCGAAGGCGATGTCGGTCGCCATCGGAATGGCCCATCCTGCCCGCGCGGCTTCGTCGCCGAGCGTGATGGCAAGGAAGATCAGCGCGGGAATGACCATGCCCCCCGCAGCCGCTACGACGGGAAGTACCGCCTGCGATCGCTCGCGCAGCGTGCCGACGACGAGCTCGCGCTTGAGCTCTAGACCGGCGACGAAGAAGAAGATGGCGAGCAGCCCGTCGGCTGCCCACGTCTCGAGGGACAGGTCGAGATTGATCGCCGCAGGTCCGACGACGAAGTCCTTGAGGTTCTCGTAGGCGTCGCTCCAGGCGGAGTTGGCGATGATGAGCCCGGCCAGGGCGGCGGACAGGAGCAGCGCCCCGCCGACCGTCTCTTGCCGCAGTGCGTCGGCGATGAAGGTGCGCTCACCGATCGGTAGCCGCGTAAACAGAACGCGTTTGACCGGGGGTGGGGACGGCGTCGACATCTAGCCTCCGAATGCGCAGTTGGACCGGGTCAGCAGGCGCGCGGACCTCAAGTCGCCGACCCGTCTTCCCGGCACGCCGCATCCAGCCTATCGGTCGGCTTTGGAGGACGCTCGGGGTGCACTGGCGCCCTCTTTGCCGTCCAAAGGCCCGCCTGTGGTCAGCCTTCGGCGGCGTCGGGCAGCTTCGTCTCGATGAGGTTCATGACCGTCGGGTCGGCGAGTGTGGTGACGTCGCCCATGTGGCGGTGCTCGGCAACGTCGCGTAGCAGCCGGCGCATGATCTTGCCCGAGCGGGTTTTCGGCAGCTCGGGAACCACCATGATCTGACGCGGCTTGGCGATGGGTCCGATCTCGTGTGCCACGTGTTGACGCAGCTCCTGGACGAGCGCGTCACCGTTCGCCTTGTCGTCGGCGACGCTGCCGCGCACGATGACGAATGCCACGATGCCTTGCCCCGTCGTTGCATCGGTCGCGCCGACGACGGCTGCCTCAGCGACTGCGGGGTGCGATACGAGCGCCGACTCGACCTCCGTGGTGGAGATGCGGTGGCCTGAGACGTTCATGACGTCGTCGACGCGACCGAGCAACCAGAGATCCCCGTCCTCGTCCCTCTTCGCGCCGTCGCCGGCGAAGTACACGCCGTCATAGCGTGACCAGTAGGTGTCCTTGTAGCGCTGCGGGTCGCCCCAGATGCCGCGCAGCATGCTCGGCCACGGCTCGGTCAGTACGAGGTATCCACCGGCGCCGTCCGGCACCGGTTGGGCGTGGTCATCGACCACCTCGGCACCGATGCCTGGCAGTGGTCGCATCGCCGATCCCGGTTTGGCTGCCGTGACGCCTGGGAGCGGGCTGATCATGATGGCCCCCGTCTCGGTCTGCCACCACGTGTCGACGATCGGGCACTGGTCGCCCCCGATGTGCTTGCGGTACCACATCCAGGCCTCGGGGTTGATCGGCTCACCGACAGATCCGAGGACGCGGAGCGAGCTCATGTCGAACTGCGCGGGTACGTCGTCGCCCCACTTCATGAACGTGCGAATCGCTGTCGGTGCTGTGTAGAGGATCGAGACGCGGTACTTCTCGACGATCTCCCACCAGCGCCCTTGGTGGGGGCAGTCGGGGGTGCCTTCGTACATCACCTGTGTGGCGCCGTTGGCGAGCGGGCCGTAGACGATGTAGGAGTGCCCGGTCACCCAGCCGACGTCGGCAGTGCACCAGTAGACGTCCGACTCGGGCTTCAGGTCGAAGACGGCGTTGTGTGTGTACGCCACCTGGGTGAGGTAGCCGCCCGTGGTGTGCAGGATGCCCTTGGGCTTTCCGGTCGTCCCTGAGGTGTAGAGGATATAGAGCGGGTGCTCGCTGTCGAACGACTGCGCTTCGTGTGTGGTTGGCTGCTTGCCGACGATGTCGTGCCACCACACGTCGCGCGCATCGTTCCACCCGACGTCCTGCCCGGTGCGACGCACCACGAGGACGGTGTCGACGGTGGGTGACGCGTCAGCTGCTTCGTCGACAGCGGGCTTGAGCGCCATCGGCTTGCCTCGGCGGTATCCGCCGTCGGCGGTGATCACGAGCTTGGCTTCGGCGTCCTCGATTCGGCTGCGCAGCGCCTCGGCGGAGAAGCCGCCGAAGACCACCGAGTGCGGAGCGCCCAGGCGTGCGCATGCGAGCATCGCGATGGCTGCTTCGGGGATCATGGGGAGGTAGATCGCGATGCGGTCACCAGCCTTGACACCAAGTTCGACCAGCGCGTTGGCGGCCTGCGAGACCTCGCGCTGCAGATCGGCGTAGGTCAGCGTGCGGGTGTCGCCTGGCTCGCCCTCGAAGTGGATCGCGACGCGATCGCCGAGGCCGGCGTCGACGTGGCGGTCGACGCAGTTGACGGCAACGTTCAGGGTCCCGTCGACGAACCACCGCGCGAAAGGCGCGTCCGACCAGTCGAGAGTCTGGCTCCACGGTTCGTCCCACTGCAGGAGGCTGGCTTGCTCGTCCCAGAACGCGAGACGGTCGGCTGCGGCAGCGCCGTACGTGGCCTCGGTCGCGTTGGCTTGTGCGGCGAACGCGGCAGTCGGTGGGAACCGGCGCTGCTCGTGCAGCAGGTTCGACAGGCTTTCGTCGTGCGGGGCGTCGCTCACTGTGATGGTCTCCTCGGCTCCGGCGGTTCACGTCAGAACGTAGTCGAGCGATGCGGCGAGCGGGAGGGGTGATAAGTCTTGGACCGTGACGACTGCCGATCCCTTGGGCGCTTTGACCGCCCTTCCCGGCGTCGCCGAGGCGATTGACGCAACGCGCGCTGCGATCGACGGACTTCTGCGCGAGCCAGCCTTGCGGCGGCAGCGCGGCGAGGTGCGGGCGGCAGCGCGGCTCCGTTCGGCGTGGGCATCGGCGCGGCTGGAAGGCGACGACGTGCCGTGGGAGGAGTTTGCGCCACCCTTTCCCGACGACCGGCAGGGACGCCGTGCGCAAGGCGCGCTGCAGGTGGCTACTGAGGTCGGTGGCCTTGCTGATACCTGGAAGACGGGCGCCACTGCAGGCGTTGGCCCGGCTGCACACGGTGGCGATGACCGGTCAGGTACCGGAGGAAGAGCTTGGACGCCCTCGGGCTGATGCGGGCGTCAGCGAGCGGCTGACCACGTTGGCCGATGTGGTGACGGCGTCCAACGCGCCCGGTGTGTTGGTGGCCGGAGTGGTGCACGCCGAGCTGATGTCGCTGCGTCCGTTCGGGTCGGCGAACGGCCTCGTGGCGCGGGCCGCGTCACGCGTGGTTCTTGTGGCGCGGGGCGTTGATCCCGACGCCCTGACCGTGCCCGAGGTGGGACTGCTCGATCTTGGCGCTGACGCCTACCGTGAGGCGCTCGAGGGGTTCGCCCGTGGGACGGCGCCGGGTCTGGCCAGGTGGCTGACGTTCCACGCGGCGTCCGTGCAGCGCGGCGCGACGTTCGCCCGCAGCCTCTGTCGCTGACTGAACGCCCCACTGTCACGAAGCTGCTGATGGCGAGGGTCTTGCGTGGATGGGTTCGTGCCACTCGACGGGGACGAGCCCTGGTTCTGACCGGCACCGGCGGGACGACGCCTTGTCCACATCCCTGGCCCGTCCACGTTCTCCCCAGTGGAAAGGTGCGCTGGCCGCGCAGGGTCTCCGCAGCAGCAGGCTCGCTGGCATGCCCAGCCCGATTCCGCTTCCGAGGATCTCTCCGGTCGTCCGGTACGCCTGGATGACCTGCGCCAGCGGGGGATCAGCCCATCGGTGCTTCGTGGCTCGACGTGGCAGCGCCTGACCCATGGCGTGCACATACGAGGCAGTGAAGAGCCGCTTCTCATCGATCGCTGCCGTGCGTTGGGTTTGGTGCTCAGCAGCGACCCGGTGGTGAGCCATGGAACAGCTGCTGCGTTGTGGGGCATGCCCTGTTGGGGACCGCAGGGGGCGGACGTGCATGTGACGCGGGCGCCGTCGGCGTCGGCCATCCGTCGCCGTGGCGTCGTGAATCACCGTGCCGACGTTCCCGGCGAGCATCGCGGCTCCGTGCAGGGGGTGCTGGTGACGAATCCCGCTCGCACCCTTCTCGATCTGGCGCCCGTCCTGCGCTTGGATCGGCTGGTGGCCACCAGCGATCACTGCCTGCGTGCGTTGGGTGTCACCCCGCGCGAGCTGGGTGAGATCCTGACGTGGGCCGGCGGGCGCCGAGGGGTCACCGTCATGAGGGACGCTCTTCCGTTGCTGGATGCCCGGGCCGAGTCGCCACCGGAGAGCCTGCTGCGTGTCTGGTTCGCTCTGTGTGGGCTGCCCAGATTCGAGCCGAACGCTGAGATCTGGCATGACGGTCACTTCGTTGCGCGCGTCGATCTCCTCGACGAGGAGCATCGGCTGGTCGTCGAGTACGAGGGTGCCTACCACAGAACGCGCGAGCAGTACGCGGCTGACATCGCACGGCGGGCCCGGCTCGTAGCGTCGGGCTTCGAGGTGGTGCAGGTCGAGGCCACGATGATGCGATCACCTCGCGGAGTGGTGATGTACGTCGCGCAGCGCCTGGCCAGGCGGGGTTGGACGGGTGCGTTCGAGACTGCCGCGCTCGCCCGGCTGGGACAGCGGTGACAGCCGTGTCACTGGTACGAAGATGATGAGGGAGCCGCGTTTCGGTGCGCACTTCCGTGCCACTCGATGGTGATCGGTCGGTTGGCCCTGGGGGTCGCTAGGCAGCGACCCGGCGCCGCCGGGATGTCGCCAGCACGACGGCCAGCGCAGCCGCCCCCACGACGACCGCCAGGGACGCTCCGGCGTAGGCGCGTTGCCGGGTGTCGAGGTCAGACAGGTGCGGCAGCTCGGGGACGGTGGGGAGCCGGCGTCTCATGGCCACCGGCCGGGTGAAGCGCACGACCGGCCACTCGCGCTCGACCGCGATCTTGGCGAGCTCTTTGTCGGGGTTGACCGCGGTCGGGTGGCCCACCGCCTCGAGCATGGGCAGGTCGGTCTGTGAGTCGCTGTAGGCGTAGGACTCGGCGAGGTCGTAGCCGTGCAGCAACGCCATGTCACGAATCGCGTCGGCCTTGGTAGGTCCGTACGCGTAGTACTCGATCTCGCCGGTGTACTTGCCGTCGTCAATGACCATCTGGGTGGCAACGACGTGATCGGCCCCCAGCATCTGACCGATGGGCTCGACGACCTCGAATCCAGAGCTGCTGACGATCACGATGTCGCGACCCATCGCGCGGTGCTCCTCGATCAAGGTGACCGCTTCGTCGTACACGATCGGGTCGATGAGCTCATGCAGTGTCTCGGCAACGACCTCCCGCACCTGAGCCACTGGCCAGCCGGCCACCATCGACTGCAGGTACTGGCGCATCCGCTCCATCTGGTCGTGGTCGGCGCCTCCGGCGAGGTAGACGAACTGGGCGTATCCACTGCGCAGCACGGTTCGCCGGTTGATCAGGCCGCTGGCGTAGAAGGGGCGGCTGAAAGCAAGCGAGCTCGACCTCGCAATGATGGTCTTGTCGAGATCGAAGAAGGCAGCAGATCGCGTCATCACGAATGAGAATAGGCAGGCCCGGGGGGGCTAGATGGGATTGGGCCATTCGGGTGGTTGTGTCGTGTGCGATGCCCCGAACGGCCTGACCCGATTGCGCTGTGTAGCGAATCGGGTACACGATGTCCACATCTGGTCCTCCGCGGTCCAGAGCGCGCCTGGCTCCCTCCCCCCGGGGCCAAGCGCCTTGACGGCCCCCGCTATCCCCCCAGCGGGGGCCGTCCCATGTCTGCCTCTGATCAACAGCGTGTGCCATCCACAGGCCGTGCCGCCAGATCTTGTCCACAGGCGATGACGTGCCCAGCATCGAGTGCGCCGTCGTGCGCCACGATCGCGCTCCCGACCAGAGGAGGCCCTGCGATGCCGCAGCCGCCCGTTCGTCCCCTGCTCATCACCAACGACAGTGGAGTGCAGGAGGCTGTGCTCGCCGTGGCGGACGAGGCGAAGGTGGACGTCGCTGTTGCTGCTGACGTCGGAGCGGCTGCGGCGCTGTGGGGCTCTGCGCCTTTGGTGCTTCTTGATGCGGCGCACGTCGATCACGCGATGCGGCTGTTGCCGTTGCCGCGTCCTGGACTCGTCGTCGTGTCACGAGCCATCGACGACGCAGCGGTCTGGCGCGGCCTCGTTGCCATCGGCGCTGAGCACGTGGTCGAGCTTCCCCAAGGGGCCCCATGGCTCTTCGAGCGTTTCGGAAGAAGTCTCGATCATCGGTCGACCGCTGATGTCATTGTCGTGGCAGGCGCAGTGGGCGGGGCGGGCTGCAGCACCTTGGCGGCTGCCCTCGCACGAGCAGCGAATGACGACGGCAGCGGATCCGTGCTCGTCGACCTCGACCCTCTTGGTGGCGGTCTCGAGCTCTTGGCGGCAGCCGAGACCGTGACAGGGGTCCGATGGGACGAGCTGGCCGGCATCAGCGGGCGCGTGGATGATCGCGTGCTGCTCGGCGCTCTCCCGTCGATCAACGGACTCCCTCTGCTCAGCTGGTCAAGCGAGAGCGACCTCGAGCCGTCGACCGAGGCGGTCAGCCATGTCATCGATGCACTTGCCCGACACCCCGGCACGATCGTCGTCGATGGGGGACGCCTCGCAGATCCGCGCGCGGCTGTGGCTGTGATGCGATGCACCCAGCTGGTCGTCGTGGTGCCACTTCGAGTGCGTGCGGTCGCGGCCGCGCGCCGACTCGTCCGCCGACTGCCTGCCCAGGTCACCCCCACTGTCGTCGTTCGTGAGCCTGCTCCCGGCGGTCTGAGCGGAGACGACGTGTCCGCTGCGCTGAACCTATCCGTGTGTGCTGTGCTTGCCGATGATCGACGAAGGGCGGTCAACGAAGAGGTTGGGGCCGCGGTGCCCGGTACCTCGGCCTGGCAGTCGGTCTGCGCTGCGGTGCTGGAATCGGGTATCGATGGTGCAGCCTGACGTGACGATGGCGAACGAAGTCCGACGCTCGCTGTTGCACGAGGCAATGCCTGCGCGGGCCGATGCCATCCGCGACATCGTTGTCGCTCAGGGCCATGTCGTTGACGACGTCTCGTTGCAGCGGCTGACGACGTCGCTCACCGCGGACTTGCATGGATTCGGCCCTCTCGAAGTACTGATGGAAGACCCGGCGATCACTGACGTCGCCGTCAACGGATGCGCTGAGGTGTGGGTCGACGCCGGAGACGGCATGCATCGGACGACTCTCCGATTCGTCGACGATGCGGCCGTGCGAAGACTGGCGCAGCGGCTGGCCAGCTCAGTCGGTCGCCGTTTCGACGATGCCGCGCCCTATGTCGATGCGCCACTGGCGCATGGCGTCCGGCTGCACGCCATGCTGCCGCCTCTGGTCGATCGCATCAGTCTCGTGCTGCGCATTCCGCGACACCATTCGTGGTCGCTGGACGATCTCGAATCCGTGGGGATGGTCGCGCCCGACGTCAAGACAGCTCTGACTGAGCTCATCACGAAGCGTCGTACCTTCCTCGTTTCTGGTGGCACCGGCTCGGGCAAGACCACGCTGCTGAACGCGCTCCTGGGTGTGGTGTCGGCCCGTGAGCGGCTCATCGTGGTCGAGGACACGCGCGAGCTGGCGCCGCAGCATCCACACGCCGTCTTCCTCCAGACGCGGCCGCCCAACATCGAGGGCGCCGGTGCGGTCTCGATGCAGGACCTGGTGCGCCAGACGCTCCGCATGCGTCCAGACCGACTCGTCGTCGGCGAGGTGCGTGGCCCGGAGGTGATCGATCTGTTGACGGCCTTCAACACCGGTCATGAAGGCGGTTGCGGAACCGTCCACGCCAACTCCTCTGCCGACGTGATTCCTCGGCTCGAGGCTCTTGCCGTGCTTGGAGGTCTTCCGCGTGAATCACTGCATCGCCTGGTCGCACCGGCCGTTGACGCAGTGGTCCACATTGAACGCGATGCCGCGGGTCGTCGCTTCGTGTCGACCGTGGCCGACCTCTTGGAGCGATCTGGACGGCTAGCTGTGCTGCCAGTGGCGACGGCTGACGCCGCAGGGTCGGGGTGGCGGTGACGGCGCTCGCGGTCGCGGCCGCAACGTGCTCCGCGCTCGCCGGCTGGTGGTGGTGGCCGCATCCGATCCGGCGGGCACCTCTCACCCGAAGGTGCCCCTCAGTTGGCCGGTCTTCTCCGTCAGACGTCGTGCGTCGGCGACGCCGATCTGCATCGTCGCAGGCGCGCGAGGTCGGTGCGCTCTGCTCGGCTCTGGCCAGTGAACTCCGGTCGGGCCAACCGCCGGATGCTGCATGGGGTGCGGTCCTGTCGGGCTGGAGCGGTCCACTCCCCGGGCGGTATGTCGCCGGAGCCGACGTCGTCACGCTCCTCACCCGCTGGGCTCGCGTGCCGGGGTGGGGCGGACTCACCGCCGTGGGGGCTTGCTGGCGTGTGAGTGATACCACCGGTGCGGGCCTCGCCGACGCCCTGGACCGCCTCAGTGGTGCGATGCGACACGAGCACGAGGTGGCTGCGGAAGTGGACGGCCAGCTCGCGTCGGTGCGGGCCACCGCCACCGTGCTTGCCACGTTGCCAGCGGTGGCGCTCGCCATGGGTCATGTGCTGGGCGCAGATCCTCTGACGGCTCTTGTCGGCAGCCCCGTCGGCCTTGCGTGCCTTGGCCTCGGGGTGCTGCTGGCGGTCAGCGGCTGGTGGTGGTTGGTCCGGCAGGTGGAGTCGGTGCGAGAGGGGCTCCGCTGGTGAACGCGTGGGGCCTGCTGGCGGCCACCAGCGCGGCCGCGGCGGTTGCTGCCTGGTGGCCTGGTGCCAGGGTGTCCCGACGACGCCTCTCATCCGCTCGCCCCTCTGGTCAACGGGCATTCCCTCGATGGGTGGCACCAGTCGGAAGTGGACTCGCGGTGATGGTGGTGATCGATGGAGTCGTTGGTCTCGTCGCAGGCGCTGCCCTGGCGTATGTGGTGCACCGTCACTCTCGCCGGTCATTGACCCAGCCGGAGCGCACGATGGCCGCGCATCGCGCCCTTGAACTGCCCATTGCTGTCGAAGTGCTCGCGGCATGTCTGGTGATCGGCGCGACGCAGGAGCAAGCCTTGCGCGCGGTGGCGAGTGGCCTCGGGGGAACGCTCGCGGCTGACTTTCATCGCGTCGCAGGGGCGCTCGCAGTGGGCGCTGAGGTCGGTGAGGCCTGGTCACTGGTGCCCGCCTCAGACGTCCGATCGCTGGCAGCGCTGTTGAGCAGGGCGCACCTGACGGGAGCTGCGGTGGCTCCACAGCTATGGATGCTTGCCGATCAGCATCGACAGGCCGCTCGCACGGTGGCGATGGATGCGGCCCGCACCCTTGGCGTGCGATCGACAGGACCGCTGGGTCTCTGCTTCCTTCCGGCCTTTGTCCTGGTGACCGTGGTTCCGCTGGTGCTGTCTCTGCTGGAGACCGGCACCTGAGTCATCCACAGCGCGAACGACGCCGAGTTATCCGCACATCGTCGTGAGCCCCTCGTCCGCCGCTCGCCCAGCGCCCAGGCTTCACCCGCGATCAGCCCGATCGCCCGTACCGGCCGGATGTCGGAGCGTGGAGGACACATGATGGCAAAGATGCGTCGTCGGTTGAACGCAGATGACGGCATGACCACTGCGGAGTATGCGGTCGGAACGGTGGCTGCGTGCGGGTTCGCAGGCACATTGCTGCAGCTCCTCGGCAGCGACTGGGTGCAAGACCTCCTCAAGTCGGCGATCAGCAGTGCGTTCGACCTCATCTTCTGAGCGCAGCGTGGTGCGACCGGTCCGGTGGGCCGGTCGCACCAGCGATCGCGGCATGGCGACCGCCGAGCTGGCCATGGCTCTGCCGGCCTTGGTCATGGCGGTCTCGTTGCTCGTCACTATCGTCGGCACCGCCTCAGACGCCTCGCGGATGTCCGAAGCAGCCAGGATGGCGGCGCGGTCGGCGTCCATCGGCACCGACCGCGAGGTCGTCATCAACCAAGCGCACGATCTGGCACCCGAGCACGCCGCTGTCCGGTTGTGGCTTGACGGACCATGGGTACGCGTGCAGATAACGTCCCCAGGTCGCCGCTGGGGCCCGCTACCGATCCCGCCCCCGACTGCTGCTGCCGCCGCTCTGGTTGAGCCTGGAGCCACACCGTGAGAACCGAGGCGGGATCAGCCTCGATCTACGTGATGGCGGCCGTCGCCCTACTGGCGGCGATTGCGCTGCCGGTGGTCGTGGTGGGACTTGGGCTCGTGGCCCATCGCAATGCTGTGCGAGCGGCCGACCTTGCCGTTCTCGGTGGCGCCCAGCAGTCATTGAGCGACATCACCGTTGCGTGTGCGACGGCTGCCGAGGTGGCGGTGGAAAATGGAGCCGAGCTGCGTGGGTGCTCGCTGTCGTCCGGCGCACTGACAGTACGGGTCGTCGTCACGACATCGTTGCCGCTGCTTTCGTCGGTGAGTGCGACGTCGCGCGCGGGGCTACGTCGATGACGGGGGCCGGGCGGTATCACCAACGTGAGAAGCCGCAGAGCGGCAGCCTTGTCCAAAGGATCGTTGCCGTTGCCGCACTTGGGTGACTGCACACACGATGGGCATCCGTCCGGGCACTCGCAGTCAGCGATGGTGTCGCGGGTCGACGAGAGCCAACGCTCCGCGGCTGAGTAGCCGTGCTCGGCGAATCCGGCTCCGCCGGCCGCCCCGTCGTAGACAAAGACTGTCGGCTGACCGGTATCTGCGTGGTGAGCGGTCGACACGCCTCCGATGTCCCAGCGATCGCAGGTGGCGAAGAGCGGAAGCAGACCAATGCTGGCGTGTTCTGCGGCGTGCAGGGCACCGGGTAGGGCGGCAGCGTCGACGTCGACCGATGTGGCGGCAGACTCGGCGAGGGTCCACCAGACCGCGCGAGTGCGAAGGGTTCGCGGAGGGAGGTCGAGCAGATCTTCCCCGAGCACCTCACCGGTTGCGATTCTGCGACGAAGGAACGACACGACCTGGCGCGTCACCTCGACCGTGCCGAAGTGCAGTGCAGCCTGTCCGAGTGGCGACCGTCGTTCGGTGTCGAGCACCCTGATCTCGGTGAGCTCTCGCGCCGATGTCGAGTAGTCGGGGTTCGCGGCGTCGGCGAGAGCCACCGAGTCGTCGAGGTCGAGGCTGCGCACCACGTAGCTGGCTCCTTGATGGACGTACACGGCGCCCGCGTGCACCGTGGTGTGGCTCGACCCGGGATCGACGGTCCCGAGGACGCGCCCGGTGGTGCTTTCGACCACTCGTACCGGAGTGCCGCCGATCCCGCGGAGGTCGGCGAGGTCGGTGGCGCGTTCGCGCTTGGTCCAGAACCAGCCGGTGCTCCGACGCCGCAACCAGCCTCTCTCGACCAGGGCGTCGAGAAGCTCGGCGGTGCCGTCGCCGAAAAGGGTCAGGTCGTCGTCGCCGAGCGGCAGCTCAGCCGCAGCGGCTGCCAGGTGCGGACCGAGCACGTACGGGTTGTGCGGATCGAAGACGGTCGCCTCGACAGGCCGGCCGAAGATGGCGTCCGGGTGATGCACCAGGTAGGTGTCGAGCGGGTCGTCACGCGCCACCAGAATCGCGAGGGCGCCCTGTCCGGAGCGTCCCGCTCGCCCGGCCTGCTGCCAGAGCGACGCGCGGGTTCCCGGCCACCCGGCCAGGAGGATGGCGTCGAGGCCCGTGACATCGATGCCGAGCTCGAGAGCGCTCGTGGCAGCCACCCCTCGCAGGTCACCGGTGGTCAGTCGGCGCTCCAGCAGGCGTCGTTCCTCCGGCAGGAACCCTGCCCGGTAGGCCGCGACAGAGCGCGCCAGCTCTGGATCTATCTCTTCGAGGGCATGGCGCGTCAGCAGCGCCACGACCTCCGCCCCACGCCGGGAGCGGACGAAGGCAAGCGTCCGGACGTCGTCGATCACGAGGTCGGTCAGCAGCGCGGCAACTTCGGCCGCGGCGGTTCGGCGCACCGGTGCCCCCTTCTCGCCGCGGAGGTCGGTGAGCGGCGGCTCCCAGAGTGCAAACACCATCTCGCCCCGCGGTGATGAGTCGTGAGTCACGGCAGTACATGGCACCCCCGTGAGTCGTTCGGCGGTGACAGCAGGGTCGGACGCAGTCGCCGACGCCAACACGAACGTCGGGTCTGCGCCGTACCGCGCGGCGACGCGCCTCAATCGGCGGATAACGGCGGCAACGTGGGCACCGAACAGTCCGCGGTAGTGGTGGAGCTCGTCGATGACGATGTAGCGCAGCCGCCGGAGGAAGGACGCCCATCGGGCGTGTCCAGGCAGCATCGAGTGATGCAGCATGTCGGGATTGGTGAGCACGATGTTGGCGTAGTTACGCACCCACTCGCGCTGCTCGCTGGGGGTGTCGCCGTCGTAGGTCGCCACCCTCAGGCCGTCGACGGCCAGGTCGTCGATGCGACGCCGTTGGTCGGCGGCCAAGGCCTTGGTCGGGCTGAGGTACAGCACGGTTGCCCCGCGATCCAGTCCTTCGTCGCGACTCGTAAGCACCTCGTGGACCGACGGCAACAAGTAGGCGAGCGACTTTCCGGATGCGGTCCCCGTCGAGATCACCGCCGATTGACCCGCGTGAGCAAGCTCTGCCACCTCCACCTGGTGCTTCCAGGGCGCCGAGATCCCCTGCTCAGCCAGGGCGTCTCTCAGGCTGGGGTGGAGCCAGGTGGGCCACAGGCCCGTCCGTCCCTCACGAGCGGCGATCCGCTCCACGTGGGTCAGTCGCTGGCCCCGGTCGGCCACGGACGCCAGATGCGCGAGGAGAGCGTCTGGGGCGGGCATGGGCCCAGTCTGGCAAGGCGGCCGACAACCCGCGGGGCGTGACCGACCTGTGACCTTCTGGCGTCGATCGTGGGGAAGATCTCGCCCGGAATCCTTACCGAAGGCGTCACACCTGAATAGACTCGCCTGCGGCCCGCGCGGTGGATGACCCGACGGTGCCTGCCCTCAAGGAGGATTGATGTCTTTGCTCGCCATCGGTGGGGTCGCGATCGACCTGACCTCTCAGCAGCTCACCTACGTCGCCATCGTGGCGCTGATTGCCGTCGCTGCCATCGTGGTTGCCGGTGTGCTCGTGCGTCAGGTGCTGGCTGCGCCCGAGGGAACCGAGAAGATGCAAGAGATCGCCCAGGCCGTCCAGGAGGGCGCGTCGGCCTATCTGACCCGACAGTTCCGCACACTCGCGGTCTTCGCGGTCGTCGTGTTCTTCCTCCTCTACCTCTTGCCGGCCGACACGACCTCGCTCAAGATCGGCCGGTCGATCTTCTTCATCATCGGTGCACTCTTCTCGGCGGTCACTGGCTACGTCGGCATGTGGCTGGCGGTTCGCGCCAACGTGCGTGTGGCAGCCGCCGCTCGCGAGGGTGGCGAGGAGCCAGCCATGAAGATCGCGATCCGCACCGGTGGTGTGGCTGGCATGTTCACCGTTGGACTCGGGCTGCTCGGCGCTGCGTCGGTGGTGCTCATCTACCAAGGTGACGCCCCCGTGGTTCTCGAGGGCTTCGGTTTCGGTGCCGCAATGCTGGCCATGTTCATGCGTGTTGGTGGCGGGATCTTCACCAAGGCGGCTGACGTCGGTGCCGACCTCGTCGGCAAGGTCGAGCAGGGCATCCCTGAGGACGACCCGCGCAACGCCGCGACCATCGCCGACAACGTGGGCGACAACGTCGGTGACTGCGCCGGTATGGCGGCCGACCTCTTCGAGTCGTACGCCGTCACGCTGGTCGCGGCGCTGATCCTCGGAAAGGCTGCCTTTGGTGACATCGGCCTGGTCTTCCCGCTGATCGTGCCCGCCATTGGTGTGATCACCGCCGTGATCGGCATCTTGTCGATCGTGCCCCGACCGGGAGACCGGTCGGGTATGACGGCGATCAACCGTGGGTTCTTCATCTCGGCCGCTGTCTCGGCCGTACTGGTCATCGGTGCATCGTTCTGGCTGATCCCGGCGCGTGCGATCGACCTCACCGGCGTGGTGGTCAGTGGCGAAGGCGGAACATTCGCTGCCGTGGACATCGACTCCTACAACCTGCGCGCACTCACGATTGGAGCGGTGCTGATCGGAATCGTGCTTGCAGCCGCCATCCAGCAGCTCACCGGTTACTTCACCGAGACGAATCGACGCCCCGTTGACGACGTTGCGAAGTCGTCGCTCACCGGCCCCGCCACCGTGATCTTGTCCGGCATCTCGCTGGGCCTGGAGTCCGCGGTGTACTCGGCACTGTTGATCGGCGCCGCGGTCTACGGAGCCTTCCTGCTCGGTGCCGGATCGATCACGCTGGCGCTCTTCGCCGTCGCCCTGGCTGGTACGGGTCTGCTGACCACCGTCGGTGTAATCGTCGCGATGGACACCTTCGGCCCCGTCTCCGACAACGCCCAGGGCATCGCTGAGATGTCCGGTGACGTCGATGGCGAAGGCGCACAGATCCTCACCAGCCTGGACGCGGTGGGTAACACGACCAAGGCCATCACGAAGGGGATTGCGATCGCGACGGCCGTGCTCGCCGCGACCGCCCTGTTCGGGTCCTTCCGCGAGGGCATCATCACGGCGGCCAGCGACGCCGGAGGGGCGGCGCTGCTGGCTCTGCCGGAGATCGACATCTCGCAGTATGCCGGCATCATCGACGTGTCCAACCCACGCAACCTCGTCGGTCTGCTCATCGGTGCGGCTGTGGTGTTCCTCTTCTCCGGGCTCGCGATCAACGCAGTGTCTCGGGCAGCTGGCGCGGTGATCTTCGAGGTGCGGCGCCAGTTCCGCGAGCACCCGGGGATCATGGACTACAGCGAGCGCCCCGAGTACGGCAAGGTCGTCGACATCGTCACTCGTGACTCGCTCCGCGAGCTGGCAACCCCAGGGCTGCTGGCCGTTCTCACACCGATCGCCGTCGGCTTCGGGCTCGGCGTGGGTGCGCTCGGAGCGTTCCTCGCCGGCACGATTGCCACCGGCCTGCTGATGGCGATCTTCCTGGCCAACTCCGGCGGGGCCTGGGACAACGCCAAGAAGTTCGTCGAGGACGGCAACTACGGCGGTAAGGGGTCCGAGCCGCACGAGGCCACGGTCATTGGTGACACAGTCGGTGACCCGTTCAAGGACACCGCCGGCCCGGCCATCAACCCGCTGATCAAGGTGATGAACCTGGTGGCCTTGCTCATCGCCCCGGCTGTGGTGCAGCTGTCGGTCGGTGACGACGCCAACACGGCTCTCCGCATCCTGATCGCCCTGGCCGCGACAGCAGTCGTCGTCGTGGCGGTCGTCATCAGCAAGCGTCGCAGCATCACGGTCGGTGAGGAGTAGAAAGGCGCGCGTCCCCTGAGGGGCGACCTTCGGCACGACTCGCAGATCGACTGAACGCCCTCGACGACACCGTCGGGGGCGTTCAGCACCATGAGGGGCAGGTTCTCGCCTTGGGGCGCGGATTTCTCCGGGTTCTCAACGGCGGTTGAGCACGAAATCAACCCGGATGGGGCACTGGCGGCGTCGATCCGGATCCTCGCGCAGAGGGCCCAAGAAGGCTTCGTGCTGTGAGAGGCCGTCGCGCTGGCCCTGTGACACGCTGCTAGCGTCCCCCTCGTTGTCCCGCGTGGGACACGGTCATCGGAGCAAGGGAGCAATTCACGTGGCGGCCAGCGACGAAGGCGTGAAGCGACGCCTGGTGATCGTCGAGTCGCCCGCGAAGGCGAAGACGATCAGGGGGTACCTCGGCGAGGGGTACGAGGTCGAGGCGAGCGTGGGGCACATCCGCGACCTGCCCAAGAGCGCTGCGGATATCCCCGCCAAGTACAAGAAGGAGAAGTGGGCCCGACTCGGCGTCGACATCGAGAACGGGTTCGAGCCCCTCTACCTGGTCAGCCCCGACAAGCGTTCCAAGGTCAGTGAGCTGAAGAAGATGCTCAAGGACGTCGACGAGCTGCTGCTCGCCACTGATGAAGACCGTGAGGGCGAAGCGATCGCCTGGCACCTGCTGCAGGAGCTCAAGCCCAAGGTGCCGGTTCACCGCATGGTCTTCCATGAGATCACCAAGGACGCGATCCGCGCCGCCGCTGAGTCCCCGCGTGACCTCGACCAACGCATGGTTGACGCACAAGAGGCGCGGCGCATCATCGACCGGCTCTACGGGTACGAGGTCTCGCCCGTTCTGTGGAAGAAGGTCACCACCGGGTTGTCGGCGGGACGTGTGCAGTCAGTGGCGACCCGGCTGGTCGTCGAGCGCGAACGAGCACGCATGGCGTTCGTCTCGGCGGGCTACTGGGACATCGCTGGGACCTTCGACCCATCCCGTTTCACGGCAACGCTCGTTGGAGTGGACGGCCAGCGCGTCGCGCGCGGTAGCGACTTCGACGATCGCGCCGAGCTGAAGAAGCCGCAAGGCATCGTGGTGCTCGACGAGGCAGGGGCGACGTCGCTCTGCGACGCCTTGGCAGGCGTGACACTGACAGTTCGTTCGGTCGAGCAGAAGCCGTACCGCCGCTCGCCGGCCGCACCCTTCATCACCTCGACGTTGCAGCAAGAGGCCAGCCGCAAGCTGCGGATGTCGGCGCAGACGGCGATGCGCGTCGCCCAGCGGTTGTACGAGAACGGCTACATCACCTACATGCGCACCGACTCGACCACGCTGTCGGCCACAGCCATTGCTGCGGCGCGGTCGCAGGTCACCGAGCTGTACGGCGCGGACCACGTCAGCGAGAAACCTCGGTCGTGGGCGAAGAAGGTCAAGAACGCGCAAGAGGCCCACGAAGCGGTGCGCCCCGCCGGTGACTCGTTCCGGACGCCGGGCGAGCTCAGCGGTGAGCTGTCGCCTGACGAGCTCAAGCTTTATGAGCTGATCTGGAAGCGCACTCTGGCGTCACAGATGTCGGACGCCCGCGGAACCACGATGACGGTGCGCTTTGGCGGCGTGGCCACCGATGGTCGCGACGCCGAGTTCTCGGCGACCGGCACGGTGATCACACACCGGGGCTTCCTGGCTGTCTACGAAGAGGGCAAGGACGCCGATACCGAATCCGCCGAGGGCGACGACGAACGACGGTTGCCGGCGTTGAGTGAAGGTGACACGGTGACCGCGCTCGAGCTCGAGGCTGAGGGGCACTCGACGAATCCGCCTGCCCGCTACACCGAGGCGAGCCTGGTCAAGGCGCTGGAGGAGCGTGGCATCGGGCGCCCGTCGACCTACGCGGCCACGATCAGCACGATCGTCGACCGTGGCTACGTGTTCAAGCGTGGCACTGCACTGGTTCCGTCGTTCCTGGCGTTCAGCGTCGTCAACTTGATGGAGCGGCACTTCGCCGACCTCGTCGACTACGGCTTCACCGCTCGGATGGAAGAGATTCTCGACCTCGTTGCCACCGGTGAGGCGCCGAGGCAGCGCGTACTTGAAGGCTTCTACTTCGGTGACGCAAGTCGCGGGTTCCCCGGCTTGCATCCGTTGGTCAGCAACATGGGTGAGATCGATGCCCGCGAGGTCAACTCCATGGCGCTCGGCGAAGGCATCGTTCTGCGCGTCGGACGCTACGGCCCCTATGTGCAGCGCGGCGAGGGCGACGACCTGGAGCGGGCCAACGTGCCGCACGACATGACTCCTGACGAACTCACCCTGACGAAGGCGAAGGAGCTGCTGGACGCGCCGTCCGGCGACCGTGAGCTGGGTGTGCACCCCGAGACCGGGCGCGAGCTGGTGGCGAAGTCGGGACGGTATGGCCCTTACGTCACCGAGATCCTGCCGGACGACGTTCCCAAGACCGGTAAGAACGCGGTGAAGCCGCGCACCGGCTCGCTGCTGTCGACGATGACCCTCGACACCGTGACGCTCGACGATGCGGTGAAACTGCTCTCCCTGCCGCGGGTAGTCGGGGTTGACCCGTCTGATGACCAAGAGATCACCGTGCAGAACGGACGATACGGGCCGTACCTGAAGAAGGGCACCGACTCCCGGTCGCTCGACTCCGAAGACAAGATGTTCACGGTCACGCTGGAAGAGGCGCTGGCCATCTACGCGCAACCGAAACAGCGGGGGCGCCGTGCGGCAGCGCCGCCGCTCCGTGACCTCGGTGCCGACCCGGTCACCGGGCTCACCGTTCTTGTGAAAGACGGTCGGTTCGGGCCCTATGCCACAGACGGTGAGACCAACGCCACTCTGCGTCGCACCGACACCCCCGAGACGATCACCATCGAGCGAGCCGCTGAGCTGCTCGCCGACAAGCGCGCCCAGGGCCCGTCCACGAAGAAGAAGACGACCAAGAGGGCAGCCCCCCGCACCACCAAGCGCACTGTGAAGAAAGGTGCAGCCAAGAAAGCCACGGCCAAGAAGGCAGCCGCGAAGAAGACGGCGAAGAAGCCCTAGCTCCTCCCACAGTGCTCGGCGGGGGGTGTGAGAGGCGGCCGGTAGGTTGGTCAGGTGTCCGCATCAGCGCTCGGTCTCTTCGTTGCCTTCGAAGGCGGAGAAGGCGCGGGCAAGAGCACCCAGGTCCGCCTGCTCGCCAAGTCGCTGACCGGCGAAGGACACGAGGTCGTCACCACGTTCGAGCCAGGTGACACCCTCGTCGGCAAGCGGTTGCGCGAGATCCTGCTCGGTCATGACACCGGCTCCCTCGACCCGCGCACCGAGGCTCTGCTCTATGCCGCCGATCGCGCCGAACATGTGGCGTCGGTGGTGCGGCCCGCGATCGACCGTGGCGCGATATGCCTCAGCGACCGGTACATCGACTCATCGATCGCCTATCAGGGAGCGGGACGCACTCTCGATCCTGCTGACATCGAGCGGGTGTCCCAGTGGGCAACTGAGGACCTGTGGCCAGACCTCACCGTGGTGCTCGACATCGACCCAGCCATCGGCCTCACGCGGTTCAGCACTCCAGCTGATCGACTCGAGGCAGAGCCGCTCGCCTTCCACCGGCGAGTGCGTGAGCACTTCTTGGCGCTGAGTCGGCGAGACCCCGATCGCTATCTCGTCATCGACGCCACTGCGCCCGTGGACGACGTGTCGATGTCCGTTCGTGCAGCAGTTGAATCGCGGTTGCCATGACGGTCTTCGACGCAATGGTCGGACAGGAGCGCGCACGCGAAACGCTCACCCGAGCCGTCGCCGATGCCAGCCTGCCGTCGCCCGGTGCGGCCATGACGCATGCGTGGCTCTTCACGGGTCCTCCAGGTTCGGGGCGGTCTGTCGCCGCGCGTGCCTTCGGCGCAGCGCTGGTCTGCCCGGACGGTGGCTGCGGTCACTGCACCGACTGCCACACGGCTCTGCTCGGTTCACACGCCGACGTCGACCACGTGGCGACCGAAGCAATGACGATCTCGGTCGAGCGGGCTCGATCGCTGGTGCTCGAGGCGTCCGCTGCGCCATCGGTGGCGCGGTGGCGAGTCATTGTCCTTGAGGACGCCGACCGTCTCACGGAGCAAGCCAACAATGCTCTTCTCAAGTCGCTCGAAGAGCCCACCCCGCACACGGTGTGGCTGCTGTGCGCTCCGTCGATGGAAGACGTCCTGCCCACGATTCGTTCTCGGTGCCGTCACGTCGTGCTCACCACACCCACGACGACTGATGTCGCCCGCCACCTCGTCGAGCGTGATGGTGTTGACGAGGCCATGGCTGCTTTTGCGGCCCGGGCATCGATGGGCCACATCGGCAGGGCTCGGGGACTCGCCCGCGATGAGCAGGCCCGACTGACGCGGGCCGCGACGCTCTCGCTGCCGGTCAATGTCGGATCACTGGCCTCGGCGCTGCTCTCGGCGCGCGAACTGGTCGACGCGGCCACCGAACGTGGTGCCGCTCGTACCAAGGCCACCGACGAAACCGAGCGCATCGAGCTCGCGAGGGGCCTGGGTGTCGAGAACCCTGATCGTCCGCCGAAGTGGGCGCGTCCTGAGTTCAAACGACTCAAGGAGGCGCAGGACAAGCGCCGCAGGCGAGCGACCATCGACGAGCTCGATCGCGACCTGCAGGATCTACTCGCCTTCTACCGAGACGTTCTGGTGGTGCAGGTGGGGGGAGACGTGACCCTGGTCAACGCCGAGCTGCTGGGCAATATCGAGAAGGTCGCCGGCCGTTATCAGCCTGAGATCACAATGCGTTCGATGCAGGCGATACTGGAGGCGCGCGAGAAGATCAGCGCCTACGTCACGCCACTGCTTGCCGTCGAAGAGCTGGCACTGGCACTGGGCACCCGCTGAGCAGGAGGATCAGGTGCAGGTCGAGCTACGTCACCAGCCGAGCTTCTCCGTAGCACGTCTTCACCTTGCTCCCGGTGAACAAGCCAAGGCTGAATCGGGTGCCATGGCGATGCACTCATCTGGAGTCACCATCGACGCACAGATGCAGGGCGGTCTCAAGGGAGCGTTCAAGCGAGGTGTCCTCGGTGGTGAGTCGCTCTTCGTCACGACCTTCACGGGCCATGCGCAGGCCGCCACCTGGGTCGACGTCGCCGCCAACCTGCCTGGCGACATCTGGGTGGCTGACGTCGTTCCCGGCCGGGCTCTCGTTGTCACCAGGGGGTCATGGCTCGCCAACGCGGTCGGTGTCGACCTCGACACCAAGTGGGGTGGCGCCAAGATGTTCGGTGGCGGAGAAGGGGCCGTGGTGCTTCACGCCACCGGCGAGGGCCCCGTCGTCCTGGCGGCGTACGGGGCCATGGACGTGCACGACCTTCACGAAGGACAGGGCTTCACCGTTGACTCCGGACACCTCGTCGCCTACGACGACACGATCTCGGTCAACGTGCGAAAGGCGTCCAGCGGCATGATCTCGAGCATGAAGTCCGGGGAGGGTCTCGTTCTTGACTTCCGGGGACCGGGTCGAGTGGTCACCCAGAGCCGCAACCCGAATGGCTTGATCAACTGGTTGCAGTCGGTGCTTCCGGGTAGCCGCGGTTGAACCGGGCCCTCGCACTGGGAGTAGTTGCCGGGCTGCTCCTTGCCGGGTGCACCAGCGGCGACCCTGACGTGGCTGTGTCGCCGGTGCCCTCGCCTGTGGGGACAACGGCTGAGCCGAACGCCCTCCGGCCCTTCTACCAGCAGGAGGCGAGCTGGGAGGAGTGCGGACGGTTCGAGTGCGCCACGGTCGAGGTCCCTCGCGACTACGACGATCCTGATGGAGATCGCATTGAACTGGCCCTGCTGCGGCGTCCTGCCGACAGCCCGGATGAGCGAATCGGGTCGCTCTTCGTGAATCCTGGTGGGCCAGGGGTTTCGGGGAACAGCTACGCCAAGCTCGCCGAGGTGCTCTTCACCAAACCGGTGTTGGAGAACTTTGACATCGTCGGGTGGGATCCTCGTGGTGTCGGCGACAGCACCTCCATCTCGTGCATGACCGACGCAGAGACTGACGTCTACTACGAGACTGATGGAACACCTGACACTCCGCGAGAAGTACGCGAGCTTGTCCGTCTCAATGAGGAGTTCACCGAAGGCTGCGTCAACGATGACGCTGACCTCATCCCTCAACTGGGGACTTTCAGCTCTGCACGTGACCTCGACATCCTCCGCGCAGCGGTTGGTGAGCAGCGTCTCAACTACTTCGGCGCGAGCTACGGCACAGAGCTCGGCGCGATCTACGCCGAGCTCTTTCCGAAGCGGGTCGGCCGGCTGGTTCTGGACGCCGCCCTTGATCCGGCCATCAGCAGCGAACAGCTGTCGCGCGGTCAGCTGCGGGGATTCCAGCGAGCGACCGAGGCCTTCATTGACGACTGCATCAGCCGACAGGGCTGCGCAATCGGACCGACGAGAGACGAGGCGGAGCAGCAGCTGATCGATCTGCTGGCCGATATCGACCAGGCGCCGTTGGCTACCGAGTCTGGCCGTCCCCTCACTGAGTCGCTCGCCACCACAGGCATGATTTCGGCTATGTACAGCGAGGCTTCCGGGTGGCCCTCTCTCCGGCTGGGGTTGTCGCAGGCCCTCAGCGGTGATGGCACTGTCCTGCTCGCCTTGGCCGACGCCTACGCCGAACGCAACAGTGATGGAACGTACGCCTCCAATGTGAACTCAGCCTTCCCGGCGATCAGTTGCACTGACCGTCCGGCTACCTCCTCAGCTGCGGAAGCCAGGCGAAAGATCGCCAGGGTATGAGCGAATCTCTCCCATCTTCGGGGCCACGTTCGCCTGGGGTGCCGTCGCTTGCCGCGACTGGCCGGTCAAGGAGGGCGAGTTCCCGACAAAGGCCGTAGCTGAGGGAGCTGACCCGATCGTCGTGGTCGGCACCACCCGCGACCCCG
>CAWGPZ010000009.1:0-196574 GCA_963824605.1 uncultured Actinomycetota bacterium | reverse complement strand
GGGACGATGGAGCCATGTCCGCTCCTGTCAGTCCGTCCAAGCGCAAGCGCCCCAGGGGGTTCGAGACCACCCGCGACATGGTGCTGTCCATGGCTGTTGTCGGTGCCGTGGTTCTGGGGATGTTCTGGATGGTCGCCTGGCAACGCCCCGAGGTCCAGGGGCCGATTCGTCCGGCCGTCGACGTCGAGCAGGTGTTCACCGACGTTCGCCTCGGCGACACCTTCCCGGTGGTGGAGCCCACTGACCTGCCCGAAGGCTGGGTACCGACCAGCGCCTGGTTCGATACCGACGCCGTCTCAGGCGCGATTGGTGGCGGCGTGCTGCATGTGGGCTATGTCACGCCCGATGGATCGTATGCAGAGGTCCGGCAGACCGACGGCGACGCGGATGCCGCCGTCGATGACTGGGTTGACGGGGCGAGCGCCATCGCGGACGTCGTGGTCGCTGACCAGACGTGGACCGTCGTCGAGTCTGAGCAGACGGGTAAGCAAGCTTTGGTGGCGACCGAACGTGGTGTCACCGTGGTGCTGACAGGCAAGGCGTCGCAAGATGAGCTGGAAGAGCTCGCGGCGTCGTTGCGCTGACTACTCGTCTTCGTCGTCGGCCGGCGCGGCTGCCTCGAGTCGAGCGCGGGCTCCGTCAAGCCACTTCTGACACACGCCCGCGAGCTCTTCGCCCCGCTCCCACAGGGTGATCGACTGCTCCAACGTGAGACCGCCACCCTCGAGCTGCTTCACGACATCGATCAGTTCGTCTCGGGCGGCTTCGTAGCCAAGAGCTGGGGTGTCGTCAGCTGTGCTCATGTCTCTCCTGATGTGATGGCCGCAAAGCTGCCGTCCGCGACGCGCACGTGCAGCAGTGTCCGGGGTGGGGGAGGGGTGCGGACGACACTGCCGTCGTCAGCTTGGACCAACGCATAGCCACGGTCGAGGGTGGCTTGCGGCGACAGCGCCCGCACCCGTGCCCGGGTGTGGGTGAGCTCGGTATCGGCATGCTCGAGGCGGCTGCGCAGTGCCTGCCTACTTCGGCGCAGCAGTTCGGTGACGACCTGTTCGTGGGCCTCGACCAGCGTCGAGGGGGTGGCGAGCGCTGGGCGGCTGCGCAGTTGGTCGAGACCCGCCTGCTCGGCAGCCAGGCGCCCGTGGACCGCCTCGGCGATGCGCCGTCTGGCGGCTGCAACGGCTTCGAGCTCGGCATCGACATCGGGGACGATCCGACGCGCAGCATCGGTGGGCGTGGAGGCCCGGACGTCTGCGACGAGGTCGAGCAAGGGGGCGTCCTGCTCGTGCCCGATCGCACTGACCACTGGGGTTGCGGCGCTGGCAACGGCGCGGATGAGCGTCTCTTCGGAGAACGGGAGAAGATCTTCGACCGACCCGCCTCCGCGGGTGATCACGATGACGTCGACCTGCGGGTCGGCATCGAGTTCGCGGAGCGCCTTGGTGACCTGCGCCGTGGCCGTAGCCCCCTGCACGGCGACTTCGCGCGTGTGGAAGCTGACCGCGGGCCAGCGACGCCGGGCATTGTCGATGACGTCTCGCTCGGCCGCCGAGGCCCGGCCGCAGATGAGCCCGACGCCGCGTGGCAGGAACGGGATCGGTTTCTTCCGATCGGCTGAGAACAGTCCCTCGGCCGCCAACGACGACTTCAGCCGTTCGAGTCGAGCGAGCAGTTCGCCGAGCCCCACATGCCGGATCTCTCGGGCGGCCAGTGAGAACGTGCCGCGCGCCGCATAGAACGACGGCTTGGCGAAGATGACGACGCGATCGCCTTCGGTGATCGCTGGTTCGGCGGCATCGATGACCCGCCGTGAGCAGGTGACGGTGACCGAGAGGTCTGCCGCGGTGTCACGCAGGGTGAGAAAGATCATTCCCGCGCCAGGACGCCGGCTGAGCTGGGCGACCTGACCCTCGACCCAGATGGCGCCCAGGCGGTCGATCCAGCTGGCAACGGCCTGCGCCACCGTACGGACGGCTGCTGGTTGCTCTGGTGAGGTCTGGAGGGCCACGGCGCAGAGCGTACGGGGCGCCGCCGACCGACGGGTGGCAGTCGGCTCGGAAGGTGCCCGACCCGCCCTCCACCTACGATGGAGATATGGCTTCCCCTCAACGACGAGTCCTGTTGGCTGCTCCCCGCGGATACTGCGCCGGCGTGGACCGTGCGGTGATCACGGTCGAGAAGGCTCTTGAGCTCTACGGGGCCCCGGTCTACGTCCGCAAGCAGATCGTCCACAACCGTCATGTGGTGGAAGACCTCGAAAGACGAGGGGCGATCTTCGTGGAGGAGACCGAAGAGGTCCCCGAGGGGTCCCTGGTGATCTTTTCGGCGCATGGCGTGTCACCGGTGGTTCACGACGAAGCGGCAGAGCGAAACCTGCGCACGATCGATGCCACGTGTCCGCTCGTCACCAAGGTGCACCACGAGGCTCGACGGTTTTCGGGCGAGGGCTACCAGATCTTGCTCATCGGTCATGAGGGGCATGAGGAGGTTGTGGGTACCTCGGGCCAAGCTCCCGACAACATCACGTTGGTCGACGGCCCCGAGCACGCTGACGAGGTGTCGGTCGACAACCCCGACAAGGTGGTCTGGCTGTCGCAGACGACGCTGTCAGTCGACGAGACCATGGAGACCGTTGACCGGCTTCGCGGCCGCTACCCGAATCTGATGAGTCCGCCGAGCGACGACATCTGCTATGCGACGCAGAACCGTCAGGCCGCCGTGAAGCTGATGGCTGAGGCTTCTGACCTGGTGATTGTCGTCGGATCGGGCAACTCGTCGAACTCGGTTCGCCTGGTCGAGGTAGCGCTGGACGCCGGAGCGGGCGCCTCGTACCGGGTCGACAATGCCGGCGAGATCGACGAGGCCTGGCTGAGCGACGTGAATGTCATTGGCGTCACCAGCGGGGCGTCTGTCCCGGAGAGCCTCGTCGACGGCGTGCTGGAGTGGCTCGCAGCACGGGGTTTCGGAGACGTCGAGACCGTGACGGCCGCGGAGGAGTCCTTGGTGTTCTCGCTTCCTCAGGAACTCCGTCGCGACCTCAAGAAGTCCACGTCTTTGGGGTAACTCCGGGTTGCCGTAGGCGGACGAGGTTCCCCGAAGATGTCACGAACGTGTGGCGCGCCAGTACCTGAGGCCCACGATGGCTGCGGCAAGCCCGGTAGCCACCATGAGCGTCGGAGCCAGAGTGGTCAACGTGGTCAGGGTCTTGACCAGCCAGCCGCGGGGACCAGGGATGTTGCCCGACCAGATCGGGTTGATCGCGGCCACCAGCAAGATGGCCAGCGGCGGCATGACAATGGCGGTACGAAGACTTCCTTTGGAGACCTCAGCAGCGCAGTATCCGCAGACCAGGACGAAGGGAACGGCGAAGAACCATCCGAGCCCGTCAGTCAGCAGCTCGGCGATGATGGACGCAACAAGGGCCACAGCCCCGCCGAGGATGGCGACGCCCGTGCTGGTGAGTCCTGGCCGGGCCTTCGAGCGAACGAGCCGTCCCTGTGGCTCGGGCGGAGGCTGGCTGGGGGACGTCACGACCTCGGGCCGATCGGTACGGAGCGGAGTAGACACACCGCATACCGTACGACGTCACCGGCGATCGGTGGCTCACCCTGCCGCGCTGCGCTCCTGGGTGTCGGGGTGAGGGCTAGTCGGTTCGATCAGTTCGACTGCCTGGGGCATGCGAGGCGACAGGTCGACGGTGTCCGGTGCGGAGACCGCTTCGTCGACCACTTTGAGGTCGTGGAACTTGCGGGACGTGACCAGAACCCGTGACTCCAGCGACCCGATGGCCTGGTTGTAGGCCTTGACGCTGGACTCCAGGGATGAACCAACCTTGGCGAGGTGACCTCCGAGGACACCGAGCCGTTGATGCATCTCGCGACCGGCGGCCAGGACGGCCTGCGCGTTGTCGGCGAGGGCGTCCTGGCGCCAGGTGTAGGCCACGGTGCGCAGCAGCGCAATCAGTGTGTTGGGAGTCGCGATCACAACCTGTCGGCTGAAGGCGTGCTCGAGCAAGGTGGGATCGCAATCGAGGGCCGCTGAGAGGAATGGTTCGGCCGGCACGAAAAGAACCACGAACTCAGGACTCGGCGCCAAGGCCTCCCAGTACTCGCGGGAGGCCAGCTGATCGACATGCGTTCGAAGATGGCGTGCATGTGCGCTTGCGCGGGACAGCGGCGGTTGCTTCATCCCTCGCCGAACTTGCCTCCAGGTAGGCGGCAAAGGGCACCTTGGCGTCGACGATGACGTTCTTGCCACCAGCCAGGTGAACGACCAGGTCGGGGCGCTGCCGATCATCGCTGGCGCCAACGGTCAACTGCTCGCTGAAGTCGCAGTGCTCGACCATCCCCGCGAGTTCGACGACGCGCCGAAGCTGCATCTCGCCCCACCTTCCGCGGGTCTGCGGAGCCCGAAGCGCCTGCACCAAGGACGAGGTCTCGGACCGCAGCAGCTGTGAGGTGTCGTTCATGGCCCGTACCTGCTCCTGAATCTGTCCGTGTGACTGGAGCCGGTGGCGCTCGGTCTCGGCCAGCTGCCGCTCGACGCGGTCTAGCGCCTCGTTGACCGGGCGGAGCAGGTGCTCGGAGGAGGCATCGGTCGTGGAGTGCGCCCCGCGAGGGGAAGCAGGTGCGAAGCGCCAGACCAGAAATGCGCCGATGGCGACGCCTACGAGCAGTCCGACGAGGGCCAGCAGCAGAGCGGTGGTGGTGTCCATACCCCCAGGGTGCCTGGAGGGACTGACAAGGGCGGGTTGCACGCGCCGTACGATGGTCGCTCGTGGCACTCACCATCGGAATCGTCGGACTCCCCAACGTCGGCAAGTCGACGCTCTTCAACGCGCTGACCAAGAACGACGTGCTCGCTGCGAACTACCCCTTCGCCACCATCGAGCCCAACGTGGGAGTCGTGGGGGTGCCTGATCCGCGGCTGGCTGTGCTGGCCGAGATCTTCGGCTCTCAGAAGGTCCTGCCGGCCACGGTTTCGTTCGTCGACATCGCGGGAATCGTCCGCGGCGCGTCCGAGGGGCAGGGGCTCGGCAACAAGTTCTTGGCCAACATCCGGGAGGCTGAGGCGATCTGCCAGGTGATCCGGGTGTTCGACGATCCGGATGTGGTGCATGTCGACGGCAAGGTCTCACCCAGGGACGACATCGAGACCATCAACACCGAGCTGATTCTCGCCGACCTGCAGACGATCGAGAAGACGCTGCCGCGCCTGCAGAAGGAGGCTCGCCTCACCAAGGGGGGCAGCGAGATCGTCGCTGCCGTTGAAGAGGCCAAAGAGGTCCTTGACGCCGGACAGACCGTGTTCGCAGCCGGCCTCGACCTTGAACCACTACGCGAACTGTGGCTTCTCACTGCAAAGCCCTTCATCTACGTCTTCAACCTCGACGAGGACGAGTTCGCAAACACCGCACTCAAGGAGGAGATGCAGGCGCTCGTCGCTCCGGCCGAGGCGGTGTTCCTCGACGCCAAGATCGAGGCGGAGCTCGTTGAGCTGCCCGATGACGAGGCGCTCGAGCTCCTTCAGTCGATTGGCCAGGAGGAGTCAGGTCTCGATCTGCTGGCCCGCGTCGGTTTCGACACGCTCGGGTTGCAGACCTACCTGACCGCAGGACCGAAAGAAGCACGAGCCTGGACCATCCCCAAGAAGGCGACCGCACCGGAAGCTGCAGGGGTGATTCACACCGACTTCCAGCGTGGCTTCATCAAGGCAGAGGTGGTGTCGTACGACGACCTCGTCGCCGCCGGGTCGATGGCCGATGCCAAGGCAGCCGGCAAGGTGCGTATGGAGGGCAAGGACTACGTCATGCACGATGGCGATGTGGTGGAGTTCCGCTTCAACGTCTAGGAGGTACAAGTAGCTCCGATGCTCTCCTACCAATCAGTTCCTTGGCTGGCCGGCCGCCGTGCCATGCAGTGGCGCTGCCGGCCCGCTTCCGGCGCCGCGCTGGCATTCCACCGCGAGCTCGGCGGCTACCTGCCGACCCCGCTCACCCACCTTCCGGAATTGGCCAGAGACTTGGGTGTAGGGCGGGTGCTGGCGAAGGACGAGTCGACCCGGCTCGGCCTGGGAGCCTTCAAGGGACTCGGCGCGTCATGGGCCGTGCGCATGGCCGTGGCCGACCACCATGGAAGTGCTCCGCTGACCGTCATTGCCGCCACCGACGGCAACCACGGCCGCGCCGTTGCCCGGTTCGCCCGGAAGCTCGGGCACCGAGCCAGCATCTACATCCCCCGCGGTGTCCATCCCACCGCTGTTCAGAACATCCTCGACGAGGGCGCCGAGGTCGGCCGCGTCGACGGGACGTACGACGACGCAGTCGCCGCTGCTTGCGAAGCCGCCGAGGCACCCGGAACCGTCCTCGTGCAGGACACCGCATGGGAGGGGTACAAGGACATCCCCGCGGCCATCGTCGATGGATACGACACCCTCTTCCACGAGATAGACGACCAGCTCGATGGCATCGGGGCCATGGAGCCTGCCCTCGTTGTCGTCCCGACTGGTGTCGGCTCGCTTCTGCATGCCGCGCTCATCCACTACCGCAGCCGTGCCTCTCGTCCCGGCACAGCGGTCGTGAGTGTGGAACCCGAAGGTGCGGCTTGCGTCCAGGCCAGCCTGGCTCAGGGCACACCGGTCACCGTCGACACGGGAACCACCATCATGGCTGGCCTCAACTGCGGCACGCCGTCGTCGACTGCCTGGCCTTTAATCGTTCATGGCCTCGACGCCGCGACCACCGTCAGCGACACCGCGGCCACTTCGGCCGCACACACACTCGCCAGCTACGGCGTCGACGCGGGTCCGTGCGGGGCGGCCTCACTCGCCGCGCTCGAGGTCATCCTGACCGGACGGGAACACATCGAGCGTCGACAACACCTCCAGCTGGCCCCGGACAGCGTCGTCGTCCTGCTCGTCACCGAAGGCTCATCCTCGAATCCGGTCCCGTCCTCGTAGGCCACGACGACTGGCTCGATCTGGCAGGGTGTGTGCGTGCCCGACTTCTCGCTCAAGCCCTCGCTTGTCGGTGACCGGGTGGAGTTGCGTCCGGCCCTGGCCTCTGACGCGCAGAGGCTCCACGCGTTGATGTTCGACCCCGAGGTGAGTCGCCTCACGGGGTCGGTGCACTCCGATGACGAGGCTTCAGAATCGTCCTGGACGGTCGAGCACCTCAAGGGGGTGTATGAACGGTGGTCCACGGCGCATGACCGCATCGTGTGGGTGATCGTGGAGCGAGAGACCGAACGAGTCGTTGGTGAGGCTGTCCTCAACGACCTCGATGAAGGCAACCGGTCCTGCGGGTTCCGGATATGGATCTCTGGAGCCAGCGGACGCGGACTTGGTTCGGAGGCCACGCGGCTAGTGGTGGGCCACGCCTTCGATGACCAAGGCCTCAACCGCGTCGAGCTCGAGGTCTTCGACTTCAACCCGCGGGCTCGTCATGTCTACGAGAAGGTGGGCTTTCAGCATGAAGGGACCCGCCGTCAAGCTCTTCGGTACAACAATGAGTGGATCGACGCTCATGTCATGTCGATGCTGAGGGGTGAGTGGCGCTCAGCGTCAGAGTGAGCGCTGCCCCGATTTCCGCCGCATGCTGTCCGTACACCTCCACCATGGTTTTCGCTGCCGATCTTCCCCTGGGCGTCAACGTCACGAGCACCGCGCGGCGATCATCTGGACGGTGATCATGCGTCCGGGAAATGAGTGCGGCGTCTTCCAGCCGGGCGAGGACACCGGACATCCCGCTGGGTGCGAAACGCAGCTCCTCAGCCAGCTGTCCAGGACGCTGAGTACCTCTGGCATACAGCAACGCCAGAGTGAATCGATCGCTTGCATCCAAGGGGCCGAATGGTGCAAGAGCGTCCCTGACATCGACTACGAACCGTGCTCCGGCTAGTGCCATCGCGATCACGGCGTCATCCACGCTGAAGGAAGCCGGGAGGCTGCTTGGGTCCGGGTCGAGGTCGACGATGTCCAAGACCTCCTTCACCAGTGGTTGCTCTGACACGAAGAGGTCCGAGACGAGAGACATGAAAACATGTATGCGGCGACTGCCGTTCGGGGTGAGCTTGATCATCACGCTCCGCCCGTCGCGCGGGTCCGGTGAGCGTGAGATCCACCCGGCTGAGCTAAGCCGCTCGAGCGATCGGGCAACGGTGTTTCGACTCGCGCCAGTCAGCTGGGCGAGTCTGGTCGGGGAAAGTGGGCCGGCCAGCTGGATGGTCAGCAGGAACTGGATGTCTCGGTTTCCGGTTCGGTCATTTCCCAGAGAGTTCGCTGCCACCTCGGTGAGGACGACGGTGTAGCGGTGAAGGAGAACCAGGGCGTGTGCCATTGGCTCAGCGGCGGGGCGAGTCAGCGTTCCGGACATCATCCCGAGGCTACCCACGCAGGTACCAAGGCCCAGTGGCCAAGGCCCCGATGCCGTTCTGCGCGCCTCCAGGCATCACTCCGAATCGCGACCTAGGCTGGTGAATAGTCTTTCGTGCATGGGGCATATTGTCCCTGGAACCGATGGGAGTGGGCGTGCGTGCGCGCGACGTGGGGATCGAAATCGGTACCGGCCGTCCCGGCCCATGGAACGCGATCACCGATGTCGATGGGGTCGGCGTCGGCTACTGCACGGTCATCGCCGGATCGGGACATCTCGATGTCGGGAACGGCCCCGTTCGCTCGGGTGTGACGGTCGTGCTCCCGCACGGCGGTCGCCCGTCGGTGGAGCCGATCTTCGCCGGCTATCACCGACTGAATGGATTCGGCGAACTGACTGGCCTCGAGTGGCTGCACGAGTCCGGCATGCTCTCGAGCCCAATTGCGTTGACCAACACAAACAGTGTCGGTGTTGTTCGCGACACCATGATTGCCCTGGAGGCGGAGGTCCCAGGACGGACGCCCATCATGCTTCCGGTCGTCGGCGAGACATGGGACGGCATCCTCAACGACATCTCCGGTCAACACATCACGCCTGACCACGTGCGTGCGGCGTTTGACGACGTCCGTTCTGGCCCTATCGCCGAGGGAAACGTGGGTGGCGGGACAGGGCTTCAGTGCTATGGCTTCAAGGGAGGCAGCGGCACTGCATCACGCCTGGTGGGGTGCGGCGAGGCCACCTACACGGTGGGGGTCCTCGTACAAGCCAACCATGGTGATCGTCGCCACTTCGAGGTGAATGGTGTGCCAGTCGGTCAGGTGCTGGATCGACGAGAGATTCCGATCCCCAGCATGCCGTCGGCCACGGCCGTACCAGCCGGCACGGGGTCGGTGCTTGCCGTCGTCGCAACGGACGCGCCGTTGCTTCCTCATCAACTCAATCGCTTGGCACAGCGCGCTGGGCTCGGAATTGCCAAGTTCGGGGCCAGGGGCGACAACTACTCGGGTGACCTCATGATCGCATTCTCAACGGCGGCGCGGGGTCTGCCCGACCAGGGACCGGGCTCGACGACGCCTGCGGCCCTTACGGTTCAGACGCTGGCGCTTCCTCATTTTGACGGCATGTTTGCAGCGGTCATCGAGGCGACAGCTGAGGCGATTCTCAATGCAATGTTGCAGGCCGAGACGATGGAGGGTCGAGATCACTTGGTTCTGCACGCGCTCGATGCCGAGCGCCTGGGGGATCTGCTCGATGGACATGGGCGTCGGAGGTACTCGCTCCGATGACAACGAGAACGGTTCACAACTAGTGCGATCCACTGCTGCGTTGACGGCGGGTCGATGTGCCTCCACGCTGTCCCAGTTACTGGGTAGGGGTTCGGGTGAGGTGATCGGCGGCCGGCTGGCCCTGCGTATCGACCCGCAGCTGCTTGCCCGCGTTGGCCGGACTCGCCGATCGGTCCTGGTGACGGGGACGAACGGGAAGAGCACCGTCACAGCACTCGTAGCCGCGGTGCTGCGAGCGAGTGGCTCGGTCGTGACCAATGCGACGGGGGCGAACATGCCGGACGGGATCGTGACCGTCATGGCATCCGACCGCACCAGTGAGCTTGCCGCCATCGAGGTCGATGAGGTCTATTTGCGCCCTGTCGTCGATGCGCTCGAGCCAAGCGTGATCATTGCGCTGAACGCCTTTCGTGAGTACACGCGAGGGGTGTCTCTTGCGGCAACCTTGGAGCACTGGCGGGACGTTGCGGACCATCTACCGACCGATTCGGTGGTGGTGGCGAACGTCGACGACCCGTTGACCATGTGGGCCTTCGAAGGCGCTCCCCGGGTGGTGGGCGTGGCCGGTGCGCTCGGCTGGCAGGTGGACGCGGCGCTCTGCCCTGCCTGTGGTCGAGAGCATCAGTGGCTGGCCGATGGGTGGTCCTGCCCCGGGTGCGGCCGACGACGACCCGACCCGGCCTGGCGGATCGAGACGCAGGTGGGCAATGGGGCCTGGCTGATCGAGCATCCACACGGCTCGGAGGCGGTGCGCGTCGCGGTACCGGGTCGCACTGCTCCCATCGGCGCCGCCTTCGGGTTGGCTGCCGGTGTCGAGATGGGAATCGACGTCGGCACCGCAGCCTGGGCCATGAGTCGGGTCGTGGACGTCGACGGTCGATATTTTCCGTTTCCCGTGCGCGGGCGGTCGGCGCGGCTTCTGATGCTCAAGAATCCTGCTGGATGGACGGAGGCCATTGACATCGCGGTTTCCTCCGGCACCCCCTTCGTGATCGCCGTCGACCCGTTCGGCCCTAGGGACACGACAACCATGTGGGAGGCCCCCTTCGGGCGGCTCTCCGGCCGCAGTCTGCCGGTGACGGGAGGAAGGGCCGCGGATGCGCTGGCCGTGCTGGAGGCCGCACACGTGGACGGTGTCGAGTTCCCGGACGCGTCGGACGCGATCGCTGCGGCTGCCGGCGAAGGATCAGCTGGAGAAGTAATCGTGGCATGCAACTACCCGGCCTTTCGCCGGCTCTCCAAGCACTTCCGGGCGAGCATGCTGTGACGACGCTTGCGATAGCCACGATGTTCCCACTCGCAACGGTTGCGGCGGGAGACGAAGCGAATGCGACGGCACTGGCACGTCGGGCACACCTACGGGGAATCGAGACGACACTTACGACGGTCAATACATCTGACGTCGCGGTGGAGGCTGATGTCTACCTGCTGGGAGGGGATGGTCTCAGTGGCGTCGCTGACCTGGTCTCGCAGCTTCGACGCACCGACCTGAGAGAGCGTGTCCTATCAGGCCGTGCGATGGTGTTCGCCGTGGACGCGGGGATGGTTGCGCTCTGTCGGAGCTGGCAGGAAGCTTCGGGTGTGCGGCCACATGGGCTCGGACTCGTCGATGCTGATGTGCTTTCCAGTAGCAGGCACCTTGAAACCGTGGCAACGATCCCTCAGCCAGAGATCAGGCTTCCGGCGATGGTCGGGTGGCGCTCGGGTGCCCTCTCCATCTCCCGAGGGCCTGAGGTCAGATCACTCTGCGCCGTTCGAGGAGTCAAGGCGAGCAGCCCGTGGTCCAGGGACGGGGTCGCTACGGACCGGGTGATCGGCACGCAACTGCACGGTCCGGTGTTGGCCCTCAACCCGGAGCTGGCAGACCTGATACTCAGCCGAGTGATAGGAGCGCCCGTGCCACGTTCGAGCTCGGCACCGCATGCCGAGGAAGCTCGGGCTCGCCGAATCGCAGAGGTCATCAAGCAGAAATAGCCAGGCTGTGGCTTGAAGTCCCCGGAGGAGCCGGGCCTCGCCGAAAGGGCTCGCTCACTGAGGTGGTCAGTCAGACTTGACGGCAGCCAGGACGGCCTTGTCGCCTTCGGTGTAGGGGGAGAAGAAGGCGGCAGAGCCGACCAGCCCGATCTCCTGTCCGGAGGCCGAGTCGGTGAGCTTCAGCTTCCGGCTGGCACCGAACTTCTTCTCCTCGCAAGTGGTCGTCGCCCGGTTGAAAGCCAGGAGCTCGTGCTTGGGCTCGAATCCGGTCGCACCGAGCGCGAACAGATGGATCGACTCGTCCGTGACGGCTACGAGCATCCGAACGGTCACACCCTGGGTCTCGGCCATGACCTGGCGCGTGACGTGAACGCCGGCGGCAGCAGTGGCCCCGTCCGTCATTGCGCCACCCGGAAGCGCGTCAGCAACGGCTGAGGAAGCAAGCCCACCGACGAAGAGCGCCTTGTAGTTGTCCTGCAGTCCGAAGACGCCTGCGGCGATGACCGTGTGGTCCGACCCCAGCGCCGTTTGGGCCTTCTCGATGAGCTCTGACTCGTGTGGCACGGGAATGACCCTTTCGGTGGTTGGATGTTCTCCAGAAGATCGGATTCGTTGGCGCCCACCTTGAATTCCCTGCAAGGCCGATTCGGGGGCGGTGCGAGCCCGGCGTCGACACAGAGAGTCTGGAGGAGCGATGGTTCTGGGTATCGGTGGTTTCAGCGGCGGCAAGAAGGGCGGACCGGTCTACGAGATCGAGGTGAACGAAGGCTCTGTCAACATGCGGCAGCTTCACGAAGGCTGCCAACGAACGGGCGGAGAACGGCTATCGCATGGCCCACGTCTACAGCCAGGACCGCAACACCATCGTGGTCTGGGAACGCGTCGGCTAGTTCCCTCGTTCGGCGGCACACGGCTCTCTCGCGTTCGCCTACCGTGGATGGGTGAAGACGAGTAGTTCCGCCATTGCGCTCATCGCCGCCTGCTCGCTCGCGATCGGGGTCTTTGGCATGGCTCATGCTGAGCCGGCACATCAATCCCATCAGGCGGGACTGATCGGCGAGGACGCCACGCTGTTTCGAGGTGGACGAACGGTTCAGGGGCTTCCGAAACTAGTGGGCATCGTCAACGACGCCCGAGACATCACGATCAGCGACACGTCGCTGACGAAGGGCCGATACAAGATCGTCGTTCGCGACAGCACCAAACGCCACAACTGGCGGATCTACGGACCCGGCGTCCAGAAGAGCACGAGCGTGCGTGGCACAGGTAGATGGGTTTGGCGGGTTGACCTTCGTCGTGGCATCTACACGGTCGTGTGCGACCCACACCCCACGAGCATGGTGTTCAGCTTTCGCGTGACGAAGCCGGGCTGAAGTCGACCGCGTCAGTCGTGACCGTTCCGGCCTGCCGCCCGGGTGCCGCATGGCTGCTCCAGTAGAGGTTGGTGTGTGCGATCACCTTGTCTGGTGTGGGCGCTCCCCACTCGCTGAAGTCCTCCGTTGAGTGAGCGTCCGAAACCAGCGTGGCGTCGTAGCCGCGGACGACTGCACCGTGCAGCGTCGACCTGATGCATTCGTCGGTCTGTGCCCCGCTGACGATCAGTCGCCCCACCGCGAGATCTGAGAGCACCTCTTCGAGGTCGGTCTCCTCGAACGAGTCGGCGTACTGCTTGTGCACCAGCGGCTCTCCCATCGCAGGCTCGAGCTCGGGAACGAGCTCGCCAGCCCTCGCTCCCCCTCGGGAGGCCCTCCCCGCTGTCCTGCACCCAGACCACCGGGACGTTCTCGTCGCGGGCCTTCTCGACGAGGCTGCTGATGTTCCTGATCACGGCATCGCGCTCGTGCACGCCGGACATCACCTGGTTCTGAACGTCGATGACGAGGAGCGCGGTCTTGGGGCGTCCTGTCAGTGTCGTCATGGGGCCTTTCCTAGGTCGCTCCGCTTCGTGGTGCGTGACGTTCGATCCGGTGAGCGAGCTCGATGTCGAGCTGGGTGATCCCGCCTGCTGAGTGCGTCGAGAGCGTCAGGTTGACCGTTCGCCAGCGGATGTCGATGTCGGGGTGGTGATTCATCTCCTCGGCGTCGATCGCGAGGGTGGCGACCGCCGCGATGGCCTCGGGAAAGCTGGGGAACTCGATGCTGCGGTGCAGGCTCGACCCGTCGTGTGTCCAGCCCGGCAGGTCGCCGAGCTGTCGGTCGATCTCTGCAGGCTCGAGGACCCGACTCATGGGCGAACGTCGCTACCTGAGAAGTGTGCCAACCGAGGGTTGTCCGGCCAGAAACGCCTTGCGTTCTCGACCGCCTCGACGGTGGCCGTCGGGCGCTCTTGCGCGTCGTACACGCGGGCGAGGGTCACCCATGCGTCAGAGCGCTCGCGTGCGCTTCGGTGCCAGTTCAGGGATGCCTGAGCCTCGGCGGCTGCTTCGTCCAGACGACCGGCCTCGAAGTGGTCGAGTGCCTCGAGGCGGGCCAGAACGGTTCCTGTGCTGCGCCATCGCCTTGGCCTGCCCCATGGCCTCAGCCACCTGATCGGCGACCGTCGGCGTACTCGACGTCACCGTCTTCGACCGAGCGCAACAGGTTCCATGCGCGGTCGGCCTGCTCGTTCATCGTCTTGCTCGACTTCGATCGGGACCGGAGGACCCGGAAGAGCCCGAATGCCGGGTCGTACTTGCTGTCGACGACCCGCTCCTTCATGGGAATGATGGCGTTGTCGGTGATGTGAATGCCCTCGGGGCACACCTCGGTACAGCACTTGGTGATGTTGCAGTAGCCGAGCCCGAAGTCTTCCTGTGCCGAGTGCTTGCGCTCCAAGGTGTCGAGCGGGTGCATGTCGAGCTCAGCGATGCGGATGAAGAAGCGCGGCCCGGCAAAGACCGGCTTGTTCTCTTCGTGATCTCTGATGACGTGGCAGGTGTCCTGGCACAGGAAGCACTCGATGCACTTGCGGAACTCCTGACTTCGCTCGACGTCGATCTGTTCCATGCGGTAGTCACCGGCCTTGAGGCCGGGGGGCGGCGTGAAGGACGGAACCTCGCGAGCCTTCTGGTAGTTGAACGAGACGTCGGTGACGAGGTCACGAATGACCGGGAAGGCTCGCAGCGGCGTGACTGTGATGGTCTCGGACTCGTCAAAGGTGTTCATTCGGGTCATGCAGAGCAGCCGTGGGCGACCGTTGATCTCTGCGCTGCACGAGCCGCACTTGCCAGCCTTGCAGTTCCAGCGGACTGCGAGGTCAGGGGTTTGGGTGGCCTGAAGTCGGTGGATGACGTCGAGGACTACTTCGCCCTCATTGACATCGACCTCGTAGGGGTTCAGCTCTCCGTCGGCATCTGAGCCTCGCCAGACCCGGAACTTCGCGGTGTAGCCCATTACGCATCACCCTTCGGCAGCACCGTCAGCTCAGCTTCGGTCATGTACTTGTCCAGCTCATCTCGCTCGAAGAGCTGGAGCAGCTCGTCGGGCATGCTCGGCAGTGGTTGCTTCACGACCGACACGTCGTCACCCTCTGCTCGACAGATCAGGTTTGTCTGGCGCCACTCCGAGCTCATCAGGGGGAAGTCCTCGCGGGTATGGCCACCTCGCGACTCCTCACGCATGAGGGCTGCCCGAGCGACGCACTCTGAGACCAGCAGCATGTTGTCGAGGTCGAGAGCCAGGTGCCAGCCCGGGTTGAACTGGCGGTGACCCTCGACCGTGACGGCTGCGGCTCGGGCCTTGAGGGCGGCGAGCTGGTCGAGTGCGTCCTGCATCTCTTCCGAACGCCGAATGATGCCGACGAGGTCGTTCATGGTCATCTGCAGCTCGGTGTGCACCGTGTAGGGGTTCTCTGACCCGTCCCCGTTGAACGGGGCAACGGCAGCCGTGGCCGCCTGGTCGATGTCGTCGCCGGACATCGCGGGCCGCGAGCCTTCGAGGCTGTCGACGTACTGGGACGCGCCCAGGCCCGCGCGACGTCCGAAGACCAGGAGGTCGGAGAGGGAGTTGCCACCCAGACGGTTGGACCCATGCATTCCACCGGCCACCTCGCCAGCCGCAAAGAGCCCCGGGACCCCGGCCGCGGATCCGGTGTCTGGCTCGACCTCGACACCGCCCATGACGTAGTGGCAGGTGGGACCTACCTCCATGGGCTCGGCCGTGATATCGACGCCAGCCAGCTCTTTGAACTGGTGGTACATCGACGGGAGCTTCTTCCGAATGGTCTCGGCCGGGAGGCGAGATGCCACATCGAGGAACACCCCACCGTGAGGTGAGCCACGTCCTGCCTTGACCTCGGAGTTGATGGCGCGGGCTACCTCGTCGCGGGGAAGGAGCTCTGGCGGACGTCGGTTGTTGTCGGGGTCGGTGTACCAGCGGTCGCCCTCCGCCTCGTCATGGGCGTATTTGTCGCGGAAGACGTCGGGGACGTAGTCGAACATGAAGCGCTGCCCGCCGGCGTTCTTCAGGACGCCGCCGTCACCGCGCACGGACTCGGTGACCAAGATGCCCTTGACGCTGGGCGGCCACACCATTCCCGTGGGGTGGAACTGGATGAACTCCATGTTGACGAGCGAGCCACCAGCCTTGAGCGCGAGGGCGTGACCGTCTCCGGTGTACTCCCACGAGTTGCTGGTGACCTTGAACGACTTGCCGATCCCGCCGGTCGCCAAGATCACTGCGGGTGCGTCAAAGGCAATGAATCGACCGGACTCGCGCCAGTAGCCAAAGGCGCCGGCTACTCGCTCATCGTCTTTGAGGATCTCGGTGATCGTGCACTCAGCAAAGACGCGAAGGCGTGCCTCGGGGTCGCCGAACTCCTGCTCGTCGGCCTGCTGGAGCGACACGATCTTCTGCTGCAGGGTGCGGATGAGCTCGAGACCGGTGCGGTCGCCGACGTGGGCCAGCCTCGGGTACTCGTGCCCCCCGAAGTTCCGTTGACTGATCCGACCGTCCGGTGTGCGGTCGAAGAGCGCGCCCCAGGTCTCGAGCTCCCACACGCGCTGGGGCGCCTCTTTGGCGTGCAGCTCGGCCATGCGCCAGAGGTTGAGGAACTTGCCGCCGCGCATGGTGTCGCGGAAGTGCACCTGCCAGCTGTCCTTGCTGTTCACATTGCCCATCGAGGCGGCGATCCCGCCCTCGGCCATGACCGTGTGCGCCTTACCGAAGAGCGACTTGCAGATGATCGCTGTGCGCTTGCCCTGTTCGCGGGCCTCGATGGCTGCGCGAAGACCGGCACCGCCCGCGCCGATGACCACGACGTCGTAGGAGTGTCGCTCGAGGTCGGTCATTCGGGGAGCCCTTCGGGTAAGTGGTCTCTAGAAGAAGGTGGGGTCTGAGAGGGTGCCGGTCGCCAGAAGACGTACGTAGAAATCGGTGAAGGCGACGCCGAAGAGCGAGAGCCAGGCAAAGAGTGGGTGCCGCGTATTGAGCCGACTGATGAACGTCCAGGTGCGGTAGCGGACCGGATGTTTGGAGAAGTGCTTGAGGCGTCCACCGAAGGTGTTGCGGCACGAGTGGCACGACAGCGAGTAGAGCCACAGCAAGGTGGCATTGCCCAACAAGATCACCGTGCCCAGGCCCATATGCCCCCACTCACCGTCGGAGTTGCGGAAGCCCAGGAGGGCGTCCCAGGTGAGGATGACGTTGAAGATCAGACCGGCGTAGAAGAACCAGCGGTGCGAGTTCTGCAGGATCAGCGGCGCCCGGGTCTCGCCGGTGTACTTCCGGTGCGGCTCGGCCACGGCGCATGCCGGAGGTGAAAGCCAGAAGGAGCGGTAGTACGCCTTGCGGTAGTAGTAGCAGGTCATCCGGAACCCGAGCGGGAAGATCAGGATCAGCAGCGCCGGGGAGAGCGGGTACCAGTCGCCGACGATGCGGCCGAGGTCATCTGACCCGGGAGCGCAGTTCTCTGCCACACAGGGGGAGTAGAACGGTGAAAGGTAGGGGGTGACGTAGTAGTAGGCGTTCTCGAAGGCGCGCCAGGTTGCGTAGATGACGAAGCTGAAGAGAACTCCAGCGGTGATGGCCGGCTGCACCCACCAGCGGTCGGTGCGGAGCGTTCGCAGGGTGATGTGCGCGCGACCGGGCGCTCCGGTTCCTGCCGTGAGCGGGCCGGAGGGGTCGGTCTGCGTCATAGGTTCTCCGAGGTCGGGCGGCCGGGGCGGCTGGGCGGGCGTCGTTACTCGCGGTCGGCGTCGTTCCAGAACTCGGGCGGGTAGTCGTGGTCGGGGATCATGATCGGCTCGCCCACGCCGGGCTCCGCGGCGTCCGGGCCGGCAAGGATGTCGAGGTCCTCGCTGATTCGCTGGGCGTCGGCGAGCAGACGGCGCATGTCGACGCTGTCACCGTGCCGTGACTTGAGGTGCTCGACTGCTCGCACCAGGTCTCGGGCCGCCCTGCGGGCAGCGCTGACGTCTTGCGAGGGAATGGTCATGTGCGAGCCGCCTCCACCTCTGCCAGGTCACGCGCCTTGCGAGAGCGTGACGTCCATCACATCGACCATGGCAGTCTGTCGAAGACAGGGCCCGGGCGCCAGCATTCGCGCGCAACTGGTGTTGGCTGGGTGCATGACTGACACGATCGTGACCTTTGCGTCGGGGACGACCACAGGTCGAGGCACTGTGGTGCGTTCAGAGACGGACGCACTGGGCCGGCCTCTGGTAGTGGTCGATCGGACGCCGTTTCACCCTGTTGATCACACCTGGCCGGATCAGCCCGGTGATGTGGGCTCCTGCGGGGACAGCGCAGTCGTCGACACCCTGATGGCTGCTGCAGGGCCGGACGGAGCATTGCGGGTCGGGCCTGACATCCCGGTGAAGCGTGGCGAGCCCGGGTGGGATTGGTTCGTCGTGCACCGACTCGACGAGACGACGACCCTGCCGGCCATTGGTGCCGAGGTGAGCCTGGAGGTGGACGACCAGCGGCGTCGCGCGCTCTCCGCGGCCCACACGGCCTGTCACCTCTCTGCCCTCGCCATGAACCGGGCAGCGGCAACGTTCTGGCGCAAGGAGGTGCGGGTCGACAGCCTGGGAAGCCCGGACCTCGATCAGCTCGCCATGGTCTCGTCCGTCATGGATGTGGAGGGATCGTCGGACGTCTACCGGTTCGGCAAGAGCCTGCGAAAGCGGGGGTTCGAGTCAGCGGCGTTCGCCGACGGCCTCCCGGCGATTGTCGACGAGGTCGAGTCCCAGCTCACGGCCTGGGTCGAGGCGGGCGCTCCCGTTGCCGTGGTCGACGACGGAGATCTCCGGGTGACGGCCCCTCGGCGATGGACCTGTGCTCTCAGCGACGGTCTCGCCGAGATTCCCTGCGGCGGCACGCACGTGCCCAGCCTGGCTGCCCTGGACCGCATCCACGTCGACTATCAGCTGGCGCCGGACGGCACCGGGCTCACCGTCCGTACGACGCCCACGCAGGCCGCGTAGACTGCTCAGCGTCGCTAGTCGGCGACCGATTCCTTGATCTTGAGAGCGAGCCCGCACGCCCATGGCGTCTTCAGCCTCACCCACCGGCCAACAGTCCGCCCGACGGAGCGACCTCCGCAATGTCGCGATCGTGGCCCACGTCGACCACGGAAAGACGACACTCGTCGACGCGATGCTCTGGCAGTCAGGCGCCTTCCGCGAGAACGCCGACGTGGCCGACCGTGTCATGGACTCGATGGATCTCGAGCGCGAGAAGGGCATCACCATCCTCGCCAAGAACACTGCTGTTCGCCATCACATGGACGATGGCCAAGACGTCACCCTCAACATCATTGACACCCCCGGCCACGCCGACTTCGGTGGAGAGGTCGAGCGGGGCCTGGAGATGGTCGATGGCGTCCTGCTGCTCGTCGACGCCAGCGAGGGACCACTTCCACAGACGCGATTCGTCCTGCGTAAGGCGCTGCAGAAGCGCCTGCCGGTCGTTCTCGTGGTGAACAAGGTCGATCGTCCCGACGCCCGGATCAGCGAGGTCGTGGACGAGACCTATGAGCTCTTCCTCGATCTCGACGCGGACGAGGACCAGATCGACTTCCCCATCGTGTACGCGTCGGCGAAGAATGGCCGGGCGTCACTCAACAAGCCGGACGACGGTGGGCTCCCTGACAGCGAGAACCTCGAGCCGCTCTTCACCACGATCGTCGGGACGATCCCTGCTCCCACCTACGACCCAGACATGCCGCTGCAGGCACACGTGACCAACCTCGATGCGTCTCCTTATCTCGGACGCCTTGCCCTGTGCCGGGTGCACAACGGCACGATCACCAAGGGGCAGACCGTTGCCTGGTGCCGTGCAGACGGCACGACCGAGCGGGTGAAGGTGACCGAGCTCTTGATCACAGAAGCCCTTGATCGAGTGCCGGCAGATTCTGCGTCACCCGGCGACATCATCGCCGTCGCCGGGATTCCTGAAATCACTATCGGTGAGACGCTGACCGATGCCGAAGACCCGCGGCCCCTGCCCGTCATCACCGTCGATGAGCCCTCCATCTCGATGACGATCGGGATCAACACCGCCCCACTCTCGGGCCAGAGCGGCAAGAAGCTCACGGCGCGGATGGTCAAGACCCGCCTTGAGGCCGAGCTGGTCGGCAACGTGTCCATTCGCGTCGCGGAGACCGAGCGGCCGGACACCTGGGAGGTTCAAGGCCGAGGCGAGCTTCAGCTGGCCGTGCTCGTCGAAATGATGCGCCGCGAGGGATTTGAGCTGACTGTGGGCAAGCCCCAGGTTGTGATCCGCGAGGTGGACGGCAAGGTGCATGAGCCCGTCGAGCGGTTGACGGTCGACATTCCCGAGGACTACCTCGGGGTGGTGACGCAGCTCATGGCTCTTCGCAAGGGGCGCATGGAGCAGATGGTCAACCATGGCACCGGGTGGGTGCGCATGGAGTACCTCGTTCCGGCGCGCGGCATGATCGGATTTCGCACCGAGTTCCTCACCGAGACTCGAGGGACGGGCCTGTTGCACCACGTCTTCGAGCGCTATGAGCCATGGCACGGTGAGCTGCGTACGCGTCCCACGGGATCGCTGGTGGCCGATCGTCGAGGAGACACGACGGGCTTTGCGCTTGCCAACCTGCAGGAGCGCGGCACGATGTTCGTGGGTCCGGGCACCGAGGTGTACGAGGGCATGATCGTCGGTGAGAACTCGCGGTCGGACGACATGGACGTCAACCCGACCAAGGAGAAGAAGCTCACCAACATGCGCCAGTCGTCCGGCGACATTCTGATCCCGCTGATCCCGCACAAGCAGCTCTCCATGGAGCAGGCGCTGGAGTTCTGCCGAGAGGACGAGTGCGTCGAGGTGACACCCGCGACCGTTCGGTTGCGCAAGGTCGTGCTCGACCAGAACGAACGGAACCGCACGAGGGCGCGCGCCAAGCGTCAGCCCTAGCTGATCCCCAAGGATCGCCTGAGGAAGTCGACCTGCAGCGTGAGCAAGCTCTCGGCCACATCCTCCTGCGTCGCCATGTGGGTGATACCTGTCAGAGGGAGCACTTCGTGGGGGCAACCGTTCTCGGTCAGTGCCTGCGACAAGCGAAGCGAGTGGGCGACGAAGACGTTGTCGTCAGCGAGCCCATGAATGACCTGAAGCGGCCGTGTGAGACTGCTCGCCCGCTCGAGAAGTGAACTCGTTCGGTAGGCGCCGTCGGCCCCGTCGCCGGGAACTCCGAGGTAGCGCTCGGTATATCCGGTGTCGTAGAGCATCCAGTCGGTGACGGGCGCGCCGGCGATGGCGGAGTGAAAGACGTCGGGGCGGTCGATGACGGCAAGTGCCGCCAGGTAGCCCCCGAACGACCACCCCCGAATTGCGACACGTCCGAGATCGAGTTCAGGGAAAGCGTGGGCCACTGCGTGCAGACCGGTGATCTGGTCTTCGAGGACGGGGCCGGCGAAGTCACCGCGGACCGCACGCTCCCAGCCAGGACGCCCAGGCGTGCCGCGCCCATCGACGACGACGACGGCGAAGCCTTGGTTCGCAAACCACTGCGACTCACGAAACGCTCCCTGATGATGCGCCACGCTCACGTGGTGTGGACCGCCATAAGGGTTCATGAGAATGGGAAGGGAACCGTCGTCGGGTGTCCACGCAGCGGGGAGGAGCAGCGCGACTCTTGGTTGGTCAGGGCCACCCGGAATCAGTGTCACCTGGGGGGTGACCAGAGGGAGGTCGGCAAGCGAGCTGACGTCATGTGTCACGGTCTCTGTCGTGATGGTGGCCGACGGCAGCGCCCGGTCGAGATCGGCGGAGACGACAACGCGCGTCGTCCCGCCCTCCGCGATTGCGGACCACCCGCCCACCGGGCTCAGCAGCTGAGCGGACCTTCCGGTCAATGACCAGACCTGCTGGTCGCCTGGGTCCTCAGATCCCAGCACCGTGATGTGGGCGGCGCCGACCGACGCCACGGCTCGTACCTGCAGATCGACGGGCGAGATGCGTTCGCCGTCTCGGCAGAGGGCGTAGTCGCCATCGCGGACCTCGACGGTCAAGAGACGTCCGTCGAAGTCCCATGAGCCACTACCCGGCACCACGTCGACCCATGCCTCGTCCGTCACTGTGCGCAGCAGGTGGGTGGTGTGCGCAACGACGTCGACTCTGTGCCAGCTGGCGGACTGCTGTCGCCGGTCCAGCACCCCAAGGACCGGCGCACCCCGATCAGACCAGTGGACGGTTGAGAGGTACTCCGCTCCGTCGGGCAGTGGGACCTCGGAGACGCCACCCGCGATGTCGAGGAGCCACAGACTGACCGCGGGATTGGGAGTTCCAGCCGCGGGGTACCGCTGAGCAATTGGTGCTGCGTCAGGTATCGCAGGGTTGCTGACGAACCAGGTGCGCACGCCCGACTCGTCGCTGCGCTGTGCCAGCAGCTGGGTTCCTTCCGGTGACCACCAGAAGCCGCGAGACCGCTCGAGCTCCTCGGCCGCAATGAAGTCAGCCAGACCCCATGTGACGTCGGCACTGCTCTCCTCGGGTGAGAGGGCGCGGACAGCACCATCGGCGAGACTCACGACGTACAAGGCGGCCGGCGGCGACGAAGGCCACGCGCTGGCCAGTGGGGTCGACTCGAGGGTCGACCACCGGACCGGGAACGTCGATCTCACGGGTGGCGTGCGTACCCGCCAAGGAAGTGGTGAAGAGGCGCCCGGACAGACTGAACACCACGCACGAGAAGTCGGAGTCCACCGAGTAGCCCACAATTCCGCCGGCTGCCTCCCGAGCGCGCTCTCGTCGGGCCTTCTCAGCAGCGCTGAGTTCTTCGTCGGCTCCGGAGAGCAGCCGATGGGGGTCGACCAGTTCTGCTTCGCCCTCCTCAGCCGTCCAACGCCACAGCCGCCCCACTCGATCGGTACCCGACGAGGAGCGGACGAAGAGAACCGTCGACCCGTCGGGAGAGACGCTGAACGAGCGGGGGCGACCGAGGGTGAAGCGCTGGGTGCGAGCATTCTGGCGAGGGAATGAGTCGGGAACGGAGATGGTCATCGCCCCATCATTCAGCAGAGGGGTCGATCGGTCCTAGGCTCGTGGTCATGTCGCGTAGTGATCAACGCCTGCTCGCCGTCCATGCCCATCCCGACGACGAGACGATCGGCACCGGCGTCACGCTGGCCAAGTATGTGGCGGAAGGGGCCCACGTCACGCTCGTCACCTGCACGTTGGGTGAGGAGGGTGAGGTGCTCATCCCCGAACTCGGCCATCTAGCCGCCCACGAGAAGGACGAACTGGGTGCCCATCGACGAGTTGAGCTCGCGGAGGCGCTGGCGCTGCTCGGCGTGAGCGACCACGAGTACCTCGGTGGGCCCGGGCGTTACCGGGACTCAGGCATGATGGGGACGCCGGCCAACGAGCATCCTGAGTGCTTCTGGCGCGCTGACCTGCTGGAAGCGGCCACGCATCTGGTGAGCACGATCCGGCGTACTCGTCCGCAGGTGGTGGTGACGTACGACGACTTCGGCCAGTACGGCCATCCTGACCATATCCAGGCCCACCGGGTCACGAGCTACGCCCTTGTGCTCGCAGCGGCTCCCTCGTTCCGTCCTGATCTTGGCGAAGCATGGGACGTCCAGAAGCTCTACTGGACGGCGCTCCCGAAGGCGGCGGTTGAGCGGGGGGTCGCTGCCTTCGTCGCGGCCGGTGGCCAAGGGTTCTTCGGCCTGGCCGAGGGAGAAGAGCTGCCGTGGGCCCTCGACGACGAGCTGGTCACCACCGCGGTCGTCGCCCTTGACCAGGAGCCGCACAAGATGGCAGCCCTTCGCGCGCATCTCACCCAGGTCGGAGTGGAGAACGACTTGTTTCGCCTCTCGGATCTCGTAGGACCTGAGGCCATGGGTGTCGAGTACTTCCGGCTGGTGCGCGGTGACCTCGGCCCGCTCTGGGCCTGATGGTTTCGAGAGTGACCTCTTTGCCGGCATCGATACGCCGTCTGGGTGACGGCTCGCGCTTCCCACTGTCCCTCCTGGGATTACTGGGAGAGAGTGGCCAGTGTTGTGACGCTCGGTAGAACGGGTGGTCCGAACCTGAGCCAAGGAGTCGGCGTGTCAGATACAGAGCGTGAGGCCACCGAGGTGTCTGCATTGACGGGACCCTCGCTCTCGAGCACGACGGTGATGCGCGCCGGTGACGCCGACGTCGGTGCGTCCCGAGAGTCGAAGCGACGCCATCGGCTCCGCGTCATGGCCGTGTGGCTCGGTATCCCCGCCCTCTATCTCTGGTACCGGATCCTCAGCGGCAATCCCGCCGAGTGGGGGCTGCCCAGTATCGACGCGTACCTGCTGGTGCCCATTCTGTTCTTCAGCGCGCTGCTCCTCATCATCGTCGGCACCACCGTGGGCGCCGGACGGTCGCCCCACGTGATGTACCGCCCCGAACAGATTTCGACGCGGCTCGACGATGTAAAGGGCATCGACCCGGTGAAGGACGAGGTGATTCGATCACTCAATCTCTTCCTGGCGCACAAGGCCTTTGCCAACGACATGGGTGGGACGCCGCGGCGGGGAATTCTCTTCGAAGGGGCACCTGGAACGGGGAAGACCTATCTGGCGAAGGCGATGGCGCGCGAAGCGGGGGTGCCCTTCCTGTTCGTATCGGCGACCTCCTTTCAGTCGATGTACTACGGCGCCACCGCGCGCAAGATCCGGTCGTACTTCAAGCAGCTGCGCAAGGTCGCTCGGGCCGAGGGCGGCGCAATCGGCTTCATCGAAGAGATCGACGCCATCGCCATGTCTCGTGGTGGCTTGTCCGCAACTCCTCTTCCCCCATCCCTTGCTTCGCTGGGCGTCCACGCATGTGGGGGGATGACCTCGCTGCCTTCTGGGTATGGAGCACCGGCGGGTCCCGTGAGCAACGCCTCGATCACCAGCGAAGGGGTAGGCGGAGTCGTCAACGAGCTGCTGGTGCAGATGCAGTCGTTCGATCAGCCCACCGGCCTGCAGAAGCTGCGCACCAAGATGGTGGACTGGGCCAATCTCTACCTGCCTTCACATCGTCAGTTGAGTCGCCCCGAGCCTCCGTCGACCAATCTGCTTCTGATCGCTGCCACCAACCGGGCCGACAACCTCGATCCCGCGCTGTTGCGTCCTGGACGCTTTGACCGGCGGCTCACCTTCGAACTGCCGGCAAAGTCGGGGCGCCGCGAGATCATCGATCACTACTTGGGCATCAAGTCTCACGGCGAAGAGCTCGACACCGAAGATCGTCGCGACTCGCTCGCCGCCGCCACCCAGGGCTACACCCCCGTCATGATCGAACACCTGCTGGACGAGGCTCTGGTGAACGCAGTGCGGCGTGGGGACTCGGAGATGAGCTGGTCGGACGTCGAACGGGCCAGACTCGTTGAAGAAGTGGGAATGGGGCAGCCGGTCGCATACACCGTGCACGAGCGACGGTTGATCTCGACGCACGAGGCGGGACACGCCACTGCCGCCTTCCTGGTGGCACCTGAGCGTCGGCTCGAGGTACTGACCATCATCAAGCGACGGTCCGCCCTCGGCATGCTCGCCCACGGTGATGCAGAAGAGGTGTACACGAGGTCACGTACCGAGATGTTGGCCCTCATCCAGATCGCCATGGGCGGCCAGTGCGCTGAAGAGATCTTCTTCGGGGACGTGTCGACAGGTCCCGGTGGCGACCTTCTCTACGCCACGAACGTCGCTGCGGAGATGGTGGGTTCCTGCGGCATGATCGATTCGCTGATCTCCTTTGCCGCGATCCAGAACAGCGCTCTGAACGACAGCAACATCGTGGGGCGTGTCCTGGCTGATCCTGCGGGTCGCGCCGCCGTGGAAGACCTCCTGCAGGAGCAGAAGGTGATCGTCAAGGGCCTGCTCGAGTCGAACGCCCACCTGGTCGAAGCCCTGCGTGACGCACTCCTCGAGCGCGAAGAGCTGATCGGGCGTGAGATCACCGATGTCCTGGCCGCTGCCCAGGAGGAACAGGTCATTGACCTTCGAGGCGTGGGCGACCGGGAGTCAGCCCCGCGTTGACCTGCCCCTCAGGCCATCGGGGGTCTACAGGTGGTCACCCGGATGGCCGATGGTCAGTCCGTGGAGTCCCTGACTAGTCCTGCAGGCGTGGCCGATGAGGCATCTGAGGAAGATGCCGCGCCGATCGGCGGCGTCATTCTGCGGTTCGCCGGCGGCCGCTACGCCGTCGACATGGCGTCGGTTGCTGAAGTGGTGCCTGTCCCTGTGTTGACTCGGATCCCTGGCGGTCCGGCATGGCTGTCAGGGGTCGTCAACTGGCGTGGACGGGTACTTCCGGTGATCGACCTGAGGCCGCTGGTGGGGGCGACCCTGTCGCCGATGCCGACGAGTGCCCGGTTGGTCGTGCTGGCCGAGGCCGACATCGAAGTCGGGCTGGTGGCCGACATGGTTCCCGGCCTGCTCGACTGCGACGCCCGAGATCTCGAGCCGGTGCCTGCCACGATTGCGACGGGGATCGCACCCCTCGTGCGTGGCGTCGTCGACGTCGACGGTCCTGTTGCGCTTCTGGCGACCGAAGCCGTTCTTCGACTACGCGAGCGGCTCCCCGCTGCTCGCCGAGCTGCGGGCTGATAGTCACTCCCCGTCTGTCGGCGTCGATCGATCCTGTGGCGACATCGGGTCCTGGCCCGTGATCAAGAAGTGCGTCGAGTCAGCCGATGTCACGGCACGAGGATCCGCGGAGGGACTGATTTGTCGTGCTGGACGACGACGTCGACTACACCCTGGTGCCCTATACGCGCCGGGCGATGTGGGAGACGATCACGTCTCATGGTGCCCTGACGGCTGCAGTCGCGCTCCTCATCGCGACCACTGCCATCGTGCTGCCGGCGGTGGAGATCACGATGTGGCTCGGCGCCGTCTTCATCACCGTGTTGGTGGCGAATACGGCCTTCGCCGTTCTGATGGCGTTCCGTGCCGTTGGCCGTGGCGACCACTATGAGGCTGTTGACCGGTGGGAGATTCCCACGATGACGGTCGCTTTCGCGGCGACGACGGGAGCGGCCATCGCGGGGGGTGGCTTGAACGGTCCGGTGCCTGTGGCGCTCCTCATTCCCATCACCTACGCAACCAGCGTGTACAGCGGCTGGATCGTCCGGTTCCTCGGCGTATGGGTTTCCGCATGCATCGTGCTGGTTGGTGTGGTGACGGATTCGTGGGGTGGTGAGGGTGCGGCTCGTGGGATCGGGTTGATTGTGCTGGCGATTGTGTTGGCGACGGTGACTGACCTGATGTCGATGAGCATGTTCCGGGCGCAGGCTGAGGCGCAGGCGACCCGGCATGCGGTCGAGTCTGATGTGGTGGCGATGTCGGGTGCTGCTGATGAGGTGGCTGCTGGCGATCTGGCGGTAGAGATGTCGTCGTTGACTTTGCAGGCTGAGGGCACGGTCGCTCTGGCCGGACGGTTGGATCACACGTTGGGGTCGTTGCGGGGTTTGGTGTCTCGGGTGCGGGTGGGTGGGGAGCAGATTGGGGTGTCTGCTTCTCAGGTGTTGGTGGCTGCTCGTGAGCAGGCTGCGGCTGCGTCTGAGCAGTCGTCTGCGGTGTCGGAGACGTCGGCGACGATTGAGGAGTTGGCGGCGACGGCGGCTCAGATTGCTGAGACGGCTGAGCAGGTGGCGTCGTTTGCTTCGGAGACTTTGGGGTTTGCTGAGCAGGGTCGGGTGGCGGTGTCGGCGTCTGTGGATGCGATGGATCAGATTTCGTCGCGGGTGGATCAGATTGCTTCTCGGGCGTTGGGATTGGGGGAGAAGGGTCAGGAGATCGGCCGGATTCTGCAGGTGATTGATGAGTTGGCTGATCAGACGAACTTGTTGGCGTTGAATGCGGCGATTGAGGCGGCTCGTGCGGGTGAGCATGGGCGTGGGTTTGCGGTGGTCGCTGCGGAGATTCGGAAGCTGGCGGAGCGGTCGCAGGAGTCTGCTGGTCAGATTCAGTCGATTGTGACGCAGATTCAGGCGGAGACGAACGCGACGATTTTGGCTTCTGAGGAGGGGTCGCGGGAGGTTCATGCGGGGTCTGCGTTGGCGCGGGATGTGGTGGGGGCGTTGGAGCGGATTTCGGGGATGGTGGATGAGACGACGACGGCTGCGAAGGAGATCAGTATTGCGACGCAGCAGCAGCGTTCGGCGTCTGAGCAGGTGGTGTCGGCGATGGGTCAGGTCGCTGATGTGTCGCGGCAGTATGCGGTGGGGTCCAAGCAGGCGGCGGCTGCTGCTACCGAGCTGAACTCCCTCGCAGGCGACCTCCGCGCCTCCATCGCCCAATTCACCACCACCGACGAACCCGCCTACCGATAACCCCAGGTCAACACTGCGGCTCAAGGCAGTTCCTGTCATGGAACTGCCACCCGATCGGCCTACAGGCCCGGCAGTGACTGTCCGAAGCAGAACTGACTGCCTATTGGGACCGAGGAGGCGCGGAAGCGTGTTTGCCGACAACGTGGACTACAGCGAGATCCCGTACACCTCGCGCTCCAGGTTAGAGACCGTGGCATCGCATGTGGGCGTCGCGCTCGCCGCGCCAGTTCTGATCTGGGCGACGGCGAAGTTCGAGCCCTTCCTGGACTTCAACTGGCCTGCTCTTGCCGGCCTCTATGCCGCGCTCCTGGTCAACGTCGTGCTTGTCAGCTACCTGGCCAATCGAGCGGTTTCCCGGGGGGACTCGTTCGCAGAAACCGATCGTTGGGATCGGCCCACCACATCGGTGACCCTCATTCTCTCGCTCTCCTTCGGGGTCTTTGCGGGTGGACTCGCTGGTCCGGTCCCCGTCGTTGCCTTGGTGATGATCACCTATGCGAGTGGCGTCTATGGCGGCATCGTTGCGCGATTCCTTGGCCTGTTCATCGCCGCAGGCATGGTGGTCACTGGTGTGGTGACGGATTCGTGGGGTGGTGAGGGTGCGGCTCGTGGGATCGGGTTGATTGTGCTGGCGATTGTGTTGGCGACGGTGACTGACCTGATGACGATGAGCATGTACCGGGCGCAGGCTGAGGCGCAGGCGACCCGGCATGCGGTCGAGTCTGATGTGGTGGCGATGTCGGGTGCTGCTGATGAGGTGGCTGCTGGCGATCTGGCGGTAGAGATGTCGTCGTTGACTTTGCAGGCTGAGGGCACGGTCGCTCTGGCCGGACGGTTGGATCACACGTTGGGGTCGTTGCGGGGTTTGGTGTCTCGGGTGCGGGTGGGTGGGGAGCAGATTGGGGTGTCTGCTTCTCAGGTGTTGGTGGCTGCTCGTGAGCAGGCTGCGGCTGCGTCTGAGCAGTCGTCTGCGGTGTCGGAGACGTCGGCGACGATTGAGGAGTTGGCGGCGACGGCGGCTCAGATTGCTGAGACGGCTGAGCAGGTGGCGTCGTTTGCTTCGGAGACTTTGGGGTTTGCTGAGCAGGGTCGGGTGGCGGTGTCGGCGTCTGTGGATGCGATGGATCAGATTTCGTCGCGGGTGGATCAGATTGCTTCTCGGGCGTTGGGATTGGGGGAGAAGGGTCAGGAGATCGGCCGGATTTTGCAGGTGATTGATGAGTTGGCTGATCAGACGAACTTGTTGGCGTTGAATGCGGCGATTGAGGCGGCTCGTGCGGGTGAGCATGGGCGTGGGTTTGCGGTGGTCGCTGCGGAGATTCGGAAGCTGGCGGAGCGGTCGCAGGAGTCTGCTGGTCAGATCCAGTCGATTGTGACGCAGATTCAGGCGGAGACGAACGCGACGATTTTGGCTTCTGAGGAGGGGTCGCGGGAGGTTCATGCGGGGTCTGCGTTGGCGCGGGATGTGGTGGGGGCGTTGGAGCGGATTTCGGGGATGGTGGATGAGACGACGACGGCTGCGAAGGAGATCAGTATTGCGACGCAGCAGCAGCGTTCGGCGTCTGAGCAGGTGGTGTCGGCGATGGGTCAGGTCGCTGATGTGTCGCGGCAGTATGCGGTGGGGTCCAAGCAGGCGGCGGCTGCTGCTACCGAGCTGAACTCCCTCGCAGGCGACCTCCGCGCCTCCATCGCCCAATTCAAGGACTCCGGTGACGACCCCCGACCTGCCGCGCGAAGGGTCGAGCACGAGGCCCAGCCCCAGATCTGAGCTGCACGGTCCCCCAAACGGGCTACAGCCCGTGTCCGGGCACGCCGATGACCTCCAAGAACCGGTCACTGTGGCCGTTGATGGAGGAGACGTGAGCGCACATCAGTCAGCGGAGGCCAGCGCTGCGCTTACCTCGGCCTTGGACTCCATTGACCGCACCAAGTCGGGGGGAGCGTCGCTGAGGTTCACCCGCCGCAACATGGTGGAGAGCATCTCGCTGCACGCCGGTCTCGTTGCGTTCAGCATCGCGCTCGGTATGACCTACTTCCTCGGACAAGGCTCCGCAGTCCCCTTTCAGCTGTGGATCGTCTGGTCGCTCGGTGTCATCCTGGCAGTGGTGGTCTCAACCTTGGCAGTCCGTGCCTACCGTGGCCGGCACACCTACTCGCGAACGGACGTCTGGGACGGCTGGCTCGGCATGGCGCAGACTCTTGCGGTGGCAAGCGCCGCGATCTGGACGGGTGGAGCCGGCAGTGCCCAGTGGCTGGCCGTCGTCGTTGCTCTCGCCTACCTCGGGACCGTTCTCGTCTACGGGTTGGGCTGGGTCCTCCTCGCACTGCTTTTCGTCTTGCCCAGCGCCACTCAGTTCGCTGCCGAGGGCACGATCCTGGACGCCGGCTCAAGCACAGTCACTCTGCTCCTGGCGTTGAGCCTCGGGCTCCCGGGTGCCTTCCAGATTGTGCGTGGTGTGAGCAAGTCGCTCTACGACACGGCAGAGGGCGCGGGTTGGGATCAGGCCCATCTGGTCGACCAGGTGCGTCAGCTGTCAGAGGCGCTTACGGCGGCTTCGCAAGGAGACCTGACCACTCAGATCAATCTTGTGACCCTGGATGAAGAGAACGAGTTCGGATTCGAACGCACCGAGTACCTCGTGGCGCTTGCACAGTCCTTCGATCACACGTTGGGGTCGTTGCGGGGTTTGGTGTCTCGGGTGCGGGTGGGTGGGGAGCAGATTGGGGTGTCTGCTTCTCAGGTGTTGGTGGCTGCTCGTGAGCAGGCTGCGGCTGCGTCTGAGCAGTCGTCTGCGGTGTCGGAGACGTCGGCGACGATTGAGGAGTTGGCGGCGACGGCGGCTCAGATTGCTGAGACGGCTGAGCAGGTGGCGTCGTTTGCTTCGGAGACTTTGGGGTTTGCTGAGCAGGGTCGGGTGGCGGTGTCGGCGTCTGTGGATGCGATGGATCAGATTTCGTCGCGGGTGGATCAGATTGCTTCTCGGGCGTTGGGATTGGGGGAGAAGGGTCAGGAGATCGGCCGGATTTTGCAGGTGATTGATGAGTTGGCTGATCAGACGAACTTGTTGGCGTTGAATGCGGCGATTGAGGCGGCTCGTGCGGGTGAGCATGGGCGTGGGTTTGCGGTGGTCGCTGCGGAGATTCGGAAGCTGGCGGAGCGGTCGCAGGAGTCTGCTGGTCAGATCCAGTCGATTGTGACGCAGATTCAGGCGGAGACGAACGCGACGATTTTGGCTTCTGAGGAGGGGTCGCGGGAGGTTCATGCGGGGTCTGCGTTGGCGCGGGATGTGGTGGGGGCGTTGGAGCGGATTTCGGGGATGGTGGATGAGACGACGACGGCTGCGAAGGAGATCAGTATTGCGACGCAGCAGCAGCGTTCGGCGTCTGAGCAGGTGGTGTCGGCGATGGGTCAGGTCGCTGATGTGTCGCGGCAGTATGCGGTGGGGTCCAAGCAGGCGGCGGCTGCTGCTACCGAGCTGAACTCCCTCGCAGGCGACCTCCGCGCCTCCATCGCCCAATTCAAGACCACCGATCACGAAGGCACAGACACAGCACTTGCAGGAACGGCAGAGGAACTGGTGAACGCATGAGCAGCTGGGCCGATGACCCCGAGCTGGTGGCGACCTTCAGACAGGAAGTCGAAGACCGTCTTGCCTCGCTCTGCGATGGGCTCCTGAAGCTCGAGAATCATCCGCAGCCCCGACAGCTCATCAGGGAACTTGCACGCGATGCGCACACCGTCAAAGGCAGCGCCACCATGTGGGGCCTCGACAACGTCGTCGAGCTGGCCCACCGCGCCGAGGATGTACTGACCGCGATCAAGGACGGCCGATTCGAGCCGCGCCGCGATCTCGTCGACCTCCTCCTCGCGTCCGCGGAGGGCATTCGCCGGGGACTGCCCGGAGCAGCCAGGGCGATCAGCGACGATGATCTTGCCCAGGTGGTCGCTGCCCTTGACCATGCGCTCGATGGAAAGAACCCTGTGGAGACTCCGCGACTGTCCGCCGCCGAGGAGGAGGTCGAGAGCGACGGCAGGGGTAGAGCCAAGACGGGCGAGTCTGTCCGCGTACCGGTTCGACGTGTCCACGACCTCTTGGACGTCGTGGGTGAGGCTGAGCTCGAGGTGCGTCGGGTTGAACAAGGCGTTCTGGAGCTGACCGGTCTCGCGGCCGAACACGTTCGCATCGTCCGAGCCCTCCGTCAGGTGACGGCAACTGATGCCTCGGTTCCGTCCGAGGTGGCCGAGAACGTGCACAGTCTGGTGGCACTCGGCGACCAGTTGCAGGCGGCGGCGCGCGAGATGCGTGGCTCGATGGAAGATGCTCAGAACGGCCTCGGGCAAGTACGTGACGGCGCGATGGGCCTGGCCATGGTCCCGGCTCGACGGGTGTTTGCAGCCTTCCCGCAGCTGGTGCGCGAGGTAGCGGGTTCGACCGCCAAAGATGTTCGGTTGCGACTGATCGGCGAGGACATCGAGCTCGATACGCGTGTCCTCGACGGTGTTGCCGATGCTCTGCGTCACCTCGTGACCAATGCCATCGACCATGGCTGTGAAACTCCCTCCGAGCGTCTTGCGGCCGGCAAGCCGGCCCAGGCCACCGTGACGGTCTCCGCAAGGGCCGCAGGCTCAACGATCGTCATTGAGGTCGCGGACGACGGCTACGGGATCGACGAGGAGGCGCTACGGCTCTCAGCGATCGAACGAGGACTGTTGACCGCCGATACGCAGGTCACGGGTCAGGCTCTGATGTCGGTGCTCTTCGCGCCCGGGTTCAGTACCCGCGATGAGGTCACCTCGACGTCGGGCCGTGGAGTCGGACTCGATGTCGTGCGGACAGCCGTTGAGGACCTCGGTGGGACGATTGAGATCGAGAGCACCCTGGGTGAGGGTACGAGTTTCATCATGACGCTTCCCGTCACGCTGGGCGTGATGCGGTGTCTGGTGGCTCGGCTCGGCAGCGAGCGCTATGCCGTCCCCGTCACCAATGTCGTCGAGACCATCAGCCTGAGCGATGTCGAGACCTCCACCGTTGCAGGGGCGGCGGTTCTTGTCCGGCACGGTTCGACCATCCCGCTCGCTGATCTTGGCAGCGCTCTTGGTGTGCACGGTGACCGCGAGACGAAGGTTGGTGTGGTCGTCCGGTATGGGGGCGTGTCAGAGCAGCTTGCTTGGGCGGTCGACGAGCTCGAGGGAGAACTCGAAGTCGTCGTCAAGGACTTGGGGGGCTTCCTCGGAAGGCCGCCGTTCATCGGTGGAGGCACGATCGCCAACGACGGCAGTGTGATGTTGCTGCTTGACGTTCGGGAAATGGCGGTCGAGCAGCACGCGCGAGGCGTCGCCCTCGATGCTCCCACCACTCCTCAGACGGCCGACGGCATCGCTGACCCGGTGATTCCCGAGCGGACCGGCCGGCTTGCCACTGGACGGGCGCGCGTGATGGTGGTCGAAGACTCGATCGGGGTTCGTGAACTGCAGCGGGTGATCCTCGAGGGAGCCGGCTACGACGTCGTGACGGCAGTCGACGGCAGCGACGGCGCGGCGCGCCTCAGCGGCGACCCCGTCGACTTGGTGCTCTCGGACGTGGAGATGCCCGGTATGGATGGGTTCACGTTGACAAGGACCATCCGTCGTACCCGAGGGTGGGAGAGCGTCCCCGTCGTCATCATGACTTCGCGGGGCGACGACGCCGACAAGCGTGCTGGCCTCGATGCCGGGGCCAATGCCTATCTGCTCAAGAGCGAGTTCGATCAGTCTCAGCTCGTCGACACGGTGCGGCGGCTGGTCGGGCGGTAGGCGGGCAGGCCGGCGGGACCGAACCCGTTAAGTCAGGGGGTCTTTCGACCGAAGTTCTCGATGAGCGAAAGAGAGAGGACGCGAGATGCCGACGGTGGTCATTGCCGACGACAGCCCTACCCTGCGTCGGATCGTCTCGACGGTCCTGGAGCGAGAGGGCTACACCGTCGTTCAAGCAGAGGACGGCGTCGAAGCTGTCCAACTCGTGTTTCGGCACATGCCAGACGCCGTCGTGCTCGATGTCCAGATGCCAAGGGTCTCCGGCTACGTGACAGCGAGACTGCTCAAGGACGACTGGCGGACGGCCGACATCCCAATCCTGCTTCTGACCTCGCTCGATGCCGCTAGTGACCGCTACTGGGGAGCGCAGGCGGGTGCTGACCGCTTTCTGACCAAGGACTTCGAGGCCCCGCAGCTCGTCGAGGCCGTGCACGAGGTGCTCAGCGCGGCCGACGCTGCTCGTGGCGGACGGCCGCCGCTGCGCCCCGACCCCGTCGACATGCAGGACGACGATGTCTTCGGCAGCGTGAGCGACCTGCTCGACCGCAAGCTCTTTGAGTCGTCGCTGGCGTCTGAGGTCACTCAGATCGCTTCCGGAGTGCATGGGTTCGAAGAGACGATTGCCGAGGTGCTCGACGTTCTCAGCCGAGTGGTCGACTACGACCTGGCGTCCGTCCTGATGCTCGATGACCGGTCTACCTACATCCGCGTCTCGCGGGAGACGTCACAGCAGCAGTACTCCGAGTTCTTCGACGCGCTCGCTGATGCCGCCACTGACAGCACGGGTGTCGACGTCGCGGTCGGCGATCTGCAGGCGAGGGTGGCTGACCCGGAGGGCTACCTCGGTGCGGAGGACGAAGGCGAGATGGCGACCTTCCTGTCCATGCCGCTCAAGGCAGGAGGGCGGATGATCGGTGTCCTCGCTCTGTCCAGCGCCAGGGCCAATGCCTTCGGTGAGACCTCGCTCAACACCTTGCGTCTGGTCAGCTCGCCAGCCGGAATCGTGGTCGCGAACGCCCGATACGCGGGAGCCCAGGCGTACTAGCCGGAACGCCGGGTTAGGGTTTTGACGTGCCCCCGACCCCTGACGAGTTCCGTGAGGCGGTCAGCCGCTTCGCCACTGGTATCACTGTCGTCACCTGCGTGGTCGACGGTGTCGACCACGCCATGACCGCGAACGCCTTTGCCTCGGTGTCCCTGGATCCTCTTCTCGTCCTGGTCAGTGTCGAGCGCGAGTCACGTTTCCATGAGGCGATCGTCGCCGCGCACGCATGGGGAGTGTCGATTCTTCCCGCAGATGCTGAGCAGACTTCGCGCTGGTTCGCCACCAAGGGGCGCCCGTTGGAGGGGCAGCTGAAGCGGTCCGGCCACCATCGTTCGCCGCGACACGGCGTTGCCTGGATCGACGGAGCCCTCGCGGCCATGGAATGCCACACCTTCGACGTGCGCCAGGCCGGCGATCACGACATTGTGGTCGGTGAAGTCGCCGAGCTGGAGATCGCCGTGCCCCCGTTGCCTGAACCACTTCTCTACTTCCGCAGGGGCTATCGCTCGCTTGGCGCGGCCGGCGACCATGACTGAGGTCACGCCGGACGCTTCCTCGAGTCGTCTCGGGGGAACTCGACGGCTCTTGGCTGTCACCGCGGGCGGCCTGGTGGTTGTGGTGCTCCTCGCCTACTTCGCGGCCTTCGCCTGGGTCGGCGGAGGCATCCCTCGGGGCACAACGGTCGCAGGCGTCGATATCGGCGGCATGTCTGACGACGAGGCCGTGCAGACACTCAACGACGAGCTCAGCGATCGTGCCGTTGCGATGACCGTCGACGTGCAGGGCGCGGTCCGTGAGTACCCGGCCGAGCAGCTGGGACTGGGTTTCGATCCGGTATCAACCGTTGCGGCCATTCCGCGTCGGACCGCCGCTCCCCAGGCACTCGTGGGACAAGTGGGCGGGCAGTCCCTTGAGCCTGACGTCGAAGTCGATCAGGAACAGCTTGACCGGGCAGTGCGCTCGATGGCGCGCCGGGTCGATGACCCACCGCGCCAGCCCCGCATCGAGTACGACGGACTCTCGGTCGTGGTCATCGAGCCGCGCTCGGGGAACGCGCTCGATCGCGGTCAGGCTGCCTCGACGATCGTCGATGCCTACCTGATGAGTGACGAACCGGTGGCTCTGCCGGTGGAGCCCGTGGTGCCCGAGGTCTCGGCCGATGAAGTGGAGCTCTTCGCTTCGACCGACGCGGAGGAGGCCATCGCGAAGCCCCTCACGCTGAGCATGGGCCGTACGGACCTCACGGTTTCCCGTCGTCAGATTGCTGCGGCACTCTCGTACCGGGCAAAGGCCGGTGAGCTGAGACCTGAGATCGACGTTCCTGTCTTGCGCGAGCTGTTGGCTGAGCCCCTTGAAGAGGTGGGCAGCCCGGCGGTCGATGCCACCTTCAACGTCTCCTCGGGGAGCCCGAAGGTGGTGCAGGCCCGCACGGGCCGGGGTGTCGATGATGAGGCGCTCGAGCTCGGCATGATCGAGGCATTGGCCTCGTCCACCCGCACGGCCACGCTTGATCTCACGAGGGTCGAACCAGAGCTGACCACTGCCGAAGCCCGAAAGCTGGGCGTGCGCGAGGTGATCTCGACGTTCACCCAGGACTTCCCCTATGCCGCCTACCGGGTGACGAACATCGGCGTCGCCGCGAACTCCATCAACGGAACGATTCTCGAACCCGGTGAGACCTTCAGCCTCAACGGCGTCGTGGGTGAGAGAACACCCGAGAACGGCTTTGTCGAAGGTTTCGTGATCCAGGACGGACGCCTCGTCGAGGACTACGGCGGTGCCGTGTCGACGATCACGACGTCGATGTGGCACACAGCCTTCTTCGCAGGCATGACCAGGCTGGAGCAGCGTGCCCACAGCTACTGGATCTCGCGGTACACCGCAGGTCTCGAGGCAACGGTTTCGTGGGGCAACCTTGACCTCAAGTTCCGCAACGACACTCCGTACGGCGTCTACATCACCGCATCGGTGACCGACACCTCCGTGACCACGACGATGTGGAGCACGAAGTACTGGGACATCGGTGCCGTCTTCGGTCCACGCGAGAACCCCCGGACGCCAGGAACTGTCTACGACACGACTGACGAGTGCGTGGCGCAGGCGGGTGTGGACGGGTTCGACATCACCGTGGTGCGGGTGTGGAGGAGAAACGGTGAGGTAGAGCGGCGCGAGCCGCTGCGCACCTCCTACGACGCCGCGGCGACCGTGGTCTGCGCGCCCAAGCCCGACAAGCAGAATGAACCGAAGAAGTCTGACAAGCCCAACGACAAACCAGGCAACCAGTCTGGCGGCGGCGGCGGGCGGCGACAACAACAACTAGTCCTGCCGAGTGCTCACCTGGTTGCGCTCCAGGCGCGTCGAGTGCTCACTCGGCGGTGGCGCAGAGACCTGAGTGCGTCAGGCGTGAATGCCCTGGCCGGCTCAGGTGCCGCGCAGGTGGCCAACCGAGGCAACGGTGGATTCGTCCGTCCCTGGTGGTGTCGCGCCGCCGGTCACCGCAGGCAGGAGCGCGCTCGCCAGCTCTTTGCCGCGCTCGACGCCCCACTGGTCGAAGGGGTTGATGCCCCAGGCCATCCCTGAGACGACGGTGGCGCTCTCGTAGAGGGCCACGAGCGCCCCCACGCTCAAGGGACTGAGGTCGGGGATCCAGATCAAGGTGCTGGGGCGGTCTCCGGCCATCACCTTGTGCGGAATCAGTTCTGCAGGGGTTCCGGACTCGCGCAATGAGTCTGCGGTGCGTCCGAGTGCGAGCGCAGCGGCCTGGGCCAGCAGGTTTGCCTGCAGAAGCTCTGCTCGTTCGCCGCCCTGGATCGAGCGGACGCCGATCAGATCGACAGGAACCAGGTGGGTTCCCTGATGCAGCAGCTGGAAGAAGGCGTGCTGTCCGTTCGTCCCTGGTGCGCCCCACACGATGGGCGAGGTCGGCCACGAGACGGGATCACCCTGAGTCGTGACGGACTTGCCGTTGCTCTCCATCTGCAGCTGTTGAAGGTGGCTCGGCAGAAGGGCGAGGTCTTGGGCGTATGGGATCACTGCCTTGGTCGCTGTGCCGAAGTACTCCCCGTACCAGACGTCGAGCATGCCAAGTAGCAGCGCGGCGTTTCGTTCGGGTGGATCGGTGAGGAAGCCCTCGTCGACCGACCGCATGCCGTCGCGCATCGCTTGCATGCCTTCACGCCCGATCGCGAACTCGATACCGATACCCACCGCCGAAGCGAGTGAGAATCGGCCGCCCACCCAGTCGCGAAAGCCGAACACCGCGTCCGCGGGGACCCCGAACGCGGCAGCTGCTTCTACCGCGGTGGTTACTGCGCAGAGGTGATGGGCGATCCCCTCTTCTCCTACGGAGCTGAGCAGCCAAGCGCGTGCTGCCTTGGCGTTGGCGAGTGTCTCGACCGTCGTGAAGGTCTTGGAGATCACGACGACCAGCGTGGACGCCGCTTGCAGCGGTGCCAGAACGGTGTCCAGCTCGGCCGGGTCTACGTTCGCCACGAAGTGGACGCGCACATGTCCGGTGTGGTGTGCGCGAGTGGCGGCGGTGATCATTCGGGGTCCGAGGTCTGAACCACCGATTCCGATGACGACGACATCGGAGATTCGGTCTCCGTCGGCGCCGCAACGCTTGCCGGAAGTCACCGACTCGACGTAGTCGCTGACAGCGTCCGCCGTCCCTCGGACTTCTGGCATGACGTCCTCGCCGGTGACCATGATCGGTTGCCGGGGATCGGCTCGCAGGGCCGTGTGCAGGGCGGCGCGGTGCTCAGTCGTGTTCACCTCTGCGCCTGAGGCCATCGCCTTCATTTGCGCGGGCACGTCAAGCGCCACGGCCAATGCGCCCAGGAGCTCGAGCGTTTCGGGCCCTCCGAGCATGCGTGAGAAGTCGACCGTGAGTGGACCGACCGCCAGGGTCATCGCCCCGGGTCGAGCGGGATCGGTGAGGGCGTCACGCAGGTGAACGTCACTGACGTCGCGCTGGTGTCTGCGCAGTGCCTCTGCTTCGGGCGTCTGGAACCGTTCGTTGGCCACAGATCGACCCTACCCAGGAGGGCAAACGAGGCGTCGATAGACGTAGTGATGGTGCTCAGCGAAACCGAGCTGGTCATAGAGAGCCCGCGCTGGAGCGTTGTCACGCGCCACCTGCAGCCAGACATGGCGGCACAGGTGGTCTGCGGCGTGAGCGATGAGTGCGGTCATCAGCGACCGTCCCACCCCCGGCGTCGGTACGCCTCCGGGACCTCAAGGGCTGTGACGCCGAGCCACTGACCGTTGACAGCTCCGCGGGCGATTCCGTAGACCTCGTCGCCCGGTCCCTCAAGTGACGCGAAGAGTGGCTGCTTCGCCTTCATCACGATGGGGGTGACCTCGGACGGCAGGGAGCTGGTGCCGTACCTGAAGGCGGCGAGCCACTGTGGAGCAGGAGTGTCGGTGATGTGCAGCGTCATGCCATCGGGAGGTGGGCTGGAAGTGGTCATGGCGAGCGCGGCGACGTCGCCGACCATCACGGCGATGTCCTGGTGGCGCTGCCAGCCGGCACCGCTCAGTGCGGCGTCCAGGTCGCTCGTGGAGCGGCAATGGAACCTGGATTGTCGGAGGCAGCGAGCGGGCTCGGTACCAGTCGACGACGGTGGTCAGTGCCTCGTCCAGCGGAACCCCAGGGGAGCCCAGCGGCAGCACGCTGTTGGCTCTGCCGGTGAATCCGCGGGCAGCCCGCAGCACCCATCCGCCGAGTGACTCCTGTTCAAGGGGCTGCCAGGCCTCGGCGGCGATTGCCTCGAGTGTGCCGGCGTCGATGTCGGACGCCGAGCGCAGGCGCAGCGGCGCGTCCGGAACGACCTTGGCAGCAATGACTCGACTGACGTCCACGGTGACGACCTCGCCGGTTCTCCTACGGATCGACCATTTGGGTGCGGGGTCGCCAGCGGCAGATTCGAGGAAGCCAACGACGTCTCGGAGGGCTGGCCCCCCGCTTGGGCCGGTTCCCCCGGCGGTCAGCCGAACGCTTACCCGTCGGCCGATGGCCGCGGCTACCCAGCCCGAATCGGGCCAGCGGGGGATCGGGGTGGGTGGCTCTGTGCTGGACACGGGCGACCCCTTGGAGGCGGAGCGGGCGGCGGTCGTGAATACTATGCACGGCGTCATTCCGAGGAGGAGCCTGTGACCTACGTCATCGCCCAGCCGTGTGTCGATTTGCTTGACAAGGCGTGTGTCGACGAATGCCCTGTCGACTGTATTTACGAGGGCGAACGGATGCTCTACATCCACCCCGATGAGTGCGTCGACTGCGGTGCATGTGAGCCGGTCTGCCCCGTCGAGGCGATCTTCTACGAGGACGACACCCCCGAACAGTGGAAGGACTTCTACAAGGCCAACGTCGAGTTCTTCGACGACCTCGGCTCGCCTGGTGGTGCCGCCAAGACCGGCAAGATCCCGAAGGACCACCCGGTTGTTGCCGCACTACCGCCGCAAGCGGTCGAGCACTGAGTCCCACCCCACTTTCAGACCGGCTCCCTGACTTCCCGTGGGATCGGTTGGCTGACGCCCGCGCTGTGGCGTCTTCGCACCCGCATGGACTCGTCGACCTGTCGGTAGGCACCCCCGTGGATCCGGTGCCACCCATCGTCCAGCGGGCATTGGCCGATGCGGCCGACGCCCCGGGGTATCCGACGACGCATGGGTCGGAGTCGCTTCGGGGGGCGGCAGTCGACTGGATGACCCGCCGCCTTGGTGTCTCGGGCATCGATACCGACGCCGTCCTGCCGGCCATCGGTACCAAGGAGCTCGTGGCGAGCTTGCCGATGCTGCTCGGGCTTGGGGCCGGTAGCCGAGTGATGGTGCCTGAACTTGCCTATCCGACGTACGACATCGGGGCTCGCGTGGTCGGCGCCGACGTCGTCGCCTCTGACTCGACGATGTCGATCGGACCTGGGCGGATTGATCTGGTGTGGCTCAACTCGCCGGCGAATCCCACCGGACGCGTCCTGCCGACCGAGCATCTGCGCAAGGTGGTCACATGGGCGCGTGAGCGTGGCGCGATCGTGGTGTCGGACGAGTGCTACATCGAGCTGGGGTGGGATGCGCGGCCCGTCTCGGTCCTTCACCCGGACGTCTGTGGCGAGTCACCGGACGGCGTCCTGGCGCTGCACTCGTTGTCGAAGCGGTCGAATCTCGCTGGCTATCGCGCGGGATTCGCTACCGGTGATGCGTCGCTCATCGCGTCGTTGCTCGAGGCACGCAAGCACCTAGGTTTCATGATGCCGGCACCGGTTCAGTCAGCGATGCAGGCTGCGTTGGAGGACGACGCGCACGTCGTCGAGCAACGGCAGCGGTACTCCGCACGCCGGCAGCAACTGGTGGCGGCCGTTCACGAGGCCGGATTCGCTGTGGAGCACTCCGAGGCCGGGCTCTATCTGTGGGTCACGCGCGACGAGCCCTGTATGGACACCGTGGGGTGGTTCGCCGAACGCGGTGTCCTGGTGGCACCGGGCGACTTCTACGGGGTTCGTGGCGCCAAGCATGTGCGGGTAGCTCTCACGGCGTCCGATGAGCGAGTGGAGGCCGCGGCAACGCGCATCGCCGGCTAGTTCACCGCGAGCTGCCGGCGGTACCTGGCTCATGCAACCGCCGAGACCCATGACTCACGTCACTTCGACGTGAACGTGGTCGAGGTGACGCAGCGTGGGGTCTTTGGGGTTTCCGTAGGGCGACGTGTAGTCGCGCCAGCCCTCAGGGCTTCGCCCGGTAGACCAGATCTTGTCGCGGTAGATGATGAGCTTGACGTCGAGCTGGTCGGCGTTGGCGACCAGCCAATGGGCAAGCGCCCATCCGTCGTGCCTCATCTCAGGCTCGCCCGCCGGTTCGAAGAACACATCGATGGCACGTCCCTCGTTGTGCGCGGACGGCTGCGGACGCGTGACACCCCCTGGCGCGAAGCCGCCAAGGCTCTGAGTGCCCCATGCGTTCTCGACGTCGCTGCGGAGCGCCGAGGCGCGGGGGGTGAGACCTTCGTCGTTGATCTTCTGTGGGCGCTCGTCCTCGGCACGCACGGTGCACGACAAGGCCGCCCCACGGCGTCCAGTGAGGGCCGCGGTGAGAGTCTTCGCCTCGTCAGCATGCTTCTGGTAGGCGTCGGGGTAGGCGCTGCGCTGGACGGTCTGGGCGGCAACGGTCACCGGCATCTGTTGCCAACGCTCGACGGTGACGAGTGCTGAGAAGAACGCCTCCGCCGCGTAGACCGGGTCGGTGACCTGGTCGAACGACCCCCAGCCCTGTGAAGGTCGTTGTTGGAAGAGCCCGGCGCTGTCGTGGTCTCCGCCGTCGAGATTGCGCAGCTCAGACTCCTGCATGGCAGTGGCCAGGCCGACCGTGACGGCACGCGGTGGCAAGCCACGCCGATGAGCAACTGCAGCCACTGTCGAGGCGTTCGCGACCTGTTCGTGGTCGAGCGAGACCGTGCCCTCCGGGCCTGTGACGCGGCACACCTCTCGCCCCAGGATCGGGCCGAACCCGCCGTTCCACCACACCACGAACCCAGCCACCAGAGCCAGCGGCAGGGCAAGCGCCAGCAGCCCCAGGAAGGGGCCGCGGAGGCGGGAGGGGCGCTCGGACATAGTCGTCCCAGTGTGCGTCATGGAAGGGGGTGGTCGGAAATCGGCGGCGTGGCGCCAGGGCTGTCAGTCGTTGGCGTGAAGGGCTTCGTTCAGGCCGCCCCACGAGCCGCTGCGGGCCACCGCCTCGACGGCGCCCGTGACCGAGTTGCGCCTGAAGAGCAGTCCTGCCTGCCCCGACAGGTCTCGCGCCTTGGCCACCTGGCCGTCCGGCGTTGTCACCTTGGTGCCGGCCGTGACGTAGAGGCCGGCCTCCACGACTGTGTCGTCGCCCAGCGAGATCCCGACGCCTGCGTTGGCCCCGATGAGGCAGCGCTCTCCGATACGGATGACCTCTTGGCCGCCACCGGAGAGCGTGCCCATGATGGACGCTCCACCGCCGATGTCGGAGCCGTCGCCGACGACGACGCCTGCACTGATGCGGCCTTCGACCATGGACGCGCCGAGCGTGCCGGCGTTGAAGTTGACGAACCCCTCGTGCATGACAGTGGTGCCCTCGGCGAGGTGGGCACCGAGTCGCACACGGTCGGCGTCAGCGATACGAATGCCGACGGGTGTGACGTAGTCGACCATGCGGGGGAACTTGTCGACGCCGTGGATGGTGACCGGACCGTCCTGCATGAGGTGCAGACGGGTGGCCTCGAAGTTCTCCACGGGGCAAGGACCGAAGTTCGTCCACACGACATTGGTGAGCAGGCCGAAGATGCCATCGAGGTTGATCGTCCGGGGTTGGACGAGGCGCGCCGACAGCAGGTGCAGCCGCAGGTACGCGTCGTACGTGTCAGTCGGTGGGGCGTCCAGATCGTCGACGTGCAGCGCGATGAACTGGACGCGCACCCCGCGTCGCAGGTCGGCGCCGACCAGGTGGGAGATGACCGCGCCCACGAGTTCGTGCGCCTCGTCGCTCGGAACGTCGACCAGGCCCGAGCCGCTGACACCGACACGGCGCATGACGGCGGGATCCCAACCGAGGCCGAGACGGGGGTAGCGGACGTCGAGCACGCGGCCGTCGGCGTCCGAGATGGTGGCGAGGCCGACCCCGAAGGCGGCGCGCGGTGGGGCTGGCTGGGCGTTGTCAGTGGTCACATCGTTACGGTACCCAGGTGGCGACTCTCGACATTGGCCAGGACACAGCCTCGCTCACCGCAGCTCTGGTGGACATCTACTCCGAGAGCGGGCACGAGAAGGAAGTCGCCGACGCCGTCGAGGTGGCGGTGCGCGCCATCGAGCACCTCACGGTGGATCGTGATGGCGATGCGGTGGTCGCGCGCACCTCGTGGGGGCGGACCGAGCGAGTTGTTCTCGCCGGGCACCTGGACACCGTTCCGCCCGCTGACAACCTGCCGTCCAGGCGTGCGGGCGACATCCTGCACGGGCTCGGCACCGCAGACATGAAGGGTGGGATCGCGATCATGCTGCGCCTGGCCGCGGCGGTCGCATCCTCGAGGCGTGACATCACCTACGTGTTCTACGACGGAGAAGAGGTAGAGGCGGAGCGAAATGGGCTTCTGCGTCTTACGCGCAACCACCCGGAGTGGCTGGCTGCAGACTTCGCCGTGCTGCTCGAGCCCACGGACGCCATCGTCGAGGGGGGCTGTCAGGGCACGATGCGCGTCGACGTGCATGTGACGGGCGAGCGTGCTCACAGCGCCCGTTCGTGGATGGGATCGAACGCCATCCATGCGGCGGGAGAGGTGCTCGACCGGCTGCGGGCGTACGAGCCGCGCCGTCCGGAGGTCGACGGGCTGGACTTCCGTGAGGGGCTCAACGCGGTGGCGATCACCGGTGGAGTGGCGGGCAATGTCGTTCCCGGCGAGTGCGTCGTCACGGTCAACTACCGGTTCGCTCCGGATCGCTCTCCCGAAGTTGCCGAAGAGCACCTGCGTGAGCTCTTTGTGGGGTTCGACGTCACGGTCACGGACAGCGCGGCCGGTGCCCGTCCGGGTCTCCAGCATCCGGCGGCGCAGGCGTTCGCAGCCGCCATCGGTGGGACGCCACGGGCCAAGTTCGGGTGGACCGACGTGGCGCAGTTCTCTGCCTTGGGAGTGCCGGCCGTCAACTACGGCCCCGGTGACCCCCACGTTGCACACACGGCGGGCGAATGGGTGTCAGCCACCCAGCTCACCGAATGCGAGGACCACCTCCACGCCTGGCTCACCACGTAAAAGGGGCCATGTCACACCGGTTCGAAATGACCGAACCGGTGTGACATGGCCCTAGAGGTGGTGGGGCAGCCCCAAGAGGTGGTGGGGCTGCCCGTAGAGGGGTTACGGCTGCTTGATGGCGCTCACATCGAGAGTGATCGTGATCTTGTCGCTCACCAGGACGCCGCCAGCTTCAAGGGCTGCGTTCCAGGTGAGGCCGAAGTCTTTGCGGTTGATGGTCGTTGCGCCGGCGAAGCCGATCCGCTCATTGCCGAAGGGGTCGGTCGCGAGGCCCTCGAGCTCGACGGCCAGCTCGACAGGCAGCGTGGTTCCGCGGATGGTCAGGTCGCCCACCATGACGAAGTCGTCGCCACCGGAGTGACGGACGCCGGTCGAGGCGAAGGTGATCTCGGGGTACGCCTCGACGTCCAGGAAGTCGCCGGAGCGAAGGTGGGCGTCTCGGTCGTCGCTGCCCGTGGAGATGCTGGCCGCGTCGATGGTGACGAGTGCCTTGGACGCCTCAGGGGCCGAGCCATCGAGGGTGAGCGAGCCGGAGAACTCCGAGAACTGGCCGCGGACCTTGGCGATCATGGCGTGCTTGGCGGAGAAGCCGACCCGGGTGTGGCTGGGGTCGATGGCCCAGGTTCCGGTGGTGAGGTCGAGGGACTCGGTCGTTGTCGTCATCTGCGTGGTCCTTTCGGGAAAGTAGTTGATGTCTCATTAGTTGAAAGCACAACTAAAAGATAGCACGAAGTATCTCCGTCTGCCAGCCCGCTAGCGTGGGCGCATGAATCCCGGTGATCGTGACGCTGCGTCAGGGAACCCAGCCACCCCAGGAGATCGGCGGGAGGCGAAGGACCAGGACCCTCCTCGCGAGAAGCGGCGGGGGCCGGTGGTGCTCCGTCGCGGACAGGTTCAGCGCAGCACGACCGATCAGCGACTGCTCGACTCCACCGGGCCCAGCGACTGGTTGCACGCCGACCCGTGGCGCGTGCTCAGGATTCAGGCCGAGTTCGTTGAGGGTTTCGGGGCATTGGCAGAGCTGGGTCCGGCGATCAGTGTCTTCGGATCGGCTCGTGTCCAGCGTGAGGACTCCGAGTACGAGCAAGCACGTCGAGTGGGGGCAGGACTGGCCCGCGCGGGCTACGCCGTGATCACCGGAGGTGGCCCAGGGATCATGGAGGCGGCCAACCGCGGCGCCGTCGACGCCGGGGGCGTGTCGGTGGGCCTCGGGATCGAGCTGCCCTTCGAACAGGGCATGAACCCGTGGGTCGACATCGGCGTCCACTTCCGCTACTTCTTCGCGCGCAAGACGATGTTCGTCAAGTACGCGCAAGGTTTCATCGTGCTCCCCGGTGGTTTCGGCACCATGGACGAGCTCTTCGAGGCGATGACTCTGGTGCAGACCCAGAAGGTCACGGCCTTCCCCATCGTCCTTGTTGATTCCGGCTACTGGGGGGGCCTCATCCAGTGGTTGCGCGACACGATGGTGGATGGTGGCAAGGCCTCCAACCAAGATCTCCACCTCCTCCAGGTCGTCGACACCGTGGACGAGGCTCTAGCGGTGATTCAACAGAACGAGGCCGGCGTGAACGAGCTGCGGCAGGAGGAACTCGACGCGACAATGATCAAGGAAGAGGCCGAGCGACGCGCTGCCAGCCCGCCCATGATGGGCATCTGAACGGCTGAAGGCTCTGCTGGGGCGTGCCGATACCTCCTTGGTGGAACGCCCTCAGGAGTCAGCACCGCAGGGTCGCCGTAGGCGCACGAGGGATGTCACGGTCCAGTCCGCGGTTGCGGGACGTCTCCAACGGGCAGTGGTGGTCTCCAGGGACCGCGTTCTCCGTCGCTTCTGGATCTCGCAGATGGTCAGCGAGATGGGCGACTGGATCGGTCTCCTCGGCATCGCCGCCCTGCTTTATCAGAACACCGGCCTCGCCCTTGCTGCGTCGGCCAGTCTGGCGGCTCTGTACCTGCCCTACCTGTTCGCACCTCTCCTGGTGGGGTGGACGGCGAAGATCCCGCCGCGACGGCTCCTGATCGGTGCCGACTTCCTCCGTGCGACGTTGATCCTCTTCCTGCTCGTTCCGGATCTGCCAACGTGGTCACTGCTCGCCCTGGTCTTCCTGGCCTCGGTGCCGACCTCGGTGTACGAGGCGACGAGGGCGGCAGCCGTGCCGGAGTACGCACCTGACGAAGAGACGCGCGAGGACGCCCTCGTCCTCTTCCAGTCGACACAGCAGGTCGCGAGCATGATCGGCTTCCTCGTCGGAGGTGCCGCCCTGGCGCTCGTCGGCTTCGGTTTCGCGATCGGTCTCAATGCGCTCTCGTTCTTGGTGTCGGGCCTGCTCCTGCTCGGCGTCCCGCAGCTCGACCCGCTGGCCGACATCACCGACTCAGCCAGGGGGCTGCTGCGCAACGGGATCAAGGCACTGGTCGGACGTCCGCTGCTCCGGCGTGCGGTTCTGCTGTCGGTGGTCAGCGCCAGCACAATCATGGCGGGCGAGGCGCTGGTGGTGGTCTACGCCACCCAGTTCAAGCACCCGGGCTTCGCTGGTCCCCTCGCCGCCTTGATGGCGTTTGTCGCTGCACTTCTCGGGCTCGTCCTGCCCCGTCGACGCAGCAGCGCCGATCTCATGCGCCTCTCAGCCTTGACGATGGCCGCCGGTGCCATCTTGGCCATCGCATCCTTCTCGCTGCCTCCAAGCGTGGTTCCGGCGTTGGTGGGATACATCGGGCTCGGGATCATCAGCGCCCCAGGGGCACTGACGTACGTCGTGGCCGTCCGCGAGATGGCCCCGGCGATTCGGGCGCCGGTGTTTGCTCTTGTGCAGGTCGCCTTGATGGGGGGCCAGGCGGTCGTCGCGGTCCTGGCCGGCAGCCTCGCCGACTGGACCTCCGTCGGTACGTCTATCGCGGTGTGGCAGGTGCCCACGATCCTCGTGGCGGTCTGGGTGCTCGCTGCCTCATTCGTTGCCTACGCCGGCGCGAATGTCGCTCGGCAGCGCGCCAGAGCGTCTAGGCGAGCCCGCGTCGTGCCACGGCCGGCCCCTCGGCCCCCGCGATCGCCTGCACCATCGCCAGCACCGCCCGTGTCTCGTGCACCTCGTGCACCCGAAAGACCTGCGCTCCCAACCAAGAACTGATCGCTGTTGCCGCCAGAGTTCCGACCAGTCGCTCGCCCACTGGGACATCCAGCGTCTCGCCGACGAAGTCCTTGTTCGACAGCGAGACCAGGAGTGGCCGGCCCAGGGCGGTGAGTCGACCGAGCTCGCGCGTGACGGCCAACGAGTGGCGGGTGTTCTTGCCGAAGTCGTGGCCTGGATCGACAAGGATTCGTCGATGGTCGACCCCCGCCGCTTCGGCGCGGGCGGCCTCTTGACCCAGGAAGTCGGTGACGGACGCGACCACGTCCTCGTACTGGACGCGGTGCGGTCGGGTCCGCGGGGCTGCGCCCCCGGCGTGGGTGCACACCAAGCCCACCCCGAACTGCGCGGCGACGTGAGCGAGTTCGGGGTCGTGGCCTCCCCAGGCGTCGTTGAGCAGGTCAGCCCCAGCACGACAGACGGCCTCACCGACTTCATGGCGCCACGTGTCAACGCTGATGATCACCGCAGGGTGACGCTCACGAACGGCTGCGACGAAGTCAACGGTGCGGCTGAGTTCCTCGTCGAGGTCGACCTCGACACCCGGCCCCGCCTTGACGCCCCCGATGTCCACGATCTCTGCCCCGGCCGCAACGGCAGCGTCAACTGCGGACATGGCACGGTCGTCGCTGAAGGTGCGTCCCGCGTCGTAGAAGGAGTCAGGTGTGCGATTGACGATGGCCATGATCACGCGCTCATCGGCTGAGAATGCCGAAGTGCCGAGGTGCAGCGTGGGCTCTGACACAAGGCTCCTCATGGCATGGTCGCCGGAGAAGTTCCGGGCGTGGGACCATCGTGACGCATCCAAGGAGGAACGTCGCATGATGTGGATTTTATGGCTGGTGGTGATCAGCGCCATCTTGTTGGGGGTGGTCCTGCTCGCGCTGGGGCGTGGCGACGGATTGGTGGAGGAGGAGCCGGACGACGTCGTCGTGCGGTTGCCGCAGGAGCGCACCATGGTGGCCTCCGACGTCGAGACGTTGCGCCTTCCCTTGGCCGTTCGCGGCTATCAGATGGCCGCGGTCGACGAGGTGCTCGACCGACTCGCGGCCGAGCTCGCGCTGCGGGATGCTGAGATTCGGCAGCTCCAGGCAGGGCAGCACTCGACGTCGGAGGAGTAAGTGACAGCGCACATAGCAGTTGATGTCGTCATCGACGCCCCACCCGAGGCGGTGTGGTCTGCGGTCACCGACTGGCCCCGACAGTCAGAGTGGATGCTTGGAACGGTCGTGCGCTCCACCGACCTCGACGGGGTCGGGGTCGGGGGTGGACTGGAAGCCTTCACCGGTGTCGGTCGACTCGGATTCCTCGACACCATGGTCATCACTGAATGGGATCCGCCCCGACGGTGCGTTGTTCTGCACACCGGGAAGGTGGTCAAGGGCCTCGGCATCTTTGAGGTGGTTGCGCTGCCGGGGGGCCGTTCGCGATTCGTCTGGGCGGAAGAGCTGGACCTGCCGCTGGGGATTCTGGGCAAGGCCGGATGGCCCATCGTCCGACCGGGATTCGCTTGGGGAGTAGGCCGGAGCCTGCAGAAGCTGGCGCGCGACGTCGAGGCCGAGCACGCCGCGTCGTAGCGCGCTCCATTGGGGCGGGCGCACACCCTCATCAGCCGTGCGGAATAATGAGTCTGCATTGTTCGAAGGGCTGTACGTACCGAACCCTCGGTCACGTTGCCTTCTGGAAAGGGGATGCCCATGGCGGCCATGAAGCCGCGCACCGGCGACGGACCACTCGAGGTGACCAAAGAGGGTCGCGGCATCGTCATGCGCGTGCCCCTCGAAGGTGGCGGTCGACTCGTCGTCGAGCTCAATGCCGAAGAGGCCAAAGACCTGGGTGACCAACTCGTCGACGTGGTGGGCTGACGTCGGTGTTCGGCCTCTCGGTGCGGTGGACGCTGAAAGACTCCCCACCGGCCGTGGCGCAGCAGCTGCGTGACTACGTGGTATCGACGTCCCTTGACCGCTTCTCCGGCATGGACGGGCTGCACGCCAAGACCTGGGGCATGATCGAGGGCGAGTGGTTCGAGGGCACCTACATCTTTGCCAGTCGCGAAGACCGCGACCACTTCCTGGCCGGCTTCATGCCGGGCGAGACCACAGCTCCGGGCAGCGTGATCATCGGATCGCCACCGATCGCCTACGAGCCCTTTGAGGTCGTGGCTGTCGCCGAGGGGGGCGACGGGTTCGTCTCCGGGGCCGGCCCAGGTACTGCCTGACGACGCGTCCAGGCGTCAGAGCTTCTGGGCGACGAGAACGCCGTCGCCGACCGGCACCAGCAGGGGCCGGATCCTTTCATCCTCACGCGAGTCGTTCACCAGGGCGCGAACGGCAATCGTGGCTGCGTCGCGCTGGGCGGGATCGGCAACACGACCGCCCAACAGGGCCCCGTTGAAGACCACGAGTCCACCGGGTCGCAGCAGACGCAGACCCTCCTCGAAGTATCGGCTGGACTCCTGGGGGTTCGCGTCGAAGAAGACGACGTCATACGCTCCGTCGGCGAGTCTGGAGAGCACCTCGACCGGATGACCGGTGATGAGTCGCACCCGTTGCGTGGGAACGCCGGCTTCCGCGAAGGTCTGGCGTGCGACCCGGGTGTTCTCCGCCTCTTCGTCGACGGTGGTGAGCACGCCATCGGGCGTCATTCCGCGCAACAGCCAGAGTCCGGAGACGCCAGCTCCGGTGCCGACCTCGGCGACAGCGCGCGCCCCGATGAGCTCGGCGAGCCAGTGCAGTGTCGCCCCGGTGGCCGGTGACACCGACGTCACTCCGATCTCGTCGCCACGACTGCGCGCAGCTTCCAGCAGGTCGTCCTCTGGGCGATAGCCGTCGACGAAGAGCCCGCTGGTGTCTGTCTCGTCGGTACCGATGGTCGGCCTCCTCAGCGCTGGTTCTGGTCGGACCTGTCCTGCATTCCCGCGTCAGCGCCGACCCTATCTGTGTGCGGATGCTGGGCGGGCTCCCGGCCGCGAAGGCGCTGATGACCGCGTAGCGTGGCCCCGTGAGCACGCCGACCCGATTCGTCTACCGCGCGGAACGCGGTCCGGGCCCGAGCCTGCTCCTCTTCGTGCTGGCGGCCCTCATCGTCGGCCTTGCAGGGGGTGCGCTTGCGGCGGCAGTCGTGCTCTGGGCCGACGACAGAACCGATGCCATCCCTGGTGTCGTGCTTCCCGTGGCGCCGGTCAACGACGAACCCCCCACCGGAGTGACTCTGATCGCCGACGCCGTGGTCCCGACGGTGGTGTCGCTGGAGGTCCGGGGGCAAGGACGTGGAGCAACGGGCTCAGGGGTGGTGGTGCGTCCAGACGGCTACATCGTCACGAACAGCCATGTCATCTCTGGCGCCGGCAAGGACGGATTGGTGACCGCCACATTCAGTGATGGCGTTCAGGTTCCCGCCCGGATCGTCGGCCGTTCACCGACATACGACCTGGCTGTGGTTCGTGTGGACCGGAAGAATCTTCCCGCTGCCCCGCTCGGAGACTCTGACCGTCTGCGCGTTGGTGACGCCGTGATCGCGGTCGGATCTCCTCTCGGTCTGAGCGGGACGGTGACCACAGGAATCGTCAGCGCACTCGACCGCCCTGTCACCACATCCGATGCCGGTGAGGCCTCCTACATCAGCGCCATCCAGACAGACGCCGCCATCAACCCTGGCAACTCAGGTGGTCCGCTGGTCGACAGTCGCGGCCGCGTGGTCGGCATCACCAGTGCGATCGCCACCTTGGGGACGGGGCGGGGCGCAGGAAACATCGGGCTGGGGTTTGCGATTCCCGTGAATCAGGCTCGGACGGTGGTGGAGCAGCTGATTGCCACGGGTGAGGCGGAGTACCCGGTCGTGGGCGTTCTTCTTGATCTCACGTACCCAGGCCCGGGCGCTCAGGTGCAGCGAGCGGGGGCCCCCGGAGAAGCGGTTACGCCGGGAGGAGCCGCCGACGTTGCCGGTGTCGAGCCGGGGGATCGAGTTGTCGCGGTTGACGGCGAGCCGGTGGAGACGTACGAGGAGTTCGTCGTCCTCATCAGAAGCCTGAGGCCGGGCGATGACGTCACGTTGCTCATCGAACGTGGGGATCGACAGCTCTCGCTCACCCTCACTTTGGGAGCAACGGTCGGCTGACTTCGGTTCTGGCCTACCCTGGAGTCATGTTCGACATCAACGTGTGGGAGATCATCGCCATTGCGGTGCTCGCCCTGTTGATCTTCGGACCGGACAAGCTGCCAGGGCTGGCATCAGATGCTGCTCGCCTTCTGCGAGAGGTGCGGCGGATGGCCACTGGCGCCAGGCAAGATCTCAAGGACTCGCTCGGACCAGAGCTCGGCGACATGAACATCAGCGATCTTGACCCCAGGTCCTTCGTCAAGCGCAACCTCTTCGACCCGATCGACAATGAGATCAATGACGTGAAGCGAGCGGTCGACGGCAAGGAAGATGGCCCAGGTGAGAACAAGGGCTCTGAGCGTCCGCGCTACGACTCCGACACCACCTGAAGGCCGATCAGCTCCGGTTCGGCGTCAGTGACAGCGACTTGCCCAGCAGTCCACGCTCGCGCCGACCGAGCCGCGTGGCGATCTGCGCCAGGGTGACGGCCGCAGGAGCTTCGGGGTCGCTCAGCACGAGCGGTTGACCGTTGTCTCCGCCCTCGCGGAGGCGGACATCGATCGGGACGGCTCCGAGTAGGGGCACATCGGCTCCGAGTGACCGGCTCAGTCCGGACGCCACCTGCTCGCCTCCGCCTGAACCGAACACCTCGACACGCTCGTCGCAGTGGGGGCACGGCAGCCAGGCCATGTTCTCGATGACGCCGGCCACCCGTTGGTGGGTCTGCAGCGCAATCGTCCCCGCTCGTTCGGCAACTTCGGCTGCCGCTTGTTGTGGGGTCGTCACCACGAGCAGCTCGGCGGTGGGGACCAGCTGAGCGACGGAGATGGCGATGTCGCCGGTGCCCGGGGGCAGGTCCATCAGCAGCACGTCGAGGTCGCCCCACCACACGTCGGCCAGGAATTGCTGCAGTGCCCGGTGCAGCATCGGACCTCGCCAGACCACCGGGGTGTTGCCGGCTGTGAACATGCCGATCGAGATCACCTTCACGCCGTGCGACTGCGGCGGCATGATCAGGCCTTCGACCTGCGTCGGGCGCCCTTCGACTCCAAGCATCCGGGGGATCGAGTGTCCGTAGATGTCGGCGTCGACCACGCCCACCATCAGGCCGTCCGCCGCCATCGCTGCAGCGAGATTGACTGTCACCGACGACTTTCCGACGCCACCCTTTCCGGAGGCCACAGCGAATACTCGGGTCAGTGAGTCGGCTCGTGCGAAGGGGATCTCACGCTGGGCTTCTCCGCCTCGAAGCTTGGCAGCCATGGCTTGACGTTGCTCGTCACTCATGACGTCCAGCACGACCGAAACACCCGCGACCCCGGGGACGGCTTGCACGGCATTGGTCACGTCGGTGGTGATGCGGTCGCGCATCGGACAGCCGGCGACCGTCAGGTAGACCTCGACCGCCACTGCCCCGGAGGCATCGGCGTCGACCGACTTGACCATTCCGAGGTCGGTAATGGGTTGGTGGATCTCTGGATCCTTGACCGTGGCCAGGGCAGCGTGGACAGCGTTGAGGTCAACAGGCATGGCTTGATGCTACGTGCGATGCGTTAGTGGGGCTCGGGGGCATCCACCTGGGTGACGCGGAGCACCTCTTCGAACGTCGTCAGTCCCTTGGCGGCATGGTGCAGGGCGGCCTGCTGCAGCGTGACGAAGCCGGGGTCGACGTCGAGCAGGGTCTCCTCGGTCGGCTCGTGGGCAAAGGCCCGACGCAGCGCGGCGGTGATCGGAAGCACTTCGAAGACTCCGAGTCGCCCGCGGTAGCCCGTCGTGCCGCATGTCACGCAGCCGGTGCCGCGGCGCGGCTCGGCGTGGGTCAGCGTGCTGAGGTCGACGGCGAGCGTCGCCAAGATCTCATCGGAAGGCACGTACGGCTCGGCGCAGTCCTCGCATACGCGGCGAACGAGCCGCTGGGCCACTACCAAGTTCAGCGAAGAGGCCACCAGGTACGGCGCGATCTCCATGTCAACGAGTCGCGTCAGTGCCTGGGCCGCTCCATTCGTGTGCACCGTGCTGAGAACGAGGTGGCCAGTGAGTGAGGCGCGCAGTGCCAGCTCTGCGGTCTCCTGGTCGCGGATCTCCCCCACGAGTACGACATCTGGGTCTTGGCGGAGAACGGCGCGCAGCCCCCTCGCGAAGGTCATGCCGCTTCGCACATTCACGTTGACCTGGGTGATTCCGGGGAGCTGGATCTCGACGGGGTCTTCCAGCGTGACGACATTGCGCTCCGGGGTGATCACATGGTCGATTGCCGAGTACAGCGTGTTGGTCTTCCCGGATCCTGTCGGCCCAGTGATCAGGATGAGCCCCTGCGAGACACGGAGCGAGTTCCGAAGCGCTTCGAGCTGATCGGGGAGTAGCCCTAGCTCGTTCAGGGCCTGCACGTGGTCGGTCGACGTGAGAAGCCGGATCACGATCTTCTCGCCGTGGATCGCAGGAAGCGTGCTGACGCGTGCGTCAATGGCGGTGCCGTCCACGCTGATGCGGGTCCGGCCGTCTTGCGGGACCCGGCGCTCGGATATGTCGAGGCCAGAGATGATCTTCAGGCGGCTGATCATGCTGGGACCCGCGTTACGGGGCACGGTCATCATGTCGCGCAGAAGTCCGTCGATGCGGTACCTGATCCGGACGGCGTCGCGTTGGGGCTCGACATGGATGTCGCTGGCTCCTCCGCGAACCGCGTCGCCGAGAAGCGCATCCAGCAGGCGCACGGTAGGTGTCTGGTCCACGGTGTCGTCGTCGTCCTGGTTGTCGTCGTGCTCGATCGACAGGAGTTCGACGGCATCCGCAGCGTCGTCACCGATCGACCAGACCCGCTTGATCTGAGCCGCGATCTGGGAGTGCGTCGAGACGACCACGTGCAGCGACCTCTCGCGGGTGTGAATACGCACGTCGTCCAGGGCCAGCACGTTCGTCGGGTCGGAGGCCGCGACGCGCAAGCCCGTCTCCTCCCTCGCGAGCACGATCAGCCCGAAACGCTCAGCCATCGCGCGAGGGATGAGCTGCGCCACGGTCGGGTCGACCGGCTCGATCGACAGGTCGACGACGTCGAGCGCCAGGAGGTCGCCCAGTGCATCGGCGACCTGCTCCTCGGTACCAAGCCCACGAAAGACCACCAGCTGCCCCAGCCGCATGCGGCCGGACCCATCTGTTGACCGCAGCGTCGCCTGCTCGGCGAGCAGCTCGTCGAGCTGGATCTCATCGATGACCTCGTGGGTGACCAACACCTCGCCCAGGCGTCTGCGCATCGTCCGTTCATGCCGAGGCGACGCCAGCGATCCGGGAACGGACGTAGGAGGTTCAGCTGCGGCCTTTCGGCCCGCTGACAACGGGGGCTTCACCGTCATGTGATCGGCGTCTTGGGTCCCCGGCTGGAGCCCGACGGAGGTACGGCGTACGGTGACTCGCACACCGCGGGAGCCCATCACGGGCTGAGAGGGTGATCAGCACGATCCGATCGCCGACCGCCTGAACCTGTCCGGGTCATTCCGGCGTAGGGAGAGTGCGATGTCGTCGCCAATCGATGTGCAACCGACCGCCGGCGGACGCCCTGAGGCCCCGCTGACCTTGAGCTTCACCCCACCGAGATCGCTGGGCTGGTGGGACCAGACCGTGCTCTGGTTCAACCTCGGGGTCAGCCTCACGGGACCGGTCACCGCAGCCTTCGTCTTGTCGCCGTTCGGAGACGGCACGACGATGTCGCTGTTCGCGGCCTTCACGGCAACGGTGCTCGGGGCACTTCTCGGTGCCGGGCTCCTCGGGGCGGCCTCGGTGCCCGGCCAGCGCACAGGAGCACCCAGCATGGTGCTCCTGAGGGGGCTCTTCGGCCGCCGAGGCTCGGTGATCCCGACCACGCTCAACATCGCCCAGAACGTGGGCTGGGGAACGATCGAGATCATCGTCATCGCGACAGCGGCCACCGCCCTGACCAGCGATGAGTGGCGCCCGCTGTGGGTGATCCTGGCGGGCATTGGCGCCACCGCCATGGCCGTCCGGCCGCTGGGCTCGGTCCGGTTGCTGCGCAAAGTAGTGGTCTGGCTGGTCCTGGGGGCTACGGCCTATCTGTTCGTGCGGCTGCTCAGCGAGCCGCTCCCCGGCCTCGCCGATGGCGGATGGACCGGCTTTGGTCTGGCCACTGACACCGTGATCGCCGTCTGCGTCTCGTATGCCTTGTTGATCAACGACTACAGCCGGCATTCGCGGACGGCGAAGGCCTCGGTCTACGGGGCCTGGGTGGGGTACGGCCTGGCGGCCATCCTCTATATCGCGCTCGGCATCGTGGCGTACTCAACGGTTGTCGCTCTCGACGGTGACGTGATCGCCGGGCTCCTGGCGGTGCCTGCTGGTGCGCTCGCCCTCTTCATCCTCGCTGTCGACGAGGTGGATGAGGCGTTCGCCAACATCTACTCGACCACGATGTCGGTGCACAATGTGGCTCCGAACCTCGATCGGCGCTGGGTCTCAGTGGCCGTCGGTGCAACAGCGACGGCACTGGCATTGGTCATCGACCTACGCGGATACCAGTCGTTCCTCTTCTTGATCGGCTCGGTCTTCGTCCCCCTCGTCGCCGTCATGATCACCGACTGGTTCGTGGTGTCGCGTGGTCAGTGGGACCTGTCGGAGACGTCGCCGCTGCGTCCGGCGATGTTGGGTGCCTGGTTGACGGGCTTCGTCGCCTATCAGCTGGTGAACCCCGGATACGTCAATGGCTGGAACGACTTCTGGGCATGGGTTCAGGGGTTGATCTCGTTCACTCCGCCGACCTGGCTGGCGGCGTCATGGTTCGCCCTGGTCGTCGGTGGGTTGGCGACGTTGCTCTTCGGCGCGCTGGAGCGAACCGGGCGCCCAGGGGCGGATGACCGAAGCGCGCCGTCAGCTGTCTGACTGGGCGCCGTCGGGACGCGGATTGGCCCGTTCGTCGAGCTCGTCGAGCAGGTCGCGCAGCTGGTCGCGGACGAAGTCGCGGGTGGCAACCTCGTTGACAGCCAGTCGGAGCGATGAGACCTCGCGGGTGATGAAGTCGTCGTCGGCGATGATCCGGTCGATGCGGGCTCGGTCTTCCCAGTACTGAACGCGGTCGCGGTCGGTCTGCCGGTTCTGGGAGAGCAGGATCAGCGGTGCCGCATACGACGCCTGCAGCGACAGCATCAAGGTCAGACCGATGAACGGCCACTCGTCGAAGGTCAGATCGGCGGGAGCCAGCAGGTTCCACACCATCCAGCTGGCCACGAACACGCTCATCCAGAAGATGAACCGCCACGAGCCGATGAAGCGGCTGATCTTCTCGGACAGCCTGCCGAAGGTCTCGGGGTCGTACGGCGACCGAACACCGCGACGAGGACCCTTTGGCTGGTCGAGACGGCTTCGCCTCAGCTCACGCGCCATCCGCTACCCCCTGCACGGGCGCCGGCGCGGGCGCTTCGTTTCGCCAGTTGTCCGGCAGCATGTGATCGATCACGTCGTCCACCGTCACGGCGCCGAGCAGTCTGTCGTTCTCGTCGACGACGGGGATTGCTACGAGGTTGTAGGACGCCAAGACGTTGGTCACTTCGTGCAGGGATGACTCGGGCGCAACGGGCTCGAGCTCGGAGTCGACCGCCTCAGTGACCAACGCGCTCGGCGTCTCGCGCAGCAGTCGCTGGAAGTGCACCGATCCGAGGTACCGCCCTGTCGGCACCTCAAGAGGTGGCCGGCAGACGTACACCTGGGCGGCAAGGGCCGGCGGCAGGTCGGCGTTGCGCACGCGCGCCAGAGCCTCAGCCACCGTGGAGTCAGGTGCGAGGACGACTGGCTCGGAGGTCATCATGCCCCCGGCGGTGTACTCGTCGTACTCCAGAAGCATGCGGACGTCCTCAGCGTCCTTGGGCTCCATGAGCTCCAGGAGCCGGGCGCGGGTCTCTTCGGCGATCTCGCTCAGGATGTCGGCCGCATCATCTGGATCCATCTCTTCCAGCACGTCGGCGGCGCGCTCGTCGTCGAGCGCCGTCAAGATCTGTGACGACTCCTCTTCGATCATCTCGCCGAGAACGTCAGCCAGACGCTCATCGCCGAGAGCAAGAATCACGTCGCGGCGACGTTTGTCGCTGAGGTCCTGAAGGGCGTGGGCCAGGTCGGCAGGACGCAGCTTCTCGTACGACTCGAGCAGGCGGGCGGTGCCCTGATCGTCGGAGTCGAGGGAAAGCCCGGTGATCTCGTTCCAGTCGGCGACGAACTGCTCGCCGCGTCGCCGCAAGGTCTTGCCCTTCCGTTGCACGTAGACCTTGGCGACCTCCCAGTCGCGGGTGCGAAGCTGCTCCATGCCGACGTCCAAGAGGGTGACGTTCGCGTCGTCCTCGACGAGAGTGACCGGCGAGTCGAGCAGCTCACCGACCACGAGCAGCTCGCCAGGCCGCTGTTCGAAGCGCCGCAGGTTCAGCAGTCCGCTGACGACGACCCCGCCGGCATCGATCGACGTGACGCGGGTCATGGGGACGAAGATCCGCCGTCTTGGCTGCACCTCGAGGACCAGACCGATGATGCGTGGAGGTCGGGGAGCCGCTCGCAACGTGGCCACGACATCGCGGACCTTGCCCAGCTGGTCTCCGCTGGGGTCGAAGACCGCAGCGCCCGTCAGGCGGGCGATGAAGACTCGGGTGGGGGCGCTCACATGCAGAGGCTACCGGCGGGAACGCTGCTACCGTCCGAAGCACCTGAGCCAAGGAGATCTCGTGTCTGATGGTGCGTCACTGCCTTTTGTCGTGCTCGATGTCTTCACCGACCGCCCCTACGCCGGAAACCCCCTTGCGGTCGTCATGGACGCGGACGGGCTCTCCGGTGAGCAGATGTTGACGATCACCCGGCAGTTCAACCTCTCTGAGACGGCTTTTCCCTTGACGCCGAGTGACACCGAGCGTGCGGCCGGGGCCGACTACGTGCTGCGGATCTTCACGCCGGGTTCTGAGGTGCCGTTCGCGGGCCATCCGTCGGTGGGGTCGGCGTGGTGGCTCGCCCAGTCTGGCCGGATCCCGTCCGGTGAAGTGCACCAGCTCTGCGGAGAGGGGCTGCTTCCCGTCGAGGTGACGCACTCCGGGGCGACCCTGACGGGTGGGTCGCCGGTGGTCTCTGCTCCGCTGGATCCCGACCGCGCACTCGCGTCGGTCGGACTCGACGCCGGTGACCTGGCACGCCCCGAGATGTGGATTTCGGGCACTGGGCTTCCGTTCGCCTACGTGTTCGTGACGGAGGATGCGTTGTCGAGGTGCCGACCAGATGTCACGGTGCTGCGTGAGGAGTTCTCGCACCCGCAGCCGGCGACGGGCGTGTACCTCGTCGTGTGGGACGGCGAGCGACAGCACGCGCGGGCGCGGATGTTCGCCGGTGACATCGGTTCGATGGAAGACGCCGCGACAGGTTCGGCGGCCTTGGGATTCGGTGCCCTGCTCGTGGCCGGCGGCGAACTCAGCGACGGCGCACACGAGGTGACCATTGATCAGGGGGTGGAGATGGGTCGCCCCGCCCGACTGGTTGTCAGCTGTGACGTCGTGTCGGGCGTTGCCTCGCGGCTTCGGGTGACCGGCGGCGTGGTGAAAGTGGCCGAAGGCCGAATCGCCGTGCCTTCGGTGTGACGTCAGAGTCTGCGGCGCTTCTTCGTGGCCCGACCCGCGTGGAAGGGCGTCCGTGCGATCGTGGTGGCCTCGGTCTCGACGACCTCAGCGCGGTGAGAGGTGTCCGACATCGCTCCCGGCTGTTCGGTGACGTCTGCGGTCGGACGGAGCAACCAGAGCGTGCTCTCGCGTGCCCATCGATCGGGCTGGGCCTCACCGTCGGGCGGATTGAGCCGCTTGGGGTGAAGCGCCGCCACGGCGGCAGTCCAGTCGTCCGACCGGGGAACCAGTTGCTCGACGGTGGACGCCACCACGGCCTGCCTCGCCCGGTTCTCCTTGCTTCGCAGAATCACCTCGACCGTTGCCCCGTCTGTGAGGCCGGGATCATTCTGCTCGAGGCCACCGGTGACGACGGTGATGGCATTGTCATGCCACACGTTCCAGAGCGCCTGAGCGGGCCGCCCTGGGACCTCGACCCAGACAAGGTCTGACTTGCTGGCGAGCTCGGCGATGAGAGCCGGCAGGTGTGCGGCGTCCAGGGTGGGTCCGGGGTCGACTCCAGAGCTCATGGCGGCAGCCTGCCACATCAGGAGGTGTCGTCCGGGTGGCTCAGGGGCTGGCGCACACCGCCGCTAGGCTCGAAACCAAAGCGCCGACCGGCCTGCTGGCGGCGACCGCACGATCGGAGAAGGTCGATGACAGAACGCGTTCTTCGCCCCCGCCGCTCCAACTTGGCGGTTCCTGGGAGCAGCCCCAAGATGCTCGAAAAGGCCAAGGGGCTACCGGCCGACCAAGTGTTCCTGGACATCGAGGACGCGGTTGCCCCGCTGGCCAAGCCCGATGCGCGCAAGAACATCGTGGCAGCGCTCAACGAGGGTGGCTACGGCGACAAGGTGCGGACGGTTCGCGTCAACGACTTCACCACCGAATGGACCTACCGAGATGTGATCGAGGTCGTCGAGGGGGCTGGAGAGAACCTCGACTGCATCATGTTGCCGAAGGTCCAGACGCCGGAACAGGTGGTCACTCTCGACACCTTGCTGACCCAGATCGAGAAGGCGAACGGTCTTGAGGTCGGTCGTCTCGGGATCGAAGCGCAGATCGAGAACGCCCTGGGGCTGATCAATGTCGATGCGATCGCGGCGGCCAGCCCGCGCGTCGAGACGATCATCTTCGGCCCTGCCGACTTCATGGCCAGCATCAACATGCGCACCTTGGTGGTGGGTGAGCAGCCGGACGGCTACACCGAGGGCGATGCCTACCACTACATCTTGATGCGGATCCTGATGGCGGCCCGCGCGTATGACAAGCAGGCGATCGATGGTCCCTACCTGCAAATTCGCGATGTCGAGGGTTACCGGCGCGTTGCCGACCGGGCAGCGGCGCTGGGGTTCGACGGCAAGTGGGTCCTGCATCCAGGTCAGGTGGAGGCGGCGAACGAGGTCTTCTCCCCGAAGCAGGACGACTTCGACCACGCCGAGCTGATTCTCGACGCGTACGCCTACTACACCTCAGAGGCCGGTGGGAAGCTCGGCGCCGTCATGATCGGCAGCGAGATGATCGATGAGGCGTCCAACAAGATGGCCCTGGTGATCAGCGGCAAGGGACGCGCGGCCGGTATGCAGCGCACGGTCTGGTTCGACCCCACGAGCGACGATGCACGCACGACGACCGATCCGAAAGGCACCTGATGTCGCTGTTCTCGTTGGACCGAAGAGTGGCCCTCGTGACAGGGGCGGGGAGTCAAGGTGGGATCGGTTTCGCCTGCGCACGCACCCTGCACGAGGCGGGCGCAACGGTGGCGGTGGCGGCTACGTCGGATCGCATCCACGAGCGTGCCAGTGAGCTGGGCGGCCGCGCGAAGGGTTTCGTTGCCGACCTCACCGATCCGGTGCAGGTGGAGCGTCTCGTTGCCGAGGTTGAGGAGGCTTTCGGGCCGATCGATCTACTCGTCAACAACGCAGGCATGACCAGCGTCACAGACGAGGAGGCCTGGCTGTCGATCAGCGAGATGACTCACGAGCAGTGGCGCAGCGGAATTGCGCGCAATCTCGACACGGCCTTTCTGGTCACACGTGCGGTGATGCCGGGCATGATGGCCCGCGGCTTCGGCCGAATCGTCAACGTCACGTCGACCTCAGGAACCACCTGCGCGATGCCGAACGAGGCGTCGTACGTCGCAGGCAAAGGTGGCATGCGTGGGCTCACGCTCGCCGTGGCCGTTGAGACGGCAACGTCCGGCGTCACTTGTAACGCAGTCGCGCCAGGCTGGATCCGGACGCCGTCGTCGCTCTCGCAAGAACTCGAGTACGGCGAGCGGACCCCGATGGAGCGACTCGGCGAGCCTGCTGAGATTGCGGCTGGCGTCGCGTTCTTCTGCACACCGGCGGCCTCCTACATCACCGGACAGACGCTGGTCGTCGACGGGGGCAACTCGATCCGCGAGGCCAATCCCGCCTAACGAGCGTCAGATCACGTGACGTCACGGCGTTTCGGATGGTCTACACGTGCTTCGCTGACGACTAGAGCACGTCTCGTGCGTTGAGCTCGTCGTACGTCTCGCGGCGCACGACGAGTCTGGTTGCTCCGTCGCGGACGAAGACGATGGGCGGCCGCAGCGCACCGTTGTAGTTGCTCAACAGCGTGTAGCTGTACGCACCGGTCATCGGCATGGCGATCACGTCTCCGATCCGCGGCTCGGAGAGCGGCAGGTCGGACGCAAACAGATCTCCCGATTCGCACTGTCGGCCGACGAGCTCGACGAGGTCATTGCCGCCGGGGCGCTCGGCGAGGGTCGCGTCCATGTGGGTTCCGACATACGTCGAGGCCTCGAGGTTGTCGGCGATCCCACCGTCGACTGCCACAAACGTCGGGTCTCCGTGCTTCACGGTGGTGACGCGGTACAGGGTGACCGCTGCCTGCGCGACTAGCGACCGTCCTGGCTCGATCCACAGTTCAGCGTCGTCTGGCAGGTGTGCTGAGGCGGCGTCAGCGATCGTGTCGAGGTACTCGTCGACGGAAGGTGCCTTGTCGCTGCGCTGGTATCTGACTCCGAGCCCACCACCCACGTCGTAGACGTCGAACTCCCCGAGCCCGGCGACGGCAGTGACCGCTTCGGCGAAGGCGTCGACGCTGAGAATCTGCGAGCCGATGTGAAGGTGAATCCCGCGGACGTCGAATCGGTTGCTCGCCTGCATGTGGGAGATCGCCCGTCGGGCTTCGTCCAGAGGCAAGCCGAACTTCGAACCGTGGTGGCCGGTCGCGATCGCTGCCATGGTGGGAGCATCGACGCCAGGGATCACGCGGAGCGAGCACGGGCTGTTGGACCCCAGGCAACGCTTCGATCCGCGTGATGTCGTCCCAGTTGTCGACGACGATCGTGCCGACGCCGGACTCGACGGCGAGCGCAAGCTCGGCAGTCGTCTTCGCGTTTCCGTGCAGGACGATGCTCGCGGCCGGGGCATCCGCCTTGAGTGCCGTGACCAGCTCGCCGGCCCCTGCGACGTCGATGTGCAGTCCTTCCTCGACCATCACCCGGTAGATGGCCGTGCACGGGAACGACTTGGAGGCGAAGGCAACGCTTGATCGGGGTCTTCTGCTGGTCAACCCGTCAATGAACTCCCTGGAGCGCATACGGAGGGCGACCTCGTCGACCACCTGAACCGGCGTACCGAACTCGTCAGCCAGCGAGGCGAGGGAGACACCTCCGATAGCAAGCGATCCGTCAGCGGCTGTGGAGGTGGTCGCAGGGAATAGCGACATGAGCTCTGGATCGAGGGTCATTTGTCCGCCCCCGACACGGCGTCGGCTGGGGGTTCTCCGCCCGAGAGCCAGACCACGAGCTCCTCGGCCCGGTTGACGAGCTCCAGGTGACCGCCCGACATCGTGACAACCAGTGCGCCGGGTACATTGCGGGCCAGCCACTTGCCGTGCGAGGGCGGGACCAAGGTGTCCTCGGTGCCGTACCAGACCATTGCCGGAACACTGAGCGTGGACAGGTCGAAGCCCCAGTCCTTGATGAACGCGAGATCGTCGTCGAGCCATCCGTCGATGCCTTGGCGATACGCCTCCTCGATGAGGCGCCTGAGTCGTACGGCGTACTCGGGGCGCGCCATGATGGCGAGATCGCCGTCGGCCATCTCGTAGGTGTCGCCAAGGGGGTTGGTCGGGTCGGTGACCACTCGACTGAGATCTTCGGGGGCGAGGCGCTCAAGTTGTGGACGCAGTGCCTCCTCGCCCTCGAATGACCAGTCGAACTCATCGAGGTTTCCCTGTGTCATCCCTTCCCGCCACACGTCGCGTGGAAGTCCGGGATCGCCGAGTGGGGCAACTCCGACGACGCAGGCCACACGGGTGACGCGGTGGGGCAGCTGAGCGGCGACAGCCAGGCAGTGCGGTCCGCCTCCTGATCCACCGGTGACGGCAAACCGGTCGATACCGAGGGAGTCGGCAATGGCCTCGACGTCGGTGGCTGCATCGACCACCGCACGTCCGGGCCGGCGCGTCGACAGTCCGTAGCCCGGGCGGTCGAAGCAGATCGACCTGATGCCGAGCCGGTCGTAGAGGTCGGGCTTGTCAGGGGGCGGGCCGCCGTACCGGGACCCGGGGTGCCGTGGATGCCGACGATCGGAAACCCGTCGACGGGGCCGTACTCCGCGACTCCGAGGACGTGGCCATTCGACAAGGCAACTGTGCTCTGGCGGGCACTGGGATCGGGCGCCGTCGCACCGCCGCTCACCCATGCTTGTTTGGTCATGAAGGGGAGAGTACCCGCGTGGCGACTGGCTATGGATACGATCGAAGTGCGACGGCAGGCGCCCCCGCCGCCGTACGAGATACGAAGGAGAACGGCATGGGCCGTCTCGCTCAGACCGAAGGTCTCACCGACGTCCAGCAAGAGATCCTCGCCGCCGTTCGCGAGTTCGTCGACAACGAGATCATCCCGGTCGCGAACACGCTCGAGCACGCCGATGAGTACCCCGCCAAGATCGTCGAGCAGATGCAGGAGATGGGGATCTTCGGGCTGATGATCCCCGAGGAGTACGGCGGCATCGGTGAGTCGCTGCTCACCTACGCCCTCGTCGTCGAAGAGATCGCTCGCGGCTGGATGAGCGTGAGCGGCATCATCAACACCCACTTCATCGTCGCCTACATGCTGCTTCAGCACGGCACCGACGAGCAGAAGCAGAAGTACCTGCCTCGCATGGCCACGGGCGAGGTCCGTGGTGCCTTCTCGATGTCTGAGCCCGGGTGCGGGTCTGACGTTGCCGCCATCACCGCACGGGCGCAGCGCCGTGACGACGGCACCTTCGTGCTCGACGGGCAGAAGATGTGGCTGACCAACGGAGGCACCTCGACCCTGGTAGCGGTCTTGATGAAGACCGACGAAGGCGCCGACAGCGTCTACCGCAACATGACGACATTCCTGATCGAGAAGGACGCCGGGTTCGGTGAGGTGCGGCCAGGGCTCAGCATCCCCGGCAAGATCGACAAGATGGGCTATAAGGGCGTCGACACCACTGAGCTCATCATGGATGGCCTCGTCCTGACGAGTGATGACGTCCTTGGTGGCGAGACCGGCCGAGGCTTCTACCAAATGATGGATGGCGTCGAGGTCGGTCGCGTCAACGTCGCTGCCCGTGCGTGCGGGCTCGCCCAGCGAGCCTTCGAGCTCGGCATCGACTATGCGCAGCAGCGTGAGACCTTCGGCAAGCAGATCGCGCAGCACCAGGCAGTGATGTTCCGGTTGGCCGACATGGCCACCAAGGTCGAGTCGGCGCACCAGATGATGATCATGGCGGCCCGCAAGAAGGACTCAGGGGAGCGGAACGACCTCGAGGCCGGCATGGCCAAGTATCTGGCGAGTGAGCACTGCCGAGATGTCGTCGAAGACTCATTCCGCATCCACGGCGGATACGGGTACTCCAAGGAGTACGAGATCGAGCGGCTCTACCGCGAAGCCCCGATGCTGCTGATTGGCGAGGGAACGGCCGACATCCAGCGGATGATCATTGGGCGCCGGCTCCTCGAGGACTACAAGCGGCGTAGCTGAGGGAATGCACATGACAGAAATCGAGAGGGTCGTCGTGCGTGAGTGCGACTCGTACGAACAGGCACAGCAGGCTGTCGACTTCCTGTCCGACCGTGAGGTCGAAGTCTCCGGCATCCAGATCGTGGGAACTGACCTGCGCATGGTCGAAACCGTCACTGGCCGAATGTCGTACGGTCGTGCTGCTGGCGCCGGAATGGTGACGGGAGCCTGGCTTGGCCTGCTGATCGCGATGCTGGTCGGGCTCTTCGCGAACCCCGATCAGGATCCGAACTGGACCACCCTGCTGCTGCTCGGAGTGCTCTGGGGTGCGTTGTTCGGGATCGTCTACGGCCTTACCGCGCACGCGGCGACCCGAGGGCGGCGAGACTTCAGCTCGCGCAGCAGATTCGAGGCGGCCCACTACCAGGTGACGTGCCCCGTTCCGGTTGCCGGACAGGTGCGTCAGACGCTCGCCGAGATGCCGACAGCCGGCTGACGGCAGTCAACCATCCACCGAGGGAGTCACATGCAGTTCGGCCGCTACTACGAGGAGTTCGAGGTCGATGCCGTCTACAAGCACTGGCCCGGCAAGACTGTCACCGAGTACGACGACCATCTCTTCTGCCTCCTCACGATGAATCACCATCCGCTCCACATCGATGCGCACTACGCAGAGACGACTACGGATTTCGGAAAGAACGTGGTGGTCGGCAACTACATCTACTCGCTGCTCCTTGGCATGTCGGTGCCTGACGTCAGCGGAAAGGCCATCGCCAACCTCGAGGTCGAGTCGCTGCGTCATGTGGCACCCACCTTTCACGGCGACACCATCTATGGCGAGACACGGGTGCTCGACAAGGTCGAGTCGAAGTCGAAGGACGATCGAGGCATCGTTCACGTCGAGACGATCGGCTACAACCAGGACGGCACCATCGTGTGCATCTTCCGGCGCAAGGTCATGGTGCCCAAACGTTCGTACGGGGACGCACGCGGCGGGGAGCAGCCCGGACGCCCAGAGCCGATTCCTCGGGGTTGACTCATCGGCGCCGACGGGCCAGAAATGGAACAGCGCGACCCGTCTGACCTGCAGCAAGACGATCCGACCCGGTGGCCGTTTCGCTCAGTGGAACACTAGCCTGGTCCTCGTCCGGACTGCTGGACAACGACACCGCCGTCTTGGACGCTTGTCCAAGACTCGACAAGACCCCACACCAGCGCAGGTCAAGCGACCCGCACCGCAAGCCTGGAGGACCGCACACCATGACGCCTGAGGAGATTTTGAAGGGGTTGTTCGACGAGACGTTGGTGGGTAATGCGCCGGCGGTGTTGGAGTTGACCAATGATGGTCTTGGGTTGGGGATGGGTCCTGAGACGTTGTTGTTCGAGGCGTTGATTCCGTCGTTGGAGGAGGTGGGTGCCCGGTTCGAGCGGGGTGACTTCTTCGTGCCGGAGATGTTGATCGCTGGTCGGGCGATGTCGGGGGCGTTGGAGGTGTTGCGGCCGTTGTTGGCGGCGACCGGTGCTGAGACGGTGGGCAAGTTCTTGATGGGCACGGTCAAGGGTGATGTGCATGACATCGGGAAGAACTTGGTGAACATCATGTTGGAGGGTGCGGGGTTTGAGGTGATTGATCTGGGGGTGCAGGTGGCTCCGGAGAAGTTCGTCGCCGCGATCGAGGAGCATTCCCCGGACATTGTGGGGTTCTCGGCGTTCTTGACCACGACGATGCCGATGTTCAAGGCGAACATCAATGCGTTGGAGAAGGCTGGGGTGCGCGATCAGGTGATCGTGATGGTGGGTGGTGCTCCGGTCACTCAGGAGTACGCCGACGCGGTGGGTGCTGATGGGTACGCAGCTGACGCGTCGACCGCGGTCCGCCGCGCCAAAGAACTCCTCGAAAACCGCCGCGCACTGGTTCGTGCCCAGTGACCCTGCAGGCCCTTCTCGAGGCCGGCACCCGGCCGGTCATCACTGCCGAGCTGCCGGCCATTGACGGTGGCGGGTTGGCAAAGGTCAGCGAGCGACTCGAGGCGATCGCGCCGTACGTCGACGCGATCAATGCCACCGACAACCCGGCAGCGCACGCTCACGCCTCAAACGTCGCCATCGCGATAGCGATGCAGCAGGCCGGCGTCGAACCGATCATGCAAGTGGTGTGCCGCGACAAGAACCGCATCGCGATCCAGGCCGACATCGTCGGTGCCTCGATGTTCGGTGTACGCAACATCTGTGCCTTGACCGGCGACGATGTCACCGCTGGTGACGAACCCGAGGCTCGCCGGGTCTTCGACCTTGATGGGCCACAGGTCATCTCGGTGGCGACAGGTCTTGCCGAAGGGCACTACGTGTCAGGTCGCAAGATCGACCCCGCCCCAGATCTGTTCGTCGGAGCCGTTGAGAACCCGTTCGCCCCTCCCATCGACTACCGGGTTGAGCGTGCGAAGACCAAGAGCGATGCCGGGGCACGGTTCCTGCAGCTGCAGATCGGCTATCACCCCGATCGACTCGAGGCGTTCGTCGCCGGTTGCGTCGAGAACGGAGTGACCAGGAAGACCGCGCTGCTGCCCACGCTCGTGCTCGTCAAGCGTGCCGGCGCGCTTCGTTTCATGGACCGCGAGGTACCTGGCATCAGTGTTCCTGGCGACGTGATCGACCGCGTCGCGAATGCGGACGACGAGGCAGAAGAGGCCTACCAACACACCCTTGAGCAGGCACGCCATGCGCTCTCGCTGCCCGGTGTCTCCGGTCTTCACCTCACCGATTTCCGTCACGACGGAAGCCTCGGCCGGCTGGTCGACGAGCTCGGTGTGCGCGATTCCGCAGCCCGACGTGACGCGTCATGACTGAGGAGAGCGGCGCGCCGGAGCGGATCCGCATCCGGTTCACACCCTCGGACAAGGAGGTCCGAGTACCGACGGGGGTTCCGATCTTTGACGCCGCCAGCTGGAACGGCATCGCGATCGACTCCACTTGTGGCGGGCACGGCACGTGCAAGAAGTGCAAGGTGCAGATCATCGAAGGGGGCGTACCCGTACAGGCCCTGGATCGCCGGGCCTTTTCGCAGGAACAACTTGACGAAGGGTGGCGCCTGGCCTGTGTAGCAAGGACCGCCACCGATCTCGTCGTCGACGTGCCGCCGATGACGACTCGGCCGAAGGCGGCCACCTTTGGAGTTGGCCGACAGGTCATCCTTCGACCCGCGGTTCAGAAGCGGTTCATTGAACTCGCCGAACCGTCCCTCCACGACCAGCGCACCGATTCGCAACGGGTGTTCGACGAGCTCGACGACCTCGAGCTCACCGTGGATCTCGACGTGTACCGCACGCTGGGGCAGACCCTTCGTGAGGCCGACTTCAAAGTGACTGCCGTCGTGGCAGATGACCGGTTGATCGCGGTCGAGCCGGGGGACACCACCGCCCGCGCGTTCGGGCTCGCTTTCGACTTGGGAACCACGACAGTTGTTGCCAACCTCATGGACCTCACCACCGGCACTCCCGCTGCCGTCGTGTCGATGCTCAACAAGCAACAGCCCTTCGGCGCCGACGTGATTGCGCGCATCAGCGCAACGATGCTCGACACAGACGCGTTGGCCCACCTCCAGCAGCTCGCCCACGAAACCCTCGACACCCTGGCAAGAGAGGCCTGTGCCGAGGCAGGGGTCGAGTCCGATGAGATCTACGAAGTCGCTCTCGCGGGCAACGCCACGATGGTGCAGCTGGCCCTGGGGATCAACCCAGAGCCGCTCGGCGTCGCTCCGTTCATCATGGCTGCCCGACAGTTCGAAAATGTCCGGGCGGCCGACCTCGGGGTGACAGCTCACCGCGGGGCACGGGCCACTGTGGTGCCGGCGCTCGGCGCCTACGTGGGCGGCGACATCATTGCGGGCGCCTTGGCGTCGGGCATGGATCGCGACAAGCGAATACGACTCTTCGTCGACATCGGCACCAACTGCGAGATCGTGATCGGTGACGGTGAGCGCATCATGTCGACCGCGGCGCCTGCTGGCCCGGCGTTCGAGGCGGCGTCGATCAGATGCGGAATGCGCGCCGCCCCCGGCGCCATCGAGGTCGTCAAGGTGACCGAGGGAGACATCGAGCTACAAGTCATCGGTGACGAACCGGCAGTCGGGTTGTGCGGGTCGGGCTTGGTCGATGCAGTGGCCGAACTGGTTCGGGTGGGTGTGATCGATGCCTCCGGTCGCTTCGCCGATCGTGACAGGGTGATGGAGACCGATCCCAAACTTGCCGAACGGATGACACTGATCGGCGAGGAAAAGGTCTTCGTGCTCGCAGACCCGATCGAACCCGACGCAGATCCGGTCGTGCTCAGTCAGCGTGATGTTCGTGAGCTGCAGTTCGCCAAGGCAGCGATTGCCACCGGGTGGCACCTGCTCTTCGAAGACTTCGGCGTCAAGGAGAGCGACATCCAGCAGGTACTGCTGGCGGGGTCGTTCGGCACGTACCTGTCGGCGGCCAGCGCCGTACGAATCGGCCTGGTACCGAAGATCCCGGTACTCCGCATCGTCAGCGCGGGCAACGTCGCCGGTGAGGGGGCCAAGATGGTCCTGTTGTCGGCCGCCGAACGCCATGGCATGACGACGCTGCTGCGAGAGATCGAGTACGTCGAGCTCTCCGACCGCACCGACTTCCAGGACCGCTTTGTGGAGCAACTGGCCTTCCCGACATGAGAACCGCTGGCGCCACCGTCGGGGTCATAGCCTGCGGTGCGCTGGCCACCGACATCACCGAGATCGTTGCCCGTCGGCAGTGGCCGGTCGATGTGCACCCGCTTCCTCCACTGCTGCACAACCATCCAGACCGGATTGCGCCAGAGGTGGAACGAACGCTCGTCGAGGTCCGCGAGCGGTACGAGCACGTGGCGATCGCCTATGCAGACTGCGGCACCTACGGCGACCTCGACGAGGTCTGCGAGCGTCATGGCATCGCGCGGCTGCCCGGCTCGGACTGCTACAGCGTCTACGCCGGGGCGGACGAGTACCGCGCGATCCTTGAGCAAGAGCCGGGCACCTACCTGCTCACCGACTTCCTCGCCGCCGCATTCCATCGAAGTGTCATCGTCGAGCTCGGACTCGATCGCTACCCGGACCTGCGCGATGACTACTTCCGCCACTACTCACGGGTCGTGTGGCTGACGCAACGTCGGACGCCGCTGCTGCAGGACGCAGCCGAACGAGCCGCGGCGTCGATCGGTTTGCCGCTGGAGGTCGTTGACGTGGGGCTCGTGGGCCTCGAGCGGGCCCTGGAGCCGCTCGTCAGCGTCTCGGGTGAGGCAGGGGCATGAGCCCTGCGACGGCATCTGCCACGGCATCGGGGGCATCGACGGCAGGAGAGTGCCCGACGTCCGGCAGCTCGAGGAGAGTGGCGTCCAACCGTTCTGCCATCCTTCGTTGCTCGTCCGGAGGCCAGGCATCGTCCTCGGTCCCCACGACGACGGTGGTTTGCGGTGCCACGGTGGCCAGGGCATCGACCTGATCGGGCGCACCGCAGAGCACTTCGATCATCGCCTGCAACGACGCCGGGGCGTTCGACAGGAACCGCCTGGACAAGAACTGGTCGATCTCCGGCGCTGGAACGGGAACACCCGCGGCGGCGTCCAGGGCGCGCTTGCCCTGCCAGACGGCCTCGAGGCCGTAGGCGCCCATGACGTCGATGAACCGTCGCAGGACGTCCTGCTGCTCGGTGGGAATGGCGCCCGCCCCTGAGGCGACCAGGGCCAGGCCATCGGCCGCCAGCGGGTCAGCCAGGATCGCCTCGCGCACGACGAGGCCGCCGAACGAGTGCCCGACCAGCACAAGTGGCCGGGGGAGGGTGGCCGCGATGGCCCAGACGTCAGCGGCAAAGCTGCCAAGCGAGTAGTGGTCGATGTCGGAGGGCCCTGGGGTTTCGAACTGCCCGGTGAGGTCGAACGAGACCGCGCGGACCTGCCGGGCGGCCAGCGGCGCCAGAATCGCGATGAAGTCCTCTTTGCTGCCGGTGAATCCGGGCACCAAGACGGCCGAGCCGATGGAGGCGTCCGTGAGGGCGTCCGCGTTGTCGAGTGCGGCGAAGGTTGCACGCCCGGTGGCAACGAAGACGGGGCTGACTCCGGCGGGGGGCTCGATGAAGGGTGGGATGCTCACCCTGGGCAGAATAGGCTGCGCACAGACTGGTCGACCATCCGCCCGCACCAGCTGTGACAAGGAGGCCACGTGACCCGAACGATCGCTGTGGCCAACCAGAAGGGTGGCGTTGCCAAGACCACCACGGTTGCCTCGGTGGGTATGGCGCTCGCCGAACTCGGCCAGCGGGTGCTGGTCGTCGATCTGGACCCGCAAGCCTGCCTGACCTTTTCGCTGGGGCTCGACCCGGAAGGGCTGGAGCTGTCGATCCACGATGTCTTCATGGGGCGGGTGGGCGCTGCGATGGTGGTCCGTCCCGTGACCACCAATCTCGATGTGCTGCCCAGCACGATCGACCTCACCGGAACCGAGATCGCCCTCCACGACCGCCCGGCGCGGGAGTATGTGTTGCGCACTGCGCTGGCCGATCTCGAAGGCTCTTACGATTTCGTCCTCATCGACTGCTCACCGTCGCTCGGGGTCCTCACGATCAACGCGCTGACGGCGGCCGACGAGGTGCTGATTCCCTTGCAGTGTGAGACGTTGTCACACCGCGGCGTGGGGCAGCTGTTGGCCACGATCGGAGACGTGCGTCGCCTGACCAACCGCGACCTCGTTGTGCTGGGAGTACTCCCCACTCTCTTCGACGCTCGCACCACACATGCCCGTGCCGTTCTCGCCGATGTTTCGGGGAGGTTCGGCGTGACGGTGCTCGACCCGCCGATCAACAGGTCGATCCGGTTCGCCGAGGCGCCTGCTTCGGGGGAGTCGATCCTCACGTCAGCGTCGTCGAGTCCAGGAGCCGCGGCCTACCGCACACACGCACGAAGGCTGTTGGGTGAGGAGGTCGCTGCGTGAGCAAACGCAAAGGAACGGACTTCAGCCGGATTCATCCCGCTGAGGACACCTCGGTGAGGCCCGAGCGAGCGGCCCCCCAGGACCAGGACGGCCGACGGGCCCTGTTCAGTCCTGGAACCGCGTTGCCTGAGGAGGCCGGGTCATCGGGGATGGTGTCGATCAGCTGTGGCCACTGCGGCGACGAGACGTCGTTGTCACCCGCTGAGGCGCTGCGGCTGGCCGTGCCCTCGCTCCATCTCCCGTTCCTCAAGCGTGGACATGGCTCATGGATGCGTTGTCCTGCCTGCCGGCGTCACACCTGGGTGAGCGTGCAGATCCACCTGCCGTAGCTGCGACATCGTTGGTCCACTGGGGTCATACCCCGACCAGAGTTTCACGTCGTTGTCAGGTCGTGGTGGTGGTTCCCGTGGAGCTGCCGCCGCTGCGTCGGCGCCGACGTCGACGACGTGGCGCATCTCCAGTTCCCTCGCTGGACGCCGATGTGGTTGCTGGTGCGCCGGTGCTCGCTGGGGCAGAGCTGCCGTCGGTGGTGGCCGCGCCGCCACGGGTGCGCTTGCGGTTGCGAGGCTGCCCGCTCTTGGGTGCGCCGCCGCCACTGCTCTGGCGCGGCTTGGAACCGCCGCGCGATCGTCCGGAGTCTGAACCCTTGGGCTGGCGTCGAGCCTTGCCGGTCTCGCCGAGGTCTTCGACCTCTTCGGCGTCCAGGCCTTCGCGGGTTCGCTGCGCCTTCGGCAGCTCGCCCTTGGTGCCGGGCGGGATGTCGAGGTCGGTGAACAGGTGCGGGGACGTGGAGTATGTCTCGACCGGGTCGGGGAAGGACAGGCCGAGGGTCTTGTTGATGAGGATCCAGCGAGGCAGGTCTTGCCAGTCGACCAGCGTCACTGCCACACCAGTCGCACCAGCGCGGGCCGTGCGTCCGATGCGGTGGACGTAGTTCTTCTCATCGTCGGGGCAGCTGTAGTTGACGACGTGAGTGATGCCGTCGATGTCGATGCCGCGGGCTGCGACGTCGGTGGCGACAAGCACATCGACCTTGCCGTTGCGGAACGCGCGCATGGCCTGCTCGCGAGCTCCTTGGCCGAGGTCGCCATGGACCGATCCCACTGCGAAACCGCGCGAGCTGAGGTCGTCGGCGAGTTTCTGAGCCTGCCGTTTCGTGGGGCAGAAGATGATCGTGTGGCCGCGTCCCTCCGACTGGAGGATGCGGGCCACGATCTCAGCCTTGTCGACAGGGTGCGTTCGGTAGGCGTGCTGCTGGACGCGCTTGACGAGCTGACTGTTGTCCTCGTCGGGGTCGATGGCCCTGATGTGCGTCGGTTGGTTCATGTAGCGGCGCGCCAAAGCGATCACGTCACCCGGCATCGTCGCCGAGAAGAGCATGGTCTGCCGGCCGGTCGGAGTGAGTGCAACGATGCGCTCGACATCGGGCAGGAAGCCCATGTCGAGCATCTCGTCGGCTTCATCGAGGACCAGCGTCTTGATGGCACCAAGGTGCAGGTGCTTCTTCTCGACGAGGTCGAGGAGGCGTCCGGGAGTGCCTACCACGACGTCGACGCCGGCTTCCAGCGCCTCGATCTGCGGCTCATAGGATCGGCCGCCGTAGACCGTCAGAACGCGGGCTCCGCGGGTCTTGCTGGCATGCCGCACCTCGTTGGCAACCTGCATGGCGAGCTCACGAGTGGGGACGACGACGAGAGCCTGTGGGGTAGCTGCCGGCTCGAGGTTGGGGTGGACAGGGTCGTTCGGTGCAGCCAGCTGCTCGAGAAGTGGGAGTGCGAATCCGAGGGTCTTGCCCGTGCCGGTCTTCGCCTGGCCGATTACGTCGTGGCCGTCGAGGGCCACCGGAAGGGTGAGTTCTTGGATGGGAAATGCCTCGGTGATGCCCAGGTGAGCCAGGTCGGCCACCGTTTCGGATCGGATGCCGAGGTCAGTAAATGTAGTCAGGGGGTCCGCCTTGCAGTTCGTTGACGCTCCTTAGCCTACCTTCCGCCCAGTCGCTACCCTTCGCCCATGCCTGATGACGCCTATGACGCCGCTGTGATCGATCTCCTGGGTGTCCTTGCCTACGGAGAGCTCTCTGCCTTCGAACGGCTCTGCGCCGACGCTGCGCTCGCTCCGAGCCTGGATGACAAAGCAGAGGTTGCGGCGATGGCGTGCGCGGAGTTCGGGCACTTCCAGCAGCTACGGTCCAAGCTGACCGACCTGGGTGCCTCGGCCGACGACGCGATGCGCCCCTTCGTCGCCCCTCTCGACGCGTTTCATGCCTCAACCGCGCCCGCCGACTGGCTCGAAGGCCTGGTGAAGGCCTACGTGGGCGATGGAATCGCAGCTGATTTCTACCGTGAGATCTCGGTGCTGCTGGACGACGAGAACCGGGCCCTGGTCCTTGAGGTGTTTGCGGACACGGGCCACTCCGAGTTCGTCGTGAGTCGCGTTCGCTCGGCCATCGAGGCCGACCCCAGGGTGGCCGGACGTCTGGCGCTCTGGGGACGCAGGCTGATGGGCGAGGCACTCAGCCAGGCGCAACGGGTCGCCGCCGAGCGGGATGCCCTCGCCGGCCTGCTCGCTGGGGGAAGCGGTGGCGGAATGGACCTGGTGGAGCTCGGTCGGATGTTCACGCGAATCACTGAACAGCACACCAAGCGCATGGCCGCGCTGGGTCTTGCTGCCTAGCTGCCTGGCGAGTCCCGGAAGGCCCCCGGCTACATGGCTCCGAAGCCGACGCGCCGTGTCTCCTGCTCGCCGATCTCGACGTAGGCCAGCTTGTCTGCGGGGATCAGCACCCGCCGACCGCGGGCGTCGGTGAGGTCGAAGAGCGCGGCAGGATCACTTGCGCACGCCTGCACGAGGGACGACACGTCGTCCGGTGTCAGCTCGGTCTCGATGACCAGCTCTCGGGCGACACCCTTGACCCCGACCTTGACCTCCATCGTGACCTCCGCATTCGTCTGGTGGGCACGTGCCCGCTGCGTCAGGCTAGTCGACGACCCCGTCGCCGGCGCGAGGGAACCCACCGATGCCGCGCCATGCCAATGACGCGACCAGTGTCTCGGCAGTGCTGCGGCTCAACGGGCCATCCTGGGTGAGCCACCACCGAGCTGCCACCTGGGCGGCGCCCGTGAGTCCGGCCGCCAGCAGCATGGCGGCCTCCCGATCCAGCTCGGTGTCTTCGGCGATCACGTCACTGACGGCGAGGGTGCAGGCCTGCATGACCGCATCCACGCGTTCACGGACGGCCGGCTCACTGGTCAGATCTGACTCGAAGACCAACCGGAAGGTGCTGTCCGGATCTGCCATGAACGCGAAGTAGGCGCGAATCGTCGCGTTGACCCGCTCGTGGTTGTCGTCGGTGGCCGCCAGTGCTGCTCGAACAGCGGCCTCCAGCGACTCGGAGCCGGCGTCGAGCAAGGCGAGGTAGAGCTCCAGCTTGCCCGGGAAGTGTTGGTAGAGGATGGGTTTGCTGATGCCTGCCTGAAGGGCGATCGCATCCATTGCTGCGGCGTGGTACCCGGACGAGACGAAGACCTCGCGGGCGGCGTCCAGCAGCTGGCTCCGCCGCTCATCGCGGCTGAGGCGTGCCCGGCCGGGGGGCGAGGCGTCGTTCGGGCCTTGGGGTGGGTCTCCGGCTCGGGCCATGGCGCCGCAGCCTACCCCTCAGTAATGCCAGTTGAGGACCAGATGAGGCGTGCCGATGACAAGATGGGGGCAACCTGCCCTGCCTGCCGACTTCGTCGGCGGGTGCCGACGAAGGGATACCTGCCGTGACGACCGAGGCGACGCTGCTGGACGCGCTCCGCGCCGTCCCAGGAGTGGCCGCGGCCGACATCGAGGCAGATGAGCGCCCCGAGGGCGCCGGAACCCTCCGGCTCCAGCTGGCGGCAGGAGCCGACGAGATCGCGGTGGCCACCAGCGTCAACCGCGTCCTCCGCGAGCAGTTCGGGCTCGCCGTCGATGCCGGGCGGGTCCAGGTGGTGGAGGAGTCGGTTCCTTTCGAGGCTGCCGAGCCCGCTTCCCAGACCGCTGGCGGCGTCCCCATGTCCGCAGAGCCCCTGACCACCGCCCCGCTGGGCGCGGCGTCAGAGCCGGCGCCGTCAGGGTTCGTTCCAACGACCGATGAGGCGTCACGTCCCAACCTCACAGCCGTTCCTGAGTACTCCTCGGCCGATGCTCCTACCGTCATCGACGACGACGTCACTCAGTCGCTGGTCGAGTCAACCCGGCCGCCGCGCATCTTGATCCAGCGCATGCAACTGGTGTCGGCCGGTCTCGGTGTCACCACGTCGGTGTCACTCAGCTGGCTCGGTACCGCCTACGTCGGTGAGTCGTCGGCAGCGGCCACACCGTCGAGCGTGCATCGATCGGTTGCCACGGCCACCCTTCGGGCACTCGAAGAGGTCGTGGGAACCGCTGCGCGCTTTGAGCTGGAACAGCTTGAGATCAACCAGCTCGGACCTGACCGAGCCGTGGTCGTCGTCGTCTCCATGCTCACCAAACTCGGCTCCGAACGGCTGACGGGTGTCTCAGTTGTTCGCGAGGACGTGCGCCAAGCAGTTATCCGGGCCACGTTGGATGCATTGAACCGCCGTCTCGAGTCGCTGCTTCATCCGGCGTGAACGCACCCCACTGGCCAGGAGCCGAGTGGTCGCTCGGCGACCGAGCTCTCTTCGTACGAACGTCGTCACCTGCAGAGGGCCGGCAAGGCGTCGCTCCCGCCCTGATGGTGCACGGTCTCGGTGGTCAGGCGACCAACTGGACCGACTTGATGGCCGAGCTGGTCGACGATGTCGAGGCGTGGGCTCCAGACCTCCCCGGCTTCGGGTGGTCGCCACCACCGCCGGACGGTGACTACTCGCTGACGGCGGACGTCGAGGTCCTGTCGGCGATGCTTGAACGACTCCATGCCGAACGGGGCGAGCCGGTCCATGTCTTCGGCAACTCGATGGGCGGAGCCATCGCTGTTCTGCTCGCCTCGGCGCGCCCTGATCTCGTGAGGTCCCTGACATTGATCTCGCCCGCCATGCCCGACCTTCGCCCGCGGCGCGACACGATGGGTGTCCCTGTTGTGGCGTTGCCGGGGATTGGTCGCCAGCTCGTCGAGCGGATGGCGCGAGTGCCGGCGGAACGCCAGGTGCAGGGCATGGTGGCCCTGAACTACGGCGATGCCACGGCGTTCACTCCCACCCGCCGAGCGGAGGCAGTGTCGGAGGTGCAGCGCAGACTTGCTCTGCCGCACGCCGGTGAGGCGCTCTCCGGTGCCGCCAGGGGCCTGCTGCGGTCCTTCATCGACCCCGGCCCTTCTGGGCTGTGGGCCAGCGCCGGTCAGATCAGCTGCCCGACTCTGGTGATCTACGGGGGCCGTGATCGGCTCGTCGACCACCGCCGCAGTCGGCGAGCGGCTCGACACATGCCGCATGCCCAGGTCGTCACCCTGCCACGCGTCGGGCACGTGGCACAGATGGAAGACCCCCCACTCGTGGCGCGGTTCGTCAGGCCGATGATGGCTGCCTCGCGCTCGAGAGCTCAGTGAAGCCGGCGGCCGTTCCGGCAGCGCTGGCGGCCGTGATGCCTCGGGCGGTCGACGCCACCTGGTCACCCCTGGCGGGCATGGGCCATGGATCCTGGCTGGTGCAACGCCCTGAAGGTGTCGATCTTGTCGTGCGTCAATCGTCAGAGGTCGAAGAGCGGGCGGCCCGTGCAGCCGCCGACGTGGCGGTCGGTCCTGTCGTTCTCGCCGGTGCAGAGGGATGGTTGGCCACCGAGTACCTGCCGGGGGCGAATGTCACGGGGCTTGAGCTGAGCAGACCGCCGAGCCTCGATGAGCTGGCTGCCTTGCTTCGGCGGCTGCACACCTGCGACGTGGACCTGCCCGCAGCAACCTTGGCCGACGCCCGAGGCCAGTACGTGGCAGGTGTCACGTCCGAGCGGTTGCCCGACGGCTTGCTCGCCGCAGTCGGCGAGGCGGATCGCATGGAGCGGTCGCTGGCCTCGTCCTCATCGCTTCGCGTGCCGGCCCACCTCGATGTCGTGGCGAACCTGTTGATGACGCCCTTGGGACTGCGTCTCATCGACTTCGAGTACGCGGCGGCTGCCGACCCGGCCCGCGAGCTCGGCCAGGTCATCTGGGAGGCCGAGATCAACCGAGCGGGCGCCCAGCGCTTGGTAGGTGCCTACGGATGTGAAGGCGTCGTCACGCACGAGATGGCGCAGGCGTGGGCGTGGATCACAGGGGTGACGTGGACGGCGTGGGCGTTGGCGTGCGGGGACGATTCCGTCATGGAACGCTACGGACGGCGGTCCTGGGAGCGGTTGCGCGACTATTGGGCACGACCGACCGTCTGAACTGCGGTGATCAAAAAAAGCCTCAGGAAAGTTGCCTGAAATGCGCCCCTCCCTGGGGCAATTCTGGTTGTCTTCCAGTGGGCACCAGCCCCGAAAGCGACCCTCCTGCTCTGCGTCCCCCCTCGGGGCAGGGGGGTCCTCGGTGTCTCAGCGGGGGGAGTCACCGGGCATCCGCCCGCAGGGCGACCCCTCGCTGTCCATGATTCCGCACGACAGCCCAGCCCCGGAGTCTTGCTGCGGTCAGCCGCAGAGCAGCCAACTGCAACAAGACTCCGCGGGTCTTGGGCGGTGATCAGGCGACGTCAAAGCGGTCGAGGTTCATGACCTTGTCCCAGGCGGCGACGAAATCGCTCACGAACCTCTCCGACGAGTCGGCCGAGGCGTAGACCTCCGCCAACGCGCGCAGCTGGGAGTTCGACCCGAAGGCGAGGTCGACTCGGCTGGCGCTCCACCTGACGTCACCGCCGTGCGAGTCGCGTCCCTCGAAGGTCTCCTCGGTGTCCGACGTCGGCCCCCACGTGGTGTCCAGGGCGAGCACGTTCACGAAGAAGTCGTTGGTCAGCTTGTCAGCCTGCGTGGTGAAGACGCCCAACTGCGACTGATCGGCGTTGGCGTTCAGGACCCGCATGCCGCCCACGAGAACCGTCATCTCAGGGGCGGTCAGGGTCAGCAGGCGAGCCCGTTCGACCAGCAGCTGCTCGGCCGTCTGGGTGTGTCCCTTGCCGAGGTAGTTGCGGAACCCGTCGGCCGTCGGCTCGAGCACGGCGAAGGACTCGACGTCGGTCTGGTCCTGCGAGGCATCCGTGCGTCCGGGTGTGAAGGGAACCTGGACATCGTGCCCCGCATTCTTCGCGGCCTGCTCAACGGCGGCGCAGCCGCCAAGCACGATCAGGTCAGCGAGAGAGACCTGCTTGTCTCCACCGCTCTGCGAGCTGTTGAACTGCTGCTGGATCGACTCCAGCCCCTGCAGAACCTTTCGCAGCTCTGCGGGGTTGTTGACCGCCCAGTCGTTCTGCGGAGCGAGACGAAGGCGTGCGCCGTTCGCTCCGCCACGCATGTCGGTACCGCGGAACGTCGATGCCGAGGCCCATGCAGTGGTGACCAGCTGTGAGATCGACAGCCCTGAGCTGAGAATCATGCTCTTGAGAGCCGCGATGTCGTCCGCCCCGATCAGCTCGTGGGCGACGGGGGGCACCGGGTCCTGCCACAGCTGCGGCTCGGCCGGAACGAGCGGACCGAGGTAGCGCTGAATGGGTCCCATGTCGCGGTGCGTCAGCTTGAACCACGCTTTGGCAAAGGCGTCGGCGAACTCCTGGGGGTTCTCGTAGAAGCGGCGAGAGATGGGCTCGTAGATCGGGTCCATACGGAGCGCGAGGTCGGTCGTGAGCATGACGGGCGCGCGCCGCTTCGACGGGTCATGAGGGTCGGGCACGGCGTCGGCCGCAGCTGGATCGGTCGGGATCCACTGGTACGCACCGGCCGGGCTCTTGACCAGATCCCAGTCGTAGCGGAACAGCGTCTCGAAGTAGGTGTTGTCCCAGGTGGTGGGTGTCGGCGTCCACGGTCCCTCCAACCCGCTGGTGATCGTGTCGTTGCCCTTGCCCGTGCCGTAGCTGCTGCGCCAGCCGAGGCCCATCTCCTGAAGGGGAGCCGCCTCGGGCTCGGGGCCGACATTGGCGGGATCGCCGGCGCCGTGGGTCTTGCCGAAGGTGTGTCCCCCGGCGATCAGCGCCACGGTCTCTTCGTCGTTCATGGCCATGCGAGCGAACGTCTCGCGGATGTCTCGGGCCGCGGCAAGCGCACTCGGCTCGCCGTTGGGGCCCTCCGGGTTCACGTAGATGAGCCCCATCTGGACAGCGGCGAGCGGGTTCTCGAGGTCGCGGTCACCGCTGTAGCGCTCGTCGCCGAGCCAGGTGTCCTCGTTGCCCCAGTTGATCTGCTCGGGCTCCCAGACGTCCTCACGTCCACCGCCGAATCCGAACGTCTCGAAGCCCATGGACTCGAGGGCACAGTTGCCGGCAAAGACGAGCAGGTCGGCCCACGAGATCTTCTGGCCGTACTTCTGCTTGACCGGCCACAGCAGCCTGCGTGCCTTGTCGAGGTTGCCGTTGTCGGGCCAGCTGTTGAGGGGGGCGAAGCGCTGCTCGCCGGTGCCCGCGCCACCGCGACCGTCGCTGATCCGGTAGGTGCCGGCGCTGTGCCACGTCATGCGGATGAAGAGGGGACCGTAGTGACCCCAGTCGGCGGGCCACCAGTCCTGTGACGTGGTCATCACGGCCTCGATGTCGCTCTTCAGTGCGGCGAGGTCGAGGGTCTTGAACTCTTCGGCGTAGTCGAAGTCATCACCCAGTGGGTTGGCCATCGGCGGGTTCTGCTGCAGCAACCGCAGGTCGAGCTGGTTCGGCCACCAGTCACGGTTCGACCTGCCATGCATGACGGGGCACTTGCCCTCGGCCTCGTCGTTCATGTCGCCTACGACGGCATCGTGATTGTCAGACATGGGAATCCTTCCGGGACTGTGCGGATCAATAGGGATGAGTCTAGGAACTATCGGAGGTGGTGCAGGCGGGACAACGGCCCCAGTAGATGACCTCAGCTTCGTCGATCTCGAATCCCAGGTCATCGACGGTGGACAGACAGGGGGCTGAGCCGAGGGCGCAGTCGACGTCGCTCACCTGGCCGCAGGCCCGACAGATCACGTGGTGGTGGTTGTCGCTGACCCGCCCTTCGAAGAGCGCTGGAGATCCCGCGGGTTGAATCCGGCGGACCAGGCCGGCGTCGACGAGGACGCCAAGGGCGTCGTAGACACCCTGAAGCGAAATGGACCCCACCTCGGCCCGGACACCTTCAGCGACCGCATCTGCGGTGACGTGGGGGTCTGCAGACACCACCCGCAACACTGCCAAGCGCTGGGCCGTCACGCGCAGGCCGCGGTCGTGCAGCAGATCGGCGGGGCTGGTGGGCACGTCCCCACCCTAGTCAAAGTAGAGGCACTCAAGGAATAGATTCACTAAAGTTTCTGGAGCGAGGTGTGTCCACATAGTGGACATCGCTCTCGGAATGCGAGCGAGTCGGGCACAGTTGTACGCGGAGTCGTGCCGTTCCGTTCCTTGATCTTGGAGTGACTGTGACCAGCCTTCCACCGCTCGTCGAGCCGTCCGACGACCTGTCGATCGACGAGGTCAAGCGCTACTCGCGCCACATCATCATTCCCGAGGTGGCGATGGCCGGGCAGAAGCGCCTCAAGAACGCACGGGTCCTCGCCATCGGTGCCGGTGGACTTGGCTCGCCGACCCTCGTCTACCTCGCTGCGGCCGGCGTCGGCACGATCGGCATCGTCGAGTTCGACATCGTCGACGAGTCGAACCTGCAGCGTCAGATCATCCACGGCCAGAGCGATGTCGGTCGGTCCAAGGCCGAGTCGGCGCGCGACTCGATCAAGGAGATCAACCCGTTCGTCACGGTGCAGGTGCACGAGGAGCGGCTCGACTCGACCAACGTGATGAGTATCTTCGGCCAGTACGACCTGATCGTCGACGGCACCGACAACTTCGCCACGCGCTACCTGGTGAACGATGCCGCTGTGCTGCTCGGCAAGCCGTACGTCTGGGGATCGATCTACCGCTTCGACGGCCAGGCCAGTGTGTTCTGGGCCGAGCACGGGCCCTGCTACCGATGCCTCTACCCCGAGCCTCCGCCCCCCGGCATGGTGCCTTCGTGCGCCGAGGGTGGCGTGCTCGGCGTCATGGCCGGCACCGTCGGCACCTTCCAGGCCAACGAGGCCATCAAGCTCATCACCGGCATCGGCGACAGCCTGATCGGCCAGCTGGTCATCTACGACGCCCTCGAGGCGCAGGTGCGCAAGGTACGGATCCGAAAGGACCCGAACTGCGCCGTCTGCGGTGAGCACCCGACAGTCACCGAGCTCATCGACTACGAGGCATTCTGCGGGACGATCTCAGAAGCCGCCGCAGACGCCGCCCGCGAGTCGACGATCAGCGTCCGTGACCTCGAAGGACTGCTCGACGAACGGAAGAGCGGCGACACCGACTTCCTGCTCGTCGACGTCCGCGAGCCAGCGGAGCGCGAGATCGTGTCGATCGATGGTTCGGTGCTGATCCCCAAGAACGAGTTCTTCCTGGGGTCTGCCCTCGAACAGCTGCCCCAGGACAAGCCGGTGATCTTCTACTGCAAGGTGGGTGGCCGGTCGGCTGAGGTGCTCGCCGTCGCCAAGGGCGCTGGGTTCGCCAACGCCCGGCACGTCGGTGGTGGCGTGGTTGCCTGGGTCAACCAGATCGAGCCGAGCAAGGCTATTTACTGACCGCACAGACGCAGCGAAGATGCCGACATGACACTGCGCATCGACTGCCTGACCATCGACTGCTCCGACCCTTCTCGCCTCGCGCGCTTCTGGAGTCAGGCCCTCGGGTGGACGATCGACTTCGAGGACGGCACCGAGGTGGCCATCACGCCTCCGGCGTCGCAAGACATGCACACCACCGACCTGCTCTTCCTTCGTGTTCCCGACACCAAGCAGGCAAAGAACCGGCTCCACCTCGACCTGCGGCCCGATGATCGGGACGCCGAGGTGGCCAGACTCGAGTCGCTCGGCGCCAGACGCGCCGACATCGGCCAGAACGGTGACGAGACCTGGGTGGTCATGGCTGACCCCGAGGGCAACGAGTTCTGTGTGCTCCGGGTTCTCGACGACGACCAGCCGAAGTACGAAGGTGATGTCGGTGAGCCTGGCTAGAGCGCGCCCTTCCGTTGCAGGTAGTTGAAGCTGATCCAGCCCGGAAGCATCGGGATCCAGAAGGTCACGGCGCGGAACAGCAAGGCGGCCTGCACCGCAGTGCTTCCGTCGAGACCAGCGGCAATGAGACCGGCCGTCAGCGCAGCCTCGACGGCACCGATACCCCCAGGGGTTGGGGCCGCCGAACCCACCGCACCCGCCGCAAGGTAGACGAAACCCACAGTCGCGTACTGCAGCTCCCCTCCGTAGGCCGACACTGCGGCAAAGAGCGCCGCGGAGTACGACAGGTTGAGCAGGAGCGCGCCGCCCATTCCCATCGCGAGGCGTTGCGGCTTACGTGCGGACTCGAGGAGCCGTGGCCAGGTGGTGGACATCATGGGTGCCACTCGGGCGCGCACGGCGCTGCGCGTGGCCGGGATGGAGGCCAGGAGAACGGCGACCGCCACGACGCCGGCGGCCACCAGAAGGACTGTCGTGTTCGGGATGAGGTCGGGGCCCTGCTGCTGCCCGGTGATGACGCCGAACACGACGACCAGGATTACGTAGGAGAGGAAGACGAAGATCTGAGTCGCTCCGACGCTGGCGATGGCGACGGCTGGTCGTGCGCCTGCTTGCTGAAGGTAGCGGCTGTTGGTGGCGATGTTGCCGACTGCCGCGGGCGCGACGAGTGAGACGAAGGTCGAGGCCCACTGCGTCTGGAACGTACGAATCCACCTGAGGGCAACAGGTGCCAGGCTGGTGATCACGATGGTGGCGCCCACGTACGTGACGATCGACATCAGCATGGCCGCCGCGGCCCAGCGTGGGTCGGCCTCGGTGACGATCGAGACGAGATTCACCGAAGCCAGCTGCCCCAGCAGGATGGTGACAGCCAAGGCCGAGGCGAAGAACGCGAGGAGCGTCCGCGGCCGCATTCGTTCCAGCCGAACTGGTTCGGTCGGAGCCGAGGGGAAGGCCGCGACGACGGCGTCGCGCAGGTTCTGGAGCTCCTCGCCCTTGCCCTTCATTGCCTTCCGGTTGGTGCGACTGAGTGCAATCGTCTGAAGCAGAGGCAACGCCTCGCCAATCCGTTGTGCCGTCAGCTCCTGAAGGGCGCCTCGCACGGCTCGGTCGGCGCCCACGATGAGGGACGTGGTCACCAGCAGCTCTCCGTCGTCGATCCGCAAGGTGAGCGGTTCGGCGGCGATCTCGCCGTACTCGAGGCCCAACAGCCACACCCGACCGGTCGCGTCGAGTGCAAGGTTTCCCGCGTGCAGCTCTTCGTGGGCGATTCCGGCCCGATGGAGTGTGCGCACCTGTTGCCACAAGTCTGACAGCGTGGCGTCGGTGAGCTCTGCAGCATCGATCGTCTCGAAGGTGTGGAGCCCTGGTACCTCCTCGAAGGCGAGCACCGCGGAGTCTGAGGTGACCGACGCCGCGGCGATCATGTCCGGCGTCCGCACGCCGTGCCGCCGCGCAGCCAGCACGGGAAGCGCTGCCTGGTCGACCGCGCGCCTCACCGACCAGGTCGGTGGGCGTTCGACGACTCCTTGCACGCGCATCCGGCGGTACAGCTGGTAGACGAGACCGGCGGAACGCCGGTCGCGGTCGATGACGCGGATGTCGAGTGCCCGTCCATCCAGGGTGCTTCCGATGTAGTGGCGCTCGTCGTCGCTCTCGCCGTCCCACTTCAGGTAGGCGAGAGGAACCGCCACCGATGCCAGGGCCTGCGCCACCTCTGCACCGTCCGGGCGAGGGTTGACGGTGCCGAAGCCGTACCGGAAGGCGAGCCCCACCGTGCGGCCTCCGGCAGCGCTCACGGCCAACGCCAGCGGGGTCGCGGACTGGTCGAAGACCAACAGAATGGTGAAACCGATCAGGGCTCCCCACACCACCGATGCCAGCCGTGGCCGTCCCCGGAGCCCGTCGACCGACGCCAGAGCCACGACCGCCGCAACGAGCGGAAAGGCCACCGGTGTGCGAGAGCCGCCGGCGCTTGTCGTGGTGAGGGCCTCCAGCAGGGCCGGCGACATGAACTCCGGACCCAACACCGAGAAGGCGTAAGCGGCCAGCCACGCGGCCACGCCGGCTGATGTGGCCACGGCGATCGTGCGCCAACGCTTGCGAAGGGCAAGGTCGGAGAGGATGAGGGGAGGGAGCAGGAAGAGCAGGAGATTGCTGGCGAGCGCGAGGATGGTCAAGATCAGGTCGGGCAAGCGCGTGATGCCGGTGGCGAGGTCCTCTTCAATGCCGGCCGTGGTTCCCAGCGCGACATCGCCGATCACCAACATCAGCACAGACGCGATTGCCCACAGCACGAGCCGCAGAGCGTCGTTCGGACGCCGGATGCGGCTCGGCTGCTCCGGTTCGACGATATGGGCAGGCGGCTGAGGCCCTGGCACATCTGTGACTGCGCTCGGATCAGGTGCCGCCGCTGTCGGGCCCCCGGCGGGTCTGTCTGCAGAGTCAGCCACGCGGCGATCGTGCCACACACGCCCGGTCTCCTCGCCTATGGTGCAGACGTGGCCCACGACGCGCTTCCGACGCCGTTTGCCGAAGAGGTGCTCGACATCGTCGGCGAGATCCCCACAGGTCGAGTCATGTCGTACTCCGACATCGCCTCGGTGCTCGCGCGAGGGGGACCACGCCAGGTCGGGCAGGCGATGGCCCGATTCGGGTCAGGGGTTCCGTGGTGGCGGGTCCTTCGCGCCGACGGCTCGTGCGCCGAGATCCACCGTGACGAGCAGGTGGGGCTGCTGCGGAAAGAGCGGGTCGCGTTCATCGGCGACCGCGTCGACATGGCGTGCGCCCGGTGGCGCCCCGGCGGCGCTGTCGGTCCCTGATGGTGTGATGCTCAGGTGAATCCGGCTCCCCTCGTCCTCGACGAGCACCAGCGGGCCGTCGTCGACCGGGTGGCCGCTGCCGGCCATGGCCCCACCCTGGTGCTGGCGGGCCCTGGCACGGGCAAGACCACCACTCTCGTCGAGGCGATCGCCGCTCGCGTCGAGGCCGGCACAGAGCCCGACCGCATCCTCACGCTGACCTTCAGCCGCCGGGCGGCCGGCGAGCTGCGCTCGCGAATCGCCCACCGCCTGCAACGTACGGTGGCGATGCCCTTGGCATGGACGTTTCACGGCTTCGGGTTCTCGTTGGTGGGCGAGCTGCTGATTCCGGACGACCTCGGACGCGGCCTGCGGCTGCTCTCCGGGCCGGAGCAGGAAGTGGTGGTGCGCGAGCTCCTGGCCCACGACCGCGAGATCGGATCGGTCGCATGGCCCGAGAACCTGGAGGCTGCGCTCCGCACCCGTGGGTTCACCGAGCAGGTACGCACCTTCATGGCGTCCGCTCGATCGGTGGGGCTCGAGCCCGAAGACGTCGCGAGGCTCGGTCGGCAGCGAGCCGACTGGACGGCCATGGCGCAGTTCATGGTCGAGTACCTCGACGTCATCGACTCCCGCGGGCTTCTTGACTACTCAGAACTCGTGTCCCGGGCCGTGGCCTACGCCGAGTCGGTCCGTGGCCAGACGGCCCTTCGCGCCCGCTACGACTTGGTGGTGGTCGACGAGTACCAAGACACCGACCCCGCCCAAGAGCGGCTGCTTCAGGCGATCGCAGGCGACGGTCGCGATCTCGTGGTGGTCGGAGACCCTGATCAGTCCATCTACGGGTTCAGGGGGGCTGACGTCCACGGCATCACCCAGTTCGCCGAGCGTTTCCGCACGGCCGAGGGCTCGGCGGCCCAGATCATGTCGCTCAGGGTCTCGCGCCGGTGCCCGGCAGAGGTGCTCGTCGCGTCCCGCCGGGTCGCCGGTGCTCTCGGGGTGGCCGGCAGCCTTCCGGTGGCCGACCTCCGTAGGCATCGCGATCTGCAGACCCCGCCCGATCAACCGTCCGGGCGCGTTGAGGTGCGGCTCTTTCCGACGGTCGAGCGTGAGGCCATGTGGATCGCCGAGACGCTGCGCCGAGAGCACCTGCACGGCGGCACCGACTGGGCCGACATGGCGGTTCTTGTTCGCGCGGGCCTCACCGGCCTTCCCGTCGTGGCCCGATCGCTGGCGGCTGCAGGTGTTCCCGTGGAAGTGGCGTCCGACGAGCTGCCGCTGCGCGACCACCCGGCATTGGCCCCCTTGCTGACCCTCCTCGGATACGCCGCAGACAACCGGTCGCTGACCCCCGATCGTGCTCACTCCCTGCTGACGTCGCCACTGGTGGGAGCCTCCCCGGGTGAGGTGAGACGCCTCGGGCGGGCACTTCGCGCCGTTCACCGACAGGGGGTCGATGTCGATCCGCCGCCGTCAGCAGAACTCATCCGGTCAGCGCTCGTCGATAGCTCGCTGCTCGACGCCCTTCCTGCTCCGCTCACCGGCCACGCTCGAGAGCTCGCCCTGACCCTCGCCGGCCTGAAGCGCGGTGCCCTCGCCGGAGACTCGGCCCATGCGCTGCTGTGGTCGATCTGGAACCGATCTCGATGGGCCGACCGCCTCATCGCCGACGCGGCCGGCGTGGGCCCGGACGCCGCAGAGGCACACCGGGTCCTCGACGCGGTGGTGGTGCTGTTCGATCTGGCATCGAGAAGCCATGAGCGCTCGCCGCAGGGTGATCTCTCCACGTTCCTGGCCGAGGTGAGTGCGCAAGAGATCCCGGGGGCTCCGCTGGCTGATGCCGGGGTACGCGGCCAAGGCGTGCGGGTGATGACGGCCCACCGCAGCAAGGGTCTGGAGTGGGACGTCGTGATCGTCGCCGGCGTCCAGGCCGAGTTGTGGCCGGATCTGCGGCGCCGAGGGTCGGTGCTGGATGCAGACCTCCTCGGTGCTGAGGGCATGCGCGAACCGATGACCCTCGCTGAGATCCGTCGCGAAGAGCGTCGCCTCTTCTACGTCGCCATCACGCGGGCTCGACGTCGCCTGATCTGCTCGGCCGTCGAGGTGCCCGCAGAGGGCGGGCTGCGTCCCTCCCCGTTCCTCGACGACCTCGGTGTCACGATCGAGCACGACACAGCCGCCGCGCACGTTCCGCTGACTCTGGCCGGCGTCGTCGCTCAGCTGCGCCTCACGGCCACCGACCCGGAGGCGCCTGAGTCACTGCGCTCGGCGGCGGCCGGCCGGCTCGCCATGCTGGCCCATGCAGGTGGCCCTGACCGACCACTGGCGCCGATGGCCCACCCCGATGGCTGGTGGGGCCGTCGGGCCCTTTCCGACGCGTCCCGTGACGACGGGGGCGAGGTGCCAGACACGGCGCTGTGGCTGTCCGGATCGCAGGTCGAGTCCCTCGTTCGGTGTCCCCTCCAGTGGTACCTCAGTCGCCGGGTGCACGCCGAAGCCGGTCGCGGAACCGCCGCGGGGTTCGGGGCGGTCGTCCACGCGCTCGCCGACGCCGTGGCGTCCGGGCAGCTACCCGGTGAGCTCGGCGCCCTCACCGAGGCCCTCGACGAGGTCTGGGGCCAGCTGCAGTACCCAGCCGCCTGGGAGTCCCGTCAAGAGCGCGACCAGGCGATCGCCGCGATCGAACGCTTCCTGCGCTGGCATGGCGAAGCGCGCGGCCGCACGGTGGTCTCGACAGAGGAGCAGTTCTCGGCGTCCTTCACCGTCGCCGGGCTGCCACTCACCCTCAGTGGACGCCTCGACCGGCTCGAACGTGATGACGCTGGTCATCTGGTCGTCGTCGACCTGAAGACCATGGCCAATCCGCCGTCGCGTAGCGACGTCGAGTCCAACCTGCAGCTGTCGACCTACCGTCGCTTGGTCACTGAGTCCGACCCCGAGGTGGAGGTCGCGGCGGCCGAGCTGGTGCAGCTGCGCATTCCAGCAGGCGCCAAAGACCCTGGACCGAAGGTGCAGCGCCAGCAAGCCACCGAAGAAGTCGACGGCGCACTGAACGATGCTCTCGAGCACGCGGTGTCCACCATTGCCTCCGGGCGGTTCCCGGCCACTCCCGGCCCGGCGTGCGCGTACTGCCAGTTCACGATGGCCTGCCCGGCACAGCCAGAAGGTCGCGAGGTGACGCCATGACCCCCTCGCGCAGCTCGCTCAGCTCCCTCACCCGATCCGGTATCTGCGACCTCTTCGGCATCCCCTTCACCTCTGAGCAGCTCGACGCGATCACCGCCCCGCACCAACCGGCTGTGGTGATCGCCGGCGCAGGGTCGGGAAAGACGGCGCTCATGAGTGCCCGGGTCGTGTGGCTGGTGGCGCACGGTTCCGTCGAGTCGGGTGCGGTGTTGGGGCTCACCTTCACCAACAAGGCGGCCAGCGAGCTCAGCGCCCGGGTGCGGTCCGCCTTGCATCTGCTCGACGGCTCTCCGGACGCCTGGGCCGAGGGTGAACCCACCATCAGCACCTACCACTCCTATGCGGCTGCGCTGCTTCGCGACTACGGCCTTTGGGTAGGTCTCGAGCCCTCGTCGCAGTTGCTCACAGATGCGGGGCGGGTGCAGCTGGCTGAGTCAGTCGTTCGCGGGGCACCAGGGCCGTTCCCCGCGTTGGCCGTGCGCCTCACGACGCTCACCGAACGGCTCCTCACTCTCGACGCCGAGCTCAACGAGCACCTTGTCGCCGTCGACGAGCTGATGGACCACGACGCCGCCCTGATCGCTCAGCTCGACGCTCTCGAACGACTCGACGGCAAGCTCACGGCCGACCCGAAGCAGGCTCGTCAGGTGGCCAGGGCTCGTCTCGAGCTCGCCCCCCTGGTGGCCGAGTTCCGTCGTCAGAAGAGGCTGAGGGAACGCGTCGACTTCGGGGATCAGATGGCGGCTGCTGCCCTGCTGGCCGAAGAGGTGGGGGCCGTCGGAGCCGGCGAACGCGACCGGTTCGCCACGATCCTCCTCGACGAGTACCAAGACACATCGATGGCGCAGCGGCGTCTGCTGGTGGCCCTCTTCGGGGGTGGACACCCCGTCATGGCGGTCGGTGACCCGTTCCAGTCGATCTACGGCTGGCGGGGTGCATCGGTCCGCAACATCTTGACCTTCGATCGTGACTTCGGCGACCCCGAGCCCGCTCCGGTCTTTGCTCTCGGACAGAACAACCGCTCGGGCGGTGTCGTCCTGGCAGCTGCCAATGCCCTTGCTGAACCCCTCCGTGCAGTCTTCCCCGAGGTCGCCGAGCTCACGCCTCAGCCGCAGCGGGCGCGGAGCGGTGAGCTCGTGGTCGCGCTCTACGAAACGGCTGCCGAAGAAATCGATGCGGTGTGTGACGCCGTCGCGAGCGAGATCCGCGCCGGGCGTCCTGCGTCCGAGATCGCGATCCTCTGTCGTGAGTCGAAGGTGTTCACGCGGTTCATCAGCGGGCTCGAGCAGCGTGAGATCCCCGTCGACGTGGTGGGGCTCAACGGGCTTCTCCAGCTACCCGAGGTCGTCGAGGTCCTCAGCGTTCTCGACGTGCTGCACGACCCAACAGCCAATCCCAGTCTGGTGCGTCTGCTGACCGGTCCTCGGTGGCGGATAGGGCCTGTCGACCTGGCGCAGCTTGGTGAGCGTGCCCGCGAGCTGGCCGACGGAGACCGGCGCGATCAGCCAGCGATTCGCGATGAGAGTGTGCAGGGGCAGCTCCGCGAAGCCGTGGCGGGGATCGACCCGGCCGAGATGGTCTCGATGATCGAGGCGCTCGAAGATCCGGGCGCCGGCAACTACTCCTCGCTGGCCCGTCAGCGCTTTGCTGAGCTTGCCGAAGAACTGCGTCACCTTCGAGCCGTTCTGCACCAGCCACCCGACGTGGCCATCGTGCGCGTAGTTGCCGCAATCGGGCTCGACGTCGAGCTGGCGGCACACGGCCACACCACGCACCACCTCGACGCCCTCGTCGAGCACGCCAGATCCTTCACCGCAAGCGGAGGTGGTGCCGGGGTCGGTCCCTTCCTCGCCCATGTGGCGCTGGCGCGACGTTACGGGTCGGTGCTGGCTGTCGAGCCGCCGAGCGGAGGAGACGGCGTCTCCCTGCTCACCGTTCACAAGGCAAAGGGCCTTGAATGGCCGAGCGTCTACGTGCCCCAGGTGGTCGACGGTGTCTTTCCGAGTGGCCAGTCCCGCTCGACACCCCTCACATCTCCGGCACTGCTGCCCTACGCCCTGCGCGGTGATGCCGGCGACTTCCCGGAGGTCGACACGTGGAGCGGCAACAAAGGCGTCGCCGCCTACAAGCAGGCGGTCCAAGAGCGCGAACGGGGTGAGGACCGACGGTTGGCGTATGTCGCTGTCACCCGCGCCGCCGAGAAGCTCCACGTCACCGGTCATCGTTGGGGGCTCACGCAGTCGGCGCCTCGTCGGATCAGTCCCTATCTCCAGGTGCTGGCCGACCTGTGTGAGGCCGGGGGCGGAACTGTCGCGCACTGGGAAGAGGAGCCGACCGATCTGCAGAACCCCCAGCTCGCTGTGCAGATCGCCGTTCCGTGGCCGCCCGGCGGCGACGCCGACGTCGGGCGAGCGCGAGAGGCCGCTGCTTCGGCTGTTCTGACGGCCTTGGGGCGCGCGCGTGCCGACAACGACGGTGAGCCGCTCGCAGAGGCGCAGAGCGAACAGATCGCGGCCTGGGACGCCGACATCGCCGCGTTGCTCGCCGAGGCCGAACGACAGGAGGTCTCTCATCCGCCCCTCCCTGCTGCATTGTCGGCTTCGTCGGCCGTCGAGTTCTTGCGCAACCCGCGACGGGCCGCCGAGCACCTCCGGCGTCCGCTCCCTCGACCGCCGGCCACAGCGGCGCATCGCGGCACCCGATTTCATCAGTGGGTCGAGACGCGCTTCGGCCAGGTTCCGCTGCTCGACCTCGACTCCCTCGTACCTGAGGGAGAAGCTGATCCGGACGCCGACCTTGCCGGTCTGCAGGAGGCATTCCTTGCGGGCCCCTATGCCGACCGTCAGCCGGTCGCGATCGAAGCCCCGTTTCAGCTGGTGCTGGGTGAGCACCTCGTCACCGGCCGGATCGATGCCGTCTACGCCGTCCCCGAGAGCGCCTCACGACGCGGAGAACGGTTCGAGGTCGTCGACTGGAAGACGGGCAGCCATCCGGCCGATCCACTCCAGCTGGCGCTGTACCGACTCGCGTGGGCCGAGCTGCATGGCATTCCTGTCGACCAGGTGATGTCGACGTTCTACTACGTGGCAACCGGGCGCATCCAACGGCCAGACGACCTGCCCGACCGATCGGCGCTGGCCGAGTGGTGGCGACGGTCGACGACATAGGCTCATCCACTGTGACGCGCCCTCAGTCTGCGCCTGCCTTCGTCGGCGAGGCCCACGACCGCGCGGTAGAGCGTCGACGCGACGACTCCTGGCTGAGTGACGCCTGGAGCGACCCACGCACGCGGGTGCTGGTCGTCCACGGCAGCGTGGTGCTCACCACTTCCACCTCCGGGGTTCCTCGATGGCTGCCGACAAGTGAGGCTCCGCCGGGGGAGCGCTATCTGCTCGGGGTTGACGCGTCCGGGCAGGCGCGCTTTGCCGTGCGCGCCGACGATGACCTCGAAGACGACCACTCCACGGGTCTACGCGCGCTCACGTCGATGGTCTCGTCGATCGAATCCGGATGGCTGTGCCATGCCGTGGCCCTGGTGCAGTGGCACGCCACGCACACGCATTGCCCGCGCTGCGGCACCGCCACCGAGCCCAGTGCCGCAGGAGCCGAGCGACGATGCCCCCGCGACGGCTCAGCGCACTTCCCGCGGGTCGACCCAGCCATGATCGTGCTGGTCACCGACGAGCAGGACCGTGCTCTGCTCGGACGCCAGCATTCGTGGGCGGCCGGACGGTTCTCGACCCTCGCCGGATTCGTCGAACCCGGCGAGGCTGCCGAGCAGGCGGTACGCCGCGAGGTCTCCGAAGAAGCCGGCGTCGTCGTTGACTCCGTGCACCTGCTCGCCTCCCAGCCCTGGCCTTTTCCGTCGTCGCTCATGCTCGCGGCAGAGGCACAGGTTCTTGGTTCACCTGAACCGCGTCCAGACGGCGATGAGTTGGTTGAGGTGCGTTGGTTCTCCCGTGCCGACCTGTCCGGCGCACTGGCCAGGGGTGAGGTGATGGTCCCGGGTCGGCTCTCGATATCGCGGTGGCTGATCGAGCGCTGGTACGGCGCTGAGCTCCCCGACGACGACGCGGGGTGGCGTTAGCCGGCAGGAGACGCTCCGGGCGGCGCCAACCGAGCCAGCTTCTCGGACACCGCCTCGACCCCTGGGTTCGTCAGCGATGACCCGTCAACGAACTGCACCGTCGGAACGGTCAGGTGGCCGTCGTTGATCCCGGCCAGCACAGCTGCTGCGTCAGCGTCTGCTTCGACATCGACCTCCACGAAAGAGATCCCTCGCTCGGAGAGCCGTCGCTTCAGTCGCGCACATGGGCCGCACCAGGGCGTCGTGAAAACGGTCACGGACGCCCGGTCGGTCAAGGTGTCGGTCATAGGTGTCAGGATGCCCGAATGACGGCTTCGACGCTCGGCGAGGTGCTCGGCGCCCTCGACCCTGAGCAGCATGCGGTGGCGACCGCGCCACGCGGGCCGCTGTGTGTCTTGGCCGGCGCCGGTACCGGAAAGACTCGGGCCCTCACCCACCGCATTGCGGCGCTCGTGTTGTCCGACCAGGTGTCGGCGAACGAAGTACTCGCCCTCACCTTCACCGCCAGGGCGGCCGGCGAGCTGCGCGGACGTCTGCGCGGGCTCGGCATCGACGGTGTCCAGGCCCGCACCTTCCACTCGGCTGCGCTGCGGCAGCTGGGGTACTTCTGGTCGTCGGTCGTCGGCGGGCAGAGTCCCAATGTCGTCTCCAGCAAGGCCCCCCTGATCAGCGAGGCCGCGGCGCGCCTGCGGGTGCGAACCGACGGCACCCTGGTCCGTGATCTCGCGGCCGAGATCGAGTGGGCCAAGGTCTCGCAAGTCGCACCCGAGGCCTACGTCGAGCGCAGCGCCGCCGCCGCGCGCAGAAGCCTCGCCGCCATCGAGCCTCAGATGGTCGGTCGGGTCTACGCGGGGTACGAGTCACTGAAGCGCGAGCGCAGCATGATGGACTTCGAGGACGTGCTGTTGCTGACCGCCGGCATGATCGACGACGACCCGACGATGGCTGCATCGATCCGTTCCCAGTACCGGTGCTTCCTGGTCGACGAGTACCAAGACGTCAGCCCGATTCAGCAGCGTCTCCTCGACCTGTGGCTCGGCGACGGCGACGACCTCACCGTGGTGGGCGACGCGAACCAAACCATCTACTCGTTCGCGGGTGCCTCACCGCAGTACCTCCTTGAGTTTCCTCGAAGATTCCCGAGCGCCACCGTCGTGCGGCTCGAGCGCAGCTACCGTTCCACGCCGCAGGTGGTCGAGGTGGCCAATCAGCTTCTGGCATCGTCCGCCACCTCCGACCAGTCGTCCCGCCTACGCCTCAAGGCTCAGCGTGACTCCGGCCCGGCTCCCGATTGGGTCGTCGCTTCCGATGAAGGCGCTGAGGTCGCCGCCGTGGTGCAGCGCGTCAAGGCATTGATCGCCGCGGGTACCCGGCAGCGAGAGATTGCCGTGCTGTACCGCATCAACGCACAGAGCGCCGCCTACGAAGAGGCCCTCACGGCGGCGCAGGTGCCCTACACGGTCAGGGGAGGCGAGCGGTTCTTCGACCGGCGTGAGGTGAAGGAGGGCGTGGCTCTTCTCCGCGCAGCAGCGCAGGCTGCTCCCGACGCCGACGACATCCCCACGCAGGTGGCGGCGGTCCTCAGCTCCGCCGGCTACCGGTCCGAGCCGCCGCCTGGGCCGAGCAAGGCGCGCGATCGATGGGAGTCATGGGCCGCCATCGTCGAGGTGGCAACCGAACTCGACGTCCGCAACCCGGGGTGCACGCTGAGCGATCTCGTTCTCGAACTCCAGCATCGGGCAAACACCCAGCATGCGCCTTCGTCAGACGGAGTGACGTTGTCGTCGCTGCACGCTGCCAAGGGGCTTGAGTGGGATGCCGTCTTCCTGGTCGGACTGACCGACGGAATGATGCCGATCACCTACGCCACGACGCCGCAACAGGTCGAGGAAGAACGCCGACTGCTCTACGTCGGGATCACGCGCGCGCGTCGTCACCTGACTTTCTCCTACGGGCGATCGCGCGCAGCCGGTGATCGCAGGACACGAGACCCCTCGCCATTCCTTGCGTCGCTCAACCCCGAGTTCGCGCCAGGGGCTCAATCGCCGCGGACCAAGCAGCCTCGACCTTCGCGGTCGACGTCGTGCCGTCGATGCGGGCGCACGTTGACAACCGCCACCGAGCGGAAGATGCGTCATTGCTCGCAGTGTGAGGTGCACGTCGATGTGGCGCTCTTCGAGCGGCTGCGCGAGTGGCGTAAGCGCACCGCCGATGCGGCGTCGGTTCCGGCCTTCGTCGTGTTCACCGACGCGACCCTGACCGCGATCGCCGCAGACCGGCCAACGACCGCCACGGCGCTGCTGCAGATCCCTGGGATCGGGCAGGTGAAGGTCGATCGCTACGGAGACGGGCTGATCGACGTCGTCCGCTCAGCCCCTCGCGACACGTCGGAATAAATGGGTTGCGGCTCGTGCCAGGGCTCTCGTACCCTGCGCAGGACGCCGTCGCGATGTCTGGTCCCTGACAAAGGGCCCGCGCCCGGCCGTTGAGAGAGGAGGTGGATCGCAATGTTCTACGACAAGACGCGCTGTGACGTGTCGCCGTCGGCTGCGGCCACCTTCGTGTCCGCCGCCGACGTGCGCGCACAGGGCAGTTCTGGCGTCTTCACTGGTTCTCCCCCCTGGAGTCCACCTCAGTAGAACCTCAACTGGGTTGACTCCAGGCCACGGAACCGAAGACCTCGGATCCGTGGCCTTTTCGTTTGCCCCCATCCACACCCGACAGGAGGTGACCCGCAGTGACTGTCATGCCGACGATCTCGGACCTGCTTGACGCGGGGACTCCGGGCCTGGACGACCTCGCTCACTCGCCGTGGGCAGCCGCCTCGCGGTGGTCGGTGCCGTGCCACGAGGAGGACCCGGAGACGTGGTTCGCCGACACACCGGTCGGAGTCGAGACCGCCAAGGCCCTGTGCCGCGGCTGTCCGCTCCAGAAGGAGTGTCTGGCGGGCGCGCTGGAGCGTTCAGAGCCCTGGGGAGTCTGGGGCGGTGAGCTGTTCGAACACGGCGTCGTGGTGGCGCGCAAGCGTCCCCGTGGTCGTCCACGCAAGTCCGACGTCGCCTGACCCGGCGACCGCCCACCGTCTGCACCGAGGAGTACTCATCATGTTGTTGTCAGAAGACCTGGCTCGTTCTCGACATGAGTACGAGCTGCGCGACAGCGATCAGCAGGTGCGGCTACGCCGCATGATCGCCGCTCGACGAGCGCGCAGACGCGCTGAGCGTTCCGCGTGTATTGCTCGCGAGGCCGCCCTGCAGGCTTCCTTGGCTCACTCGAGCCTGTTGTAGGGATGCCGAGCGCGAAGGGGAGGGACACGTCGTGTCCCTCCCCTTCGTCATGGTGCCGGATCGAAGCCCGGTAGCCACTGCTCGCACTCGGCGCGGAAGGGGGCTGTCGTGCCGAGCTGGCACAACACCCCCATCACGCCGAGCGTCACGCGATGGATGAGCAGGTAGGAAGGGGGCAGATTGAGCTTCATCCCGGTGGTGGCCTTACGCAGGTCAGCGAGCCGCAGCGCCTCGCTGCGCAGCCAGGCACGCTCGAAGGTGAACTCCTCGTCGCGCAGCGGCTCAAGGAGCGGAACCAGATAGCTGAGGAGCTCGTCGGCGTCGATGGTGACCGACTCGCGGACGAAGCCCTCGGAGCGAAGGCCCTGCAGGACGCCGTCAGAGTCGCCATCGAGGGCGCGCCTGGCCAGTACGCCGATCGGTCGCGGCAGCCCCTTCGGCAGCCGGTCGACGGCGCCGAAGTCGAGGATGGCCAACCGCCCGTCGTCCAGCAGTCGGAAGTTGCCCGGGTGTGGGTCGGCGTGCAGCAGATGGGCTCGCGACGGGCCGCTGAAGAGCAGTCGGGTGAGAAGAAGCCCAGCGTGGTCTCGATCCCGCTGGCTACCGGATTCGATCACCGAACGAAGCGGGGTGCCGTCGACCCACTCAGAAACCAGCACTTCATCGGACGCGAACACCACGGCGGGAATCACGAAGTCGTCGTCGTCGGCGAAGGCCTTGCCGAACGCCCGCTGCGATCGTGCCTCGCGGCGGTAGTCGAGCTCTTCGCCCATGCGGCGCTGCAGCTCGTCGACCAATGGCGCCATGTCCATTCCGGGGGAGAGCGGCCCCATCATCCGCATCATGCGGCCGATCTGTGCCAGGTCGGACCGCAGTGCGGGACCGGCCCCTGGGTACTGGATCTTGACGGCGACCGGCTGTCCATCGCGCCACACGGCGCGGTGCACCTGTCCGATCGACGCTGCGGCGGCCGGTGTGTCGTCGAACTCGAGGAAGCGCGCTCGCCATCGGGGGCCGATCTGTTCGGCAAGCACCGCGTGCACGCGATCAGCGGGCAGCGCGGGGGCGGCTTCCTGCAGCTTCGTCAGTGATGCCCGGTAGGGCGCGGCGAGCTCTTCGGGAATGGCTGCTTCGAACACCGACATCGCTTGGCCGAACTTCATGGCCCCGCCCTTGAGCTCTCCGAGGACACGGAACATGTGCTCAGCTGTGCGGAGCTGGACCTCGGCGGTCACCATCTCGGCCGGCTTGCCCCCGACCCGCTTGCCGACGCCCAGGGCGGTGCGGCCGGCGAAGCCGAGTGGGAGTGCGGCGAGGCGTGCCGTGCGGGTAACAGCACGCTGGGGAAGGTCGGTCACCCTGCCATTGTGTGTGACGCCGATGAATCCGGCCACGTGCAGCCACATTCGGGGTGTGGAGCGAACCGCCGCGAGGCCGTTTCTCCGTACGGGGCGGCGATCTCGACGAACCCGCCGATTGACGGCGGGCGTCCTCGGGTCAGCCAGTCGAGGACGTGGGCGACAGCGACGTAGGCGGTGAGCCCCACCAGCACCGTGTCGGCGTCCGGCGTCGGGGTGACCTGCTGCCGCTGCCAGACAGTAGGCCACTGTGGGTCGCGGTCGCGGCGTGCCAACGCCAAGCAGAAGTGGCAGGGGGACCGACCCGGCTCGACAAGTGGTCCGACCCGGCCCATGAGCTCGCGGCACGAGACCACCAGATGAGGCTTGTCGGTGGTCGTGAGCGAACGGCACAGTGAGTCGGCGTTGGCAGTGTCTGTGACGACGACCAGGCGACGATTGACCTCGCCAGAGTGTGGGTGACCGTTCTCCGGGACCGCGATGCTGAGTACCTCTGAGCGTCGGCGGCCGACATCTCCGGTGGCGTAGCCGCCGACGGAGACGTCGGCCGGGGAGACGTCACGGGTGTCCCGGATCGTGACTCGCCCCAGACCGGTGTGGGTGAGTGTGCGCGCGATCGTTGCCCCCAATCGGCTGGCCCCCATGATGACCACCTCGGAGGCAGCTAGGGCGTCCCATCGGGCGGCCGGTCGGCTGCGAAAACGCTCGATGGCGCTTGCGCACCGCAGATCGGGAGCCATTTGGTCACGCCACTCCGCGGTGACAGCTAGGGCACCGGGCCAGGAACCGCCGTCGACGACGATCCCGAGGTCGACGAGTCGGTCGATGATCGCCAGCACGTCGGCGTCGGCAGGGGACTCGCTGCCTGAGGCCCGCATGGCTCGAACGATCTCCGAGCGTTCGCGGGTTCCGTCCAACAGCGGGAGAAGCCGGTCACCGAAGGTTGGCAGCCCGCTCACCACCAGAGGCGCAGGCACGTCGATCCCGAACTGAAGTGTGGTGGGTGTCCTCCAGGCCCAACGCATCCCTGGCACGAGCAATGGGCGCATCGTCAGCTCCCTGATGGTGAGGCGGGTAACCGCAGGGTGCCAGGGCGCTGGCTGCTGCGGGCGCGATCCACAGGCCGGGGCAGGCGGTGGGGGGCGAACACATGAACGAGGCGCCACCGATGGTCGGTGGCGCCTCGTCTGAGGTGGGGAAGGGATGCCTGCGATCAGGCCTTACCGAGGATGCGGTTCAACTTCGTGCCGCAGACAGGGCAGATTCCCTTGGCCATGCGTCGGCCGTTGGTCTCGTGCACCTCTCCGGTGAAATCGCGCTTCTCTTTGCACTTCACGCAGTAGGCGTCGCCGGTGTAGCTCTCGGCCATCGTGGAGTCCTCCTGCTCATCGGCGGAGCGGCTGATCCGCTCCGGGGCCACGGAGGCCGTGGCTGATGCTGGGCACTCTACGTCAGGATGTGGCCAGGATCGGGGACCGGCGCGGCAGCTGGCATCCACAGGTTATCCACAGGCGCAGGGTTCCAGGTACCACGAAGCCCCCGGGTCGCGTGATGCGTCGCTCACCTTCCCCTTGCGAGCGCCGCACCCGTTATCCCAGGGGCTTCGACGCGGGAGAACGTAGAACCCCGGGTGGCTCCGCGTCAACGCACGACCGGTCGCACCTGTGGACGACCCTGGGGATTGCCTGGGGACACCTTGGAGTGTTGCTGTGGATCCTGCGGGACAGCGCTGGGGATAAGAAAGAGATTTCTCGGCTCCGACACCGGTGACCTGCGGGAACGCTGCCCCCGGGTTGTGGACGAAAAAAAATCTGTCGGACACGCCGTCTACGGTGGCCGGGTGACGTCAACTGCCGCCCCCGAGGGCTCACCAGACATCGAGGTCCGACGCAGCTCGCGTCGTAAACGCACCGTCTCGGCCTACCGCGAAGGCGACCGCACCATCGTCTTGCTCCCAGCCAGGATGACGGCTGCCGAGGAGCAGCAGTGGGTGGCGACCATGCTCGAGCGGCTCGAGGCGCAGGAGCGACGCAGCAAGCCGTCCGATGACGAGTTGTGGGTCAGGGCGCAGCGCTTGTCGAGTCGATACCTCGACGGTCGCGCCAAGCCGACGAGCGTGCAGTGGGTGTCGAACCAGCGCAGTCGCTGGGGATCCTGCACGGTGCAAGACGGGTCGATCAGACTCTCCGACCGCCTCCAAGGAATGCCTGAGTGGGTCGTCGACTATGTACTCCTGCATGAGCTGGCCCACCTGATCGAAGCCTCGCACGGGCCACCCTTCTGGGCGTTGCTGAGCGGCTACCCCGAGGTTGAGCGTGCGCGTGGGTTCCTTGATGGGTGGTCGCTCGCACTTCAGCGCGCCGGCGTCGAGGCCTGACCCACCGAGTCACGGCTGACGCAGGGCCTCGTTCACCAGAGCCCGCACGGCATCGTCGGTCTCGTCAGGCAGCGCGTCCGCCTCGAACCACGCGACGTCCAACGACTCCGCACTCGCCACGGGCGCCGCCCCCGCCGGGGCGACGGCGACGAACTGCACGTCGAGGTGGTGTCGCGCTCCTCCGCCACATGGTGCCGAATGCCGGTCGAGACGGGCGGGTGACGCATCGACCAATGTGAGGGCGGTGATCCCCGACTCCTCTTGGGCCTCACGCAGTGCGGCGTCGGCCAGGGTCTGGTCGGCGGTCTCGATGTGCCCACCGAACTGCAGCCAGAGGCCGACCTTGCGGTGCAGACACAACAGCACCCGGGTGCGGTCGGCATTCACGACGAGTGCTGAGGCCGTCAGGTGGTCCGGTCGGCCTGACCGTAGGCAGCCGTTCTCCTGGGTGGCGAGGCACTGCAGGAACTCGTGTCGCAGATCGTCCTGCTGCGGCGACGACGGTGCCCAGTGCAGCAGCTGCTCGTACGCCGACTCGTGCACGGTCATGCCGGCACTGTCATGGGGCGGGCGGCTCGTCAGTGGGGTCGGGGTCGGTGAGAGTGCTGATGTCCCAGTCGCTCGTGGCGCTGCCGGTGGCGAAGGCCGTGGGGTCGTCGAGGTCTGCTGAGTCCGGCAGGAGGTCGGGGTGGGTCCAGATGTGGTCGCGCTCGGCCGCCGACCGATGCTCGGAAACTGCCGACCAGAGCATCGACGCATCTCGGAGTCGGCGGGGTCGAAGGTTGAGACCGACGAGCGTCTCGAAGGTGTGCTCAGCTGGCCCGCCGGATGCGCGCCGCCGCCGCATGGTTTCCCGCAATGCGGAAGCCGATGGCAGTCGCGTCTCACACGCAGCGCTTGTGACCGCGTCGACCCAGCCCTCCACGAGGGCGAGCAGGTGCTCGAGGCGGTCGAGAGCGGCTTGCTGCTCGGGGGTCGTGGGAGGTTCGAAGACGCCGGACGACATCAGCTCGGACATGGCCTCTGGGCGTGAGGGGTCGATGCCTCCGAGCGCCTGCTCGATGCCTGACATGTCGACCGAGATGCCACGGGCGTAGTCGGCGACGGCGGACTCGATACGGGACGATAGCCAGGGCGCGTGCTGGAAGAGGCGCACGTGTGCGCACTCGCGCACCGCCAGATAGATCCGCACCTGATCCTCAGGGATCTCTAGCCCGGCTCCGAACTCAGCAACGTTGCGAGGAACCAGTGCGACGGTGCCGGCCGGCGCCAGGGGGACGCCGACATCTGTTGACGTCAGCACCTCCTGTGCCAACGTGCCCAGGCCTTGGCCAACCTGACCGCCGAACATGACACCGGACATCTGGCCCATCATGCCGAGCAGCGGTCCGGCCATGGCTCGCATTTCCTCAGGTAGCTGTTGAGGCATGGCCTCGGTCGACGCCTGGGCCATGCGCTCGGCAAGCGGAAGAATCAATGCCTTCCAACGGGGAAGTGTCTGGTCGATCCACTCCGCCCGGCTCCATGCCTGCGGTGTGATGCCGGTCGACGGAAGAGTGGTCGCTTCGTCAAGCCACACCTCGGCGATCGCCACGGCTTCTGCAACAGCAGAGCGTTCGGCCGCCGTGATCGATGGGTCGCCGTCTGCGGCCACGAGCTGTCGAGCGGTGTCGTGCGCCAGTTGCCAGTGAACCGGTCCTGATGACGTCGAGAGGAGCTGCCCGAAGCGCTGCAGGGCCGCACCGATGTCGGCTGAGTCCGCACCGCCGAACATGGCCGCGAAGGGGTTTTCGGGCGTTCCAGAAGAACTCTCAGCGTCGTCGGGATCGGGCAGCCCGAAGCCGAACGGGATGTCGTTCACCATGCCACCGTAACTGCCGATGCCTGTGAGGTCTTCCCAGGATCGCTGCCGGCGTAACGCATCGACGGGCCGGTAGGTTCGATGCATGCAGCCCGCGATCGCCATCCTCGACACCCCGCTGTCGGTCGACGCCGTCATGTCGGCGGTTTCTGGTCACGAGGTGGGGGGAGTCGTGGTCTTCGTCGGAGCCGTGCGCGACCACGACGGACCGCAGGGTGACGAGCGTGGGGTCAGTGCGCTGGAGTACTCGGCCCACCCGTCGGCACTCGCTGAGCTCGCCGCCGTCGCTGCTGCGGTGGCCGAGGCGTTCCCTGGTGTTCGGGTGTCTGCCCATCACCGCGTTGGGCCGCTGGCGATCGGAGACCTGGCGGTCGTCGTAGCCGCTGGTGCGGCGCATCGTGAGGAGGCTTTCGTCGCGGCCCGGCGGCTCATCGACGACCTCAAGGCTCGTGTCCCCATTTGGAAGCACCAGATCTTCGAAGACGGCTCTGAGGAGTGGGTGGGCCTGCCGTAGCATGGGTGCTTCCAGCGAGGTGTTCAGGCGAGAGGGCAGTGACGTGGCGGCAATGGCGTGGTGGCTGATACCCATCATCGCCACCCTGTCCGCTGTCGCCTGGGTCACGTGGCGAGCACGACCGCGGCGCCCAGTCGACCCCCACGACTCCTTGGCTGCCCACCGACGGTTCACCGAAGCCATGGGTCATGCGGCACCCGCCGCCAAAGAGATCGACGACACGGCACCCGACGCGTCGCCGCCCGATCGCCGTTCGGCCTGACCACGTGACCAGCAGGGCGCGCATGATCGCGCTCATCCTGACCTTCGTGGCCCTCACCGCGACGGTGATCGTGACGTTGACCCGGCCCGTGCCGTACGTGCAGCTTTCGCCAGGTCCCGTCTACGACGCTCTCGGCGAGACCCAAGGCCAGCCGGTCGTGTCGATCTCGGGCGCAAAGACCTATCCCACCGATGGTTCACTCGGCATCACGACGGTCTTCGAAGTGGGTTCGCCTGGCAGCCGTCTCACGTTGGGCGAAGCCCTTAAGGGTTGGGTTGACCCGGCAGTTGATCTCGTTCCCCGCGACCTGTTGTTCCCCCCGGATGCTTTCGATGGTGATGACGCTGGCGATGAGCTCCAGCAGCAGGGTGCGGCCCAGCTGGCCGAGTCGGAGGAGAACGCGGTTGCCGCTGCACTGACGTATGTCGGCGAGCCGGTCACCTACGAAGTGCTCGTCGACGAGGTGCAGCCCGATACCCCGGCCGATGGTGCACTGCGGCCCGGCGACACGTTGGTGGCGATCGACGGAAACCCCGTCCCCGACTACCGTGCGGTTCAGCGGACGATGAGCACGGTCAATCCCGGCGATGACGTCACCGTCGAGGTGAGTCGTCAGGGTCAAGACGTGACCGAGACCCTGACGACGGTCCAGAACCCCGACGACCCTGATCGGGCCTTCCTCGGGGTGCTCCTGGGTCTGGGTTTTACCAGCCCGGTCGAGGTTGACCTGCAGCTCGACAACGTGGGAGGTCCGAGTGCCGGGCTGATCTTCAGTCTGGCAATCGTTGATTCGCTGACGCGCGAGCAGCTGACCGATGGACGGTCGATTGCTGGTACCGGCACGATCACCCCCGAGGGCCGGGTCGGACCGATTGGCGGCATCGTGCAGAAGATGTTCGGCGCCCGCGACAAGGGGGCGACCACATTCTTGGCCCCTCGGTCGAACTGCAAAGAGCTGGCGGGAAACGAGCCAGATGGGCTCGAGGTGATCGCCGTCCGCACCCTGGACCAGGCCGTCGACGCCCTCAGCGGCAAGGGCGAGATTCCGCGCTGCCCGTAGGACTCCTCAGCTGAGGGTGTGCAGGAGCAGGTCGCCCAGGCCGCTGATCAGATCCTCGCCGACGATCACGGTCTCGGGGGAGTCATGCTCACGCAGCCGAAGCACGGTGCACCGCGTGCCATCGCGCAGAACCGCCATCGTCAGGCGAAGCTCGTGTTGGGCCTGCTGGTCGGCGTCCTCCGGTGACACCATGATGCGCTCGGCGCTGACGGCCACTCCGTCCACCGACTCGGGCCAAGCGAGCCCCCCGAGCAGGTCGTCGAGATCGGAATGTGGGGGGAGTCCGTCCTGCTCAATCGTCGTCCAGGGGCTCTCGTCGGCTGTGCCGCTGAGTTGCTCACCCAGGGAGGGCTCACGCTCCAGCAATTGTGCGGTCTGGGCGATCGCGAAGAGGCGGGTCGGCTGGTTCCAGCCTCCGGCAGCGACATGAATGTCGAGGTCGCGAGTCGTGCGTTCGAGGGTGGACGGAATCACGGTGTCATCGTGGCATGGTGCCCCACGATGCGCGGAGGCACCCGAAGCCCAGTTAGTGTGATGGGGTGAGTTTTGACGCGCCACCGCCGCCAGCCCCGCCTCAGGGACCACCTCCGTCTGCGCAGACCCGCGGCCCCCGCCGCCGGGGTGCCCTGCTTCCGACGCTGGCCATCTTGGCCCTGCTGCTGGTGGGCTTCGCGCTCTTCGCCGGCTACTACACCGACTGGCTCTGGTACAAGGCGGCCGGATTTACCGGCGTGTACAGCACCCAACTCGTGGTGCGGCTTGCGCTCTTCGTCGTGTTCTTCCTCATTGCGTCCGGGGCAGTCGTTCTGAACGGCTTTCTGGCCTACCGCTTCCGACCGATCTTTCGAGCCATCTCGCTCGAACAGCAAAGCCTTGATCGCTACCGCCTCGCCATCGACCCCTTCCGCCGACTCCTGCTTCTGGCCTTTGCCGGTTTGGTGGGGTTCTTCTTCGGAGCCGCGGCCATGGCCGAGTGGCGGACCGTTCTTGCGTGGCTGAACCGCACGGCTTTCGGGCAGGTCGATCCGCAGTTCGGGATGGACATCGGGTTCTACGTCTTCTCGCTGCCGTGGTGGAGATTCCTGGTCGACACGGCCATGGTGATCGTCATCTTGAGCGGACTGGTCACCGCGGCCGTCCATTACTTGTATGGCGGAATCAGTCCTTCAATTCCGGGCGAGCGGACGACGCGTGCTGCTCGTGTGCAGTTGTCGATCCTGATCGGACTCTTCGTCCTCCTCAAGGCGGTGGCCTACTGGCTGGACCGCTACGAGCTGGTGATCTCGCCTAACTCACTCTTCACCGGGGCTGGCTACACCGACGTCAACGCCCTGATCCCTGCCAAGACCATCCTCACGTTCGTGGCGCTCATCTGCGCTGCTCTGTTCTTTGTCAACATCTTCAGGCGCACGTGGCGGTTGGCCGTTCTGAGCCTGGGTTTGCTCGTGCTGAGTGCGGTAGCGATCGGGTGGATCTACCCGAGCATCGTGCAGCAGCTTCAGGTGAACCCCACCGAGGACGTCAAAGAGGCCCCGTACATCGAGCGCAACATCGAGGCCACGCGCGAGGCGTACACCCTCGAAGGCATCGAGGTCGACGACTACATCCCAGCAGAAGACCCGGACGCCAAGGCGTTCAGCGAATCTCGGGGAACGCTTGAGAACGTCCGTCTGATGGACCCGGCGCGACTGACCGACACCTTCGATCAGCTGCAGCAGGTGAAGGGGTTCTACACCTTCCAAGACCCTCTGGACATCGACAGGTACACGATCGATGGGAAGCAGGAAGGGGTCATCGTCTCGCCGCGCGAGATCGACTTGGCTGGCGTCCCAGCCGAGCAGCGCAACTGGTTGAACGACCACCTCACGTACACCCACGGTTTTGGACTGGTGGCGGCCTACGGGAACCGGGCTGCTGTGAACGGCGAGCCGGACTTTGCAGAGTTCGACCTGCCGCCGCAGGGCGTTCTCGACATTGAGCAACCGCGCATCTACTTCGGTGAAAAGACCCCCGACTACTCAATCGTGGGCGCGCCCGAAACGAGTGAACCGCGAGAGCTCGACTTCCCCGACGACGGTGCCGAGAACGGCCAGCGCTCGTACACGTACACCGGCAAGGGCGGTGTGCCGATGGGGTCGTTCTTCAACCGCCTGCTGTACGCGTGGCGATTCCAGGAGACCAACATCCTGCTCTCTGACCGAATCAATGCTGACTCGCAGATTCTGTACGTGCGTGATCCGCGCGAGCGCGTCGAGCGCGCCGCCCCCTGGCTCACGCTGGACGCCGACCCCTACGCCACTGTGGTCGAGGGCCGAATCGTGTGGATCGTCGATGGCTACACCACTACTGATTCGTATCCGTACTCGCAGCGCCAGGAGTTCGGCGAGGTGACCACTGACTCTCTGACCACACAGACAGGAGCAACGATCCTCCCCATCCGTGACCAGGTGAACTACATCCGCAACTCCGTGAAGGCCACCGTAGATGCGTACGACGGCACGGTGACCCTCTACGCGTGGGACGAGGATGACCCGCTGCTGGAGACCTGGTCAAAGGTATTCCCTGACACTGTGCAACCGCGGTCTGAGATCAGCGACGAGCTAATGGCGCATGTGCGCTATCCGGAGGATTTCTTCAAGGTGCAGCGCGAGGTCTTTGCTCGCTACCACGTCACAGATCCGCAGGTGTTCTACACGTCCCAGGATGCATGGCAGGTGCCGATCGATCCGACGTCGCCGAGCGCGGGTGACGTCGCACAGCCGCCTTACTACCTGACGCTGCAGATGCCTGGTGAGGTGGATGCACGGTACTCGTTGACCACCACCTTCGCGCCGGTGAATCGCGAGACTCTGGCCGCCTTCATGGCAGTGAACAGCGATGCCCAGGATCCGGAATATGGGCGAATGCAGGTGCTCGCGCTGCCTCGAAACACCACGTTCCCTGGGCCGAGCCAGATGCAGAACAACATCGAGTCGAACCAAACGGTCGCTAACGCGTTGCTCTCGCTGCGCCGGGGCGGTAGCACTGAGGTCGACGTCGGGAACCTCCTGACGCTGCCTGTTGCGGGCGGTCTGATGTACGTCGAGCCCGTGTATGCCCGAGCAACCGAGGGCGCGTCCTATCCGAGGCTCAGCAAGGTGATCGTGTCGTTCGGTGACACCGTGTCGATCGCCAACACGTACGAAGAGGCGCTTGGCCTCTTCTTCGACGGGGTCGCGATCGGAACGGGTACCGGAACCCCGAAGGGCGGCGGCGGTGGCGGCGGCGGCGGTGGTGGCGGCGGCGGCGGTGATCCCGGCTCCGCCGCGGATGCGCAGCAACGACTCCAGGAAGCGCTGGCGGATGCAGCGGCCGCCTATGAACGCGGTCAGGAAGCGTTGGCTGAGGGCGACTTCGCCACCTACGGCGAGACGCAGGACGACCTGGTCGCTGCCCTCCAGCGTGCCGAGGCCGCAGCGAATGAGCTGGGCCTTGATAGTTCAGCTGTCGTACCCGAAATCCCTGGTGCGTCCGCATCGGGCCCGCTGCCCTGACGCCCCAGTTTGGAGCGACTGCACATCAGCACGTAAGGTAAGCGAGCCAACGCGGGGTGGAGCAGCTCGGTAGCTCGCTGGGCTCATAACCCAGAGGTCGCAGGTTCAAATCCTGCCCCCGCTACCAATGTGATGTATCGCGTCATCGGAATAGGTCGGACCTGCATCTTGCAGGTTCGGCCTACTTCTTTGTGGGGCCTGGTGGGCGTCCGGTGGGTTGGTAGTCCTTGCGTGGGTCGATGATCAGATCGCGGAGGATCTCGCCGGTGGCGGCGTTCACGATGGTGACGTGGAGGTCTTGGACGAGCAGGATGACGTCGGTTCGGGCGTAGGTTCGGCCGACGCCGATGTGCCGGAGTTGGCCGGCGACGCGGAGGGTGACGCTGCCGGCTTTGTCGATCTTGTCGTGGCGGACGCGGTCGTGGGTGTCGTGGCTGCGGTCACCGCTGGGGGCGGCCTTCGGTAGCGACGTGTAGATGGTTGCGGGCGTCGCGCGGTGCGGCAGTGATCGGTGCGGCCGTTGCTGGTTGTAGATCTCGGTGAAGGTGTCGAGCAGGGCTTGGAGCTCGGCGAGGGTAGCGGGCTGTCGGGGTTGGGCGCGGAGCCACTTCTTGAGGGTCTGCTGGAACCGCTCGACCTTGCCTTGGGTCTGGGGATGGTTCGGGTTACCGTTCTTCTGCGTGATGTTGAGCTGGCGGAGCTCGTGCTCGAGGTGGTTGCGGCCGGGGGTGCCGCCGAAGAGCCTGACGGTGAAGACGCGGCCGTTGTCGGTGAGGGTGGATGCGGGAAAGCCATGTGCGGCACCGGTTGTGCGGAAGGTCGCGAGCACGATCGGGCCGGTGACCGGCCGGTGCGCGGTGACCGACAGGGCGTAGCGGGAGCAGTCGTCCAACCACGTGAGGATCTCGACGTCGGTGCCTTCCTCGATGCGCCGGACGCCGCCGCGGTGGGTGATGTGTCGGGTGCCGTCGGTGAGGCGGTAGTGGGTGAAGTCGGACTGCCAGGTCTCGTTCGGTTGGGTGGCTTCGAACCGGATGTAGGAGTTCTTCGGTCGCTTCTTGGGCTCGGGGGTGACGGCACCGGCTCGGGTCAGGATCCGGTTGATCGTCGCGCGGGACAGGGCCGTGGCGTGGTGGTGGGTCAGGTGCCAGCCGATGGTGTCCGCCCCAGCGTCCAGACCCGCGTCGTCGAGCTGCTTGCGGAGCCGTAGGACGAGCTCGACGGTCTCGGGCGGGGTGGCGTTCTGGAGTGTCTTCCGAGCCCGGGACAGCGGCTCGAACGCGGCCTCGCCCTCGAGGCGGTAGCGGGCCATGAGCTTGCTGATCCAGCCTTGGGAGACCCCGTAGCTGCGGGATACCTCGGACTGGGACTGGCCGGCTAGGACGGCGGTGATGACAAGACGACGCTTCGACATCCCCCAGCCTGCGGGTCAGCCCCTATGCCGATGACCTGCGACATGCCATTCCGATGACGCGAGACACCCCATTCCGATGTGCTGAGCCAGGACACTGCCCCCGCTACAAGTAAGTGCAGGTCAGAGGTTTGATCACCGATCTTGGTGGTCAAGCCTCTGACCGTTTGACCGCAGCCTGACCGGAAGCCGCGCGTCTGGACGCGGGGTTCGACCAAATGGCGGCCGGTCTATGTAGCAGCAGACAAGTGGACGCTGGCGCCCGGGCAGTCACCGCGAGTGATCGTGAAGTCCACGGCCACGGTGTACAACGGCCGATCGGTCATTCGCGGCGATGTGGGGCACCTTGGTCGCGGGGCACGCTGGTCCCAGCAAGGCGGGTAGGTGTCCCGCCGGTGGTTGATCGCAACGTCGGTGAATGCCCCGCGGCTGACAGGCTGTTGGACCATCATGAATCCATGCGGATCCGTGTGCTCGGCCCCATGGTTGCCGGCGGTAGGAACGACCTGCAGCTGCGCGACCGGGCCGTGCTCGGCGTCCTAGTCGTGCGGGCAGGGTCGCGGGTCTCGATGGATGAGCTCGCCGACGCGATCTGGGGTGACCGACCACCGACGACGTACAAGAAGGTCGTGCAGGGGTGTGTCGTCCGACTTCGACGCACGCTCGGCGAGGGCGCGATCAATACACACGAGGGTGGCTACTCGCTGGTGCTTCCCCGTGATGACGTGGACGCGGCCCACTTCGAGATGCTCGTCGAGGCGGCCCACTCGGCGGTCGTGGAGGGCAACCCGCGACGTACGGTCGAACGTGCAGACTCTGCTCTGGAGCTCTGGCGCGGCGACCCTCTTCCCGAGCTCCCCGCGTGGGCTCCTGCACAGGCTGAAGCGCAGCGGCTGGTCAGGCTCCGTGAGCTCGTCGAGGACGTCCAGGTCGAAGCGACGCTGCTCTCCGGCCGGGCCGCGCAGGCAGCGGCCCGTGCGGGGGTGCTGGCCTCCGCGACGCCGTACCGCGAGGAGCGCTGGGCCCTTCTGGCCCGAGCGCAGTACGCGGCCGGGAGTCAGGCTGATGCCTTGGCGACGATCCAAGCCCTGCGCGGGACGCTCGCCGACGATCTCGGAGTCGACCCGTCACCGGAAATCGCGGCACTCGAGACTGCCATACTCCGGCACGACCCGTCGCTCGATCTGCCGCCATCGATGCGCAGCGGGCGGTGGCTGTTCTCACGGACCGGCCGGATCGTCGCGGCCGTCCTGGCGGTCGTGACGGTCCTCGGGGTGGGTGTCGCCCTGAACCAACGACACCGTGCCGCCCAGGCGTCGCAGGAAGCTACCGTCGCTCGAGACACGACGGAGGCGGTCCGCCTCGGTGAGCTCGCCTCGACCCAGGAGAACCCTTCAGTCGCGCTCGCGCTTGCCGCCGAGGCCCTGGCCGTCGACGACTCCGAGGCGGTGCGCTTCCGCGTGTTGGACACCCTGGGCAACTTCTCGGACCTGCTCACCACCGGTGTTCCCCCCACTGGGGGGTGGCCTGAGGAGTCGTCGAGGGCGACGTCGCCGGACGGCCGGACGGCGGCGACGGCCCACGCTGCTGCCATCGACGTTACGGTCGACGGCCGGACGAGGCACCGCCTGGTGACTCCGACCGACAACCCGACCGCCGTGGCGTTCTCCCCCGACGGGCGCTACCTGGCCGCGGGCATGAGCGAGCTCGGTTTCGCGCCGACCGGTGCCACGGTCGTGTGGGACGTGGCCAGCGGGGTGGAGGTCGCGGTCTTCGACTCCGGGGACGGGGCCGTTCGGGCGCATGTCTTCGCGCCGGACGGCTCGTCGATCTGGTCCTACGGTGACGATGGCATCCACCAGTGGGACCTCACCGCCTCGCACGCGCTGGCGCGAACCACGGACGGCGACCCGGTGGCGTTCCGGGCCGATGACCTCGTCCTCTCCGCGGGCGATCCCTCGGTGGGGTCGTGGATCGAGTACGCCTGTGAGCTCGCGGGGCGGTCGCTGACGCCGGTGGAGTGGCGGGAGTATGTCGGTGACCGCCCCTACGCGCCTACTTGTCGATAGGCGACAGGTCCGCCTCCGCCAGCTTCGCGGCGACCAGGTCGTTGCCTGCCTGGCTGGGGTGAGCGCCGTCGTCGCTGAACGCAGGGTAGGTCGACTGGGTACCGTCGGCCCCGTTCACCGCGTGGTAGAGGTCGATCACCTGGAAGCCCGCAGCAGTGGCGCGTTCGGTGAGCATGGTGTTCCAGCGGTCGTACGCGGCCACCGCCCACTCCTTGGCTTCCTTCTTTCTACCGGAGCTCGCGTACAGAGCCAGGAGACCATCCGGGAACGCTTGCGCCGGAGAGATGTTCCCGTCGATAGTCGTGGTGGCGACGAACACCGTCGGCTTGTCGCCGCGCAGCGCCTTCACACCCGCGAAGACCTGGTCGTACAGGCCGCCGTACGTCTTCACTCCCTCGGCCAGACACTCCGGCTCGGTGTCCAGGAACCACGTCTTGCAGCCGATGCCGGTCTCCGGGTCGGGTAGGGCGTTGTTGAAGCCCACCTGGACGACCACGACGTCGGCCGCGGCGATCTTGTCCGCCTCCGGCCCCGGCTTCGAGACCGCCTCGAGAGCGTCGGGGAGGCCGCCGCTCGGAACGATCTGGTACTCCGCCTCGGATCCAAGCGTTGAGGCGACGTGATCAGTGAACTGTTCGACGAAGCCCGTGCACCCCACCGGGCAGCCGTTCTCCGGCTCGATCAGCGAGTCGCCGACCACCACTACCTGCACCTTGTCAGGCTTCGCCTCGTCCGCGGTGCCGGCCACACCGCCGCAGCCGCTGAATGCCAGCGCGGCCGCCGCCGCGATCACCACTTGTCGCCACATGATCTCCATCCTTCCTGTCAGGAGGTGTCCTGGTCGAGCAGGCCACGAGGCGGTAACGCCCCGGTAAGTCCTGCGGCGGGGAGGACTTGACCACGTTCGCCGCGACAACCTCGTTGACAGGCCAGACGCCGCCCCCGGGCGGACGATCAGTAGGACGTGGGAGCACGAAACGGGCACGGGCGTCACCATGCGAACGCCCAACCCGTGACTCATGACCCAGAGGTCGCAGGTTCAAATCCTGCCCCCGCTACGTAAGTAAGTGCAGGTCAGGGGCCTGATTGCCAGAGATGGTGATCGGGCCCCTGGCTCGTGTGTAGGCAGAATGTGGCGGAAGATCTCGCTGGATGTATGTGAACGACGGTGGACGTTGATCGTGCCGGCGCTGGTTGGGTAGGTCAGCTCCGAACCGCAGCCAGGAGCGTTTGGGACGTTTGCGTGTCTCGGGCGTGACCACGCCGACCCTGGTCAGGATGCGCCAGATCGTGGTCACGCCTGGTGGGGAGTCCATCTCGCGGGCCAGGAATCGGCGCCGTCGCTAGCGTCGGTCGATTGACTCAAGCGCCTCGGCCAGGGCTCGCACGTCATCGTCGCTGTTGTAGAGGTGCAGCGAAACTCGGATGCCACCGACTCGCGAGCTGGTGACAATTCCGTACTCGTCTGCCAGTGCGGCCTGGACTTCGTCTGGTGAGGCAGACGGATGTCTCAACGAGACGATGTGCCCACATGCGGACTGGTCGCTCAGTGGCCGGTATGGGGTCCACCCCAGCGGCGCTGTTCTCTCGGCGAGGTTCTTGGCCAGCCGGTCGGCATGCTCCCGGATGGAATCCAGCCCGATTCCGGAGAACAGCTCGATGGAGGCGAGGAGACCTAAGGCTGCGCTGTACGACATCGTGGAAAGCTCGAATCGTCGCGCGTCCTCAGCCAGCGAGAGTTCCGCCGGCGTGAAGTCGAACGGTGTGCTGCTGCCTTTCCACCCAACGAGCGGAGGGATGGCGGCGGCAAGGTTCTCGGCTACCGCAAGCAGCGCGACGCCACCGGGGGCTGACAGCCATTTGTACCCGCTGCACACCAGTGCGTCGACGCCCCAAACGCTCATGGTGACTGGGAGTGCCCCCGCCATCTGCGTGACATCGACGACGACCTGAGCGCCGACGCTTCGAGCACGGGCAACGATGGCGGCGACATCGACTTGGGTACCGGTGGAGAACTGAACCGCGCTCACGCATATGGCAGTTGTTCGCTCGCTGATCGCGTCGACCAGTGAGTCCGTGAGGTTCTTGGACGCAACATCGGGAACCCAACGAATGTGCATGCCCGAACGCTCGTGGGCAGCCAGCCACGGGTAGGTCACGCTCGGGAAGTCGCTCGGTACCAGGATGACCTCGCCGTCTGGGTGAGATAGCAAGGCGGCAATCTGGCCCAGTCCCTCACTCGCTCCGCCAATTACCGCGACCGACCCCACCGACGCACCGAGCAGTTCGGCTGCAGCAGCTCGTAGCGAGTCAAGAATCTCGGCCTCGGCCTGGTCCGACAGGCGGAGGTTGCCGTGCTGGGCGACATCGACAAGGAAGCGCGTACTGGCTTCGACCGACACTCGCGGTATCAGGCCAAGGGAGGCTTGGTTCAGGTACGTGCAGTTGGCAAGGCCCGCATACTCTCGACGGTCGATCAGCGTGTCCATGTGATCCTTTCGTCGGCGTCCCACGGTACGGCAGGCGGGCAACTCGGGAGCCTTCGTCTTGCTGGGGCCAGTCTGTCGGATGCTCGGGTTTCGGGGTCCGTCCGGTAGTGTGTTCACATCAGCTCGTTGAATTCTTGCCGCGAGTTGTCCGCACGTCGTAGCGCATGACATCCGCTCCGTGTGTAGCCGCCCGAGTCTTTCGGATCCCGGTTGTCGGTGAGAAACCCACACAGATAGCGATTTTCACTTGTCTTCCTTCTCTGACGTCGGCGTGCCCGCACGTCTCACGGGCGTCCTGTCCGGCCTTGGTATCGACACACCAACGCCGATCCAGTCCGCCACCTTGCCTGACGCCCTTGCCGGGCGCGACGTCCTCGGCCGTGGCCGCACGGGCTCCGGCAAGACCTACGCCTTCCTGCTTCCGTTGGTCGCCCGGCTCTCCGACGGCCGCTCGACCCGACCCAAGGCACCACGAGCGCTCATTCTTGCGCCAACCCGTGAGCTGGCCAATCAGATCGACCAGGCCCTCGTGCCGCTGGCGCAGGCCGCTGGCCTCACCTCACGCACGATCTTCGGTGGCGTCAGCCAGAACCCCCAAGTGGCTGCGCTTCGCCGAGGCGTCGACATCGTCGTGGCGTGCCCAGGACGACTTGAGGACCTGATCGCTCAGGGACACTGCAGCTTGGCCGCTGTCGAGGTCACCGTCATCGATGAGGCCGACCACATGGCCGACCTTGGATTCCTTCCTGCGGTGCGCCGGTTGCTCGCGCAGACACCCCGCGGCGGCCAACGGCTCTTCTTCTCGGCCACGCTCGACCGCGCGATCGACGGTCTGGTCCGCCAGTTCCTGGTAGATCCGGTCACGCACCAGGCTGACTCCGCGCAGTCACCTGTCAGCGCGATGTCTCACCACGTGCTGCATGTGGATCGCGAACACCGGCTGCCGATCCTGGTCGACTTGATCAGTGCGCCCGGTCGCACCATTGTCTTCACGCGCACCAAGCGCGGCGCCAAGACGCTGGCCCGCCAGTTCAACAACAGTGGCGTCCCGGCGGTCGAGCTGCACGGAAACCTTGCGCAGAACGCGCGTACCCGCAACCTCGAGGCATTCCACGATGGTCGAGCGTCGGCGCTGGTCGCCACCGACATCGCCGCACGGGGAATCCACGTCGACGATGTAGCCCTAGTCGTTCACGCCGACCCCCCGGCCGAGCACAAGGCATACCAGCACCGCTCTGGGCGTACGGCCCGTGCGGGTAACGCCGGCACCGTCGTCACCATCATGACCAGTGAGCAGGCGCACGACGTCCGACTGCTCACTCGGGCGGCCGGTATCGCACCGACGACGACCCGTATCAAGGGCGCAACGCACCCGGTGTTGGCCGAGCTGGCCCCCGGCGACCGCGTACTGTCCGGTGCCCTCGAGAGTGCAGCGCCCGCGGCTTCAGCTTCACGGTCGGCGAATACAACCAAGCCGCGGCGGCGCAACCGTCGGGCTAGCCAGAAGCGTGTCGGTGGTTCGAACTCCGGCAGCCCGAAGTCGACAGGTTCGGGCTCGTCCTCGACGCAGGCCTCAGGGCAGAAGGGCGCTTCCCGGCGCGCCCCGCACCGCGCGCCGGGGCGACCCAGCTCCCAAGGCGCCCACAGTGCGGCCGCCTTCAGCGCCGGTCGTCGCTGAGGAACTCCGCTCCGCCACGCTCACTCCACGACTCCACGACTCCACGCTGGCGCTGTCGACGACCCCCGCGCCAGGAACTGCGCAGAGTGCTGGACCATTACTTGCGATGTGAACCTCCTCGGTAACTCACGCCTCACGAACCGGGACGATGACTTCGTTGCGACGTCGGAACCACGGCGTCCATGGCGGGTCGAAGCGGGCAAAGCGCGGTGGACCGGTCGTCTCGAGCCCGGCGTCGTTCACCGCCCGCAGCAACTGGCCGGTCTGCTGCTCGTACGAGGCGGACCTCCACCGGCCTGAGTACCGCGCCACGGCTGCGAGCTCCTCGGGCACTGCTCGGAGCTCGACCTCGGCATCGCCAGGGTCTGGGAGCGTCTCGCGTGTGGAGCCCTCGGGCATGACGAAGGAGACGACGTAGCGTCCGGGTGACGTCTCGGTAGTCACTGTCTCTACGGCCGCGGGCGCGTCGTCGGTGTCCTCGCGGCGCTGGAGCACCGGGGCGGTCATCGCGAGGCTCTGGTTGGCCTGGTTCCGCCCACGGATGTAGGCCACCAAGGGGCGGAAGGCCGTGTTGCCCGCGCCCTCGAAGGAGCCGTCGACCTCGACCTCGGCGACCAGGTGCGCGGGATAGCGACGCAGCTCAAACCCCGGCCCCTGCTGCACCACTTCGTACCGCTGCTGCTCGGTCATGGCTGCCTCTCGCGTCCCCCGCTGCGTGTGCGGTTCTCTCGACCGTACGCCCACGGCCCACCCGTCGCGTGCCTGCTACCGCGAGGGGCCGCGTGGTGCGAAGGTGCGCCCGTCCGCTGGGGAGAAGGTGGAAGGTGTCCGTAACGGGCAACCGGGTCGTGGTGCGGCTAGGCTCCCCGATAACTCAAACGTGAGGAGATCGGGATGGCGCAGGACAAGCCGAACATCCTGGTGATCTGGGGTGACGACATCGGGATCTCGAATCTCAGTTGCTACAGCGACGGGCTGATGGGCTACCGCACACCTAACATCGACCGAATCGCGGACGAGGGCGCTCGATTCACCGACTACTACGGTGAGCAAAGCTGCACCGCGGGCCGGGCGGCGTTCATCACCGGACAGAACCCGATCCGAACTGGACTGACGAAGGTAGGGATGCCAGGCGCCGAGCTCGGCATGCAAGCCACCACGCCAACGATCGCGACCGCACTGAAGGCGCAGGGGTATGCGACCGGCCACTTCGGCAAGAACCACTTGGGCGACCGCGACGAGCACCTTCCGACGATGCACGGCTTCGACGAGTTCTTCGGCAACCTGTACCACCTCAACGCCGAGGAGGAGCCCGAGCTCGACGACTACCCGGCACCGGAGGACTTTCCTCACTTCCGCGAGCGGTTCGGTCCGCGCGGGGTCCTGCACGCCTGGGCCAACGGTGATGGGACCCAGCGCATCGAGGACACCGGCCCGCTCACCCGGCAGAGGATGGAGACGGTCGACGGCGAGTTCATCGAGGCCACCTCAGAGTTCATTCGGGACAAGGCGGAGTCACAGACCCCGTTCTTCGTGTGGTTCAACTCCACGCACATGCATTTCCGCACCCACACCAAGCCAGAGAGCCGAGGCCAAGCAGGTCGGTGGCAGTCGGGCTACCACGACACGATGATCGACCACGACGCGCCAGGTCGGTGAGCTGCTCGCACTCCTCGACGAGCTCGGTCTCGCCGAAGACACGATCGTCGTCTACTCGACAGACAACGGGCCACACATGAACTCGTGGCCGGACGCAGGTACGACACCGTTCCGTGGCGAGAAGAACACGAACTGGGAAGGCGCGTACCGCGTCCCCGCCGTGGTGCGCTGGCCGGGACACATTCCGGAGCGGACCGTGCTCAACGGGATCATGAGTCACAACGACTGGTTCGTCACGTTGCTGGCGGCTGCCGGCGTGCCGGACATCGCCGAGCAACTGAAGGAGGGTGCGGAACTGAACGGGACGACGTTCCGCGTCCATCTCGACGGTCACAATCAGCTGCCCTACATCACGGGCGATGTCGACTCGAGCCCGCGGAACTTCTTCTTCTACGTCAGCGACGACGGTGACCTCCTAGCCATCCGGTACGACAACTGGAAGATGGTCTTCCTGGAGCAGCGCGTCGTCGGCACGCTGCAGGTCTGGGCCGAGCCGTTCACTGAGCTGCGGGTGCCGAAGATATTCAACCTGCGCACCGACCCCTACGAGCGAGCTGACCACACGTCCAACACGTACTGGGACTGGTTGCTCGACCACGCGTTCCTGCTGGTGCCGGCACAGGCTTTCGTGGGGCAGATGGCGGCGTCGTTCGTAGAGTTCCCGCCGACCCAAAAACCGGCAACCTTCGGCATCTCCCAGGCGCTGGCCAAGATGCAGGCCGGGCTCCCGAGCGCGTGACCGATCGGCACGACACGTCGCCAACCGCGGCCGCTCCCGGTGCACCGCCGGCGAGCAACATGGCGTGGATCCCTGGAGGCGCGTTCCTCATGGGGTCGGACGCCCACTATGCCGAGGAGGCCCCCGCGCGTGCCGTGGAGGTATCGGGGTTCTGGCTCGGGCGGACGACGGTCACGAACGCCGACTACGAGAGGTTCGTCCAGGAGACCGGCTACGTCACAGTTGCTGAGCGTCCACTCAACCCGGCTGACTTTCCCGGGGCCCCCGCCGAAAACCTCGTCCCGGGCTCAATGGTGTTCACCCGCACGGCTGGGCCGGTCGACCTACGTCACCTCAGCCAGTGGTGGACGTGGACCCCAGGAGCCTGCTGGAGGCACCCCGAGGGTCCGTCGTCGGACGTCGTGGGCCGTGCGGACCACCCAGTCGTACAGGTCGCCTACGAGGATGCCAAGGCCTACGCCACCTGGGCGGAGCTGACGCTGCCGACTGAGGCCCAGTGGGAGCGCGCAGCCCGTGGTGGCCTCGAGGGTGCCACGTACACCTGGGGGGGCGATCCCGAACGTGCTGGCGAGCGGCGCGCGAACTACTGGCATGGTGATTTTCCCTGGAGGGCCGAACCCGGGTACGGCACGACTGCTCCGGTGGGGAGCTACCCGGGCAACGCGTATGACCTCTCCGACATGGCGGGCAACGTCTGGGAGTGGACCGATGACTGGTATGTCGAGACGCGCTTTGCTGACGCGTCACCTTGCTGTGCCCCGCGTGATCCCAGGGGCGGGACGGCTGAAGAGAGCCTTGACCCGCGGCAACCGCAGTTTCGGATGCCGCGCAAGGTGATCAAGGGCGGCTCATTCCTTTGCGCCGACACCTACTGCCTGCGCTACCGACCCGCTGCGCGACGTCCACAGATGATCGACACCGGCATGAGTCACATCGGCTTCCGATGCGCGGCCGAACCGTCGGGTGGTGAGGGCACACGCTCAGGCGGTCAGGGCTAAACCACGAACCGCTTGGCCCTCAGGGCCATCACGAGCGCCACGATCCAGCCGACGATGGTCCAGCCCAGCAGCAGGTTGACCCAGAAGACCGACCAATGGGGAACGTCTCGGACTGCCGCGATGGCCCAGGGCAGCATGTAGCCGGCAGTCAAGATCGCCGCGATGACAGCCACGACTTTGGTGCCGGTCCACGACCGACCCACGGGTTCGACGTTGGGTGTGCTCATGTGCCGATGAAATCACGAACGAACCGGTGTGGCCAGGCAGGCCCGGTGTCACCCGGAAGCAGCGGGTGCCAGGTGCTCCAGTGGAACGTCCCTTTCTGCGATGCCGGCAGCCAGCGCTGCCGCCCCGTAGGCAGCCATGCATTGCAGGTAGAGGACCAAAAGAATCCCGATCGGGGCGGCGAGGGCGCCGTACTCCGGCTTGTCCACCGAAAAGCCGACGATGACTGCCATGAAGTACTTGAGTACCTCGATGAGAACCGCGCCGAGGAGAGCACCGGCCATGCGCGCCTGACGCTCGGGCCGGATTCCTCCGAGGTGGCTGAGGATGAGCCAGAGAATGACGAAGTCCACCACGAGGGCAAGCATCAGCGTCAGAACGATCAGAGTGGTGCGTCCAAGCGTGGAGTCCAACCCGATGCTGTCGAGGATTGGCCCCGCGAAGCTCGTCACCATTGTCGTCGCCGCGTAGGACACCGCGACGAGCGGGAGCAGAGCAAGCATCCAGCCCAGTAGGCGAGCTCGTGCTTTGAAATAGTTACGCGAGTCGGGAGTTGCTCCGAAGATCTGATGCAGGGACGCGCTCGCAGCCGCCATGGCACCGCCCCCTGCCCAGAGCAGGGCTAGAAGTCCCACAACCGACGTTGCTCTTCCGACCGCCTTGAGTTTCTGCGGGTCGATGCCGTCGTCTCCGACCATGCCAGGGAAGGCGCTCTGTAGTGCATCAGTGAGCGTGCTTGCTGCCTGGTCGGCGCCGAGAATCGCGACCAATCCGTACCCGAACGCGATGATGGAGAACATCGCGAGGAAGAGGTAGTAAGTGGTCCCCGCAGCTAGAAGCCCAGCATTGGCGTAGGAGAAGCGCTGGAGCGCGCGGTAGCCGACACCCACGGTGTCGCTGGTCGCGCCGTCTTTGGCGTCGATCTTGCTGACGGCGTCGGGAACGTCCTTGGGCGGAGGGTCAATGACTTCACCGGGGATCGGCGGCGGAACGGCACGGGCACCCATGGCTCTCCCCCTTTCATCGGTGGGCGCAAGAATGCCAGGCCCGAACAGCATCGGATGTGGCACAGACGCCGTCAACCGGTCGGTTCGGACGTGCGGTTCTGGCATTCATGACCACGTCACTGGGTGTGCGCGTCCGCCCGGGGTAACGCAGGCGCTGCCGTGTACTGGACCCCCGCGTTCCAGGGGGCTCCGAAGCCTGGTCGCCTCCGGGATCATCGGCCATCGTGGCTGTGGTCGAGGACCTTCAACCTGACCGCGTTGATGCGGCTGTCAACAAGGCCGCACAGAAGACCAACATAGCCATCGACACGGGCGGCGAAGAAGTGCTGTGCGTGAGACGAGTCCGGCTAGCCTGACGCCATGGCACGTCCAACTCGTTGGGTGACCGACACCGACGACAACCACTCACAGTGGTACATCGAGCGGTTTCGAACGATGGCCGCCGAGGGTGCTGACCTGGGTGGCGAGGCGCGCCTTCTCGACGCAATGCTCCCGCCTCGGTCACGCGTTCTCGACGCCGGGTGTGGGCCGGGCCGGGTGGGGGCCCGCCTCTTCGACCGAGGGCATCACGTCGTCGGTGTGGATGCTGATCCCCAGTTGATAGCCGCCGCCCGACAGGACCATCCGGGACCGCGGTGGTGCGTGGGCGATCTTGCCGAACTCGACCTGTGGGGCCAGGGGATTGATGACCCGTTCGATGCGGCGGTGTTGGCCGGAAACGTGATGACGTTTGTTGCGGTGGGCACGGAGGCTGAGGTTCTGCGACGGGTCGGAGAACACGTCGTGGCCGACGGCATCGTGGTGGTCGGGTTCGGCACCGACCGCGGGTACTCACTGGAGAGCTTCGACGAGGACGTGCGGAGCGCGGGTCTCAAAGTGGAGCAGCGATTCGCGACCTGGGATCTGCGGCCCTGGTCTGACTCAGCAGGCTTCGCCGTCAGCGTGCTCCGGGTGCCTGAGTCCAAAGCCTCTGACACGCTGGAGTCCGCCGGAACGACAAGAGAAGGGCTCTGCCCGTGAACAAGGCATTTCGCAAGCACCTGACCGATGGTGAGATTGAGCTGATCGAGTCGACAAAGCCAGCCAACTTGCGCGGGCTCGACGAGGATGATCTCGGCGATCTGCACGACCGAGTCCGCCGAGCAAGCCGAAAGTACCGAAAACTGCACCGCCGACAGGCCAGCCAACAGGTGCGGCGCGACGGATCCCGTGGCGCGGCTTCGGCGAAGAACCAGCGGAGTGGCGTCAAAGCCGAGGTGTTCGAAGACGCACTTGCCCGTGTGAGCCGGGCTCTGAGCAAGGCCGCCAAGGAGTCTGCGGCCGAGCTGAAGGCTGAGCGACTAGCGGCCGCAGCGAGCGCAAATTCTCGGCGCCCGGCTTCGACGACTCGTTCCAAAGGACCCTCAGGGGCAGGGCGCAAACCGGCCAAGAAGAGGACACCCGTCAACAAGAAGAAGAATGCCTCGACGCTCGCGGCCGGAGCACGACGTCAGGCCAAGCGGGACGCGCGCTAGGCGGTCTTCGAACAAGGCAGGGCTCGCCAGATCTCGATCCGATCACAGCGCGTTGCGAGTTAGTAACTTCACGGCGTGTGGGGGGGGTTGAGGCGGGACTTCTGCTGTTATCGTGCGCATCGACCGGACGCCGCCCGAGTGGGCTGCCTGGTTGCCGGGTTGGGCACCCCTGAACCGGCGCTATGACTCCATAAAACAGGGAGAGATGCAGTGGGAAGCACGGGCAAAAGAATGTCCGCGGTCGCGACCCTCCTCGGCGCATCGCTGGTACTTGCAGCATGTTCTGGGGGAGGAACGACCACGGACGACACAGATACTTCGAGCGAGCCGGTAACCTTCACGTACGCGTACGAGCAGGAGTGGCAGGCCTACAACACGGGGACGGTGGCCACTAACGCTAGTCAGAATGCCATCCCGATGAACCGCGTCACACTGGGCTTCTGGTACTTCGCGCCCGATGGCTCGGTCGCCCCTGAAGAGGACTTCGGCAGCTTCGAGAAGACGAGCGACGACCCACTGACCGTTGAGTACACCTTCGCCGATGACGCCGTCTGGAGCGACGGCGAGCCGATCGACTGTGATGACGCGTGGCTCTCCTGGTACAGCCAGAGTGGGCAGACCGACACCTTCAAGCCGGTCAGCACCGACGGCTACGAAGACATCGACACCGTTGACTGCGCCGACGGCGATAAGCAGTTCACTGTCGTCTACAACAAGCCCTACGCCGACTGGGTCGCCAACTTCGGCGCCATGATGCCGGCACACGTTGTCGAGAACGAGGCTGGACTCGATGACTTCATCGCCGCCGTTCAGGACGACGACAAGAAGGGCCTTGAGAAGGCTGGTGACTTCTGGACCAAGGGCTGGGTCTTCAAGCCGGGCGAGCTGCCCGACGAGTCGATCGTCCCATCGTCTGGCGAGTACAAGCTCGACTCCTGGGAGTCTGGCAACAGCCTGACGTTGGTCGCCAACGAGAACTACTACGGCGACGCACCGCAGGCCGACACGGTTGTCATCCGCTTCATCGCGGCCGACGCGCAGGCGCAGGCTTTGGAGAACGGTGAGGTCCAGGCGATGGACCCGCAGCCGAACCCCGACCTGAAGGCGCAGCTGGAGGCGCTGGGCGACCAGATTGTGTTCTCCCCCGAAGATCAGTTCACCTTCGAGCACTACGACTTCAACTTCGATGGTGTCTTCAAGGACGAGAAGCTTCGCCAGGCGTTCGCGCTCTGCCTGCCACGTCAGCAGATCGTCGACACGTTGATCAAGCCGGACAACCCCGAGGCGATCGTGCTGGACTCGCGCTACTACCTGCCGTTCCAGGAGCAGTATGAAGAGGTAGCGTCGCAGATCACGCCCGAGGAGTACGCCTCGCAGGACATCGACAGGGCTGCGTCGTTGGTGAAGGAAGCCAACGCCGAAGGCACGGACGTTCGGCTCGGCTACATCGTGCCGAACCCGCGTCGTGAGGCTGAGGCACAACTGGTGCAGGAAGCCTGCGGCCCTGACGGCGCCGGTTTCAACATCATTGATGAAGGCGACAAGACCTTCTTCAACGCCAACGGTGCTCTCGTCACCGGCCGGTTCGACGTCGCGATGTTCGCTTGGGCGGGATCACCTCTGGTGACCGGTTCGTCGAGCATCTACGTCACTGACGGTGGTAGCAACTACGGCAACTACTCCAACAAAGAGGTCGACGACTTGACCGCACAGCTCAACCAGACGTCCGACCTCGATGAGCAGCAGAACATCATCGTGCAGATCGAGACGATCCTCTGGAACGACCTGGCGACCATTCCGGCGTTCGCCTTCCCAGGCATCGTGGCGTACGACGCCACGGCCGAGGGTGTGGAGTACAACGCAACACAGGCGGGCCTGACCTGGAACATGCAGGACTGGAACGTCTCCTAGGCAGTACCACGGATCGGATAGTGGTGGTGTCGGATGACGACACCACCACTATCCGGCTCCAGCCCCCTATGATCCCAGGGGAACATCAGGCCTAGGAGGACCCGTCAGTGGGCTCTTACATCGTGCGCCGAGTCTTGGCATCGTTGCTCATTCTGCTTGCCGCCAGTTTCCTGATGTTCGCGCTCGTCACGTTGAGCGGTGACCCGTTAGCGGAGTTCACGGGATCCAACGCTCCCGACAAGGAGCGGTTGATCCAGGAACGGATCGAAACCCTCAATCTCGACGAACCTTTCCTCGTCCAGTACTTCCTGTGGCTCGGGGGCGGTATCGGATGTCTCATCCCGGGTATGGGATGCGATCTCGGTGTGAATCTCAGTGGGCAGCCAGTCACGTCGTTGATCGTTGACGCCTTCCCGACCACCTTGCAGCTGGTACTCGCCGCAACGATCCTGGCCATCGTGCTCGGCATCTCGATCGGTATCATCTCTGCCATCCGCCAGTACACGGCCTTCGACTACTCGATCACCTTCTTGGCGTTCCTCTTCTACTCGCTCCCCATCTTCTGGGTGGCGGTGCTCCTGAAACAGTTCGGCGCGATCCGGATCAACGACTGGCTCAAAGCGCCGACCGTCACGCTGCCGACGGCGATTGTGATCGCTGGGTTCAGCGCTCTCTTCTTCAGCGCTGTCGTCGGTGGGTCCCGAAAGCGCCGCCTGGTGGTGGGTCTTGGGGCGGCTGCGGGGGCAGTGATCATCTTCACGGGACTGGTTGCCTCAGGATGGTTCGCCAACCCAGGGATGGGTCCGGTTGTTGTGACCGTCGGCGCGGCGGCAATCGCAGTCGGAGTCACGCTCCTCTTCACCAATCTTGAGAACAGGCGAGTGCTCTTCATCGCGCTGGGCACGGCCGCGGTCGGTGTGATCACGGCATACGCGGCTCTGCCCCTCCTCGAGGACCCGAGTTGGGTCACGCTCATCGGACTGGGTGCACTCGTCACGGCGATCGGTGTCGGGATCGCCTTTGCGTTCGGCGACATCGATCGTCCGCCGGCTATCCGGGCAGCTGTCCTCACATCGTTCGGTGTGGGTCTTCTCGTCTTCATGGACAAGACGGTGTCGAGTTTTGCGGCCTACTCGTCTGAGGTGAACGGCCGCCCGATCGCCACGATTGGCAGCAAGACTCCCAACTTCGACGGCACCTTCTGGGAAGGCGTTCTCGACACCGCCACGCACCTCGTCCTGCCCACGCTCGCCATCATGTTGATTTCGTTCGCGGGCTACAGCAGGTACTCACGAGCCTCGATGCTCGAGGTCCTCAACGCCGACTACGTGCGAACGGCCCGGGCCAAGGGCCTCACCGAACGCACCGTGGTGCTTCGGCACGCCTTCCGCAACGCCTTGATTCCGCTGGCCACCCTGGCCGCCATCGACTTCGGTGCCGTGATCTCTGGTGCGATTATCACCGAGACGGTCTTCGGCTGGAAAGGCATGGGTGTGCTGTTCACCAGCGCCGTTCACGCGTGAGGATGCCTACCAGATCATGGGTGTCTTCATGGTGACAGCGATCGCGGTGCTGCTCTTCAACCTGATCGCTGACATCAGCTACGCGGTCCTCGACCCACGGATTCGGCTCTCATGACGCCGGCCAAGGCACGGAGGGCGACGCCATGACGATGCGCGAGAGCATCGAACCGAACATGACTCCTGTTGGTCCTGAGCGCGAGTTCACCATCAAGGCACGTACTCAAGGCCAGATGGTTCGCCGCCGCTTCATCCGTCACCGCGGTGCCGCGATCGGGTTCACCGCCTTGGTGATCGTGGTCATCATGGCGTACACCTCGATCGGCTTCTGGAAGATCCCGGGCTGGTGGTACCTGGGCTACACGTCGACCAACCCGATCGTCAACGGGGGAGCGCCAACCCTCGACATCATCCCTGGGTTCCTCGACGGCGACGGATTCGATGTCGGCCCGCACCCCTTCGGCCAGGACCAGATCGGGCGCGACTACTTTGCGCTGACCATGCGTGGAACGCAGATCTCGTTGATGGTGGCGTTCGTCATCGGAATCATGTCGACCTTCATCGGCGCCGTGGCTGGGGCGATTTCGGGGTACTACGGCGGCAAGGCAGACAACGTCATCATGCGTTTCACCGACCTGCTGCTGACCATTCCGATCCTCACCATTGCCGCCGTCGTCGGTAACGCATTCGGCAAGCTGGGGCCGTTCTTCCTCGCTGTCGTGCTCTCGCTGCTGATCTGGACGTCGCTCGCCCGACTTGTCCGCGGAGAGTTCCTGTCGCTGCGCGAGAAAGAGTACGTCGAGGCGGCTCGAGCAATGGGTGCGTCGTCGCCCCGCATCATCTTTCGGCACATGCTGCCCAACGCCATCGGCACCATCATCGTCAGTGCCACGTTGACGATCGCGGTGGCGATCCTGCTCGAGGCGGCGCTCAGCTTCCTCGGCTTCGGCATCCAGTCACCCGACACCTCGCTGGGGCTGCTGATCTCGACCTACCAGACCGCCTTCAGCACCAGGCCGTGGTTGTTCTGGTGGCCAGGCTTGTTCATCGTCATCATCGCCCTGTCGGTGAACTTCATCGGTGACGGTCTCCGAGATGCTTTTGACCCCAAGCAGAACCGGGTGCGTGCCTGATGAGCGAAGAGATCCTCCGCGTCAACGACCTCTCGGTGGCCTTTCCGACCGAAGACGGCATGGTCAATGCGGTTCGCGGTGTGTCCTATCACCTGAACGAGCGCGATGTCCTTGCGATCGTGGGCGAGTCGGGGTCTGGCAAGTCCGTTGCCGCGATGGCGCTCATGGGGCTGCTGCCGAAGTACGCGCAGATCACCGGTGACGTCCGCTACCGCGGCGAAGATGTTCTCGCGATGACTCCGAAGCGTTCGCGGGCACTGCGCGGGCAGAACATCGCCATGATCTTCCAAGACCCGATGACCGCCATGAACCCGGTGTACACCGTCGGCGACCAGCTCGCTGAGGCGTACCGATCTCATCACCGAGTTGAGCGCAAGTTCGCGCTGGCACGTGCCGTTGAGATGCTCGACCGAGTGGGCATTCCGCAGGCAAAGGATCGGGCTCGTTCGTATCCCCATGAGTTCTCGGGCGGGATGCGGCAACGCGCCATGATTGCCATGGCCATCATCAACAGCCCCGACATCATCATTGCCGACGAACCCACGACGGCCCTCGATGTGACGGTGCAAGCCCAGATCCTTGAGACGCTCATCGAGGTCAAGGACTCGGTCAACGCCGCCGTTATCCTCATCACGCACGACCTCGGAGTCGTTGCCGGCATGGCCCACCGGGTGTTGGTGATGTACGCCGGTCGAGGAGTCGAGCGGGCAGATGTCGAAGACATCTACAACCGGCCGCGTATGCCCTACACGGCAGGGCTCTTGGGCTCCATCCCTGCGCTCGACAGCGCCGGCGGCAAACTTCATCCGATCACCGGAGCGCCACCGTCTCTCATCAACTTGCCGCCCGGTTGTCCGTTCTCGCCTCGCTGTCCCTTGACCACCGAGCGTTGCCAGACTGAAGAGCCAGAGCTGGCGCCCACCGACCTACCCCACCACCAGGTGGCGTGCCACAACTGGGAGAAGGTCGCCGAGTCTGAAGACCCGACGCTTCTCTTCCGTACGAAGGCGGTAGACGCATGACTGAGCCCGCCACACAGACGCCCGAGCACCTGCTCGAGGTTGAGAACCTCGTCAAGGAGTTCCCCATCAAGGGCGGAGGTCTCTTCCGACGCACCGTCGGCGCCGTTCAGGCCGTGTCAGACGTGAGTTTCCATCTTGATCCCGGTGAGACGCTCGGCCTGGTTGGCGAGTCCGGCTGCGGCAAGTCGACAACGGGCCGAGCCGTTCTGCAGCTGCACAAGCCGACGTCCGGATCGGTGCGGTACGACGGCCAAGAGCTGACCACGCTGTCGAACAAGCAGATGCGACCCATCAGACGTGATCTGCAGATCGTGTTCCAAGATCCCTACGCATCGCTGAACCCGAAGATGCCCGTGAACGACATCGTGGGCGAGCCCATGCGCGTCCACGGCAAGAAGGGCAGCGAAGTCCTCGAGCGGGTGGCCGACCTGCTCAAGAGAGTGGGTCTGAACCCTGAGCACGGCAACCGCTACCCCCACGAGTTCTCTGGCGGTCAGCGTCAGCGTGTGGGTATCGCCCGTGCTCTGGCACTCGACCCGAAGGTGATCATCCTCGACGAGCCCGTCTCGGCCCTGGACGTGTCGGTGCAGGCGGGCGTCGTCAACCTGCTCGAGGATCTGCAGGCGCAGCTCGGGCTCGCCTACATTTTCATCGCCCACGACCTTTCGGTCGTTCGACACATCTCCGACCGCGTGGCCGTCATGTATCTCGGACGGATCGTTGAGAGCGGCACACGCGCCGAGGTCTACGAACAACCGTCACACCCGTACACGCAGGCACTGTTGTCTTCTGCGCCGATCGCCGACCCTGACAAGGAGCGTGCCCGCGAGCGCATTGTGCTCGAGGGAGATGTGCCGAGCCCCATCGACCCGCCGTCCGGTTGCCGCTTCCGTACGCGCTGCTGGAAGGCGCAGGACATCTGTGCCACTGAGACTCCCGAGCTGGTCGACCGTGGCACGGGGCACCCGGTGGCCTGCCACTTCGCCGAGGTCCGCGAAGTCGTCTAGCCCCTCCCGGCTGATCAAGCGAGCGTGGGTTCGACGGATTCGCCGTCAGGGTCTGCTGTGCCCTCTGGTAGTTGCCTGATCTGTCGTGAGAGCGACTTCGATCGGGCTCGTTCTTCGGCTTCGAGTCGCGCGTCGCCGCGGCGTTCTTGGTAGGCAGCTTCACGCAACAGTTTGCGGTAGCTGTCGAGTCGTCGCTGGGCGAGTTCGCCTGTGGCGATGGCTTCTTGAACGGCACACCCGGGCTCGGTCTGGTGCGCGCAGTCGTTGAAGCGGCATTCCGCGGCGAGATCGCTGACGTCGGCGAAGGTCTGCTCGAGCCCGTCGGTGGACGACAGACCGATGCTCCTGAGCCCTGGGGTGTCGATGATGAAAGATCCGTCGCTCATGGCCAGGAGCTCGCGGTGGGCCGTGGTGTGGCGTCCTTTGCCGTCGTTGCGGACATAGCTGGTCGGCATCGCGTCGACTCCGAGCAGGGCGTTCAAGATCGTCGACTTGCCTGCCCCCGAGGGGCCTAGGAGAGCGAGGGCTTGCCCTGCGACGGTGAGCGCGCGAATGGCGTCCAAGCCCCTGGTCTGCGGAATGCTGACCGGGATGACGGACGCCCCAATGGCGAGCTCGCTGACCTCTTCCTCGATCCCGTCGATGTCAGGGGCTAGATCGGACTTGGTAAGGAGCACAGCCGGGTGGCTGTCGCATTCCCAGGCCAGGGCAAGAAGGCGCTCGATCCGGCCCGCCGCGGGTGCCGGGTGGCATGGCTCGCAGATCGCGAGGACGTCGACGTTGGCGGCCAGTACTTGCTGGTGACTGCTGCCTGGCGACACTGACGCCCGCGCCACGGTGTTGCGTCGCGGCAGGACGCGGGTGAGCCAGATCTGGTCACCCTGGTCCTCGAGAAGCACCTCGTCGCCGACCGTGGGCGTGGCGAGAGGAGACGTGCCCGCTGCCGCCACGACCTTCGGCCCCCAACGAGCACGAACTGTGCCAGCAGGCGTGAGGACGTCGCACATCCCGCGATCAACGCGACTCACGCGTCCGTCGGTGCCTTCGGCCGGGTGTGACATGCCGCCACGCTAGAAGGAGAGGAGCGTGATGCGCCAGCGAGTTTTCTGTGGAATACTTGAGCAATCAAGTAAGTTGGAGTCGGTAGAAGCCAACCTCGAGGAGTCACTCATGCCTGCGGTCACCGTTGACAACGTCCTTTCTCTGCCGCGGATCACCGATGTCGATGCGGTCGTTGACCGTGCGCGACCGGTCACGGGAGTCACGTCCGCCCCTTCCGGGTTCGAGGGTGAGGGCTTCCCGGTGCGCCGGGCGTTTGCCGGCGTCGACCTCGCCACTCTTGACCCGTTCATTCACATGGACCAGATGGGAGAGGTCGACTACGCCCCGGGCGAGCCGAAGGGCACTCCTTGGCATCCCCACCGGGGGTTCGAAACCGTCACGTACATGATCGATGGGCTCATGGAGCATCAGGACTCCAACGGTGGCGGGGGGATGATCTCCGATGGTGACACCCAGTGGATGACGGCGGGCGCCGGCATCCTGCACATTGAGGCACCCCCGGAGCACGTGGTGACGTCGGGTGGGCTCTTCCACGGTCTTCAGCTGTGGGTGAATCTTCCGAGCTCGTTGAAGTTCGCGGCCCCTCGCTACCAAGACATCACGTCGGCGAAGGTGGGTCTGCTCACGTCGCCTGACGGTGGGGCGTTGGTGCGGCTCATCGCCGGAGATCTCGACGGCCACTCAGGTCCTGGCGTCACGTACACGCCGATCACCTTGCTGCACGCCACCATCGCGCCGGGCGCGTCGCTGACACTGCCGTGGCGCAGTGACTTCAACGCGTTGGTCTACGGGCTTTCGGGCCGGGGCTCGGTCGGTGCCGAACGGCGTCCGATGACGTGGGGTCAGCTCGCGGTGTTCGGTGAAGGTTCGTCGATCACGATCGCAGCCGATGAGCAGCAGGACTCGCGCGACAGCGCGTTTGACGTCTACGTGCTCGGTGGGCAGCCGATCCGCGAGCCGGTGGCCGCTTACGGGCCCTTCGTGATGAACACCAAGGCAGAGCTGATCCAGGCCTTCGAAGACTTCCAGGCCGGACGCCTCGGGACCGTTCCGGCATCCCCCGACGACCGAGTACCCCACGGCGACGTCAAGGGATCCACCCCCTAACCCCCATCCATTTTGGGGCCATGTCACATGGGTTCGGTCATTGCGAACTGAGGCGGTACCCAGCGCTCGGACTCGCCGGAGCTGTGGACGGATGGGTGCCACGGTGGTGCGGTCATTGCGAACCGGTGTGACATGGCCCCGAATGGGGGTGGGTCACACCTTGGTGCGGTCCCACCCTGGACGCGGGGTTCGGTTGCCCACGGCGGCGGTACTGCGCGTGCGGTAGACCACGTACGGCCTGAAGAGGTAGCCCAGAGGCGCGCTGAAAGCGTGGACGAGGCGGGTGAACGGCCAGACGATGAACAGGGCCATTCCGGCGAGTGCGTGGACGCGGAAGGCCGTCGGTGTCTCGGCCATCAGCTCGCCCTGCGGTTGCAGCAGGAAGATCGACCGGAACCAGACCGACACGGTCTCGCGGTAGTTGTAGCCGTCGCCCAGCACCCCGGCGCCGGTCATGGTGGCCACCAGGCCCAGGCAGATGGCGCCCACCAGGAAGACGTACATCGTCTTGTCGTTCTTTGTGGTTGCGGCAAAGACCGGCCCCGTGGTGCGCCGCCGGTAGACCAGCATCGCGACCCCCACGAGCGTCGCGGCCCCGGCAACGGCTCCGAGGGCAACGGCGTTGAGGTGATAGAAGTCCTCGCTGACGCCAGCTGCCACCGTCCACGACTCCGGGATCAGCAGGCCGACGATGTGCCCCGCGACGACGGCGAGCATGCCGAGGTGGAACAGCGGGCTGGCGATCCGCAGCAGAGAGCGCTCGTAGAGCTGTGACGAGCGGGTCGTCCAGCCGAACTTGTCGTAGCGAAACCGCCAGAACATGCCAACCACGAAGACGGCGATGGTGACGTACGGCAGCACGTCCCACAGCAGGATCTGGGAGTTGGTCATCGTCGGGCCTCCATCGCCACGTCAGAGGACTGGACGCCGAACGGCGTCAAGGTGAGATCGATAGGACCGGCCATCCCTACGGTCTCGGTGGGGGGACCTGTCACCGCGAGTCGCTGCATGCGGAGTTCGTCTTCGGGAGTGAGAGCGCTCGTAGTCTCAAGCACCGCCTTGACCACAGCCGCGTAGGGGGAAGCAGCATCGGCGAGAGCCGCATGAAGGAGCCCGATCACGCCACGGTGCTCGGCGAGAAGGGCGTTGCCAAGCTCGTCATCACAGGTAGCGGCGAACTCAAGCACAACGGCGAGATGGTCGGGAAGCTCTTCCTCGTCGATCGTGACGCCAGCTTCGCGATACGCGCCCTTGAAGTGCAACAGCGCCATGCCTCTGTTTCGTGTGTCTCCATGGGTCCAGTACGTCATGTAGGGGGAGCACTTGCGGCGCATGTCGAACGTCTCCACGTAGTGACGCTGAACGTCGAGGAGAGGGGTGCTCGCGAAGTAGTCGAGGAAGCCGCCCAGCGGATCAGCCGCTTCCTGGGGCAGTGCCGCGACCGTCTCGCCGATAAGTGGGAGAAGGTCGGACAGGGACTCTTCCGGGTATCGGAGCAGCACCGAACACACCTGCTGTGTGCGAGCGCGGTCGACGGTGTCCATCAGCTTCCCTTCCCTTGACCCGTCGGGAAGATCCCGGTTGGGGCTCCCTTTCCATCCCAGTTCAACAAGTTCACTCGTCCATGCTTCGTCCCGGTGTCGAGGACCGCCTCGGAGGTCTGCCTCTGCTTGAGCGCATGGAAGTTCTCCACCGCAACGGGCACCGGCATTCCGGACGCCTCACCGAACGGCCCCGATCCATACATGCCGGGCCCTTCGTCGAAGTCGAGAGAACAGGCCAGCTCTTCGAGGTCGTGTGCTTGCTCGCTGTGTGCGGCAGGGATGACGTAGCGCTCCTCGTACTTGGCGATCGCGAGGAGCCGGTAGAGCTCGTAGATCGTGGACTCATCGAAGCCGACCGCCTCGGCCGCCGCCGTGTCCACGTCACGGCCGAGGTTCACGTCGCGCATCGTCGAGCGCATGGCAGCCAGCTTCCGCAGCACGGTGTCGATCACCTCGGTGTCGCCGGCCGTGAAGAGCTCGGCCAGGTACTCCTTGGGGATTCGAAGCGAGTCGATCGCGCCGAACAAGTTGCGGACGTCTTCTCCGTCGTGACCCGTCTCGACGAGGGCGTCGACGACCGGAGAGAGCGGAGGGATGTACCAGACCATCGGCATGGTGCGGTACTCCGGGTGCAGGGGCAGGGCGACCTCGAACTCCTTGGCGAGGCGGTACACCGGAGACTTCTGAGCCGCGGTGAGCCAGTCGCTCGGAATCCCGTCGCGTTGTGCAGCGGCAATGACCTCAGGGTCGTGGGGGTCGAGCATCAGGTCGAGCTGCGCGCGGTACAGATCCTGCTCGTCCTCCACGGACGCCGCCTCAAGGACGCGGTCGGCGTCATAGAGGAAGAGACCCAGGTAGCGAAGACGACCGACACACGTCTCGGAGCACACCGTCGGCATGCCGACCTCGACGCGGGGGTAGCAGAAGGTGCACTTCTCCGCCTTGCCTGTCTTGTGGTTGAAGTAGACCTTCTTGTACGGGCAGCCTGAGACGCACATGCGCCAGCCACGACAGCGGTCTTGGTCGACGAGCACGATGCCGTCTTCTGCACGCTTGTACATGGCGCCTGACGGGCAGGACGCGACACACGAGGGGTTGAGGCAGTGCTCGCAGATTCGCGGCAGGTAGAACATGAACGCGTTCTCGAAGTCGAGCTTGACGCGATCACCAACCTGGTCGCGGATCTTGACCAGCACGGGATCTTCTGAGATGACCTCTGGGCCACCGCCGAGATCGTCGTCCCAGTTGGCCGACCACTCGATCTTCATCGGCTTGCCAGTGATGAGCGACTTCGGCTGCGCCACCGGGGTGTGTTCTCCGAGCGGTGCCGAGATGAGTGTGTCGTACTCGTACGTCCACGGTTCGTAGTAGTCGTCGAGGCTCGGGAGCTTGGGGTTGGAGAAGATCGAGGCCAACTTCTTGAAGCGACCGCCGCCCTTGAGACGCAGGCGGCCGCGTCGCGTCCGCTCCCAGCCGCCCCGCCACACTTCCTGGTCTTCGTAGGTGCGTGGGTAGCCGAGTCCCGGACGTGTCTCGACGTTGTTGAACCAGACGTACTCGACGCCCGTGCGGTTCGTCCATGCCTGCTTACAGGTGACAGAGCAGGTGTGGCACCCGATGCACTTGTCGAGGTTCATCACCATGCCCATTTGGGCCATGACCTTCATCAGTACACGACCTCCTGTGAGCGACGACGGATCACGGTGACTTCGTCGCGTTGGTTGCCTGTCGGCCCGAGATAGTTGAAGAAGAACGACAGCTGCGCATACCCACCCACCAGGTGGCTGGGCTTGAGCATCAGTCGGGTCAGTGAGTTGTGGATTCCGCCACGCATACCTGAGGTCTCGGTGCGCGGAACATCGACCACGCGATCCTTCGCGTGGTACATGAAGACGGTTCCCTTTGGCATGCGGTGCGACACGATCGATCGAGCGACCACAACGCCATTGCGGTTGTACGCCTCGATCCACTCGTTGTCCTTGACGCCGATCAGCTCGGCGTCCTCGACGCTCATCCAGATCTCGGGTCCGCCGCGCGACAGTGACAGCATGAAGAGGTTGTCCTGGTACTCGGAGTGAATCGACCACTTCGAGTGCGGGGTCAGATACCGAACCGTCACCTCCTTGCCGACGCCGCTGCCTTGGTCGCCGAAGATGCGATGCATGTTGAGTGGTGGCCGGTAGATCGGCAGCTGCTCGCCCAGCTCGGTGAGCCAGTCGTGGTCGAGGAAGAAGTGCATGCGCCCGGTAAGGGTGTGCCACGGCTTGAGCCGTTCCACGTTGATGGCGAACGCCGTGTAGCGACGTCCTCCGTGCTCGGAGCCTGACCACTCCGGGCTCGTGATGACGGGGACGGGGCGGGCCTGGGTATCGGGGAAGGTGATGCGCTTGCCCTCGTTGTCGAGAGCGAGATCGGCGAGTTCGCGTCCGGTTCGCTCTTCCAGGCGACGGAAGCCCTCGACCGCCACGCGGCCGTTGGTCGTTCCGGAGAGAGCCAGGATCGTTTCGCAGACGTGGATGTCGGTCACGAGGGAGGGGCGTCCAGCGGCGACCCCCTCAGAGATGACCCCGTTGGTGCGAGCGAGCGCTTCGACTTCCGGGCCTGGCTTGACGTTCACACCCTTGGTGAGAGTGCCCAGCTTCTCGACCAGTGGGCCAAGTGCAGACATCTTGGCGCCGATCTCGGTGTAGTTGCGCTTGATCGTCACCAGCTTGGGCATGGTCACACCGGGGACTGCGTCGACTTCGCCCGCTCGCCAGTCCTTGACGATCCCGTGCGGCACCGACATGGCGTCAGGAGTGTCGTGAAGCAGCGGCACCATGACCACGTCTTCGCGCTCCTCCAGGTGCCCGGCGGCGAGGTCTGACACCTTGCGGCCCAAGGCCTGGAAGATGTCGTGATCGCTCTTGGTCTCCCACGGGGGATTGATGGCCGGCGTGAACGCGTGCACGAACGGGTGCATGTCGGTACTCGACAGGTCGTGCTTCTCGTACCACGTCGCAGCGGGCAGCAACACATCGCTGAAGAGGCCGGTGCCGGTCATGCGGAAGTCGATCGACACCAGCAGATCGAGCTTGCCCTCGTCGGGGGTCTCGCGCCAGGTGACGTCGCGCGGACGGTCCTCTTCAGCGCTCTCCTCAGCCCGCACCGAGTTGTCTGTGCCGAGCAGGTGCTTGAGGAAGTACTCGTTGCCCTTGCTCGACGAGCCGAGCAGGTTGGCCCTCCACACCGTCAAGATGCGCGGCCAGTTCTCTGGTGCGTCCGGGTCGTCGATGGCGAACGACACGTCACCGGACTTGATCTGGTCGACCACGTAGTCGGCCGGCTCGGCACCGGCTGCCCGTGCTTCGTCGGCAAGATCGAGCGAGTTCCGGTTCAGCGACGGGTACGACGGCATCCAGCCCGATCTGGCTGACTGAGCGAGTGTGTCGATCGCCGTCATACCGTTCCAGCGGCCCGTTCCAAGAGGTGATGCGAGCGTGTCAGCCGGGAGTCCGTCGTAGCGCCACTGACCGGTGTTGACGTACCAGAAGGCGGTGCCGATCATCTGGCGCGGAGGGCGCTGCCAGTCGAGACCGAACGCGACCTGGGCCCAGCCGGTGACCGGACGGCACTTCTCCTGCCCGACGTAGTGGGCCCAGCCGCCACCGTTGATCCCCTGGCAGCCGGTGAGCGTGACGAGCGCAAGGAAGGTGCGATAGATGGTGTCGGAGTGGAACCAGTGGTTCGTGCCGGCGCCGAGCAGAATCATCGAGCGGCCACCGGAGTCTTCGGCGTTCTGCGCGAACTCGCGGCCGATCCGGATCGCTTGTTCGGCGGGGACACCGGTGATCTCTTCCTGCCAGGCCGGCGTGTAGGGCTCGGGGTCGTCATAGCCCTGGGGCCACTCGCCGGGCATTCCGTCGCGTCCGACGCCGTACTGCGCGAGCATCAGGTCGAAGACCGTCGTGACGGTCATGTCGCCCAGCGTCGCCACCGGAACGCCCCTGCGCAGGACGCCGCCCCCCTCGTTCTGCTCTTGGCCGAGGTCGAACCGGGGGAGCAGGATCTCAGCGGTGCTGGTGTTCTCTGCTCCGTGCAGCGACAGCGCCGGCTCGACGCCGTCGAGCTCGAGGTTCCAGTTGCCCTTGCCGCTCTCGGTGAAGCGATCGCCAAGCGAACCCTTGGGCACGTGGGGGCGTCCGGTGGCGGAGTCGACCAGGACGGGCTTCCAGGCTGCGGCTTCGGTCTCGATGCCGAGGTCTTCGGCCGTGACGAACTTGTCGGGCACCCAGGCGCCGTCCTTCTCGCGCAGCCGGATGAGATACGGGAGATCGGTGTACTGCCTGACGTAGTCGATGAAGCGGGGCACCTGCCGGTCGACGAAGAACTCCTTCAGGAGCACGTGACCCATGGCCATTCCGAGCGCCCCATCCGTGCCGGGGTGGGGGGCGAGCCACTCGTCAGCGAACTTGGTGTTGTCGGCGTAGTCGGGGCTCACGACGACGACCTTCTGCCCGCGGTACCGCGCTTCGGTCATGAAGTGTGCGTCGGGCGTCCTGGTAACGGGGACGTTGGATCCCCACATGATCAGGTAGCTGGCATTGAACCAGTCGGCCGACTCAGGCACGTCAGTCTGGTCGCCGAACACCTGCGGTGAGGCGACCGGGAGGTCGGCGTACCAGTCGTAGAACGACAGCATCGCGCCGCCGACGAGACTGATGAAGCGCGCTCCGGCGGCGTGTGACGCCATGGACATGGCAGGGATGGGGCTGAAGCCGAAGACGCGGTCTGGGCCGTACTTGCGAATCGTGTGAACGTGAGCCGCGGCCACCAGCTCGGCGACCTCTTCCCAGCTTGACCGAACCAGGCCGCCTTTGCCGCGTGCACGTTGGTAGCGGCGACGCTTCTCTGGATCGTCGACGATGGACGCCCAGGCCTCGACCGGATGCCCGTACTGCTTCTTGGCCTCGCGGTACATCTCCAGGAGCACGCCGCGCACGTAGGGGTAGCGCAGCCGCGTGGGGGAGTAGGTGTACCAGCTGAAAGCCGCTCCCCGTGGGCATCCCCTGGGCTCGTACTCGGGCGAGTTGGCGCCGATGGACGGGTAGTCGGTCTGCTGGGTCTCCCAGGTGATGATGCCGTCCTTGACGTACACCTTCCAGGAGCACGAGCCGGTGCAGTTGACGCCGTGTGTCGAGCGGACGACCTTGTCGTGGCTCCACCGATCGCGGTAGAAGACGTCACCCTCTCGGCCACCTTCGTGGGTGACGGTGCGCAGGTCCTCGGAGACGTCGGAGCGGCGCAGGAGGCGTCCTGCCTGAAGCAGCAGGTCGGCAGCGGGACCATCGGTGCGCGCGGTCATGAGGATTCCTTCGTCTCTTCGGGTGCGGATGGCGTGGTGGAGCTTCCGAGGTGCGCGACGCAGAGACCCGGGCGGGCCTCGACGTCGAAGCCATCGATGGAGAGGCCGGACTCGGTCACGGCGAGCGATCCGCGTAGAAGACCTAGGTGGATCTCGCAGACGCCGGGGAAGGCCTCGCGAATGGCGGCATAGGGACAGGCGCGCAGGTAGATGCGATCTGACAGCGGCTCGCTTGTGGCATCGAAACCGAGTTCGCTGAAGAGGACGGTTACCTGCTCGACAGCCTCGTCGACGGATGCGGTCGGCCGCAGGCGGCCCTGCTCGACCAGAGCCTGTGCCCACAGCAGTCCGGCTTCGTCGGCTGTCTTCTGGTTGGTCCCGCCGAGGATCGAGATCTCGTTGGCCAAGGCGGCGGCCAAGGTCTTGTACGCGTCTTGCTGACGCGGTTCGTCGGGTGCGAGCTCGTAGAGGACGCGGGGGCGTCCGCGACCTCCGCCGCGCTCGGTCTCGCGCGACACGACGCCGAGGTGGACCAACAGCTCGAGGTGGCCACGCACGGTGTTGACGTGGAGCCCCACCCGCTCTGCGATGTCTGCGACGGCCAGTGGCGCCGAGGCTTCACGGATCACCTGCAGGACTGCTTGACGCCCCTGGCGGGCCTCGCGCTCGCTACTCACAGATCCTCCGCTGGACGACGTGTGACCGTTTCAACTAATGCACTGATCCTGTCGGGGATCGACGACCACGTCCTGGGACTTAGGTCCCGCTTTTCGTGGGCGATGCGAGGTCATTTCGAGAGGGCGGATTTGAAACGGAAACTTGCGAATGTCGTCGATTAATCACGGGACAGTGGGACCTGATGACGCCGCTGCCGGGCTTCTACGGTCGAGCCGGACTTGAAAAGAAGGAGCGATTCATGACGACCACTGCGTCCGAGGCCCCGGAGCGAGCCCCGGATCCCAGCTCACCCCAACACGAAGCACCGGGCAGCACTCGCGTCCTGGTGCTTTCGACGGTGTCGTTCACCCTGATGTTCGGCGTCTGGCTGATGTTCGGGGTGCTGGGCGTACCGATCCAGACCGAGTTCGGGCTCTCCGACAGCCAGCTGGCGTGGATCGCCGCGGTTGCCATTCTCAACGGCTCACTCTGGAGACTGGTGCTCGGCGTGCTGACCGACCGCATCGGTGGCCGAGTCATCACCATCTTCATGCTGTTCGCCACGGCGGTCCCGACCTATCTTGTCTCCGAGCTCGACCTCACCTACACCCTCCTGCTGGTGCTGGCCTTCTTGATCGGTTTCGCTGGGAACCTGTTCAGCGTCGGAATCGCCTGGAACGCCGCGTGGTTCACTCCGCGGCACCAAGGTTTCGCGCTTGGGCTCTTCGGCGCGGGCAACGTCGGGGCGTCGCTCACCAAGTTCATCGGTCCGGCCCTGATCACAGCCACTGCCGGCAGCGTCTACTTCGGCGGCTGGGTCGAGGGTGGCTGGCGACTGATTCCCTTCATCTATGCCATCGCCCTGGTGGTGATGGGCATCATCGTCTGGGCATTGGCCCCTCGACACGACAGGATGCCGGGGCAGAGTCGTCCGCTCGCTGAGATGTTCCGTCCGCTGAACGACGTGCGGGTCTGGCGATTCAGCCTCTACTACGTGGCGGTCTTCGGTGCCTACGTGGCGCTGGCCGCCTGGTTGCCGAAGTACTACGTCTCGGTCTACGGGCTCTCGCTGCAGTCGGCTGCGCTGCTGACAGCCCTGTTCATCTTCCCGGCCTCGCTGCTGCGCCCCGTGGGTGGCTGGCTCTCGGACAGGTACGGTCCGCGTCGCCTGATGTACCTCACTTTCGGCCTGATGCTCGGAGCGTTGCTGCTCCTGTCCGCGCCGTTCGGCTACATCGTGCTTGAGACACCGGACGGGACACGCGAAGTCATGCCGTACTCGCTGGGCGTCGTTCCCTTCACCGCCTTGGTCTTCCTCGTCGGTGTCGCCATGGGCATCGGCAAGGCGGCGGTCTACAAGCACATACCTGACTACTTCCCGCATGACGTCGGCGCTGTCGGTGGGCTGGTCGGGATGCTCGGTGGTCTGGGTGGGTTCTTCCTGCCGCCGCTGTTCGTCGCAGCGACCGCCTGGGTGGGAATCCCACAGGCCACGTTCATGGTCCTGTTCGTTCTCACCGCTGTGTGCGCCCTGTGGATGCATCTGACGGTGATGCGGATGCTGCACCGTGCTAGCCCCGAGCTGAGTCACAGCCTCGAAGAGAAGTCCCCCGAAAGTTCACCCGTCACGTCAGGAGTCTGAGCATGTCCGGATCAGCACAGCTTGATCACCCACGCGGCAAGGAGTGGCTTGCCGACTGGGATCCTGAGAACGCGGAGACATGGGACTCCAAGCTTTCCTGGAAGACCTTGTGGATCACCACCTTTGCGCTCACTCTCGCCTTCTCTACGTGGTTCTTGGCCAGCGCGCTGGCACCGATCCTCACCAACCTCGGCTTCGTCATCACCAAGAGCCAGTTGTACTGGCTGGCTGCCATGCCTGGTCTTGCCGGCGGCTCGCTCCGCCTCGTGTGGATGTTCCTGCCACCTGTTCTGGGCACACGCAAGCTTGTCTCCATCACCACGGCGCTACTCGTTCTCCCGCTGCTGGGGTGGGCGATTGCGATTCAGAACAACGAGACGCCTTACTGGGTACTGATGTCGCTCGCGTTCTTCGCCGGCATCGGTGGCGGCGCCTTCAGCGGATTCATGCCAAGTACCTCGTACTTCTTCCCTCGTCGACTGCAGGGAACCGCTCTTGGACTGCAGGCCGGAATCGGGAACTTCGGTGTCAGCCTCGTCCAGTTCCTGACACCCGTTGTCGTCGGGGTCGGCATCGTCGGTACCTCGCAGGTGTTCACAGACCCAGCGACTGGCGACCAGAAGGATGTCTGGTACCAGAACGCGGCACTCGTCTACCTGCCACTCGTCGTCATCGCGGCGATCTTGGCCTGGGTGCTGCTCAAGAGCGTTCCGGTCGTGGCCAACTTCCGTCAGCAGATGGACATCTTCAGCAACCAGGACACGTGGTGGATGACGTACCTCTACGTCATGACGTTCGGCACGTTCGCCGGGCTCAGCGCCCAGTTCGGGCTGCTCCTGAAGAACCTCTACGGGGCAGGGAACACAGCGATCGTCGAGACACTCGGCGATGGATCGACCCAGCTCCTGGTCGAGGGCTACAGCCTTCCGAACCCGATCAAGTACGTGTGGCTCGGCCCGTTGATCGGTGCCGGTGCACGCGTTGTCTTCAGCCCTCTCACCGACAAGATGGGTGGAGCTCTGTGGACGCTCATCTCTGGGATCGGGCTGATCGGTTCGATCGGCTTCACACTGACCACGCTGTCACCCGACCCGGCGGGTGGCGCGGAGGCACTGCAGTCCGACTTCACGTCGTTCCTGTGGGGGATGCTGGCCATCTTCTTGTTCGCCGGCATCGGCAACGCGTCCACCTTCAAGCAGATGCCGATGATCTTCGAACGTCGTCAGGCAGGCGGAGTCCTCGGTTGGACATCAGCGATTGCGGCGTTCGGTCCGTTCTTCTTCGGGGCCATCCTGGCCGCCTCTGAGCCGAAGATCTTCTTCGTACTTGGACTGGCGTACGCCGTCGTCGGAGTCGTCATCACATGGGTGCGCTACGCCCGTCCTGGCGCCCCCAAACCCGGCTAGGGGCCGGCGAGCCACGCCCCCGCCCTTTTTGGGGCCATGTCACATGGGTTCGGTCACTACGAACTTACGCCGCACCCATCGGTCGGAGGCGGCGGCTCTGTGGACGGATGGGTAGCCCTCTGGTTCGGTCATTCCGAACCGGTGTGACATGGCCCCACAGGGGGAGGCGGTCAGGGGGTGTAGGCCTTCAGCCGGAGAGAGTTTCCCATCACGAAGAGGCTGGACGCCGCCATGGCGAAGCCCGCGATGATCGGGTTCAGCAGGCCGGCCGCGGCAAGCGGGATGGCGGCGACGTTGTAGGCGAACGCCCAGAACAGGTTGCCCTTGATTGTCGCCAGCACTCGACGCGACAGCTTGATCGCATCAGGGGCCGCGCGTAGGTCGCCGCGGACCAGGGTGAGATCGCTGGCCTGCATGGCGGCGTCGGTACCCGTACCCATCGCAAGGCCCAGGTCGGCGGTGGCCAGCGCCGGGGCGTCGTTGACGCCATCGCCCACCATGGCGACGACGCGGCCCTCCTCCTGAAGCCGTCGAACCTCGTCGACCTTGCCCTCAGGAAGGACGTCAGACACCACGCGGTCGATCCCGACCTCCGCGGCGACGGCAGCGGCCGTCGTTGCATGGTCCCCGGTCAGCAGAACGGGTTCGAGGCCAAGTCGTCGAAGCTCGGCGACGGCCTCAGCGCTGGTCGGTTTGACGGTGTCGCTCACGGCGATGAACCCGTGCACCTCGCCGTCCCAGGCGACGACGGCCACCGTGCCGCCGCGGGCTTGAGCGTCTTTGATGCTCGACGACAGCGATGGTGGGAGCGACAGGCTCCACTCCGGCAGCCACGAGGGACGCCCGACCACGACGGCGCGTCCTTCGATCACACCGGTGACGCCCCGGCCGCCATGGTTGGCGAACCCTTCGACTGGGGGCAGCGCGCCCGCTGACTCGCGGGCATGGCGTGCGACGGCTTGAGCGACGGGATGCTCGGAAGCATCTTCGACGGCTCCTGCCATGCGCAGGAGGTCGTCTGCGGCGGTACCTTCCATCGGAACGACGTCGGCGACAGACATCTTGCCGGTCGTCACGGTGCCGGTCTTGTCGAGAACGATCGTGTCGACGCGGCGAGTGGACTCGAGAATCTCCGGGCCCCTGATGACGATTCCCAGCTGGGCGCCGCGGCCCGTGCCGACCAGCAAGGCCGTGGGCGTCGCCAGGCCGAGTGCGCATGGACAGGCGATGATCAGAACCGCCACCGACGCGGTAAACGCCTCGGTGGCCGAACCGCCCACGACGAACCAGGCGATCCAGGTGACTGCCGCGATGGCCATGACCACTGGAACAAACACCGCGGCCACTCGGTCGGCGAGGCGCTGCACAGGCGCCTTGCCTGCTTGAGCCGCCGAGACCAACGCAGCCATCTGCGCCAGCTGCGTGTCAGAACCGATGCGCGTGGCGCGGACGACGAGTCGACCTCCGACGTTCACCGTGGCGCCGACGACTGCATCGCTGACCGCAACCTCGACGGGAACGCTCTCTCCGGTCAGCATGGCGGTGTCGACAGCCGACGAGCCCTCGACCACCACGCCGTCTGTGGCGATCCGTTCGCCGGGCCGCACGACGAAGACGTCACCGACGGCCAGTTCCTCGATCGGGACGCGAACCTCCGTTCCGTCCCGGAGCACGGCGACATCCTTGGCACCGAGAGTCAGCAGAGCACGGAGTGCTTCACCGGACCGCTGCTTGGCCCGTCGCTCGAAGTAGCGGCCTGCCACGATGAAGACGGTGACCACTGAGGCGACTTCGAGGTAGATCTCTTCATTTCCGGACGACGTGAAGGTGACCTCCATCGTCATGCCCGGCATGCCCGCGTCACCGAAGAAGAGGGCGTACACCGACCAGAGGTATGCGGCGCCGACGCCGACGCTGATGAGCGTGTCCATGGTGGCGGTGCCATGGCGAAGATTGACCCAAGCCGCGTGGTGGAACGGCCACGCCCCCCAGACGGCGACCGGCGAAGCCAGCGTGAGTGCGAGCCACTGCCAGTTGGTGAACTGCAGCGGCGGAATCATCGACATCAGCAAGACGGGCAGCGCAAGAACGCCGGAGACGATCAGACGCTGACGCCACATCTCGGTCTCGGGGTCAGTCGCTGAGTCGTCTTCAGCGACCTCAGGCGCGGCCTCTGGCAACGTGGCCGAGTACCCGAGCTTCTCCACCGTGGTGAGCAAGGCATCGGTGTCGACGGACGGGTCGGTGACGCTCACATGGGCCATCTCGGTGGCGTAGTTGACGGTGGCAGAGACCCCGTCGAGCTTGTTCAGCTTCTTCTCGATCCGCGCCGCGCATGAGGCGCAGGTCATGCCCCCGATGGCGAGTTCAACGGGGTTGCTCATGGCGCGAGGGCGTATCCGGCTTCATCGACGGCGGTGGCAACGGCCTGCTCAGTGATCGGCTCGGCGCTGACGACGGTGACTGTACCGCTGGCCAGCTCGACGTCGACCGTCTCGACGCCAGCGATCGTCTGGAGCTCGTCAGTGACAGCCTGGACGCAGTGACCGCAGGTCATACCGGTGACGGTGAACATCGCTGTGGCAGACATGCTTCTCCTCGCAGTACGTCGAGCGGGCACCCCACGACTGGCCCTCTGGGCATAACCAGAGCCTAGGCCCCGGTGTTCCCCCAGGCTCGCACGATGTCGCGCATCGAGATGATTCCCGCGACCTCGCTGCCCTCGACGACCACCAAGTGCCGGAATCCGCCCCGTTTCATGGCCTCGGTGGCCTCGGAAAGGCTCCATGAGGGGGCTCCATAGGCCGAGTCGGTCGTGAGGTGGTCTGCGGCGTTGGACGTGTCGAGGTCGATCCCGCTCGCCACGGCGCTCACGATGTCGCGTTCGGTGAGGATCCCCGGGGCCCCTGCCTCGGTGTCGTGAACGATGACGGACCCGATCTTTCGCTCTGCCATCACCTGACTGGCTGTCCGAAGCGAGTGGGAAGGGCCGATTGTGACCACATCGGTCGTCATGGCGTCTGAGACGAGCACCGTGCACCTCCAGGGGTTGTCCTCCCATGATCGACGTCTTGGTGGTCCGAGGGCAATGGCTGTGCGGGGTCATCTCGTCGGTGGAGGCGCTGTCAGACTAGGCAGGTGACCGAATGGCGTACCCCCCTGATCGTGCTGGCCTGGATCCCGGTCACGCTCGGTCTCGACCGCGGGGCGTCTCTGCTGCAGCAGCACCTCCTAGGTGTGATGACCTGGGTTCTGCTCGTGTGGTTGCTGCGTCGCGAGAACAATCTGGTGCGCATGCAGACCGCCGTGGTCATCGTCTTCGCGACCCTGGTCGAGTACACGTTCTCGCCGTGGCTCGAGGTGTATACCTACCGCTTCGAGAACGTGCCCGCATTCGTGCCGCCTGGGCACGGGCTCGTCTACCTGGCGGCCCTTTGCATGGGTCGCTCGTCGTTCTTCCGGACGCATTCGCGCTCACTCGTCACGCTGACGGTTGTGCTGGGTGGTCTCTATGCACTGTGGGGCGTGAGCCCGCTGGCGCCACGTCCCGACGTCCTCGGACTGTTCTGGTACGGCTGCCTGCTCGGGTTTCTTGGCCTTCGGTCGTTCACGCTTGCTGTACGTGGGTGCCTTCGTCGTTGTCACCTACCTTGAGTGGATAGGAACATGGGTAGGGACGTGGGCGTGGCAGCCGTACGACCCGACCGGATTGGTGAGCATGGGCAACCCGCCCAGTGGTGCCGCCGGTGGCTACGGGTGGTTCGACCTCGCCGCCATCACGATCGCTCCCACGGTCGTGGCGTGGTGGAGCCGGTTCAGGTCACGAGGTCGCGAACTGCCTCAGCAGGAGGGAGTGGAGCAATCCGTTGGACGAGACCGCATTGCCACCGACCATCGGTGATGTTCCGTCGAGCGCCGTGATGGCACCCCCGGCCTCCTCGACGATCGGTATGAGGGCGGCCATATCCCAGACGCTGAGTTCTGGTTCGAGTGCGGCGTCGACCGATCCCTCAGCCACCATCATGTGTGACCAGAAGTCGCCATAGGCCCGAGAGCGCCACGCAGAGCGGAGGACGCGGTCAAAGCGCGCCCGCCGATCTCCGGTGTCCCATGCCGGGTCTCCCCATTCGGAGTAGCCCAGCGAGGCGTCACCTACGTCGCTGACACCCGACACATGGAGCTGGAGGGGCTGCCGGCCGTCCTGAGCCAGGCGCCGCCTCCTCGGCTGGCCCACCAGCGGCGGCCGATCGCCGGGGCGCTCACCACGCCCACGGCGATGTGGCCGGTGTCGGTGGCCGGGAGCTCTGTGGCGAGGGCGATCAGCGTCGCCCAGACAGGCACTCCTCGCACGTAGTTCTTCGTACCGTCGATCGGGTCGATGATCCAGTGCCGCGACGCTGTCCCCACGTCTGCGCCCGACGCCCCGAACTCCTCGCCGATCACCGCATCGTCGGGGCGCTCGGCCGAGATCAGACCACGAATCGCCTCCTCGGCCGCCTGATCTGCGTCGCTGACGGGGGTGAGGTCCGGCTTCGTGTCGACGCGAAGGTCGAGAGCGCCGAAGCGCTGCATCGTGACGGCGTCAGCAGCGTCGGCGAGACGAAGGGCGAAGGAAAGGTCATCTTCCACGGCGAGCAGGCTATCGACTCGATTCGACCACGCTGCGAGCGTCCGTGGGTCTACCCTGCGCGGGGGTGGGAAGGAGGTCACGTGCCAGAGACGGTCTTCGGCCTCCCACTGCATCCCCTGGTGGTGCACGGTGCCATCGTGCTCGTGCCCATCGCGGCGCTGCTCGCGGTGATCGTTTCGGTGAGCCAGGAGCGCAGGGCACGGTGGGGCGTGCTGACCTGGATGCTGGCCACCGCTGCGTGGGCCGCCACCATCGCGGCGAAGTTCTCGGGCGAGAACCTCGAGTCATCGCTCTATCCGGACGTCACCCCCTTGGCCACGGCTCAGCACGCCGACTATGGGTCGTCGTCAGTGTGGTTCGGGCTCGCGCTCTGGTTGTCCGTCTCGGCTGTGCTGCTCCTCGACCTCGACCGTCGCCGAAAGGACGGATTCGGCAGCCCGTTGTTGCCGACTCTCGTCGCGGTCATCACGATCGTCGCAGCCATGGCCGCCGTCGGCCAGGTGTTGCTGACGGCTTGGACCGGAGCGGACGCCCGATGGGGTTGAGCTGAGGTAGATCGCGGGTTGAAGCCGTGCAGCGCATACCCCGTGGTGCTTGCCCGGCGGGCGATTGGCTGGCTGAATATGCATATGCCAGAGACGCTCGGGGGAATCCCGCTGCATCCACTCGTCGTCCACGCAGTCGTCGTGCTGTTGCCTCTTGCCGCCCTTGGCGTGATCGCCATTGCGCTCGTGCCGAAGTGGCGCACCCGTTTCGGCATCCTCGTCGTTGGTGCCGCGGCGGTCGTCCTGGCGTTCGTTCCCATTGCCACCTCGACCGGTGAGCAACTCGAGGAGACGGTGCCGGCAAGCAGCCAGCTGGACGATCACATCGAGTTCGGTGACGGCGTGATCTTCTGGGCAGTGCCGTTGCTGGTGCTGTCAATTGCACTTTGGTGGTTCGGGCGCCGTGCGCAGGCCGGATCGCCGGTGCCCCGTTGGCTGAACGTGCTGGTGACCGTCGCGGCCGTCGTCGTTTCGGTGGGTTCCATGGTCCTGATAGTGCTGGTGGGTCACTCCGGAGCCGCGTCGGTCTGGGGCACCTAGTACGTAACCGTCGTATCGCTGCGGCTCGCCAGCAGGCGGCGCAGCGATACCAACCGTGCCGGATCAGCTCCACCGCGCTCGACGAACGCGTCAAGACCACACTCCTGCCCTTCACCGGCCTCGTGTGTGCAGCCTCGAGGACACTCGCGGCTGCCCTCCTCGAGATCAGGAAACGCACGCATGAATCGCTTCAGATCGACGTGGGCCAGACCGAATGACCGAATGCCTGGCGTGTCCACGACCCATCCACCGTTCTCCAGTGGGAAGGCCACTGCGGACGTCGACGTGTGACGTCCGCGTCCGGTGACGGCATTGACGACCCCGATGGCGCGGAATGCCTCGGGAACCAGAGCGTTGACGAGCGTTGACTTACCGACGCCAGAGTGCCCGAGCAGGACCGTCATGCGACCGTCGAGAAGCTCGTGCACTGGATCGAGCCGATCGCCCTTTGCCCGCGTGTGGATATCGATGTCGAGCGGCGCATAGCGCTCGATGAGTGCGCGAGGGCTCGCCAGGTCGGTCTTGGTGACGATGACGATCGGGCGCAGTCCGCCATCGAACGCCGCGATCAGCGCTCGGTCGATGAGGCGCGGGCGTGGCTCGGGGTCGGCAGCCGCCACGACGATGGCCAGCTGCTCGGCATTGGCCACGACGACGCGTTCGACATCGTCGGTGTCGTCAGCCGACCGTCGAAGCACGGTGGCGCGGGGCTGTCGCCGGACGATACGCGCCAGCGCGTCGCCGCCACCTGAAAGGTCGCCCACCAGGTCGACGCGGTCACCGACGACGACGCCCTTGCGCCCGATCTCGCGGGCCTTGACGGCGTAGACGAGGCGTTCGGGGTCATCGTCCAGGACTGCGGTGAAACGACCACGATCGACGGCCGTCACCATGGCTTCGGACGCCTCGACGTGTTCAGGGCGAAGCTTGCTGCGGGCGCGCGATTTCCCCTTGCCGGGGCGCACCCGCACGTCGTCTTCGTCGAGATGGTCGTGGCGTTTGCTCACCGGCTCAGCCTAGGGTGCGTGCTATGTGCGGACGCTATGCCTCGGCCCAGGACCCCGACGCGTTGGTTGAGGAGTTCGAGGTCGAGGAGTCATTCGTCGACAAGCCCTTGCACGCCGACTACAACGTGGCCCCCACCAAGCGGGTGTACGCCGTCCTCTCGCGTCACGCCGATGCTGCGCCCGAGGATTCCCCGTCCGAGCGCCAGCTACGCATCATGCGGTGGGGGCTGGTTCCGTCGTGGGCGAAAGACCCGTCCATCGGCTCGCGCATGATCAATGCCCGGTCAGAGACCGTGGCCGAGAAGCCGGCCTTCCGCCGAGCCTTCGTCAAGCGTCGTTGTCTTCTGCCGGCGGACGGGTACTACGAGTGGTACACGCCCACCGGCGAGAACGTCCCCCTGACATCGCGCGGCAAGCCGGTGAAGCAGCCCTTCTACATCCATCGCGCCGATGGCGGAAGCTTGGCCATGGCCGGCCTCTACGAGTGGTGGTTCGACAAGACCAAGGAACGCGACGACCCAGATGCATGGCTGTTGACCGGAACCATCATCACGACGTCAGCCACTGACGCCGTCGGGCGGATTCATGACCGTATGCCTGTGGTCGTCGGTCATGAGGACTGGGAGCAGTGGCTCGATCCGACCGTCGGGGATCGCTCGGCGGTGGAGCGGCTGATGGAACCCGCACAGAGCTCGCCGCTCTCTGCCTACCCTGTGTCGATCCGGGTCAACAGCGTGCGCAACAACGGACCTGAGCTGATCGAGCCGCTCCCGTTGGAGGAGGCCGTGACGGGCTCGGTGGGCGACGACGGGCTCTGGCCTCCGGCCACCCCGTGACCGACGTCGTCGAGACGTCGACCAGCCACGGCCTCGGCCGATGGCATGTCGACCGGCCGGAACGAAGGCCGCGTGCGGTGCTGGCGCTGGGGCACGGCGCCGGGGGAGGAGTCGATGCGGCTGACCTGATGGTGCTGGCGTCAACGCTGTCGGCGGCTGGCGTGGTGGTGGCCCGCTTCGAGCAGCCATGGCGGGTTGCCGGACGCCGAATTGCACCGGCCGGCGCACAGCTGGACACGGCGTGGAGCGAGGCGGTGGCCTCAGAGTTGGCACCCGGGAAGGCGGGTCGCTGCCCCTGCTCGTGGGCGGGCGGAGCGCGGGGGCCAGGGTGGCCTGTCGCACGGCAGTGCCCCTGGGTGCGGTCGGCGTGGTCGTGCTCGCCTTCCCCCTTCACCCGCCGGGCCGACCTGACCGATCGAGGGCCGGTGAGCTGCCCAGGCTGCCAGTTCTCGTCGTGCAGGGCGGCCGTGACGCGTTTGGTAGTGCCGACGAGATCAGGGCTTCCACGGTGAGGCACCACGGGGCTCGCGTTGGTAGAGGTGCCTGGTGGAGACCACGCTCTACGGGTCCCGCGGGCTGGTCCCCTCACGCAGACCGAGGCCGACGAGATCGTGGGGCTCGCGGTACGGCGCTGGGTGCTTGCACGCGTGCGCGGGAATCTTCGGCGATCCCCACGACGTTGAGGCAACCATGACCGTGGCCAGCCCCCTCGCGCTACCCTTGCGCCCGATGAGCGACGACGAGGCACCCACAGAGACGGTCGACCAGCGCGCGGCGAGATTCGAGCGAGACGCTTTGCCGTTCCTCGACCAGCTCTACGGAGCCGCCCTGCGCATGACCCGCAACCCCAGTGACGCCGACGACCTCGTGCAGGAGACCTATGCAAAGGCCTTCGCGGCGTTTCATCAGTACAAGGACGGCACCAACCTCAAGGCCTGGCTCTACCGCATCTTGACGAATACGTTCATCAACTCGTATCGCAAGAAGCAGCGCGAGCCCCAGCAGACGGGTTCGGACGAGATCGAGGACTGGCAGCTTGCGCGAGCCGAGTCGCACACGTCCAGTGGCCTGCGATCGGCCGAGGTCGAGGCACTCGACCGGCTACCGGACTCCGACGTCAAGGACGCCCTTGGCCGCGCTTTCGGAAGAGTTCCGGATGGCTGTGTACCTGGCCGACGTCGAGGGATTCGCCTACAAGGAGATCGCCGAGATCATGGACACCCCCGTGGGAACAGTCATGTCACGTCTTCACCGTGGTCGCCGACAGCTTCGGGGAATGCTCGAGGAGTACGCGCATGATCGGGGCTTTGCCGCCGCAACGAGTTCTGGAGAGTCTTCATGAGCGCTCACGACAGCCATGAGCTGGACTGCGGAGACGTGGTGGAGGCGGTGTATCTGTATCTCGACGGAGAGCTCAACGAAGACGACATCAACAACATTCGCGTTCACCTCGACGAGTGCTCGCCGTGCCTTCGTGAGTACGGAATCGAGCAGGAGGTCAAGGCGCTGATCGCGCGCAGCTGCTGCGAGACAGCACCGGACGCCTTGCGGGCGTCAGTCGTGCAGCGACTCGAGATCGTTCGGTCCGAGATGACGATCACCTACCGCACCGACTGACCTGAAGCCGAGCGCCACCGGTCTGAGACCGGGACAGACGTCAGGCCGTGGGGCGCTTGCCGTGGTTGGCTGACTTCTTCTTGCGGTCGCGGCGCTTGCGTGCGCGCTTGCTCATCGTGACTCCTGCTTCGACTTGTGGGGATGCCGCCGGTGGCGAGCATGCTGCATCGATCGTCCCACACCCACGGACGTCAGCCCAAACGACGATTGACCGCAGACAGAACGGCCCGGGCAACGGCATCGGTCTCGTCGCCATGGATCACGGCGCTGCCGGCCAGCGACAGCGCCCCGAGTCGCGGCACGGAGATGGTGATGACGACCAAGGCCACCGCATGGGTGCCTGTGTCGACGACCGCGGCGCTCTCGACGGCTGCGGGCATCCCGAGGAGCTCGTCGAGGGCGCTGATCGTTGCGCCTGCGACCAGGCGAGGACGTGCACTCGCTGCAGCAGCCCCTCGCTCGATACCGACGAAGGTGTCTCCGTCGAGCTCGAGCCTTACTTCGACCTCGATCTCCGATCCAGTACTGCGCATGCCGATCTCACTGATCATGGGGCGAGACTGTGCCTCGACTTCTTCGAGTTCTTCGAGCAGCTCGTCGCCGGCCGGCGCGGGCATGTCAGAGAGGTCGATGACGGCCGCTTCGTTGGTCGCCGACTCATCCTCGATCTGGACGACGCTGACGATGCGGTGGTCGAGGTCGAGGTCGAACTGAGCCATCGAGAGTGACTGGACGTCGCGCACGATCTGCTTGGCCGGTTTGCCAGGAGCCGCAAGGACATGCACCTCGGTGGGTTGCGCCTGTGCATCCGTGACCACACTGACAGCGCGGACGCCAGGGATCTGTCGGATCGACTCTTCGAGGTCGGGAAGCAGGCGCAGGCTCGGCATGAAGGTCAGTCTCTCTCGGGTCAGGGACATGGGGCGGTCAAAGTCCGGGGTCGGCGGGCACGAATGGCAGAACCCCGCGATGGGTGGAATCGGTAATCGGGCGCAGCCCGGCGACGAGCAGCCTTCGTGACTGCAAGTTGACCACAGCAGCCGGCTCATCGTCGGGCAATTCATCGGGCAGTTCGTCGGTCGGTTCGTCGTCGCGGCGTCTGGAGTGGTCGGAGGTGGTGAAGCGGGACGCGCCGTCGGCAGGAGGTCGGCAGGCGCGGCCTGGGCGTCGGTCGCGCTCTGGTCGAGAGCGACCATGGCGGGCGGCAGGACCGACTCGGCGTGCTCCACCAGTGCCCGTTCGCTCTGCCGCTGTAGCCAGCGCAGCTGTCGAGCGAGGTCGTCAGCTATCTCCCCAGAGTCGCGCGCCTTGGCCAGTGCTTCGTCGAACGCCTCGCGCGCTGCTGAGGACCGCAGATCGAGCACGGCAGCCACGAGGTCGGCGTAGGCCGACAGACGGCTGGCGTCGGTGCTCACGGTCCCCCCTTCGATGCTCCTGTGCTCCCCTGGAGCAGGCTACGGCGTGTGCCCTCCCGTGTTGGTCGAGTCCCCTGAGTACCTGGTCCAAATGGGTTGAACATAGTTCTTTGGTACCGGAGGAACTAGTCCTAAAGGACCATAAACGAGAGAAGTAGGTCTCGAAGGACCCTCGCTGCTTGACGTTCACACCTGTCACACCCTTCACTTCCGTTTCGGTGGTGTTTTTTGCGTGCGCGCTTGTCAGTGCGCAAAAATCCACCTGACAACTGAAGAGGGTGGATCGGGGATCGGCAGCGACTGAGCTGATGATCTTGAGAATCACGTGTGCCCTTTCGGGGGCACACACCTTTGAGCGGAGCGGATGCTGCATCGGCCACTAGCGGGGCCGGTGACATCACAGGCAAGGGGTGATTCCCACACATGAACAAGCTTGTCTCCGCGGTTGAGCGTTTCCTTTCCAGCGGTGCTGGTTGGTCTTGGCACTAGAAGTTCAACGCTGCCGATCCCCGATCCCCCCTCACCCTTCCCCCAGGAGTCGTCCGCATGCAGCAGCAGCAGCAGCTGCGTCCCGCAGCGAAGGTGTACCTGACCGTGGTCACGGTCGGTGCCCTCGCTGCGCTGACTGCTGCCGCGGCGGAGATGGTGCGCGATAGCGAGCACCTGGACGTCCTCCTGGTGCTGGCCCCCATCTTTGTCCTCTCGATCTACCTGAAGTCCCGGATGACCCAACAGGTCGATCTCTCGGCCAACGTCCCCATTCTGATCGCCGCCTACCTGATCGGTGGGTGGTCAGTGGCTTGCCTGGTCGGCGTCTCAGCGGTGGTTCTCGACAGGCACAAGCCGCTGTCGCGCGTCCTCTACAACAACTCCCAATGGGTGCTAATGGGGCTGGCCGGAGGGCTGATCTACGAGGCTTCCGGTGGCACGTTCTTCGACGAGCCGTTGCCCAGTGAAGGCTTCGAATCACTTCTTGTGCCGGTGGTCATCTCGATCGTTGCGGTGATCGCCGTCAATGCGGCCCTCATGCTCGGCATCTTGGCGTTCCAGGAGCAGATCAAGCCGGCGACGATCTGGCGCAACATGGTGGTCACGTCTGTCGGGCCGTACTTCGCCTACGGGCTGCTTGGCCTGCTGATGGCGGTGCTATGGACGGTCGGCGGAGGCTTCGTTGCCGCGCTTGTCCTCTTGCCGCTGCTGGTGGCGCGTCGAGCATGGAACCAGTACGCCGAGCAGCGCGAGGCCTATGAGTCGACCATCCGCGCGCTCGTGCAGGCGGTCGAGACCAAGGACCACTACACCCGCGGTCACAGCGAGCGTGTGTCGCGGGCGTCAGTTTTGATCGCCAGAATTCTGCGGATGCGCGACGACCGTGTCGAGGCGTTGCGATATGCGGGGATCTTGCACGACGTCGGCAAGCTCGGAGTCCCTACTCGTGTGCTGCAGAAGACCGGGGCTCTCGACGACGAAGAGTTCGATGCCATCAAGCGTCACCCGTGGAATGGGACTGAGATGGTGCGCGGGATCGCCTTTCTCGAGGAGGCGTACACCGGGATCATGCACCACCACGAACGCCTCGATGGGCGTGGATATCCGATGGGACTCGCGGGACATGACATCCCAGAGTTTGCCAGGATCATCGCGGTAGCGGACGCCTTTGACTCCATGACTTCTACGCGCTCCTACCGAGGGGCGAGGCAGGTGCCTGAGGCACTCAAGGAGCTTGAGAAGTGCGCAGGGACGCAGTTCGATCCCTCGATGGTCTCCGCCCTCATCGAGGCCCTCCATCGCGAGCCGTGGACGGCTGTTGCTCCTGCAGAACAACGACCGGTCGATATCGAGCTCGGCGCCCCTTCGTTCGACCACGACGATCCGTCTGCCAACCAGCCCACCGCGCCAGACGCCAAGCTCGCCGAGGAGGCCGAGGTCGCTGAACGACGAAACCAGCGCCTTCTTCGTCGACGTCAGATCACCCGCAGAGGCGGCTGGCGATGAGACGAAGCTGGATCGATGAGTTCTCGGGTGGATCGGTGCTGGTCATCGCCGCTGGTTTGCTCCTGGCCGTCGCTGGCGTCGCCGCCATGGCGTCGCAACCCTTTCTGCAGCCGGAGATCGCGCTCGCGTTCGGAGCCTTGATCGCCCTGGGTGAGCTCGTGCGGGTGAACCTGCCTGGCGACCGGTCAGCTGCCCCCCTTGGAGCTGCCGGGGCGCTCGCATACGCACTGGTGGGTGACTTCGAGTACACCGAAACGACCTACGCAGTGCTTCAGGTCGTTGCCGTCACCTCGATCGCCATAATCGTCGGGGCCGTACCTCACATGGCTGTCGGTCAGTCGCCCCGTCTTGAGTCCTTGGCGCGCAGAGTCCTGATCGCCGGGTTTGCAGCCCTGCTGTTCCGGCCGCTGTACCTCGACGGCTACCTCGACGGCATCTCTGGCGAGGGGTGGCAACTGCCGGCTCTCATGCTCGCCATTGTGCTGTTCAGCGGCATGGTCGACGCCCTGCTGGCAGCGTTGGCGCGTTCTGGGCGAGAACACAGCCCCTTCGCGTCGGCGGCCCGTGACGAGTTCTCAGCGCTACTGGGAATCGGGTCGGCAATCGGTGCGACTGGCGTCCTGATTGCGCTGGCCGCCGCGGTGATGGGCTACTGGGCACTTCCGCTCTTCGCCTTGCCCCTGCTGGTGGCGCAGTTCTCGTTCCGCCGCTACGCGAGCATCAGGGCCACGTACGACCAGACCATCCAGTCGCTCTCGCGGGTCACCGAGCTCGGCGGCTACACCGAGACCGGGCACTCGCAGCGGGTCGCGCAGCTAGCGGTGGCGATCGGGCACGAGATGGGACTGTCCGAGGCGGACATCAAGGACCTGAAGTACGCCGCCCTGATGCATGACATCGGGCAGCTGTCTCTCACCGACCCGATCCCCAGCGGCGCGACGACCATGATCGCCCGCGACGAGCAGCGCCGAATCGCCTCGTACGGGGCCGAGGTCATTCGCCAGAGCGGCATGGAACGGGTGGCGCACATCGTCGAGCAGCAGACCGAACCCTTCCGACGTCCCGGGCAGCCGTTCGACGCCAACATCCCGGTTGCCAGCCGCATCATTCGGGTCGCCAACGCCTACGACGACTTCGCCGGGGGTTCGATGGAAAGCGTCACGAGGCTCTACGCGTTGGAGCGGCTGCGTGAGGGGGCGTCCGACGAGTACGACCCCCTGGTCGTCGACGTCATCGGTCGCGTCGTCGAGCGCACGATGCTGGTGCATGCCTGAGCGCCGAAACGTGGTTGGATGAGCGCTGTGGCGGAGCAGATCAGGGCTGAAATGGTGGCGAACGTTCTCTCTCTGCTCGTCTCCACCGGTGACGCTGTCGATGCCGGCCAAGCAGTCGTCATCATGGAGTCCATGAAGATGGAGATCCCAGTCCTCGCCGAGTTCGGCGGCACCGTGACTGCGGTCTCGGTGGCTGAGGGCGACGTCGTGCAAGAGGGCGACGTCATGGTGGAGCTGACCTGACTCCCAAGGGCTGGCGTGTCTGGCCTAAAGGTCGGCGGTCTGAGGGTCGAAGTCTCCCTCGTGGAGATCTCTGACATCGACCTCGAACAGGCCCTGGGCACGGACGATCCGCTCGTGACCGAGGTGCTTGCTGAGCCCGACGGCCCTCAGTCCGTCGAGCCGTTCCTCAAGGCCCTCGTCGAAATCGGCGGCTCGGACCTGCACTGCAAGACGGGTTCGCCACCGCGGGTCCGCATCGACGGCCGACTCCGCAAGCTGCAGGCGCCAACACTCACGAACGCCGACACCGAAGCCATGGTGCGCGACGTCCTGGGCGAGCGCCCCGATCTTTGGCAGGAGTTCGTCGACACCAACGAGGCCGACTTCGCCTACTCCATGGCTGGGATTGGACGGTTCCGCGTCAATGCCTTCCGGGCGCGCGGGTCGGCTGGGCTCGTGTTTCGTCGGGTGTCGGTGGGAGCGATCGGCATAGAGGACCTCGGGTTGCCTCAGGTTGTGTCCGCACTCGCGATGGAGCCGCGCGGGCTTGTTCTTGTCACCGGGCCCACTGGTTCGGGAAAGACCACGACTCTGGCCGGAATGATCGACCACATCAACCAGAACAAAGAGGTCCATGTCGTCACGATCGAGGACCCGATCGAAGTTCTTCACTTCGACAAGCTCTCGATGATCAACCAGCGCGAGGTCAAGCTCGACACCGCTGACTTCGCCACGGCGCTACGCGCCGGTATGCGGCAGGACCCCGATGTCATCCTCGTGGGTGAGATGCGTGACCCCGAAACGGTGAAGGCCGCGCTGGCAGCCGCCGAGACCGGTCACTTCGTCATGTCCACGCTGCACACCACCGATGCTGCCGAGACGGTCAACCGCATCATCGACTTCTTCCCTCCTCACGAGCAGAAGCAGATTCGCATGACGCTGTCGGAGTCGCTCCGCGGCATCCTGTGCCAGCGGCTCGTCTCGCGGTCGGACGGCTACGGCCGTTGCGTCACGATGGAGGTCCTCGTCAACACCGGCCGCATCGCCGACGCCATTGCAGACCCCGAGAAGACGGGAACGATCACCTCCCTCATCAGTGAGGGCTCGTACTACGGGATGCAGACCTTCGACCAGCACCTGGTGTCGCTGATCAGGGACGGCGTCATCACACTCGAAGCGGCGATGCTTGCGTCCAGCAGCCCGCACGACCTCACCGTCGAGCTCCGTCGACTGGGTCTGGTGGCCTAACCGGCCTAGTCTGGCGCCATGGCGCTTGAGGTGGGACTGCAGGCCGCACTCGTGCACGTCGTCAGCGAAGACGACACCGCTGTCGCCGCTGGCTCCGGAGACGTCGCGGTCCTTGCGACTCCTCGCCTTCTCGCACTCGCTGAGGCAGCCTGTATGGCAGCCCTCGCCGATGCTGGGCTCCCTGATGGCAGCACGACCGTAGGAACCCGCGTGGAGCTCGAGCACCTGCTGGCGTCTTCGGTCGGTGAGACCGTGCGAGTGGCGGCCAGGCTCGACCACCTCGATGGCCGTCTGCTGCGTTTTGAGGTCGTCGCCACCGACGACGGCGACCGCTTGCTGGGGCGGGCCACGGTCACGCGCGTGCTCGTCGACCGCGAGAGGTTCATGGCCCGAACAGCCCGATGACCCGACACCAGTCGGGCCAGCGGGTGGGGTGGGTGTTCAGCTGATGCCGAGGCGGTTCCAGTCGAGGGCTTCGGCGCGCCAGTCGGTCGGGCTGCCTGGTGGTGTCTGCGGGCGATCGCTCCGGATGGTGCGGTATGTGGCGATCAGCACGTATCCGATGGCAACAACCACCAGGGCCAGCAAGATCAGTGTCGGGTCCATGAGATTCCTTTCCGGGGAGCACGGCGGCGTCGACGCGGCGTGGCCGCGAGCAGCGCCAGGGCTGTGGGGCTGGGACTGAACTGGTTCATGGCAGATACTCTAGGTTCGACTAATAACTGCCACCAGTGGCACTCTTGACACGGTTCGCATATTTACTGCCATACTGCAGACATGCTCCAGTCAGTGGCTGCTCTCGCGCTTCCCGGTGTCGCTCCGTTTGAGCTGGGCGTGATCTGTGAGGTCTTCGGGATCGACCGCAGCGACGTCGGCCTCCCCTCTTTCGAGTTCTCCGTCGTGTCCGAGGGAGGCGCGCCGGTCACGTCGTCGATCGGCTTCACGATCTCCGGGACCGACCACCTTCAGGCAGCATCGAACGCCGACCTGGTGTGCGTCCCTGCGTCGCTTCCCGACCTGCCGACAAGCCCAGCCGTCATCGATCTGTTGCGGAGCACTGTCGACCGCGGCGCGAAGGTGTTGAGCGTGTGTAGTGGAGCCTTCACGCTCGGAGCGGCCGGCTTGCTGGATGACCGACCGTGTACGACGCACTGGTTCCACGTCGACGAGCTGGCGGCGCGATACCCGCGCGCCCAGATCACCTGCGACGTGCTGTACGTCGACGCCGATCCGGTCATCACCAGCGCCGGAACCGCGGCTGGGATCGACTGCTGCCTACATGTCGTGCGCAAAGAGCTGGGCGCGGCAGCGGCCAACGGCATCGCCCGCCGAATGGTGGTTCCCTCCTACCGGGAGGGGGGCCAGGCGCAGTTCGTCGAACGACCTGTTCCCGAGACCGACGTGGCCACTCTGGGGCCGTTGCTCGACTGGATGGCTGAGAACCTGCACGAGGAGGTCTCGGTCGACGACCTTGCCTCGCGGGCTCACATGTCACCGCGCACGTTCGCCCGTCGGTTCCGATCCGAGACCGGCACGACACCTCACGCTTGGATCACCAGCCAGCGGGTTCGTCATGCCGAGCGGCTGCTGGAGCAGACCGACGAGCCGATCGAGCGGGTGGCGTCCCTTTCGGGGTTCAGCTCGGCGACCTTGTTGCGGCACCACTTCGTGAGGCACCGCAGCACCACGCCGCAGAGCTACCGTCGCACCTTCCGCAAGAGCGCCTAGTCGAGTTGCCGCCGCCATACCTGCAAGGTGATCGACGGCACCGGTTGCCAGTCGCGGGTGGCCTCGTGGACGTAGCCGAGCCGCTGATAGAACGCGGTTGCTCCGGTGTTTGAGCTGATGACCGACAAGACCACTGACTCGAAAGCCTCGGTCGCTGCGGTTTCATGCACCGCTGCCATCAGCGACGAACCGATGCCCTGGCCCTGCCGGTCGGGGGATACCGCGAGCATGCGCACCTCCAGCTCGCTTGGTGCCGCAATCTCGGCGTAGGGCCCCCCAGGGCGACAGACTGTGACGGTCCCGGCGATGCTCCGGTGGTCGACAGCAACCCAGAGCTCGGCCTCGGCCGCTCGGCCTGCGGCGTCCATGAGGGTGGGCCGATACGGATCGGCGGCACCGAAGGTGAGCACGGGGGTGTACGCATCTGCTGTGAGCTTGCCGATCTCCGCATACTCGTTCCCGAGTGCCTGGCGAATCGTCAGCACAGGCGAGAGGTCAGACGTTGGTGCGCATGCGGTTGCGGCGCTTCATGGCGCGTCGCTCGTCTTCAGAGAGCCCGCCCCAGACACCGGCATCCTGGCCGGTCTCGAGGGCCCAGGCCAGGCACGGCTCGATCATCTCGCAGCGTCGGCAGACAGCCTTAGCCTCTTCGACCTGCAGCAACGCAGGGCCGGTGTTGCCGATGGGGAAGAAGAGTTCGGGGTCTTCGTCACGGCAGGCGGCACGGTGGCGCCAGTCCATGCGATGCACGCTCCTTGGAGGTCACTGGGGGCGGCCGCTGGAGGGTTGCACCAGGCGTCGCACCACTCCGCTCGTCACTCGGGGGTCGAAGACGAAGCGGCCTTCACCACCCTTACAGATGGCGCGTCGGATCACAAGACGATCACGATGTCGAATCTGCCGTGGGTTATGTCAGATGCGTCACATCGCCGCAGGTCACAGGGCGACGGGGGTCGATCACGAGGTGTCGTCCGCTCGCGCGACGACGCTGAGGGCTTTCGGGACGGCCTCGAAGGTGACCGAGGCTCGCGACCCGAGGTAGTCGCCGTCGATCTGGAAGGCGGCGGGCTCGTCGCCCTCGACGGTGAAGGTGCTGAGGTCGTGGCGGTGGACGACCCCGGCGCCAGTCGGTGGGCGCTGCCTGGTTCCGAGGGCCTGGCGGGCCACTCGCAGGGTGCGACCCAGGCTGATCTGCTGGAGGGCGAGCAGGTCGAGGCCGAGTTCGAACGAAGCTCCGGGGAAGGGATCGACCGGGAGGCGCCCCAAGTAGGTCCACGGGGAGGTGTTGCCGACGAGCACCATCGCCACGGGAGCGTCGTAGGGGTCGTCAAGGCCGCGCAGGTGCAAGGCCGGGGAGTGCCTGGCGGACCGCCGCGACGCAGATCGCAAGGCGGTGCGCACGTAGAGCGAGTGGCTGGACCGGCGTCCCGACGCACGCTTCTGCTCGACCTGGGCGACGACGTCTGCATCGAGTCCGAGGCCGGCAGTGAAGGTGAACCAGCGGTGGTCGGCTCGGCCCAGACCGATGGTGCGCTCAGCGCGGTCGCGGAGCAGCTCCAGGAGGTAGCCCGTGGCTTCGACGCGGTCGTCGGGCATGCCGAGCGCTCGGGCGAACACGTTGGTGCTTCCGCCCGGCACCACAGCCAGCGTGGGAGATCCGGTGTCGACTCCATCGGCGAGCATGCCGTTGACGACCTCGTTCACCGTGCCGTCGCCGCCGAGCACGATCACGAGATCGGCGCCCGCGCGCGCTGCGTCGAAGGCTAGTTCGGCGGCATGGCCACGAGCCTGGGTCTCGGTAATGTCCAGTGACACCTGCGAAGCGAGCGCTTGCGTCAGGACGTCGCGGGCGCGGGGGCTGGTGGTCGTGGCGTGGGGATTCACGATGAGCCGGGCCCGCTGCATGGGCGTCAGCCTACGCCTCGGGTTACGCTCCGGCCGTGACCCCTGACGTCCCCGATGCGACTGCTCCGCCGCCTGTTCCGCCCCAGGTGCGCCTGCTCTCGGTAGCGGTCCTGGCTGAAGCGGTGGCCATGGTCGTGTTCATCGTCGTCGACCTGGTGGGCGCCCTGAACAGCGGCGACGCTGAGTGGGGGGCGGTGTGGTTCGTCGCCGTGGTGATGGGCCTCTGGAGCGCCGGCCTGGTCGTCGTCTCGCGTGGCGTTCTGGCCGGACGTCGCTGGGCGTTCACCCCGATCCTGTTCACGCAGGGGCTGTTCGGCATCGCCGCGATCACGTTCTTCGGCGCGGCTGCCCCATTGGCCCGCGTGGTGTGGGGTGTGGTCGTGGTGGTGGCTGTGGTCGTGCTGCGGCTGCTGTTCAGCCGCGAGGTGCGTCAGCACCTGATCTACGACAACTCCTGACGCGCCCGGCGAGTGCTCACCTGGTTGCTCTGCGACAGCCAGTGCAACAACATCGCGCCGGTCGGCGTCCGGAGTGGTCACTAGACCGCCTCGGGGTCGCCGGTGTCGTCGAAGCGGTCCGGCGGGCGAGACGTTCCAGTGGTGTGCCCGTCAGTCGGTTCACGGTCCAGTCGTCCATCGAGATCGCCCCGATCCGCTTGTAGAAGTCGACCGCGGGGTTCCAGTCGAGCACCCACCAGTCGAGTCGGGGGTAGCCACGCTCGATGCAGACCTGGGCCAGGTGCTGGAGCAGGGCCTTGCCGTATCCCAGGCCGCGGTACTGCTCGCGGACGTAGAGGTCGTCGAGGTAGATCGAGTGCTTGGCCGTCCAGGTGAAGAAGTTGCGGAACCAGATCGCCATGCCGGCGATGACCCACTCGTCAGCATCAGCGTCGTCGGCCGCCGGGTGCTCGAGGATCGAGCACCACACCCCGGGTTCGTCGCAGAAGAGGGCCTCGGTGAACAGCTCCTCGCTCGACTGCACCTCGTGCCGAGCTTTCTCGTACTCGGCGAGCTCGCACACCATTGCAAGATCTCGGGGACGTCGTCCGGCGTGGAGTTGCGGATGCGGTGACTCGGCATTCCCCGATGATGCCGTATCGCCTCGGTGGTCAGCGCCCCAACGACCAACGACACGTCACCGCGTGGTGGTACCAGACCGTGGGTGCGATGGTGGGCGGCTTCTTGAACGGACTGCGCCATCTGCCTCGGTTCAGGAGACGGCGGAAGAACCACTCGTCGATCCGTGCGAAGAAGCGGAGGGGGAGGATGTCGGTCGAGGGGCTGTTGAAGGCGAGGCTGGTCATGCGGCTTCCTTGGCTGCTCGGTGGATTCGGACATCGCCGCTGACGGTGTTGACGGTGAGGTCGAGGCGGGGTGAGTCCGGTTGGGCGGGTGCGGAGGTGACGGGCAGATCGGACGTGGTCTTGCCAGAGAGCGTGGACACGTCAAGTGCACTGCTCACCCCCGGCGCAACGCCGATCGAGACATCTCCTGAGAGAACCTGGACGGACAGCGTTCCGGCTCCTGCGCTGGAGATGCGCACATCTCCTGAGGCGGTGGAGACACTGCTCTCACCGAGCAGTACTCCGAAGGAGATCTCACCGGACGCCGTCCGCAGCTCGGCTCCGGCCCCCGCGCGACCCACAGAGACGTCGCCGCTCACAAGCTGGACGTACAGGGCGCCATCGACGGTGTTGGCACGAACCTGCCCGGTGGCTCCCTTGACGTGCGCGTTCCCTACGACGTGATCGAGGCGCGCATCGCCGGCCGCCGTGGTGAAGCGCACCTCGCTCAGGGTTCCGACGGAGCGCACGTCGGTGGCCGCGCCGTCGACGCTCAGTGAGGTGCTCGGTGGGGTGGCCAGCTCGATCGTCAGCCCGCGGCGGCGCCCCCAGACGACCCCTCGGCGGCGCTTCTCAGAGACAGTCAGACGCACGGTGCCATCGGCGTCGGTTGACGTGTCGACGATGACGTCGTCCGGGTCTCTCTCTCCGGTGATGTGCAACGCGACAGTGTCGCGGCTCTCGCTCACCCGGATGTCGGCGACCGCGACGTTGATCTCGACGTGGACATGGCCACTGGCTGGGACGGTGAGGGGATTCATGGTGGCTCCTTCAGCCTTGGACGTAGCCGGTGATCCGGCGCGTGGAGGTCGATGGGTTCAGGGATCGGTGGGGGTTGGTGGTCAGGCGCGTACGCGCGGCCCCGACGAGCCAGGCGTTCGTGGACACGTTGTCGGCAGCCGCGGCCGACTCGATGGCCACCTTGAGCGACTCGGGCATTCGGACGGTGAGCCGGGCAGTCTCCGAGCCTTCGTCGTCGGAGGGTCGGGGCGCGGGAGCCTGCTGCTCAGCCCGGTAGACGAGCACTGCGTCACGTCCCGCGAGCTGCAGGTCGAGGCGTCCGTCTGGGAGCTGGGAGGAGACCTCGAGCGCCACCTCACCCAGGAGGTCGAGCACCTGCAGCTGCATGGCCGGAGCCAGTGCCGAGGCCATGCGATGGGCCAGGGCGAGGGTGGCCTCGTCCTCGCCGGCGATGTCCTCGAGGGTCATCTGCAGCGCGGTCACGTGGGGTGTGAGGTCCACAGGAGCTCCTTCCGAGGCAGCCGGGTGCCGCCAGTGCGATGTCAGAGTGACGTCACAATGACGTCACTCTGACATGAAAGGAGCGGTGCCGTCAAGAGCCAGCACGCGAAAGGGCCCTCGACGCCGAGGCGTCAAGGGCCCTTCTTGAGGACTTCGGGAGGTCAGGCTTTCTTGGTCTCCCAGAAGATCGTCGAGATCTCGTCGATCTTGCCGAGCAGCTCGTCGGCGACGGCCACGTCGGTGCTGCCCTTGGTGCCGCCGGCGCCGGCGAGCTTGGTGGCCTCGTTGAAGAGACCGTTCAGCTGCGGGTACTTCTCGAAGTGCGGCGGCTTGAAGTAGTCGGTCCAGAGCACCCACAGGTGCTCCTTGACCATGTTCGAGCGCTCCTCCTTGATGGAGATGGCGCGAGCCTTGAAGTCGGGGTCGTCGCTGCCGTGGTACTTCTGCATGCACGCCTTCACCGACTCTGCCTCGATCTTGGCCTGGGCAGGGTCGTAGACGCCGCACGGCAGGTCGCAGTGGGCACTGACCTCGGCAATGAGCCGGAGAGCCATGGGTGAGTCCTTTCGACGCAGGTCTGGGATGTCAGCGACACTACCCCCCATGTCCAAGGCACGCAGATCCCCCTCAGAGCCCGGTCTGGGCCTCGTCGTGGCCGGCTACGCGCTGGTCCGGGTGCGCGGTGCATCCATGGAGCCGACGCTTGGAGACGGCGACCTGCTGATCGTGCGTGTCGGCGCTCCGATTGCCGCTGCCGACCTGGTGGTGGCGCGTCTGCCGGAACGGGAGGGTCTCGCGGTCAAGAGCGCGGTGCGGCTCGACACCGATGGATGGTGGGTCGAACGCGACAACTCCCGGTCGGGAGTTGACTCGTGGGCAGTCGGCGCCGTCCCGGCTGCCGACGTGGTGGCGAAGGTGGTGAGACGGGTGTGGCCTCCGCGACCCATCCGTGGAGCGCCGCGCCTGTGACACGATGGGCGCCTCGATGACCCCCTGTGGAAAGCGTGTCCGGTGACCTCCTCTGACCTCCCCGTCGACCCCGTCTTTGCCCTTCATCGGGGAGGGAAGATCGAGATCAGGTCGACGGCGCGAGTGCGTGACGTCGAGGGACTCTCGCTCGCCTACACACCTGGGGTGGCCAAGGTGTGCGAGGCGATCGCCGCTGATCCCGGTCTTGCCGATACGTACACGTGGCGCTCGCACGTCGTAGCAGTGGTGTCCGACGGCACGGCGGTTCTGGGTCTCGGCGACATCGGACCCTTGGCCGCCCTTCCGGTCATGGAGGGCAAGGCCCTGTCTGTTCAAGGACTTCGGGGGAGTTGACGCCGTACCCATCGTCCTCGACACCACCGATGTCGAGGAAATCGTCGAGACTGTCGTGCGCCTTGCCCCCAGCTTCGGCGGCATCAACCTCGAGGACATCAGCGCACCGCGGTGCTTCGAGATCGAGCGCACCCTTCAGGAACGCCTCGACATCCCGGTCTTCCACGACGACCAGCACGGCACGGCCATCGTGGTCCTGGCCGCCCTCGAGAATGCCACCCGCCTCATCGAACGCCCGCTCTCTGACCTTCGGGTCGTGGTCTCGGGGGCTGGTGCCGCGGGCGTCGCCGTGACGAAGATCCTGCTTGAGGCGGGGATCGGCGACATCGCGGTCGGCGACAGCAAAGGCATCATTCATGCCGGTCGCCCCGACCTCGTCGGGATGAAGGAGCGCATCGCCAACGCCACGAACATCTTGGGCCTCACCGGTTCGATCGAGGAGGCCATGCGTGGCGCTGATGTGTTCATCGGCGTCTCCTCCGGCCGGGTCTCCGAAGGCGCCGTGGCTTCGATGTCGACCGATGCCATGGTGTTCGCCCTGGCCAACCCCGACCCTGAAGTCGACCCCGCGGTGGCCACCAAGTACGCCAAGGTGGTCGCCACCGGACGCAGCGACTATCCGAACCAGATCAACAACGTGCTGGCGTTCCCCGGCATCTTCAAGGGTGCCCTCGAGGTGGGGGCGACTCAGATCACCAAGGGCATGAAGCTGGCGGCGGCCAAAGCACTCGCCGGCGTGGTGGGCGATGACGTCGCCGTCGACCATGTGATCCCGAGTGTGTTCGACCAGCGGGTGTCGCCGTCGGTCGCTGAAGCTGTCGCGAAGGCCGCCCGCGAAGATGGCGTTCTGCGTCCGCGCCACTGACGCGCTCGGGTCACAGCGAGGCGGGAACGACCTCGGCAACCAGACGGGCGAACGAGTCGATGTCGTCCTCGGTGGTGTCCCACGAGCACATCCAGCGCACCTCGCTGCGGGCCTCGTCCCACGCATAGAAGTGGTATGCCTCCTGGAGTTTGGCGATGGCCTGCTCGGGGAGGATTGCGAACACGCCGTTCGCCTGCACGCGCTGCGTGATGGTCACCCCGGGAATATCGACGACGGCGTCATGCAGGCGCTGCGCCATGGCGTTGGCATGAGCGGCGTTGTGACGCCATAGATCGTTCTCGAAGAGTGCGAGGAACTGGGCGGAGGTGAAGCGCATCTTGCTCGACAGCTGCATCCCTTGCTTGCGGATGAAGGGCGTGCTCTCGGCCAGCTCGGGCTTGAAGAACACCACTGCCTCGCCACCCATGAGTCCGTTCTTGGTGCCTCCGAAGGACAGCACGTCGACGCCGGCGTCTGCGGTGATCTCGCGGATCTCGACACCCAGCGAGACGGCGGCGTTCGAGATGCGGGCGCCGTCCATGTGCAGGTACATGTCGAGCTCGTGGGTCGTGTCGGCGATCGCCTTGACCTCGTCGACGGAGTAGAGCGTGCCCAGCTCGGTCGACTGCGTGATGGCGACGACCCTGGGCTGGACGTGGTGCACGTCGCCGCGTCCGACGTAGGCCGCGCGGATCATCTCTGGGGTGAGCTTGCCGTCAGGGGTCGGTACATCCCAGAGCTTGCTACCGAGGAAGCGCTCAGGGGCTCCACACTCGTCCCAGTTGATGTGCGCGGTCTGGCTGCAGATCACGTTTTCCCAGGGCCTTAGCAGCGACTGAAGCGCCGTGACGTTGGCACCCGTGCCGTTGAACACGAAGAAGACCTCGACCTGCTCGCCGAGCAGGTCGCGAAAGCGCTCGACCGCTTCAGCGGTGTAGGGGTCGTCGCCGTAGGAGACGACGTGACCGACGTTGACCTCGGCCATCTTGGCGAGGACATCTGGGTGAACGCCGGCGTAGTTGTCGCTGGCGAAGCCTCGGTGGCTCACGAGGGCCCTCCGGAGTAGAGACGGATACGTTGCCCGTTCATCTTCGCCCCCGCTGCGGACGACAGATAGACCAGGGCGTCAGCGATCTGCTCAGCGGGCACGAACGCGCCCCAGTCCTTGTCGGGGTTCTTCTCGCGCATCGCCGGCGTAAGGATGGCCGGCACCACCACGATGTTTGCAGTGGCTGACGAACCCTTGAAGCCGTTGGCCAGGGCCAGCACGATGGCCTCGGACGCCGCCTTGGCGGTGGCGTACGAGGCGTTCTTGCTGGTGGGGGCCTGCGCCTCTTTCGCCGAGATGATGGCGAAGCGGCCATGCTCAGACGCCTGAAGTGGCTCGGCAAAGGCTCGGGCGACGTGCACCGTGGTACGCACCAGAAGGTTGTGCAGCCACTCCCAGTCGTCCAACGACTGCTCCTGCAGCGGCTTCCCGCCGCGCCAGCCACCCACCAGGTGCCAGAGCGCATCGACAGGGGCGCTGGCCGTCACCTCGGCGGCGAAGGCTGGCTGTCGCGTCGTCGTCGAGCAGGTCGACGACGTGCGTGCTCTCAACAGCGTCTGGGAAGTCGCCAGCGAGAACATCGAGGCGCTCTTGAGCGACGTCGACCAGCACGAGCCGAGCACCGGCTGCTGCGGCCGCCGCCAGGACTGTGGGTCCGAGACCACCTGCAGCGCCGGTGACCAGGACGCGTCGACCGGCAAGTGCACTCATGCGGCTGCCTTTCCGGTGGCCTCGATCGTGGGCAGCAACTTGGCGCCGAGGGATTGGTAGAACATGCTGAGCGGGAACTCGTCGGGGTTCACCAGGTTCACCCACGCCTTGTGGTCAGCCTCGTCACGCCCGGCACGTGCCTCCGGCGTCCACTGCGAACCGAGGTTCGGTTGGACGTACTTGCTCACCAGATCGTGAGCGGCGATCCAGTAGCGGACCTTCGAGCTGCTGATCCCGGTGCGGTACAGCGCCTCGATCTCAAGACGCAGCCCGTCGACGGCCTCCGGCAGCCGTGCCCAGTCGATCGTCAAGGTGTTGTTGCGCCACGTCAGAACCCCTTGCCCGTGCAGGTAGCCGAAGAGAATCTGGCCCGACAGACCGTCGTAGTTGCGCACGCGTCCTCCGGTGAGCGGGAAGCGGAAGAGGCGGTCGAACAGGACGCCGTACTGCACGTACTCGGCGAACGGGAACTCTGCTGACAGCTCGCCGGCCTGGTGGAACGCGGTGAGGTCGCAGCGGAGCTCTTCGAGTGAGTACATCCAGAACGGCAGGCGCTGGCGAATCATGAACGGGTCGAAGGGGAGCTCGCCGTGGCTGTGTGCCCGGTCGTGGATGAGGTCCCACAGCTCGAACATGTCGCGGGTCATCGGCTCGCTGGCGAGCAGCGCTGAGACCGACGGCGGCAGATCGAGCCCGGTGATCTGCACGGCTTCGCCGACGACGCTCTGGTAGCGGGCGGCCTCGCGGTCGCAGAAGATGCCGCCGAACGTGTTGGCGGCCTCACCGATCACGCTGATCGTCTCGGGGAAGAACACCGCGCACTCGCTGTCGTAGCCAGCGGTGTTGTCGACGAGGTGGACCGGCACGAACTTGTCGTTGGCGAACTCGGTGGCCTCCAGCTCGGAAATCCACTCGGGCCACGGCACGCGAACGATGAGTGCCTCAAAGCGCACGTCGAGCGATCCGTTGGGGGTGTACATCGGGAAGAACGCCAGGTGCTCGACGCCGTTCTCGCGCTGCAGCTCGGGACGGAAGAGCGAAAGCGCGGGGCCGAAGTTCGGCTTGGTGCACCCGTCTTCGATCCAGGTGTCGAGGTCGACGACGGTCTGCTTCAGGTACTCGGTCTGGTGGGGGAAGTGCGGTGCCAGCCCTTCGATGGCCGTACGAACCCGTGCAGCGATGGCCTTGACCTCGTCGACGGGGGTGGCCGCCAGGTCGATGGTCGCGTCAGCCGCCTGCAGCGCCCTCAGCTCTTCGGTCGCGGCCTTGAGCGCGAACCAGTTCTCGTCGGCGGCCGCAGCGGACGCGGTGTGGTCGACCTGCGAGGCGAAGGTCGGAAGGGCGGCCCAGTAGGCCATGTTCGTCCACAGCTGGGCGTGGTCGAAGGCATCGATGCAGTCGTCGCCGAAGAGGTCTGAGTCGGCCGAGACGACGACGCGACCCTTGCCGGCGGTCGTGACGGCAAGCAGAGCGGCTCCGGCCGGTGCCGCGGTGGCGCTCGACCGTGCCAGTACCGTGGCCGCGTCGCCGGCGTCCAGCGAGCCGGAGCGGTAGAAGACCAGCTCATCGACGTCGGACAGCACGGGGTGTCGCGCGGTCAGCTCCGAGGAGACCCAGCTGGGCGCCTGGTGATGACGCTGGTAGTCCTGCACGGTCGCGTGTTCGACCGTGACGCCGAATCCTGCCGCGATGTCGCCCAGGTTCGAGTCGTACTTGTCCTGCTCCGACTCCGCAAGGATCACCAGGCCGCCGCCGGCCTCGACAAAGGCGCGGATCGCCGTGACCTCGTCGGCGTCATAGCGCGCAGAGCCCACGCCGGTCGTCGCCTCGAACTTCGGGTCGCTGGCGTGCGGCAGGACCAGCAGCGAGACGCCAGACAGCACGTCGGAGGTGAGCCGGCCCTCGACGAGGGGTTCGACGACGAAGTCGCGACGCCTCAGCAGGTCGGCCGCCTTGGCGTACGAGCTGTCGCCGGGGTGCGAGGGCTGCATGCGCGCTGCGACCTCTGGCCGAGTCGACCAGGCCTGCTGGTGTGACTCGTCGACGAGGACTCGGACGGAGGCGGGACGAACAACGGACACGACAACTCCTCAGGCGATGGGAAGAAGAACCAATCAATGGTCGCCAGAAAGGCGATTCTTCGGCCCTCAGTCTATCTGACGGGAAGATCGCCCGCCAAATCCTCGTCTGCGTTCAGTCAGTCGTCGTCGTCCAGGCGGGCCAGAAAGGTGGCGAACCGCTCGACGGGAACCTCGAAGTCAGGGTTCAGGTCGACGAACGCCTGAAGCTGGTCGGCGAGCCAGGCGAGACTGACGTGCTCGTCGCCTCGCCGGGCCACCAGCTCTTCGATGCCGCGATCGGTGAAGTACACAGCGCCCTAGGACGCGGAGAAGGCGCGCTCGACGAGGTGGCGCTGCTCGCGCTCATGGGCGTGCGTGGAGCCTGTAGCCGGGGATGAGCTGGCCGACCGGGTGATGGGCCGGAGCGGCTGACCGAGTGCCTCGGTGAGAGCCAGCCCCATGAAGGGCCAGGCTCCCTGGTTCGCCGGTTCCTCCTGCACCCACCGCAGCTCGGCATGGCCGTACTTGGCGATCGCCCGGAAGGTCTCGTTCGTGGGCAACGGGTAGAGACGTTCCACGCGCACGATGGCGGTGTCGGTCTGGCCGGTCTCCTGGCGGTGCTTGAGCAGGTCGTAGTAGACCTTGCCGCTGCAGAGCAGGACGCGTCGAACCCCGTCGGCCTCGACAGTGGTGTCGGGGTACACCGGGTTGAAGTGTCCTGAGGTGAACTCAGAAGTGGCCGATGCCGAGGCCTTGAGGCGAAGCATGGACTTGGGTGTGAACACGACGAGGGGACGCCGAACCGGTGAGAGCGCCTGCCACCGCAGCAGGTGGAAGTAGTTGGCCGGTGTCGTGAGGTTGGTGATCGTCATGTTGTCCTGCGCGCAGAGCTGTAGGAAGCGCTCGATCCTTGCGGACGAGTGGTCGGGGCCTTGCCCCTCATGGCCATGGGGGAGCAGGAGGACGAGCCCTGACTGCTGACCCCACTTCTGCTCACCGGGAGCCAGGAACTCGTCGATGATCGTCTGGGCGCCGTTGGCGAAGTCGCCGAACTGCGCCTCCCACAACACGAGTGCCTCGGGGCGGGCCACGCTGTAGCCGTACTCGAACCCCATCGCCGCGAACTCCGAGAGCGGGGAGTCGTAGACGTAGAGCTTGGCGCCCTTCTCGTAGCAGCGCTTGAGCGGCTTGTAGGCCCACCCGGTCTTGCGGTCGATGATGACCATGTGACGCTGACCGAATGTCCCCCGCCGTGAGTCCTGGCCGGCCAGCCGCACCGAGATGCCGTCGCTGAGCAGAGTTCCGAAGGCCAGCGTCTCGCCCATGGCCCAGTCGATGGTGTCGTCGGTGATCATATGGGCGCGACGCTGCAGCTGCGGTGCCAGACGGGGATGGACGGTGAAGCCGTCGGGCAGCTGTAGCTGCGTCTGAACCACTCGGTCGACGGCATCGCGCGAGACAGCGGTGACCACATCGCGTTCGGGGGTCTGCGGTGCCAGCGTCACCTCGCCACGCTGCTCGACCTCGCTGGCGGGCTCGACCGTCTCGTCCATGCTCTCGGCGGCCTCGCGTGTCTCGCGGAAGACCTTCTCGAGCTGGTCCTGGTAGTCGCGCAACGCACCTTCGGCCTCTTCGACGGTGATGTCGCCGCGTCCGATCAGCGCCTCGGTGTAGAGCTTGCGAGTGGACCGCTTGGCATCGATCAGGTTGTACATCAGTGGCTGGGTCAGCGAGGGGTCGTCAGCTTCGTTGTGCCCGCGCCTGCGGTAGCAGACGAGGTCGATGACGACGTCCTTCTTGAACGCGCGACGGAACTCGAAGGCCTCTTGGGCCACCCGTACGACGGCTTCGGGATCGTCGCCGTTGACGTGGAAGATCGGCGCCTGAACCGCGCGTGCCACGTCAGTGGCGTAGACGCTGGAGCGTGCGGCCGCGGGTGCCGTGGTGAAACCGACCTGGTTGTTGACGACCACATGAACGGTGCCACCGGTTCGGTAGCCGCGAAGCTGTGAGAGCTCGAGCGTCTCGGCGACGACGCCCTGGCCGGCGAAAGCCGCATCGCCGTGCAGGAGCACCGGGAGGACAGTGAAGCCCGACTCGCCGAGACCCAGCAGGTCTTGCTTTCCCCGGGCGAAGCCTTCGAGGACGGGGCTGACGGCCTCGAGGTGGCTGGGGTTCGACACGAGTGACACGTCGATCGTGGATCCGTCGGGTGCGGTGAACGTTCCCTCAGCGCCGAGGTGGTACTTGACGTCGCCGGATCCCTGTACTGCCTCGAGGTCGAGGTTGCCCTCGAACTCGCGGAAGATCTGCCCGTACGACTTGCCGACGATGTTGGCGAGCACGTTGAGCCGCCCTCGGTGCGGCATGCCGATCGCGACTTCGTGCAGACCTGCGTTGGCTGCTGAGGCGATCAGCTCGTCGATCAGGGGGATGACCGACTCGCTGCCCTCGAGGGAGAAGCGCTTCTGGCCGACGTACTTGGTCTGCAGGAAGGCTTCGAACGCCTCGGCGGCGTTGAGGCGTCGCAAGATGTGCAGCTGCTCGGCCGCTGTCGGTCGCTCGTGGGGCCGTTCGAACCGGGCCTGGATCCACTCGCGCTGCGCGGGGTCCTGGATGTGCATGTACTCGACGCCGAGCGTGCGTGCGTACGAGTCGCGAAGCACGCCCAGGATGTTGCGAAGGGTCATCAGCGGTTCGCCACCGAAACCGCCGGTGGCGAACTCGCGGTCGAGGTCCCAGAGAGTGAGGCCGTGGTTGACGAGGTCGAGGTCGGGATGGCGTCGCTGCTCGTACTCGAGTGGGTCGGTGTCGGCCATCAGGTGGCCACGCACCCGGTAGGCATGGATCAGCTCTTGGACGCGAGCGGTCTTGTTGACGTCGTCCTCGTGGGACGCCGTGATGTCGGAGACCCAGCGAATGGGCTCGTAGGGGATGCGCAGGGCGGCGAAGACACCGTCGTAGAAGTCCTCCTCACCCAGCAGCAAGGCGTGGATGCGCTTGAGGAACTCACCGGACTGGGCGCCCTGGATGATCCGGTGGTCGTAGGTCGATGTCAGCGTCAGCGTCTTGCTGACGGCGAGGCGGGCCAAGGTCTCGGGCGACGCCCCCTGGTACTCGGCCGGGTACTCGAGCGCGCCGACGCCGAGGATGGCCCCCTGGCCCTGCATCAGGCGGGGCACCGAGTGGACGGTTCCGATCGTGCCGGGGTTGGTGAGGCTGATCGTGGTGCCCACGAAGTCATCGACGCTCAGCTTGCCGGCCCGGGCTCTGCGGATGAGGTCTTCGTAGGCCGACCAGAACCCGGTGAAGTCCAACAGGTCTGCGGCCTTCACGGAAGGAACGAGCAGCTGACGTGTTCCGTCCGGTTTCGCGAGGTCGATCGCCAACCCCAGATTGATGCGGTCGGGGTGCGCGATGACCGGCTTGCCGTCGAGCTCGGCATAGCTGGCGTTCATCTCGGGCATGGCCTTGAGGGCAAGCACCGTGGCCCAGGCGATCATGTGCGTGAACGACACCTTGCCGCCGCGGCTACGCCGCAGGTGGTTGTTGATCACCGTGCGGTTGTCGATCAGCAGCTTCGCGGGAATAGCCCTGACGCTCGTCGCGGTCGGAACGGCAAGCGAGGCTTCCATGTTGGTGACGACGCGGGCCGCAGGGCCGCGCAGAACGGTTGTGTCGACCGCCTCGCCGACCTTCGTGGGGGCCCCAGGAGTAGCCGGCTCAGCGACTGACGGGGGCGTGACCGGCGTCGTCGGTGCGGGTGCCGGCTCGATGTGGACTGCCGTCACGTCGTCGGGCGGCGGCGGGATCGCAGACGGCCCGCCAGATCCCTCGCTGGGCCGGTAGTCCTCGAAGAAGCCGTGCCACGCCGGATCGACGGACTCAGGATCGGCCAGATACTGCTGGTACAGCTCGTCGACGAGCCATTGGTTGGGGCCGAACTCAGTGGATGCTGACTGCTGCTGGGTTGTCATCCTCGCGTTACTACCCCTCACCGGCTTCGACGTCTCATCAGCCAGGGTATCCCCGTTGGTGTGGAGTGGGCGGTCTGGCGTCCCGTGCGTTTGCGCCGGCCCGCTCCCTGCCCGACGGTGGAGTCATGGACCAGAAGGGAATCGCCCTTGTCACCGGTGGCAGTCGTGGGATTGGCCGGGCGGCCGCATCTGGTCTCGCCCGCCACGGGTCGACGGTGGTCATCGTCGGTCAGCAGCCGGAACGGGTCGCCGAAACCACCCATGAGCTGGTGAGCTCGGGGCTCGACGTCGTCGGCCATGCGTGCGATGTCTCAGATGCCGACGCAGTGGCCCGGCTGGGGGCTGAACTCGCAGACCTGGGGCCTGTCGACGTCCTCGTCAACGCGGCCGGCGTGATGAGCGAGCGAATGTCCAAGACGCTGCGTGCCACGCCCGATGAGTGGCGACGGGTGCTCGACGTGAACCTCATGGGCGCTGTTCACACGATCGGCCAGTTCGGGCCGGCCATGGCAGAGCGACGACGGGGACGGGTGATCAATGTGTCGGCGTGCATGGGGCGCTTCACGGGTCCCGGGCTCGCCGGCGGGCTGGCGCCCTATCGCGTCAGCAAGACCGCGCTCAACGCCCTCACCCTCAACTTCGCGGCCGAAACCGGATTCGGCCGTCGAGGGCTCCTCGTCGACGCCATGTGTCCGGCCCACTGCCGTACGGACATGGGAGGTGAGGATGCGCCGCGTTCGGCCGACGAAGGCGCCGACACGATCGTGTGGCTGGCCACCAGGGATGCCGAGGGTGCGCAGACCGGGCGGTTGTGGGAGGACCGGCAGCCGATCCCGTGGTGAGCAGCGCTAGCTGACGGTACGGAAGCCGACTCTGGCGTCGTCCAGGGATCGCCCTCCGGCGGTGCGGAGTCCGATCAAGGTGACGCTGTAGGTGCGCCCCGCGCCGAGCCCTGAATCAGGGGTGATCGTCAGGGTCTGGCCGCTGACCGAGACATCGCGTGACATCGTCAGGCCCGTCTCGCCGTCGATCAGTTGCACGGAGCTCGGGTTGATGCTGTTGGCGGCGAGGCCGGAGCCGAGAAGGAGAGCGATGTCGCCTGAGGGTGACGCTCCGTACGACTCGGGGACCGGGGTGGTCTCGACCAACGTCGGCCTCAGGGCCGAGCCCACCTGGACGTTGGCGGCGCTGGCGCCTGCTTGATCGAGCCCGAGTTTGACCGTTGACGGCCAACGCGTCGCTCTGGTGTTGTGCACCCGCACGTAGATGACGTCGTCGACCACAGCCCGCACGGTCTCCTTGCCGGCACCTGAGCGGTTGTTGGAGTTGTCCAGGCGACCGAACGAGGAGTCGTACATGGCGAGTGCGATGTCGCCACGCCGCACGCCCGACTTGGCCGTTCGCATCTTCGCCGTGACGGTGACCCTCGTCGGACCGGCGACGGCGAGGCGGAACCAGCGAGCGGTTCCTTCAGGGTTGGACGTCGGGACGACCGAGTCGCGACCCAGGGGCAGCCCAGTGACGGGGGTTGTCCCCGGCGTCGGACCGGTCGTGCTGACCGAGCTCTTGGCGCGTCCGCCCACGAGGCCGTCGACATCGATGACCCCTACACCGGTGAACGGGTCGGGGCCGACCGGCCCGGCGTCCGCTGCACCGCGGATCAAGGCTGCTCGCAGCTTCGATACCGACCAGCGCCGGTGGTCGGACAGCGCGAGTGCGGCGGCGCCGGCAACCAGCGGCGAGGAGAACGAGGTGCCGTCACCGATCGCGTAGCCGTTGCGCGGCACGGTCGAGGCAATGTCAACGCCGGGCGCCACGACATCGAGCCAGGGACCATGGTCGGTGAACCATGTCATCCGATCCTTGAGGTCGGTGGCTCCGACGGCGACGACCTGGTTGTAGGCGGCGGGATACATGGGTCGGGTACCACCACCGTTGCCGCTTGCAGCAACCACCAGGGCACCTTTGCGTGTGGCGGCGCGCACCGCATCCCTCAGGATCCGGCTGCTCCGCCCGCCCCCCAGCGAGAGGTTGATGACATCGGCGCCGTTGCTCGCGGCCCAGCGGATGCCGCGAGAGATGGCTGAGTCGCGGCCGAACCCGCGGGCGTTGAGCACGCGGACCGGAAGAATTGCGGCGCGGCTGACGCCTGCGATGCCGCGACCGTTGTTGCGCTTGGCGGCGATGACGCCTGCGACGAAGGTGCCGTGTCCGTTGGGATCGGACGCGTCGTTGTCGCCGCCGACGAAGTCGCGGCCCCTGAGAGGCTTGGGCAGGTCTTCGTGATTCGGGTCGACGCCGGTGTCGACGACGGCCACGGTGACCCCGCGGCCCGAACTGCGTTTCCACGCCGTGTCGATGTCCATGGACGCGCGCAGGTACGGCTGATACCGGCGGTAGTAGGGGTCGCCGAAGGTTCGACGGATGTGGTCGACCTGCACCCGGCGCACGCCGGGGCTGGCAGCCAAGGTGGCTCGCGCCTCCGTCAGGTCGTCGATGCCGCGCACCAGGTACCAGTCGCCCCCGAGAGCCTTTGGTGGCCGCGTGGAAACGCGAGCGACGGCATCTTGTGCGCTGCTTCGAGCGGAGACGTCGGCCGCGGCCAGCTTCACGAGCAGACGCTTCGCCGAGGGGGCCTTCGCGGAGGGCCCGTCGAGCTCAGCCGACGCCATCGATGGTGCGACGGCCGGAATGGCACCCGCCAACGCAATCGTCAGGACCCCCGAGATCACTGACGACATCTTCACCCGCGGGTCTCCAATCCGGTGAGCGTTGCGACCACCAAGCCACCCAAAGAGGGTAGGTGGTAGCCACCCTCCTGCACGGCGACGGTGGGCAGACCGAGCGCTGCGAGCTGTTCGCCGGCGGCGCGATAGCCGCGATCGGTGATCTGCAGGGGGCTCTCGGGATCGTTGATCGCCGCGTCCACTCCGAGCGAGACGACGAGGGCGGTGGCCCCGTGCGCCTTGACGTCATCGACGAGCGCGGCGACGCCCTCCAGCCAGTTGTCGTCCGGCGTCCCTTCGGCCAGCGGGATGTTGCGGTTGGTGCCTGCGCCGTCACCGCGTCCGGTCTCGTCGGCGTGACCCACGTAGTGCGGAAACCAGCCGGCGGCGGGGTCGACGTGAACTGACCCGTAGTAGACGTCCGCTCGGTCGTAGAAGACCGCCTGCGTGCCGTTGCCGTGGTGGGCGTCGATGTCGATGATCGCCACCCGCTCATGACCCTTGCCCCGGAGAGCCTGCGCTGCCACGCCTGCGTTGTTGAGGTAGCACGAGCCGCCGTACCCGTTGATGGTGGCGTGGTGCCCGGGCGGGCGGCACAGGGCGTACGCCGTCTCGTGGGCGCCGGAGGCCACGAGGTCGACGGCGGTGAGTGCTGCGTCGACGGCTCCACGGGCGGCCTCCCAGGTACCCGGGCCGACCAGGGTCATCGTGTCGTAGCCGTACTGCCCCGCTCTGCCGTGCACCGCCGTGGGCGAACGCAGCGGCATGCCGCCGAGCATCGCTTCGGTCGGGAACACGTACGGGACCACGCGCTCCTGCCCGGGGTCGACGGAGTAGTTGCCCCGTTGCCACTCGTCCGAGCAGGTGCGGAGCCAGTTGACCAGTGCCGGATCGTGCACCTGCGTCAGGACGGTGTCGTCGTACCCGGACGCCGGGGAGACAGGCGCACCCGCCTCTTGCAGCGCCGCCACGATCACCTCGGCGCGGGCGGCCACCTCAGTGCCCTCGATGGGAACACCCACCCACACCTCGCCCTTGGGGTCGTGAAGAAGACACGCGTCCGACCACACCACCGGAGTCCTGAGAGTCATGTTCGGCATGATGTCACGATGCCTCGCTTCCGAGATCTAGATGCTGCCATCGGCGTTCTGCCCACCGGTCCGACCAACTCGATGCTTGACGTTCCCGGTGTCGGAGTCGGTCACGCGACCGTGTGGCGAGACGAACCGGACCCCCCGGAGGGGCGTGGAGTGGCTCGGACCGGTGTCACGGTGATCGACCCGGGAGGCAACACCTTCGGTTCGCCCATCCCGTTCGGTGCCGTCGCGCTGAACGGTGCCGGTGAGATGACGGGGTTCATCACTGCCGGTGAATGGGGACTTCTTGAGTCGCCCGTGTTCCTCACGTCGACGATGCAGCTGGGCCGCGTCTACGACGCCGCGTGCCGGTTGCTGATGGCTGAGAACGCCACCATCGGCGACGACGACGTCATGATCCCGGTGGTGGGTGAGTGCGACGACTCGTTCCTCAACGAAGCCAGGGCGATGCAGGTCGAGGAGTCGGACGTGGCCGCAGCGCTCACGGCCGCTCGCGCGGCCATCGGTGCCACCGAGCCGCCAGCTGAAGGCGCGGTGGGGAGCGGCACCGGCATGGCGTGCCTCGGCCACAAAGGGGGCATCGGCACCTCGTCCCGAGTCCTGCCGTCCGGCCACACCGTCGCCGTTCTCGTCATGTCCAACTTCGGCGAGTTCGGGCGGCTGACCGTTGACGGCGTCCCGGTCGGACGCACGATCCCGAATCCCGCCGCTGCGGCGCCGGAGGTGCCGGCTGACCCCGGCCCGAAGGGGTCGTGCATCGTCGTCGTGGCCACGGACGCCCCCGTCGACCACGCCGGGTGCGAGCGGCTCGCGCGTCGCGCAGGGCTTGGACTGGCGCGCACCGGGTCGACGGCTCACCACGGCAGCGGTGAGATCTTCATGGCCTTCGCCACCGGGCTCCGCGAGAAGCGGGGGCGAGTCGTCCGCAGTTTCGCCGGTTGCCGCGCGCGAGTTCGACCCGCTCTTCGAGGCAGTGGTCGATGCCACCGAGGAGTCGGTGCTCAACTCGATGTTGGCTGCTCCTACCGTCGTGGGACGCCGCGGCAACACGTTGTACGGACTGGACGCCTCGGTGGTGCGCGACCTCCTGCGCTAGCGTTCTGGCTCATGAGTCAGCCGCCGATCGCCGCCCAACAGCCCTACGCCCACACCGAGCACGGAGTCGAACGACCTGACCCTTATGCCTGGTTGAAGGACAAGACCAGCGACGAGTCGATGGCGTACCTCCGCGCCGAGCGGACGTTCTACGACGAAGAGATGGCGCCACTCAAGCCGCTGGTCGATGACCTGACGCGCGAGATGATCGACCGGGTGCCGCAGACCGAGGACTCGGCTCGCTGGCGTGAGGGCGACTTCGAGTACTTCACGCGGGCGCCCGAGGGTCAGGAGTATCCGCAGCTGCTCCGTCTCGACTCCGCGGGACATGAGTCGGTCGTCCTGGACCAGAACACGCTCGTGGCGCCAGGCGAGTACGTCGAGGTGGGTCTTCGTCTCGTCAGCCCCGATGGCAGCCGGCTCGCCTACTCGGTCGATGTGACCGGCGATGAGGTCTACGAACTGAGGTTTCGCGACATCGCGACCGGCCAAGACCTGGACGACACGGTGGCCCGCACCTACTACGGCGGAGCGTGGTCAGCCGATGGCTCCACCTTCTTCTACGTCGTGCACGATGAGGTCTTCCGCCCGTACCAGGTGTGGCGGCACGTCGTCGGAACACCTTCATCGGACGACGTGCTGGTCTTTGAGGATCTGGACACCCAGTTCGACGTCGTGGCGTGGGCCGACCGGGCTGGCGACCTGATCGTCATCCGCACCTTCAACCGCAACACGTCCGAGGTCTGGCTGGTCAACTCCCACCGGCCACAGGAACCAGCGTGGGTCGTGACACCGCGACGTCGTGGCCACGAGTACACGGTGGCGCACCTGCCCGGCAGTGATCGGGGTGAACTGCTCGTCGTCTCCAACGACGGGGCCACTGAGTTCCGCCTTCTGCGCGGCCCGGTCACGACGTCGGCGCCGGAGGCGTGGATCGAGGTGGTTCCGGAGGCCGGCGACGAACGACTGCACGACGTCGATGTGTTCGCGGAGCACGTCGTCCTGAGCACCGTCTCAGCAGGCCAACAGCTGTTGCGCATCCTGCCTCGTGCGGCGTTGCAGTTGGGCAGCGCGCTCGACCTGCAGAGCGCGCGAGTCGTCGAGGCCGGGGTGCCCGCCGGACTGCTGGAGCTCTGGCACAACGAGGAGCCTGACGTCACGGCAGTTCTCATCGAGGTCGAGTCGTACGTTGAGCCTGGTCAGTGCGTGAGCGTCGATCTTGAGTCCGGTGAGCGCACCGTGGTGCATCGTCGTGCGCTGCCCCACTACGACATCGACGACTACATCACCGAGTTCCACTGGGTGACGGCGCGCGACGGCGAGCGTGTGCCGGTGAAGCTTGCCCGGCACCGTGACACCGAGCTCGACGGGTCGGCACCATTGCTGCTCTACGCCTACGGCGCGTACGAGAGCTCGTTCTGGCCTGGCTTCGACGGATCCTTGCCGAGCCTGCTCGACCGCGGCGTGGTCTTCGCGCACGCCTTGATTCGGGGAGGCGGTGAGATGGGACGCCGTTGGTACCTCGACGGATACATGTTGACCAAGCGCAACACCTTCACCGACTTCATCGATGTCGCAGACGCGTTGGCCAACGAGGGTCTCATCGACGGATCACGCATCGTGTCGCGGGGCCTCTCGGCCGGGGGACTGCTGCAGGGCGCCGTGTACGCCATGCGGCCAGAGCGCTGGCGCGCGGTTGTCGCTGAGGTTCCTTTCGTTGACACCATCAGCTCGATGCTCGATCACACCATTCCCCTGACCGCCAACGAAGTGGATGAGTGGGGTGATCCGCGTGTCAAGGAGCAGTTCGACTACATGCTGACCTACTCGCCGTACGAGAACGTGCCGTCCGCGAATCGGCCGGAGCTGCTGGCGACCGGCGCCCTGCACGATCCGAGGGTCTTGGTCCATGAGCCGGCCAAGTGGGTGGCGCGGATCAGGGCGACCGCGGGCCCAGATGATGCGCGCACGCTCTTCCGGGCCGAGCTCGGCGAGGGTGGCCACAGCGGGCCGACGGGCCGCTTCGCCCACCTGGCCTATGAGGCCGAGGTGGCTGCTTTCATCCTGCAGGCCGTAGACAAAGTGACCACCTGACCGCGCCATTTCGCGACGCCGCTGGGCAGGCTGCAGAACGAGTCGCGGCACCGTTGTCTTCTGCGGCGGTCGCCCGCACCCTGGGCACATGTTTGAAGAGGGACAGCTCTACGCACCGGTGACGCGCCAGGACGGCGAGGTCACCGTGCATCTGGCGTCGGACCATCCAGGCGTGGCCGACCCGGAGTATCGAGCGCGGCGTAACGCGATCGCCGAGGCCGCCCTCGACTGGCGACCGGGCGACCCACTTCCACACATCGACTACACCGACGACGAGCATCGCGTGTGGCAGGTGGTGTGTGCAGAGCTTCGTGCCAAGCACCTTCGGTTGGCCCCTCACGAGGTGATCGACGCGGGCGAGCAGCTCGGGTTGCCGACCGACCACATCCCGCAGCTCACCGAGGTCAACGACCTGCTCGCGCCGCACACCGGCTTTCGCTACCAGCCAGCGGCCGGCCTGGTGCCGCTTGTGGAGTTCTACGGTTCGCTCGCGGATGGCGCGTTCTGGTCGACGCAGTACATCCGCCACGCCTCACTACCCCTGTACACGCCCGAGCCCGACGTCGTCCACGAGGTCATCGGCCATGCGACAACTCTCGCAAGCCCACGCCTGGCGGCGCTCTATCGGGCCGCCGGCGGAGCGGCTCGGCGCTGCAAGACCCCCGAGGCCCTTGAGTTCGTCAGCAAGGTCTTCTGGTTCTCGCTGGAGTTCGGGACGCTCCGTGAGCACGGACACCCCAAGGCGTACGGGGCCGGCTCTGCTGTCGAGCTACGGCGAGATCGAAGAGTTCGTCGGTGCCGACCTGCGCCGACTCGACATCCCCCTCATGGGCACGATGACGTACGACATCACCCACTACCAGCCTGTGCTGTTCTGCGGTGAGTCGCTGGAGCACGTCGAAGACGTCGTCGGCGGCTTCTTCGAGAGCGCCGACGACGCGCTGGTCGAGCGTCTGCTGGCCCTCGTACCTGCTTCCTGACGCAGCCAGCCCCGTTCTGCGGCACAGACCTGGCGAGAAGGCAAAGGTGACGGAGGGGCGTCCTGCGCGGGAGAATGGCCCAGTGAATGCCTCAACCCCTGAAACCTTTGCCGACCTCGGTCTCCACCCAGAGCTGCTCGCCGCGCTGACCGGCCTCGGCTACGAAGAGCCCACCCCGATCCAACGTGAAGCCATCCCGCTGCTGCTGCAGGGCAACGACCTGATCGGCCAGGCAGCGACCGGCACCGGCAAGACGGCGGCCTTTGCGCTTCCCGTCCTACACCAGCTCACCGAAGGACGACGAGGAGACGAGCCCTCTGCGTTGGTGCTCGTGCCTACCCGCGAGCTCTGCGTACAGGTCTCCGAGGCGCTGCACCGCTACGGCAAGGGGCGCAACGCCCGCGTGCTGCCGATCTACGGTGGGCAGCCCATCTACCGACAGCTGCGCGAGCTGAAGCGCGGCGTCGACGTCGTGGTCGCCACTCCGGGGCGTGCCCTCGACCACATCAACCGCGGCACGCTCAATCTGGACTGGATCTCGACGGTCATTCTCGACGAGGCCGACGAGATGCTCGACATGGGATTTGCTGACGACCTCGAGGGAATCCTGTCGGCTGCCCCCAAGAAGCGTCAGACCGTTCTCTTCTCGGCCACCATGCCGTCGCGGATCACGAAGATCGCCCGCACCTACCTGACCGACCCACTACGGGTAGAGATCGAGCGCGAGCAGGTGGCAGCTGGCGAGAGCCCGCGCGTGAAGCAGTCGGCGTACATCGTTCCGCGCGCTCACAAGCCGGCTGCGCTGGGACGCATCCTCGATGTCGAGTCGCCGACGGCAGCACTGGTGTTCTGCCGTACTCGCGCCGAGGTCGAGTTCCTTGCCGAGTCGCTCAATGGCCGTGGCTACCGGGCTGAGGCACTGCACGGCGGGATGGACCAGAACCAGCGTGACCGGGTCATGAACCGTCTTCGATCGGAAGTCGCCGATCTCATCGTGGCCACCGACGTCGCCGCGCGAGGACTCGATGTCGAGCAGCTGACCCACGTGGTCAACTACGACGTCCCCTCAGCTCCTGAGTCGTACATGCACCGCATTGGTCGAATCGGACGTGCCGGGCGCGAAGGGGTGGCCATCACGTTGGCCGAGCCGCGCGAGCACCGACAGCTCAAGACGATCGAACGCGTGACGAAGCACAAGATCCCGGTGCACAAGGTGCCAACGGTGGCTGACCTTCACGCGCGCCGGCTCGAGGTGACGCGGGCAGCCCTCGAGGACATCCTTGTCGCCGGCGACCTCGGGCACGTTGGTGTGGTCGTCGAGTCGCTCACGGACGAGTACGACGTCGTCGAGGTCGCGATGGCGGCCGTCAAACTCGCACACGAAGCGGTGGCCGGACCATCGGACGAGGATGAGATCCCCGAGGCCGCCGTCCCCAAGCACGACGGCAGGTAAGGCCAAGGGCAAGGGCAAGCCGGCGACAGGTAGCCGCGGTCCCGGCAAGGACCGTGGTCGTTCCCCGGCGGCCGGCACTGCTCGTGTCTACGTGGGCGCGGGACGCGCCGGAGGCGTCCGACCGCAGGATCTCGTCGGGGCCATCGCGGGTGAAACCCGTCTGACCGGACGCGACGTCGGATCGATTGAGATCACGGACCGGTTCTCGCTGGTCGAGGTGCCGGCCGATGCCGTCACCGAGGTCGTCAACGCCCTTCGTGCGACTCGGATCAAGGGCCAGAAGGTGCAGGTGCGGCCAGACCGGGACGAGCCCGGGGCAACCAGCCGGCCGGCGAGCAAACCCCGCACCGCCACGACGCGCACCACTCCCGCCACGTCGTCGAGCAAGGCCTCGGGCAAGGGAAAGCCGGCGGGCAAGAGCAAGCCGTCGGACAAGGACAAGGGAAAGCCGAGGAGCAAAGCCGGTAGCAAGGGCACGACCCGGCCGCGTGACAGTCGTCCCTAGGCGTACGGCAGACTTCAGGGTGCGCCCGAGGGGCGTGAAAGGCCGACTGCATCGGAGGGTTCATGGCCGACAGCCACCGCATCTTGTTGCCTGCCAAGGGCGTCACTGAGGTTCCCGTCGCGGGCTCACCCGTCACCGGCACCGAGTCGTCTCAGGTGAACTCGCCGTTCAACGGCGCGCGGCTGGGCGACGTACCACTGCTGGGCCAGGCCGAGATCGACACGGCGGTTGCATCGGCAAAGACGGCTCTGCACGACCAGCCCTTGGCGCCATGGCAGCGAGCTGAGGTCCTCGAGAAGGCCGCCACCCTGCTTCGTGAGCGGCAGGAAGAGTTCGCGCAGATCATCGCCAACGAGGCCGCCAAGCCGATCAAGACCGCACGTGTCGAGGCCGATCGTGCCGCCGGCACCTTCGCGTTCGCAGCAGTCGAGGCGCGCAAGCTCGCCGGTGAGGTCATCCCGATTACTGCAGCGCCGGGTGGAGACACCAAGGTGGCGTACACGATGCGGGTGCCGATCGGTGTCGTCGGTGCGATCAGCCCCTTCAACTTCCCCCTCAACCTGGTGGCGCACAAGGTGGCGCCGGCGATCGCTGCCGGCTGCCCCGTCGTCCTCAAGCCAGCGGGTCAGACCCCGTTCAGCGCCATCGCGCTTGCGTGGTTGCTGATCGAGGAGTGCGGCCTTCCGGCGTCCTACCTCTCGGTGGTCACTGGGCCAGGATCGGTCGTCGGTAATGCGCTCGTCGACCACCCCGACATCGCCCTCATCACGTTCACCGGCTCGCCAGAGGTGGGCTGGGGCATCAAGTCGCGGGCACCGCGCAAGCACGTGGGGCTCGAGCTCGGCAACAACGCGCCAGTCATCATCGCCGAGGACGGCGACTGGAAGAAGGCGGCGGACAAGATCAAGATTGCCGGCTTCTCCCACGCCGGGCAGTCCTGCATCTCGACCCAGCGCATCCTGGTGCACCGCTCGGTGGCCGACGACTTCACCGACTACCTCGGCCCGATGGTCGAGTCGCTCGTCGTGGGTGACCCGCTCAGTGAGCAGACCGATGTCTCGTCGGTGATCTCGCAGAACGAGCGCGACCGCGTCAAGGGCTGGGTCGACGAGGCGGTGTCGCAGGGCGGCCGCATCGTGGCGGGCGGCGACATCGACGCCAACGGTGTGCTGGTCCCCACGGTTATCGCCGACGCCAAGCCAGAGATGCAGGTCTGCATCAACGAGGTGTTCGGCCCGGTCGTGGCGATCCAGGCGATCGACTCGGTCGATGAGGGGCTGAAGATCGCCAACGACACCGCCTACGGACTGCAGGCGGCGATCTTCACCCACGACATCTCCACCGCGTTCGAGGCTGTGCGCACGCTCGACTTCGGCGGGGTACTCGTCAACGAGGTGCCTACGTGGCGGGCCGACCAGATGCCGTATGGCGGCATCCGTGACTCGGGGAACACCCGCGAGGGCCCGGCCTACTCGGTGCAGGAAATGACCGAGACCCGCCTGGTCATCATCGAGACCTCTCGCTAGCGGAACCGCTTGGTCATCATCGAGACCTCTCGCTAGCGGAACCGCTTGGTGATCATCGAGACCTCTCGCTAGCGCGAGGGGGAGTGGCATCGGGGTCGATCCCCAGCCGACGGTAGGCCAGCTCGACGGCCCGCGATCGTGGGCCAAGAATCGCCTGCAGCGAACGCAGAGTCGTCGCGCACACAGCCGAATCGGCCCTCTCCACGGCGACGGGACGAGCGCTCGTCCCGAGCACGTCGTGTGCCCAGCCGGGGAGCAGGTCGGTGGCTGACCGGACGAGCACCTCGTACGGGCCCCACGCTCCGATCGGTAGCGCGCGGCCGGGGAATCGTAGGAACTTGGCAACGGCCCGGGCATCAGGGCCACCGGCGACCTCGTCGGAGAACGAGTCGAATGCCTCGGCGAGCTCGGCCACCGTGGTCGGTGGGCTCTCGACACCGAGAGCGCTGGCGAGCTGACCCATCTCGGCCACGTACTGGTCGGCGTCCACCTGGCCGCGCCCGAAGCGCTGGTAGGCGACGAGCATCGAGTCGGTGAGCCCTATGTGCACCCAGAGCAACAAGCGCGGGTCTTGTGCCGAGTAGGGGCGGCCGTCGGGGGCCGTGCCTGACACGCGTTCGTGGACGCTGCGCACCATCGCCGCAGTCTGCTCGGCCTGGGTGCTCGATCCGAACGTCGACGTGGTGACGTAGAGGTTGGTGCGCTGCAGGCGTCCGAGCGGGTCGGTGCGGTAGGTGGAGTGCTGTTCGACGCCCGCGAGCGCCAATGGGTGGCAGGCCTGCAGCAGCAGGGCGCGTGGACCGCCGACGAGGGTGGCGAGCGAACCGTTGACCTCCCAGGTGGCGCTACCCGGGCCGAACCAGCCGGCGTCGCCGTCAGCGCCGATGGCCTTGACCCACGGGGGCTCGCCGTCAGGGTCCCCGGACAAGATGACTCGGAAAGTACGCCGGATGGCGTCCCCGGCAGGGGTGATCAGGGGCAGACTGCTCATCAGACCAGGATGCCGAAGTCTGGTCGGCGCCGCAGGTCGAGGAGAGCATGCACCCCAGCAATATCCGTGTTCAGCAGGCGTTGGACGCCGCGGGCGTCACCGCTGAGGTGCGCCGGCTGCCCGAGTCGACGCATACGGCGGTTGCCGCAGCCGAGGCCTTGGGGTGCGTAGTGGGTGCAATCGCGAACAGCCTGGTCTTCATGGCCGACGATGCGCCCCTGCTGGTGATGGCCAGCGGCGCGGCCAAGGTCGACACGGCGCGAGTCGCGGAGGTGGTGTCGGTGCAGCACGTGCGGCGAGCCACGCCTGAAGAGGTGCGGGCGGCCACCGGGTTTCCGATCGGAGGCGTCGCGCCGGTGGGGCACCCGGCCCCGTTGCAGACCTTGATCGATGTCGACCTTGAGCAGTTCCCCGAGATCTGGGCGGCTGGCGGCACCCCCGACAGCATCGTCGGACTCACCTACGTGGGACTGGTGACGGCCACCGGGGGCGTCCCCACCCGAGTCCGCTAGCGCAACAGCGCCACCCCAAGACCCGCCGAGTGCTCACCTGGTTGCCAGAAACTCGCGTCGAGTGCTCACCTGATGGTCGAGTATCTCGACCGGAGGGGCGCCCACCAGCCGCATGCATGACGAGAGCGCACCCAGCGAGGTGACCACGCGCTCGGTCAACAACGAAGTGAGCACTCGGCGGGCGCTGTCAGCAACCAAGTGAGCACTCGGCGGGCAATCTTGACAACCAACTGAGCACTCGGCGGGCGTGTGCGGGCTACGAGCGGAGCGAGCCCAGGACGTCGACGCCTACCTTGAGGAACTTCGTCCACTCGCCGGGTTCAGGTGGGTAGAAGATGAACTCGGTGAAGCCGAGCGGGGCGAACTGCTCAACGAGGCGCGGGACCGCTCCAGGGTCGCTCCACGCGTCGAACGCCTCATCAAAGGCGAGGAGTGAACGTGTCAGTGAATCGGGCTCACGGTCGATCTCGGCGAGGTAGTCGTCGAGCATCGACGTGCGTTCACTGATCTGACGGTGCCACTCATCGATGTCGGTGATATCGATCCACGCATTCCAGGTGTCGGCAAGTCGGGCCGCCATCTTGGTGATGCGTGGCCCGTTTCCGGCCAGGGCCAATGGCACCCGAGGCGTCTGCACGCATCCGGGCGCCATCGCTGCGTTCTCGTACTGGGTGAACTGCCCGGTGAAGTCGCTGGTGTCCTGGCGCAGCAGCCGGTCGATCACCTGGGTGCCCTCTTCGAGCCGGTCGACGCGCTCCTTGGCAGGCATCTCGTACGTCTCGCGTCCGACCATGAGCTGGTCGTCGACCTGGCCGCATCCGAGACCGAGCACGAACCGACCGTTGCTGAGCTGGTCGACGGTCATGGCGAAACGAGCGACGTGCACGGGATCGCGCCAGGCCAGGTTCGTGACCATCATGCCGAGCTCGAGGTCTTCGGTCTCGGTGGCAAGGGCCCCGAGCGTGACCCAGGGGTCGAGCAGCGGGGACGAGCGATCGCGCCAGTCGCCCAGGGTGTCGCCGATCCAGGCGACATCGAAGTCGGTGTCCTCCATCCGCAGGGCGAGGTCGCGGCCGTGCTCGGGGCCGTTGGGTATGACATAGACACCGAAAGAGAGGTCTGGCATGTCCGTGATCGTGCCACAGTCGGTAGAAGGCAAACTGGTGGCCATGCGACTTCGGATCTCTGCTCTTCTCGCCAGCATCGGCCTGCTCGCTTTGGCTGGCTCGGGTGGCGTGACGCCGGTTCGAGGCGAGATCCGCCGACCCGGAGCCCAAGGTGATCCGCATCGTTGCGGTCGGTGACATTGCTTGCGACCCCAACAGCCCGTACATCAAGACGCCGGGCTACTGCCAGCACGATCGAGTCGGGGGCTGGTCAAGCGCATGGTGAACCGTGGAGCCGACCGTTCATCACGCTGGGCGACGCGCAGTACGAGTACGCCAAGTACAACGCCTTCCGCGCCGAGTTCCACCCGGCGTTCCGCAATGTTCGTTCGGTGACGAAGGCGGTCGCCGGTAACCACGAGTACTACACCGACGGAGCACGAGGTCACTTCCGCTACTGGGGCAAGCGCGCGGGCACGCGCCAGCAACCCTGGCGCACGTTTACGCCGGTCGCTGGGTGGCGGATTCGTCCTGCTCGACTCGCAGCTGCGAGCATGTCGGAGGGTGCGGTCCAGACTCGCGCAGGGCCAGTGGCTGGAGCGGTGCTCGATGCCAACTCGCGTACGTGCACCGTCGCGATGTGGCATCACCCGTTGCAGACATCGGGCGCCTACGCCGGAAATGTCGACAGTCAGGCTCGCGCGCCATCAGCTGTGGAGGATCGCGAATGCAGGTGGGGTCGACGTCGTGCTCAATGGCCATGACCACATCTATGAACGGTTCGCCAAGCGAAGCGGCATCCAGCAGTTCGTGGTGGGTACCGGTGGCAAGAACCACTACAAGATCACCACCAAGGCACCCGGAAGCAAGAAGCGGATCGGAGATCGCTACGGCGTCCTGCGGCTCGACCTGGCGAGCAACGGAACGTACAGGCATGCATTCGTCACAGCCTCCGGCACAGTCGTCGACCGAGGCAGCAAGACTTGTACCAATGAGCCCCAGCGCTGACGACGCCTAGCTCTGCGCTCGTAGCGCGCGGTGCGGGCAGGCCCTTGCTGCTGCGCGAGCCTTCTTGACCGACCGTGATGCCTCTTCTGTGTCGATCACCGGAAAACCCCACCCGTCAAGGGTGATGAGGTCTGGCGCAACCAGCGCGCACATGCCGACACCGTCACACGTGGCGGCATCGACGCTCAGCGTCTCTCGGCGGCTCATGCGGCGACCCTTCCTGGCACGGTGATGTCGTGACGACGGGCACACGTGCTACGCCGCCGGTGAGCGGGGAGGTCGGCGGCAAACACCTGCAGCGCAGAGCCGAGCATGCGGAGCGCACCATCGGGGTGGTGGCAGGCACCGCGTCCGACGACCGTGGTCGAGATTTTGGCAAGCCGTGCAGAGTCACCGCGACGGGCCCGCCCATCGGCGACCCGCGTCATGACATCGGCCAGCGCGTCGAGGCCGAACAGGCATGGGCCGCACTGTCGCGCACTGGAATCCGCGAGGTACTGCAGGATCTGAGCGGTGGCCGCCAGGCCGCAGCTGGAGCGCGGGAGTGCCATCACGATGCCGGCGCTGGCTACCCGCTCGAGGTCGCCGATCCGCTGCGGAGCGACGTCATCCCAGCGATGCCAGGACCCGCCGTATCCGCCGAGCAGGAGCGCCTGGGCATCGCCTCCCGCGGCGGCGACCAGCGATGCCAATGTCTCGTCGGGCGCAGCTTCGACGACGGTCTTCCCTGACGACGTGGTGATCGTGAGCAGGCGACTGTCCGTAGGGTCGCCACCGGACGCTGCCAGCGCCACGCGGGCGACGGTCTCGACGTTGTGAACCAAGGTGGGCCGACCGTCGACACCGCTGACAGCTGCTGGTGTGGTGCGGGTGATGGGGAGCGCCGGGCCGCCGGACAGCGCGCGCACAATCGCGCTCGACTCACCGCTCAGATACCGTGCCGGGCCCTCGGCGATCCGGAGGGGGATGTCGGGAACTCCTGCTGCGCGGCGTTCGACGATCGCGCGCTCGATGGCGACGCGGCTGTGCGCGGCGCCGTGGTGGAGCCAGATGATGCCCTCGACGCTGCCGGTGGCGCGGGCGGTGGCGTTGAGGCCGTCGAGGACCAGGTGTGGGCGGAGCTGCAGCAGCGCAGCGTCCTTGGCGCTGGCCGGCTCGCTCTCGGCTCCGTTGGCCACCACTATGCCGCCACCTCCGGCGTCTATGGCCGACTGCCACTTGCGGGCTGTGGGGAAGAAGGCCCCTCCGTATCCGCGCAGGTCGGTGTCGCGCACACGGGCGAGCACCTCTGTCGCGTCGAGCCGGGTTGGCCGTCGACCGCGATGCTCAGCAAGTGACTCGCCGACATCGGTCGCCACGCGGTGGTCGCCGATCGGCACCGAGGTATCGAAGATCCTCACTTTCGGTCCTCCCCGAGCGATACCCGAAGGCGGGGCGTCATGTAGCGGCTGATCGCCGTGGCCACTACCAAGAGCGCCGAGCCGGCGTACCAGAACCACAAGGCGGCGGAGTCGGTGCCGGCGAGGACGCCGTGAGCCCAGACGGCCGCGTAGATCACCAGGGTGGTGTGGTGAATCGGCCACCAGACTCGGCCCAGGCGCCCGGCGAACCGTGCCGTCAGACCGGCCACCAAGCCGGCGTACAGGCCGAGCCAGCCCAGCGTGACGGGCAGCGGTCGGTACTCGGCACCCAGGGGAAGGACGACGCCGGACCAGCCGACCCCCGCGTAGTCGTCCAAGGCGAGGACCACGACGTGCAGGGTGATGAAGACGAGGGTGAACGTCGCCAGGCCCACATGGACGCGGAGCATCGTGGCGCGTGGCAGGGAGCGAAGTGCGGTGCCGCGCGGATGGGCCAGAAGAAGCCCGAGCATCACAAGGGCAGTCAGCAGGACCATGCCGGCGAGGCCCGACACCCGCGCCAGAAGCCACTTCGGGTGCTCCCCGTTGGCGACCTGTAGCGCTACCCATCCGACCGCCCACCCAGCTACCAGGGCGCCGAATGCAACAGCCATCGCTGAGACCCAGGGGTGCCATGGGGGGTTCGACGTCGGAGGCCGCGTGGGCTCGACAAGTGGTGGCTTATGCGTCATGGGTGTCCCGCTCCCACATCAAATGGCGCGTGAGCGCGGGGCTGTGCGCGGTTCGACCGTCGGTGGTTACCCAGTAGGCGGCGAGGTCTCTCGTGCGGCAGACGTCCGCGACGGCGTTCTCACCGGTGATGAGCAGCGACTTGCTCCACACCTCGGCCGTCACGGTCGAATCGGCGATCACCGTGACGGACTGCAGCCCCCCGGCGGCCGGACGTCCCGTACGAGGGTCGATCAAGTGGTGACGCGGCTCGCCGTCCTGCACCCAGCGGCGCCGCCCGGTTGACGAGGTCGCACAACTGCCGGCCCACATCTGCAGCACTGCGAGTGTGCGGGTGGGATCGCTGGGGTCTTCCACGGCCGCTGTCCATCCATCGCCGTCGGGGCCATCGCCCGAGACGGCGAGATCGCCGCCGGCGTTGACGAGAAAGCTGGGCACCTCCGTTGCCAGGATGGCTGCAGCGGCGTCCACACACCAGCCCTTCCCGATCCCTCCGAGGTCGATGGGATCTGGTCCGAGCTCGATCGTGGTGCGACCGGTGTCGACGCGTGGTCTCCAGGTGGTGACCGCGGGAGAACTGGAGTCCCGTCCTGCCGAAGCACGTGACTCTGGCGGCAAGTCGTCAAAGCTCCGGTCGTAGCCGGCGGACACCAGGTCTCGAAGAATTCGTGGATCGAAGAGCCCTCCGGTCATGGCGTAGGCGTCGAACGCTGCCGCCACGATCGATGCGCACTCCGGCGCCACCTGGTGCACCGCCGCTGGGTCCTCGTTCGCTCTCATCAGGTCGCTGTCCTGGCGAAAGCGTGTGCAGGAGCGCTCAACGCGTGTGAACAGCGACTCGACCTGGCCACTCAGTGTCGAGACGTCGACCCCATCGGGCAGTTGGACCGTCACCGCGGTGCCCATGGCCGCGAAGGTGTGCCGAGTCCACGTCCGTTGGTCGGTGGTTGCCTCCATCAGGATCCGCCGGTACTCGTGTTCGCGGTGGGGGCCGGAGCAGGGCTGGTGTGGGAGCCGGCTTCGGGGCAGCGCCGCCGCTGCTTCCGCCCGATGAACCACCGCTCGTTGACCCTCCTGAGGTTCCGGACGTGCTGCTCCAGGTGCCCGAGCTTCCGGTAGTGCCGGAGTACACAGGGGAAGAGGCTGCGATGACCACCGCGTTCTTGCGAGCGGTCTCCAGGCGTTCGCGTGCGTGCTTGACGGCCTTCTCCAGATGCCGGACGTCGATGCGCTCGGCCGCCACGGCCTTGGTCAAGGCGCGGAGGGCTGGATCCTTCGTCGTGGCCGGAGCCGCACTGGTTGCCGGAACGACGACGGCTGCGGCTGGCTGATCGTCGGCGCTGATCGCCCAGCCTGTCGCGGCAACGACAGCCAGCGCAGCCACTGGAGCGGTGAGGGCCAGCGGTGGGATTGCTCTAGTCATCGTCGCCACCGTGGTCCTCGTCGTCCTCGTGCTCGTCGTCGTACTCATCGTGGTCGTCGCTCTCGTCGTCGCTCTCGTACGCGTCGTCGCCGCCGTTGTACGAGCCGTCACGGTCGTCGGAGTGCGTCTTGGATGGGGCCGGGGCCGGGGAGTTCGAGGGAGCGGACGAGGTGGAGCCGTCGTCGTCGGCGGAGGCTGCCGCAGTGCGTGCTGCCGCCGTGCGCAGGCTCACCTGCTGCGTCTTGCCGCGCAGCTCGCCGAGCAGCGACTTCAGGTGCTTGGAACGCCCATCGAGCTTGGCCAGCTCACGATTGAGCGCCTTCATGGCTGCTGGGTCGGTGGTGGCGTCGTCGGTGGGCGTCACGGATGCGACGGCCGGGTCGGTTGCCGAGCTGCCGACGCTGGCCAGCGCCAGACCGGCGCCGCCCAGGGCGAATGCAGCCACTGCGACGATGGACGTGAGACGAGCGGTGGGACTCATGTGACAACTCCTTCGTGGGTTCTTGAAGACCATCGCCCACCGGACGCCGCAATCTGAGGTCGTTAACCTCGCCTTAGGGTCAGCCTCAGGTGCTGACAACCGGGAATTCCCGTGGGAGGAACCATGGCGCGACAGCCAGGAGCTCCTCGCTGGTTCGAAGACATCCCCTGGCGGCTCGGGTTCCGCATCCGTTGGCTCGCGTTCGTCTTCTTCGGACCGGCCCAGCTCGAGGGCGACGCCGATCCGCTCGAGAGGCTCAAACGCGAGAAGCAGCGGCGCTACGCCGTTCGGGCAGCCCGTCGCAGGCTCTCCGAATGAGCGGTACTTCTGTGGGGTGAGTGACGGGACTTGAACCCGCGACATCCGCGACCACAACGCGGCGCTCTACCAGCTGAGCTACACCCACCACGGCCCTGAAGGCCGAAGGAGAGTCTAGCGGCGCGCCTCCGTGGCTCCGAATCGACTCAGGATTGCGCGGCGTCGGGCCTCGTCCTCAACAGGGGCACTGAACCGAGCGGAGATCTCTTTGGCGGCTGCCGAGTCGGGGCCGGGGGGCGGCACGAAGACCGCCGCTCGGTAGTAGGCGAGCTCGTTGATCGACTCGGTGATGTCGGCCAGTGCCCGGTGGCCACCGTGCTTGGCCGGGGCCTGGAAGTAGGCCCGCGGATACCAGCGGCGCGACAGCTCTTTGATCGAGGAGACGTCGATCATGCGGTAGTGCAGGAAGGCATCCAGAGCGGTGAGGTCGCGTGCGACGAAGTTGCGGTCAGTGCCGATCGAGTTGCCGGCCATCGGGGCCTTGCGTGGCTCCTTGACGAACTCACGGATGTAGGCGAGCGCTTGCTCCTCCGCCTCGGCCAAGGAGATGCCGCTGGCCAGCTCGTCCAACAAGCCGGACTTCGTGTGCATGTTGCGCACGAAGTCGTCCATCTGCTCAAGGGCGGCGTCAGGGGGCTTGATCACGACGTCGACCCCGTCGCCGAGGATGGTTCAGCTCGTCGTCGGTGACGAGCACGGCCAATTCGATCAGGGCGTCGTGGACGAGGTCGAGACCGGTCATCTCGCAGTCGACCCACACGATGTGCGTGGTACTCATGGCCCGAAGGCTAGCGGGCCGGCACGACAGCCCTGCTACGCGTCGATGATGACGTCCTCGACGGGACGTCGTGGCGTCGCAGGTGCCGCCGGCGCGTACCCGATGCGGAAGAGCATCTGTGGGAAGCCGATCGGCTGGTCGGGGTCGCGGACGAGCCATCGCAGGCCAGGTGCTTCCAGTGCCTGGTTCGCATACGTGGCGACCAGGCCCTCGACGGTGGCGACGAGCAGGACGCGCTGCAGCGCCTGCCCAGCGGCGATCCACGAACCCGGCTCGTCACGTGACGTCGTGAGAACGGCCAAGGTCGGGTCGTTCTCGAACACGGCGAATCCACGTCCTGAGATCACGCGTCCGGGAGCGAGATCGCGGTGCGGTGTGGCGGGGCTCTGAGGAATGGGTCCGAGCGACTCAGCGGGGACGCCATCGGCGCGGCTCGACGCCACCCCGGTCCACTTCTTGGCCTCGGCGGCGACCGTGGGGTCGGCCGTGGCGTCCGCGTCGTGGATGAGGTCGACGAGTCGCCGCCGCTCGCCCGGTTCGGTGACTGGGTAGAAGACGGCGCCTTCTTGACTGGCCGCCTCGGAGAGGGCTTCCAGGACGGCGGGGGGTACCGGTCGATCTTCGTAGGGGTTCCGGTTGGTGTGCCTGTGGGGGATAGCGGCGAAGAGCTCGTCGACCATGGCGCTCGCCGAGACCTCGCCGTGCAGGTCGATCGTCGCGAGGAGATCAGCGTCGTCGGTCGGTGCCATCGTGACGGTACTGGTGCGACCGAAGTGCTCTGCCGCCAGGCGCAGGTTGAGCAGGGCAGCTCCGCATGACATCAACAGTGCCCGACCGTCTGGGTCTTGGGCCTGGAGCTGGCGGGAAGGGTCGGCGAAGAGGTGGATCTGGTCGCCGTCGATCTTGAAGAGCCATGGCTGGGTGTTGTGCACAGACGGAGCCGCGACGGCCGCGGCGATCAGCTGACGCAAGAGGGTCGGCGTCAGGTTCGCGGTCGAGGCGATCATGACTCTGTCGTCCCAGGTCGGACGATGAGCACTGGGCATTCGGCGTGGTGCAGCAGTGACCGGCTGGTGGAACCAAGCAGCATGCTCTTGAATCCGCCGTGGCCACGCGAGCCCACGACAACCAGCGCAGCGCCCTGCGAGGCCTCCGCGAGCACCTTGGCCGGACGTCCCTGGCGCAAGCGCTGCTCGACCTGGACGTCCGGGTACTTCTCGCCGAGGCCAGCGACCGTCTCAGCCATCGCGCGCAGCTCGTCGGTGTGAGCCTCTTCGAGAAGCAGCGTGTCGGGCATGACGATTCCGGCGGTGTCGTACTCGGGCGCGTTCCACACGTGCAGCAGGGTGAGCCCTGCGTGGCGCATCGAAGCCTCAGCGAAGGCGATGCGGGTGGCGTCCACGGACAGCTCGGAGCCATCGATTCCTACGACGACGCGGCCGGCCTCAAGACCAGGCTCGTCGGATTCGCTTGACGGCACGACGGCGACCGGGCAGGCGGCGTGTGTGACCACTTGCTGCGTCACCGAGCCGAGGATGAACTCCGTGACGCGGTCGAGACCGGAACTACCCACGACTACCAGGGTGGCCGTCTCAGCGGCGTCCAAGAGCGCGGCCGCTGGTGTCCCGGGGTACAGCGAGCCGGTGATCGTGACGTCAGGGGCGGTCGCCTGCAGGCGACCGACAGCGTCATCGAGGACCGACTGCGCAGCGTCCCGGATGCGGTCGTCGGAGAGTCCGACTGGCGCTGGTCCGAGGCCCACAGGAGGCAGCGGGATCGACCAGCTGTGCACGACGTCGAGCGGTACGTGCCACCGAGCGGCGACGTCCAACGCCCAGACAGCAGCATTGAAAGCCTGCTCGGAACCATCTACGCCTACGACGACTGCAGGGCGGTTCGACATGGTGATCCTCCTTGCCGGATGTGTTCAGGATCACCGGAAGGCGACCCAGCAGTCAGGGACGTAGGTCCCGACTAGGGGCAGCGAAGGTCACGCAGTTGGGTCGGGTGGTCGGAAAAGCGCCCCCGGCACGATTCGAACGTGCGACCAACTGCTTAGAAGGCAGCTGCTCTATCCACTGAGCTACGGGGGCGGGACGTGCGGAATTCCTTGTGGGAAACCTGCTGGACCCTGCCGCGATCTGGTCGGATCGGGGCGGATTAAGTCTAGAGGACTGGACTCGGTCCGAGATTGGCCGAGCCGACCAGGATCTGGCACTCGGGCTCGGCTTGTGTCCGTCTGAGATTGACTCTTACTGTCGTGGGTAGAGGCCCGTCACTGACTGAAGGAGTGCCGAATGGAGGACTCGACCAAAGGCGTCACGCCAGAGACGATCTACTCCAGCACGAAGGAGTTCGAAGGTGCGACGTTCGTGAAGGCAAGCTTTAAGGGCGCCACAGTGCGATTCAGCGATGTCAGCGATGTGACGATGCGCAGCGTCGACGTGGGTGGACTCGACATCGACAGCCACGACCTGTTCTTCGGTAGCCTCTTCGTCAACGGGGTCGACGTAGTGCCGCTTGTGGACGCCGAGCTCAACCGGCAGTTCCCGGGGCGCGAGCTTCAGAAGGCGCAGACCCCCGACCGCCTGCGCGAAGGCTGGGTAGCTGTGCAGTCCGCGTGGCAGACCACTGTGGCGGGCACGCCGCCGGACCTGCGGGATGCCCACGTTGGGGACGAGTGGTCCTTGGCCCAGACCCTGCGGCACCTCATCCTGGCGACCGATGCATGGCTGCGCGGCGGGATCCTGCGGATCCAGCAACCGTTCCACGAGATCGGCCAGATCTTCACCGGTGCCGGCGAGATGGGCTTTGACATGTCGATCTTCCGCGCGGACCCGCCTGCCTATGAGGAGATCCTCGCGGTGCGTGCCGAGCGGCAGCGAATGGTGACCGACTTCTTGGGCACGGCCACGCCGGAGCTACTCGCGGAAGAACGCAGCAACCCGTGGGGCGGCGACGACTGGCATCCCACCGTCGGTGACTGCATCCGCGTGATCCTGGAGGAGGAGTGGGCGCACCTGCGTTACATCCAACGGGATTTGGCTCGTCTGCGTTGAGCCAGAAGATCCAAGCCAAGGAGGGCTATCGCGCTCCGGCTGGCAACGAGATAAGGGCCAGGGAGGGTTTCGAGATGGGTGAGTTCATCACCCGCTGAGGGCCGCGCTCAGCGATCCGGTCGGACCCGGTCAGGCCTCCGGGGCGACTTCCAGATTCGAGCTAATCCACTTCCACGCTGCACTCGCACCCTGGCGAACATGCAGGTCAGCCCGGGTGCCGAAGGTTTTCCGCACGTCCTACGGGGGCGGGACGTGCGGAATTCCTTGTGGGAAACCGGGTGGACCCTGCCGCGACCGGTGGGGATCGGGGCGGAGCAAGTCTAGGGGGCTGGATTTGGCGCGAGTTTGGCCGCCAACGGGGTGTCAGGGTCGGATCTCCTGGCATCGGGTCCGTAAGTGGCGTTTCAGAGGCGCGGTGGATCACTCAGACCATGGGTGGAGCGA